>CAWJNE010000019.1:0-65489 GCA_963844175.1 uncultured Acidimicrobiia bacterium
CGGCGTCGCGCCGTTGCGGGTCATCGAACACGACGCACGTCAGCCACCCGTTCCACGTGCCGCTCGGCGGCGATGGGCATCGGCTCGATGCCGTCCAGGGCGGCGAAGTGCTCGCCGTAGCGCTGGTTGATGGCCAGCCGGCGGCCGATCATCTCCGGCAACCGGGCCAGCTGGGCGCGCCCGAGGGCGGCCAGCAGGTTGCTCAGGCGGTAGTTGAAGCCGACCTCGGCGTGCTCGTAGTGCACAGCCGGCAGGCGGGCCTGGGTGGCCAGGTGGCGGATCCGGTCGGCGACGGCGACGTCAGGGGTGACCACCATGCCCCCACCGCTGGTCGTCAGGATCTTGTTGCCGTTGAAGGAGAACACTCCGATGTCGCCGAGGGCGCCGGCCGGCTTGCCGTTCCAGGTCGAGCCGATGGCCTCGGCGGCGTCCTCGACCACGGCCACGCCGAGCTCGTGGCACAGCCGCACGATGGCGTCGTAGTCGGCGCACTGCCCGTAGAGGTCGACGGCCACGACGGCGCGCGGCAGGTGGTTGCGCCGGCGGGCGTCGGCCAAGGCGTCGGCCAGCAGTTCCGGGCTGAGGTTCCACGTCGAGGCGTCGCTGTCGACGAACACTGGCGTGGCGCCGGCGTGCACGACGGCGTTGGCCGAAGCGGCGAACGTGAAGGTCGACACGAGCACCTCGTCGCCGGGTTGGACGCCCGACGTGAGCAGGGCGAGGTGGAGGCCGGCGGTCCCACTGGACACGGCCACCGCCCCCGGCCACCCGGTGCGCGCGGCGATCTCGGCTTCGAACGCGTCGAGGTCCGGTCCGACCGGGGCGACCCAGCCGGAGTCGATGGCCCGCAGCAGGTACTCACGCTCCAGCGGGCCGACGTCCGGCGGGCTGAGGAAGATCGTCACAGCCGTTCGACGTGTTCGCCGCGCAGGCGGTTGCGGGTGTCGAAGACGTACCGGGCGTGGCGCACGACGAGGTCGTAGTCGACATCGTCATGATCCGTGACCAGGACGACAGCGTCGCACCCGCCCAGGACCTCGGCGGTCAGCGGCACCCGGGCGGCCAGCTGGTCGACGCCGTGGGCGCCGACGTGTTCGTCGTGGACGACGACCTCGGCGCCGAGATCGCACAGCCCGTGCACGACCCCGTCGGCCGGTGTCTCGCGGCCGTCGTTGGTGTTCTTCTTGTAGGCCAGCCCGAGCACGAGCACTCGCGATCCGTTCACGGCCCGGCGCCGCTCGTTGAGCCCGAGCTGGACGCGATGCACCACGTAGCGCGGCATCTGGGCGTTGACGTCGTTGGCCGTGTCCACGAAGCGCGAGGACACGCCCAGCTGGCGCTCGATCCGCCAGGACAGGTACGACGGGTCGATCGGCAGGCAGTGGCCGCCGACGCCGGGTCCCGGCCAGAACGGCATGAACCCGAACGGCTTCGTGTCGGCGGCGGCGATCGCCTCCCAGATGTCGACGTCCAACGCCTTGGCGTGGATCGCCAGCTCGTTGACGAGTGCCACGTTGACGTGACGGAACGTGTTCTCGAGGAGCTTGGTGAGCTCGGCGACGCGAGTCGTCGACACCGGCACGATCTTGTCCACGAGACGGGCATAGAACTCGCCGACGACGGTCGCCGACTCGGGGGTGAGGCCGGCGACGACCTTGGGGGTGGTGACGAACGAGGCATGGTCGCCGGGGCTGATCCGCTCGGGGGAGTAGCCGATATGGACGTCGCGCCCGGCCTTGAGCCCCGACGCCGACTCGATGATCGGCGCCAGCAGCTCGTCGGTGGTGCCCGGATAGGTGGTCGACTCGAGGATCACGGTGGCGCCGGACCGGACCAGCGGACCGAGCAGGTGGGCGGCCGCCTCGATGTAGGTGAGGTCCGGCACGCCGTCGGTGAGCGGCGTGGGCACCGTGATGACGGCGACGTCGAACGGTGTCAGCTCGCTCGGCGCGGACAAGGCGCGGTAGCGGCCCGACGCCGCCGCCGCCGCGACGTCGGCGTCGGTGACGTCGCTGACGTGGGACCGGCCCTCGCGCAGTCCGGCGACCCGTCGCTCATCGACGTCGAACGCCGTCACGGCGAAGCCGACCTCGACCGCCCGCATGGCCAGTGGCAGCCCGACGTACCCCTGACCGACGACGAGCAGCTCGGTCGCAGGCATCTGCGCACGGTACCGGGCGGCGGCCGCGCCGTTCGGTGCGCGTGTTCTGGGTGCGGTCAGCCCCCGGATCCGGGGTCTCGGCGCGCCCGGATGTGCCGCTGGGACGGAGCGCGCCCAGAACGGATCGCGGCAGGAGGGTCAGACCGGCATTGCTGCGAAGACGCCCTGCTGGCGGAGGCGGTCGAGGAAGTCGGGCTCGTAGGCGTCCGTCGGGTGCTCGCGGACGGCCACATCGAGCTGGTGGGCGTCGTCACCGACCAGGATCCGCCACTCCCCGGCGCGCACGCCGTCGAGGATGATCGTCGCTGCCGCGGCAGCCGACGTCGGCGCGTTGTCGCGGAAGCCCTCGGCGATCGCCACCATCGCGTTGCGCATGTCCTCGTCGGACGCCATCGAGACGTCAAGACCCTGCGTGCTGAACCGTGCCCGCAGCTGGGCAACTTGCTCGTCGTCCAGCTCCTTGGGGTCGCGCCCGAAGTACTGGCCCGAGTTGAACACGATCGACGTGCCGACGTGCCCGGGCATGACGACCGAGGCGCGCAGGTGCGGGGCGTTCTGGCGGAAGTCGGCGATCAGCGCCTCGGTGAACCCCTTCACGGCGAACTTGGCTGCGCTGTACGCCGTGTGGGCGTTGCCGCCGAGCGTCGCCCAGAACCCGTTGACGCTGCTCGTGTTGACGACGTGACCAGCCTCGCTGGCCAGCAGCAGCGGCAGGAACGTCCGGGTGCCGAGGTAGACACCGCCCCAGCACACGGCGAAGACCTGGTCCCACTCCTCGCGGGCGTCGGCCACGAAGCTGCCGGCGCCGCCGATCCCGGCGTTGTTGAACAGCAGGTCGAGGTGATCGGTGGCGTGGGCCTCCTCGACGTGGCGCCGGAAGGCGATCAGCTGCTCCTCGTCGGCCACATCGGCGACGAAGGCCGACACGACCGTCCCCTCCGGGGCGTCGACCTCGCACAGGGCGATCGTCTCGGCCATGTTCGTCGCCGACACGTCGCAGATGGCGACGTGGCAGCCCTCGGCGGACAGCTGCCGGGCCAGCTCCCGACCCATCCCCGTGCCCCCACCCGTGACCACCGCCAGCTTCCCCGTGAACCGATCCATCGGCGCAGTCTCATCGACCCCGGCAGGCGGACGGAAACCGGCTCGTCGGGGTCCGCGACCGCGGCGACGCAGGTGCTGTAGCTTTCCGGCGGCTCGTGCCCGCTCGAGCCAGGGGAAGTGAGGGAACAATGCGAGATCGGTCCGCTACACCCGTGCGCCGTCGCCGCCTCATCGGCGTGACCGCGATGACCGCCGCCGTCGTGGTGGCCGTGCCACTCGGCCAATCCGCCATCGCCGCCAGCGGCGGGTCGGCGACCGCAACCACCGCGGCCGTGGACATCAACTCCAACGTCGAGCCGATCGATCTCAACCTGCAGGGGGAGAGCGAGCTGGTCGTGGCGCCGCCAGGGATCGGCACCAGCATCGACAACGACGATGTCGCGTTCGAGTACCTCGACAGCTCGCTGGTCGTCGACGTGGACGAGACAGAGGCGTTCCGGTACGACGGTGGGCTCAGTGCGGATTCGAACACGAACAGCACGTCGCTGACCCTGCTCGGCGAGCTGATGTTCACCGCCGGTCAAATCGGGTCGTCGGTGTTGTGCCCGACCGACATCGAGCCCGCCGGCGGGGGCATCGCCGGCGCCGCAGAGGTCGACCTCGGCGGCGGCCCGGTCTCCCTCGAGCCCGGCGACTCGACCTCGTACTCGTTCTCCTTCGACTCGCCGTACTTCGATCCGAACTCGGCCAGCGCCGACCTCTTCGCCGAGACGATCGTGGCCCAGAGCGACGATGGCGAGAACGCCGCCACCGGACTGCTGGTCGAGGTCTCGATCAACGGCACGCCGCTCGGCGTCGGCGACGGACCGTTCCCGGGGATCATCACCGGCAGCGTCGTGATCGCCACGTCGTTCTGCTCGCCGGACGGCTTGGCCAACACTGGTCCGGCGTCCACCGGCATCCTGCTGCTGGCCGGCGTGATGTTCCTGGCCGCCGGCTCGTCGGCGCTGGTCTGGACCCGCCGCCGCTGACCTGACCCGGTCCTGACAGTTCGACTCGGTCCTGACTCGTCGGGGCCGCAAGCGACCGGTTCGGCGTCCGTCCACCGTCTCGTCACCGGGCCGTCACACCCGGCGCGTACGGTGGACGCATGCGTCGAGCTCTCGCCAGCCTCACCGCCGTTCTCGGCCTCGCCGCGGTGGTCGCCGTCTCTGCACCGTTCGGTGCCGACGCCGCGCCGCGTGATCCGGTTCGGTTCGCCACGTTCAACGCCAGCCTCAACCGGGCCGAGGCCGGTCAGCTGCGGGCTCAGCTCGAGGCGGCCGTCGATGGCACCGTCGATCCTCAGCTTCAGGCTGTTCTGGACATCGTGGAGGCCAACGACCCGGACGTGCTGCTGATCAACGAGTTCGACACCGGCGTCGACGGTGATCCCTACACGGTCGCCCTGTTCGCCCAGCTCGCCAAGTATGAGTACTGGTTCACCGCCCCGTCGAACACGGGCGTGCCGTCGGGGTTGGACCTCGACAACAGCGGCTCGATCGGTGGAGGCAACGACGCGTTCGGGTTCGGCGCCTTCCCGGGCCAGTTCGGCATGGCCGTGTTCTCCAAGTACCCGATCGATGCCGAGGCGGCGCGCACGTTCCAGACGTTCCGCTGGGCCGATATGCCCGGGGCACGCCTGCCGATCGACCCGGCCACGGGGCAGTCGTGGTACTCGCCGGCAGAGCTCGAAGCGGTCCGTCTCTCGTCGAAGAGCCACTGGGACGTCCCGATCGACGTCGACGGGCGCACCGTTCACTTCCTCGTCAGCCACCCCACGCCCCCGGTGTTCGACGGACCCGAGGACCGCAACGGCACGCGCAACTTCGACGAGATCAGGTTCTGGGCCGACTACGTCCGGCCGGGCAACACGTCTCGGTACATCTACGACGACGCCGGCGGCACCGGTGGGCTGCGGCCGGGGGAGCGCTTCGTCATCGCCGGCGACCAGAACTCCGACCCGCTCGACGGCGACTCCATCCCGGGATCCATCCAGCAGCTGCTCGAGCACCCACAGATCAACACCCGGATGACGCCGGCCAGCGAGGGGGCCGTGGAGGCGTCCATCCTGCAGGGCGGGGCGAACACCACGCATCGCAGCGACCCGGCATTCGACACAGCGGACTTCGCCGACACCGCGCCCGGCAACCTGCGCGCCGACTACGTACTGCCGTCGCGCGACCTGAAGATCCTGGCGTCCGGCGTGTTCTGGCCGGTCAGCACCGATCCGCTCTCGGCGCTGACCGGGGTGTTCCCGTTCCCGTCGTCGGACCACCGTCTGGTGTGGGTCGACGTGCGCAACCCCGGCGGCTGATCGCCGCTCGCCATCGCCGTCTACGGTCCCGTCGATGGATCTGGGGATCGAAGGACGGCGGGCCGCCGTCGCCGCCGCATCGGGTGGGCTGGGACTGGCGTCGGCGGCGGCGCTGGCGGCCGAAGGCGCGTCGGTCGCCATCTGCGGCCGGGACCAGGGCCGGATCGACGAAGCGGCGGCGAACGTCGGGCACGGCTGCGTCGGGCTGGTCTGCGACGTCGCCGGCGCCAAGGGCGCCAGCTCGTTCGTCGCCGCCGCCACCGAGGCGCTGGGTGGCATCGACATCCTGGTCACCAACGCCGGGGGACCGCCGCCGGGCAACTTCGCATCGACCGATGTCGACGCCTATCCCGCCGCGCTGGACCTCAACCTGATGTCGGTCGTCGCCATGTGCAAGGCGGCGGTGCCCCCGATGCAGGCCGCCGGGTGGGGCCGGGTCGTTGCCATCACCTCGGTGGCGGTGCGCCAGCCGATCCCCGAGCTGATCCTCTCCAACACGGCGCGGGCCGGCGCCACCGGCTTCCTGAAGACGCTGGCCAGGGAGGTCGCCGTCGACGGGGTGACCGTCAACTCGATCCAACCCGGCGTGCACCGCACGGCGCGCATCGTGTCGCTCTATGGCGATGCGGTCGACGGCATGACGCTGGGCGACGCCGGCGACTTCGGCTCGATCGTCGCCTTCATGTGCAGCCAGCAGGCCAACTTCCTGACCGGCGCCCAGATCCACGTCGACGGCGGGTCGTACCAGGCGCTGTTGTAGGCGCCTGGTCAGACGGTGGCGGAAGCCTCCAGCGCCCGGCGGGTCAGGACCTTGGCCAGGTGGGTGCGGTACTCCACGCTGGCGTTGAGGTCGGCCTGCGGGTCGGCCTCGGCGGCGGCCTGTTCGGCGGCCTCCTCGACGGATGCGCCACCGGCCAGCGCCGACGCCACGCTGGTGGCGAGGATCGGCGTCGAGCCCATGTTGACCAGCCCGACGCCGGCGTCGCCGTTGCGCCGCCACGCCGCGACGCCGACGATCGCCCAGTCCTGGGCTCGGCGGTTGAACTTCTGGAACCCCCAACCGGCGCCCTGCATCTTGGGGACGCGGATCTCGGTCAGCAGCTCGTCGGCGGCCAACGTCGACGTGAGGAAGCTCTCGTAGAAGTCGGCGGCGGCGATCTCACGCGTGCCGTTCGGCCCTTGGGCGACGTAGGTGGCACCGAGCGCCAGCGTCGTGGCCGGGAGGTCCGATGCCGGGTCGGCGTGGGCGATCGACCCGCCGATCGTGCCGCGGTGACGGACCTGCGGGTCGCCGACGTGGCTGGCCGCATGGGCCAGCAAGGGCACGTGCTCGGCGAGCACGTCGGACCGCTCGACCTCGGAGTGCCGTGTCAGGGCACCGATGGCGATGTGGTCGCCGGCGTCCCGGATGTACGACAGATCGCTCAGACGGCCGATGTCGATCAGCACCGTCGGCTGGGCCAGGCGCAGCTTCATCAGCGGCAGGAGGCTGTGGCCCCCGGCCAGGAACTTGGCGTCCTCGCCGTGCTCACCGAGGAGGCTGATTGCCTCCTCGGCCGAACCGGCCCGGACGTAGTCGAACGCGGCCGGGATCATCCTGCTTCCCCTTCTCCTGCGGTGGTGGTTCGGGCGGTGACGCCCTTGTGGTCGCCGACGTCCGTGCCGGCGGTGTCGGCATCGTCGGGCGCCCGCCCGTGGATCGCCTTCCACACGTTCAGCGGGCTGGCCGGCATCGGCAGGTCGCGCACACCGAGCCCGGACAGGGCGTCGACGATGGCGTTGATCACGGCCGGCGCGGCGCCGATGGTGCCCGCCTCGCCGATGCCCTTGACGCCGAGCTGGTTGGTCGGCGACGGCGTCACGGTGTGGCCGAGCGTGATCGACGGCACGTCGCTGGCCGCCGGCACGAGGTACTCCGCCAGCGTGCTCGTCTTCAGGTTGCCGTCGCTGTCGTAGACGGCCTCCTCGAACAGCGCCTGGGCTAAGCCCTGCACGACGCCGCCGTGCACCTGACCGTCGACGATCAGCGGGTTGATCTGCACACCGCAGTCGTCGACGGCGACGTACTGCTGCACGTCGACGGCGCCGGTCTCGGTGTCGACCTCGACGACGCACATGTGCGTACCGAACGGCCACGAGAAGTTCGGTGGGTCGTACGTCGTGTGCGCCTCGAGGTTCGGCTCCAGGTCGTCGGGCAGGTTGTGGCCCGTGAAGGCCTCGAAGGCGATGGCGGCCAGCGGCATCGACTTGTCGGGCGTGCCCTTGACGGTGAACGCACCACCGCCGTACTCGAGGTCGTCGGCGCTGGCCTCCAGGTGGTGGGCGGCGATCAGCTTGGCCTTGTCGATCACCTTGTCGCAGGCCATGGCGATGGCCACGCCGCCGACGGGCAGTGACCGCGACCCGTAGGTGTCGAGGCCGAGCGGTGAGATGGCGGTGTCGCTGTGCAGCACGTGGACGTCGTCGGGGCTGATGCCGAGCTTGTCGGCGACGATCATCGACCAGGCCGTCTCGTGCCCCTGACCGTGCGGGGCGGTCCCCGTGACGACCTGCACCTTGGCCGTCGGCAGGACCCGGACCGTCGCCGACTCCCAGCCGCCGGCCGAGTAGTTCAGCGAGTGCAGGACGCGTGACGGCGCCAGCCCGCACATCTCGAAGTAGGACGACACGCCGATGCCGAGGCGCTTGGTGGCGCCGTCGACGTTCTGGTCCGCTTGGCGGCGCCGGACGTCGTCGTAGCCGACGAGCTCCGCGGCCTTCGTAGCTGCCGCGTCGTGATCGCCCGAGTCGTAGGACAACCCGCTCCACGCCTCGTACGGGTAGGCCTCGGTGGCGATGAAGTTGCGGCGCCGCAGCTCCAGCGGATCGATGCCGACCTCGACGGCCAGCGCGTCCATCGCCCGCTCGATGGCGTAGGTGGCCTCGGGGCGCCCGGCGCCGCGGTAGGCGTCGGTCGGCGTCATCGTCGTGAACACGGAGGTGCACTCGAAGTCGTAGGCCTTCGGCAGGTGGTAGACGCCGGCGTACAGGAACGCACCGAGGATCGGGATGCCGGGGGTGACGAGCTGGAGGTACGCACCCATGTCGGCGAGCAGCCGGACCCGCACCGCGGTCAACTTGCCGTCGGCGTCGGCGGCGAGGTCGATGTGCTGGATCTGCCCGCGACCGTGGATCGTGGCCTGGGCGTTCTCGGAGCGCGACTCGTTCCAGCGCACCGGGCCGCCGTGCTTGCGGGCCAGGGCCATGCACAGCAGCTCTTCGGCGTAGACGTTGAGCTTGGAGCCGAAGCCTCCGCCGACGGCCGGTGCGACGACGCGCACCTGGTGCTCGGGGATGCCGAGCGTGATCGCGCTCATGATCTTGAGGATGTGCGGGATCTGCGTCGCCGAGTAGAGCGTGATGTCGCCGCCGAACGGCTGCGGCACGGCGACGACGGCGCGCGCTTCCATCGCCATCGGCAGCAGGCGCTGCTGCACGTACCGCTCGTGGACCTGGAAGGCGGCGTCCTCGAAGGCCTTGTCGACGGCGCCCTCCGGCTCCTCGACCTTGAGCGCCCACGTGTAGCTCTTGTTCGTGCCGAGCTCGTCGTGGATGACGACGCGATCCGAGAGCGCGTCCTCGAGGTCGATCACGGCCTCGAGCGCGTCGTACTCGACCTCGACCGCCTCGACGGCGTCGCGGGCCGCCGTCTCGCTGGTGGCGAGGACGGCCGCCACCCCGTCGCCGACGTAGGCGACCTTGCCGCGCGCCAGCGGGTAGTGGGCCGGGTTCTTCATGTCCTCGGTGACGGGCCAGGCGCACGGCATCGGGGCGGCCCACAGGTCGGCGAGGTCGTCGCCCGTGTAGACGGCCACCACGCCGGGCAGGGCGGCGGCGGCTGCCGTGTCGATGCGCGTGATCCGGGCGTGGGCGTACGGGCTGCGGACGACGGCGAGGTGCAGGGCGCCGGGTACATCGAGGTCGTTCGTGTACCGGGCCTCGCCGGTGAGCAGGGCCGGGTCCTCGCGGCGCAGCAGGCGCTGGCCGATGACCTTCGTCGGTGCGGCTTCGGTGACCGTCATGGTGCGCCGCCCCTCAGGCGTTCGCTGCGGCGAGGACGGCGAGCACGATGTTGTGGTAGCCGGTGCAGCGGCAGAGGTTGCCCTCCAGGCCGACGCGCACCTCCTGCTCGGTCGGGTTGGGGTTCTCGTCGAGCAGGCCCGTTGCCGCCATCACCATGCCCGGCGTGCAGTAGCCGCACTGCAGCCCGTGGTTGTCCATGAACGCCTGCTGCATCGGGTGCAGCTGGCCGTCGGTGGCGAGACCCTCGATCGTGGTGATGTCACCACCGTCGGCCTGCACGGCGAGGAGCGTGCAGCTCTTGACCGACTGGCCGTCGAGGTGGATGGTGCAGGCACCGCAGGACGACGTGTCGCACCCGATGTTCGTGCCGGTCAGCCCGACCTGCTCACGGATGTAGTGCACGAGCAACGTGCGTGGTTCGACGTCGTCGGTGTGCGCGCTGCCGTTGACCGTGACGGTGATCTCCACGAAGTGCCCCCTTGGCGACTCGACTTGCCCCAGCGGTGGAATCTTGCCACGCCGGTCAGCCGCCCTCACAACGCCCCATGAGACCGACCTGTCTCGCGCGCGGGTATTCCCGCCCTCCTCGTCAGGTTTCTGGTCGGACGTCCGGCCAGAAACCTGACCAGGACGGCGATCGTTCCGTTCGGGCTCGGTCGGCGCGCCCAGGGTGGACATGGAGGCCGCGCTCGTGGAGTCGATCACCCAGCTCGCTGCCGGCCAGCACGGGGTGGTCGCCGTCGACCAACTCGTCGCCCTCGGGGTCAGTCGCAGACGGCTGCGCACGGCCGTCGCCGCCGGCTGGCTCGCCGCGGTTGCACCGAGGGTGTACGTCGTGGCCGGCGCGCCCGACTCGCTCGAGCGGCGACAGATGGCCGGCCTGCTCTGCCTCGGGCCAGCGGCGGCGTTGAGCCACGAGACGGCGGCGCGACTGCACGGTTTCGATCGATGCCGGCCCGGCGTCGTGGAGCTGACGATGCCCCGCGGCGGTCGGGGCCGCCAGGCGCCGTTCGTCGTGCACACGTCCGGACACCTCGGGCCCGTCGACGTCGTCACCGTCGCCGGGTTCCGGTGCACGTCAGCGACGCGGACGATCATCGACCTGGCGCGAGCTCGGGTCGCCACGGTCCGGCTCGAGGCGGCGATCGATTCAGCGGTGCGGTCCGGTGCCAGCTCGCCCGTGGTGATCGCTGCCCGGCTCGGTGCGATCCGCGGACGCGGCCGCTGGGGCGCGCCGCGCGTCGACGACCTCCTCGCCGATGCCGGCGGCCACACGCTCCTCGAGCGCCGCTTCCTCGGTCTGATGCGCTCGGCCGGGTTGCCACGTCCGTCGACGCAGGTCGTGCACGAGCGTGGTGGGCGCACGTTCGCCCGCGTCGACTTCCTCTTCGACCCGTTCCCGATCGTGGTCGAGGTGTCGGGCCGTCGCGGGCATGCCACGGACAGCGAGCGGGCGCGCGACGCCCAACGCCGCAACGAGCTGCAGGACGTCGGTCGGCACGTCTTCGAATACACCTACCAGGACGTCATGCGGCGCCCGGCCTTCGTCGTCGCCGCCATGCGCGCCCGCCTCACCGACGCCGGATGGGTCCCGTGAGGCCTCCTGGTCAGGGTTCTGGTCGGACGTCCGGCCAGAAACCTGACCAGGAGGGCGGATAACGCGGGCTAGTCGTGGAGCTGTTGGGCGAGGTACTGATCGGCGCCGATCTGGCGGATCGTCTCCTGCTGGGTCTCCAGCCAGTCGATGTGGTCCTCCTCGGAGACCAGGATCTCGGCCAACAGCTCGCGCGTGCCGTTGTCGCCCTTCTCCACGGCGAGGGCGATGCCGCGGTTGAGGCGTTCGACGGCGCCGTACTCCAGCGCCACATCGACCTGGAACTGCTCGGGCACGGTCTCGCCGACGACCACTGGGAACAGCCGCTGCAGGTTGGGCAGACCGTCGTAGTAGAGGATCCGTTCGATCAATCGCTCGGCGTGCTTCATCTCGTCGATCGACTCGTCACGGCCGTGCGACGCCAGCCGGTGGTACCCCCAGTTGTCGCACATCTTGGCGTGGATGAAGTACTGGTTGATCGCCGTCAGCTCGGCCGTCAGGACCTCGTTGAGGAACTCGATGATCTCGTCGTCACCACGCATGGCAGGGACCGTAGAGCCTGGAGCGCTACGCCACCCGGAAACGGCGCCGAGGCGGCGTCACGGCCGTCTGCCCGACGCGCTCGGCGAGCAGCTCCTCGAGCGTGGGGTGGCAGCCGTAGCACCCGCTGCCGGCGTGGCAGCGGGCGGCGATCTCGTCGATCGAGCCGGCGCCGCGGTCGATCTCCCGCCGTACGCGCCGCTCATTGATCCCGTGGCACAGGCACACCAACGCCATACGGCTCGTAAGGTACCCCTAACGCAGGCTGTGGCGCAACCCTCAGCTGAGCAACGAGACGAGGTCCTGGACGGCCAGCACCACGAGGCACACCAGCACGGTGCCGCCGAGGGCGCCGTACCACCAGCGCTTCGGGTGGTCGGCACGCCAGAACCGCCGCATCGACAGCACGATGCACACCATCGCCAGCACGTTGATGGCCAACCCGATCGCCGGTCCGACATCGCCCGCCACGCCGACCGCCGGCAGCACGAACGGGAAGACGATGTACATCAGCAGGCAGCGGACCGTCGCCACGAGCAGCGACGTCTGGAACGCCTTGCGCGCCCCGTCGGCCGAGCCCGCCGGGCCGTCGACGGGCAGCCGCAGGACCCGGCGCATCACCCGGTCCGGCCCGGACCGTCGGGCCGCCGGCGTGCGAGCGAGGACCTCGGTGCTCATTGGAGACGTGAGCGTACGGGCGCTAGCCGGCCGACGCAGCGGTGATCGCCTGCCAGACCCGCTGCGGCGAGGCCGGCATGTCGATGTGGCGGACGCCGAGGTGGGCCAGCGCATCGACGACGGCCGACTGCACGGCCGGCGTCGACCCGATGGTCCCGGACTCGCCGATGCCCTTGGCGCCGAGCGGGTTGAGCGGCGTCGGCGTCTCCATGTGCACGACCTCGAAGCTCGGCAGCTCGGCGGCCGAGATCATGGCGTAGTCCGCGAGGTTGGAGGTGACCGGGTTGCCGTCCTCGTCGTAGCGCACCTCTTCCATCAGCGCCTGGGCAGCGCCCTGGGCCACACCGCCGTGGACCTGGCCCTCCAGGATCAGCGGGTTGATGACACGCCCGGCGTCGTCGACGGCGATGTGGCGGGTGTGGCGCACCCGGCCGGTCTCGGTGTCGACCTCGACGACGGCCACGTGGGCGCCGAAGGGGAACGTGGGACCGCCGGCTTCGAACCGCGTGTCGATGACGAGCGGGTGACCGCCCTCGGCCGCGGCCACCGACAGGTCGCCCCACGTCTTGGCGACGGCGGGCGTGCCGGCGACGTGGAAGGCACCCTGGTCCAGATCGAGCTGTACGTCGGCCACGTCGGCCTCGAGCTGCTGGGCAGCGATCTCCCGCGCCATGTCGACCAGCTCGCCGGCCGCCTTGTCCACGGCGGCGCCGCCCTGCTGCAGCGATCGCGAGCCCATGGTCCCGCCGCCGGCCGGCACCAGATCGGAGTCGCCCCAGACCAGCTCGATCCGGTCGATCGGGATGCCGGTCTTCTCGCTGGCGATCATCGACCACGACGTGTCGTGGCCCTGGCCGTGCGGTGACGTTCCGGTGTAGATGACCGCCCGACCGTCGTCGAGCACCTCGATCTTCGCTGCCTCGCCCATCGGCGGGACGCCTCCGGTGATCTCGACGTAGGTGCTGACGCCGATGCCCATCTGCACGACATCGCCCGAGGCCCGCCGGCGGGCCTGCTCGGCGCGCAGCTCGTCGTACCCGGCCGCCGCCAGCGCCCGGTCGAGCGCGCCGACGTAGTCGCCGACGTCGTAGGTCTGGTCGACGGCCGTGGTGTACGGCTCCATGAACGGGGCGATGAGGTTCGTGCGCCGAACCTCGGCCGGGTCCAGCCCGACCTCGGCGGCGAACAGGTCCATCGCCCGCTCGATCGCCGCCGTGGCCTCCGGCCGGCCGGCGCCTCGGTAGGCCGTGGTCGGCGTGGTGTTGGTGACCACCGACGTCGTGCGGCACTCGATGTTCGGGATCGCGTAGACGCCCGATGACATCGGACGGGTCATGAACGGGGCGAGGATCGCCCCCATGTCGCAGAACGCACCGGAGTCCTGGATGACGTGCAACCGGTAGTGCGTCACGGTGCCGTCCCGGCGCCCGCCGATCGTGACGTCCTGCACCTGCGCCCGGCCGTGACCCAGCGCCATCATCGACTCGCTGCGCGTCTCCTGCCAGCGCACGGCGCGACCGAGCCGCTTGGCGATCGGCCCCAGCAGGATCTCCTCCGGGTACGTCGTGATCTTGGCGCCGAACCCGCCGCCCACGTCCGGCGTGATCACCCGGACGTCGTCGGGACCGACGCCGTTGTTGGCGACGAACTGCTCCTTGATCCCATGGGCGTGCTGTGTCGAGATCCACTGGTGCAGGCGGTCGCCGATCCACGTTGCCGCCGAGCCTCGTACTTCGAGCGGGCACGGTGCGACGCGCTGGTTGATGAACCGGCCCGACGCCGTGACTTCGCAGTCGGCGAAGAACTCCTCGCCGGTGACGTCCGGCAGGCCGAGGGCCGTCGTGTCGAACACGACGTTGCCGGGGGCCCCGTCGTAGAGCTGGGCCGGGCTGGTCATCGCGGTGGCGGGGTCGACACAGGCGTCGAGCGGCTCGATGTCGACGAACACGGCCTGGGCGGCGTCGACGGCGGCGGCCCGGGACTCGGCGACGACGGCGGCGATCGGCTCGCCGACGTAGCGGACGCGGTCCATTGCCAGCAGGGGTCGGGCCACGCCAGGGTTGTACGGCGACGGCTGCGGTTCCAGGCCGAGGTCGGCGCCCGTGAAGACGGCGACGAACCCCTGCACGGCGGCGGCGTCGGACGTGTCGATCGACGAGATCGTCCCGTGGGCGACCGGCGAGCGAACGTAAGCGACGTGGGCCGCACCCTCCAGCTCGGGGAGATCGAGGTCGTCGAGGTAGACGCCGCCAGTCGTGAGGAACTTGGGGTCCTCCTTGCGGACGACGCGGTTCCCGAGGATGCTTCCCGGCACTCGAACTCCCTGGTGAGGTAGCACGCGACTCGGGGCGAGCCGTGTGCTGGCACTGTACCCAGCGGCTGTTCGGCCCGACGAGAGTGAGCGAGTGAGTCTTCGAGCGAGCGAACCATCGTCACGGTTCGTTGGCCCGGCAGTTCTGGCATCCTGTGCCCGTGGGCTGGCTGGTGAGTGGCGCGCGCGTCCTGGCCTCGGCCGAGGTGGCGACCGACGGCGCCGACAAGCGGCGCGGGCTGCTGGGGCGTGACGGCGTGGAGGGGGCGCTGGTCATCGAGTCGTGCCGCTGGGTGCACACCGTCGGCATGCGCTTCCCGATCGACGTGGCGTACGTGGACGGGGAGGGCACGGTGGTCAAGACCGTGCGCATGGGCCGGTACCGGATGGGATGGCCGGTGCGCGACGCGGCGTGGGTGATCGAGGCCGAGGCCGGCGCGTTCGAGCGCTGGAACCTGCGCGTCGGCGACACCGTCGAGCTGCGCGACGGCCCGGGCCCCGACCCGTGAGCCCGACGCCAGGGCGTTCGGTGCCCGGCCGGCTGGTGGTGGTCGGGACCCCGATCGGGAACCTCGGCGATCTGTCGCCGCGGGCGATCGAGGCCCTGGGCGCGGCCACGCTGATCTGCTGCGAGGACACCCGCCGCACCGGCCGCCTGCTCCAGCACGCCGGTCTGCGCGACCGCCGGTTGGCGATCACCAATGAGCACACCGAGCGGGCGCGGATCGGCGAGGTCCTCGAGGTGCTCGGCGGCGGCGGCGACGTGGCCCTCGTCACCGACGCCGGCACGCCAGGCATCAGCGACCCCGGCGAGCGGCTCGTGCGGGCCGTCCTCGACGCCGGCCACGACGTCACCACCGTCCCCGGACCGACTGCGCTCGTCAGCGCACTCGTCGCCAGCGGGTTGCCCACCGGCCGGTTCGCCTTCGAGGGCTTCCTGCCCCGCAGCGGCCGCGCTCGCGCCGACCGGCTGGCCGAGCTGGCCGCTGAACGACGCACACTGGTCATCTACGAGGCACCGCACCGCGTGCTGCGCACCCTCGCCGATCTCGCCACCGCACTCGGCGCCGAACGCCCGGTCGTCGTGGCTCGCGAGCTGACGAAGCTGCACGAGACGGTGGTGCGCGGGGCGTTGGGCGACGTCGAGCTCGGCACGCCACGCGGCGAGTACGTCCTGGTCGTCGGCGGAGCACCCGACCCCGAAGAGGTGCCTGACGACGACGCCATCCGCGCCGCCCTGCGGACCGAGCGGGCCGCCGGCGCCTCCACCCGTGACGCCGCGTCGGCCGTGTCCCGCCGGCTGGGCGTGCCGCGACGTGTGGCCTATGACCTCGCACTGTCCGACCGGCGCCGGGCTGCGAACACTACGGTGAGCCCGGCGGATGACGAACGTCCCGAACCCCACCCCGACGGCGACCGTTGACAGCGGGTTCGTCCCGGAGTACCGACGCATGGTCGGTGTCGGCCCCAGTGCCGCCTTCTTCGACCTCGACCGCACCCTGATCGCCGGTTCGTCGGCCTTCGTGCTCGGGATGGCTGCCCGGCGGGCCGGGATGGTGCCGACCCGGGAGTTCCTGCGCGACGTCGGCGCAGCCGTGCGCTTCAAGCTGCGCGGGTCGACCGACGGCACGACCGACGACGTTCGCGAGCGCATCCTCGGCGCCGTGCGGGGGGTGCGCGTCGACGAGCTGGTCGCCCTGAACGCCGAGGTGCTGCCCCGCCTGCTGGGCAAGATCCGCCCCGAGGCCCGCCGCCTGCTCGACCTCCACCGCCACGCCGGCCGCAACACGTACATCGTGTCGGCGGCGCCGGTCGAGATCGTCGAACCGCTGGCCCACTCCCTCGGCATGACGGCCGGCATCGGCACGCGCAGCAAGATCGTCGACGGGGTGTACGACGGACAGCTCGCCGGCCCGCTGGTCTACGGCGCCGGCAAGGTGACGGCGATGGAGGAGATCGCCCGCTGGGACGGGCTCGACCTCGCCCAGTGCTACGCCTACAGCGACTCGGCCAGCGACCTCCCGATGCTGCAGGCCGTCGGCCACCCGGTCGCCGTCAATCCGGACGGCCGGCTCGGACGCCACGCTCGCGACCACGCGTGGCCCGTGGTGCACTTCAGCCAGCGCACGAAGTCGGTGATCCGCCGCTCGTTCACGGCCGCCGGGGCCACCGCTGTCGCCGGCGCCTCATTCGCCGTGGGCACCCGCTACGGCCGCGCCCACTGATCCGCAGATGAGCGAGCGAGTCTTCGAGCAAGCGAATCATCAAGCACGGTCGGGGTGGTTCGACTCCCACTGCCACCTCCCGGCGGAGGACGCCGACGCGCTCGTCGGCGCCGCCGCCGATGCCGGTGTCACGGCGATGGTCACGATCGGCTGCGACCGCGCCACGTCCCTCGAGGCGTTGGCTGTCGCCCGGCGCATCCCCGCAGTGCGTGCCACCGTCGGCCTGCACCCGCACGAGGCCCGCCACGGCGTCGACACGATCGCCGACCTGTTCGCCGCCGCGGAGGACGGATCGATCGGCCCGATCGCCGTCGGGGAGTGCGGCCTCGACTACCACTACGACCACTCGCCGCGCGCCGACCAGCGAACGGCGTTCGCCGCTCAGATCGAGTTGGCCCACGAGCTCGGGCTGCCGCTGGTCATCCACACCAGGGAGGCGTGGGTCGACACGTTCGACGTCCTCGACGCCGGAGGCGTCCCGGCCCGCACCATCTTCCACTGCTTCACCGGCGGGCCGGACGAGGCCTCGGCGTGCCTGGAGCGCGGGGCGTACCTCAGCTTCTCGGGCATCGTGACCTTCAAGGCGGCCGCCGACGTGCAGGCGGCGGCCGCAGCCACACCGCTCGACCGGGTGCTCGTGGAGACCGACAGCCCGTACCTGGCCCCTGTGCCGCATCGGGGCCGGCGGAACCAGCCGGCGTTCGTCCCCTTCGTCGGCGCCCGCCTCGCCGAGCTCCTCGGCGTCGACCCGGCCGCGGTGCGCGACGCGACGGCCACCAACGCCCGCGCCGCGTTCGGCCTGCCGCTCTAGCGTGACGCGGGATGGAGGGAGGGCAACGGCTGCTCGTCGACGTGCTCGGCCCGGTGCGCCTGCGGACCGCCGACGGGCGCGACGTCACCCCCGACGGTGACCTGCAGCGCCGGTTGCTCGCGCTGCTCGTCCTGCGGCGCGGCGAGCACGTCAGCGCCGACCGGGCCGTCGACGCGCTGTGGCCGGACCGCCGCCCGCGTGACCCCTTGGCGGCGCTGCAGACCCACGTGTTCCGGCTCCGCCGGGCGCTCCCCGACGGGGCGCTGACATCGTCGGACCACGGGTACTGGCTGGATCCGGCCGCCGTCGACGTCGACGCCGACCGCGTGGCGGCGGCGGTGACCGACGCCGCCGGCCGACGCGCCGCCGATCCCGACGGGGCCGCCGGCGACCTGGACGAGGCCATGGCGGCATGGCGCGGCTCGCCCTATCCGGAGCTGGTCGACGACGACGAGGGGCGCATGGAGGCCGACCGGCTCGACGACCTGCGGGTCCGGGTTGTCGAGGAGCGTGCCGAAGCCCTGCTGGCGGTCGGCCGCGCCGACCGGGCGCTGCGTGACCTGACGACGCTCGTCGACGAACACCCGCTGCGCGAGCGGCCCCACGACCTGCTGATGGCGGCGCTCGCCGCGACCGGCCGGACGGTCGACGCGCTGCGCGTGTACGACGACTTCCGCCGGCGTCTCGGCGACGACCTCGGCATCGAGCCGTCGCCAGTCCTCGCCGCCCGCCACGCCGCCCTGCTCGGCGGCTCGACGGCCCCCGGTCCCGGCCTGCGCCACCGGCTGCCGGTGCCGATCACCTCGCTGATCGGTCGCGACCGGCTCCTCCTCGATGCCGTGGCGATGACCGAGGCCCACCGGCTGATCACCATGCTCGGCCCCGGCGGGGTCGGCAAGACCCGACTCCTCGTCGAGGTCGGCAACCGCTTGCGAACGCAGCGCCCCGACCGGCCCGTCGTGCTGGCCGAGCTGGCCACGGCATCACCGAGCACGGCGGTCGACGACGTCGCATCGACGTTGGGCGTCGAGCGCCGCGACGGCACGGCGACCGAGGATCGCCTGGCGACCATCGTCGGCACGAGCGAGGTCGTCGTGCTGCTGGACAACTGCGAGCACGTCCTGGAGCCGATCGCCGAGCTGGTCGAACAGCTGCTCGCCCGTTGTCCCGGCCTCGTCGTCGTGGCCACCACGCGGGAGCGGCTGCGCGTCGCCGGCGAGCAGCTGTGCCCCGTCCCCCCGTTGCCGATCCTGGAGCACGGCGGACCGGCCGACGAGCTCTTCGTGGAACGAGCCCGCGCCGTGCGAACCGGCTACGCGCCCGACGCCGCCGACGCAGCGCGGATCAGCGAGATCGTGCGCCGGCTCGACGGGTTGCCACTGGCCATCGAGCTGGCCGCCGCCCGGCTGCACACGATGGACGTGGCCGACGTCGCGCACGGTCTCGATCGCCGGTTCCGGCTGCTGGCTGCCGGGAGCCGCACGGTGGCCCGGCACCGCTCGCTCGGAGCGGCCGTCGAATGGTCCTACGCGCTCCTCTCGGGCGAGCTGCAGGGGGTCTTCACGGCCGCTTCGACGTTCGTCGGCCCGTTCGACGTGGTCAGCGCGGCGGCCGTGGCGGCAGTCGACGAGTCGACCGCCGCAGATGCGCTCGACGCGCTGACGGAACGGTCGCTGGTGGTGCGCGCCCCCGGCGGCCGGTACGCGCTGCTGGAGACGCTGCGGGCGTTCGGGCTGGAACGACTGGCCGCCGAAGGGCGCGACGAGCTCGTGCGCCGGCGCCATGCCAGGTACTGGACCGCCTGGGCGCGCTCGGCCGCCGCCGGCCTGGTGCGGTCGGGCACCACGGGCCTGTTCGAGATCGACGCCAACCTGGCCGACCTGTCCGCCGCCTTCGGCTGGCTGGTGGAGCAGGGCGACGGCGTCGCCGCGGCGGAGCTGCTGGAGGGGGTGCACGACTTCGCCTACCTGCGGCTGCGCCCGGACGTGCTGGCCTGGGCCGACCGGGCGATCGCCGTCGACGAGGACGCGCCGCACGTGACGGCGCTGCTGTCGATGAGCTCCACCAGCCGATGGCTGCAGGGTGACGTCGCCGGGATGGCCGAACGGCTGGAGCAGGCACTCGACCACCACCGGCGCCGCGGCGGTGAGCTCCCGCACGTCGTGGCGCAGAGCCTGGGGGACCACGCGCTGTTCGACGGGCGGCTCGACGAGGCGCAGCGGTGGTACGAGCAGGCCCGCGACTCGGCGGTCGAGGATCCGGCCGCGTCGCTCCTGGCCCAGGGCACGATCGTTCTGGCCCGCACCTACGCCGGCGACCCCACCGCCGTCGAGACGGCGGCGACGCTGTTGGCGACCGTCGCCGACCTCGTCACGCCGTCGGCCGCCATGAGCTGGTACTGCGCCGGCGAGGCCGTCCTCACCGTCGATCCCGTCGTCGCCCGGCAGCGGCTGGCGCGCGCCGTTGAGATCGCCGAGGCCACGGGGACGCCGTTCGTGGCCGGCATCGCCGGCACCTCGCTGGCGTCGCTCGAGGCCCGGCGTGGCGACCCGTACGTCGCCGCCCAGCACTACCGCCGTCTCCTCGACCACTGGCGCCGGGCCGGGGTGTGGTCGACGCAGTGGACGATGTTGCGTGCGGTCGCCGGACTGCTGTTCCGGCTCGGCCGGTACCGCGACGCCGCGGTGCTCACCGCCGCCGTCACGTCGACGACGTCGGGGCACCGCGTGTTCGGCGAGGACGAGGTGGCGCTGGCTGCACTGGCCGCTCAGCTGCGCGACGTGCTCGGCGACGCCGCCTACGAAGCGGCGTTCGTCGACGGGGCGGCGCTCGACGGCGATGCCGCCGTCGAGCACGCCCGTCGAGCGTTGTGAGACCAACCCAACGTCAGGTCACCAGCGGGCGCCCTGCTCGGCGGCGATGCCGAGTGTGATCTTGCCGATCATCTCGTGGGCGAGGGCGTCGTTGCCGGGGTGGAACCCGCCGCAGCGGACGTCCCGGTAGAGGCGCTCCAGCTCGTTGCCCTTGAACATGCCGCCGCCGCCGGACACGTCGAGCGCGATGTCGACGACGCGCTTGGCTGCCTCGACGGCCCGCCACTTCATGGCGAACAGCTTGGAGCCCCACTCCACGCCGTGGTCGACGCCGGCCAGCCAGTCGTCGGCGAACCGGTCGACCACTGCCACGGCGGCGTCGAGCTCGAGGTACATCTCGGCGATCTGGTGTTGGACCATCGGGTGGTAGGCGTAGGCGCCGCGCTCGATGGCAATCGACCGCTTGCGCTTCGCCGACGCGACGGCCAACTCCAGCGCCCGCTGGGCGATGCCGACGTACACGTTGGCGATCCCGGTGAGGGCCCAGAAGTTCATCGCCGCCAGGAACAGATCCTGGTCGTCACCGGCCGGCACGACGCGCCCGACGCGCGAGTCCGGCACGAACACGCCGTCGAGCACGGTGTCGTGGCTCTGGCTGGCCCGCATCCCGAGCGTGTCCCAGGTCTCGACGACGGTCACGCCGGGGCTCGAGCGCTCGACGAAGGCGTGCACGATCTGCGGTCCGCCGGGAGCATCGGCGTCGACGGCATGGGCGCCGAGCCAGTTCCAGACGGGCCCGTTGGAGCCGAACTGCTTGCGCCCGTCGAGGCGGTACCCACCCTCGACACGCGTCGCCGCGCAGGTGGAGAGCACCACCGGCAGGTCGTTGCCGGCCTCGGCGTGGCCGGCGGCGAAGATCTCGCCGGCCGCAGCCGCCTGGGAGATCCACGTCATCGACGGATCGCCGAAGCGCTCCAGCTCGGCGGCGATGCCGGTCCAGTAGAAGTGCATCGTCGTGGCCAGCGCCGTCGCCGGCGCGTAGCGGGCAAGGGTGCGCTGGGACGCACCGAACTGGGCGAGGTCGAACCCCCACCCGCCGTGGTGCACGGGCACGGCGGCGGCCAGGTAGCCGATCTCGCGCAGGTCGGCGAGGTCCTCGTAGAAGTACGTGTTGGTCCGGTCCAGGGCGTCGGCCCGGGCCCGGAAGCGCTCCAGCATCGTCGGATCGAGGGCCTCGATGCGCGGGCGGAACGTGGTGTCAGTGGTGGTCGTGGTATCGGTGACGGTGCTCATGGCGACGACCGTGCGGTTCGTCGCTCGCGTGGCGCTCACATCCGCTCACACCACACGCAAGTAGGTGTGACGCAGGTGTGAGCGGCGCCGCCGACGGTCGTCGCCATGAACACCCATCAGCATCCCCACCGAACCACCGTCCGCCGGCGCCGCATCGACGCCGGCCTGGCCCTCGCCGGGATCGGCGCCACGGTCGCCATCGCCACCGTTCCTGCGTCGCAGGCGTCGGCGGCATCGTCGCCCATCAGCTGTGGAACGATCGTCACGACGGACGTACGCCTCGACGCCGACCTCGTCGACTGCCAGGGCTCCGGCCTGATCGTCGGCGCGCCCGGGATCACCATCGACCTCGGTGGCCACACCGTCGACGGGACGGGCACGGGCGTCGGGATCGACAACCAGGCGAGCTTCGACGACGTCGAGATCAGGAGCGGCACCGTCACCGACTTCACGCTCGGCGTCGTGCTGTTCGACGCTGCCGGCAACCGGGTCGAGCGGGTCACCGCGGCTCGCAACGCCGTCGGCTTCGACGTCCACCGAACCGTGGGCGCCGAGCTGGAGCGCGTCGTCGCCCACAGCAACGCTGGCACGGGCATCTCGGTCGGCTTCGCCGAGGCCACCGTCGTGCGGCGGGCGACGGTCACGGGCAACGGCCAGGGCGGCATCGTCGACCGCT
This sequence comes from uncultured Acidimicrobiia bacterium, assembly GCA_963844175.1. GTDB lineage: Bacteria > Actinomycetota > Acidimicrobiia > Acidimicrobiales > Ilumatobacteraceae > JALZMG01. Next base: position 22,565 of record CAWJNE010000019.1, read on the forward strand.
CGTCGTTCGGCAGCCGCTACGAGCGCAACTTCGTCTCGGGCAACGCCTTCGGCATGGAGATCGCCCAGACCGATCGGGCCGAGGTCGATCGCAACGAGGTCAGCACCAACGACGGCGACGGCATCCGGATCGGGTTCTGGGCGACGGGCGTGAACGTCGACCGCAACAGCACCCACGGCAACGCCGGCGCCGGGCTCGTGATCGAGGAGCCGGGCAACACGGTGTCCCGCCACCAGTCCTCCGGAAACGGGGGCGGTGACGTCGTCCTCCTCTGATGGCTCGCTTCGCTCGCGGGGCCGGACAAGGCCGGCCTGACCATGCGTCGTCGCTGCGGTCGGGGGCCAAAGCGCGCACGTCCTCTGATGGCTCGCTTCGCTCGCGGGGCCGGACAAGGCCGGCCTGACCATGCGTCGTCGCTGCGGTCGGGGGCCAAAGCGCGCACGTCCTCTGATGGCTCGCTTCGCTCGCGGGGCCGGACAAGGCCGGCCTGACCATGCGTCGTCGCTGCGGTCGGGGGCCAAAGCGCGCACGTCCTCTGATGGCTCGCTTCGCTCGCGGGGCCGGACAAGGCCGGCCTGACCATGCGTCGTCGCTGCGGTCGGGGGCCAAAGCGCGCACGTCCTCTGATGGCTCGCTTCGCTCGCGGGGCCGGACAAGGCCGGCCTGACCATGCGTCGTCGCTGCGGTCGGGGGCCAAAGCGCGCGACGTTGGGGGCCGGCCTGACCATGCGTCGTCGCTGCGGTCGGGGCCAAGCGCACGTCTGCGGTGGCCAGCGCGGGTGACAGGGTGTCCCCGCGAGGTCACCCGCATGCTTGCGTTCCTGTGACGCCGTCCGTAGCGTTTCCGTCGCACACAGGTTCGGGAACCTCTCATCCCGGCCCCGAACAGGAGCGGGACCCTGCGATTCGAACGAGCTGACGGCTGGCGAGTGGTGCTGGCGAGCGCCCTCACGGTCGCCGTGCTGCCGGCCATCTGGCTCGTCAACCGCAAGGACGACACCGCCTCTCCGAACGTCGCCGCCGTCGGCCTGTCGGCTGAGGAGACGTCGTCGGCAGCGACCTCGACCACGATGCCCGACCTCATGGGCTCGCTCCCGCCGCGCTACCTCAACGGGACGGCCGGGCCCGGCCCCGTGTCGACCAACGCCCCGGTGGCCGTCGGCCAGCCGGAGGCGGTCGTCGTCGGGACGGGCACCGCGACGTACCGCCGCGACGTCGGCCAAGCCGGGTGGTGCCTGACCAACGCCCTCGAGGCCGGGCTCGTCGTCACCGTCGTCAACGTCGACAACGGCCGCACGCTGCAATGCGTCATCCAGCCGCGCGAGGACCAGGCGGCTGCCGCCGAGGACGAGGACGGCGATCAGGACGACGCAGCGACGGTGGTCGTGCCCGACGACGAGCTCGTGCTCCTCACGACGGACTTCGCCCAGATCGCCGACCTGACCGACGCGCCGGTCCACATCGAGATCCGCCAGTGAGATGACCCACTCGCGTGTCCGCACGCGCGAGCTGCTGACCTCCCACGCGCTGGCGCCGCGCCGGGACCTGGGCCAGAACTTCGTCGTCGACCCGAACACGGTCCGCCGCATCGCCCACCTGGCCCGCGTCGGTCCTGGTGACCATGTGGTCGAGGTGGGCGCCGGGCTCGGCGCGCTGACCCTGGCGCTGGCCGACGAGGGCGCGGAGGTGCTGGCGATCGAGGTCGACGTCGGCCTGGCGGCCGCGCTCCGTGACGTCGTCGGTGAACGCCCGAACGTGCGCCTCCTCGTCGCTGACGCGCTGGCCGTCGACTGGGGGTCGCTGCTGTCGGCGGCCCGACCTTGGACCCTGGTCGCCAACCTGCCGTACAACGTCGCCACCCCGCTCGTCGCCGACCTGCTCGACACGGCGCCGGCGATCACCCGGATGCTCGTGATGGTCCAGCGGGAGGTGGGGGAACGGCTGGCCGCCTCCCCGGGTTCGGGGGTCTACGGCGCGATCAGCGTCAAGGTGGCGTATTGGGCCGCGGCACAGGTCGTCGGCGCCGTTCCGGCCTCGGTGTTCATGCCTCGGCCCAACGTGGAGTCCGTGCTGGTGGAGATCACCCGCCGTCAGCCGCCCGACATCGCGCCGGAGCAGCTGTTCAAGCTGGTCCGCACGGCGTTCGGGCAACGCCGCAAGATGCTGCGGCGGTCGCTGCGCGAGCGCGTCACGGCCGCGCAGTTCGCCACCGCCGGCGTCGAGCCGACCGACCGGCCGGAGGACGTGGACCTCGACGGCTGGGTGCGCCTCGCCAACGTCGTCGGACCGTGACGACGACGGTCGTCGCGCCGGCCAAGCTGACGCTGACGTTGCGGATCGTCGGGGTGCGACCGGACGGTTACCACCTGCTGGACGCCGAGCTGGTGACGTTGGACCTCGCCGATCGGCTGACGCCTGACGCCCGGCTCGTCCGGCGTCGTGGTCGACGGGCCGTTCGCAGCTGGTGTGCCGAGCGACGAGCGCAACCTCGCCGTGCGGGCGCTGACCCGCGTGGGCCGCGCCGCCGGGGTGCGGATCACCAAGCAGATCCCCCACGGCGGTGGGCTCGGCGGCGGGTCGGCCGACGCCGCGGCGGTGCTGCGGTGGGCCGGGATCAGCGACCCGGCGGTCGCCGCGGAACTGGGCGCCGACGTGCCGTTCTGCCTGGTCGGTGGCCGGGCCCGGGTGACGGGCATCGGCGAGTTGGTCGAACCGTTGGGGCATCGGGCGATGGTCGTGACGCTGGTCGTGCCGCCGCTCGCCGTCAGCACGCCGGCGGTGTACCGGGCGTGGGACGACCTCGGCGGACCGACGGGGGCAGGCCCGAACGACCTCGAGTCGGCAGCGGTGCAGGCGGAGCCGCGATTGGCGGTGTGGCGCGACCGCATCGGCGAATTGGCCGGCGAGCCGCCGGTGCTGGCGGGCAGCGGATCGACGTGGTTCCTGCACGGCGAGCGCGACGGCGCCCTCGCCGCACTGGGCGACGAGGGCGCCGTGGTCATCGTTGCCCGGGCCGTCGAACGCCCGGGGTAGTGCTACTTGCGCCGCTGGTGGCGGGTGCGCCGGAGCATCTTCTTGTGCTTCTTCTTGCGCATCCGCTTGCGGCGCTTCTTGATCAGCGAACCCATAGGGTCGGCAACGCTACCGCCGCGTGGCGCCGCAGAGGAGGCGTGCGCGCTTTGGCCCCCGACCGCAGCGAGTGCGCATGGTCAGGCCGGCCTTGCCCGGCCCAGCGAGCGAAGCGAGCCATCAGAGGAGGCGTGCGCGCTTCGGCCCCCGACCGCAGCGAGTGCGCATGGTCAGGCCTGCCTTGTCCGGCTTCACGAGCGGAGCGAGTTGACGGAAGTTCGTTGCCGCAGCTCGAAGGAGCGAAGCGAGCCATCAGAACGATGCCGGGCGGGCGCGAGCGGCCCGCGATACCTTGCCTCCATCGGCGCGACAGTCCGGGGTCGTTCAATCGGTAGGACGCCTGGTTTTGGTCCAGTGAATAGGGGTTCGATTCCTCTCCCCGGAGCCATGGAAGCTGTCACGGTTGACTGGAGCGGATCATGAGCGTCTCGGCCATCGTCCTCGCCGCAGGGGAAGGCACGCGCATGCGCTCCGCCCGCCCCAAACCGCTGCACATGATCTGCGGCCGGGCCATGGTGCTGCACGTCATCCACGCCCTCGAGCACCTCCGGCCCGACCGGACCGCGCTCGTCGTCGGCCACGGCGCCGAGCAGGTCACCAAGAAGGTCCAGGACCAGGCCCCGGCGTGGGCCAACGTGGTGTTCGTCGAGCAAGCCGAGCAGCGGGGGACGGGTGAGGCCGCCGCCATCGGCATGACCGCCTTCCCCGGCGACGACCTCGACGACGACTCGACCATCGTCGTCCTCCCTGGCGACACCCCGCTGCTGCGGCCGGACACGCTCGACGAGCTGGTCGCCGTGCACGTCGCCAACGGCAGCGCGGCCACGGTGCTGTCGAGCGTGATGGCCGACCCGACGGGCTACGGCCGCGTCATCCGCGCCGCCGACGGGCGGGTTCTGCGCATCGTCGAGCAGCGCGACACCAGCGTCGAGGAAGCGGCGGTCGACGAGATCGGCACGAGCATCTACGCCTTCCGGCGCGAGGTGCTCGGCCCGGCGTTGCGCCACCTGTCTCCCGACAACGCGCAGGGCGAGTTCTACCTCACCGACGTGATCGCGGTGCTCAGCGGGATGGGCCACCGCATCGGCTGCGTGCAGGCACCGGCCGAGGAGACCCAGGGTGTCAACGACCGGTGGCAGCTGGCCCTCGCCGAGCGCGAGCTGCGGGCCCGCACGAACCGGCAGTGGCTGCTCAACGGCGTCACGATGCTCGACCCCCGCCAGACCTTCATCGACGTCACCGTGCAGCTCGGACGGGACGTCACGCTCTACCCGGGCACGATCCTGGAGGGCTCGACGGTCGTCGGCGACGGCAGTGAGATCGGTCCCGACACCCGACTCGAGGACTGCGTGATCGGGACGGATTGCCGGGTGCAGCACACCGTCGGCATCGACGCCGAGGTCGGCGACGCAGCGCGGGTCGGCCCATACGCCCACCTGCCGGCCGGGTCGGCCGTCGCCTCGGGCGCCGTGACCGGGGCCTTCTACACTGCGGGCGCGGACTAGGGGAGAAGGGACGCCGGCTCATGGAGAAGGTCACCACCAAGAAGCTGGCGGTGTACTCGGGGCGCACGCATCCCGACCTGGCGGCCTCCGTCGCCGACCACCTCGGTCTCGAGCTCGGGCACCCGAACATCGTCGAGTTCGCCAACGGCGAGCTGCGCCCGCGCTTCGCCGAGAGCGTGCGGGGCAACGACGTCTTCATCCTGCAGAGCCACTACGGCGTGGACGGGCAGTCGATCAACGACTCGATCATGGAGCAGCTGATCATGATCGACGCCGCCTACCGGGCGTCGGCCAAGCGGATCACCGCCGTCTGCCCGTTCTTCGGCTACGCCCGCCAGGACCGCAAGGCCGAGGGTCGCGAACCGATCACGGCCCGACTGGTCGCCGACATGTTCAAGGTCGCCGGGGCCAAGCGGATGATCTCGATCGATCTGCACGCCGGGCAGATCCAGGGCTTCTTCGACGGACCCGTCGACCACCTCACAGCGATGCCCGTCCTCGAGGCGTACCTGCGCGAGCACGCTTCGGCGCCGGTCATCGTCTCCCCTGATGCGGGGCGGATCAAGGTCGCCGAGCGGATGGCCCAGCACCTCGGCGACTGCGGCGCCGACCTTGCGTTCGTCTACAAGCGCCGGCCGAAGGGCACGGCCAACGTCGCCGAGGCCACCGAGGTCATCGGCGAGGTCGACGGCCGCCTGTGCGTCCTCACCGACGACATGATCGACACCGCCGGCACCATCACGTCAGCCGCCGAACTGCTGGTGTCCCGTGGGGCCACCGAGGTGTGGGCGATGGCCACCCACGGCGTGCTCTCCGACCCGGCCATCGACCGGTTGAAGAACAGCTCGATCAGCCGGGTGGTGCTGACCGACACGCTGCCGCTGCCGTCCGAGAAGCAGCTGCCGATGATCGAGGTCCTGTCGATCGCCCCGCTGATCGCCGAGGCCCTCTCGGCGGTGTTCGACGACACCAGCGTCAGCGACATCTTCGACGGCGAGAATCTCGTCTGAGTCCACCGCCACAATGACGCCGGATGGCTGAGCGCGGTCGCTCGCTCCGTTCAGCCACGTTGCTGTGGTCGCTCGGCGTGATCGCCGGATCGCTGCTCCTGTTCGCCGCCGTCGAGACCGTCCTCGTGGTCGTCGGTCCCGTCGAGCCGACGTGGCTCATCCTGGCCTTCCCGGTGATGGGGCTGCTGTACGGCGCGACGGGCGTCGAGGCCTGGCGGCGGCGGCCGAGCAACCGCATCGGACTGCTGCTCGTCCTCGGAGCGTGGTGCTGGATGCTGGCCGGGCTGGGCAACGTCGAGGACGAGGTCCTGGTCACCGTCGGTCTGCTGTCGTCCACCGTCGGCATCGCCGTGATCATCCACCTCGTGCTGGCCTTCCCGTCCGGTCGCCTGCCGGACGGCGCGTCTCGCGCCATCGCCGTCGCGGCCTACGTCACGACGACCGTGTTCGAGGTGCCGCTGTGGCTGTTCAACCCGGTCTCGCCAGCGATGGTCCGCGACGACCCCGACCTCGACCAGTTGGCCCAGTGGACGCAGCGCTCCCTCGGGTCGGCCATCTTCGTGGCCTTCGTCGTCGTGGTCGTGCGTCGCCTCCTGGCCTCGCCGCCGGCCGCTCGGCGCGTCCTCACCCCGCTGCTCGGGTACGGGGTCTTCACCGCTGTCATGGTGCCGGTCAGTGCCAACGTGCTGCCCGTGGTGGCCGGGATCGACCCGATCACGCTGGCGACCATCCAGCTCGGCGTTCTGATGGTGGTCCCGCTGGCGTTCACGCTCGGCCTGCTGCGCGGCGGTTTCGCCCAGTCCGGCGAGCTCGTCGAGCTGGGCGCCTCGCTCGGCGCGGATGTCGAACGGCCCGAGCTGGCGGCCGCGCTGGCCGCAACGCTCGGCGACCCGTCGGTCGAGGTCGGGTTCTGGGTGACCGACCAGTCCCGGTACGTCGACGCCGCCGGGCGCCCGCTCGACCTCGCCGTGGGCCAGCGGCGCGGCCGCGTCGACATCGACGTCGGTGGGCGGCCAGTCGGCGTCATCGACTACGACGCCACCCTCCTCGCCGACGCCGAACTGGTGCGCACCGCCGGTCGGGTCCTGGCCATCGCCATCGATCGCCAGCGCCTCGATGTCGAGCTGCGGGCCAGCTACGACGCACTGCGCGAATCGCGGGCGCGCCTGGTCGAGGCCGGTGACGTGGAGCGCCGGCGGATCGCCCGGGACCTGCACGACGGTCTGCAGGGCCGGCTGGTGCTGCTGGCCATCCGTGCCGAACGCGTGCTGGAACGCGTCGAGCCGGGCCCCGCCCGCGACGAGGCGCTCGAGGTGCGCGCCGGGATGGACGCCGCCATCGATGAGCTGCGCAGCCTCGTGCACGGCGTGATGCCGGCGTTGCTCATCGAGCGTGGGCTCGAGGCGGCGACGGCCGAGCTGGTCGATCGCATGCCCATCCCGACCGAGTTGGAGTCGCGGGTCCGACCGCTCCCGGCGCCGGTCGAGAGCACGGCCTACCTCGTGGTCGCCGAGAGCCTGGCCAACGGGCTGAAGCACTCGTGCGCCGAGCGGATGTGGGTCCGTCTCGATGTCGTCGGCGGCGACCTGTGCGTGGAGATCGGCGACGACGGCATCGGCGGGGCGGCCACGCACGGGGGCACGGGGCTGCGCGGCATCACCGATCGCGTCGACGCCCTCGGTGGGCGGATCCGCCTGGACAGTCCCGTCGGCGGCGGCACGACCGTGCGCGTGGAGGTCCCGTGCGGGTCGTGATCGGCGAGGACGAGGCGCTGATGCGTCTCGGGCTCACACTGGTCCTCGAGCAGGGCGGGATGGAGGTGGTGGCCGTGGCCGGCGATGCCCGGACGTTGGTCGAGCAGGCCGTCGAGCGCCGACCAGACCTCGTGGTCACCGACATCCGCATGCCGCCGGACAACAGCGACGATGGCCTGCGGGCGGCGCTCGAGATCCGGACTGCGCAGCCGTCGATGCCGGTGCTGGTGCTGTCGCAGTTCGTGCAGCGCCAGTACGCGCTGGAGCTGATGGGAGACGGCGCCAACGGCGTCGGGTACCTCCTGAAGCAGCGCATCGCCGACATCGACGGGTTCCTCCACGACATCAAGATCGTCGCCGGTGGTGGGACCGTGCTCGACCGCGAGGTCGCTGCGGCGATGGTCGAGCGGGCCAGCCGGACCGACGACGTGGTCGAGGCGCTGACCGCTCGCCAGCGCGACGTGCTGGCGCTGATGGCCGAAGGGAACAGCAACGCGGCGATCGCCCGTCGGCTGGAGATCGCCGACAAGACGGTCGTGCAGCACACGTCGTTGATCTACGACCGACTCGGGATCACCGAGAGCGACGAGCACCACCGAAGGGTGCTCGCCGTGGTGCGGTACCTCGCCCACTGACGCGCTCGGGCCGGCGAATCCGTTCGTGGGATGCTGCTCGGCGCGATCCGGTCGATGGAGCCGGATCGAGAGGGAGGCGTGCGGTGCGGACGAACGTTGGGCGAGGGCTGGCGGTGGCCACGGCGGCAGGGCTCCTGCTTGCCTGCTCGGGCGGATCGGACGAGACCGACGGCGACGGGGACGCCAGCGACACCAGCGGCGTCTCCACCTCGGCGCCGACCGCCTCGTCTGCGTCCGCGCCTCCCGGCGGCGCCGAGCCCTCGACGGTGTCGGGTGGATCGACGGAGACTGCATCGGCGACCGCGCCGCCGACGACCACGGGCGGGCTGCTCGACGGACCGCCGATGGTCGTGCCGCCGCTGCTCGACGAGGCCAAGGTCGGCGCCGCCGTCGACCAGCTCGATGACATCGTCGCCGAGGCCATGGACCACACCGGCGTCCCCGGGGTCGCCGTCGGCGTCGTCTACCAGGACGAGGTCCTCTTCGCCGAGGGGTTCGGTGTGCGGCGGGCGGACGGCACGGAGCCAGTCGACGCCGACACCGTGTTCCAGGTGGCATCCGTGTCCAAGCCCGTGGCGTCGACCATCGTCGCCGGTGTGGTGGGCCGGCAAGCGGCCAACTGGACCGACCCGGCGGTCGGCTGGTTCCCCGAGATCCACCTCGCCGACCCGTACGTCACCGCCAACGCCACGCTGGCCGACTTCCTGTCGCACCGCACCGGGCTGCCCACCCTGGCCGGCAACCTGCTCGAGGACCTGGCGTGGGACCAGCAGTACATCGTCAGCGTGCTCTACCTGCAGCCGCTCGACGCCTTCCGCTCGACGTACCACTACAGCGATTACGGCTACACCCTCGGCGGGCTGGCCGCGGCGGGGGCGATGGGCATGAGCTGGGAGGACCTCGCCGAGGAGGTCCTGTTCGAGCCGCTCGGGATGACCAGCTCGAGCTACCGCCACGACGACTACCTGGCGCGGGACAACCGGGCGGACATCCACACCAGGGTCGGTCCGGCGGCGGACAAGGTGTGGGAGCCCAGGTTCGAGCGCGACCCGGACGCCCAGGCGCCCGCCGGCGGCCTCAGCACGAGCGTCAACGACATGCTCCAGCTCGTGCGCCTGCAGCTCGGCGCCGGCACGATCGACGGCACCGAAGTCATCGACGGCGCCGCACTGCAGGTCACCCACGTGCCGCACAGCGACCTGTCCCAACCGACGGCACCCGGTGAGCGGACGGAGTTCTACGGCTTGGGGTGGAACGTGACCTACGACGACCACGGACGAGTGCGACTCGACCACTCCGGAGCGTTCCTGTCCGGTGCGGCGACCACGATCACCCTCCTGCCGGGCGAGCAGCTCGGCATCATCACGTTGACCAACGGGCAGCCGCACGGGATCCCGGAGTCGATCAACGAGAAGTTCCTCGACATCGCCCAGAACGGTCGACCGACCGTCGACTGGCTGGACTTCTTTGCCGAGCTGATGGACGGCCTCTACACGGCCGGGGTCGACACGTCGTGGGCGTCGCCGCCCGCCGAGCCGGCGCCGGCGGCCGACCTCGCCGAGTACGTGGGGACCTACGGCAACCCGCACTACGGACCGTTGACCGTCACGGACGACGGCGGTGGGTTGTCGATGTCGATGGGCCCGCCCGACCGGCCGACGAAGTTCGTCCTCACCCACTTCGACGGCGATGTGTTCACGTTCGACACGATCGGCGAGAACGCCACCGGCACGTCGGGAGCCACGTTCACTCGACCGTCCGGCGGCCCGGCGGCCACCGTCACGCTCGAGGCCTACGACATCACGGGCATCGGGACCTTCACCCGCGAGTAGCAAGTCGCCGGTAACCTTCCCGGCCGACTTCCGCCGATCCGAGGCGGGTCCTCCGCGAGGTTCCTTCACCATGGCTTCCACCGTGCTCACCGCCAAGACGGGCCGCTCCACCGGCAGCCCGGCCGCCCGCCGCATGCGTCGGGACGACGTGATCCCCGGCGTCCTGTACGGGCACGGCATGACGCCGGTCAGCGTGGCCGTCGACCGGCGGGCGCTGCGGCTGGCGCTGTCCGGCGCAGCCGGCGTGAACACCGTCCTCGACCTCACCGTCGACGGCACGGTGTACCCGGCGATCGTCAAGGAGCTGCAGCGCCATCCCGTGCGCCGCAACGTCACCCACGTCGACTTCATCCAGGTCAACCTCGACGAGTCGATCACCGTCTCGGTGCCGCTGCGCCTCGAGGGCGAAGCCATCGCCGTGCAGCAGGGCGGCGGCCTGGTCGACCCGGCCGTCGACAGCGTCGAGGTCGTCACGACGCCGCGCAGCATCCCCGACGAGTTCGTCGTCGACATCTCGGCGATGGAGATGGATTCGGTCATCCGCCTCGAGGACCTGCCGATGCCCGCCGGTGTCGAGCCGACCGGTGATCCGGAGAGCCCGCTCGTGACGGTGCTGACGATGCGCGCCGAGCTGGCGGAGATCGAGGCCGCTGACGCCGAGGTCGCCGAGGAGCAGGCCGAGGAGACCGGCGAGGGAGAGGCCGCCGAGGCGGCCGAGGGCGCTGGCGACGCTGGCGAGGGCGCCGACGGCGAGGGCAGCGCCGGCGGCGACGCGTCGAACGACGAGTGAGGCGTCGCTCCACCCCGTTCGACTGGTTGGTCGTCGGGCTGGGCAACCCTGGCAAGGAGTACGTCCGGACGCGCCACAACGTCGGCGAAGAGGTCGTTCGCGAGCTGGCTCGTCGGCGCGGCGACTCGCTGAAGAGCGGCCGCGACAACGCGCTCGTCGCCGAGTCGCGCATCGACGAGGAGCGGGTGGTGCTGGCGTTCCCGCTGACGTACATGAACGACTCGGGCATGGCGGTGCGAGCACTGGCCCGGCGGTACGGCGTCGAGGACGCCGACCACGTGGTCGTCGTGCACGACGAGCTCGATCTCCCGCCGGCCACGGTGCGCATCAAGGCCGGGGGTGGGCTGGCTGGTCACAACGGGCTGCGCAGCATCGCCCAACACCTCGGCACCCAGGACTTCGTCCGCGTTCGCATCGGCGTCGGCAAGCCACCCGGCGGCAAGGACCGCGGCGCCGATCACGTCCTGTCGCGCCTGCCGACGAGGCAGCGCGAGCTGTTCGACGTGGCCGTCCAGGAGGCGGCCGACGCCGTCGAGCTGATCGTGACGGACAGCGTCGATGCGGCGATGCGCCGATTCCACGCACCGCCACCCCCGGCTGCCGCGCCTGGCGATGCCTGAGGGCGACACGATCCGTCGCCTGGCCGAGCGGATCGATCGCCGGTTCGCCGGGCAGCGCTGCCAGCGCTCGGTGACCCGCGACCCGCGCCTGACCCACGTGGACTTCGCCGGTGCCGTGCTCATCGGCGCCGACGCCGTCGGCAAGCACCTCCTGGTCCGCTTCGACGACGGTCGCACACTGTTCGCCCACCTGCGGATGACCGGGTCGTTCGTGGTCGGGCGGGCTGCGCCCGAGCCGGCGTGGCGACGCCGCGTCGAGCTGTGGATGGAGGATGGGCGGCTGACGGGTGTCGATGTGCCGGTGCTCGGTGTCGTGGCCACTGCCGACGAGTACCGCATCGTCGGGCACCTCGGCCCCGACCTGTGCGGACCGGTGGCGCCGGACGTCGACGAGGTCGTCGAGCGGCTGATCGCGGCGCCGGACGTGCCGCTGGCCGGCGCCTTGCTCGACCAGCGCAACGTGGCAGGGTTCGGCAACCTCTACGCCGTCGAGCTGCCGTTCGTCGTGGGCGTGTCGCCGAACCAGCCGGTCGGATCGGTCGAGGGACTGCCGGTGCTGGTGGGCATCGGCACGGCCGTGATCCGGACCAACGCCGCCCGGGGCCCGCAGAACACGACCGGGCGGCGACTCACCGACGCCGACCACTGGATCTACGGCCGGCGCGGGCGCCCGTGCCCGCGTTGCGGCACGCGTCTCGACGGCTGGGACGAGCGGTCGAGCCCCTGGCGGCGGGTCTCGACGTGGTGCCCGACCTGCCAGGAGCTCGGCGACCCGACGCGCCACGTCGACGAGCCCCGCGCCCGCAAGCTCCTCGCCCTCCACCCCGCCCGCCGCGACCCCACCTTCCCCCCGCCCACGCCCTAACCCATCCGAGGGTTTGCTGCATCCGAGGGTCACGTGCGGGGAAGCCCCTCCGTGAACCCTCGGATGCACGAAACCCTCGGATGGGTACGTCGGTAGCCTCGACGGTCCCGTGCGTCTGGCTGCGCTTCCCCCCCTGCTGCGAGATGAGCCGGCGCTCACCCGCGCCCTCGGCGAGCCGGCGGCCCGCTTGGCCGTGGTCGAGGTCGCCCGGCCGATCTCGATCGCCGCCCTCGCCGCGCTGTCCAACCGCCGTCCGCTCGTCGTCGCCACGCCGACGGGCACGATGGCCGCCCAGCTGGCCGAGGACCTCGAGCAGTTCCTCCCCGCCGACCAGGTGGCCCTGTTCCCGGCCTGGGAGACCCTGCCCTTCGAGCGGGTCAGCCCGTCGGTGGAGACGATGGGTCGTCGCCTCGAGCTGCTGTGGCGGCTCCAGGATCCCGATCGTTGCCCGACGGTCGTCGTCACCGGCGTCCGCGCCCTCCTGCAGCGGCTTGGCCCCGGCGCCACCGACGTCGATCCCATCTGCATCCGCCGTGGCGATGTCGTCGACCCCGACGAGCTCGGCGCCCGCCTCGTCCACTTCGGGTACCGCCGCGAGGACCTCGTGGAGCACCGCGGCGAGTTCGCCCGGCGCGGCGCCATCGTCGACGTGTTCCCGGCCACCGCCGACGGTCCGGTGCGCATCGACCTGTGGGGCGACGAGGTCGACCGGCTGACCCGCTTCGGCGTCAACGACCAGCGGTCGACGGCCGAGCTCGACGATGTCGCCATCGTCCCCGCCCGCGAGCTGATCCCGACCGACGACGTGCAGGCGCGAGCGCGGCGCCTCGTCGCCACCGAGCCATGGGGCCGCGAGCAGTGGGAGCGCCTCGCCGAGGGCGCGCTGTTCGACGGGATGGAGAGCTGGCTGCCCTGGCTGATCGACGAGCGCGTCGGCGAGCAGCTGCTCACGGACATCCTGCCGCGCACGGCCAAGGTGCTGCTCGTCGAGCCCCGACGCATGCGCGACCGGGCGATCGACCTGCTGGCTGAAGAGGACGACCTCGCCAAGGCCCTGGCCTCGACGTGGGAGCGGGATCCCGACAAGGCGTTCCCCCGGCTGCACGCCGAGCCCGACCGCCTGCTCAGCGGCCGGGACGCCCCCTGGTCCATGGACTCCTCGCCCGAGTCACCCGACACCCCGGTCGTCGAGGCGTCCGGGTGGGGGCCGATCGTGGGCGACGGCGCCGGTCTCGTCGCCCGGCTGACCCAACTGCTGGCCGACGGGGTCCGCGTCGTCGTCGCCGCCGACGGCGACGGGTCGGCCGCCCGCCTGGCCGCCCTGCTGCGCGACCAGGGACTCGACCTGCCGATCGTCACCCACGAGACCGGTCGCCGCGCCGACCTCACGACCCCTGGCGGCCGGGTCGTCGTGGCGCCGCTCCACCACGGCGTCACGCTCCCGGCGGCCAAGCTGGCGATCGTCGCCGAGAGCGACCTGACCGGACGACGCCGGGCCCATCGCCGGCCGCGCCCGCGCCGCCGCGACGCCCTCAGCGTCTTCGAGGACCTGAAACCCGGCAACTACGTCGTCCACGTCCAGCACGGCGTCGGTCGCTACGAGGGCATGGTCAAGCGGGCGATCGGCGGCATCGAGCGGGACTACCTCCTCGTCGCGTACAAGGGCAACGACAAGTTGTACGTGCCGTCCGACCAGATCGATGTGCTGCGCCAGTACGTCGGTGGCGAGTCCCCGACGCTGCATCGCCTCGGTGGATCGGACTTCGCCAAAGCCAAGAGCCGCGTCCGTTCGGCGGTCCGCGAGATCGCCCAGGAGCTCGTCGTCCTGTACCAGAAACGGGTCAACGCCGAGGGGTTCGCGTTCGGCCAGGACACGCCGTGGCAGGGCGAGATGGAGGACACCTTCCCGTTCGTCGAGACGCCGGACCAGCGGGCGGCGATCGTCGAGACCAAGGCCGACATGGAGCGGCCGTACCCGATGGACCGCCTCGTCTGCGGCGACGTCGGCTTCGGCAAGACCGAGGTGGCGGTGCGGGCGGCGTTCAAGGCCGTCCAGGACGGCAAGCAGGTGGCCGTGCTGGTGCCGACGACGCTGCTGGCGACCCAGCACGGCAACACGTTCGCCGACCGCTTCGCCGGCTACCCGATCCGGGTGGAGACCCTGAGCCGCTTCCTGTCGCCGACCCAGGCCCGCGACGTCGTGCAGGGGCTCGAGGGTGGTGACGTCGACTGCGTGATCGGGACCCACCGGCTGCTCGGCGAGCACGTCAAGTTCAAGGATCTCGGTCTGCTCGTCGTCGACGAGGAGCAGCGCTTCGGCGTGCAGCACAAGGAGCTGATGAAGCAGCTCAAGGTCAACGTCGACGTGCTCACCTTGACGGCGACGCCCATCCCGCGCACGTTGGAGATGAGCCTCGTCGGCATCCGCGACCTGTCGCTGCTGCAGACCCCGCCGGCGGACCGTCAGCCGATCCTCACCTACGTCGGCGGCTACGACGAGCGGGTGGCCGTGGAGGCGATCCGCCGCGAGCTGCTGCGCGAGGGCCAGGTCTTCTGGGTCCACAACCGGGTGCGTTCGATCGAGCACGCCGCCGCGCGGCTGCGCGAGCTGGTGCCCGAGGCGCGCATCGCCGTCGCCCACGGCCAGATGGACGAGGGCACGCTCGAGCAGGTCGTCGTCGACTTCTGGGATGGCAAGTTCGACGTGCTCGTGTGCACGACGATCATCGAGTCCGGCATCGACATGCCGACCGTCAACACGCTGGTCGTCGAGCGCTCGGACCTGCTCGGCCTCGGCCAGCTCCACCAGCTGCGAGGGCGCGTCGGGCGCAGCGGACAGCGGGCCTACGCCTACCTCTTCCACCCCGTGGAGGTGACCCTGACCGAGGAGGCCTACGAGCGGTTGAAGACCATCGGTGAGGCGACGGAGCTGGGCAGCGGGTTCAAGATCGCGATGCGCGACCTGGAGATCCGCGGGGCCGGCAACCTGCTCGGCGAGGCGCAGTCCGGTCACATCGCCGCTGTCGGCTACGACCTGTACTGCCAGATGGTCACCGAAGCGGTGGCCGAGATGAAGGGCACGCCGATCCGGCCGCCCGCCGAGATCAAGCTCGACGTCCCGACCGATGCTCACCTCCCGCCGGAGTACGTGGGCAAGGAGGAGCTGCGCCTCGAGGCGTACCGGCGACTGGCGGCCGTCACGACGCCCGCCGAGGTCGAGGACATCCGCGCCGAGTGGGAGGACCGGTACGGGCCGTTGCCGCCGGCGGCTGAGGCGCTGCTGACGATCGGCGACTTGCGTGCCGAGTGCCACCGGCTCGGCCTGACCGACGTCTCCATCTCGGCCGACCGAGCGCGCCTCGGTCCGATCGAGCTGAAGCTCAGCGAGTCGACCCGCCTTCGTCGCCTGTCCCGCGAGGCGCTGTGGAAGGAGGATGCCCGCCAGCTCGTCGTTCCGATCCCGCGCCGCCGCGAGCCGGCGGCGTTCCTCGTCGACCTGCTCCGCCAGCTCGTGCCACCGCCGGAGCCGGCCGTCCTCGAACCAGTAGCTTCCGTGCCGTGATCCGCCGAACCGGGCTCGTGTGCGCGCTCGCTGCGCTCACCGTCACGGGGTGCGGTGACAGCCGGTCGAACGACGCCGCCGCCGACGTCGACGGCTCGATCGTCTCCCGCGACGAGTTCGAGGCGCTCGCGCAGGCCGTCGCCGCCAATCCCGAGCTGTTCGGCATCGAGGAGGATTTCGACACCGGCACCATCGCCGCCGACCCCGGCCGCGACCTGCTGCGGTTGCTCGTCGAGAACACGGCGACGCAGGACTACATCGAAGAGATCGGCGCCTCCGTCAGCGAGGCCGACCGCCAGACCGCGCTGGACGCGCTCGGGCCGCAGGCCGCCAACGCGCCGCAGCTCGTCGTCGACCTGCTCGTGGACTCCCGAGCCAACAGCGCCGCCCTCGGCCGGATGGCCGCCGAGTCCGGGGAAGCGCAGGCTGCGTGGAACACCTCGCCGGCCGAGCTGGGGCTCCTGTGCGTTCGCCACATCCTCGTCGAGACGGAGGAGGAGGCCGAGGACGTGCTGGCCGAGCTCGAGGCCGGCGCCGACTTCGCCGAGTTGGCCGCCGAACGGTCGATCGAGCCGGCGGCGGCGGACACCGGTGGAGCCCTCGAGGCCACGCCGGGCCAGCCGTGCATCCCGCTGCAGCAGGCCCAGAACGGTCTCGACCCCGTCTTCCTGTCCGCCGCCGTGCAGGCCGTGCCGGGGACGCCGATCGGGCCCGTGCAGACGTCCTTCGGCTGGCACGTGATCCTCGCCCGGCCCTACGACGAGGTCGCAGTGGCGGTCGACGCGGCGGTCGGCGGACTGCGCCTGCAGGAGCACCTGGAAAGCGTCGAGGTCAAGGTCGACCCCCGGTACGGACGGTGGGACGCCGCCGTCGGCACCGTCGTCGCCCTCGATCAGCCCGAGCCGACCGTTCCCGACCAGTGAGGTCGCCGCTGCAGCGGCCATCGGTGGTCGTCGTCGGGCTGGGGCCCGGCGGTGAGGAACAGGTCACCCTGCAGACCGTCAGGACGATCGAACGGATCCCGCGCCGCTACCTGCGGACCTCCCGGCATCCCAGCGCCCACCTCGTGGACGGCGCGACGACGTTCGACGCCAGGTACGAGCACGCCGAACGGTTCGCCGACGTCTACACGGGCATCGTCGACGACCTGGTGGCGGCGGCCGTCGAGCACGGCGAGGTGCTGTACGCCGTGCCGGGCTCCCCGCTGGTGCTCGAGCGCACCGTCGAGCTGCTGCGGGCCGACGAGCGCGTGGCCGTCGACGTCCTGCCGGCGCTGTCGTTCCTCGACGTGGCCTGGGCCCGGCTCGGCATCGATCCCGTCGAGATCGGCGTCCAGCTCGTCGACGGCCACGACTTCGCCGCTGCCGCCGCCGGGTCCGCCGGCCCGCTGCTGATCGCCCACACGCACGCCGACTGGGTCCTGTCCGACATCAAGCTGGCCGTCGAGGACGCCAGCGGTGACGAGCCCGTCGTCGTCCTGCAGCGCCTGGGCACCGCCGACGAAGCGATCGTGCACACCACGTGGAGCGAGCTCGACCGCGGCATCGACGCCGACCACTTGACGTGCGTGTACGTGCCCCGCCTCGGCGCGCCGGTCGCCGCCAGTGGCGTGCGCCTGCACCAGCTGGCCCGGACACTTCGCCAGCGCTGCCCGTGGGACGTCGAGCAGACCCACGCCAGCCTCGTCCCGTATCTCGTGGAGGAGACGTTCGAGCTGGTCGACGCCATCGCCGCACTCGATCCGGACGACCCGGCGACCGAGGAGGCGTTGATCGAGGAGCTCGGCGACGTGCTGTACCAGGTCGAGTTCCACGCCGCCATCGCCGAGCAGGCCGGCCGGTTCTCGATGGCCGACGTGACCACCACGATCCACGACAAGCTCGTGAGCCGCCACCCGCACGTGTTCGGCGACGTCGAGGCCCACGACGCCGACGCCGTGGCGAGCAATTGGGACGCCATCAAGCGCGTCGAGAAGCAGCGAGCATCGGTGTTCGACGGGGTGGCTCGCTCGCTTCCTGCGCTGGCCTACAACCAGCACCTCGCCCGCAAGGCGGCCAAGGTCGGCTTCGACTGGGCCGGCATCGACGGTCCGCTGGCCAAGGTCGACGAAGAGCTGGCCGAGCTCCGATCGGCGCTGGCGACCGGTGAGCAGGCACAGATCGACGACGAGCTGGGCGATGTGTTCACGGCGGTGGTCAACGTGGCCCGTCACGCCGGCGTGGACGCCGAGCTCGCCGCACGCGCCTCGGCGGCGAAGTTCCGCCATCGCTTCGAGATCGTCGAACGGCTGGCCGCCGAGCGCGACATCGACTTGCGGGCGGCGTCGCTCGACGACCTCGAGGGGTTGTGGAGCGAGGCCAAACTGGCGGACTGATGCGCCTCCAGCTGGCCGATCCTGGCGACCACCCGCTGCTCGGGACGCTGCCGTTTGCCGAGGACCTCGAGCAGTGGGATCTGCCCCACCTCCACGGCGTGCTCGGGCTGCACCGCCACGTGGTGCGGTTGGTGGAGCTCGGCGAACCCGACGGCCCGCGCACCTCGTACGTGGTCAAGGAGCTGCCCGACCACCTGGCCCAGCGGGAGTACCGCCTGCTGCGCGGCCTGGTCGAGGACCGGCTGCCGACGGCCATCGTGGTCGCCGTCGTGACGCAGCGCACGGGAGGGCGCGACGGCCTGCTGATCACCCGCCACCTCGACTACTCCCTGCCGTACCGCTCGCTGCTGTCCGGCCGCGGGCTACACATCCCGTACCTCGGCGACAAGCTGCTCGACTCGCTGGTCGGCCTGCTCGTGCGGCTGCACCTGGCGGGGTTCTTCTGGGGCGACTGCTCGCTGTCCAACGCGCTGTTCCGGCGCGACGCCGGCGAGCTGGCGGCGTACGTCATCGACGTCGAGACGAGCGAGCGCTACGAGCAGCTGTCCGATGGGCAGCGGCGGATGGACCTCGACATCGCCACCGAGAACGTCGCCGGCGGCCTGCTCGACCTCCAGGCCGGCGGTCGCCTCGTCGCCGACGTCGACCCCTGGGCGGTGGCCGAAAACCTCGAGTCGCGCTACGCCGGCCTGTGGCGTGAGGTCACGGGCGACGAGGTGTTCAACGCCGACGAGCTGTGGAAGATCAACGAGCGCGTGCAGCGGCTGCACGACCTCGGCTTCGACGTCGGCGAGATCGAGGTCGTCACCGAGGAGGACGGCCAGCGCCTGCGGTTCATCCCCCGGGTCGTGGAGAGCGGCTACCACCAGGACCGGCTGTACGCCCTGACCGGACTGTGGGCGGGCGAGAACCAGGCCCGCCGACTGCTCGACGACGTCCGCGAGTTCCGCGCCGAGCTGTCCAACCGGACCGGTGCCAAGGTGCCGGAGAACATCGCCGCCGTGCGCTGGCTGGACCAGCGCTTCGAGCCCGTCATCGCCGCCGTGCCCCCGTCGATGCACGGCAAGCTGCAGGCCGCCGAGCTGTACCACCAGATCCTCGAGCACCGCTGGTTCCTGTCGGAGCGCCAGGCTCGTGACGTGTCGATGGACGAGGCGATCGGCTCGTACGTCGGCGACATCCTCGAGTCCGCGCCGGACGAGCAGCTGCGCATCGACCCACCGACCGGCGAGATCTACCTGGGGATCCCGTGACCCGGGATACGGTCCGAAACCATGAGTGAGATCGTCGACGTCCACGGGCGGCAAGTGCTCGATTCGCGCGGCAACCCGACGGTCGAGGTCGAGGTCGTGCTCGAGAGCGGGGCGTCAGGGCGGGCGATCGTCCCGAGCGGCGCCTCGACCGGCGAGCACGAAGCCGTCGAGCTGCGCGACGGGGGCGACCGCTGGGACGGCAAGGGGGTGGCCACGGCCGTCGCCAACGTCGACGGCGAGATCGCCGCCGCGCTGCGTGGCCTCGACGCCCTCGACCAGCGCGACGTCGACCACGCGATGATCGAGCTCGACGGCACGGAGAACAAGAGCCGGCTCGGCGCCAACGCCATCCTCGGTGCCAGCCTGGCGGTGGCCAGGGCGGCGGCCGACGACCTGCAGGTCCCGCTGTACCGGTACGTCGGTGGTGCCAACGCCCACGTCCTGCCGGTGCCGATGATGAACGTGGTCAACGGTGGGGTCCACGCCGACAACAGCATCGACCTGCAGGAGTTCATGGTCATGCCCGTCGGGGCCCCGAGCTACGGCGAGGCGCTGCGGTGGGGGACCCAGACGTACCACACGCTGAAGAAGCTGCTGCACGACCGTGGCCTGTCAACGGCGGTCGGCGACGAGGGCGGCTTCGCTCCGAACCTCGACGCCAACGAGGACGCCGTTCGGATCCTCGTCGAAGCGATCGAGGCGGCCGGATTCACACCGGGCGAGGAGCTGGCCATCGCCCTCGACCCGGCGACCAGCGAGCTGTTCAAGGGCGGCAAGTACGTGCTGGCCGGCGAGGGCAAGGAGCTGACGCCCGACGAGATGGTCGACTACTGGGTCCACTTGGTCGACACCTACCCGATCGTGTCGATCGAGGACGGCATGGCCGAGGACGACTGGGACGGCTGGGCGGCGCTGACCGCAGCCGTCGGCCAGCGGGTGCAGCTCGTCGGTGACGACCTGTTCGTGACCAGCGCGGCGCGACTGCAGCAGGGGATCGACCGTGGCGTGGCCAACGCCGTCCTCGTCAAGGTCAACCAGATCGGCACCCTCACCGAGACGCTCGACACCGTCGAGCTGGCCACCGGGCGCGGCTACGGCGCGGTGATGAGCCACCGCAGCGGCGAGACGGAGGACACGACCATCGCCGACCTCGCCGTGGCCACCAACTGCGGACAGATCAAGACCGGCGCACCGGCGCGCAGCGACCGGGTCGCCAAGTACAACCAGCTGCTGCGCCTCGAGGACGATCTCGGCGAGGCCGCCGAGTACCGGGGCGCCCGCGCCCTTCGCCGCTCCCCCTGATCATTCGAGGGTTTGCTTCATCCGAGGGCTACCTGCGGGGAGGCCCCGCGCCAAACCCTCGGATGCACGTAACCCTCGGATGGGATGCCTCGGATCGCGCGATCCGACCTGCCACACTCGTCCGGATGAGTGCCGGGCGGGTGTCGACCGTCGCCAAGCCGCCTGGCCGGCGGGCGTCCGACGCCGGACGCTCGCGCCTGGCCGACTACACGCGCCCGATCGCTCGCGCCCAGCGGATCACCCGCTCGCGCCGCCCGGCGTTCGCCGCTGGCCTGATCGGGCTGCTCGTCGTCGTCACCATCGGCGCCGCCCTGTTCGGCCTGCCCCTGCGCACCTGGTTCGCCCAGGACGACGAGCTGACCCAGCTCGATGCCGAGCTCGACGAGCTGACCGCTGTCAACGCCGACCTGGCCGAAGAGGTCGCCGGGCTGCAGACGGAGGACGGCGTCGTCCGGGCGGCGCGCGACAGCCTCGGCGTGACCCGGTTCGGCGAGCGTCGCCAGACCGTCATCGGCGTGCCCGAGCTACCCACCGACCTGCCCGACGGCTGGCCGTACGCCGCCGTCGAGCGGATGATCGCCCTGCGCGCCGAGCAGCCGTAGACGATCGTTCGCTCGCTTGGCGCTGCCGATGGCGTCGCGGTCGACCTGGACGCTCGCTCACAGCTGCTGGCGGTCCGCCGGAACGAGCCGATCCACCGTCACTAGCCTGCTCCAGATGAGGTCGCTCGTCGCCGCCGGCGTGGTCCTCGCCGTGGCCGCCGGCTGCGACAGCGGTGGCGACGACGACCCGTCGCGGGCGGCACAGGTGTACCTGGCGACGATCCGCGCGGCGACCGCCGATCAGCCGCCGCCGGCCGATCCCGAGGCGTTGCCCGTGGTGTACGTGGTCGCCGTCGGCGAGACGGCCATCCCCGCAGCCGTCCAAGCCGAGGTGGCCGTCCTGCTGCGCGAGGAGCGCGACGTGCGCTTCGCCGACGAGCGGGCCCAGGCCATCCACGCCGACCTCGCGGCGGCTCCGGTGCGCGATGACGGCACGCTGGTGGCGATCGGGGAGGTGCCGGCGGACAGCGAGTCGATCGACGTCGAGGTCGAGATCTACCGCTCCGACGACGACTGGTCCAAGGCCGTCATGACGGTGGCCGAGGACTCGTCGCAGTGGTCCGTCACGTCGTCGTCCGCCCTGCCCGGACCCTGATCGTCCGTCGCCAGCGGCTCCACCGGCTCCGTCGACTCAGCGCGGAGGCGCTCCATCGCCGCCACCAGCTCGGCACCCCGACCGATGGACCACACCACCTCGCGTTCGTCGAGCGGCCAGGTCGACAGCGCGTCGCCGCGCAGCCGTTCGATCCGCTCGATCGTCGCCACATCGACCGTCATCCCCATCGCCCGTCCGAGGTCGATGACGCCGGCGACCTCGGTCACGGCCAGCCGGTGCGACCCGCGACGGTGCCATTCGCGGGCGTGGTCGAGCCGGCGCAGTGCCACCTCGACCGGGTCGAACGGGTCGTCGGCATGGGCCAGGCGCGCCTCGCGCAGCGACCGCAGGTACAGGACGGCGGCCGGGACCAGCCCGGCGGCGACGATGGCCAGGCTGATCCGGATCGGGATGCCGATGGCCGTCGCGGCGATGGCGCCGGCGACCCAGGCCACCTGGAACCGAGTCTCGAAGCGGGCGAACGTCCGCCCGTGGGTCGCCGTCGGTGCCCGGGTCTGGACGAGCGAGTCGAACCCCTGGCGGGCGACCGAGGCGGCGCCGCCCAGCGAAGCGGCGACCACCAGGACCAGCGGCCGGGACTGGCCCAGGGCGGCGAACGCGGCCACGACGCCGAGCACGGCCAGCGACCCAGCCATCAACAGGTCCTCGCCGTAGCGTCGCCGCAGCAGCGGGGCGGCGACGTTGCCGGCGAAGGCGCCCACGCCGTACAGCCCGATCGTCACGCCGTACACCCACGCCGGCTCGCTCTCCCGCCGCAGCGAGAAGGCGAGGCCGAAGACGAAGAAGCCCACGGCGGCACGCACGACCGTGAACGCCCAGGACGTGGCGACCACGGTCGGACGGTGCAGCTCCTCGTAACTCACGCTCTCGCCCACCTCGGCGACCACCGGCGCGATGGCGGGCAGGCGGGTCGTCACCACGGCGGCGCCGAGGAACAGCGCGCCGGCCACGCCGGCGCTGACGCCCGGCGAGCTGACCGCCAGCAGTCCGGTACCAAGCAGGCCACCGACGGCGCCGGCGATCACGCTCAGGCGGGCCAATCGGGAGTTGGCCGAGACGAGCCGGCCGGGATCGCGCACCAGCCCGGGGACGAGCGCCTGGCGGACCACGCCATACGCCTTGGCGGCGATCAGCAACGCCAGCGCGAAGAAGTACAGCCCGAGCTCCAGCAACGACACGGCCAGACCGATCGCGCAGATGGCGCGCACGGCGAACAGCGTCGTGGCGATGGCGCCGGGGCCACGCTGCAGCCGGTCGATCGCCGGCCCGATCAATGGCGCCAACACGATGTACGGCGCCATGTTGATCAGCAGGTAGATCAGGACCTGCTGCTGGGAGGCCTCCGGGCTGAGGCTGAAGAACAGGGAGCCGGCCAGCGAGACGGCAACCAGCGCGTCGGCGGCGCCCGACAGCACCTGGGCCACGGCCAGCCGGTCGAGCCCGGGCGTGCCCGTGCTCAGACCCGGAATCCGCATCACGGCACCATGGTGCCCCACCGGGACACCGCGCTCGGTTCAGCGGCGCTGTTCGGGCCGGGCCGGGGCGAGGATCGTCGCGTCGGTGCCGAGGATCTGGCACCGTTCCAGCCCGTAGCGCAGCCAGAGAAGGCCTGTCCAGGCACAGAGGACGGCGTCGATCAGGTCTTCGCGATGCTTCGCTTGCCGGTCGACCAACGGGGTCGGCTCGCTGACCAGCGCAGCGGTGACCGGGTGGCCAGTGAGGTCGATCGGGGGATCGGCGTCGCGCAGGTCGACGAGGCGGCGCACGAGGTCGTCGCACACTGTCGCCCGGGCGGCCCTGAACTCGTCCGGCGACAACCGGTTCGGCCGCCGCTTGTACACCGGACGGACCTCGCCGTACCCGAGCTCGGGCGCGCCGACCAGCGTCGTGTACGGGTACACCTCGTACAGGTGCCGACCGCTCGACGGCGGTCCGTCCTGGCCGTCGGCGCAGCGCCAGCCGTCGACGGCCGCCCGACGCACGAGGGAGACACCCCCGAGCGCGGCCATGCCCAGGTTCGAGCAGTTGGCGGAGACCTTCCACCGGCCGTAGCGCCGCCCGACTTCCCGTTCGCACTCCCGCATCCCGGTGGCGTTCTCGACGACGAGCGGAGCGTCGACCATCGCGACCGCGGCGTCGCCCGCCCACGCCGCCATCCACTCGACGGTGGCCTCGACGCCGCGCGTCCAACCGGCGTCGACGATCCGACCGTTGCGATCGGCGGCGACGACGCCCGTCTCGTTGGGCGGCCGGCGGCCGTCGCCCTCGCCCCACGCCAGGTCGATGCCGAGCACGGCCGCCGAGCCGAGGCCGGACGCGAAACGTCCCACCCTCACGCCGGTGGTGGAGCGGGGATGGGACGTTCGTAGGTTCCCGGCCGACGCGTTCGCCTCCCGCCGGATTGTGGACGGAACCGGTGGCTGGAGTCGGCCGCACGAAGGCGGTCCGATCTGCGCATCCGTGGTCCGTGATCGAAACGGGTCGGTCGACGTTCGGCGCGGTCCTGGCTCGGCCTCAGCCCGGAGGTGATCGCTCCGTGGGCTCGGCGAACCTCATGTTGTCCGTACCTCCTTCGACGCTGTCGATCGGTTGATACGGCAGGCCATCGCTGACCTGTCTCGGCCATCGTCCCGCGTCGAAGGCGGTTCGTCAAGGGGTCGGCGAGGCGTCCGCGGGCGCCTCGAGGCCGAGGGCGGCCATCACCTCGGCGACGATCTGCGATCGCGGCGGCATGCCCGGCACGTGCTCGTGGGCGACCGGGTCGGCGCGCTCGCTGATCGTCGCCCACCGGCTGACGACCAGGTCGAGGAACTCGTCCTGGGGGATGACCCAGAAGCGCCCGGCCTGCACGGCGTCGGCGACGGCGTCGGCGATGAACGCGGGCTGCGCTCCCTCGTCGATCGCCCGGCGCACGTACTGCTCCATCACGTCGCCCGCCGGGTCGTTCTCCGGGCGCTCGCCGAACTCGGCCGGCCAGTTCCGGTCGGCGTCGATGATGTTCGTGCGCACCCACCCCGGGCACAGCACGCTGACCCCGACGGGCAGGCCGGCGAGCTGCATCGTGTGGTGGAGGTCCTCGCTGATCGCCACGACGGCATGCTTCGAGGCGTCGTAGCTGGGACCGAACCCGGGCATCAGCCCGGCGATCGACGCCGTGTTCACGATGTGGCCGCCGCCGATCAGGTGGGGCAGGAAGGCGCGACACCCGTGGACGACGCCCCAGAAGTTGACGCCCATCACCCACTCCCACGACCGCAGCGGCCCGAACCACGGGTCAGCACGGGCGGCCACGCCGGCGTTGTTGCACACCACGTGCACTGCGCCGAAGCGCTCGATCGTGCGCGCCGCCAGATCGGCGACGGCCGCTTCCTTGCTGACGTCGGTGGCGACGGTGAGCACCTCACCGCGTCCGCGCTTGTCGACCTGGGCCTCAGCGGCCTCGAGTGCGTCGGCCTGGACGTCGGCCAGCACCACGTGCAGTCCGGCGGCGGCGAACCGCTCGGCCATCGCCAGCCCGATGCCGCTGCCTGCACCCGTGACGACTGCGACCTGCCCCGGCGTCAACTCCATGGATCCCCCCTGGTCGGCGACACCGGGACCGTAGTCGTGGATCCGCTCGGCGCCGAGCCGGGCTGCCCTCAGCGGGCGGGGAGCACGACGGCGGACTGCAGGGCCAGCGTGAGGGCGATGCTCGCCGGCGGGCCGCCGTAGGTGCTCGGCGTCGCCGGCGCGGGCGCGGGGGTCGTGGTGGCCGCCATCGGCACGCCCGGGCGGATGTCGATCAGCCGCACGGTGCCGTCCGGGCGGGCGACCCAGTCGACGTCGTGCTGGCCCTCGAACGTGCGGTCGACACGCCTGGTCAGGCGGGCGAGGGCGGCCAGCAGCTCGGTCGGCGGGTGGGTGTCGACCCCGGCCGACAGGACCTCGCGGGTGCGGCCGTGGTGGTCGATCTCGGCGACCCAGATCTGCTCGGGCAGTGGACTCGGCGACGGCGGCGACGACGGGTCGGGGGCGCCGGCCGGTGGCGTCGGCGAACATCACGCCGCGCCACGCCGCCTCGGCGACGGGCTGGACGAGGACGGCCGTGCGGTCGTCGTGCAACGCTTCGACGGCGGCGGTGAACTCGGGAGCGTCGGCGACGGTCCGCACGTCGCCGACGACCCCGAGCTCCCTGACCGCCCGGTTCCCGCGATCAAGTGACGAACGACGGACGACGAGGGGGCGACCGCCGTCCTGGGAGATGATCCGCCAGACCTGGTGGGCCGCCCCGACCTGGTCACGGGACCAATCGACGGTGAGCACCACGCCGGTCCCGACGGGCAGGCCGGCGGCCCTGGCGACGGCCAGCGTCGCGGCCTTGCGCCCCACCCGGGCGGCATCGAAGGCCAACGGGTGATCCAGTGCGATCACGGGGGTCAGCGGCTCCACACCAGCACGCTGCCGGCCGAGCCATGTGAACGGCATGGGGACGACATGGGGGGCCGTCCTCCACGACTCAGCGAGTAGTTCCCGAGCGTTCGTGGTGCAATGTGCGTGTGATGTGAGGTCGGCCTTGACCGACCCAGCGAGCGGAGCTCGCCATCAGTCGTCGTTGAAGGCGAGGCAGGCGGCCGCCTCCTGGACGTCCAGCAGGGCCTGGAAGACCTCGCCGTCGGGTCCCTCGGAGTGCTGCGTGCGCTGCAAGTTGATCGTCGTGGTCACGCTGCGCTCGCCGTCGCTGCTGGCGGCGGCGAGCTGTGTGAAGCCGAAGATGTTGCCGGTGTGGCCGTACAGCCGGCCGCACGCCGTGTCGTACCGGTACAGCCCCGGCCCGGAGGCGTTGCGACCCGGCCCGCTCGGCTCGGAGCTGGCACCCGGGATGAAGGTGGCCTGCTGCTGCTCCCGGAGGCTGTCACCGAACAGCTCCCCGCTGACATAGCCCCGGATGAACGCGTTGACGTCGGCCGGCGTCGACACCACGCCCCCCGACGTCCAGGTCCAGCCGGCGGAGAACCCGAACGTCACGTCCTCGAGCGGCTCGCCGGGAGCACCGGCATACCCGTGGATGAACGGCTCGGGCAGCGCGTCGTCCGTGGGCAGGCTCGTCTGATCCAGGTCCAACGGATCGAGCACCTCGGACTGGAGGACCTCGGCGAACGGACGACCCGTGACCGCTTCGACCATCAGGCCGACGACGACCGTGTCGGTGTTGGAGTAGGCGTACTGCGCGCCGGAGGGGAAGACCAGCGGGTCGTCCTCGACGATCCCCACGAGGCCTCGTGGATCCGGCGCCGGCGAGTCGGGCTCGGTCAACGCGTCGTCACGGAACGTGTCGGTGGCGGTGTAGTCGGGGAGCCCGCTCGAGTGGTCGAGCAGCTGGCGCAGGGTGACGCCGGCCCAGGCCTCGGGGAGGTCGGGCAGCCGCTGGCCGATCGTGTCGTCGAGCGACAGCAGACCGTCGTCGACGAGCGCCAACGCCGTGGCGGCGGTGAAGGCCTTGGCGACGCTGGCCATGCGCATGTGCTGGTCAACGGCCGGGACGATGTCGGTGCCGACTTCGGCCACGCCGCGCGCCACGACCGTCCGCTCCTCGCCGACCTGGACGACGACGATGGCGCCGGGCGGCCCGCTGGGCATCGCCACCAGCTCCTCGACCGCTTGCTCCAGCCGCGCCGACGCGCCCTCCGGATCGACCGGACCGGACCCGCCGTCGCAGGCTGCGGCCGTCGCCGCCGCCAGCAGCACCGCCAACGCTGGGACGAGAGCCCGCCGAACCCGCACGCCCGGACAGTACAGCTCCTGGTTCCCGAGCGTTCGGGGCGCAGCGAGCACGGATGGTCAGGCCGGCCTTGCCCGGCCCAGGTCGAGGAGCGAAGTCTTCGGAGCGAGCGAGGCCCACTTAGACGTTGAAGCGGAACTCCATCACGTCGCCGTCGCGGGCGACGTAGTCCTTGCCCTCGAGGCGGAGCTTGCCGACCTCCTTGGCTTTGGTCCAGGAGCCGAGGTCGAGCAGCTCCTGCCAGTCGATCACCTCGGCGCGGATGAAGCCGCGCTGGAAGTCGGTGTGGATCCGTCCGGCGCACTGCGGTGCCGTCGATCCCTCGACGAACGTCCAGGCCCGGCTCTCCTTGTCTCCCGTCGTGAGGAACGTGCGCAGGCCGAGGAGGTGGTAGGCGCTGCGGACCATCCGGAACAGCGCGCCCTCGCCGAGGCCCAGGCCGGTCAACACCTCGGCCCGTTCGACCGGGTCCTCGATCGCCGCCGCCTCCGCCTCCAGCTGCACGCACATGCCGATCGTCTCGACGTCCTCGCCGGCGTCGGTCAGCTCGGCGCGCACCACCGCTTCGAGCTCGGGGATCCTGTCGAGGTCGTCCTCACCGACGTTGACCACAGCGAGAACGCGTCGGTTGGTCAGCAGGAAGTGCGGCGCCAGGGTCGCCCGATGGTCAGCGTTGAGCCCGGCCCGGTAGAGGGGGCGGCCCTCGGCCAGCGCGTCGTTGGCGGCCTGGAGGGCGGCCAACTCGTCGCCGAGCGAGCGGTCGAGCTTGGACTGGCGCTGCACCTGGGAGAGCCGCTTCTCGACCGTCTCGAGGTCGGCCAAGGCCAGCTCCAGCTCCAGGACCCTGAGGTGCTCCAGCGGGTCGGACGGTCCCGTCACGTCGTCGTCGACGAAGGCACGCAGGACGAAGACGATGGCATCGACCTCGCGGATGTTGGCGAGGAAGCGGTTGCCGAGGCCTTCGCCCTTGCTGGCGCCTTCGACCAGGCCGCCGATGTCGACGACCTCGACGGCTGCGTGCACGACGTTGCGGCTGGCCGACATCTCGGCCAGCCGGTCGAGTCGTTCGTCCGGCACCTTGGCGACGCCGATGTTGGGGTCCTTGGTGGCGAAGGCGTAGGGGGCGGCCAGGGCGCCACCGCCCGTCAACGCGTTGTAGAGCGAGCTCTTGCCGGCGTTGGGGAGGCCGACCAGGCCGAATCGCTCCATCGGCCGGCCGAGGCTATCGAGCGCCGTCGACCATGGCCCGGGAGGCGGCCAGCACGACCCGGGCCCGCTCGACGGCGTCGGGGTAGCCCGTGCGCAGCGCGGCCGAGCGCAGCTCCATGCTGAACGGCGTCGACGGGGGGAGCACCGACATCAGGTCGTCGAGGGGGAGCGCGCCGTCACCGGGCAGCAGGCGGCCGTCGAGGGCTTCGGCCACGAGGCCGTCCTGGGGTGGCCGCGCCGCCGGCGCGTCGCAGAGCTGGGCGTAGGGGAGCAGCGCCGGGTCGAGGGCGGCGACGTCGGCCGGTACACCTCCAGCCCGGTCGAGGTGGAGGGCGTCGACGAGCACGCCACCGGCGGGATGACCGGCGGCCTGGACCACTCCGACGGCGTCGGCGAGCGTGCGCACGGTCGTGAAGCGCATGAACTCGAGGACCGGGCGGACGCCGACCGTGTCGGCGTGGCCGCACAGCTCGGCGAACTGGGCGGCGGTGCGGGCGAGGTCCGGATCGAGGCTGATCGTCAGCACGAACTCGGCGCCGACGTCGGCGGCGATGTCGACCACGCGTTTGGGGTCGTCGAGCGAGCGGTCGGCGGCGAGCCGGATGACCTCGGCGTCGAGAGCGCGCAGCCCGGTGTCGGCGAGGCGGGTGCGCACGTCGGCGGCCACCGCGGGTGTCCACGTCGCCAGATCGACCCACACACCCGAGGCGTCGAACCCGGCCGCGGCGGCGGCCGACACGGTGTCCGGCGGCGAGCACTCCGGCACCGTCCCCGCCGCCAACGACAACCGGTGGGCTCCCACGTCGTGCAGCCTGCCCCTTGGCCGGTTCTGACGACGATCCGGGCTGGATTCCCGCCCCGATCCAGGCGCGGAATGCCATCGTGGGGTCATGGCGTCGCGGCTGGAGCAGCTCGTCGAGTCGCTCGAGCTCGATGGCGGCGAGCACGTCCTCGAGGTCGGGTTCGGGCACGGTGTGGCGGCGACGCTGGTGCTGGAGCGGCTGACGACGGGCACGTACACGGGCGTCGACCGGTCGGCGAAGATGGTCGCCGCGGCGGTGCGGCGCAACCGCGATGCCGTCGACGCCGGGCGGGCCCGGTTCCTGGAGGCGTCGTTCGCCGACGCCGACCTGCCCAGCGGCGGCTTCGACGTGATCTTCTCCGCCCGCGTCGTGGCGATGTTCCGCCCGCCCGAGCAGGCGCTGGCCCAGCGGCTCGTGCGCGCCGGCGGCCGCCTCATCCTGGCCCACGACGCCCCGCCGTGACCGTTCAGGGCGCGGGTCAGTGCGCCGTTGCGGTGGTTGGCGACGGAAAGGGGTCGCGCAGGCTGAAGGCGTCGGGGGTTGGGCCGTCGCGGTGCAGGCGGTCGAGGCGCTCGATGGCGTCGTCGACGCTGGGCATGGCGCCGGCGGCGACCCACCAGCACACCAGCGAGGCTTCCTCCATCCGCTCGAACCACGCTCGCCGGCGGCGCAGGAAGTCGGTGTGGCTGGTGCGGAACACGAAATCGCGCAGTGCGTCCGGCGACTCCCAGACCGACAGGTTGATGATCATCAGCGGGTCGTCGTAGGCCCGCACGTAGCTGGACGACTGCCCCGAATCGTCCTGCAACCGCCACACGAACCCCGGTGACGATTCGGCCAGCGCGTTGACCATGTCCAACGCGTCGACGAACGGGGCCGTGTCGGGGTGGTCCAGCGGCTGGCGCAGGCGAGCGATGTTGAACTCGGCCAGCTGCCAGGAGGTCACCATGTCGATCGTTCGCTCGTCCAGTGGGGCACTGGTGCCGTGCTGGACGTGGGACGCTCGCTCACACCGTCAGGGTATGCGCCTACCCTGGCCGGCGTGACGCCCTCGGAAGCACTGGATCGTGTCGTCCACTACCTCGACCGGGCCCACGACAAGGGCTTCAAGGCCAAGGCCTTCGTCCGGGCGCGCGACGTCGTGCGGTCGACCGACCCGGCTGAGCTGGCCGAACGGGCGGCCGCCGGCACGCTGACCAAGCTCGACGGCATCGGCGACTCGACCGCCGCCGTGATCACCGAGGCCCTGAACGGCGAGATCCCGCAGTACTTGGCCCGGCTGGAAGCGGCGACGCAGGTCCCGATCACGCCCGAGGGGCAGCGCTACCGGGACGCCCTGCGCGGCGACTGCCACCTCCACTCGACGTGGAGCGACGGTGGCGCACCCATCGAGGACATGGCGGCGACGGCCCGAGCCCTCGGCCACGAGTACATGGTCCTGACCGACCACTCGGCCCGGCTGACGATCGCCCACGGCCTCGACCGGGACCGGCTGGAGCGCCAGCTGGCCGACATCGACGCGCTGAACGCCGGCTTCGACGACTTCCGCATCCTCACCGGCATGGAGGTCGACATCTTCGAGGACGGCGGCCTCGACCTCGACGACGACCTCCTCGAGCGGCTCGACGTCGTCGTCGCCAGCGTCCACTCCAAGCTGCGCATGGAGCGCCAGCAGATGACCGAGCGGATGATCATGGCCGTCGCCAACCCGCACGTGGACATCCTCGGCCACTGCACCGGGCGGATGATCGGCAAGCGCCCGCCCTCGACGTTCGACGCCGACTACGTGTTCGCCGCCTGCAAGCAGTTCGGCACGGCCGTCGAGATCAACTGCCGTCCCGAGCGGCTCGACCCTCCCCGTGAGCTGCTCGACCTGGCCGTCGATTTCGGGTGCTGGTTCTCGATCGACACCGACGCCCACGCCACCGGTCAGCTGGAGTGGCAGCCCCTCGGTTGCGACCGGGCGGCCGAACGGCAGGTCCCGATCGACCGCGTGATCAACACGATGTCGGCCGACGACCTGCTCGCCTGGACGACGGCCTCGACGGGTGGCTGATCCCGGCCCGCTCCTCGGCACCGGGCGGGCTGCCCTCGTCTACGAACTCGGCGGCGACCGGGTCCTGCGCCGCTACCGCCGCCCTCCTCGCCCCGGTCTGACCGAGCGCGAGGCGGCGGTGATGACCTACCTGCGGCGGCAGGGATACCCGGTCCCCGAGGTGTTCGACGCCGACGGCGCGGACCTCGTGATGGAGCGCTTGCACGGCACCACGATGCTCAGCGACCTCGAGTCGCACCCCTGGCGGGCGGATCGCCACGCTGCGACGTGGGCCGAGCTGGTCGGCCGACTGGCGACGGTCCCGGTGGGTGACCTCGAGACGGCCGGTGTGCCCGTGCGCTTCGGTGCGCCCGACGGCGTCCTGCACCTCGACTTCCACCCGGACAACGTGATGCTGACGCCCAACGGTCCGGTCGTGTTCGACTGGTCCAACGCCTCGCTCGGCCCGCCGGCGGCCGAGGTCGCCCAAGCGTGGATCATCAGCGCTTCGAGCAGCGTCGACGGCCCGCGATGGAAGCGCGCCGTCGTGGGCGTGCTCCGCCGCCGGTTCATCGCCCAGTTCCTCCGCGCCAGCGACCGCGCCGCGGCCGAGGCGATCCTGCCCGTCGTCGCCGCCTACCGGCTCGAGGATCCGAACGTCCGTCCCGAGGAGGCCGCCCGCATCCACGCCCTCCTCGCCGACCCCTCCTGACCGTTTACGTCCGGATCCTGGTCGCACGTGCGACCAGGATCCGGACGTAAACGAGGTCACGCGCCGGCGAGGGCGGCGTAGGCGGTGAGGAGCAGGACGGCGCCGCGCTGATCGCCGACGGTGCCCTCGCCCATCTTGTTCATCACGTACGAGAAGCTGAGGCGAGCGTCGCAGTCGATGATCGCCAGGGACCCGCCCCAACCACCCCAGAAGCAGGCCTTCTCGTTCGGGCTGATCGGCAGCTCCGGGGTCGGCAACCCGAACCCGATGCCGTGGCGCACGACCATCGGCAGCACGAGGTCCTGGCCGTTGCACTGCTCGTCCCACACGATGTCGACACCGGCCTGCGACAGCAGCCGCGTCCCGTTGGCCTCCCCACCACACGCCATGGGGGTGTGCACCAGCGCCACGGCCCGAGCGTTGCCGTGCCCGCCGGCGGCGGGGATCTCGGCCCGCCGCCACGGGATCGTCGCCGACGCGGATGCGTCGAGCATCGGGTTGAGGAACGTGCGCATGGCGATCGAGTTGTGGTCGACCCCCTCGACCGACAACGGCATCGTCGGCGGGATGACGTGCGCCACCCGGCTGTCGTGCTCGGCCGCCGTGCCGATGTGGAAGTCGACGCCCAGCGGCCCGGTGATCTCGGCAGCGACGAACTCGCCGATCGTCTGCCCCGTGATGCGCCGCACCACCTCGCCCTCGAGGAACCCCTGGGTGACGGCGTGGTAGCCGGACGCCGTGCCCGGCTCCCACCACGGCTCCTGGGCGGCCAGCAGCGAGGTGACCTTCTCCCAGTCGTAGAGGTCGTCGACCGTGATCGGCTCCTGGAAGCCGGACAGCCCCGCCGTGTGGCTCATCAGGTGGCGGACCTCGATGTCTTCTTTGCCGCCGGCGGCGAACTCGGGCCAGTACTTCGACACCCGCCCGTAGGGGTCGAGCTCGCCCCGGTCGGCGAGCACCAGGCAGGCCAGCGCCGACACCGTCTTGGTCGTCGACCAGACGTTGACGATCGTGTCCCGCTCCCACGGCACCCGTTGCGCCGCGTCGGTGTCGACCCGCCCACCCCACAGGTCGACGACCAGCTCGCCGTCGAGCGTGATCGCCACCGATGCGCCGTCGTCGAACATTATCCCGTCGTCGCGCTCGGTGAAGTTGGCGGCGAAGGCGTCGCGCACTGCGCTGAACCGGTCGTCACACGTTCCGTGGATCTCCATCTCCGGACCGTAACTTGAGCGTCCATGTCGATCTTCACCCACCCGATCAAGACGCTGCGCGGCGACCCGACCACCCTGGCCGAGCACGAGGGCGAGACGCTCCTGCTCGTCAACGTGGCGTCGAAGTGCGGGCTGACCCCGCAGTACACCGGCCTGGAGCAGCTGCAGCAGACCTACGCCGACCGTGGATTCAGCGTGCTCGGCTTCCCGTGCAACCAGTTCGGCGGGCAGGAGCCCGGCAGCGCTGAGGACATCGAGACGTTCTGCTCGACCACGTACGGCGTGTCGTTCCCGATGTACGAGAAGATCGACGTCAACGGCGGTGACCGGCACCCCATCTACACCGAGCTCACAGCGGTCGCCGACGACGAGGGCCACGACGGCGACATCCGCTGGAACTTCGAGAAGTTCCTCGTCGATCCGCAGGGCAACGTGACCCGCTTCAGCCCGATGGTCGCCCCCGAGGACCCCAAGTTGGTCGCCGCCATCGAGGGCGCGCTGCCCGCCTGAGCCGGTCGCTCCGGCTGGCGAGCCGGCGTTTCGGAACTGCTACCGTCCGGCCGGCGGGCGCCTTATCACGAGAGGGAGATCAATGGCAGACAGGCCTTCACCACGGATTCCGAAGAAGCACCTCGAGGTCCTTCAGAAGAGTGGACTGATCAATCCAGATGTGACCTTGGAGCAGGTCATCAACGCAGCGGCTGAACTTGATGCACTCGTCACCGAGTCAGAGAACTCCGTCCCGACGTTGATCGGACCGTTCTACGTGTACCACTCGATCGAAGCGATCGACGAGCTGACGAGTCCACGCCAGAAGAGCTAGCACTCGCGCCGCACACGTCGACGCGGTCCTGCCATCTTGGCCACGCCCGTTTGATGGAGGCATTCCGGGCGGAATCGGCGGCGCTCCTCGCTTCCTGGGTCGATCGCCAGCTCGGCGAGTTCACGCCGTGGCACGCGCCCGGCGAGACGACACCACGCTCGCTCCAGCGGTTCGCCGAGCTGGCGATCGCCTATGACGCGCTCGAGGGCTCACCGCTCGCGCTCTCCGCACCGGCGGCGAGGTGGAGGCCGTTCATCGTCGCTCAGCTCTCCGACCCGGCGTTCGGTGAGCTCGCTCGCCAGCGGTTGGATTGGGCGTGGGCCCTGCTGTTGCCGTACCTCGTGATGCGCAAGCGCGGGTACGTCGACGACTACCACGACGCGACGCTGTTGCTCTCCCGACGGGCCGGGTTTCCCGACGCGCTGGAGGTGGTCCCGTACCGAGCCCTCGACTACGCGTACTTCGCTGCGGCGTCCGGGCTCGGGACGTCGACGCAGAGCGCCGCCGTCCTGCTCGACCGCACGTTCGCCGCTCGGGCGTCCTGCCGCTACCTGATGAACCGGGAATCGACGTATGCGCTGACGCACACCGTCTTCTATGCGAGCTCCTTCGGTCGCGACGATGTCCCGCCGAGCATGATGCCCGGGGCGACCGCGCTCGTCGACAGCATGATCGTCGATTGCTGTGTGCGTAAGGAGTTCGATCTGCTCGGAGAGCTCCTGATATGCAGCACGGTGCTGGCCGGCTGCCGGGAACATGTCAGGGACCTCGGGCGCTCGGTTTTCCAGACCGCGCTGCGGGATTCGGATTGCATCTTGCCGAATGGTGCGGTGAGGGACCGTACGTTTGATGATTGCTACCACCCGACGCTTGTAGGGCTGATCTTGTGTGCGTGCTTGGTACGGCCGAGCTCTTAGCCCTGCTCGTCTCGTCTGCTCGAGCGACGATCGGATCGCTTCAGCACGCGGACTCGGACGAAGTGGCGGCGACGGCGACAGACCTCGAGGCGATGCTCGACGACTCGATCCCGGTGATCTCGCCGCGCACCGTTGCCGTGGTCGACCAGATCGGTCCGCTGGCCCTCGTCGGTCGAGAGATCCGGTCGTATCCAACGCTGCTCGAGGAGTTGGCTGGACCGCCGCTCAACGTCGGGTGGGACGACGAGCTCGGATACCTCACCGCTGAATGCGCCCTGACGGCACTACGTCGAGACGAGGTTCAGGCCGCCCTGTCGATGCTCTTCATCTCCTCGCTGTGCGCCGCTCACGCTCCGGAGCCGGCAGCGGAGGCACTGGCGCACATCGTCGCGATGTCGGATGCACAGGGTGCGATCGGGTTGTTCGCCCAGGGCGCACGACGGACGGGGACGTCGGACGCTGCGCTGCCGGGCCTGCGTGCACGGTTCGGACTGATGTTCGCCAGCACGGTCGTCCAGGTGCATGGCACCTGGGGTCGCCCGCACACATGAGCGGCGCGGTGCACGGCGATGACCTGGGGTGATGTCCCGGGGTCGCACCGTAGGCTGGTCCGCTATGTCGAAGAAGACCAAGAAGCGCAAGGCTCGGCTCCGCCGGTCCAAGGCCAACCACGGCAAGCGCCCCAACATGGGTCGCGGCTGAGTCACTTGACGCCGCCGTCGACCCGTCGTGACGACGTCGTCGACGTCCTCCACGGGGTCGAGGTGGAGGATCCGTACCGCTGGCTGGAGGATGGCGCCTCGCCGGAGGTGGCGGCCTGGGTCGACGCCCAGCACCTCGCTGCCCGTGACGTCGTGGACGTCCCCGATCGGCAGCGCTGGCACGACCACTTGACGCAGCTGCTGCAGCTGCCCGTGGCGATGGGTGTGCAGGTCCGCGGCGATCGGCTGTTCGCCCTGGAGCGCCCCGCCGGCGCCGAGCAGTTCCTCCTTTGCCGGCGCTCCGCTGCCGACGCGACGACGGCGCCCGCCACCTTGCTCGACCCGGCCACCGGCGCCGCCGACGCCGCCGTCGCCATCGATTGGTTCGAGGCCAGCGACGACGGCGCACTGGTCGCCGTCGGCACCTCCGAAGGTGGGACGGAGGAATCGGTGCTGCGCGTCCTCGACGCGGCGACCGGGGCCGACCTCGGCGAGGCCATCCCCGACACGCGAGCCTGCAGCGTCGCCTGGGACCCGGACGGCCGCGGCTTCACGTACACGCGCTATCCCGCCGGCGACCAGTACCACCGCACGGTGCACCACCACACGCTCGGCACGGCCTGGCGCGACGACCCCGTCGTGTGGGCGGAACACCCCGATCCGCAGGCGTGGCCCGACGTCGAGCTCTCGCCGGACGGTCGGTGGTTGCTCGTCCACGTGCTCGTCGGTTGGGCCCGCTACGACGTCCACCTGCTCGACCGCTGGTCCGGTGTGTGGTCGACGGTCATCGCCGGCGTCGACGTCACGTCGGCGTTCCACTTCGCCGCCGACGGCAGCTCGCTGGTCGGTGTCACGACGCTCGACGCTCCCCGCGGGCGGGTGGTCATGGTGCCCCTCGGCGCGACGGACCCGGCGGCCTGGGAGACGCTCGTGCCGGAGGGTCCGGCCGTGCTCGGACAGCTCGCCGTCGCGGGAGACGAGGTGTGGGTCGTGGCTTCGCAGCGGGCGGTCGATCGCGTCGAGCGGTTCACGCCCGACGGCACCGCACTCGGACCGCTCTCGGGCGTCGGCGAGCTGGTCGCCATTGCCGGCCTGGCCGCGGACCGGTCCACGGGCCGGGGGTTCGCCGTCGTCGACTCGTTCGGCGCGCCGACGACCGTCTGGAACGTCACGGGCGGTACGGCCCAGCGGTGGTTCCCGGCCGAGCCGGCCGACGCCGCGGTCGTCCCATCGATGACCGTCAGCCAGGTCGATTACCCGTCGCCCGACGGAACGACGATCGGTCTGTTCCTCGTCCACCGCCGCGACGTCGAGCCGGGCCCGTCCGTCCCCGCGATCCTCAACGGCTACGGCGGGTTCGCCATCGCCGAGACGCCGGTGTGGTCACCGCAGATCGCCGCCTGGTGTGCGGCCGGGGGCGTGTACGCCGTCGCCGGCCTGCGCGGGGGGCTCGAACACGGTGAGGCGTGGCACCTCGCCGGCCGGCGGGCGAACAAGCAGCACGTCTTCGACGACTTCCACGCCGCCGCCGATTGGCTGGTCGAGACGGGGCGGGCGTCCCGCGACCACCTGGCCATCCTCGGACGGTCCAACGGCGGGCTCCTGGTCGGCGCCGCCCTGACCCAACGTCCCGACCTGTGCCGGGCCGTCTGGTGCGGGGTGCCCCTGCTCGACATGGTCCGCTTCCCGCAGTTCCTCATCGCCCGGCTGTGGACCGACGAATACGGCGACCCCGACGTGGCCGAGGAGTTCGGCTGGCTGCACGCCTACTCGCCGTACCACCGCGTCGTCGACGGGACGTGCTATCCGGCGACGCTGTTCACGACGGCCGAGGGCGACACTCGCGTCGACCCGTTGCACGCCCGCAAGATGGCGGCGCTGCTGCAGGCCTCGACGAGTTGCTGGGACGACCGGCCGATCCTGCTGCTCCAGGAAGGCCGCGCCGGGCACGGCGTCGGCAAGCCGGTCGCCAAGCGCGCCGACGAGCTGGCCGACGGCCTGACGTTCCTCGGGGGCCAGGTGGGCCTGGCGCCGGCATGACGCGCGTCGAATGGCTGACCGTCGGCGGAGCGGTCGAGCCCTGGCGGCAGCTCGGGCTCGTCGTCGACCACGACGGGATGGTCCCGCTGTTCGGCACGGGGATCCGCATCATCGGCGACGGCGACCCGGGGGTGCGCGGCTGGGCGCTGTCGGGTGGTGAGCCAGGCGCGTCCGATGACATCGATGGGCTGCCGACCGAGCTGGTGCCGGCGCCGACGCCGCGCTTCGCCGAGCACCCGATCGGCGCCATCGGGCTCGACCACGTCGTGATCGTCTCCAACGACCTGGAGCGCACGACGGCGGCGATCGCCGCGGCGACCGGCGCGCCGTGCAAGCGCATCCGCGAGGTGGGCGACCTCCGCCAAGGCTTCCACCGAGTCGGGTCACTGGTGGTCGAGGTCGTCGAGCGGGCCGGGCTGCCCGTGGGGCCGGCGACGTTCTGGGGCCTCGTGCTCAACGTCGAGGACCTCGACGCGGCCGTCGACCACCTCGGCCCCGACCTGATCGGGGCGGCCAAGGAGGCCGTGCAGCCGGGTCGATCGATCGCCACCGTGCGTGGATCGGCCGGGTTGGGGATGCCGGTGGCCCTGATGACCCCCGGCTGAGCGAGGTTCGTGCACGGCTCCGATCGTCTCGCTACGGTCGCCGCGTCATGCGTCGCACGGTCTTCATGGTCCTCGTCGCCCTGGCCGCCGCCGCTGGGCTCGTGGTTCCGAACGGAGTCGTCAGCGCTGACAAGGCCGGCGCCGACGACTACGCCTGCCCGGCGACACCGCACGGCGCGGTGATCGATCGCACGCGGCAGCGAGCCTGGTTGTGTGCCGCCGGACGAGTCGTGCGGCGGATGCCGATCACCACGGCGACCGATCAACCCGATCCAGGGACGTACGCCGTGTACGCCGAGGACGAACAGACGACGTCGACGTTCGGCGGTCGACCGAGCACGCTCGACCGGTTCGTCGCATTCACGTACGGCAAGCACGAGGGTGCCCGCATCGGGTTCCACGCCATCCCGCGCTACGGCGACGGGACGCTGGCCCAGCCGCCGGAATCCGTCGGTGCGCCCGAACGGTTCGGCGAGTCGAGTGGGTGCATCCGGCTGCGGCCGGAGGACGCCGTCGCGGTGTGGGACCACCTTGCCGTCGGTGACGGCGTGCGCGTCCTCACCTGAGGGCGAGGTCGCCGAGCAGCTCGTCGGCGTCGAGCGTGCCGGTCTGCCCGACGGCACAGTCGGGGAGCAGCGGACACCAGCGGCACATCGGTCCGGCGGCTCGGCGGGCCTCCCGCCCATCGACGCGCAGCTCGACCATCCGGTCGATGGCGTCGAGCGTGCGGCGAAGTGTTGAGCGCAGCAGCGCCGGTGTCACGACCTCGACGACCGGCCGCCCGGCGTCGAGGGCGAACGAGGCCAGCAGCCGCGGCGGTACGCCGCGACAGAGCGTCTCGACCAGCGCGTAGAAGCGGAGATCCTGGCGATGGCGATCGACCACGCGACCCGACTTGAGGTCGATGATGACCTTGCGGGCCTCGCTGCCGTGCGGCTTGCCGATGACCAGGTCGACGCGAGCGCGCAGAACGATGGGCCCGTCGACCGGATGGTGGGCGGCCGCCTCCGTCACCGGGTGCCAGCGACGATCGAGCGGCGGGAAGCACTCGATGAACTTGGTGACGAGGTCGACGGACTGGCTGCGCAGATCGGCGGCCTCGCCGTCCGACAAGCCGGCGACGTAGTCGCCGATGCTGCGCTCCTCGTCGGCCAGACGGGCCAGCGCCTCGTCGACGATGTCGGCGGGGGTCGGCTCGCCACGCCAGTTGAGCAGCAGCTGGATCGCCTTGTGGGTGACCGAGCCCTTGGCCCGGGCCGGTGACCACGAGAAGTCGTCGGGCTCGAGGTGGTGCGCCTCGCACGCCAGCACCGTGCCGATGGCGTGCTTGGTGACGACGAGTTGCTGCCCGCCGAGGCGCGCGCCGAGCTCGTCGAGCGCCGTCGTGGCGTCGGCCAGCAGCTCGTCGACCAGCTCCTGGTCGAACGAGACGTCAGGCTCGGCCCGGCGCAGCGTGTCGAGTGTGCGCTGTTGGACGGGCGTCAGCACGAGGGCGATGGTACGGGTGGGGTGTCACGGCCTCGCGGACCCCAGCCCCTGCGACGGTGACACCCCTTCGTCATGCTGGTCCCATGTCGACGTCGACGGTGCAGTTCGCCCACGCCGCCCGCACGCTCACTGCGGCGGCGCGGGCGCGCGGGCTGATCGGGCCGAGCTATCGGTGCCCGCCGCGGCTGCGCGGGGCCGATCGCTCGCTGCGCCGCCGGCCAGGTGGCGGGGTCGTCGCCGTGCGGCTGCGCGGGCGACCGTGGTCGGCCGTGATCGCCGACATGATCGAGGGGGTGATCGTCGTGAACGAACTGCCGGTGCCGGCTGCCACCCGGCTGCGCACCGAGTTGTGGGAGCTGCTCGCTCCGGGTGCCGCGCCGGCGGCCCAGGTGGCGTGACGGGGTCCGGTCAGGCGGCCGGCATCGCCCCGTCGATCAGGGCGGCCAGGGGCTCGAGGTGGAGCTCCGGCTCGTCGGCCTCTAGGCGGGCCAGCCGGTAGCGGTTCTCGAACAGCGCCACCAGCACGCCGTCGGAGCGGTGGAGGATGCGGATGCCGCCGATCTCGCGCAGCCGCGGCACGGACGCCTCGTCCGTGCGGCGGATCGCCTGGTAGCCGGCGCTGAGGATCTCGGCCGGGGCGCCGAACTCGCTGGCCAGGCGGTGGCCGAAGACCTCGAACTGCAGCGCGCCGACGGCGGCCAGGATCGGTGTCGTGTCGATGGCGTCCGCGTCGCGCAGCACCTGCACCACGCCTTCCTCGTCGAGCTGGTCGAGCCCGCGCCGGAACTGCTTGGCCCGGCCAGTGTCGAGTGGCCGGGCGGTGGCGAAGACCTCTGGCGAGAAGCGGGGGATCGGTGGGAACGTCACGGGCGTCGTGCCGGCGGTGTAGACGGTGTCGCCGAGCTGCAGGCCGGTGGCGTTGACCAGCCCGACGACGTCGCCGGGGAAGGCCTCTTCGATCGTCGCCCGATCCGGCCCGAAGGCCGTGGTGGCGTACTTCGTCGTCAGATCGCGGCCCGTGCGATCGCACGTCACGCTCATGCCGCGCTCGAAGTGACCGGAGCAGATGCGGGCGAAGGCCAGTCGGTCGCGGTGGGCCGGATCCATGTTGGCCTGCACCTTGAACACGAACGCCGAGCACGGTGCGGCGAGCGGACGCTCGACGTCACCGACGTCGCGCCGCGGCGCCGGCGAGGGCGCCAGATCGATCACGGCGTCGAGCAGCAGACGGACGCCGAAGTTGGTCAGCGCTGACCCGACGAACACGGGCGTCGACTCGCCGGCCAGGAACGAGGGCAGGTCGACGTCGGCACCCACGGCGTCGAGCAGGGCCAGCTCGTCGACGGCGTGACTCCACGCCGCGCCCTCCTCGGCAGCGGCGACGTCGGCCGCCACGACGAGCTCGGGCGCCAACGACGAGCCGCGGTCGGTGCGGGTGAACCGCACGTAGTCGCCGGAGCGGCGGTCGATGACCCCGCGTAGGTCCCCGGCGACGCCGACCGGCCACGTGGCCGGAGTCGGCCGCAGCCCGATGCGAGTCTCGATCTCGTCCAGCAGGGCCAGCGGCTCGAGCCCCGGGCGGTCGTACTTGTTGAGGAAGGTCAGCACGGGCAAGCGGCGGGCTCGGCACACCTCGAACAGCTTGAGCGTCTGGGCCTCGATGCCCTTGGCCGAGTCGAGCACCATCGCCACGGCGTCGACGCCGGCCAGGACGCGGTAGGTGTCCTCGGAGAAGTCGCGGTGGCCGGGGGTGTCCAGCAGGTTGACGACATGCTCGCGGTACGGGAACTGGAGGACCGTCGAGCTGATCGAGATGCCGCGCTGGCGTTCCAGCTCCATCCAGTCGGAGGTCGCAGCGCGCCGACCGTCGCGCGCCTTCACGGCGCCGGCGCGCTGTACGGCGCCTGCGTAGAGCAGGAACTTCTCGGTCAGGGTGGTCTTGCCGGCGTCCGGATGGCTGATGATGGCGAACGTGCGCCGGCGGGCTGCCTCGCTCAGCACTCGTGTCTCGTCCACGGTCATACGACGCTACCGGTGACCCCGGAGCGCGCTCCCGATGAGGGGTTCGCCGCACCCGAGGCCTGCGGGCGGGAGGGGTGCCACGAACCCTCGGATGCACCGCTGTGCGAGGATGCCCGCCGTGTCCGAACGAGGGCAGCGGCAGCGCAGCCGCGCTGACCGCCTGCTCGCCGCGGCGGAGGACGTCGTCTACGTCGGTATCGCCATCCTGCTGCTCGCCTGCTCGGGCGTGCTGCTGGTGGTCGCCGTCGACCAGCTGCTCGACATCTTCGACGGGCTCGGATCCGGCCCGATCGTCGAGGTGCTCGACACCTTGCTCCTCGTGTTCATCTTCGTCGAGCTGCTGTTCGCGGTGCGCACGACGGTCGTCCAGCGCCAGCTCGTGGCCGAGCCGTTCCTGCTCGTCGGCATCATCGCTTCGATCAAGGAGATCGTCGTCCTCTCCGTCAAGGCGGCCGAGGAGGTCGGAACCGGCGACAAGTTCCGCGACCAGCTCTGGCAGATCGGTGTGCTCGCCGTCGCCGTCCTCCTGCTCGGCGTCACGGCGTGGCTCCTGCGCCTGAAGGAGCGCGAGCCGGAGGAGACGGACGCGCCTCGCGACGGCCCCGCCTCGACCTGACCGCTCGTCCCGCCCCTCGTTCTGCGGCAACATCGCCATCGATTTCGATGGCGAATCAACCAGACAATGGCGAGCGCGGGACAAGACTGGTGCCCGCAGCCCGGCCCGGGTGGCGGAACTGGCAGACGCGGGG
>CAWJNE010000020.1:0-145833 GCA_963844175.1 uncultured Acidimicrobiia bacterium
CCGCCGATGAGTGCGGCGGACCGGGAAGCCCTGGGATGCGCGTCGGTGGGAGCGAGGAGCCGTGAGGCGCTGGCTCGCAGGCGGCGCAGTGGCCGTGACCCTCGGTGCGGTCGGTCTCGCCGGGTTCGTCGTCGCCGGTGCGACGGCAGACGACCCCGACGCCGCGGATGACCCGACGCCACCGCCGACGACCGAGGTCAGCTCAACGGCGGCGGAGCGTCGAGACCTGAGCCGCACCGAGACCTTCGATGGCACGCTCGGACACGGGGCCACCACGCCCCTGGCGCTGTCCGCCGCAGGCACCCTGACGGCGCTGCCGATCGTCGGCACGGTGCTCACGACGGGCCAGGTGCTGGCCGAGGTCGACGGCAACCCGGTCGTCGTCATCGACGCCCCCCTGCCGTTCTGGCGGACCATGGGGCCGGGCGTCACCGATGGCAAGGACGTCCTGCAGCTGGAGTACGTCCTCGCCTCGCTCGGGTACGCCGAGCGGTTCGACGTGACCGTCGACGGCGAGTGGACCTCGACGACCACGGACGCCGTCGAGGCGTTCCAGGCCGAACACGGGCAGATCGTCGACGGCTCCGTCGAGCTCGGCGAGCTCGTCGTTGTCTCCGGGCCGTCGCGGATCGACCGGGTCGGAGGCGCCCTCGGTCAGCCGGCCGGCGAGGCAGGCATCGAGCTGACCGCACCGACCCGGGTCGTCGACATCGACGTGCCGGTGGAGGACCTAGAGCTCGTGGCGGCGGGCGCAACCGTCGGCGTCGAGCTCCCTGACGGCGAAGTTCGCCAGGGGACGGTTGCGTCGATCGGCGCGACCGAGGTCGCCGAGGACGGTTCGGCGACGGTGCCGGTGGCGATCGTCGTCGACGGGATGGACGTCGTCCCGGACGGCACCCCGGTCGAGGTGATCGTCGACATCGTCGCCGCCGAGGCGGCGCTCACCGTCCCGGTCGAGGCGGTGCTGGCGTTGGCGGAGGGCGGGTACGCGGTGGAGGTCCTGGACGGGCCGGGCCGCCGGCTGGTCGCCGTCGAGCTCGGCGTCTTCGCCGACGGGATGGTGGCGG
Source organism: uncultured Acidimicrobiia bacterium (assembly GCA_963844175.1). GTDB lineage: Bacteria > Actinomycetota > Acidimicrobiia > Acidimicrobiales > Ilumatobacteraceae > JALZMG01. Next base: position 1,068 of record CAWJNE010000020.1, read on the forward strand.
TCGACGGCGATGTCGCCGAGGGCGACCAGGTGGTGGTGCCATGAGTGACCCGTCCGCCGTCGGCGGCGTGAACGTGCTCGAGCTGGTCGGCGTGACCAAGGTGTACGGGGGCTCACCACCGGTCCGAGCGCTCGATGGGGTGGACCTCGCCGTCACCAAGGGCGAGCTGGCGGTGATCGTCGGGCCGTCCGGGTCCGGCAAGTCGACGCTGATCAACCTGGTCGGAGCGCTGCAACGACCGACGATGGGTCGCGTCCGCATCGACGGGCACGACGTGGGGTCGTTGCGCGATGGTCGACTGACGGCCGTGCGGGGCCAGCGCATCGGGTTCGTGTTCCAGCAGTTCCACCTGCTCGAGCGGCTGACCGCGCTGGAGAACGTCGCCAACGGGCTGCTCTACGCCGGTGTCGCGAGACGGCGGCGGCTGGCCCTGGCCGCCGATGCGCTGGACGCCGTGGGGTTGGCCGAACGGGCCCGACATCGCCCGGGCGAACTGTCCGGTGGCGAGTGCCAACGAGTCGCCATCGCCCGTGCGCTGATCGGCGACCCGACGATCATCTTGGCCGACGAGCCGACGGGCAACCTCGACAGCCGCACCGGCGACGCCATCGTGGAGCTGTTGCTCGCCCTGCATCGCCGTGGCCGCACGATCGTGCTGATCACCCATGACCGTGAGATCGCGGCCCGTGCCCCCCGACGGGTCGCGATCCTCGACGGCCGGATCGTCGAAGACGTCAAGGTGGCGGTGTGACCACCGTGCCACGCAGTCGCCTCCGACCGGCCGACGTGTTGCGGACTGGCACCATCGGCCTTCGGTCCAGGCGGACGCGCACCGCGCTCACGGCACTCGGGATCGCCATCGGCATTGCCGCCATGGTCGCCGTGGTCGGCATCTCGTCGTCGAGTCGCGCCGACCTGATCGCCGAGCTCGATTCGCTGGGCACCGAGCTCCTGCGCGTCGCTCCCGGCCAATCGGTGATCGGTGAGTCGACGACCCTGCCCGAGTCGGCGCGCGACACCGCGGCTCGGGTCGGCCCGGTCACGGCGGCAGCTGGGTTGACGGCGACCGGCCAGGCCGTGCGCCGCACCGACCTGATCGACGATGCCGTGACTGGCGGCATCCTCGTCGCTGCGTCGGACCCGACGATGCTCGAGGTGACCGGCGCTCAGTTGGCCGCCGGGCGGTTCTTGGACGCCGCGTCGGGGCAACTACCGACCGTCGTGCTCGGTTCCGATGCGGCGGCCCGGCTGGGCGTCACGGACGTCGACGCCGGCGTCCGCGTGTGGCTGGGCGGCGAGTGGTTCGTCGTGATCGGCATCCTCGAACCGGCGCCGCTGGCGCCCGAGCTCGACAGTGCGGCACTGATCGGCTACCCGGTCGCCGAGGCGCTGTTCGAGACGACGACGTCGCCGTCGACGCTGTTCGTGCGCACGGCGCCCGACCGGGTCGAAGCGGTGCGCGAGGTGCTCGCTCGGTCGATCGACCCCGAGACGCCGAGCGAGGTCGACGTGTCGCGACCGTCGGACGCACTGGCCGCCCGCGCCGCGACGGACACCGCGTTGCGCAACCTGCTGCTCGCCCTCGGTGCCGTCGCCCTCGTCGTCGGTGGCGTCGGGATCACCAACGTGATGGTGATCTCCGTGCTCGAGCGGCGGGCCGAGATCGGCGTCCGCCGAGCCCTCGGGGCGCGGCGGACGCACATCGCCGGGCAGTTCCTCGTGGAGTCGGGTGCACTGGCGCTGCTCGGCGGTGTCGTCGGCGTCGGCCTCGGGACGGCGGTCACCGTCTTCTACGCCCGGACCCAGGGCTGGCTCGTCGACGTCCCGGCCGGCGCGCTGGCTGCCGGTACCGGCATCGCCCTCGGCGTCGGTCTGCTGGCCGGCGTGTCCCCGGCGATTCGGGCCGCCCGCCTCGATCCTGCCGACGCCATCCGTCCCGCCTGACGGGCCGTACCCTGCGGCTGACGGCACGCCGGGCAGCTTTCGAGCAAGGAGGTCGACCCGTCGCGACTGATAGATTCGCCGTGCGAGGGCGCGTAGCTCAGTTGGTTAGAGCGCCACCATGACACGGTGGAGGTCCCGGGTTCGAGTCCCGTCGTGCCCACGAAATGCCTGCTAGTGAGGCATTTCTAACCACCGTGCGGTCCTCGCTGAGGGACATCACACCGCCACCATGGAAACAGGGAGGCGCGGCTGTGGATCAGTTCTGCGAGAGGTTCCAGCAGCACTGGCGGCTGCTCGGGCACGCCCCGCCGACAGCGGCGAACTACGTCCGCTGCGTCCGGCGGCTGACCGTTCCGCTGGACGAGGTCACTTACGACGACCTCATCGAACCACCTCGCCGAGCGCGCCGAGGTGCTACGCCGAACGGCCTGGCGATCGAGGTGCGGGCGTTCCGGGCGTTCTTCCGCTGGTTCGCCGAGATGACCGGGGCGCCCAACCCTGCCGCCAAGCTGCGCAGCGTCAAGGTCCCGGAGACACCCGTAAAGTCCGTCTCCGAGACCGAGCACCGGACGCTGCTCGCCCAGTGCACCAGCCTCGCCTTCCTCGACCGCCGTGACCGGGCGATCCTCGCCGTGCTGTGGAGCACCTGGATGCGCCGCTCGGAGTGTGCACGCATCGAGTTGGATCACCTTGACCTCACCGAGCGGACGATCACTATCCCGCGCAGCACGACTGGCCGTCTCCGAGTCGTCGGCCTCGACGCGGCGTCAGTCCGCTACGTCCAGCGGTGGCTGCAGGCCAGAAACCGCCATCGACTCGCCCACAGCTCCTACCTTTGGATCAGCCACCGCGGACGGCTCACCTCCGACGGCCTGATGCAGGCCATTCACGAGCGCGCCGTGGCCGCTGGGGTCCACGTCTCGGCCCACCAGTACCGGCGTGCTTTGGCCGAGCGCTGGTTGCAGGCGGGCGGGTCCGAGACATTGTTGATGCGGCACACCGGCTGGAGTTCGCCGTCGATGGTGGCCAAGTACACGCGGGCCAATGGCGAACGGCTGGCGCTGGCCGAGCACCGCAAGCTGTTGGGCTGAGCGATGACCGAGGCGCAGACCGCATCCATTCTTCGCACGACGAGCCGCACCACCGCGCTTCGCCGCCGTCGTGCCCGGCGACGCCGGGCACAACACGGTCTTGCTCCTCGAGCGCGACGCGCCGACCGTCGAGCCGTGGGTTCAGACCGGCTGAGCCTGCGGCCGTCTCCGTGCGACGCGGGCGCGTCCTATGCCACGTGGATAGACGACGCCGCGCCGCGTCGTCATGGCGTTCCAAGTACGGCGCGAAGCGCTGATGCTTCGGCCGCGAGACCGGGGAGCGTCGCGGTGGGCGCGTTCGGCGCCACGTCACCGAGCAGGGCGTGACGCCAGATCGTGGTGCGCATCGGGAGCGCGTCGGAGATCCGCGCTTCGAGTTGAGCGGCGCGGGCGAAGGCTTCACCGGCTCGGCTTCGGTCGCCGTCCTCGGCGAGCGCGATCGCCAGGTACCGGTCGGCGGCCCCCGGTACGTCGACACCCCAGGCGAGCACGATCAGCTGTCCGGCGAACGGCTCCAGGGCGGCGACGACCTGGCGGGGGATCGGTCGCCGCGTGAGCACGCACGCCTCGGTCAGCGCGGCGAGTTGGGCGGCGAGCGTAGTGTCGTCGGCGACCAGCACCGGTCGGGCAAGGAGGTCGTCGATCAGCTCGTCGGCAACCGACTGCTTGCCGGCGATCGCCGCCGCGATGGTGGCGAAGCTGGTGGCCAGCGGCAGCCCGGGCTGTTGTCGAGCGAACTCGACGATGGCGTCAGTGGTGCCGGCGAGCGTTCCGCGCCAGCGATGCGCCGCCGACAGTAGGCCGGCTGCGCTGGCGGTGAAGTTGTGGTCGTTGCGCTCGAGCAATTTCCAGGCGTGCTGTTCGGCGCGGTCGGGTGCGCCATCTAACAGCGCGACCAGGCCGTCCCACAGCGTGGCGATGCTTGCCAGCACCCAGCTCGACCAGGCGACTGCCAACTCGGCGAGGCGAGCGTGGTGCTCGGCGAAGCCCGAGCGATCACCCAACTGCAAGCGCAACACGCCGCCATGGCGATGCATGGGCGCGCTCTCGATTTCGCGGCCATGGCGCAACGCGGCGTCCACGAAGTCGCGGGGCGGGTGGACCGGTCCGGCGGACATCGCCGCCAGCTCATCGAGCACAGCGAGTTGCTCGACGACCCGGCTGCCGGCATTGAGCACGAACGACCGTTCGTCCAGAGCCGTCCTCAGCGCAGCCAGGTCGCCGCTCGATCTGGCAACCGTCAGCGCCTCGGCGGACCAGCGCCGTGCCTCCTCGGCCTTGGATTCGTAGTTGATGAGGTAGAAGGCCCGCATCGACATCAGCTGGCTCCGGGTCGCCTCGTGCTCGGGCGGTACGCGTGCCAACGCCTGGTCGAGCAGGTTCAGCGCCTCAGGGTCAGGCACGCCGGCGATTCCCCACATAACGCGTTCAATCGCCGCAGCGGCGAGGAGGCGATGATCCCCGTCGTCCAACGCGGCGCGACCAGCCGCCAGCGCCGCCTGCTTGTGCGCCCCGATGTCGCCGAGCAGGTGGTACCCCTCGGACTCGAGCAGCAGAGCCGCCGCCAGGTGTCGAGGACGGCACCGGTCATCGGCGCGGACCACGTCGGCCAGACGGCGGGCGATGTCCAGCACGTCCTCGAACGCCTGCCGTTCGAACAGCGTGGCGCAGCCCGTGGTCACCAACTCGACGGCATCGTCGGGTTCCAACGACCGGAAGCCGGCGAGGCAGTGGCGGATCGCACCGGTGACATCACCTCGCGCCTGGAGGGCGTCGGCGGCCCGGGCGTGCAGGAACGTGACGCGATGGACGGGAAGCTGCCGCTCGACGGCCTCGCGAACGAGGTCGTGGAGGAACACCAGCGCGTCGCCGTCCTGGCGCAGGAGACCAGCGCCCACAGCAGGCTCCAAGCCGGTGACGACGTCGTCGACCGAGATGTTCGCCACTCGAGCGGTGAGTGGCAGGTCGACCCTGCGGCCGATCAAGGCGGCGACGCCGAGGACCTCCACCGTGTCGCTGGGCACCGCAAGCAGCCGCGACGCCATCAGATCGTCGAATTGCGTCGAGCCTGGTCGAGAGGCGATGAGGGCGAGGAAGGGGTTGCCGCCCGAGGTGCGGGCGGCAGCCACGGCGTCAGCGGGCGGCACGCCACGCTGGGTGAGGATCTCGCCCAGCTCATGATCTGACAGCCCGTCCAGGTGGACGACGACCGGCTCGAGGCCGCGGAGGCCGGCAGGAACAGGCGGCCGACACGTTGCCAGCAGGTTGAGGCCCACGTCGTCGTGTCGCGCCGTCAGCGCGGCGAGGAAGGCGTGGAACGTCGCACCGGCCCACTGCACGTCGTCGCACACCACGAGGGCGTCACGACCCGCCACCCGGACCAGCTCGATGAGCGCATCGAACGACAGCCGCCGATCACTGTCCGCCGACAGCTGAGCCGGTTCCACCGGCAGCCGCTCGGCGATCGACGGGAGCAGTGCGGCGAGCCGACCGACGACAACCGAACCGAGCGCCGCGAGCACACCAACCGGGAGCTGGGCGGCCCGTTCGTCGAGGGTCGTGCACCAGCGGGCGAAGCCGTCGGTCTGTTGGGGTTCGAACGCCACCCACCAGGGCGGGGCCTTCGCGCTGTCCGCCAGGGCTGCCGCCAGGTGGGTCTTTCCGATCCCTGGGACACCCGACAGCACGACGAAGCGTCGATCGGAGGAGCGCCACGCCGACTCGACACGCGCCAGGGCGTCGACACGGCCCACGAGCGGCGCGGTCGCCGGTTCGCGACCGGTGACCTCCTCATCGGTTGCCGCCACAGCAAACACGTCCGACGGCTGCTCGAACCCGCGCAGCAACAGGCGGGCGTACGACTCCACCGGCGGGTCACGTCGCCGCCCGCGGATCAAGGCGGTCGCCGAATCGACGAGCGCCACTCGCGGTGGGCACTGCTCGCACAGCCGGAAGGCGACCACCACGGCTTCCCCAAAGCAGTCCCCGCCCTCGTGCACCACGTCGCCGGTGGCAACACCCACCCGCAGCGGCAGTTCGTCGGCGACCGCCGCCTGCTGCAGCGCAGCTGCGGTGCGGATCAAGTGGTCGGCCGACGGCAGCAGCGCCAACACGCCGTCGCCCGTGCTCTTGACGATCCGCCCGCCGAACACACCGACCACGGCGCGCACCACAGCGTCGTGACGGTGGCGTAGCCCCTCCGCGGCCAGCACACCCTCACCCGCCAGCACCGACGTCGATCCGATGATGTCAGTGACCAGCACGTTCTCTGTGGCAATTGCCACCATCAGTCGCCGACCGTATCCCTCCCCATGCTCATCAATCACCGTCGACGACAATGGCGGTCCCGAGCCCGAGCGATCAATCATCCACCCGTGAATGTCTCGATCACCCTGAGGAAAACCCGCCGGGGATCTTCGGTGGGTAGGCCGGGGCCGGTGACCAGTTCGCCATCGAGCACGTAGGAGACCACCGAGGTCGGTGAGCAGTGAACGTCTGCATCCGGTGAAGGCAAGCGCTACGGCGAGTGATCGACCGTTCATCCGCCGCCTGCCGAAACGAGGTTCCGGCAACACTGGCGGCTGCTCGGGCACGCCCCTGACACGGCGGACAACTACGTCCGCTGAGTGCGGCGGCTGACGGTTCCGCTGGAGGAGGTCACTTACGACGACATCATCGACCACCTTGCCGAGCGCGCTGAGGTGCTCACGCCTACGGCTTGGCAGGCGAGGTGCGGGCGTTCCGGGCGTTCTTCCGCTGGTACGCCGAGACGACCGAAGCGCTCAAACCTGCCGACAAGATCCGACATGACATCGCAGTCGATGTCGAATGGCTGACGTGGAAGCTCGTCGCCTCGCTCACCGCCCGACACAACCACAGCGTTGGGTGCTCGAGACCCACCCCGGCGGCGGAATGTACGACTGCATCCAACTCGCCGCGCCGCCGGGCTGGCGGTGGGAGTTGCTCGTGGTGCGTCAGACAACGTTGAGGGTGCCGAGCCCGTTTGTCCCGCAGTGCTGGTGGATGGCAGCGACGCCATCCGCCCAGGGGACTCCGCGGTCCGGTCAGGTCCGTACGGGTACTTGCTGGCCCTCGGGAGCGACGCCCCAGCCAACCTGAGCGAGCATGGCGATGAAGTTGGTGCCGAGCCAGCTGTCGATGACCATGCCGTCTCCGTCGAGCTGAAGACACAGCATGATCGAGGCGCGAACGGGACGGTGCGTGCCCTCTTGCACCATCAACTACCACGAGCCTTCGTGCGTACCGGACATCTCGACGAAGGCGACGACCCGATCCTGTTCGGCCACCGTCCAGGTCACGTCGAAGTGGAGATCGGGGAAGGCGTCGAGCAGGCCGCCCAGCTCCCCTGCGATCGCGGGGTTCGTGGTGAAGCCCTCGATGGCTGTGGCGTCATGGGCATTGACGACCTCGTCGAACAGCCTGAGCACACGCGATCGGTTCTCGTCGGGAGTCATCGAACGAAGTCTGTCGGATTGGCGAACCCAAGGTCCCAGATCTGCCGCTCGGCCGCATGGCCGCCGTCGCCCTGACCCCGCTGGCCACGTCGCCCCTACTCGGCGTTCGGCATGCGCTCGACGGACGTGCAGGCTCGGAAGGAGTTCCTCACTGACCGCGACCGATTTGCCGATAGGTAGGCGTTTCGACGAGGCCACCGTTGCCTGCCGCGGCAGTCGTTGGAGTCGCGCTAGCGGTGTTGGGTCGTCAGCCGCCAGCGGGCGGGCAAGGCGGCAGACGACCCGGGCGGCTCCGCTCGCAGCGGGTGCGCCCCCCGCCGCTAGCAAGTCTGGCGGACTGAGGGCGCCACAACATCAGCGGCCGGGTGGCAACGTTACGGCAACCTGTCGGCTGGCTCCTGGCAACAGCCCCGTCGCTCGGCTGATCGTCTGCCCGTCGTTGGCGATCCGCGGCGACCGGACAGGCGCCCACCGAGCCAGCCGCGTCATCACTCGACGGAATGATGCGTCGTACGCTCCCGTCGGTGTCGCCGCCGGATTCTCGAGACCAGCTCACTTGGGTGGGCCATTCCACCGTCCTCATCGATCTCGCCGACGTCCGGCTCGCAACCGATCCTTTGCTGACGGCACGCGTGGCCCACCTGCGGCGCCACGTCGCCATTGACGACGAGGTTCGCCGCGGCGTCGACGCGGTGCTCATCTCGCACCTGCACTTCGACCACCTGCACATCCCGTCGTTGCGTCTGCTCCCACACGACACCACGCTCATTGTCCCGCTCGGCGCCGGTTCATTGCTGCGCGGCCGTGGCTTCACGGACGTTCGCGAGACGCGAGCGGGCGAGACGACGCGCCTCGGCTCCGTCGACGTCCGAACGGTGCCGGCGCGCCACAGCGCGCGGCGGGGTCCGCACACCCGGATCACGGCGCGTGCCGTTGGCTACGTGCTGCGCTCGTCGGGTCGCACCGTGTACTTCGCCGGCGACACCGACCTGTTCGCCGAGATGGCAGAGTTGGCACCGGTCGACGTCGCGCTGTTGCCGATCTGGGGTTGGGGACCGAAGCTGGGTCCCGGCCACCTCGATCCCCGCACGGCCGCGGAAGCTGCCGCGCTGCTCGATGCCGGAGTCGTCGTCCCGATCCACTGGGGGACCTACAGCCCGTCCATCCTGCGTAACCGGCCGCCGAGTTGGCTCACTGAGCCCGTCGACCGGTTCGGCGTCGAGCTCGACCGCATCGGTCTCGGCGACCGCGTCCGCGTGCTCGCTCCCGGGGAGCGTCTCGTCCTCCCCGCTGACGTCCGGTCGTCACCGTCAGCCCGCCGCCCGCGGCCCGGCGAACGTCGGCCCTGACCGCGACGACAACGGTGACGTCCGGCCTTGGACCGAGGGCCCAGCGGTTGCGTTCCGCACCCGTCGCAGCGACCACATCGCGTTCCCCTCCATCTACCTCGACGCCACCTACCTGCCCGTCAGCAACACCGCGTCGCAGGTCATCTCTGACCAGCACGCCGGCTTGGTCGCCGCCGTGTTCCGCGACTCGCGCACGTGCGCGACGAGTGACCAATCAGTGAGCGGCAGTTCGAGGCAAAAGCGTCAAACGATCATCGCGGAGATCTCACGCCACGGCAGGTCGGGCATCCACCTCCGGGCCACATACCACCCTCGGACGAGCAGGCTCGTCGCAACGTCCGCCGACACGATTTGCAGACACTTCGCGGCAGAGTGTGCGAGCCGACCTCGTCGAAGGGTTGCCTCGAAGTACGCACTCGACCACAACTCCGACCGGAGCCGTCGAGCCATGACACGGTGGAGGTCCCGGGTTCGAGTCCCGTCGTGCCCACGAAATGCCCGCTCGAAGGAGTTGGCCCCTCCGCGTGGTCCGGCGCGTAGCGTGAACACCACCACCCGTCTCGATGAGGGAGGCGCGTACGTGAGCGATCGCGCAGGAGCGGTGAGGAACCGCCGACGAGGGCCGGGGAGCGGCCGCGACCTCGGTCCTCATCCGGTCGGAGTCCACCTGCCGCTGCCCGACGAGATCGTGCGACCACGCTTGCTGGACCGACTCGAGGATCGTTGGACCCACCCGGTGACCCTGATCCAGGCGGGTGCGGGTTTCGGGAAGTCGACGCTGCTCGCGCAGGCCGTCCGGGCGAACTCGCTGGCGCCAACGGGCATCGAGGTGTGGCACGCCTGTGCGCCCGGCGACGTCGACGGCGAAGCGTTGGGGGCTGCGCTGCTGCGCACCCTGGGCGTCGACCGACCGGCGCGCAGCCCGGCTGGGCAGATCGTCGAGAGCCTGACCGCGTTCTCACCGCTCGACGTCTGCGTCGTACTCGACGACGCCCACGAGATCCGGCCGGGTTCGTCGGGGGCGGCGCTGGTGGACGAGATCATCCGTCGGCTTCCGGACAACGCCCACGTCGTGCTGGCCACCCGCCACACCGTGCCGGCCGCCCTCTCGCGGTTGCGTGCAGCCGACCGCCTGCTGGAGATGGGCGAGCACGACCTCGTGTTCACTGCTGACGAGATCGCCGCCATCGCCGATCGGCTGGGTCGCAGGCCCGAGGCCGCCATCGAGCTCGGCGGCTGGCCGGCACTGGTGCGCCTGGCCCTGGCGGTGCGACCCGACGTGGCCATCGACTTCGCCCACGAGGAGGTCCTCAGCCAGCTCACCGGGCCGCGGCGACGGGCGCTGTTCGCGCTGGCCCACCTCGGCTACACGAACGCCGATCGCGTCCAGCGGGTGGTCGGCGAACCGGTCGACCTCGCCCACCTCGCGCGCACCGTTCCGCTCGTCTCACGGACCGACGACGACCGCTTCCGTGCCCACGAGCTCTGGGCGGCTGCACTGCTGCGTCATCTCGACGCACAGGACGTCGCCGCGCTCCGCGGACGAGTCGTCCGCGAGCTGCTGGCCGACGACGACCTGGCTCGCGCCGGCGCGTTGGCCATGGCCCACGACGACCTCGACGCGCTCGCCGCAGTGGCGCGCGAGGCCGTCCGCCGGAACACGGCGGCACTGCCCGTCGACCTCGTGCGGCCCTTCGTCGACGTGCTGGAGCGCGGCAGTCCGGACGCCCCCGACACCCGGCTCCTCCGAGGGGCGTTCGGTCATGCGCTCGACTACATGGACGCATCGGTCGACGCCGAGCTCGACGCCGCTGCAGCGGCCTTCGCCGGCCACCGCGACAGCGACGGGCTGATCGTGGCGCTCGTCGTCGCCGCCGTCGTCGCCTACCGGCGAGGCGATGTCGCCCGCCTCGTCGAGGTCGCCGCGCGAGCCGACCGCGTCCCGGGATCGCGTGACCAGGCCATGCTCGAGGTCGCCCGACGCTCGATCGCCGCCGTCGTCGCCGAGATGTCCGGCGACCTCCCCGGCGCCCTGGCCGAGCTCGATGCTGCCCCACTGACGCTGGTCCCACCGGCGATCAGCACTGCGGTGCAGCATCTGGTCATCCACAACCTGCTGCTCAGTGGTCGAGCCGACGACGCCGTGGCCGTGGCTCGCCGTCTCCTCGTCGACCGCCCGGACCGGCTCGCCCGTTACCTGTCGGCGATCGCCGGCTGGATGGCGGGCGAACCCACCGAGCTGCTCGCCCTCAACCGGTCGACGGTCGACATCCCGGCGGTCACCTCCCGTGACTTCTTCGTGCGTCGCACCGTCGTCGCGGCGATGCTGGCCTCGACCGGTCAGCGCGACAGCGTCCATCGGCTGGTCACCGGATCGAGCCCGGTCGCCGACGCCACGAGCAACGCCAGGGACGCCGTGCTCGACGCGGTCGCGCGAGCGCTGTGCGCGGTCGTCGACCACGACGACGAGGCTGCGGCCCCGTTGATCGTTCAGGTTGTGGCCGCTCACGCCGACAGCCCAATCCTCGATCAGCACTTGCGCCGCTTCCTTCCCCTGGTGTACGTGCTCGATCCTTCGGTGCGCGCCCGCTGGGACGAGGCGCCAATGGGGCCGACCCATGAGCACGCCCGGCGAGCCAGCCGGTGCCTGGTCGACCTGCGCGCCGGGCACCCTCGACGTGGAACTGCCCTGGATCCCGGCAAGGTGTTCACCTCCTTCCCGCTGCCCTGGGCGATCGAGCTGGCAGCGCTTCTCCACGGCGCCCGTCAGGCAGATGGTCTCGCGCTCGCCGAGTGGCTGGTCGACCAGGTTCCGGAGCCGGCGCGCGCCGAGCTTCGCCACCTCGCCGGCGGCAGCGCCCGGTGCGGCCCGGCCGCTGCCGACCTGTTGGCTCGCCTACCAGCCACACCGGCTCAACCGCTGGAGATCTTCGTACTCGGACCCTTGCAGGTCGCCTTCGGCGGTGTGCCCACAGCACCTGCGACATTGCGACGAACGCGGGTGCGCACCTTGCTGGCCCTGCTGGTCGTCCACCGCACGCTGAGCCGGGAGCGGGCCATCGACCTGCTCTGGCCCGACCTGTCGCCGCGCGACGGCTCGCGGAACCTGCGGGTGACGCTGACGTACCTGCGCCAGCTGCTCGAACCGGGGCGTCCGACCGGCGAGGCGTCGTACCACCTGCGCGCCGACGGAGCGACCATCACGCTGCATCCTTCCGACCACATCCTCGTCGACCTGTGGGAGCTTCACCGGCTCCAGCGCGACACCGACCAGAACCGCGGTCAAGGCGACCCCGGGCGCACGATCGCGCTCCTCGACGCCGCGACCGCGTGGTGGCGCGGCGAGCCACTCGCCGACCTTGCCAGCGTCGCCGGACATCAGCACGAGATCGAACACATCCGCGTCGTGCAAGTGGACAGCCTGTTGGAACTCGGCGAGCTCCGCCTGGTCCGCGGCGACGCCGACAGGGCGCGAACCGATGCCGAACGAGCCCTCGACCTCGACCCCTACTCCGAGCGAGCCCACCGTCTCGCCATCGCCGCCGCACTGCGAACCCACGACCAACGACGCACCGACGCCGTGCGACATCGCACCCGCGCGATGCTCGACGAGCTCGGCGTGACCCCTGAGCCACAGACACAGATCCTGCTGCGCCAAGCCGACCGCCCGGACGCGGCGACCCGACAACCCGTCGTCCATCGCTCCGCGGCGCACCCTGCGCGTCACGAGTAGGCGAACAGGCCTCGGGCGACCCGCGGGGTCAGGTCCAGTCGCGTGTCGTCCGCGATCTCGCACACGCGCACGGCTCGGAAGGAGACGCTGCCGGTGTGCTGTTGCAGGCCGATGAAGCCCGACGAGGAATCGTGGCGGGCGCTGACGCCTCGGGTGGAGTCAGCGTTGGCGAAGACGCTCGTGACGTGGTCGTTCAACTGGACTGCGAAGGAGTCGCCTGACACCGTGATCTCGAGGTCGTTCCACGCACCAGGCCGAAGCGCCGAGCCGCGCGAGCACGTTTGCGTCGTCGGGCCACCGTTCGTCGCGATGTCGTAGAGGGCGCCGGTTCGGCGGCAGTCCGCGCCGTCAACGCGTGCGAGGTCGTCGACTTGGATCTCGAAGCCGGTGTGGACGGCGCTCCAGGCCGGGTTCGCACCCAGTCGTGGTTCGGCGGGGTCAGGCGGCGCGGACCGTGGATCGCGGAACCGCACGAACACGCCGCTGTTGTCGCTCTGGGCGTCGATGCGGAATTGCAGTCGGAGGACGAAGTCGGCGAAGCCGCGGTCACCGAAGAACCACAGGCCGATGTCGCCGTCCGCTCGAGTCGTCACCAGCCCCTCGTCCTCGTCGAGGAGCATGTCGCCGGGACCGGCCTGCACCCAGTGCCGGGCAGTGTCGGCCGTTCCGTCGAAGAGCCACTCGAAGCCCTCCTCGAGATCCGGCGCTGGCAGCGGGGCGACGAGGTGATCGCCGAGACGGCGAGCGAGCGCGACACCCGACAGCATCGGGCCGGGCGAGCCGATGGTCGGCAGGAGGGCCGGGCCGAGAACGTAGGCGTTGACGACGTTGTGAAAGCGCCCATCGGGTGTCGTCACGGACCTCGCAGGGTCGGTGCCCATCCGCATCGTCCCAGCCTCGTGGTGGGTCGTGCCCAGCCCGTCGCGGTGATGGCCGAGGATGTCGCTCGTCGAGGTCCCGACGATGACGGCTCGAAGGTCGTCGGCCATCGCGTCCATGGCGTTCCACGTCGCCCGGTCGTTGGTGGTCTGGATGGTCTCGCCGGCTTGCGCAGCGGCCCGTGGTTCGCCGAGGCTGACGAACGCGCGGCGGATGCCGAACTCGTCGGTGTCTCCGGAGAGGGTCACGCGGTTGGCTGGATTGCGCGGCTGGAGCTCGCCGACGCCGCGCAACGTGATGACGACATGGTCGTTGTCGACCGCCGGGAGGTTCTCGATCGGGTTGACCGCGGGGATCTGGTCGCGCAGCTCGGCTTCAGCGCTCGAGCCCTGTCCAGCGCATCCGGCGGCGGTGATCTGGACGTGGAAGTGGCTCACGGTGCCGTCGGTGGCGTGATGGGTCTTGCTGCCCTTGACGAAGAGCGCCGATCTCTCCAGCTCCGCGGGCTCGGCGGTCAGGTGGTCCAGCGCCCGTCGGGGGACGCGGAAGGTGTGGTTGGAGCGCACGTGGGACACGAGGTTGGTGCCGATGAGGTCGTAGCCAGCGGTCCCTTGAAACGACAGCAGAGCGAGACGGGTGCTCTCGATCGTGCCCGAGGCCAGCACGACGACGCCGCGTGCCGGGACCGGGATGGAGGTGCCGCCACCGACGTGCACGGCGACGACCCGCCCCACCCCCGCCTCCACCTCGGTCTCGAGCTGCGTCACGTGACAGTTGGGCACCACCATCACGCGCTTGAGCCGGTCGTTCCCGCCCGACTCGGTCTGCGCCCGCCGGGCCGCTTCCATCAGCAGGGGCATCGCGCTGAACGTGTCGATCGAACAGGACCCGGAGCGAGGCGGACGGCTCTGCACCGCCAGGGGGGCTTCGAGCTTCAGCAGGTCCTTGTCCACCACGTCGGGAACGGGATCGACGTGCAGTGGGAGATCGGCCAGCGGGACCGCGTCGGCCACCGCACCGCTCTGAATGCCGTCGAAGATCTGCTGGCGCAGCGCCTCGTGAAGGGCGCCGAACACGAAGTCGTTCGTCTGGGTGACGCCCATCTGCTCGGCTGCCTGGCGGAAGTACGGCTCGTCGCCTGGGACAGGACTGTGAACCCGCAGCTCTCGGAGAACCCGCTCGGGCCACATGTCGTGCGGCGTCTCGGCCTCGGTCAGCTCCGCGGACCACCCTCCCCAGAACATCGAGCGACCGCCCAGGCAGTAGGGGATGCCGGGGAAGCCGATGGGCACGTTCGAGCGCCACGGAAGACCCCACACCTCGGCTCGGGTCACCCCGGGATCAGTCGTCGTGGGCGGAGGAGGTCGCAGGCCCATGCCGGGCAGGTTCTCGACGTGCTCGCCCACGACGTAGAGCCCAGCGTCGAGGACCAGGATGCGATGGTCGCGGCTGCTATCGCGGACGACCGCATGGAGCGCGAGCGCCGAACCGAAGGATCCACCTCCAATGATGATGATGTCGAACGGTCGACCATCGACACCCGATGTGCTGGCGATCGCCTCGTCCAGGCCGTTGCAGAGGTAACGGCCGAGCACGTCCTTCGTGAAATCCGTGTGCTGGGCGATCGGGCTCGTCACGGTCGACCCGCCGTCCCGACATCGATCGGCGCGGTGGGTTGCCTCGTGCCCTTCAACACCCCGTGGAACGGTGCCATCTCACTCCTCGGTCCGAGCGCTCACCCCCAAGGTGAGCGCGATCACTGACATCGACACGGTGATGCCGGACCGTTAGCGGAGCGCTAGCGAAGCAGGACGTTCAATGCGGCCAGATCGCCCTCGCCACTGATCGACACCTCGCCGTCGATGCCGCGGGTACAGCGGCGAGCTCTCGATCTCCGTCCGTTCACTCAAGACTGCTCGACAGCGCCACCATGAAGACAGCGGACAACGGCCGCGATCGATGCTGCCGGTAGCGAGGCGTATCGACGACCCGAAGGATGCGGCACAGAACGGAATCAAGTCGGTGCGAACAACGCGCCGACGGGCAGGATCGACGATCAGCCGTGAGCGCGCGTGATGTCGGTGCGTCCCGTCGAGTCGTGCTCCCGAGCGGGCAGTAGGTGCTGCGACGGGGTTGACACGGGGCCCGACTCTTCGTGCCGTTCGCCGCTACGGCGTGCTGGTCGAATCTGCGGGGTTGGTCCCCGCGGCCACCTCGGCGCCGTCCCCGAAGCCGTCGCCGTCGGTGTCGGGATTGTTCGGGTCGGCACCGCTCGGGTTCTCGTTGCTGTCGCCCAGCCCGTCGCCGTCGGTGTCGGGGTCGGTCGGGTCGGTCCCGGTGATGTTGACCTCGTCGCCGTCGGTCAGGAAGTCGTCGTCGGAGTCGTTGTCCATCGGATCGGTGCCCCACTCGTGGACCTCGTCGCCGTCGGTTACGTGATCACCTTCGGAGTCGGGATTGTCGGGATCGGTCCCGAACTCCTCCTCGTCGGCGTCGTTGAGACCGTCCTCGTCGCGGTCGGGCGGGGTCGTCGGGGCGACGGTCGCGACCGTGGCCACGCCGCTCTCCGTACCGGACGGCGGCGCCGGCGGCGGCTCGACCCCGTCGGACGGCGGCGGAGCCGGTTCGACGCCGTCGGGCGACGTCAGCGTGGCCACCACGACGGCGGCGAAGTCGCCGGCGCCGGAGTTCGTGATCGCCATGTCGCCGCTGAACGTCGCGGCGGTGCCGGCCGCCAGCGGCGTCGTCGTGCCCTCGGCCGCGATCTCGACCGCGCCGGCCGTGACGAGCACGAGCGCAGGCGTGCCGCGGCTCGTCATCGGGAACAGCTCGCCGGGCACGAGCACGTCCCGGTGCAGCTCGACGTCGTTGGCGCCTGCGAGCGGGGTGAAGGGCTCGCCGACCAGTCCGTCGCCGTCGCCGCTCGACAGCTCGATCGTCCAGACGGCGGCGTCGTCCGGGCCGGGCACGACGGCGGTCGCGCCAGCGCCCTCGACCAGCACGGCGGCCTCGCCAGGCCCCAGTCGCGTCGTCCGCTCGGGCTCGACGACCTCGACGGCGCCGCTGTCGGCGACCACGATGGCGAGCGAGCCCGGAAGGTCGGTGGGCTCCCCACCGGTCGGCAACGTGGACGACGCCACCCGCCACTGGCGAGGGTCGCCGCCAAGCTCCACCACCCGCTGGGCGATGACCTGGCCGTGGCCGCTGATGATGGGCTGGTCGAGTGGCGCCACCGTCGTCCCCGGCGCCGCCGCGCCGCTGGTGGCGGTCGGCGAGGCCGACACCGCGCCGCTGTCGTCGTCGCCGGACGAGCAGCCGGCGGCCAGCAACAGCAGGGCCGCCCCGGCGCCGAGGGAGGACACAGCGCGCGTGGTCACGGCCCGCACGTTACGACGCCGCCCGGCGCTGCGTGTGAAGGGGCCGCCAGCGGACGCCGACCCGGTCGAACGGCTGGCGACATCGATGACGACGAGATCCCTGTGGCTGCGGCGCGGCGAATCATCGACAGCGCCACGGCGCTCGCCAGCGGGCCTGGGGAGGTCAAGGTCGAGAGTGCGGCGCGCCGTCGCCATGGAGGGCGCTGAACATGTATTTGTGTGGGTGCCGGGGTGTCGCCGGGCTGTGAGGCCGGGTCTCGCGACATAGAAAGGTACGAGATGGAGTTCGGGGCTCATCTCCCGCTGATGGATTTCGGGGGACATCCGTACACGCTCGATCACCTCGTCGCGTACACGAACGCTGCTGAGCAACTCGGGTTTGTCGCCCTGGCGGTCAACGACCACATGGTCTTCTCGGTGCCCTGGCTCGACGGACCAGTCGCGCTTGCGGCAGTGATGGAGCACTCAGGCGAGATGACGCTGGCGACGACGGTGGCGCTCGTGGTGGTGCGCGGACCGGTGCCTGTGGCCAAGACATTGGGGGCTCTCGATCGGCTGTCGGGCGGTCGTCTGCTCGTGGCGGTCGGTGCAGGATCTTCGCCCGACGATTACGCCGCCGTCGGCCTCGACTTCTCGGAACGGTGGCCGCGCTTCGACGAGGCGGTCGCCGTCCTGCGGGCGTTGTGGCGCCCGGAGAGCGCACCATTCGTCGGCCGCTTCTACTCGACGGAGGGACTGTCCTTGCATCCCCTTCCAGCGCAGGCGGGCGGACCACCGATCTGGGTCGGTAGCTGGGGCTCTGAGGCCGGGCTCCGTCGTGTGGGGCGCCTCGCCGACGGATGGTTGGCGTCTGCCTACAACACGACGCCGGAGCTGTTCGCCCAGGCGTGGCAAGCCCTGCGCTCGCAACTCGCTGATCATGGGAGGGCTGCCGACACGTTCCCGAACGCACTCGCCACGATGTGGTGCTACATCACCGACGACCGTGCGGAAGCCGATCGCGTGCTCAGAGAACGGGTCGTACCCACGGTGCACCGCCCCGAGGACATGCTCCGCGAACGCCTCCCGATCGGACCTCCCGAGCTGTTTGCCGAGAAGTTGGCTGAGTTCGCCAAGGCAGGCGTGCAACGCGTCTACATCTGGCCAGTTGCCGACGAACTGCACCAACTCCACCGCTTCTGGAACGAGGTGCGCCCACTCGTCACCACGCTGTGAGTCCGATCGCTCGCACCTCTCTCGCCATGCACGTTGACTCACCCGTACAGCTCGTGGGTGACGCGCCATGCCCTGGCCTGCCGGGCGCCTTCATCGAGTCGATGACACGGTGGAGGACCCGGGTCTAAATCGCCCATCCGGGCGCGCTCAGCCTCGGATCCGGGCCTCAACGCGCCCAGATCGCCGATTGGGACGGATCGCGCCCAGATGGACCGTCATCGCCTCCGCCGGCCCGGTGCCCACGCACAACAGTACGGCGCGCCCTCAACGACCACTGCCCGAACGGCCCCGTGCTGCGGGCTGTCAATGCAATGGTGGTCGACTACCTTGACGAACGCGTGGCGACGGCGAAGTGAGTCGTGGGGTCTGCCCACCGGGACGCTGACCTTCCTGTTCACGGACGTCGAGGGGTCAACTGAGCTGTGGAACCGCGACGTAGCTGCGATGTCGGCTCGGCGGCGAGTCGTCCCGCCTGGCCGCAAGGTTCTGATCGGCTCGAGGTCGGTCGCACGGACGCCCGTCGTCTGCGTCCCATGCCACACGATTGCCGATGGGTGTGAGTTCGCCGAGACGGCTGGCGCCGGATCGTATGAGGATTGACGAGTGTGCCGGCGGTTGCGGGCGCTGGTAACGGACGGTGGCCTGCACGGTGTGACGCTTGACACCCGACCAGCGTGGCGCGACGGTGTCGGTGGGCCGTCTGGACGGGCGGCGGAGAGGGAGCATGGGCATGTATCTCGTTGGGCGTAATCGCGTCGTCAATCCGGCGACGCCGCGGGCCGCGGTGACTGCGGCGATCGAGGTTGGCCAGCAGGCCGGTCAGATCATCGGTCGTCCGGTGTTCACGTGGAGCACGATCTTCGGCCCGGAGCCGCTGACCGTGATGTGGACGGCGCGGGTCGAGCACCTCGCCGAAGTGTTGGCCGCCGACGACGCGCTTGCGGCTGACGACGGGTTCAACGAGTGGGCCGAGCAGAACAACGCCCTGTTCGCCAGCCCGCTGGTCGGTGTTGTCTCGCAGGTCGTGCACGGCGCGCCGACGGGCGAACCGAAACCGTTCATCGCGCTGACCCGTGGCGTCGCTGCCAACGGCGCATTCAGCGAGGCGATGGCCACTGGTGTCGAACTTGCCGAGACGTTCACCAGGCTGACCGGACAGGAGACGTTGTTCATCACGTCGGTCACCGGGGACTACGGCGGAGCCGCCTGGATCGTCGCGGCCGACAACCTCGACGAGGTCGAAGCAGCCAACGCGACGCTGGCGGCGTCTGACGAGTGGCGCAAGCTCGTTGACCGCGCCGGGCACTGCTACACGCCGGGGACCACGACGACGATGCTGCGCCGCCTCGCCTGACACACGCACCGTCGGTGGTTCGCGCCGTCGACTTGCTCACGCAATCCACAAGACCAAGGGGACGGGCCATGGATCTCATCAGGGCGGACGACTCGCGCTACGACGAGGCGCGCACGGTCTTCAACGCAATGATCGACAAGCGGCCGGCCGTGATCGCCAAGTGCGCATCACCGAGCGACGTTGTCGAAGCGCTCGCGCTCGCCGACCGCGAGGAGTTGGAGGTCGCCGTGCGTGCCGGTGGCCACTCCGTCGCCGGAGTCTCGGTCAACGACGGTGGACTCGTCGTTGACGTCCGGCCGATGAACCGAATCGAGGTCGAGCCCGACCGCCGGCAGGTCTGCGTCGGCGCCGGGGCGACGTGGGGCGAGTTCGACCGCGCCACCCAGGAGCATGGCTTGGCGACCACAGGGGGACGAGTGTCCACCACCGGCGTCGCCGGTCTCACCCTGGGTGGTGGCTCCGGCTGGCTCGAGCGGCGGTACGGGCTCACCTGCGACAACTTGATCTCGGTCGATCTCGTCACGGCCGACGGCCGTCAGGTCACCGCCAGCGAGGACGACAACCCGGACCTGTTCTGGGCATTGCACGGCGGCGGAGGCAACTTCGGTGTGGCCACCTCGTTCGTGTTCCGTCTCCACCCGGTCGGCCCGCTCGTGACCGCCGGACTGCTGCTGTGGCCGGGTGATGCCGCAGCCGAGGTGGCCCGGCGTTTCCGTGACGTCGCCGGCGGCGCGCCCGACGAACTCGGCTCAGCGCTCGTGTTGCTCACCGGACCGCCCGAGGAGTTCGTTCCAGCCCACCTGCAAGGCACGACGCTCGTTGCCATCGCCGCACTGTGGGCCGGTGACGTCGACGAGGGCGCCGAGGCGATCAGGCCGTTCCGAGAGCTAGCTCCTGAGGTCGATCTGGTCGGTCCGATGCCGTACGCCGACTTCCAATGCATGATCGACGACCCGCCCGGGCTGCACAACTACTGGTCGGCGGACTACCACGACACGCTCCCAGACGAGGCGCTCGAAATCTTCGTGAAGTACGGCTTCGAGCGGCAATCCCCGTTCTCCCAGCAGCTCCTCGTGCCGTGGGGAGGAGCCATCGCCCGGGTCCCGGAGGACGCCACACCGATGACCAAGCGCACGGTGTCGTGGATCACCCACCCCTTCGCCTTGTGGGACGACCCCGCCGACACTGACAAGAACATCCAGTGGGCCCGCTCATTCCGCCGCGATGTCGCCCGCTACACCAACGGCGGCGTCTACCTCAACTTCATCGGCGACGAAGGCGAGGACCGCGTCCGTGCCGCCTACGGCGACGACAAGTACCAGCGCCTCGCCGCCATCAAGGCGCAGTGGGACCCGACCAACCGCTTCAGTGGCAACCAGAACATCAAGCCCGCCTGACAGGGCCCACGACGAGCGATCAGATGCTCGACGACGGACGCCAGTGATCCACTGCCCCACCGTTTCCTGACAACCGCCCTGGCGATCGAGGTACGAGCGCTTCGAGCGTGCTTCCGCTGGTTCGCCGAGACGACCGAGGCGCCGCGTGTTCACGTCATGGCGGCCGGCCCGGGCGGTGAGGTCACGTGGAGATGAGGTTGAGTCCCGAACTGCGCGGCCAGCCGACGGACCGATACGTCCGGCTCCGGCCGGCGCGTTCTGACGGACATGCTCGAACAACTCCACCCTCGACCGCGCCGCCATGACCGCCACCGTTCACGGCCAGCACTCCGCCGACGCGGACCGCTCGATCGGCGAGGTGGGGCCAACTCAGACGAGCACACGACCGCCCAGGTCGGGCCAGAACAGTGAGCACTTCAACGTCAGCACGGGTCGGTAAGAAGCTCCCGTGAGGTCTCCCGTCGGAAGCTTGAACGTCTCCCACATCGGTACCTTCCAGGCGAGGGAGTCGCTTCATCGGCGGGAGTCGTCACCTCACAGGCGTGCGCTCGCACGCGCCACGGCCCTCCGGGCCGCCAACACAGGAACATCATGCAGAACCTTCCGACCCATAGAGGTCACCGCATCACGGCGGTTGGCATCGTCCTCGCCGGCCTGGCCGGTGCGGGCACCCTTGCCAGCTGCTCGGCCGATCGTGCCGAGTCGAGCAACACCGAGCGGCCGTCGCCGACCACGGTCGATGCTCCAGCGGCCGATCCACAGCCAGTCGAGACCGGGGACGCCGGCGCCATGCCCGACGTCGTCGGCATGGATCTCCAGCAGGCCCAGGATCACATTCAGGCGGTGACCGAGCTGTGGTACTCCGACAGTCGGGACGCCACCGGGCAGGGGCGGGAGCAGCTCATGGACAGCAACTGGGTCGTCGTTGGTCAGACCCCAGCCGCGGGTAGCTCGCTCAGCGAAGATGACGTGCCCATGCTCGACGTTGTGAAGTTCGGCGAAGTCCCGTCCTGACGCCTACAGATCCAAGGACCGGTCTGAGCTGAGCGACCGCGCCGATCACTGGCAGGCCAGTCCGGCCGACTCGCCCCGTAGAGGCGGGCACGTCGGGGAGACGACGTTGGGCGAGGCCGCCGCCGTTACGCCTCCAGAGCCGCCACGACCGAAGCGCGGCGCCTTCTGCCCGCCTCGATGTCGAGAACGCGAGCTCGGCGCGAGCTCCACGACCAACGACAACAACGACAACCACGACGAGGACAACCCCCATCATGAACCCCTCCGCCAAGCGGCACCGTCACGTCTGGCTCGCCGGTGCCACCGTGCTGGGCCTGGCCCTGCCGGGACTCGCCTGCGCCGGCAAGATGGCCGACGCGGAGACGCACCAGACCACCACGGATGCCCCGGAATCGGAGACCACCGTGGCGCCAACGGCCACCGAGGCGCCGGCGCCACCGACGACCGCCGGCTCCGCAGCCGCCGAGACAGCTCCAGCCGCACCGACCGTTCCGCCGCCCACGACCATCGCTCCGCCGTCCACCACACAACCCGTTCCCGGGTCGGTGATGGCGCTCGATGTGCTGGCCTACATCACCGTCGAGAACGAGCACCAAGAGGGCTACGACCGTGACCTCTTCGGGTATGCCGCCGACGAGGACGGAGACGGATGCGATACGCGGAGCGAAGTCCTCATCGCTGAGTCGCTGACCGCCGCACAGGTGGAACCGAACAGCTGCACGGTGGTCGCCGGCGAATGGCCATCCGTCGACGACGGGGCGGTGTGGACCGATCCGGCAGCGGTGAGCGTGGATCATGTCGTCGCGCTGAAGGAGGCACACGACTCCGGAGCCTGGGGGTGGAGCCCGATCCGTCTCACCGCGTTCGCCAACGACCTTGCCGATGCCCGGACGCTGCGCGTCGTGACGACGGAGATCAATGAGGAGAAGGGTGCAGCCGATCCATCGAACTGGCTTCCGCCGGCGGACGAGCAGGTCTGTCAGTACCTCGCCGACTGGGTCGCCATCAAGGCGCGCTGGGGCCTGTCGATGGACCAATCCGAGCACGGCCGCATCGGCAATCTGCTCACCGACCGCTGCCCGGAACAGCAGATCGCCCCGTGGCCGGAGACGCCGGCGCCGACGCCCCCAACGACTGCACCTGCGACCACAACACCGCCGCCAACGACGCCGGCGACCGCACCACCACCACCCCCAACGACGCCGGCGACGACACCGCCCGCGCCACCACCCGCGCCCGCTCCTCCCCCCGCCGCACCGCCGCCCATCGTCGATACCGGCGGCTGCGACCCCAACTACACGGGCGGCTGCGTGCCGGTCGCGTCAGACGTCGATTGCGCCGGCGGCTCCGGGAACGGCCCGGCCTACGTCGCCGGACCGGTGGACGTTGTCGGCGCTGACATCTACGACCTCGACCGTGACAGCGACGGCCTCGGATGCGAAGACTGACTGTTGGCCATGTGCAGGCATGGTCACGTCGTAGTGGTCGATCCGCCGCACACGCCGGCGTCGAGTGAGTCGAGCAACGTTCGCGCCGACGTAGCGACGTTCGACAACGCCGTCACGGCGGCCGCGGCGGCGCCACCGGAGTCGAGGTCGGCGACCGCCGTCTGCAGCTGGTCGAGCGCGTCCTGGACCGCTTGCACGTCTGGCTGCAACTCGGCATCGGCTGAGTCGCGCAAGGCGGCGAGATCGTCCTGAATTGCGCCGACCGCGGTGGTCACGCCGTTGGTCCCCTCGGCAACCAGGTCGACGTCCTGCAACGCCTCAACCGAGGTGCGCAACGCGTCCCGATCCGCGCACACGTCACCCGACGCGGCGTTGGAGCTCTCACTCGTCGAGCCCGCCGCCGCAGTGCTGGCCGGCGCTCCAGTGGTGGCCGGTGCCGCAGTTGTCGCCGGCGCAGTTGTCGTGGCGGTCGACGACGAGTCGTCGCTGTCACCGCACGAAGCCACCAGGACGCCGATCGCCAGGCAGGCGACGAATCGCCGGGCCGTGGGTGATGAGTGGTCGCTGCGCTTCATTGGTCTCCCTCGCGGTTCGGTCGCGCATCGTGCTGAGGTGGCGGCAGCCGGCGGATGGACGAGCACGCCCACCCGCCGGCCTGGCAACGTCGAAGTCGTTCGCCGTTGCTCAGCCTCCTTGGCCCGCGGCGTCCTTGACGGCGGCGTCGATGTCGGCACTCTTCGCGTCAACCTGCTTGGTGACGTGCTTGTCCGGCTTCAGGCCGGCGTTCTCGAGGGCCTCCTCGAGGTTGCTCTGGCCGACGACGAGAAGTGCCGCCTCGCCGCTGTCGATGAGCTCGCCGAGCTCCTTGACATCAGAACGGGAGATGCCGCGCCACAGGTGGCCACTGACAGCGCCGACGGCGCCGCCGACGAGCGCGCTGCCGAGGATCGCCGGTGGGAACAGCAGGCCGACGACGGCACCCGCTGCCGCACCTCCCCAGCCTCCGTGGCGCGTCGCCGTCTCGTCCTTGTTGACGTGCACCTTGCCGGAGGAGTCCTTCGTGACGACGGCGGCGTCGTAGCTGTGAACGACATCGACCGTGTGGAGATCCTTCACGATGTCGTAGTCGGCACGCGCCGCGGCTTCGCTCGGATAGGTGCCGATGTAGAGGAACATCGCGTCATCTTTGGCCATGTCTGTCTCCTGTTCGTGTCCGCACCGACGGCGCAAACCGTCGGTCGGGTCGGGTCGAATGGTGCGGCCACGAGCCCGCGACCAGCGCGCCGTGACTGCTGCTTTCACGTCGCCCGAACACACGAGTGCGCAACCCGTTCGTGTTCGACGATCGCTTCCGACGCAACGGTAGCCGCGAAGCAATCGCGGAAGTCATTTGAGGAGGCGGTCGACGGCTGGCTGGGCGCGGCCGGCGACCATGTCAGCGATGCCGCGGGAGCGGAAGCGGGAGATCGCGTCGCGGGTGATCACGTAGGCAGGCACTGCCAGGATCAGACCGACGATGCCGCCGACGAGACCACCCATGGCGGTGACGACGAGGACGATGAGCGGGTGCATGTCGAGGCTGTGACCCATCACCTTGGGTTCGACGAAGTTCTCCAGCAGCAGGTTCGAGGCGAGCACGATGAGCAGCATGATGGCGGCATCGGGGAGACCGCCGTCGCCGAGGGCGACGATCACGGCCAGCCCGCCACCGATGAAGGCGCCGATGTACGGGATGTAGCCGCCGATGAAGTTGACGACCATGATGGTGAAGACGAGGGGGAGGCCGAGCAGCAGGGCGGCGATGCCGATGACGACCGACACGGTGGCGGACATGATCGTGCGGCCCTTGCCGTAGTCGCGCAGGACCCGGCAGGTGGTTCCGATGAAACCGTCGACGTCACCGCGCAGTGCCGGTCCGAACGCGCCGACGACGGCTCGTCGGAAGTGGCCGCCGTCCTTGACCAGGTAGTACATGATCAAGGCGCCGAGGATGATTCCACTGGCCAGGCCGATCACATTGCTGACGCCCTCGACCAACTTGGTGAGGAAGCCCTCGGCGATCATCGGAGCGGCCGACTCGGTGGCCGCCCGCGCCTCGTCCAGGGCGGCGGGATCGATCCCCACGGCGTCGAGTTGTTCTGCCGCGTTGGCCAGCGCCTGGTCGGTCACCGTGCCGATCTGATCGGCCTGGTCGACGACGCCGCGGACGGTGGCGACCACGACACCGGTCATCACGGCGATCAGGCCGAGGACGACCAGTCCGGCGGCGAGGGTCGACTTGATGCCGTGTCGCTCGAGCACTCCGACCAGTGGCTTGAAGATGATTGCCAGCACGGCGGCGAACGTCATCGGCAGCACGATCTCGCTCAACGCGGCGAGCACGAAGGCGATGATGATGGCCGCGGCGACGAACCCGACGAAGCTCCACGACCACACACCGATCTTCGGCATCGGCGTAGGGCGCTCGGCGCGGTCAGTGGCGGTGACGTCACTGTCGGCCGACGGGCCGTGATGAGCGGTGCCGCCCGGCTCTCCGGGGAGCTCGGTGGTCTCGGTCATCGGACTTCGGCCTCCTGTGTGGCGCGGATCGCATCCGCTGGGTCAGGTCGGATCGGCGTGGTCAGGTGTCGTCGGTGCCGTGGAGAGCGTCGCGCAGGCTGAGGTCACGCGTCGGCGATGGAGGCGACGAGACGGCGTCGGCGGTCAACGGCGTGGACTGCGTGAGCAAGGCGCGACGCTCCTCAGCGAGACTGAACACCATGCAAGGGGATGCGGATGTAGCGCTCGACGACAACGTCTCGACCGGACAGCTGCCGAGGGAGGAGGTGGTCCGCGGGCTGCTGGTCGACGCCTACGAGCGCTACCGCACGGTCGACGAGGGATCTGTGGCCGATTACATTCCGGCGCTCGCCCGGGTCCCACCGGAGCTCTTCGGCGCCTGCATCATCAGCGCCCGTGGCCAGACCGTCGCCATCGGCGACGCCACCCACCAGTTCTCCATCCAGAGCGTGTCCAAGCCGTTCGTGTTCGCGCTCGTGTGCGACGCGATCGGTCACGACCAGGCACGCCGGAAGCTCGGCGTGAACAGCACCGGTCTCCCCTTCAACTCGGTGATGGCGATCGAGCTGAACGCCGACCGGACGATGAACCCGATGGTCAACGCCGGGGCGATCGCCACGACGAGCCTCATTCCGGGGGCGACCGCCGATGACAAGTGGCGCTACGTCCGAGACGGCCTGTCACGCTTCGCTGGGAGTGACCTCGAGCTCGATGGCGAGATCTACGAGTCAGAGGCGGCGACGAACCTCCGCAACCAGGGCATCGCCCATCTCCTCGACAGCTACGACCGGCTCTACTTCGATCCCGACGAGTCCACTGACATCTACACCCGCCAATGCTCGCTGATGGTGAGTGCCGAGCACCTCGCGGTGATGGGAGCAACACTGGCGGGCGGCGGCGTGAACCCGCTCACTGGCGTGCGAGTCATCGCGGCGGCGATCTGCAAGCGAGTGCTCGCCGTGATGGCCACCGCCGGGCTGTACGAACGGTCCGGGGAGTGGATGTACGACGTCGGCTTACCCGGCAAGAGCGGCGTGGGCGGTGGAATCGTCACGGTCGCGCCCGGCAAGGGAGGCCTCGGGACGTTCTCGCCGAGGCTCGACTCGGCCGGCAACAGCGTTCGCGGAACGTTGCTCACCAGGCACCTCTCCGAGACGCTCGGCCTGAACATCTACACGTCGGCACCCGCCGTCACCCCGACCTGACGTGAGCGCGCCCACCCACCTCACGCCCCACGGGGACGCTCGTCCCCATCCAATGAGCTCATGTGGGCCTCGACTGCCTGCGCGACGCTGAGGTAGGAGCCCTCGTCACCGAGGCGCTCGAGGACACGGTCACGTCGCAGTACGTCCTGGACGGCCGGTTTCACGCGGGCCAGGCGGAGCGCAACGCCGGCTTGCTCGGTGAGGGTGAGGATCTCGTTCATCTTCGCCGACCCCTGAGAGTCGATGAAGTCAACGGCCACGAAGTCGAGCACGATCCCGCGGATGCCGGATGTCGACAGCGCGACCTCCCGGACGCGGTCCTCGAGGGCGTCGGACGTGGCGAAGAACAGGCCGCCGTCCAGCCGAAGCACCACCAGGCCCGGGAACTGCTCATCGCCCGGGTTCTGGTCCAGCTCTCGGAAGTACTTCGTCTCCGGGTCCCGCCCCAACACCGGCATCGGGGGACGGGTCGCCACCGAGATCAGCCAGATCAACGACAGTCCGACGCCCACCATCACGCCGGCGAGCACTCCCAGCAGCAAGGTCCCGACGATGGCTGCCACTGCAATCCAGAAGTCGAACGGCTGCACCCGTAGGAGGCGGCGCATCTCGGGGACATCCATCATCCCCATCACCACGGCCTCGATGATCAACGCCGCGAGCACCGGCTTGGGCAGATCCGAGAACAGTGGGGCGAGGAAGAGGAGGGTCAGGACGACGATCAGGCCGGAGGTGATCGAGGCGAGGCCCGTTCGTGCTCCGCTGTGATCGTTCAGCGAGCTGGCCGACAGGCTCGTCGAGACCGGCATCCCCTGTACCAGGCCGGCACCGACGTTCGCCATGCCCTGGGCGACCGACTCCTGGTTGATGTCGACGCGATAACGGTGCCGGGCGGCGAACGTCCTGGAATCGCCCGCCGTCTGGGAGAAGCCGATCAGGACGAGCCCGACGGCGGCGGCGGCGACCGTCCCGGCATGGCTCCCGAGCAAGTCGGTGTCGGGGACCTCGAACGACGGAAGGCCTCGTGGCACCTCGCCGACCAGAGCGACCCCACGAGCGGCGAGATCGAACAGTCGGGACGCCAGCAGACCGCCGATCACCAAGACGAGGGCACCCGGGATGGCGGGCGCGACGAACCGCAATCCGAACACAACCGCCAGCGCCGCTCCGCCGACCAGCACCGTGGCCAGATCGACGTCCCCGAGACCCCGGAACCACGACCCGAGCTCGCGCAGCGAGTTCGAGCCGCTCGCGTCGGTCCCGGTGAGCTTCGGCAGCTCGCCGATCACGACGTCGATCGCTGCTCCGAACAGGAATCCCGTGACCACGGCCCGCGAGAGGAACTGTGCGATCCAGCCCATTCGCACCACCGCGAGCATGAGGAACAGCGCACCCGAGGCGAGCGTCATGAGGGCGACGAACGACGCGACGTCGTCCGTGCCGGTGATCCCGGCGACGGCGACCGCGCTGGCGGCGACAGCCGCCAGTCCCGAGCTCGGTCCGGTTGAGATCTGCCGGCTGGTCCCGAAGATCGGATAGAGGATCGCACCGGCCGCTGCGGCGTAGAGGCCGTTCTGCAGCGGAATCCCCGCGATCCCGGCATAGCCGAGGTTCTTCGGCACGATCAGGGCAGCGACGGCGAACCCGGCGATCAGGTCCCCACGCAGCCAGCGCCGTTGGTAGGAGCGAATCCAGCCGACGATCGGCACCAGGCGCCATCGGTCCCGGCCACCAGGTCCGTCCCCCTCGGCAGTCACAATCGACGGGCACTGTACACGCGCCAGTCTTCGCCGCAGATTGGCTCAGACTCGGCGGGGCGCCGCCCGCCGTCGGTCGATCCCGCGGATCCGATGCCCATGCGATGCTGGGAGCGCCGAGCCGGCCGCAGACCGGCGGAACGCAGACGCACGGGGGCGCATGGAGGATCACGTCGATGACCGGATGACGGCGGTAGAGCGCTACGTGCCGGGCGTGGCATCGCTGCGCACCTACGAGCGGCGATGGCTGCGCTCCGACGTCGTCGCCGGGATCGTGCTGGCGGCGATCCTGGTCCCACAGGGCATGGCCTACGCCGAGCTCGCCGGACTGCCGGCGGTGAACGGTCTCTACACCACGATCGCGTGCCTCGTCGGCTATGCCCTCATGGGCCCATCGAGGATTCTGGTGCTCGGCCCCGATTCGTCACTGGGGCCACTGATCTTCGCCGCCATCGCCCCGCTCGTCGTCGCCGGCGACGACCCTGCCACCGCCATCGCACTGGCCGGCATGCTCGCCATCCTGGTCGGCCTCATCGAGATCGGGCTCGGCGTCGGCCGGTTGGGCTTCGTCGCCGATCTGCTCTCGAGCGAGGTGCAGATCGGCTACATGAACGGACTGGCGATCGTCATCATCGTCGGGCAGCTGCCGAAGCTCAGCGGGTTCTCAACGGAAGCGGACACCTTCGTCGAGGAGGTGCGCGAGTTCGTGACGAACTTCGACCAACGCGATGGCACGGCGCTCATCGTCGGCCTCGTCACCCTTGCCGTGCTGCTCGTGCTCCCGCGAGTCACACGCAAGGTTCCTGCCGTCCTGGTCGCAGTGGTCGGCGCCACCCTCGCCACCGCCGCGTTCAGCCTCGACATCGCCACGGTGGGCACCCTTCCCAAGGGGTTGCCGACGCCTGCCGTGCCGTGGACCGACATCGGTGACGTCGTGCCGCTTCTCCTCGCCGCAGTGGGCATCACGCTCGTGTCCCTGACCGACACCATCGCCCTGTCCACCTCGTTCAACGCCCGTCGAGGCGAACAAGTCAAGCCGAACCGCGAGATGATCGGCATCGGCTCGGCCAACATCGCCGCCGGCTTCTTCCGAGGATTCGCCATCTCCGCCAGCAGTTCCCGCACGGCAGTCGCCGAGCAATCGGGGGCCAAGAGCCAGCTCGCCGGCATCGTCGGCGCCGGCATCGTGGTGTTGCTGCTCGTGTGGTTCAACGGGCTCTTGGCCAACCTGCCGAACTCGGCGCTGGCCGCGGTGGTCATCGCCGCGGCCCTCTCCCTCGCCGACTTCTCGCTGCTCACCCGAGTGTGGAGGTTCCGACCATCTGCCGTGCTCTTGTCGCTCGTCGCCAGCGCCGGCGTCGTCTTCCTCGGGGTCCTCGAAGGCATCGTCGTCGCGGTGGTGCTGTCGATCCTGCTCTTCTTCCATCGGAACTGGTGGCCGCACGGCGTCGTGCTCGGACGCGTACCCGGTCGCGAGGGTTGGCACAGCGACCAGGGTGGTGACGGCTTCGTCGAACATCCCGACGTGGTGGTGTTCCGCTGGGAGGCGCCACTGTTCTTCGCCAACTCCGGCATCTTCGCCGACCAGGTACGCGACCTCGTGGAGGAGCGCCGGCCGGCGTGGGTGGTGCTGCAGTGCGAGGCCATCACCGACATCGACGTCACTGCGGCTGGGATGCTCGAGCGCCTCGACACGGAGCTGAATGCCAACGGCGTCCACGTTGCCTTCGTTGAACTGCGCACACGCCTCCGTGACCTCGTCCACGACTACGGGCTCTTCAAGACGCTGGACCGCGACCACTTCTACGCCTCGATCGGCGAAGCGCTCCGCGACATCGATCCAACCCTCGGCGGCGACGAGCGCACGGACGGGCTCCCGGCAGGCAGCTAACGCTGCGTCTCGTCGATCGGCGTGGCACGGCCGGCGACGGTCCGGAGCAGCGCCCGCACCGTCCACCACGTGGACGGTGGCACGAGCGCAGCGGGTGAATAACCGGGTGCGTGGGTGGGGATCCGAACTCGCAGGACGCCGGGGAGTGTTCGGAACTCGAGGGGCGGGTGGAGCAGCACGGCCTCGCCGTCGATCGCCGCTTCGACCGGCCGGTCGGATTCAACCGTGAACGTCGTGCAGACGAACTCGCTGTAGCCGCGCACGCGTCGCAACCGGCCGGCGGCCTCTGCGGCCAGCAGCCGCGACAGGTCCGCGGCGCCACGTAGTTCGACGGCCGAGACGCCGAGGGTCCCGGTGTCGAGCCGGGGGCGGGTGCCGAAGCCTGCGATCCGACTGAGCGCGTAGGGGTTGTTCGAGACCTGGATCAGCTCGGCGCTGTCGTGCACCGCGCCGGCAGTGTCGGTGAACTTCATGCCGTACGGCTGCGCCCCCGGGCCGAGCAGGTCAGGAAGGTACTTCGCAGTGGTCTCGCGCTTGGCATCGCGGTACTCGGGTGAGTGCACGATCTTGGCGTAGATCCCGAGCGACACGTTGTTGACGAAGACGCGGCCGCCCACCTCAGCGAGGTCGATGCGACGCTCGACTGCGTGACCGAACGCGTCGAGCGCCTCGACCACGTCATCGCGATCGAGTCCGAGGTCGAGCGCGAAGTGGTTGCGGGTGCCCGCCGGGATGCAGACGAGGGCGACGTCGCGGCGCATGGCGACCGACGCGGCGAGGCCCTGCGAGCCGTCACCCCCGGCGATCCCGATCACGTCGGCGCCGCGATCGGCGGCGGACTCGGCAAGCTGCAGGAGGTCGCTGCCCGGCTCGAGCACGACCACCTCGATGCCACGCCGGCGCGCCGCGTCAGCCAGCTCGAAGCGCGTCGCCTTCCCGCCGCCCGACTTCGGGTTGACGATCAGCACGCCGTGACGCGCCGGCTCAACGGGCGTACCCGGCGCCTGCAGCGCACGGATCGAGCGGCGGTCACGGCGCAGCGCGTACCGAGTCAGCCCGACGGAGCAGGCACTGAGCGCCAGTACCACGAGCAGCATCAGACCGTGCGCCTCCGCCGTGAGCACGACCACCGCGAACAGGCTGGCGGCGACCACGGCGACGACGACGCCGAGCCTGCGCAGCAGCCCCCGACGCGTGACGCCGAACCAGCCACACACCGTCGCCACGAGCAGCAGCACCACCGCTGCCGGCAGCCGAGCCAGCTGCCCGTGCAGACCAAGCACAACGACGACGACCTCGGTGGCAAGTGCCAGCAGCGACAAGCACGCCGCGGCACGCCGGCGACCCTCGACACTCGCCGCAGTCGCGGTGCTCAACTCGCCTCGTTCGCCGCTGCCACCGTCGTCACCGTCGGTCGATTCGCCGAGTCGTCGCAGACGTCACCAGGTGGATCAGGCAGCCTAGGTTCCATCAATCCCGCCACGTGTCGCCTCGTGGCGGAGGCGCAATGCCCGCGCGGAGCAAGGCGACCAGCCGTGTCCTCAGCCCATGCTGCTCGTTCGACCAGTACCGAGTGACAGCGGCGCCTTCGCGCTGGTGAACCGGAGGTTCAGCTTGAGCGTTCCGAGCATGATCCCTGGCTGGTGCAGCCAGTCGTTGCCGTCGCCGTACTCGATCGACTCGATCCGGTCCAGCAACACCCCCCAGGCGATCTGCTGCTCGATGCGCGACAGGTTGGCGCCTGGACAGACCCGTGGGCCCGTGGAGAACGCCACGTGGCGGGTGACCCCTGCCCGGTCGAGGTCGAGATCGAACGGGCAGGCGAACTCCTCCTCGTCGACGTTGGCCGCGCCAAAGCGCAGGTGCAGGAGCGAGCCCGCCGGCACCTCGACGCCCTGGAAGACCTCGTCCCGCGAGGTGGCGCGGGTCGACAGCCCGTGGGTCGGCGAGCGCATCCGCAGCGCCTCCTCGGTGAACGAACGCAGCTTTGCTCGATCGTGACGCAACTGCTCGAAGGCGCCGGTGTGCTCGCACAGCAGCTGGGCCTGCTCCTCCAGCGCGTACTGCGTCGTCTCGAGACCGCCGATGATCATGGCGTGCACGATCCCGGCGATCTCCAGGTCCGTGAGCTTGCGGTCGAGCGCCTCGTAGTGCACGTCGCACAGGAAGCTGACCATGTCGTCGTGGGGGTCCAGGCGCTTGGCCCGCACGTGTTCGTAGATGTAGTCCTGGAAGCCGTCGAGTCGAGCCAGCATGTCCGTGGTCTGCTCCGGGGTGAGCTCGTGCTTGAGCCCGGTGCCGTGGACGAACGGCGTGACGACGGCATCGCCCCAACGGGCGAGCTGCGGGATGTCCTCGAGCGGGAACCCGAGCAGGCTGGCCATGACCCGCTGCGGCAGCGGCCGGGCGAAGCGGCTGATGAACTCCACCGTGCCGTCACCGATCCACTCGTCGAGCAGGTCGTTGGCGTGCTTCGTGATCATGTCCCGGTGGCGTAGCGCCCCCGGCCCGACCCACGGGTCGGTGAGCTCCCTGCGGTGCCGGATGTACAGCGCTTGCGTCGGGCGCAGCGACACCATCGCCGCCTGCATCAAGTTGTGGTACGTGCCGTAGGTGTCTTCCGGGGACAGGCCCTGGTCGGAGAAGGCGCCAACTCGCGCTTGCGTCAAGCTCGGGAACCGTTCCGGATCCTTGACCACGCGGGCGACATCGGCGTGCTTGGTCAGCACGAAGGCATCGGTGTCGGGCGTCAGGCCCCCGCCCTCGATGCGCAGGACCGGTGCCTCGCTGTGCAGGATCTCGTACGCCTCGTACCAGTGCTCCTGCGCGCCATCGCCGAACAGGTCGACGTCGCCCAGGCCGGCGGGACACGCCATCGCACTGAGTTCGTGATTGACGTGCTTCGGATACGACGCCATGCGTGCCTTCTCCCGTCGGACGGCTACCTACCTGTCTGGATCACGCCTAGCAGAACTGGCGGGAGGGCGGCCACACGCAGCGGCGCGAGGCTTGGGGGCATGGCCGGGTCGTGGCGATGACCGACGTTGCATGGTGCGATCCCGAACGCTGGGGTCTGGACGACATGCCCCTGCTCGTGGCCGAGGCCCGGGCGCGCGGCGATCAGCAACTCGAGGCTGAGGTCCTTCGGCGCTACGGGTTCGCGGTGTCGACGGACGAGGCGCTCGACGCCATCGTCGCCGGTTCGCCCGGTGGCGTGCTCGAGCTGGGCGCGGGCACGGGCCACTGGGCGGCGCTGCTCGCCCGCCGCGGCGTCGACGTCATCGCCTACGACGTGGCACCGCCCCCTTCGCCCGCCAACGCGTGGTTCGCCGGTGTGCGGCCCTGGCACCGTGTAGATCCGGGCGACGAGCGCGTCGTCACGCGGTACGCCGACCGGACCCTGCTCCTCGTCTGGCCGACGTGGAACGAGACGTGGGCGTCCGACGCGGTCGACGGGTACCACGCCGCCGGCGGCGACCGCGTCGTCTTCGTCGGTGAGGGTCCGGGCGGGCGCACGGGCGACAGCGGCTTCCACGCCCGGCTCGGCGAGACCGACGCCTGCATCGCGTGCACCTTCGATGTCGCCACCGAGGCCTGCACGTGCGGCGTTGACGCGCTCTGGACCCGAACGTCGCGCACGACGCTGCCTGCCTGGCACGGCGCAGAAACCGCGCTGCACGTGTACGAGCCGGTGCACGTCGACGACCGAGGGTCCTCGCCGCGTCGGCGCTGGCGTCGTCGTTGAGCAGTCCTCAGCTGTTCCGCGCGCCCTACGCCGAGTCGCGACCGGTCAGTTCGAGCAGCCGTGCCTGTGGCGACGAGCGCTCGCTGACCGCTCCACGCGCAACGATGCCGAACCCCATCCCGGGCGGGCCGCTCTCGACGATGCCCAGCACGACCTCGACGAGGTCGGGCCCGAGCCGTTCGTCCATCCCGAGCCCGCGCGCCAGGTCCCAGGCGTGCAGGGTGATGTCGAAGACCCTGAACTCCAGGAACGCCCGACCGGAGATCGTCCCGACCGGATGATCGATGAGGCGCTCCAAGGCTGTCGTCGCCCGGAACGCCGTCATCTGAGCAGCGGCGGCCGTCGTCCATGCGCCGAACGGGTCGTCGCCGAGTTGCGGTGCCGACATGACCTCGTCGATGGCATCCGATGCCGCCATCCCGTCCATCACCAACGTGGCGAAGCGGTTCCCTCCGACGACATGCGCGGCCAGGTAGCGCACGTCCCAGTCCGGACAGGGCGTTGGCAGCGACCAGGCCCCTTCGTCGACCGTGGCGAGCCGTCGCCCGAACTCATCGGTCGCCGCGTCGAGCGCGGTCAGGAGGTCCATCGGCTGAGTTCAGCCCACGTCCCCGACGAACCGGCGGATCGCCGTCGAGCACGCCGTGGGGTCCTCCACCACACAGGCGTGGCCGAGCTCGGGAAGCACCACGAGCTGTGATGCCGGGATGCCCGCATGGAGCATCTCGGCGTTGGCGAGGGGAGACCGCGCGTCGGCCTCGCCGTGGAGGACGAGTGTCGCTACGTCGACGGTGGGCAACACGGGGCGGAGGTCCGTCTCCGCCCCGGTGTGACCGGCCGCTCGAACGCTTGCCGGGCGGATGTTCTCACGCAACATCGACGCCAGCACCCGATCGCGGTCGGGCGGGATGAGGTCCGTGAAGAGGCCCGGGTAGGACTTCGGGTCGAACGAATTACCGAGGTCGGCCATGCTGAGGAACATCTCGCGCCGTCGTGCCACCTCTGCCGCCGGCAGCGACCCCGCCCATCCGGCGTAGCCACCGATGAGTACGAGGCTGGCTGGTACCGCCGGGTGGCGGTCGAACAACGACAGGGTCACCATCGTCCCGAACGAGTGGCCCACGAGGTGCGGCCGCTCGATGCCGAGTGCAGCGATGAAGCCGGCGAGCGCATCGGCGAACTGCGCTGCCCGCCAGGTCTCGTCGATGTCCGCCGACTGGCCGAAGCCCGGCGCGTCCCAGGCGATGACCGTGTGGTCTCGTGCGAGGTCTGGGAGCATCCATTGCCACGTGCGGCTGTCGGCCGGGGCGCCGTGGAGCATGACCAGCGGCGGGCCGGAGCCGGCCTGGGTGTAGGCGACCTCGATCCCGTCGACGTCGACGTGCTCCACACCTGGATCCTGCCGCAGAACGGACGCCGCGGGGCGCAAATCCGCCGCCGGAAGCGGCTCGCCGTCAGCGCTTCGATCCGCGACGCCCCACGAGGCGCGCCGACGCACCGCCGGTGACGAAGATCGCCGCGGCCAGCGCAACGGCTGGCGTGGTACCGGCACCCGTCTCGGCAAGGTCGTCGTCAGCCTCCGGCACGGTCGTCGAGCTGCCTTCCCCCGGCGTCACGACACCCCCATCACCTGGTCCGGTCGGCCGTGCGCAGGTCACCTCGGCCAGGTTGATCCTGCCCACTTCGACCCCCTCGATCGCCGGACCCTCGGCCGGTCGGACGTCGAGCGTGACGAAGACCTGCAGGCCCAGCCGTTGGCGCCGCCGTCCGTCGTCGGCGCCAGCGTGAGGGCGTCGAGGGTGACCGTGACGTCGGTACCCGCCCCGTCCACGTCCTCGATGACGAGCGAGCCGCTTGCCGTCTGGTCGTTCCTGAGGTCGACGGACGTAGCGGTGGGCCCGCCGACGCAACGTCAGCGTGACGTCCTCGGCAGAGATCGAGCAACGAGCTCGTTCGAGGCGTTGTTGACGAACGCAAGGGCGCTCGACGACACGACGGAGGAATCACCGGCCGACACGTTCACCGGATCGTTACTGATCTCGTCGCTGAGCGCTGACTTGGCGAGCAGCTCCGGACTATTACTGCAGGACGGAGTCTCCCGGGTCAGCGGCGATCGAGTCACGGCCGTTGCCTCCGGTGACGACGTCACCCGAGGCCCCATCACGGGCGTCGATCGCGTCGGCGCCGTTCTCCCCGTGCAGCACGTCGAAGCCGCTGCCACCTCGGATCGAGTCACCGCCGGCGCCGCCGAAGACGAGATCGTTGCCGCCCCGGCCGTCGATCACGTCACGGTTCCCGAGGCCGCAGATCACGTCGGCGGACTCGGTGCCGACCAGCACGTCACGCCCGGCGGTGCCAGTGATGGTGCAGGCGGGAGTGTCGTAGGTGAAGGCGACCTGACCGTTGCCGGCCTTCACGCCTCTGGTCAGGGTGGCGGCATCGAGGCCGGGGGCGGCGAAGCCGGAGCCGCCGCCACCACCGTTGCCGCTGTCGACGGCGGCCCCGCCACCACCACCGCCGAACCAGCCGCCGCCACCGCCGCCACCACCGTTGCCGACGCCTTGGGCTCCGGGGGCGACACCGTCTCCGCCCGCGCCGCCCGTGCCGCCGACACCCGGTTGACCGGGCGAACCGTCGACGCCGGCGGCGCCGCCCGCGCCCGGAGCGAACTGGGTTCCTCCATGACCTCCGCTGCCGCCGGTGCCGGTGAGGCCCGGGCCACCGGCCGTGCCACCGCCGGGGCCGCCGCTCGGGCGGAACTGACCACCAGCGGCGGACGAGCCACCCCCACCGCCGCCCACCAGCAGTGGCTGGTCGGCGAGCAGGACCGCCGACCCGCCGCCCCCGCCGGCGCCGGCGGCGCCGGCCGGTTCACCTCCGCTCGAGGGGGCACCGGTGCCACCGTCCCCGCCCCGTCCGAAGCCGAAGCCGCCGGTGCCGACGGTGAACCGGGCTCCGGCACAGCCCACGATCACGGTGTAGGTGGCCCCCGGGGTCGTGCTCAGGGTGGCGGAGGCCCGCCCGCCAAGCCCCAGGTTGGCGGTGTTGCTCGGGCCGCCGGCTGCGCCCTCGACGACGACGCTGACCTGCGTGACCCCCGGTGGCACCGTCCACGTCTGGGCGCCCCCAGTGCACCCGAAACTGTCGGTCGTCGACTCGGCGCTCGCTGGTGCCGAAACCACCACCGCTCCCGTCACGGCGGCAACCGCTAGTGCGGCGATTCGCGCGGACCTGCTCCGATGGCGCGCCACCCGCTCGCAGTCTCCATCCATCGTGCGAATCCGGTACATCGAACCCCCTCCAGCACGTGCCCGTGCCGCCGCACAGTACCGGCTCGACGCCGCCCTCGACCTCGCTGCGAAGTACGGCGTCAAGCCGCCATCGGTGTATTGGACGGTCGGGAGCTGCGACTCCACCGCTCGGCCGATCGTTGCCGTTTCGTCGCCGCGCAGCAGAGTGGCGGGATGCAGACGCGCACCGAAGAGATCGCAACGCCGAACGGCCCGATGGGCGTGCAGGTGGTACGGCCCGATGGCGATGGTCCATTCCCGGTCATCGTGTTCTTCCATCACGGTCCCGGGCTCGACGAGGGCTCGAAGCAGACGATGGTCCGGATCGCTGAGTGGGGCTACTACGTCGTGGCGCACGACCGCTACCACCGTGCCGAGCCGTGGTACACGATGCAGGGCCGCAACGACGACGAGATGAAGAAGCTGTTCGGGTTGATCCAGGGCACGACGGAGGACCAAGTCGCCGAGGATCTTGCCGCCGTGCTCGTCTGGCTGCGGTCGGACCCGGCCGCCCGGGGCGGCGCGATGGGCTGCATCGGCTACTGCATCGGCGCGCGGTCGGTCCTGCGCACCCTGCGCGACCGTGGTGACCAGTTCCGGGTCGGCGTTGGCCTGCACCCGTCGTTGTGCACCACCGACGACAGCGACTCGCCGCACCTCGCCGTGCCGTCCTACACCGGGTCGTTGTACATCGGGTTCGGCTCGGCCGACACCATGCAGCCCGCATCTGCCAACACGGCGCTCATCGAGGCGACCAACGCGTTGACCAAGGGCGAGGCCGAGATCCACGACGGCGCCGACCACGGGTTCGGCGTGTACGGCCCCCGCCACCATGAGGCCGCCGCCACGCGGTCCTACGAGCGGGCCAAGGTCATGTTCGACCGCGAGCTCCGAGGTTGACCGTCAGGCTCGACGCGCGGTGACGATCCATGCCCGCGAATCGAACCAAATGCCGTCGGCGCGAGCGTGGGCTTCGATCGTTCGGGCGAGCCGGTCGAGCGCACGTTCCGTCGATGCCGGGTCGAGGTGTTCCAGCGCCGTCCCCACCGCGGCGAAACCGCCAACCCACTCGAGTGCCGCAGCCACGTCCGGCCCGTAGTACACGGGCTCGTGAACGTCGATGAACGACAACTCGACGAATCCGGCTGCGTCGAGGATCGAGGTGACCGCCGCCGGGTCGCCCAGCGAGAACGGGTCCATCGCGTGCTTCGGAACCGACAGCGGTACCTGCTCAGCAGCGAGCGCGTCGTCGATCGAGACTGCCCACTCGTTCCGGTCGTGGTTCTGCCAGACCATCATGACGAGGCGTGCGCCGGGCC
The DNA here is from genome assembly GCA_963844175.1 of uncultured Acidimicrobiia bacterium. Classification (GTDB taxonomy): domain Bacteria; phylum Actinomycetota; class Acidimicrobiia; order Acidimicrobiales; family Ilumatobacteraceae; genus JALZMG01. Next base: position 40,110 of record CAWJNE010000020.1, read on the forward strand.
GCAGAGCCCTTGCGATGTTGCGAAAGGCGGAGGTGGGTTCGGCGAAGAACATCGTGCCGAATCTGCTGATCGCGACGTCGAATTCCTCGTCTTCAAACGAGTGGACCTCGGCGTCCGCGACTGCGTGCGTGACGTTGGGCAGTCGTTCACCGAACGCGAGCTCGCGGGCGCGCTCGATCGCAGGTGCGGAGGTATCGACTCCCAACACGCTGCCGATGACCGCGGTGTGCGCGGCATCACGCGTGGTCTGACCAGTCCCGCACCCGATGTCGACGACACGGTCGTCGACGCCGATGTCGTAGACGCGCCGCAGCCTCGCATTGTGGACACGCAGCTCGGCGTCGTAGCCCACGGGCACGGGCACGTGCGCCAGGTTGCCCGATGAGGCGATGGGAGGCGTAGCCACGTGCTGCGCCCGGAAGAACACCCGGCCGGGTCGTGTCCGCAATCGTCAGCGGTTGCGACCGACTTCGGCGACGCTCTCGAGGACGACGTCGCCGTTGTCGTCCCGATAGAAGCCCATGGAGCGAAGCGGTGGCGCGTAGACGTGCACGCTCGTCGCCGCCGCGTCGGTGCGGTTGCAGACGGCATGCACGTGGTCGCCGTTGAAGTTCACCGACTGCCCCGCCTCGACACGGCGCGTCACGTCGACGCCGCTGACGACGGTGTGCTCCTCGAGGACGCCGGACACGACGGCGAACGCGCCAGCCGACCCACCGTGGTCGTGGGCGCCGAGGCTGCTCCCTGCCGGCCAGTGGATCAACCACGCGTCGTAGGACTCCGTCGAGAGGATCAGCTCGAACTGGCGCTCGTCGGGCAACTGTCCGGTGGCCAGCTCCCATGGCACGGCCACCGCAGCGAGGCCGTCGGCGATGGTCGCCACCAGCGGCTGAGCGCCGGCGCACCTCGACGGGTGGACGGCACGGGAACTGAGGGCGCGCCATGCATCGAAGGCAGCGGATGAGGCGACAGGGAGCGAGGTCGAGCGATTCATGATGATCCTCCAAGGACACGAGCAGCGGGCGGGGAATGATCAGACGCCCGGACAGCTCGGCCCGTCCGGCCGAGGGAGGTGTGCCACGACCGTCATGCGCTCGTGCGTGTCGGCCACCACATCACCATCATGGTATTCCTGACCAAACTTGTCAACTTTCGATGTGATGGCCGATGCCGCTGCCGCGCAGCCCGTGCGGGCAAGGTCCAGCGGACCGCGATGATTTCGCTCATCACGGGAGGTCTTCAACACCGCCGTTGCGCACGCGGCGCCGGCAAACGACAAGGGGACGGTGCCATGGAGATCATCAACCTGGGGGCAGGAGACGGACTCCCGCCAGTGGACTGGGCCGAGGTGACCAAGAAGCTCGATGAGGGATCGGCGCCCGCTCCGGACGCGCACAATGCTCGTTCGACCTGGCTGACGACGCTGAACGAGGACGGCAGCCCGCACGTGACTGCGGTCGGCGCCGTGTGGCTCGATGGCGGGTTCTGGTTTCAAACGGGCTCGGGCACCCGAAAGGCCAGCAACGTCGCACGCGATCCGCGCTGCTCGATCAGCGTGTCGATCCGCGACGCGGACGTCGTCATCGAAGGCGACGCCAAGCGGGTGACCGACCCGCCAGTGGTGGCGCGCGTTGCGAAGGCGTGGGCGGACAGTGGGTGGCCAGTAGCGCCCGACGAGAGCGGTTCTGGCATCACCGCGCCGTTCAACGCACCATCGCAAGGCCCGCCGCCGTGGCACGTGTATCGCGTCGAGCCGCGCTCGGCGACGGTCGTGTTGGGCACCGAGCCGGGCGGCCTCACCCGCTTCAACCTCTGACGTTCAACCGGCCCGGCTCAGGGCTACGGGTCAGTCGGCATCCGGCGCGACGAACTCCGGCAGCTTCGCCTCGAACAGCTGGGCCACGGTCAACGACGGGAGGATCTTGCCCTGTGGCCGAGCAGCGGCAGCCAGGTCGGCACCCCATTCGGCGGCCCGCCTGCGCTGGTTCGGCGTGCCGTGGTGGTTGGGGTCGTCGAAGGCGCAGTCACCGACGGCGTGGAACGTGAGCAGCGCGTCCACGACGCGCTTGGCGTTGAGCGAGAGGCCGCGGGCATGCGTCGCCCAGTACGTGGCGAAGGAGTCCGCCATCAGCTCGGTCCGCCGGGTCGCCTCCGCGCCGGTCAATGGCGAGTCGAAGAGGTTCAGCTCGAACTGGATGTGGTGGCCGAACTCGTGGCCCATGACGGCGCGGGCTCCGACGTTGCCGATCCCGATCCAGTCGAGGGCGTCGAGGACGCCGTCACCGAAGATCAACTTGTCCGGGAGCGCGGCGAAGAACGGGTCCGGATCACCTTCGCCGGAGAAGGCGAAGGCGTTGAGCGTGAAGATCGGGTTGTTGCCGTCGTCGAACGCCGGGCTGGTGGCGACGACCTGGGCGATCGTTGCGGCGTGCGCTGCGGCCTCAGCCTCGGTCTCGCCGAAGAGCTCGAGCAGCCGAGCGACCCGCGCCGTGTCGAGGAGCATGTCTCCGTGCATGGCGTGCAGCTGGATGTCATCGGACTCGATGTCCCAGAACCGCTTGGCGTCGCCGAACGACTTGGTGAGCAGGTGGTCGTAGTCGGCGCGCAGCGCGTAGCGAGCGTCGGTGTCAGATCCGAAGATCAGGGCGTCATACGTCGGGATGTTCAGTACGAGGCCGCCGTCGGCCAGCAGGAAGCCGATGTCGGCCGGAGTCATCTCGGCGATCAGCGAATCGACGAAGGCGTCGAGCTCCGCAGGACCGCATTCGTAATCCTCCGGGTTGATGACCCGCTCGATCGCCGCCCGCGCGGGCGACTCGATGCCGAACCGGGCGGCCGCGGCCTGCCATCCCGGGGGCGGGGCGGGATTGCGCTCCAAACTCACCGCGCCGCCGCCGCTCGTTGGGACGTTGGTCGCACCGGCGCCGCCTGGTGCGAACGTCCCGAGAATCAAGAGCAGACCTGAGCCGAGTGCAGCGGCACAGCGTGTGCGGGTCTTCATCATCCCACCCCCGAGAAGTTCGCTTCTGCGCCGTGCACGGCAGCCGAGCACGGCTGGATCGTCGAGGACCTGACCGTACCCTCTCGCGTCCCGGCGGCGAGACAGCCGCGCTTGGCGGTCAGGCAGTTCGGCGACGGGCGGCCAGCACGGCGAAACCGCCGGCGGCCAGTGCAGCCGTGGCGCCGGCGATCAAGACCCCACTCGTCGCTCCGGTCTCCGCCAGGCCGCCGGGATCGGCATCGCCGGATCCGGCGTCGCCGCCACCGAGCTGCAATCGAGCCCGTTGGGCGCGGCGTCGGATGCCGACACCTGAGCACCCCCAGCAAGGGTGAAGACGATGGCGCAGGATGCGCCTGCGTCCGGCGATGAGTTCTCGACGCCTTCATGGTCACCATCACGATCGCATCTACCCGAGGAGGATCAGATGGGCAAGGTCGTGACCAGTGCCAGTGTCTCGCTGGACGGCTACATCGCTGGGCCGGAGGAGTCGGGCTTCGAGCACCTGTTCGCGTGGTACGACGGCGGCGAGGCCGAGTTCCCGAGCACGCACCCAGAGGTCTCGTTCAACCTCTCCGCAGAGGATCACGCCTACCTCACGCAGTTCATCGATCGAGTCGGGGTGCTCGTCGTCGGCCGGCACCTGTTCGACATGACCGACGGGTGGGATGGCATCCATCCGCTCGACCGGCCGGTGGTCGTCGTCACGCACAACGTGCCCGAGGCGTGGATCGAGGCCCACCCCGACGCGCCGTTCACGTTCGTGACCGACGGTGTCGCGGCGGCGGTTCAGCAGGGGCACGAGATCGCCGGGGACAAGGACGTCGTCGTGAACGGCGGCACCATGGCCACCCAGTGCCTCGAGCTCGGGCTGCTCGACGAGATCACCCTCGACGTCGTCCCCGTCATCCTCGGCAGCGGAACTCGGTACGTCGACCCTGCGCAGGCCGCCCCGATCCTCCTCGATGGCCCGACGATCACGCAGGGGAGCCGGGTCACGCACCTGCAGTACGTGGTGCGCAAGACCTGAACCAGCGCCCAGCGGAGCCGGGCGCCGACCTTGACTTCCAGGACACTTGAGGTCGTACCGTGCCGCGGATGGCCGGCGATTTGCGATCTGACGGAGGGCGACGGGCCCTGAAGGTCGGGTTGATCGCCGTCGTCACGCTCGTCGCCTTCGAGTCGCTGGCGGTGATCACGATCCTGCCGGACATCGAGGACGACCTCGGTGGCATCGCCTGGTACGGCTGGGTCACCACGGCCTTCTTCCTGGGGACGATGATCGGCATCGTCTACGCCGGCGACCAGGCCGACCGGCGCGGCGCGGCTCGCCCGTACGTCCGTGGCCTGCTGCTGTTCGCCGTCGGGCTCGTCGTCGCCGGTCTAGCGCCGTCGATGCCGGTGCTCGTGCTGGCTCGGTTCGTGCAGGGCTTCGGGGCCGGCGTGGTCCCGGCGATCGGCTACGTGGCGATCGGCCGAGCCTTCAGCGAGGACGAGCGACCGCGCATGTTCGCCCTGCTGTCGACGGCGTGGGTCGTCCCTGGCCTGCTGGGGCCGGTGCTGGCCGAGCGGGTGTCCGACCTCGCCGGATGGCGGTGGGTGTTCCTCGGTCTGCTCCCGCTCGTGGCCGTCGCCGGGTCGATCGTCGTCCCGGCGATGGCGCGGCTCGGCCCGACGGCCGCGGCCGATCGGCCGGTCTCGCCGTTCCTGCGCCGACGGATGGTCGAGGCGGTGCGAGTGGCGGCCGGAGCGGCCCTGATCGTGGGTGGCTGCACGGCGTCACGGTGGCTGCTCGTGCCGGCGACGGTGGCTGGACTGGCCGTCGGCCTCGGCCCGCTCCGGCGGCTGACGCCTCCGGGGACGTTGCGGGCGCGACCCGGCCTCCCGAGCGTGATCCTGTCGCGCGGCCTGCTGACGTTCGCCTTCTTCGGCGCCGACACGTTCGTGCCGTACGCGCTGCACGACGGACGTGGCGCCTCGCTGTTCGCCGGGAGCGTCGCGGTCACGATGGCCACGGTGATGTGGACCACCGGCGCGTGGATGCAGGACCGCTGGATCAACGTCACCGGCGAGGCGCCCTTCATCCGGTGGGCCTACGCAGTGATGGTGCCGGCGCTGGTGATCGTGGCCCTCGGCGCGGCGAGCGGAACACTCCCGTTCTGGATCATCCACGTCGGCTGGGCGCTCGGTGGGCTGGCGATGGGCCTCGGGTACGCCGCCCACTCGCAGCTCGCGCTGCGCTGCGCGCCGGACCAGCAGTACGGCGCGACGACGGCGTCGCTGCAGCTGCTCGACAACCTCGGTGTCGCCCTCGGTACCGGCGCCACCGGCGTGATCGTCACGCTCGGCGCCGACGCCGGCTGGGACCCCGGCGCCGCTGTCGCGGCGGCCCTGATCCCGGCGACCGCCGTCGCCGCGCTCGGCCTCGTCGTCAGCACGCGCCTCCCGTCACGGCGCGACCCCGATCGTCGATCGGCAGCGGCGAGTGCGCTCCACGGATCGGATCCGATGCTGCCGTCGTCGGCGGTGGCGCCGTCCTGAAGTCGGTCCAGGCCCCTCAGTCCTCGCCGGCGATTCGTCCTAGCGCCAGTCGGGCGGCGGCGATGACGGCGTCGGGCTCGGTCACCTGGATGTAGTGGATGCTGCCGTGGGCGACGAGTTGGGGGGTGTTCGGCAGCAGGTCGACGAGTTGCTGCTGAGCCTCGGGCCAGACCGCATCGATGTCGTCGTTGGTCATCCCGGCGCTCTCGGGGAACTCGGGGAACGGCTCGGTCTTGGTCATCACGACCAGCGGCAACCCCTCGCGCAGCGGTGGCGCACCGAGCAGCTCCTCGATGCTGGCGTCGACGTCGTACTGCTCGTAGTCCGGATCGCTGCTGAGGTCGTCGGAGCCGGGCGGGTTGTTGAGCACGTCGACGTAGACGTCCCACGTGTCACCGAGCAGCTCGCGCAGCGCCGGCGCGAAGGCGTCGACGAGCACCAGCGCCTGCACCTCGTCCGGGTACGTCCGGGCGAACAGCTGGCCGATCATCCCGCCCCATGAGTGCGCCACGATGGCGTACGGCCCGGGGACATCGGCCGCCTCCAGCAGCCGGTGCAGGTCGTCGACGGCGCCGCCGATGGTGCGTGGCTGCTGGATCGGTGTCGACCGGTCGGTGATCGTCGGCGGGTCGCCGGGGACGATGGTCCCCGGTCGGTCGTATCGGCAGACGCGGTTGGTCTCGGCCAGGCCCTCCATCACCGGCGGACCGACGGCGGGCGGGATCAGCTGGTCGACGGTCCAGTAGTCGCTGGCGTCGTGGATGCCGGACTCGAGGATGATCGTCGGCTCACCCGAGCCCATGCACTCGATCCACAGCTGCCGGCCGTCGCCGATGTCAACGCGCTCGGCCTCGGGCTTCGCCGGTCCACCGGACGATCCCTCGTCATCACCGCACGCCGACACGAGCAGGCCGGCGACGGCGAACGCAGCGCCGAGCGGCCGCCTCCACACTGATGCCGTCAGCACCGCCGTCGCGTTGCCGCGTTGACCCCCGTCTCGTCTCATCGACGCGCCACCCCGACATCGTCGCACCCGAGGAGATCCGCGCCGACCATCGACACGACCGCCGCCGGCCCTCGCACCGACGAGCTCCGGTCGGCCCGGACGTGCTGGAGTTCGCCGGCCGAGTGACGTCGCCGGCAGGGCGGATGCGAGGCTCGGCGCATGACGACGTTCGTGCTGGTCCACGGAGCCTGGAGCGGGTCGCACGGCTTCCGCCACGTCCGCCGTCTCCTCACCGCCTCCGGTCACGTCGTGTTCACCCCGAGCCTGACCGGGCTCGGCGAGCGGGCCCACCTGACGAGCCCGCAGGTGAGCCTGTCCACGCACGTCGCCGACGTCACCAACGTCATCCTCTACGAGGACCTGGTCGACATCGTCCTGGTCGGGTTCTCCTACGGCGGCGTGGTCGTCACCGGGTGCCTGGAACACGTGGCCGATCGCGTCGCCCACCTCGTGTACCTCGACGCCTTCGTCCCCGACGACGGTGACAGCGTCGAACGTCTCGCTGGACGCGACGGCGATCAACGGATCGCCGTCGGCGACCGCTGGTTGGTCCCCGGGCCGTCCCGCCGTTACGACGACCCGGCAGAAGCGGCGTTCATGGCCGCCCGGCGCACCGAGCATCCTCGTCGGTGCTTCACCGAACCGGTCCGGCTGCTCGCTCCGCTCGAGGAGTTCCCGTTCTCCCTGGCATACATCCGGGCCACCGCTGACGAACCCGACGCACCTGGGTCCGCGGCGTTCGACGCGGCGGCGCTCCGAGCCAAGTCGTCCGGGGCATGGCAGTACCGCGAGATCGCCACCAACCACATGGTGGCCAGCAATCGCCCCGAGGAGCTCACCACGCTGCTGTTGGAGCTGGCCGATGGAGCGCCGATCGCCTGACGTTCACCGGCGGCGGAGCACACCGACCCAGAGCGGACGGCCGTCGGGCCGAAGGGGGTTGGCCACGGCCTGCAAGGAGCTGTATGCGACACCGACCCCGGCGAACGACGCCATCTCCGTGCGGTCGAGCAGCCACGGTGGGCCGTCCGCCGGGTCCTGGTCGTCGGGTCGCACGACCTCCACCGCCAACAGCTCGCCACCCGGAGCGATCAGGCTGCGCACCCCGCCGACGGCCATGGTGCGCACGGACGGCGCGAGGGCCTGCACGGTGAACACCTCGACCACGAGATCGAACGCGCCGACCAGGTCCGGTGGCAGGTCCAGCAGATCGGCGACCTGGTAGGCGACCTGGGAGTCCGGGTGCCGTTGGCGGGCCAAGCGCACCGCGGCGGGTGACACGTCGAACGCCACCGTGCGCCACGCACGCTGCGCGAGATGCTCCGCATCGGCGCCCAGCCCGGCACCCACCACCACCGCCCGACGTCCGGCGCCGTCGCCAACTGCTGCGGCGTGAGCGACGACGAACGGATGGGCCTCCGAACGGTCCCACGGCACGTCGACCTCGTCACGCTCGCCGGCCGACCAGACCTCGTCGAACCACCGCGTCGGCTCACCGTCGGCCATCGCCTTGGCTGCCAACTCGTCGGCCGCATGCTCCCAATCGCGATCCGTCACGACGCCATCCTCGCCACGCCTCGGCCTGCCGACGAAGACGTCAGCGGAGGGCGCCGGCGAACTGATCGTGGTGCTCGGCCCACCATCGGCGCCTGCGGGCGAAGCGGGCGCTCCCACCGGTGCGGTTCCACAGCGCAACGGCGTTCGCGTTCCCAGCGTCGACGCTGCGGCGGACGGCTGCCTCGATGCGGTCGATGGCGTCGTCCACGGCGCTGAGCAGCTCGGCTCGGCCGGCGCGGTCCAAGCCGTAGGCGTCGGCGACGAGCCGGAGCCGAGCCGGTCGGTCGGCGGCTCGCCAGCCCATCCGAGCCTGGTCGAACGGATCGTCGATCGGCACGCAGAGTCGACACAGCTGGGCCAGGTCGTAGACGGGGCGGCCAGGCGCAGCGAACTCGAAGTCGATCAGCGCGACGGCGACGCCATCGCGGAACACCACGTTCGACGGCTCCACGTCGTTGTGGCAGACCACCGTCCCGCCCGCCGGGTCGGCCAGACCGTCGTTCCAGGTGAGACCCTGGCCGTCGAACCGGCGGGCGGCGTCGTGCAGCGCGCGCAGCAGTCTGGCGATCGAGGCCAGCGCGGTGTCGGACTGGCTCCAGTCCGGATAGGGCGAGCCGGGCACCTCGCCGTCGATGAACACGAGGCGCTCCCGTCCGTCCTCGTCGACCCCGACCGGCACGGAGGCACCGTCGAACCCGGCGCGCCGCACCGCCCGGAGGAAGGCGTGGATCGACCTGGTGTGGGGGCTCGAGGGCCGCAGCACGTGAGGCCCGTCGCGGACGACGAGTCCGGCGTTGGCGATCCCGCCCTCGAGGCGCTGCTCGGGCACTTCGCGACCTTGGCAGACCACGACACCCCGCCGACGATGGCCACGTCGTCGAGAACCCGCTCGCCACGAGCGACGCCGATCGCTGATGATCGAGACATGGCCACCTCTCGTCGCGCCGACATGTTCACCGCCGATGGCACGCCGTCCGACGACGACCCCCGGGAGCACGGACCGACGCTGGGCGACGAGCGCACGACGCTCGTGGAGTCGTTGCGCTGCCAACGCCTCACCCTGGAGATGAAGTGCGCCGACCTCGACGCCGAGGCGATGGCGCGCCGGTCCGTCCCGCCGTCGACGATGTCCCTGCTCGGGCTGGTCCGGCACCTGGCCGACGGCGAACGGGCCACGTTCCGAGTGCTGATGGCGGGGCAGGACGCGCCTCGGCTGTACGGCTCCGACACCGACCGCGACGGCGACTTCGACGGGGCGGTCGCCGACCCACAGGTCGTCGCGGAGGCGTGGGAGGCGTGGCGGGCGGAGGTCGACTTCTCCACGAAGTTCGTCGAGGACGCACCGAGCCTCGAGATCACGGCCGACGATCCGCACAACTACCACGGCAGCGGAGGGGGGCAGCTGTCGCTGCGTGACGTGCTCCTGGGGATGATCGAGGAGTACGCCCGTCACATGGGTCACGCCGACCTGCTGCGCGAACGCATCGACGGGCGCCTCGGCCAGTGACCTGTTGACGCACCGCAGGAGTATCGCCCTCGAACGTGTCCGGCTCGATGATGCCTCACCTCCAGCGGCGGCCGGATCGCCGGTAACGTCTCGACGATCGCGACGGACCTGCGAACCGGACCGTTGGTGGCCGTCCCCGACCGTGGTCCCCACGACGAACTCCGTCTCGGACGCACGGTCATCGAGGTCCTGGTCGTCCTGGTCGCTGTCCAGTTGGCCTTCTTCGCCGTGCTGGTGGCGGCGCAAGCTGTCCCCGACGATCCGATCGTCACCCACCTCCAGGAAGCGATCGACGAGGGCACCTACGGGCCGACCGGGCGTCCCGACAACATGGGCTCCGAGTCGACCAGCTTCGACGAATGCGTTGCCGTGGGGACCGGGCTGGGCCGACCGGACCTGAACCCCTTCGAGCGTGCCGCCCGCATGCCGCGCATCGGCAGCTGCTCAACGGGCCCCGAGGACATTGCCGCCCTGGCCCGTGGTGAGCCCGCCGAGCACGTGACCGAGTACTTCCGCTACTGGGGCGGATGGACGGTGATCTCCCGGCCCGTGCTCGCCCTGTGGGGCATCGACGCGCTGCGCCGCATCGCCGGCGCGCTCCTCGTGCTGGCCGCCGGATCGTTCGTCGTGGTGACGGCCCGTCGCACGTCCTCGATGTACGCCCTCGCGCTGACGCTCCCGCTGCTGCTCGGCTCCAACGTCCTCGCCACGCCATCGACGTCGTTGAACCAGACCATCAGCCTCGAGCGCGGCCTTCCTCTCCCCCACCCTGACGATGCTCGCCGTGCGTCGCGGGTGGCGGGCGACGCTCATCGCCACAGCTCTCGGCGCCGCCATCTACAACTTCGTCGACCTGATGCTGACGCCGGCCATCCCCTGGATGCTGACCACGGCGACGACCGCCGCCGTGGTCATGCTGCGAACCGACGGCCTCCGACCAGCGGTCCAGCGCGCCGTGGCCGTCGCCATCGTCTGGCCGTGCGCCTTCGCCTTCACGTGGGCCAGCCGGTGGGCCATCTCGGTGGTGCTGCTCGGGTGGGACGAAGCGGTCACCACCATCCGCGACAAGGTGGAGTTCCGGCTCGGGGGTAGCTCGGAATCGGTGCGCGACGAGTTCGGTGTCTCGACAGAGGTCAGCTTCGACTACTGGTTGTCCAATGTCTCGACAGCGCGCGCGGTGCTCATCGCCGCCGGGGTGGCGATCCTCGTCGCCCTGGTGGTCGCCGTTCGACGCCACGGCGCGTCGCGACTCTGGGTGTTCGCGCTGCTGGCGGCGCCCGCGACCTTCGCGCTCGTCTGGTACGAGCTGCTGCGCAACCACTCCCAGATCCACCCCGGCAAAGCGCACATGAGCCTTCCCGTGGCGCTCGGCGTCGTCGTCGGCGCGGCCGTGTTCGCGGCGACCGCCTGGCGCCGACAGCGCGAGGAGACGGACCCGGTGGAGCCGACTGCGCCGGACCGAGAGGAGATCCATGGATGACCAACTGCTGGAGCTGATCGAGGCCCGCGCCATCGAGCAGCTGATGATGCGCTACATCGACCGCATCGACGCCAACGACCCGGCGGGCGCGGCGGCGTGCTTCACGGAGGACGGCGTCGGCGTCTACTGGGGCGAGTACCGGGGGCGCGCGGCGATCGCCGACCGCCTGGCCGGCATCCTCGACGCCTTCGCGCACACCAGCCACCACCTGTCCAACGTGGCGACGGTCATCGACGGGCACCGTGCGACCGCGCAGGCCTACGTCTACGCCTTCCACCGCCGGACCGGGACGAACGACTTCCTGCACTACTGGGGTCGCTGGGTCGATGCGTTGACCAAGGTCGACGGCCAATGGCTGTTCGCCCGGCGAGAGGTGGTGGGCATCGGCAGCTACACCGCTGGCGACGGCGAGAAGGACCGGGCGTTCCCCGGTCACCCTGGCCGGATCATGCGTTGACCGGCAGGTCGCCTCAGAACAGCCAGGGGTCGCGGAGGTCGACGAACTCCACGTTCGCCATCATCGCTTCGAACTCGCCCATCTGAGCGGCGAGCTCGGCGGGCGGCGCCTTCGACTCACCCTGCCGTGCGTCCGCCTCGCTCGTGAAGTAGTTCACCTCGGTGTAGGTGTCGGGTCCGGTCCACATGCGGAACCCACCGAGCAGGTCGGGACGGAACGTGGCGGCGTGCGCTTCGAACTGCTCGTCGAGGGCGTGGACCCGATCGCGATCCATCCGACTGCCCTTCATCACCTGCACGAAGCCGGCGTCGTTCGAGCCGCCCGCCAGGAAGCTGTCGACCTCGTCAGAGTCCGTGAAACGAACCTCGCCCTCGAAGCACTTCTCGGTCTCCTCCCACCACTGGCCCTGCTCCGGACGCTCGTTGTTCGCCGAGGCGTCGGACGACGTCTCGAACCGGGCGAACACCATCGCGTCACCGCCGTCGGTCAGGCCGCCAGTTGATCCGAGGAACCCCGACGCCCCCGGGCGCAGCTCGCTCATCCATCGTTCGAGTTGACGTCGCAGCCCGTCGGCATCGGCAACCCTGCCCTCGATCGCTTGCACGAACATCGCACACCTCCGCTCGCTCGTCCCCCCGCCGTCATCTTCCACCCGACTCCGGCCGTGTGCAATGGCCGTCCCGTGCCGTGGTGACGCACTGGAGGAAGACCTCCAGATTCGCCGATTGACTGGTGAACGTACGTTCGCTATACTGCATGTATGCGCGAAGCGCCGGACGACGAGTTGCGGAGGGCGCTCGACGGCCTGCTCGCCATCGACCAGGCCGACCTCTCGGATGACGAGCTGCACCAGCTCGTCATCGCCGTCCTGCGCCAGTCACACCGCCTCGCCGCCGTTCGCGCCGAACTGATCGCCAGCTGGGAGGGCCGGGGGATCTGGTCGTCGGACGGCTCCCGCTCCCCGGGGCATCGGCTCGCTCGCGAGACGTCGATGTCGGTCACCGCCGCCAAGACCGAGGTGCGGCGGGCCACGGAGCTGCGGTCGATGCCGGCGACGACCTCGGCGCTCGCCGACGGCGCGCTGTCACCGCAACATGTCGACCTGCTCGCCGGCGCTGCTGCGGGCGGCCGCCGCGGCCTGTTCGAGGCGCACGAAGAGCTGCTCGTCGACCAGTGCCGGACGCTGCGCTTCGCCGACGCCAGTCGGGCCGTCGCCTACTGGATGCAGCGGGCGGATGCCGAGGGGACCGAACTCGAGGGCGATCGGTTGCACGAGTCGCGTCAGGCGTCGGCGGCCACGACGTTCGACGGCATGGTCGATCTGCGCGCGCTGCTCGATCCCGTCGGCGGCGCGACGTTCCTCGACGAGCTGGTCAGGTTGATGGAGCAGCTCCGACTCCGGGACCTCGCCGACGGCGTCGTCCGGACGGCGACGCAGCGTCGCGCCGACGCACTCGTCGAGATGTCCCGCCGATCGAGGTCGGCCAGCGAGGGCGGCCCACGGCCCCGACCGCTCGTCACCGTGCTCGTGGGCGAGACGACGCTGGCTCGGATCTGCGAGCTGTCGACCGGCACGGTCATCGCCCCGGGCCAGGTCGTGCCGCTGCTGCATGACGCCGACCTCGAGCGAGTCGTGTTCGACGGTCCGGACCGGGTCCTGTCCGTCGCTCGTCGACGGAGCTTCATCGGCGCACTGCGCCGAGCGATCGAGGTTCGCGACCGCCGCTGCCAACATCCATCGGGCTGCGACGAACCGGCCACGCGTTGCGACGTCGACCACATCCAGCCGTGGGTCGACGGTGGTGAGACGACCCAGGAGAACGGACGGCTGTACTGCTGGCGCCACAACCGAGATGCCCGCTTCCGCGATGCGGCGCCGGCGGATGCCGACGAGCGACTCAACGACGCGGACGGCCCGGCCGCTGACCGTGCGCCCCCGGAGGAGCCCGACGGCCGCTCCCCACCGGCTGCGGCCTGACCATCGAATGTGCCCGGCGGACCACACGTCCTCGTGGACACGATCTGTCCGGATCTCGGCCTACCGTGCGACTCGATGAGCGACCAGTCACTGAGCAACCAGCAGATCGACGACGCCGGACTGACCGACTGGCGCAAGCTGGCGCAAGCACTCCACGCCCGCTTCGTCATCCCCGACTACGGCGCAGGGGCGGCGTTCGTCACTGCCGTGGCCAAGGAGGCCGACGTCCAGGGCCATCACCCCGATCTGCGGATGACGTCCGGGTCCGTCGACGTGTCGCTGTGCACGCGTGAGAACGGAGCGTGGGTGACGGCGCAGGACCTGGCGATGGCGTCGACCATCAGCGACATCGCCCGCGATCAGGGGCTCGAGGCCCGACCGACCGAGGTCGCCCAGCTGGAGTTGGCGCTCGACACGGCCGACGAGGACGGCCTCGGTCCGTTCTGGTCGGTGCTCCTCACCGGCGATCCGGGCAACAAGGTGTACGACTCGATCTTCGATCCGACGGGCCGGGTGCCGTCGATGTGGTTCCAAGGCACCGAGGCTCACCCGACGCCGCGGCAGCGATGGCACTTCGATGTCTGGCTCGCACCCGAGGTGGCCGACGATCGGATCCGTGCCGCGATCGCCGCCGGCGGCACCGTCGTCGACGACTCCTCGGCTCCATCGTTCACGGTGCTCGCGGACGGTGACGGCAACCGGGTCTGCGTCTGCACGCAGCAAGACCGGACGTAATCAACTCGCGGAGTTGCGCAGCGCCCAGTCGAGGGCGTAGTCGGCGACCTGCTCCCAGCCGGGGCTCGACGGCAGCAGATGGGGCCCGGCGAACTCCTTGATCTCGGTGACCGTGCCAGGCGCCTTGTAGTGCTTGGCGTTGGACCGCTGGATCTTCGGCGGCATCAGGTGGTCGGCGTCGCCAGAGATGAACAGCAGCGGAGGCCGAGCCTCGTTGTGGTAGTCGACCCACGTGGCGTCGTGACCCGGGTGGATGTTGGCCAGGACACTGCCCCAGAAGATGTTGCCCGACGCCGGGATGTGGTACCGCTCGTAGAGCCGCAGGGACTCCTCGTCACTGAACGTGTTGGTGAACGCGTACTTCCACTGCTCGGGCGTGAACCCGACCGCTCGATGCCGGTTGGCCGGGTTCTTGAGCACCGGGAACGTGGCTTTGATCTGGGAGAGCGGGATCGTCTTGACCCCTTCGGTGGGGGCTGAGTTGATGGCCACACCGGCAGCCCCGAAGCCGTGGTCGAGAAGGATCTGGGTGAACACGCCGCCGGCGGAGTGCCCCATGATGATCGGCGGCGAGTCCAGCCCGCCGACAACGTCCTCGAGGTGCGCCACGATCTCCGGGACGGTCAGCGATTCGATGGGGCGCGGGTCGGCGTTCAGCGCCTCGACCTCGACCTCGAAGCCGGGGTACGCGGGAGCCACGACCTTGAGGCCGCGCTGCTCGTAGCGGGCGATCCAGTCCTCCCAGCTCCGGGGCGTGACCCAGAAGCCGTGGATCAGCACGATGGTGTCGGGTGTTGGCATCTGACGCTCCCTGTCGGTCGAGGTGCTCTCAGATTGCCCGACGCGGCATGGATCGTGTCGAGGCGATCACCTCGACGGGAAGCTGTGGTGCTCGTGGGTCACGATCCATCGATCGCCGTCCTTGCGCAGACCGAGGGTGAGCCGGAGGCGATGCTCGGGGTGCTCCGCGAGCTCGGCTTCCGTCCCGCAGCGGAGCAGGGCGTGGGCGAAGGCCACGTCGTCGCCCGCGGTGACGTCGAGCTCGACGATCTCGAAGGATGCGCCAGAGCGTTGCCACTCGAAGAACGGTGGCCAGGTCGCCCGGTACGCCTCGACGCCGCGCACGCCGTCGTCGGGCGGCGGCACGTCGAACATCACGATGCCGGCGGCGTGATCCTCGAGCACGGTGTCGAGGTCGCCGGTGTGCACGGCCTGCGCCCAGCGCTCGATGAGCGTCCGGATGGTCTGTTCGTCGTTCACGAGGTCGATAGACCACGACGCGCCCGACGACTCATCGGTCGACGGCCGATTCGCTCCAGCAGGCCGCGCAGCAGCTCGACGTCGGCGAGGTCGTGGGGACGGGGCACCTCGCCGACCTCGCGCTGCCAGTTCTGCTTCGTGTCGAGCAAGCCGGCGACAGACATGACGGGCACCTCGAGGCCGCGGAAGCTGGCCCGATCGTCGCCGAGCACACCGGGCGGATAGGGCCAGTGTTCGAAGCCCGGCGTGAACAGCCGGCCGTCGTCACCGACGGCGACGTACGTGATCTCGAGCCGAACGCCAGGGCCACTGAACAGCTCGACGCCAGCGACGTCGTCGCCGCCCGTGGTCGTGAAACCACGTCGAGCGACAACGTCAGCCAGCGCGTCGCGGTCGGTGCGGTGGACGGCCAGGTCGACGTCGGAGTGTGGGCGGCTGATGCGGCCGAGGTGGAAGTCCATCGCCCACCCGCCCATCATCCAGCAGCGGATACCCGCCTGCTCCAAGTCGGCGGTGAGCTCACCGATGGCCCGGAGCTGGGCGGTTGCCCAGTGGTCGTCGTCGTCCTCCATCACGGCCTCCGTCGCCCGCTGCGTCAGGTCGACGCAGCATCGCACGTCAGTGACCGGTGGCCTTCCAGAAGTGGTAGTCAGCGGTGTACGGGACCTCCTGCGTCGTCCCGGCGGTCGTCGCGTTGCACTCGGCGGCGGCCGGCTCGAGCCCACCGGTCGTTGCCGTCCGCTGGATGTACGTGGTGCCGGCGAGGCGCTCGCCGTCCGATCCTGCGACCGTCGATGTCGCAGCAAGGCGCAGCCACGGGATGGCGGTGGGGTCCGGCGTGTAGTCGCCGTCTCGCCGGGCGCGCACCGAGCTGCCGTCCTTGGCCTGCCACGTCGGCCCTCCGAAGTGGGTGGTGACGAGGTTGCCGTTGTCGCCGTAGAGGTCGGCGCGCGGGGCGACGAAGCTCCAGCGCTCCCCGTTGCACGAGTAGATCTGCACCCCGACGGCGCGGCCGACGAGGAACACCTTGTGGCCGGCGGGGACGGCGACCGCGGTCGGGACGTCGGGCCCGGCCGGTTCGGCGTGCGCCGGCGCTCCAACGGCACCGAGGGCGGCGCCGGCGGCGACGAGGCCAGCGGCGACGAGACGGGTGGGGCGATGGCGGTGGTTCATGGAAGTTCCTCCGTGTGAGTTGTTGCTGTTGTTGGTGGTGGCTGGTGGTGGTTGGTGGTGGTGGCTGGTGGTGGTGGGAGGCGGGTGGTCGGGTGGGTCAGCAGGCGGCGCCGACGAGCACGCGGCTGGCGTCGACGAAGGCCTCCGTGGCCCACCAGTAGCGGTACGTGGCCGCGCCCAGCTCCTCGATGTACGGCGTGGTCTGGCTGGTGTGGGCCCGCAGGGCGGCGAACTTGATGTCCAGCAGCTCCTCGTCGCAGTGGACGACAGCGGCCGCCTCGTCGTCCGATGTCGCGGGAGCGTCCTCGGGCGACATGAAGAACCCGACCTGGTCGTTGACGGCGCCCCAGCGCTCGTGGAACGAGGAGAGCACCGTGGAGTACCACAGCTGGGCGTCGGACCCGCTGGTGCGCCACGCCTCGGTCGCCCAGGCGGACACGGCGCGGTGGTCGGGGTGGCCGGTCATGCCGTCGGGGCCGAACGTGACGATCGTGTCCGGTCGGACGTCGTCGATGATCCTCGACAACCGGGCCACCGCGTGCTCCGACGGGATGTCGGCGCAGCCACCGTCCGAGTAGTCGAGCCAGTGGTGCTCGCGGACGCCGACGGCGGCGAGGCTGGCCGCCATCTCGCGACGCCGGATGCGGGCGAGCCGGGCGGGGGGCCACCGCAGCGGATCGGGGGTGCCGAGCTCGCCCGCCGTGGCGGTGACGACGACGACGCGCTGTCCGGCCCGGATGGCGCGAGCCATCAGGCCGGCGGACAGGTACGCCTCGTCGTCGGGGTGCGCCCAGATCCCGAGGATGGTGCCGAGCTGTTCGGACATGGACGGCAACGTACGGATGGCCTCCGGCGCAGTCATCGGGAGGATTCCCCAACGGACGGGACCGGGTGATCTCCCGATGTCCAGGGATGTGACGTCCTGCGCAGCATCAGGGCGCCGGGCCCGACGGGTGCGGCGGACCCGAGAGGAACCCACCGTGTACAACCCCATCACCCACTACGTCCACGTGACCGAAGGCCGCCTCCCCGCTGTCGGGTAGCTCGCTCGACACCCTCGAGCGCTTCGATCGCCCCTCGGCGCGCCGCCGCCGGCGCTGGCGTCGACGATGACCGCCACGGTCACTGCAACCGCCGCCGCGCACGTCGCCGATCGCGACGAGGTCGCGGCGGCGAGCAGCCGGGACGGCGTCACCGTCATGCTGCCGTTCGTCGTCGGGTACGCGCCGTTCGCCCTCGCCATCGGCGCCGCAGTGGCGGCGCACGGCGACCGGGTCGCCGGCTGGGCCGGGAGCTGGCTCGTCTACGGCGGCACCGCCCACCTGGCGACGCTGCAGACCCTCGGCACCTCCGGCGTGCTCGTCGCGATCCTGACCGGATCGCTCCTCAACACACGGCTGCTGATCTACAGCGCCTCGCTGGCCCGCCGCTGGTCGAACCAACCGCTGTGGTTCCGCCTGGTCGCCGCGCCGCTGGTGATCGACCCGATCTGGGCCGTCGTCGACCGGCGCAACAGCGACCACGAGACCGCCGCCGCGCAGCGACGCTTCTTCATCGCCGCCGGCCTGACCTTCGGCGCCGGCTGGTGCGGCCTCGTCGCACTGGGCGCCGTCATCGGCGACCGCCTCGATGGTCGGCACCTCGCCATCGCCGTGCCGCTCTGCCTGGCCGGCGTCGTCGGACCGCGGCTGCTCGATCGCAGCACCCGGGCGGTCTGCTCGGCAGCGGCCATCACCGCCGTGGTGACCAGCGGACTCCCCGTCAGCGCCGGGGTGATGATCTCGATCGTCGCCGGCACCGTGGCCGGAGCAGCGGCCGACAGGAACGGCTCGTCATGAGCACCTGGATCGCGATCATGGCCGTCGGAGCGATCAGCTTCGCCCTCCGCGCGGTGCCGCTGGCCGTCCTCGGCCGCGTGTCGATCTCCGACGGCACCGACCGGATGCTGCGCCACGCCGGGACGGCGGCCCAGACCGCGTTGCTCGTCGGCGCCGTGCAGCACGGAGGGGGATCGGGATCGAGCGTCGCGGCGATCGCCGGCACTGCGGTCAGCCTGGTGGTCGCGACGCGCCGCGCCTCGATGCTGCGCGTCGTCGTCACGGGCGGGCTCGTCTACGTCGCCGTGACGGCGGTGGTGTCGCTGGCCGGCTGAACGCCGCCCCGGCGCCAATCCGTAGTCGCCACGGATGCGCGCCGACGTCGAGTCGTTCACCGTGGTGGGTGTTCACCGGGGTCCGGCGACGACCGGCCCGCCACCAGCCTTCGAGGAGCGCGCAGTGACCAACGCCAGGGAGCACCCCGTGCGCAACGGCGTCGACACGTCGACGTTGTTCGCCACGCTGGACGCCGTCAAGGCGATGCCGCAGCTCGCCAAGTTCAGGTTCCGCGCCAGCAACCACTGGGTCAGTGGGACCCACAGCCAGTCGACCATCCACCGATTCCACGGAGCGATGCGGGAGATGGCGCACCAGGAGTCCTACACCTGCGACGCCGACCACCCCGCCGTGCTGTGCGGTTCCGACAACGGACCGACGCCCGTCGAAGTCGTGCTCCACGCCCTCGCCGCCTGCCTCACCGCAGGGCTCGCCACCATCGCCGCCGCCCGCGGCGTCGAGCTCACCGAGGTCGAGTCCGCCGTCGAGGGCGACATCGACCTGCTGGGGATCCTCGGGCTCTCGAACGACGTCCGCACGGGCTGCCAGCAGATCCGGATCAGCTTCACGGTCCGTGGCGATGACCCCGGAAAGCTGCGCCAGGTCGTCGAGCAGGCGTGCCGTCGCTCCGCCGTCCTCGACGTCGTCACCAACGGCGTCCCCGTCGTGATCGGCATCGACGCGGGCTGATCCGTCCCACCCACCTGAACCTGATCGGAGATCATCATGCACCACCACCCATCTCGCTACGACGTCATCGTCGTCGGTGCTCGCGCTGCGGGTGCCGCCACCGGCATGCTGCTCGCTCGCGCCGGCCTCGACGTCCTCATCGTCGATCGCAGCCGCCACGGCGCCGACACGCTGTCGACCCATGCCCTCATGCGCGCCGCCGTGCTGCAACTCCACCGGTGGGGGCTGCTCGACCGCATCGTCGATGCCGGGACGCCGCCGATCCGGCGCACCGTGTTCCGGTACGCCGACGGAGAGATCGCGGTGCCCGTCAAGCCGGCGCACGGCGTCGACGCGCTGTACGCACCGCGGCGCACCGTCCTCGACTCGACGCTCGTCGACGCGGCACGGAGGGCCGGCGCAGCCGTCCGGTACGACACGAGCGTCACCGACGTCACCCGCGACCGGGACGGCCGGGTGACGGGCATCTCGGGACGGACCAGGGACGGCCGGAGCTTCCACGCCACCGCCGGACTCGTGATCGGCGCCGATGGTCGTCGTTCCGTGGTCGCCGAGCGCGTCGGGGCACCATTCGAGCGGATCGCCGCCACGGCCACCGCTACCACGTACGCCTACTGGTCCGATCTCGACACCGACGGTTACGAGTTCAACTTCCTGCGCGACGCGGCGTCGGGGGTGATCCCGACGAACGACGGCGAGGCGTGTGTGTTCGCCTGCGCCTCACCGGCCGCCATCGGGCGCGGCGGCATCGACGTCATCACCCGCATGGCGGCCGCCGCGTCGCCGGACCTCGCCGCTCGCCTCGCGGCCGCCAGGCCCGGGCCGGGAGCGCGCAACTTCGCCGGCCAACCCGGCCACGTTCGAACGTCGAGCGGCCCCGGCTGGGCCCTCGTCGGCGACGCCGGCTACTGGAAGGATCCGCAGACGGCACACGGGCTGACCGACGCCCTGCGCGACGCTGAGCTCCTGGCCAGGGCGGTCATCGATGCCGTCGTTGCGGGTGCCGACGAGCACCCTGAGCGGATGCAGGACTCCCTCGCCGCGTACCAGTCGCAACGTGACGCGCTGTCGTCCGAGCTGTTCGCCGTGACCGAGGAGATCGCCGGCCACCGCTGGACCGACGACGAGATCCCCGGTCTCCTCCTGCGCCTCAGCGCATCGATGAACGACGAGATCGAGCTGCTCGCTGCACTTCGGCCGGCAGCCAACGTCGACCGCTTGGCCAACGCCGGCTGAGCGGTCAGCTCGGGAGCCCGTAGCGCTCGATGTCGGCGACCGCCACCATCGTGCCCATCCGCTCGGCGAGCTGGCGCGATTCGGTGACCAGTGGGCGGATCTCTCCGTCCGTGTCACCACCGCGCCGGCGCGCCTCGGCCAAGAACACGAGCTCACGCACCAGGAACGCCGGCGTGTCGCGGTGGCGGCTCGCGGCAACGGCGCGGCCGGCGAAGTCTGCGGCGGCCGACGGGTCGCCGACGGTCAGCGCGGCCTGGGCCAGCGCCTGATCGAAGGGCCGGTTCGGCGACGGGCCGCTGACGGCGAGCCGGCCGGAGTAGGCAGCGGCCACGGCGAGCACGTGACCGGCCACGTCGCGATCGCCCACGACCTCGGCCGCCTCGGCCAGCTCGGTGACGGCGACCGACCACGGGTGGATCTCGCGAATCGGGAACTGTTCGGCGCGCAGCTGATCCATCGTCGCCCGCGCGTCGTCCGTCCGCCCGGCACGCGCCTGGACGGCGGCCAGGCAGCATCGGTACCAGGGATCGGAAGAGCGCCCGGCCGCCCGCTCGAACCGGGCCACGAGCTCGTCGTGGCGCCCCTGCAGGCGGCGGTTCCCGACGATCGTCGACTCCGAGAAGACGCGGCCGGCGCCGATGCCGATCGACAGCGGCACGGTGGCGGAGATCAGCTCCTCGGCGCCGGCGAGGTCTCCGGCGAGGTAGGCCCGGTTGGCGCGGTGGTTGATCACCTGGATCTGGTAGTAGCCGAGGCTGCGATCGCCGAGCAGTTCGGCGAATCGGTCGAACTCGGCGCGCCAGGCCTTGAGGTCGCCGCGGTGGAGGTTGGTGATCGCCATGGTGTGGCCGCCACCGAGGGTCATCGCCAGGCGGCCGAGCCGGCGGCCGAGCTCCTTCAACTCGACGCCGATGCGGATCCGCTGGTCGAGGTGGCGCGGGTGGCTGACCATGTGGCGGGTGCTCAGCAGGACCGCCCCGAGCACCTCAGGATCGTCCAGGTCGCGTGCGATCGACTCAGCGCGGGCGGCCAGCCGCAACGCCTCGTCGACGCTGAGGAACAGCCAGTGCGCGGCCAGGTCGACGAGCAACCGGGCCCGGTCCGCGCTCGGCTCGTCACCGAGCGCGGCGAGGGCGGCCTCCGTGACGACTCGCCCCTCGGGCATCGGATCGACGAACCCGACGGCGCCGAACTGGGGGATCGCCGTGGCCGCCTGCACCAGCGCCCGGTGGTCACCGGCGCGGCGGGCCTGCCGGGCCGCGTCGAGCAACATCGGCAAGCCGTCCCGGTCACCGCGATGGTGCAGCGCGGCGGCGATGCGGATCGTCAGGTCGAGCGCCACGGCCGGGTCGGGCGGGTCGAGGAAGCGAGTGGCATCGAGGCCGCGCCGGTAGTGGATGACCGCTTCGTCGTAGGCGTAGGCCCGCTCGGCGTGCTGGGCGGCGTCGAGCGCCAGTTGGACGGCCGCCTCGGCGTCACCGAGCGGCAGCGCCAGGCAGGCGTGGCGCGCCTGCTCGGACAGCAGGCGGTCGTCACCGGCGCGCGTGCCGAGCGCCGTCGCCACGCGGGCGTGCAGCTCGAGGCGGCGGCGCAACGGGAGGGCGTCGTAGCGATGGGCGCGGAACAGGGCGTGAACGAACCCGAACTGCGCCGCCCGGCCGCGGTGGGGAACGATCAGGCCCGCCGCCTCGGCCGCCTCGAGCGACTCGAGCACGTCCAGCAGCGGCGCGCCGTGCGCCGCGGCGAGCAGGTCGGCGTCGAACTCCGAGCCGAACGTGGCGGCCAGGTCGAGCACGGCGCGCGCCTCGTCGTCGAGCAGCGCATCCCGCCGGACCAGCCAGACCGGCAGTGATCCGCGCTCGACGTTCGACGTCATGTGCGTGACGAGCAGCGGGTTGCCACCGGTGTCGAGCACGATCGCCGCCGCTTGCTCGTCCGTCGCCCCGACCAGCTCACCGACCTCGTTGCGATCGAGGCCGAGCAGGCTCAGCCTGGTGACGGCGGGTGACCGCTCGAGGTCGGCGACGAGCGTGGACAGGTCGGCGTCGAAGTCGGGTTTGGAGTCACGGGTCGTGAGGAGGACCAGCAGCGGTTCCCGGCCGGCCCGCCGGCCGAGCTCGCGCACGACGTCGCGCGTCGTCGCCGTCGACCAGTGCAGGTCCTCCACGACGAGCAGCAGTGGGGTGGATGACGCGCTGGCGATGAGCCAGTGCCGGATGCCGTCGACCACCGTCGAGCGGTCGAGGTCGTCGACGTCGCCCGACCTCGGATCGCTCCCGGACGGGGGCAGCACACTGGCCAGCTCGGCAGACAGGCGGGCCAGGGCTTCAGCGCTGTCACCGGCCCGGCGGCGGACCTCGGCGGGTTCGAGCTGGGCCGCGTCGTCGACGACGGCCTGGACGAACGGCCCGTACGGTTCGTCCACGTCCTCGAGGCAGGCTCCCAACAGCACGCGGCCGCCGCTGGCGTGCACCTCGGCGGCGACCTCCGCCACGAGCCGGCTCTTGCCCATCCCTGCCTCCCCGGTCACCACGGCGAGCAGCGTGTGGCCGCTGCGCGCCAGCTCCCATCGCTGGCGCAGCTCGTCCCGCTCGTTGGTCCGGCCGACGAACGTCGACGTGTCGGCGAGCAAGCCGAGGGCGGGCGGCAGCGGCTGCCCGTCGGCGGCCATCGTCGGCGATGGGCGGCGCCGGGCGAGCTGCCGACGATCGGTCGCCCCGAGCTTGCGCAGCAGGGACGAGACGTGGGACTCGACCGTGCGTTCGGAGATGTACAACCGGGCGGCGATCTCGGCGTTCGTCAGGTGCTCGCCGATGAGCTCCAGCACGTCTGACTCACGTCGCGAGACGGCGGTGGCCGAGGAGGACACGGCGCAGAAGCTATGCCTCCTCGGCCTGCCGTTCTCCAGTGCATCGGCGTCAACGCTGACGCCGATGTCACGACATGAACGCGTTGTCGAAGTCCGTGGTCTCGGGCTCGGGCTGCGACTCGGGCTCGGCCCAGGTCGTGTCGGCGTCGGTCGGCTCGATGAACGACGTGTCGCCACCCACCGCATCCGGCGTCGACGCCATCGCCGTCCATTCGAATCCGTTGTCGGGTTCTGGCGTCGAGGTCACCGACGGCAGCTCGACCGCGGCCACGGCGACCTGCGCTGCGCCCGGGTTCTCGGCCGACGGCGTGGTCGTCGTCGTGTCGGCAACGGCAACCGGATCGGCAGGCGTCGTCGTCGCCGAAACCGCATCGGCCGGCGTCGTCGCCACCTGATCGTCCGCCGTCGTCGCGGCCTGATCGCCTGGCGTCGTGACGGCGACCTGATCGGCCGGCGTCTGGTTCGTCGCTGGGGCCTGCACGAGGCTCGACGGGTCGAACGGATCCTTGCCGAACTCGCGCTCGAGGCTGTCGTGGACGCCGTCCCCATCGGAGTCGAGGCCCTCGATCAGCTCCGGGATGACGGCGCCGTGGGTGAAGTAGTTGCCGGCGTCGAGCTCGCGCACGGCACCGCCGCGCTCGGAGACGTCGAGCACCTTGCCGTTGCCGAGGCTGATGGCGACGAAGGCGCGATCCGGCCGGCCCGAGCTGGCGAGCGGATCGGACGAGAATCCGAACACCAGCGCTCCGGGTGTGCGCAGCGCCTGGTCCACGGGGACCGCGTTGCCGCCCTCGTGCAGGTGCTGGTACTGCTTCCAGGAACCGTCCGGCAGCTTGATGCCGGCCTGCGCCGCCGACCACTCGACGAGCTCGGAGGAGTCGAACCCGTGCGGGTTCGTGTCGTCCATCCGGACCTCGGCGCCGAAGCGGTAGGGATCGCCGATCTGCGAACGGGCGGCGTCGATGAAGGCGTTGCGCCCGGCCGGACCGGTGATGATCTCGTTCGGCGCCCGGCCACCGCGCATCGCCCGCAGCTCGGCGCCGACGGCGTCGACCTCCAGGCCCCCGCCGGCTGGTGTGCCCTTGGGGTGCATGTTCAACGGGTTGCTGCCGCGGATGGACTCGACCCAGTCCGAGATCCCATCGCCGTCGGTGTCGGGATCCCACGGGTCGGTGCGCAACGCCTGCTCCTGCAGGTCGTCGAGGCCATCGGCGTCCGGGTCGTCGACGGTGGGCTCGCGCGAGCGGTCAGCCGGACCGGAGCGCGGGTCGGCGTGGAGCGGGTCGCGCCGCTGGGCGACCTCCGATCCGTCCTTGAAGCCGTCGCCGTCGGAATCGTCCTTGATCGGGCTGGTGCCGAGGCGGTGCTCGGCCCAGTCGGTCAGCCCGTCGTGGTCGGTGTCCTTGTCCATCGTGCTCGTGCCGAGTGCCCGCTCCTGGGCATCACTCAGGCCATCGAGGTCGGTGTCGATCATGATCGTCCCTTCGCTGTGTGGGTCGAACGGTCGTCGACCACTCGTCGCAACGTACGAACGACTCGCTCGCACGTCATCGGGAGGATGCCCGAACCGCCAGGACCGGGAGTTCTCCCGATGCCCCGTGGCCCGTCGTCCGCGGACGATCGCGGGACCCGAACCGGAGGCCCCGCCATGACCGATCGCCTGGACCCTGCACCCCACGTCGCCAACGCCCGCCAGCTGGCCGCCCTGGCGACGCGGGCGCGCGCGGCGTACCACGAGCGGCTGGTCGACGACGGGGCACGGTTGGGGGTCGCCCGCGACCAGGCGGCGCGCGCCAAATCCGCCGCCGAGCAGCAGCGGACCTCGGCCGAGGCGCAGTCGAAGCGTGAGCTGCGCGTCGCCGAGCAGGCCGACAAGGCGGCGGCCGACCTGGAACGGCGGGCCGGATCGGAGGCGCCGCGACTCGGCTCGGACCAGGAGCTGCGTGAGCAGGCCGCCGAGCTGCGGTCGAAGGCCGAGGTGGCCCGCCGGCGGGCGCACGCCGCCGACGAGGAGTCCGACGCGCTGCGCCTCACGGCGCAGCAGCACCAGCAGTCGATCGAGGCCCTGGACGCCCAGCTCGGGGCGACCGACGTGATGCGTGGGGTCGAGCGCCAGATCGATGCGCTGGAGGTGCATGCCGAGCTGGCCGACGCCATGGCTCGCGCTGCGCAGCGGGCGGCCGAGCTCCAACAGCAGGCGTCGCTGGCGGCCAGCCGAGGCGACGCCGTGCTGGTCAAGCGACTCGTCGCCCAGACCGACGAGGAGTGGGCCAAGGTCAACGACCTCGGTCGGGCCCGGATCCAGGCGACGGCGCCCGTCGACACGGCCCAGTTGACCGAGATCGGCATCGACGTCCCCCCGCAGGCCTTCGATGTCCCCGGCTTCACGGACCCGACCTTCGATGCCGAGACCGGTCCTGCGTCGACCGGCACCGTCCCGGGCGACGCGAATCGGATGCCGGCGGTCGGTGCGCCGACCGAACCGCTGGCCGCCGCCGACGTGACCGCCGCCGATGTGATGGGGACGGACGCGGTGACCGGGGACGTGCTTGCTGCCCACCCGCCGGCGGCCGACCAGCAGCCACCGGCCGGCGAGACGAGCACCGAGCCGGCGGAGCGAGTGGCGCTGGCCGCTGCGCCGGCCTCCGACGCATCGGACGAGCCGGCTGCCGTCGCGCCGGTGTTCGACACCAGCGACACCACGTTCGGCGAGTTGGCGATGGCCGACCCGACGATGGACACCACGATGGACACGCCAGCCGACACCGAGGTGCAGCCCGTCGACGACCTGGATGGTGCCGTCGTGGACGTCGCCTGATCGAGCCGCCATCGGGGGCCGTCCGTGCCGGCCAGCAGGAATTGCGTACTGGCCACGGATGCGCCGGCGACCGCTTGCCGCGCACGATCGTCCCCGGACGGCCGCCTTGCTGGCGGACGGAGAGATGGGACACGAGATGACGTACATGCTGGGAGTCGACCTCGGGACGACCTACACCGCCGCCGCGGTGTGGCGCTCGGAGGTCGTCGAGATGGTGCCGCTGGGGACGCACAGCAACGTGATCCCGAGCGTCGTGCACCTGCGCGACGACGGCGCGCTGCTCACGGGTGAGGCGGCGGTCCGCCGCAGCCTGTCCGTCGCCGGCCGGACGGCGCACGAGTTCAAGCGGCGCCTCGGCGATCCGGCACCCCTCCTGCTCGGGAGCACCCCGATGGCTGCTGTCGACCTGATGGCGGCGCTGCTGCGCGACGTCCTGGCCCACGTCACCGAGCGCCAGGGCGGTGCTCCGGACACCGTCGCCCTCACCCACCCGGCGAACTGGGGCCAGTTCAAGCTCGACCTCCTGCGCCATGCGGCGGCGAGCTGCGGCTTGAGCGACGTCCGCCTCGTCTCCGAGCCCGTCGCCGCCGCCGTCGACTACGCCGCAGGCTCGGGCGTCGCTCCCGGCGACATCGTCGCCGTCTACGACCTCGGAGGCGGCACGTTCGACGCCGCCGTGCTGCGTCGCACCGCAACCGGCTTCGAGACGCTCGGCGAGCCCGTCGGCCTCGAGCGCCTGGGCGGCATCGACTTCGACCACGCCGTGGTCGCCCACGTCGAGCGGACGATGCCGGAGGCGTTCGCCACCCTCGATCCGGACGACCCGGACACCGCAGCGGCGCTCGTCCGCCTGCGCCAGGCCTGCGTGGCCGCCAAGGAGGGGCTCTCCGAGGACAGCGACGTCGTGATCCCCGTCGCCCTGCCGGGCGTGTTCTCCGACGTCCGCCTGACCCGCGGGGAGTTCGAGGCGATGATCGCCCCCGCCCTCACGGAGCCACTCCGGGCGTTCCGCCGGGGCCTCGCCGGAGCGGGGGTCAGCGGGTCCGACCTGCACACCGTGCTCCTCGTCGGAGGCTCGTCGCGGGTGCCGCTCGTGGCCGAGACCGTCGCCAGCGAGCTGGGCCGGCCCGTCGCCATCGACACCCACCCGAAGCACGCCGTCGCCCTCGGCGCCGCCAGGATCGCCGCCACCCCGGCGACGGCGACCTCGACGCCGACCGCGGTGTCGACGCCGATCGCCGCGCCAGACGAGGCGCCGGCACCGGCCACGGCGGTCGCCCCGGCACCGACTGTCGTCCCCAGCACGGGCGCTGCGCCACGGCCGCGCCGCCGGCGCCGCCGCTACGCCGCCGCCGCCGCTGCCGCCGTCGCGCTGGCCGCCGGCGGCGGAGCGTTCCTGGCCTTCGGAGGCGGGGCCGGCGCCGGTCCCAGCTCGACGACCACCACCAACGCGTCGGCATCGACCGCTCCGTCGGCAGATCGCGCCCAGAACGGACCCGCCACGACGGCCGAGACACCGTCGCCGTCAGCGTCGCTGTGCGGATCGGCGAGCGGGATGTGCGCCTTCATCACCGGCATCCGGCTGGATGCCGACCGCTACGTGGTCGACTACGCCACCGTCGGCTTCGATCCACTCGTCGCCGGCGAGGACGCCGGAGCGACCGAGCACGACCACCACGTGCACTTCTTCTTCGACTCGACGGCGCCGGGCGATGCCGGCTCCAACGGCCGGCCCCCCGGCTCGTGGGAGCTGTGGGGCCGCCAGCGCGGCCACGGCGAGCTGGTCTTCGACGAGTTCACCGTCGAGGACGCCGGCGACGCCGAGCAGCTCTGCGTGGCCGTCGCCACGTCGGGCCACGAAGTCCTCGAAGACGCCGACCGCACCGGCAACTGCGTCGACCTGCCGATCTGAGCGATTGGAGCCTGCGATGACCACCACCACCACACACGATGACCGAGGCGACCGGCTCCGGGTCGGAGCCCGAGCTGGCGACGTTCGACCGCTACCGCCGCGACGTCCCGACGTCGGCCGACGCCAACGGCGACGACGGCAGCGGCCCGCTGCTCGATGCCCTCGGCCGGGCGATCGCCGGCCGCACGACTCGAGTGGCCATCCGCGGCACCTCCGGTACCGGTCGCACCCGGCTGATCGAGCGGGCGCGCGACGCGGCGACCCAGCGGTCGATCCGCGTGCTGGCCACGCACGGCCGGTCCGTCGACGCCGACATGCCGTACGCCGCGCTGCTCACGCTGCTCCACCCCGTCGCCGACCGGCTCGGCGAGCTGCCGACCGCCGAGCGGGACAGCCTGCTGGCGGCCATCGACCTGCGCGACGCCGACGTGGCCGTTCGAGCCGCGCGCACGGGGCTCTGGCGCCTGCTGACCCGCCTCAGCGAAGAGCGGCCGCTGCTGGTCGCCGTCGACGACAGCGACCAGATCGATGCCGCCACGCTCGACGTCATGTCCTTCGCCCTGGGGCGGATGGACAGCCAGGCGATCGCCGTGCTGGTGGCCGTCGACGGCCGGCACCCCGGCAACCCGCTGGAGGCCATCGGCGACGAGCTCGTGGTCCTGGACGGACTGGATCTCGAGGCAGTCGTGGCCGCCGTGCGCGACGCCGTGGCGGTGACGGACTGGGTGGCGCGGCGCATGGCGTCGTTCGCCGGGGGCAACTCGACCGTGGCGATCGAGCTCGTCCGCTCGCTCAGCCCCGACCAGCGATCCGGACGGGTGGCCTGCCCCGCCGTGCCCACCGCGCCGACGGAGTTGGCGATCGCCCTGGCCCCGGAGCTCGACCGCATGACCGCCGCCGTGCGCACGGCGATCGCCGTGCTCGCCGCCGACACGACCGCCGACGCCGGCGTCGTGCGATCGGCAATGCGGGTGCTCGGCCTCGGCGACGACGTCGTGGCCGAACTGGAGCGCATCGGCGCAGTCACCATCAGCGGCACCACCGTCCGGGCGCGGACGCCGATGCTCGGCGTCGTCGCCTACGACCGGCTCGGCGCCGGCGAGCGGCGGACCATCCACCACGCCCTCGCCGCCCAGATGACCGCGCCCGAACATGCGCTGGCCAGGGCATGGCAGCTCACCGGCGGGAGCGACGGCCCGAACGACCAGGTGGCCGCGGCGATGTCGGCGGTGGGAACGGCCGCCGCCCGCCACGGCAACCTGCGGCGCGCGGCGATCGCCCACCAGCGCGCCGCCGACTTCGCCGAGAGTGGCCCCACACGGGCGGCCGCGGTCGCCAGGGCCCTCGCCTGCTGGACGGCCATCGGCGACCCCGTGCCCATGCGCCGCCTGCTGGCCGAGGGAGGCGACGACGACACGACGACCCACATCGCACGCAGCGCCGCCGTCCGGTGGCTCGACGGCGATGGCGCGGCGGTCGCCGAGCTGCGCCGTGGTGCCCAGCGGGCCACCGACGCCGAGCGTCCGCTCCTCGACGCCCTGTTCGCCGACGCCGCCATGGAGGCGGGGCGCGGGCGCGACGCACTCGAGGTCGCGGCGCGCGTCGCCGCCACCCAGCCCAGCGGCGCCGCCCGCGATCTGGCAATGGCGTTGCTCGTGCTCGGTGGACGGGCGGCCCCCGCCGACCTGGGGCCGTTGGAGCCGGAGTCGGGCGACGTCGCCCGAGAGGTCGTCAGGACGCGAGCGATCGTCCGCCGGGCGCAGGCCCATCTGCGCTTCGGTGACGCCCGGTCGGCCGAACTGGAGCTCGGCGCCACCACCGACGGTGGGCCACTGCTCTGGGACCCTGCCGAGCGGACGGCGTTGCGCGGGCGGCTGGTCGCCTTCCAGGGCCATCCGGTGACCGCCCGCCAGCTGCTCGTCACCGCCATCGACGAGCTGCCCCAGGGCGCGGCGATCCCGCGCGCCGTCCTCGGCAACGCGCTGGCCGAGGTCACGTTCCTGCTCGGGGACGGCGAAGCGGCGATGGAGGTGCTGGACGAGCTGGTCCCGACCTTCCACCGTCACACGATGGCCCGTCGCGAAGCGTCGGCGCAGACCACGATCGGTCGCATCGCCTGGTCGGTCGGCGAGACCGACGTCGCGGTCGCCTGCCTCGAGCGGGCCCGGCGGATCGACCCCTTCGCGCCGGTTGGCGATCTCGTCGCCCTGCTCACCTCACTCGGTCGGGACGAGGACGCCCACGCCTGGCTGGCCCGCGTCGACCACCACGCCCCCGGCGCCCCGGCACCGATCGACATCCTGCGGGCCCGTGCCAACGCGGCGAGCGACGCCAGCGGGTTCACGACGCTGGCGGCGGCTCTGCGGGCAGGTCAGCTCGTGGTGCCGGAGGCCGAGCTGATGATCGACCTCGCCGCGTGGCACCACCGCCGCGCCCACTGGTCCGACCTCTACCCGGCCGCCGAGCAGGCGGCGCGCCTGCTGATCCCGGGAGGGGTCAAGGGCTGGATCGCCCGTCTGGATCGCCTCGAACCGCCGGCCGGCCAGGTCAGCGGCGACGTGCCGCAGGCACTGGCGCCCCTGACCGACGCCGAGCGTCGTGTCGCCCTCGCCGTCAGCAGGGGGTTGACGAACAAGGAGGCGGCCGCCGAGCTCTTCGTCAGCGTCAAGACCATCGACTCGCACCTGCAGCGCATCTACCCGAAGCTGTTCGTGCGGTCACGAGGCGAGCTGGCGGTCCTCGTCAACACCGCCATGAACGGCGCCTCGGGCGTCGCTTTGGGGCGGCCGACCGGGAATCCGCCCGACGCCCGGCGCTGATCGTCCCCGTACGTTCGACGTCGAAGCAACAGGAGGGGAAATGCGACTCGGAGTCGACCTCGGAACCACGTGGACCGCCGCTGCCGTCCACACCGCAGCAGGGGCCGAAGCGCTCCAGCTGGCCACACATACGATCGCCACGCCGTCCGTCGTGGCCAGCGCCGATGGCACGCTCGTCGTCGGCGACGCCGCCGAGCGGCGCATGGCGTCCGATCCGGCCGCCGGTGCCCGCGAGTTCAAGCGGCGCCTCGGTGACAGCACGCCGTACGTGCTGTCGGGGGTCCCGTACGGCGCCGAGGCGCTGATGGCCCAGCTGCTGCGCCACGTCCTGGAGACCGCCGAAGCCCAGCACGGGGAACGGCCGGAGTCCGTGACGTTGACCCACCCGGCGAACTGGGGCGAGTTCAAGCTCGACCTTCTGCGGGAGGCCGCCCGGATGGCCGGGCTCGACGACGTCGAGCTGATGCCCGAACCCGCCGCGGCGGCGCGGCACTACGCCCGCCTCGGCCGGCTCGCGCCGGGCCAGACCGTCGTCGTGTTCGACTTCGGTGGCGGCACCTTCGACGCCGCCGTCGTGCGCAACGGCGACGACGGACCCGAGCTACTCGGAACCCCCGAAGGACTGGAGCGCCTCGGCGGGGTCGACATCGACCACGCCGTGCTGGCCCACGTGGACGCCGCCCTCGACGGGCAGCTGGGCGAGCTCGACACCACCGATCCCGCCGTCCGCGCCGCGGTGGCCCGCCTGCGGGCGGAGTGCACAGCGGCCAAGGAAGCCCTCTCGACCGACACCGAGACGACGATCCACGTCGCCGTGCCCGGTCTGGAGACCGAGATCCGCATCACCCGCACCGAGCTCGAGGTGGTCATGCGCCAGCGCATGGACGACCTGCTGGGCTCGCTGGAGCGGGCCGTCGCCTCGGCGGGGATGCAGCTGTCCGACCTGGCCGGTGTGCTGCTCGTCGGCGGCTCGTCCCGGATGCCGGCCGTCGCCGAGCTGGTCGGCGCCGCCACCGGCCTGCCGACGCTGATCGACGCCGACCCGAAGCTCGTCGTTGCTGCCGGCGCGGCCTGGCCCCACGGCTCCGCCGACGCGCCGACCAACGCCGCGCCCGCCGAATCGACCGCAGCCGCCGAGCGCGGCCAGTCGTCGACCGCTTCGGGCGCAAGGGGGTCGAGCTCGGCCGGTGCCAGCGACCTCGCCGCGGCTCGCCGGGAACGGATGCGCCGCGCCGTGTCGCTGCTGGGCAAGACCGCCGCCGCCGGCGCGGTCGCGGTCGGCGGGTACTTCGCCTACCAGCAGTGGTGGGACGGGGACGCCGTCGCCGAGGCCAGCGGTCCCGACGACCTGGGCGAGGACGCGTTCACCGCCAGCCTCGCCGAGGCGATCTTCTCCGACGCGGCGGCGGGCGCCGACTCGCTCGACGCCTTCGACGCCCCGGCCGGCGGCTTCGCCCCGCCAGCTGCGCCGATGGGTGGGTTCGGCACCGCGGCGTCGGGAGACGGCGGTGGCGGTTACTCGGGCGGCGGTTACTCGGGCGGCGGTTCGTCGGGCGGCGGCGGTGGCGGGAACGGGTCGGGCGGCCGCCCGGGCGGAAGCCCACGGCACACCGAGCGGCCCGATCGTCATGATCGTCCCGAGCGCCCCGATCGACCGGACCCGGCGCCGTCGATGGACGACGCCCACACCTCCGGGCCATCAGCCACGACCCGTCCCGACGACCTGGTCCAGGATCCCGATGTCGAGGCCATCCGCATGCAGCTGCGCGAGCGGATCACCAAGCTCAGCATCCCGGACGGCACCGATCCGGCCGACGCGGCCAAGCTGCGCAGCGACCTCGAAGGGCTGCTGGACCGGTTCCGGCCGGGCACCGGCCAGTCCGTCGACGACGCCGTCGCCGCCCTGCGCTACGAGTTCGAGGATCGC
Organism: uncultured Acidimicrobiia bacterium; assembly: GCA_963844175.1. Classification (GTDB taxonomy): domain Bacteria; phylum Actinomycetota; class Acidimicrobiia; order Acidimicrobiales; family Ilumatobacteraceae; genus JALZMG01. Next base: position 73,226 of record CAWJNE010000020.1, read on the forward strand.
GTCCGCGACTTCGCCCAGGACCAGCGCATCGACGCCCTCATCGAGGAGCAGCAGCAGGAGGACGCGGCAGCCGGTGGCAAGCCGCCGGCCGGGCCGGCCGGCACCCCGGACGCCATGCCGGGCATGCCGGACACCACGACCACGCCGCAGAATCCGGGCACGCCTGGTCCGACCGGGACGCCGGACCTGCCGGACATGCCCGGCGGCTGGGGCACCTCGCCGCCGTCGGTCGAGACCATCCGCATGCAGCTGCGCGAGCGGATCACCAAGCTCAGCATCCCGGACGGCACCGATCCGGCCGACGCGGCCAAGCTGCGCAGCGACCTCGAAGGGCTGCTGGACCGGTTCCGGCCGGGCACCGGCCAGTCCGTCGACGACGCCGTCGCCGCCCTGCGCTACGAGTTCGAGGATCGCGTCCGCGACTTCGCCCAGGACCAGCGCATCGACGCCCTGATCGAGGAGCAGAACGAGGAGGACGCCGCGCCCGAAGCCGCGCCACCACCCGCCGGTGGGCTGACCGACGTGTTCGACGACATGGCCGGCACGCCGGACGGCGGGAACGCACCGATCGGTGACTCCCCGCCACCGACCACGACGGAGCCCGCCGAGCCCGCGCCGGCTCCCGACATGACCACGATGCCGGCGGCGGACACGCCGCCGGTGGCCGAGGCACCTGCCGACACCGCAGCGCCGACCGCCACCGCGTCGACCGACGACGTGCTCGGCACGACCGCCGTCGACGACGCCGTCGCCGCATCGAGCGGTCCCGCACCGACCCCCGACGCCACCATGGAGCCGGCGACCACGGCGCCAGCAGCGGTCGACCTCCCGTCGATCGAGACGCCCGACGTCGTCGAGCTGACGGCCGGCACGGCCGACGCGGTCGAGGGTCCCGACACCATGACGGTTCCCGACGTCGCCGAGCTGGGCGACGAGTGGGGCAGCGAACCCGAGCCCGAACTGCAACCGATGGAGGAGCTCGCCGATCCGCTCGGCGTGTGAACACACCGAGTGAGGTCGGCTCCGATCGAGGGCGCCGGGGGTTCCCATCCCCCCGGCGCCCTCCTTGCTGTTCTGGGGGATGCCGCCGAGGTGGGGGCCGATTGTCGGGAGGGGATCGGGAACGTGAATCGGGATTGCACCCGATGCCCGCTCGGCGCCTCATCCGTACGTTCGCCACATGGGCCTCGGATGGCTGAGAGATCGACTGAGCGACGTCGCCGACGCGACGTGGGACGCCGTCACCGACGTCGCTGACGCGACGGTGGATGCCGTCGGAACGGTGGCGGCCAGCACGGGCGACGTGATCGGCGCGGTCGGCTCGGCCGTCGACACGGCCACGCTGGGTGCCGCCGGTGCCGTGCTGGACGCGGTCGACAACACCGTGCTCGACGCCGTCGACGCGGTCACGGGTGGTGTCGTCGACGTCGACTTCGACGACGGCAACCTCAGCGCATCGGTCGGCGTCGACGGCGTCGTCCACCTGGGCGCCGCCGTCGGGGAGGACGGCATCCGTCACTCCACCGACTTGCTCGACCAGCAGTTCGACCTCGCCGTCGGCGACGACGGTCTGCAGGTCGGTGGTCAGGCGGGGATCGACTGGGGGCCACTGCCGTTCGCCAGCGGTGACGTCGCGGTCGACGACGACGGCGACATCACGTTCGAGGGCGTCGTCCAGGGCACGATCCCCACGCCGGTCGGGCTGCTGTCCGGGCAGGCCGAAGCCGACTTCGTACGTGATGGCGACATGTGGGCGGCAAGCGTCGACGCCGACGGCTCGCTCGTCCTGGCGGGCGGCGGGGTCGTCAAGGGCGGCGTCGAGGCGGCTTACGCGGCCACGCCCGATGGTTCAGCACTGAGCCTCGGCGTCGAGGGCTCGTTCACCGAGCCGGGCGTCGGGACGGTCGGCGGGTCGCTCGGCTACGACCGGATCGAGCACGACGGGGTCGTCGCCGAGCGGTTCGAAGCCGGCGGCTTCGCCGAGGGCTACGGGGTGCGCGTCGACGCCGGCGTCGAGCACACCAGCGTCACGACACCGACCAGCTCGGTCAGCACGTGGGACACCAGCGTCGACCTGTCGGCGGCCGGCTCGTCCCCGTCGGCGGACGCCGGCGGTCCGCCCACTGCAGACACGGCGGAGCCAGCACCGGATCCCACCGCCACCGAGTTCGACCGGTCGATCGCCGCCGCCGACGACGTCGAGGCGAGCGTCGACGAGCTGTTCGGCGAGTGGGGCTGACCCCTCCTCGCCCAGGACCACCACCACCACAAACACGAAAGCAGAGGAAACATCATGGGCTGGTTGGACAAGTTGAAGGATTGGGCCGAGGACGCCGTCGAAGAGGCGGTCGAGACGGTCGAAGAGACGGTCGACGATGCCGGCAGCTGGGTCGAGGAGAAGTTCCAAGATCTCGCCGGCGACAACAACTGGATGGGAATCGTCGACAAAGCGGGCGACCTGCTCGGCGAGAACGGCGACGGCCTGCTGAACACGGTCAAGGAGACCGTCGGCGAACACGTGCAGGGCACGTGGGCCGAGGACGCGTGGAACACGGTCAAGGACGCCACCGCCAACGGTGGCGACGGCTTCCTCGACAAGTTCGCCGACACCGTCGGCGAGCACGTCCAGGGCACCTGGGCGCAGGACGCCTGGAACACCGTCAAGGACGCCGTCGGCGACGGCGGCGGCGGCCTGCTCGACCAGATCGGCGGCGGCAACGTCGCCGAGGTGCTGGGGAAGCCGGCAGGGTCGACGTTCGGCGAGCAGGCCTGGAACCAGGTCACCGACCTGTTCGGGGCCGGCACCGCCGCCCCGGCCAGCCCGGCGGACCCCGGCATGGGGACCGCCGGCCCGGCGAGCCCGCTCGGCCCGGCCGCCGCCACGACCACCGCCCAGTCGCTGGGCCAGCCCGCCGCCGACACCGGTGACGACATCCTGGGTCGAGGCATCGTGCCGCCGCACCTGGATCCCGCCCAGCAGGCCCCAGCCGGCGCCGGCGTGCGCCCGATCGGGCCGGCGGCAGAGGCCGCCACCAGCGGGCCGGCCAGCGGCGATGCGATGACCAGCGAGCCGGCCGCCGCCGATGCGGCGACCAGCCCGATGATGCCGACGCCCGAGGCGCCGGCGACGTCGGAGCCGGCGATGCCGGTCGACGAGCCGATGGCCGATCCGGTGATGGACGCCGCACCGGCCGACGAACCGTCCCAGTTCGACGCCTCGATGGCTGCCGCGGATCAGGTCGAGGCCTCGGTCGACGACCTGTTCGCGGACATCGGTTGAGGGTGCTGACATGACCGCTACCGCGACACCGTCAGCCCCCTCGACGGTCGATGCCGTGCGCAACGGAACGCTCGAGCTGGTGCGGCTCCTGCACCAGCTCGAGCGGCCGGACCTGGTCGGTCGCGTCACCGCGGCCGCCGCCCGGCTGCAACGTCCGGCGACGATCGTCGCCGTCGTCGGCGAGTTCAAGCAGGGCAAGAGCTCGCTGGTCAACGGACTGCTCGGTCAGCCCGTCTGCCCGGTCGACGACGACCTGGCGACCTCGGCGATCACGCTCGTGCGCCACGGCGAGCAGCCCGCCGCCGTCGTCCGGCGCACGGGCGAGGACGCGGCGAGCGGTCCGATCCCCCTCGCCCAGCTCGGCGACTGGGTGTCCGAGTCGGGCAACCCCGGCAACCACAAGGGCGTCGAGCGCGTCGAGATCACCGTGCCCAGCGCGATCCTCGCCCAGGGGCTCGTCATCGTCGACACGCCCGGCATGGGCGGGCTGGGTGCCGGCCATGCCGCGTCGACCCTTGCCTTCCTGCCGTTCGCCGACGGCCTGGTCCTGGTCTCGGACGCGTCGAGCGAGCTCTCGGCGCCGGAGATCGAGTTCCTGCGTCGAGCGGTCGAGCTGTGCCCGACCGTCCTGTTCGCCCAGACCAAGATCGACCTCTACCCGGCGTGGGAGCGGATCTTCGACCTCAACCGGGGCCACCTGGAGCGGGCCGGCGTGCGCATCCCGATGGTCGCCGTCTCGAGCCAGCTGCGCACCGTGGCGATGGCTCGCAAGGACCGGGCGCTCAACGCCGCCAGCCGGTTCCCGGAGCTGATCAGCCACCTCGGCGACCGGGTCGTGACCCCCGCCAAGGAGGGCGCCGCCAGTCGTTCGGCGCAGGACGTGCAGGGCGTCGTGCAGCTCGTCCGCTCGGGCCTCGAGCAGGAGCGCCAGCTCGTCGACGATCCGTCGGCGATCGCCGGCGCGGTCGCCGCCATCGAGCAGGCCAACGCCCGCATCGAACACCTCCGGGGGCCCGGCGCGCGCTGGTCCGTGCTGGTCAACGACCGCATCTCGGATCTCACCACCAGTGCCACCCACCGGTTGCGCGCCGGCATGCGCGAGATCTCTCGCGACCTGGAGGAGCGCATCGAGGTGCTCAAGAAGGGTGACGAGTGGGACGAGGTGACGCGGACACTGCAGGCGCGCGTCGCCGACGAGGTGACCCGCGCCTTCGTCGCCGTGGAGCAGGGCGAGCGTTCGATCCGCGCCGAGGCGATCGAACTGCTCGCCGAGGAGCAGCTCGATCTCGGCGCCACCCGCACTTCGGCCCGACCGTTCGACGTGACCGCGCTGTGGCGCGACAAGTCGCTCGACGGCGACGAGAAGGGCTTCAAGACCAAATTCATGACCGGTCTGACGGGCGTTCGCGGCGCTCAGGGCGGCGTGATGATGTTCGGGATGATGGGCAGCTTCCTGCCCGGAGCGGCGGCCGTGATGATCGCCAGCAACCCCGTCCTGCTCGGCGCCGGCGCGCTGTTCGGCGGCATGCAGGTCGTCGAGGACCGCAAGCGCAAGGTGGCCCAGCGCCGCCAGAGCGCCCGCCAGCAGGTCCGCCAGTTCATCGACGACGTGCAGTTCGAGGTGACCGACAAGCTGACGGGGCTGATCCGCCAGGCCCATCGCGAGCTGCGCGACAGCCTGACCACCAGGCTCACGGAGCTGCAGCGCACGTACACGGCCGCCGCCCAGCGGGCTCAGGCCGACGCCAAACAGACCCAGGAGCAGCTCGCCACCCGGCGGGCCGGGCTCGACCAGCAACTGGCGACGCTGACGCGCATCGCCGAGACCGTCGCCGCAGGAGGTGCGTGATGAACGAGAACGCTCACCCGACCGACCCACGCGGCGACGGAGTCGCCGCCCGGACGCTGGCGCTGGCCCGCAGCGTCGAGGAGCTCGTCGGTGCCACCCCCCACGCAGCGCGGTCACGCGAGATCGTGGAGCGGCTGAACGGCCCCATGCGAGTGGCCATCGCCGGCCGGGTCAAGGCCGGCAAGTCGACGCTGCTGAACGCCCTCGTCGGCGAACGGCTGGCGCCGACCGACGCCGGTGAGTGCACGCGCATGATCAGCTGGTACCGCCACGGCATCGGCTACCGCGTCGCCGCCAAGCTGCCGTCCGGCGGCCAGCAGGAGCTGACCTTCACCCGCGACACCGGCGCGCTCGACATCAAGCTCGGTGACCTGTCCGAGCGGGACGTGTCCTGGCTCGACATCCAGTGGCCGGCCTCGACCCTGAAGCACGTGACGTTGATCGACACGCCGGGGTTGGCGTCGATCAACGACGAGAACTCGCGCCGCACGCGCGACTTCCTGGCCCACGACGAGACGAACCCGACGGACGCCGACGCGGTCATCTACTTGATGCGCCACCTCCACCGGTCCGACGTCGAGTTCCTCGACGCCTTCATGGACCGCTCGGTCACGGCGGCGTCTCCGGTCAACGCGGTGGCCGTGCTGTCGCGGGCCGACGAGATCGGCGCCGGGCGGCTGGACGCCATGGACTCGGCCCGACGAATCGCCGAGCGCTACCGCAACGATCCGGCGGTGCACCGGCTGGCGGCGACAGTGCTGCCGATGGCCGGCCTGCTGGCCGAGACGGGGTTGACGCTGCTCGAGTCGGAGGCGGCCGCGCTGCGGGCGCTGGCCTCGACACCGGACGACGTGCTCGACCGCATGCTGCTGGACGCCGGCGGCTTCCTCGACGTGCACCACAGCGACCTGACCGTCGAGGTCCGTCGCCACCTCATCGATCGGCTGGGCATGTTCGGCGTGCGCATCGCCGTGCAGCGAGGTCAGGGCCGGGCGGGGCACCGCGGCCCAACTCGGCCCGCAGCTGGTCGAGATCTCGGGGCTCGGCGAGCTGCGGCGAGTCATCGCCCAGCACTTCCTGCCTCGGGCCCGCGTGCTGCAGGCCCGGTCGGCCCTGGCCGCCGTGCGGGCGCTGGCCGTCGAGCTGCGTTCCTCGCACCCGGGCCCGGCCGACCAGATCGATCGCCAGGCCGAGCGCCTCGAGGCCAGCGCCGTGGAGTTCGGTCAGATCCGCGCCGCCCACCTCGTGGCCAGCGGCCAGGTGCAGGTGAGCGACGGCGAGCGACGGGAGCTGCAGACGCTCCTCCTCGCCGACGGCGCCCCGCGGGCGCTCGGGCTCGACGAGGGCGCGGACGCAGAGCGCATCAAGATCCGCCGCCCTGCACACGGTCTCGCGTTGGCGCGGCCGGGCCGCCGACCCGCTGGCCAACCCACGGCTCGTCGAGGTCGCCGAAGCCGCGGCACGGACCGGCGAGTCGCTGTACGCCTCGGCAACGGTCTGACGGAGGGAGGTCCGCACCCAACCGTCAGCGCGATGAGAGGCCATCAACTCAGTGGAGGCGCAGGGCGACCTCGTTGGCCAAGAGGCGGCCGCGGCGGGTCAGGAGCCAGCGGTCGCCGGCCTGCTCCACGAGCCCGGCGAGATGGTCGCCATCGAGCGCCTCGAGCGGGACACCGGCCCGGGTCCGCAGCGACAGCTGCAGGCCCTCGACCCGCCGGGCGTCCGGCGCCAGCTCCTCCCCCGCTGCCACCGTCGGCCGGCCGGCGCGGACGGCGGCCACATACCGTTCGGGGGTGCGGACGTTCCACCACCGCCGCCCGGCTCGGTGCGAGTGGGCGGCACACCCGACGCCGAGGTAGTCGTCGCCGCTCCAGTACAGAAGGTTGTGCCGGCACTCGTGGCCGGGTCGAGCCCAGTTCGAGACCTCGTAGTTGGCCAGCCCCGCGGCGGTCAACCGATCGTCGGCGAGCTCGTAGTCGTCGGCCTGCACGTCGTCGTCCGGCTGTCGAGCCGGGTCGTCGGCGAGCGGGGTTCCGGCCTCGACGGTGAGGGCGTAGGCCGAGACGTGCGGGGGATCGAGCGCGAGCACCCGCTCGACCGTCGTACGCCAGTCGGCCGCCGACTCCCCCACCGACCCGTAGATCACATCGAGGTTGAACGAACGCAACCCGACCGAACGCACCGCCGCCACCGCCCGCTCGACGTTGCCCGGGTCGTGCGTCCGGCCCAGGGCCGTGAGCACCTCGGGGACCATCGACTGGACGCCGATCGAGACGCGGTCGACGCCGGCGGCGGCGAAGGTCTCGAGCATCGCCACCGTCACGTCGTCCGGGTTGCACTCCACCGTCACCTCGGCACCGGGCTGCAGGGGGATGGCGCCGATCACCGCCGCCAGCTCGTCGGCCGGAACGCGAGTCGGGGTCCCGCCCCCGACGAACACGCTGCTCGCCGCCGGCATTCCGCCATCGATCGCCCGGCGGAGGTCGGCGCGCACGGCGTCGAGGTACGGACCGACGAGGTGGTCACGGTCGGTCCACGTGGCGAACGCGCAGTAGTCGCACCGGGCGGCGCAGAACGGCACGTGGACATAGACGCCGAACGGCGCCATCACGGAGGCCCGTCGCGCAGCATCACGAGTCGGGTGGCCGCCACGACGGCGGCCGTCTCGACCCGCAGCACGTTGCGCCCGAGGTGGATGCGGTCGGCGGCCAACGCCAGCTCACCGGGCGTCCAGCCGCCCTCAGGGCCGATGGCGACCGTGCAGTCGGCGGGGCTCAACGCCCGGCCGCCCGGCTCGGCGACCACCGTGCCCGGCAGGACGGTCGCCGACGGGACCGGTCCCTCGACGATCGGGAACCACACGCGCCGCGACTGCAGCGCGGCTTCCGTGGCGATGCGCTGCAGCCGCTCGACGTGACGGGCCCCCCGGTCGTGGTCCCAGCGCATCACCGAACGGTCGGCGGTGACGACGACGATGCGATCGACGCCGATCTCGGTGCACTTCTGCACCAGCCACTGGACGCGCTCGCCCTTCGGTGCGGCGGCGAGGATCGTGATCAGGTCGCGTGGGGCGGGCTCGGTGGCCACCGGTCCCACCGGCTCCAGCTCGTCACCCACCAATCGGCAGGACCGCCAGCTTCCGCTCCCATCGGTCGCCGTGACCGCCGCCCCATCACGCAGCCGCAGCGCGCGCAAGAGGTGGTGCACGGCGTCGTCGTTCGGCACCGGGTGGCCGACATCGCCGACCCAGACGTGCGCCGCCGACCGCCGCAGTGCGTCATCAATCAACAACGGACTCAGCTCAGGAGAATGCCGATTTGATGCGCGAGAAGAGGCCCTTGCCCGGCGGGTGCACCGGCTCGCCACGCTTGTCGGCGAGCTGGCGCAGCAGCTCGGCCTCGTCCTCGGCGAGCTTCGTCGGCACCTCCACGAGCACGCGCGCCCGCAGGTCACCCCGCCCCCGGCCCTGCAGCCGTGGGACGCCCCGACCGCGCAGCACGAACTCGTGGCCCGGTTGCGTGCCAGCTTCGACGACCAGCTCCTCGTCGCCGTCCAGCGTCGGCAACGGCAGGGTCACCCCGAGCGCGGCCTGGGCGATCGACACCGGCACGTTGGTGATCAGGTCGATGCCGTCGCGCCGATAGCGCTCGTGCGCGCTGGCCCGCACGTGGACGTACAGGTCGCCGGCCTTGCCGCCGCGGGCGCCCGCCGCGCCACGCCCCCCGAGACGCAGCGTCGAACCCGAATCGACGCCGGCCGGGACGTCGACGTGGTACGTGTGCTCGACCGTCACGCGGCCCTCGCCCCGGCAGGTCGGGCACGGCGTGACGATCACCTCGCCGAGCCCGCCGCAGCGCGGGCACGGTGCCGACGTGACCATCTGACCGAGCAAGCTCTGGCGGACCCGTTGGACCTGACCGCGGCCGTTGCAGTCGCCGCACGTGACGGGCTGCGTGCCCGAACCCGCTCCCCGACCGTCGCAGTCCTCGCAACGGCGGGGCATGCGCAGGGTGACCGGGACGGTCGCCCCGAACACCGCTTGCTCGAAGGTGATGTCGGCGACCACCTCCATGTCCTGACCGCGCGGCGGCCCGCTCGGGCCGCGCCGGCCGCCCCCGCCGAACGGGCTCTGGCCGCCGAAGAAGGCGTCGAACAGGTCGTTCAGCCCGCCTCCGCCGCCGCCGAACAGATCGTCGACGCGGGGCCCGCCTCCGCCACCGACGCCGGCTTCGCCGAAGCGGTCGTAGCGGGCCCGCTGGTCGGGATCCGACAGCACCTGGTACGCCCGGGCGACCTCCTTGAACTGCTCGGCCGTGGCGCGATCCCCGGCGTTGGCGTCGGGGTGCAGCTCGCGCGCCCGCTGGCGGTAGGCCCGCTTGAGGTCGTCCTGCGACGCCGTGCGCGACACCCCGAGGAGCTCGTAGAAGTCAGCCACCGTTCAGCCGTCCTCCAGGCGACGGCCGAGCTGGTCGCTGACGACCTCGACGGTGGCCAGCGCCTGCGGGTAGTTCATGCGCGTCGGGCCCGAGCACGCCGACGGAGCCACGACGCTCGCCATCGACGACGATCGGCGCGACGACCACCGAGCAGGCCGACAGCGGCTGCACCCCGTGCTCGACCCCGATGGCCACCGACATGCCCCGCTGCACCAGGTCGCCGAGCAACGACACGACCACGTACTGCTGCTCCAGGGTGCGCAGCACGTCGCGCACGATGTCGACGGCATCGAAGGCCGACGCCATCGCCGAGGTGCCGCCCATGTAGACGTGGTCGGCTGTCGAGCCACGCCTGACGGCGGCGAGGGCCAGCGCGCTGAGGGCGTCGACGCGCTCGTCACCGGTCGGCGCCAGGTGATCGACGGTGCCGAGGACCTGACCGGTCAGCTGGGCGGTGAGGTGGGCCGACGCGGCGGCCAGCTGGACGTCGTTCATCGTGGCGTCCAGCTCGATCTGCTCACTCTCGACGGAGCCGTTGCCGAGCACCACGACCACCGTGGCCAGCGTGGACGACAGCGCCACGACCTGCACGTTGCGCACGGCCAGGGCCTCGGCCCGCGGACCGACGACGACCGCCGCGTAGTTGGTGAGGTGGGCGAGCAGGTCCGACGTCTGGTGGAGCATCTCCTCCAATCGGCCGTGAGCGCTCTGGAAGAAGTCGCCGACCTGGGATCGTGCGACGTGGTCCAGTCGCTCTGGTGCGACCAGGTGGTCGACGAAGAACCGGTAGCCCTTGTCGGTGGGGATGCGGCCCGCCGACGTGTGCGGCTGGATGAGGTACCCCTCCTGCTCCAGCATCGCCATCTCGTTGCGCACGGTCGCCGACGAGACGCGCACCCCGGGTGAATCGGCGATGTGCGTCGACCCCACGGGCTGGGCCGTCGAGATGTACTCCTGAACGACTGCGCTCAGGATCGCGGTCTTCCGGTCGTCGAGCATGCTGGCACTCAAGGGTATCGAGTGCCAGCCCGCCGTGGAGCGACGACCGCGACGGCGACGGCGACCGCGGCGAGCGCAGCCACGCTCCCGTACGCCAATCCCCACTGCGGGCTGACGCGGTCACCGACCACGCCGGTGATCGGCCCGCCGATGGGAGTCGACCCGAGGAAGGCCACGGCCGTGAGGGCCATCATCCGCCCCCGCATGTTGCTCGGGCTCTGCTGCTGGATGATGCCATTGGCGCCGCTGATGAATCCTGCCCCGCCGACCCCGAGCGGCACGGCGAACACGAGCGCCAAACCCAGGTTCGGCGACCACGCCATGGCCAGCCCGGACACGCCGAGCAACAGCGTCGTGCCGAGGTACCAGCGCATCGAGACCCACGCCAGACGCGCCGTCAGCAACGACCCGATCAGCGAGCCGAGGCTGGACACGGACAGCACCACGCCGAACCATCCGGCTCCACCCCAGCTGGCATCGGCCAGCTTCGGCAGGGCCACGGCGTAGTTGAAGGCGAACGTCGAGACGACGACCATCACGGCGAACACGATCAGCAGTTGACGACGCTGGAGGATGAACCGCAGGGCCTCGCGCACCGGCTGGCCGCCGCGCTCGGCGCGCGGTGCCGGGTGCAGCTCGGACGGCCGCAGCGCCAGCAACGAGACGAGCACGGCGCCGAACGAGACGCCGTTGAGCAGGAAGCACCACGCCGTGCCGACGGTGTCGACCATCAGCGAGGCCAGCGCCGGACCGAAGATGCGCGAACCGGTCATGACCGCCGTGTTCAGGGACGTCGCGTTCGTGATGTCCTGCGGTTCGACCAGCTCCGTGACCAGTCCGCGGCGGGCGGGGTTCTCGAACGCCATCAGGATCCCGAGGACGAGGACCAGGCTCCACACGACCGGGACCGATGCCAGCCCGGCGAGATCGACGATGCCCAGGACAACGGCCTGCGCCGCCAGCAGCGCCTGCGTGATGATGGCCATCGTCCGCTTGTCGTGGCGGTCGGCGATGGCGCCGGCCCACGCACCGAGCAGCAGCATCGGCACGAACTGCAGGGCGACAGTGATCCCGAGGTCGGTGGCCCGCCCCGTCAGGCGGTAGACGAGCAGCGCCATGGCCGTCAGCTGCAGCCAGGTGCCGATGTTGGACACCAGCAGCCCGGCGAAGAACAGCCGGGCGTTGTGGTGCTTCAGCGAGCGGAACGGTTTGCCATGCCGAAGTGGCGCGCCGGTCTCGACATCGTGCGCGGAGTAGTCCCCGAGCGTTCGTGATGCAGCGCGCATGGATGGTCAGGTCGGCCTTGCCCGACTCGCGAGCGAAGCGAGCCACCGGCAGTTCAGTACCGCTCGGGATCGGAGGAGCGGAGTCTTCGGAGTGAGCGAGGGCATCAGCACAGCCGTCACAGCTTGAGGGCGGAGATGAAGACGTCGCCGGGCACCTCGACGCGCCCGATCGACTTCATCTTCTTCTTGCCCTCCTTCTGGCGCTCGAGCAGCTTGCGCTTGCGGGTGATGTCGCCGCCGTAGCACTTGGCCAGCACGTCCTTGCGCTTGGCCTTGACCGTCTCGCGGGCGATCACCTTGCCGCCGATCGCCGCCTGGATGGGCACGTCGAACAGCTGGCGCGGGATGAGCTGCTGCAGCTTCTCGGCCATGTCGCGGCCGTAGTCGTACGCCTTGTTGCGGTGCACGATCGTGGAGAACGCATCGGCGGTGATGCCGTTGAGCATCAGGTCGACCTTGACCAGGTCGGAGCGCCGGTACCCGGCCGGCTCGTAGTCGAGGCTGGCGTAGCCCTGGCTGCGGCTCTTCAGCTGGTCGAAGAAGTCGACGACGACCTCGGCCAGGGGCATCACGTAGTGCAGCTCGACCCGCTCCGGCGACAGGTACTCGATCTTGTCCAGCTCGCCGCGACGTTGCTGGCACAGCTCCATCAACGTGCCGGTGTAGTCCGTGGGCGTGACGATGCCGACCTTGAAGAACGGCTCCTCGACGTGGTCGATGCGCTGCGGCTCCGGCAGGTCGGCGGGATTGTCGACGAGCTCCAACGTCCCGTCCGTGCGGTGGACGCGGTACTCCACGCTCGGGGCGGTGGCGATCAGGGCCAGGCCGAACTCGCGCTCCAGTCGCTCCTTCACGATCTCCATGTGCAGCAGGCCGAGGAAGCCGCACCGGAACCCGAAGCCGAGGGCGCCCGACGTCTCGGGTGTGTAGGTGATCGAGGCGTCGTTGAGCTTCAGCTTCTGCAACGAGTCGCGCAGGTCTTCGAAGTCGTCGCCGTCGATCGGGTAGAGGCCGGAGAAGACCATCGGCTTGGGGTCGCGGTAGCCGGGCAGCGGCTCGGCGGCCCCGTGCGCCGACGTCGTGACCGTCTCGCCCGACCGCGCCTCGCCGACGTCCTTGATGCCGGCGATCAAGTAGCCGACCTCACCGGGACCGAGCTCGGCGACCGGGGTCGGCACCGGCCGGCGGACGCCGATCTCGATGGCGTCGTGCTGTGCGCCGGCCTGCATGAACCGCAACCGCCCGCTGCCGTCGAGGCGGCCGTTGACGACGCGCACGCTGGACACGACGCCGCGGTACTGGTCGAACTGGCTGTCGAAGATCAATGCCTGCAGCGGAGCGTCCGGATCTCCGACCGGCGGCGGGATGCGCTCGATCACGGCGTCGAGGAGGTCGGCGACGCCCGCTCCCGTCTTGGCCGAGATGCGCAGGATGTCGTCGGCGGCGATGCCGAGCACGCGTTCGATCTCGCCGGCATAGCGGTCCGGTTCGGCCGCCGGGAGGTCGATCTTGTTCAGTGCGGCGACGATCTCGAGGTCGTGCTCGAGGGCCAGGTAGCAGTTGGCGAGTGTCTGGGCCTCGATGCCCTGGGCGGCATCGACGATCAGCACGACGCCTTCGCAGGCGGCCAGCGATCGGCTGACCTCGTAGCCGAAGTCGACGTGGCCGGGCGTGTCGATCAGGTGGAAGACGTGGTCGCGCCAGTCGACGCGCACGTTCTGGGCCTTGATCGTGATGCCGCGCTCGCGCTCGAGGTCCATCGAGTCGAGGTACTGCTCGCGCATGTCACGCGCGTCGACGGCGCCCGTGACCTCGAGGATCCGATCCGACAGCGTCGACTTCCCGTGGTCGATGTGGGCGATGATCGAGAAGTTGCGGATCCGATCGAGCTCCATGGTCGTCGGTCGAGGCTACCGGCGGTCGTTGGGAGGGTCCCGGGTGCGCCGATAGCCTCGGCGGGCCGAGCCGATCCTGGAGACGACCGAACGTGGCCAACATCAAGAGCCAGAAGAAGCGCAACCTGACAAACGCCAAGCGGGCGACGCGCAACAAGGCAGTGAAGAGCGAGCTGCGCACCCGCGTCAAGAACGCCGTGGGGTCCATCGGCACCGACGAGAACGACGCCGACGTGCGCCTCGCCGTCAAGCGGCTCGACATGGCCGCAGCGAAGGGCGTCATCCACCCCAACCAGGCCGCTCGCCGCAAGGCGCGCCTGATGAAGAAGGTCACCGCGGGGGTCTGACCCCGTCAGCCCCGCCCCATCTGGGCGCGGCCATTTCCAAACCGGCTGCTGGGCGCGGACGTTCTCGATACCGAGAACCTGCGCGCCCAGATGGTCGGGAACGGGCGAGTCGCTACCGACGCAGGCGGCTCAACCGAGCGACGAGCACGTCCAGCACCACGTCGTCGTCGAGGTCCTTGGCGCCCCGCAGGTCGAGATCGGTGCCGGCGAGCAGATCGATCGCCCGCTGCACGCCACTCCCCCCGAGCCGCTGGTACTGCTGCAGCGCCTTGCGCGCCGGGAACCCGGGCTTGATGCCGAGGACCTCGGCGGCATGCGCCTCGCTCGTTGCATCGGCGCCATCGAGGCGGGCCAGGCGGACGTAGTGGCCGTGCAGCACGGCCATCAGCTGCAGCGGGTGGCGGCCGCCCGGGCCGGTCATGCGGGCCAGCAGCGCAAGCGCATCGGCGGTGCGGCCGGCGTCGATGGCGTCGGTCAGCTCCCACGGCGGCACGCCGCCGCCCTCGCCGAGGAACGGGTCGACGTCGCTGACGGCCAGCTGCCGCTCGCCGAACGTCGCCGCCAGGGTGTCGATGATCCCGTCGACCCGCCCGGCGTCCTCGCCGACCCGCTCGGCGATTGCTGCCGCGGCGGCCGGCGCCAACCGGACGCCATCGGCCGCCGCCCGCTCGACGATCCAGCCTTGGCGGTCGCGGGGCCGGTTGGGCGCCCCCGTGGCCTTCGTCGTCCCGCCGCCCGCCTTCACGGCGTCGGTCAGCGCCTTCGGCAACCGTCCACTCGCCGACAACACCAGCTCGGTCGTGGGCAGGAGGTCGCCGATCGCCGAGACCAGCGGGCCGACCTGGTCGGCGGTGAACCGCCCGACGTCCCGGGCCACCACGACCCGGGACTCGGTCAGGAACGGCGGCGTGCGTGCGGCGTCGACGACGGCGCCGAGCTCGTACTCCTCGCCGTCGAACTCGTCGACGGCCAGCGAGCGGTCCCCGCCCCCGACGAGCTCGTGGACCAGGGCGGAGACCGCCGATCGCAGCAGTGCTTCGTCGTCACCGGTGAGGAGGTACACCGCCATCGGGCGGCCATCCTCGCAGCCGCCGACGGCGACGACGCACCGTCACGGCGATCAGTCCGGCGAGCAGGATCCAGCCGAGCCACGACCAGGGCACGGGTGGTTCGAGGCGGGCGGCGACGGTGGCGACGGCATCGATCCAGCCGACGGCGGCACCGACCGGCACCATGACCACGGGCGCGACCGCCGGGACGGCCCCGGCGACCAGGCACGCCGGGAGCCCGTACAGCATCACGAACCCAGCGACGGGGACGGCGACGAGGTTGGCGGCGGTGCCGACCACCGACAGGCGCCCGAAGACGACGAGGCTGGGCAGGGCGACCCCGGCCTGGGCGCCGACCGTGATCGCCACCGGCACGGCGACCGGCCCGAGCGTGCCCGCCAGCCGGGGAGCCAGCCAGGGGCCGATGCCGGTGACGCCGGCCGTGGCACCGACGGAGAGCCAGAAGCCGACCGACCAGGCCAGCAGCGGGTCGACGAGCAGGAGGCCAGTGACGGCCAGCGCCAGCAACCGCAGCGGCTCACGCTGGCGGCCGAGCAGGAACGCGGTCGCACTGAGTCCCGCCATCGTCGCCGCCCGCAGCACGGACGGCTCGGCGCGCGTGAGCACCACGAACCAGGCGATCAGGGCCACCGTGGCCACCCACCGGTTGACCGGACGGGCGCGACGCAACAGGGGACCGCAGGCGGCGAGCACGAACGCCACGTTCTGGCCGGAGACGGCGGTGAGGTGCGACAGCCCGCTGCGGCGGAACCGCTCGACCATCGCCGGTGGCTGATCGCGGTCGTCGCCGATCACCAGGCCTCTCGTCAGCGCGGCCTGGTCGGCGGGCAGTATCGCCGCGCCGCGGGCGATGACCGCCCGCACCCGGTTCGACGACTCGGCCAGCGCCCCACCGGGGCGCCGATCGCCGAGCCAGTCGGCCTCGAGCTCGCCGACGACGTGCTGCCAGGCGACGCGTCGGGCCCGCTCGGGGTCGAGGGGCTGCAGCTCGCCGGCGACGCGCACGAGATCGCCGCCACGCCAAGTGGCGGCACGCAACTGCCTGGCTCGCCCGCGGACCCACAGCTCGTAGCGCTCGGCACCGACCTCGACGACCACCCGCACGGCTCCCGGGTAGCGCTGGGGCTCACCGACGACGGTCGCCCATCCGTCGACCGGTCCGAGGCGGTCGGGCGCCAGCGAGTCCCACGATCGGTCGGTCCGGACGGTGGCGATCAGGGACAACGCGACCAACGCGGCGGCGACCCACGGTCGGCGGGTGACGACGGCGCCGAGCGCCGCCACGACCCCGATCCAGGGCGATCCGACGGCACACGTGAGCGCCGTCGTGACGGCCGCCACGACGACCCACGAGGTCGGCAGCACGGGTCGAGGGGCGGACGTAGCATGCCGCGACGGCGGCCGACGCATCCCGTACCCTGCTGCCATCGCTCTGCTCTCCATGTCCCGCTACACGTTCGAAGGTCCGCGCTGGTACCGCGGTCGGATCCGGTCGCGCGGCCCCCTGCTGGCCGTACTGCCCCCGCTGGTCATCGGACTGTTCGCGCTGCTCGTGATCAGCGTCGGCAACAGCGCCGGGACCGGTCTGACCGGGCTGGTGCTCTCGGTGATGGCTGCGCCCGGGCTCCTGGCCGTCGGCGCACCGTTCTCGAGCAGCGTGCTGTGGCCGATCGGCATCGGGATCAGCGTCGTGCTCTGGGTCGTCGTCGGGTTTCTCGCCGCTCGGCGGTCCACGCGCAACCCCATGGCGACCTGGGCCGACTTTTGGCGGGACTACGCCGTGATGGCGGTCGGGATCTGCCTCGGTGCCGGTGTGGCCGTCGGTGTGGCGCGCGTCGCCCTCGGCGACGTGCTGAGCTTCTAGCGGCATCACACCGCGACCAGCCCACGCAGCGCATCGAGCTTGGCCGGGCCGATGCCGCGGACGGCCTCCAGGTCCTCGATCGAGGCGAACGGACCGTTGGCGGTGCGGTGGTCGACGATCGCCGTGGCCGTGGCCGGTCCGATGCCCGGCAGTTCGTCCAGCTGATCGACGGTGGCTCGGTTGAGGTCGATCGGTCCGGCCGGCGTGGGGGTCGAACCGCCGGCCGGTGCGAGGGGCGGCGGCTCCCCCACCACCGGGACGTAGACCCGCTCGCCGTCGGCGACGACGGCGGCAAGGTTGAGGGCGCCGGGGTCGGCCTCGGGGGTCGGCCCGCCGGCGGCAAGGAGCGCCGACTCCACCCGCGCCCCGGTGGGCAGCTCGTAGACACCGGGCGCGGCGACGGCGCCGGCGACGTGGACGATCACCACCGCCGGCGCCACGCTGGTCGGCGCGACGATCGGGACGGTGGTCCCCGACGATGGGGCCGTGGCCTGGGGCAGCCCGGCCTCGGTCGGCGCGGCCGGCGATCGCAGCAGCCACCAACCGACCACAACGAGCACGACGACGGTCAGCGCGCCGGCGATCAGCCGGCCGGCGCCGAACCAGTCGATCCACGGACGCAGCCGACCGCCCGCGCCGAGTCGCGGACGTTCCAACGGGCGTGCCAGGTCGAGGTCCAGGTCCTCGTCGGCGATGTCCTCGACGGGCATCGATCCCTCCTCGCTCGGCGCGCCGACGGCGCGACGGGAGCTGGGGGATGTCGGTGGCGCCGAACCTACCGACGCCGGCCGAGCCGACCGTTCCTGGCCGTCGCCATCAACCTCGAGCAGCCGGTGGCGCCGCCCAGAATCGCGTGAACGCGAAGAGGTTCCCGAGCGTTCGTGCTGCAATGAGCACGGATGGTCAGGTCGGCCGTGCCCGACCCAGGCCGAGGAGCGGAGTCTTCGGAGCGACCGAGGCCATCGTCAACGGTTCCCGAGCGTTCGTGCTGCAATGAGCACGGATGGTCAGGTCGGCCGTGCCCGACCCAGGCCGAGGAGCGGAGTCTTCGGAGCGACCGAGGCCATCGTCAACGGTTCCCGAGCGTTCGTGCTGCAATGAGCACGGATGGTCAGGTCGGCCGTGCCCGACCCAGGCCGAGGAGCGGAGTCTTCGGAGCGACCGAGGCCATCGTCAACGGTTCCCGAGCGTTCGTGCTGCAACGAGCACGGAAGGTCAGGTCGGCCGTGCCCGACCCAGGCCGAGGAGCGGAGTCTTCGGAGCGACCGAGGCGATCAGAAGAGCTGCGCCGTGAGGCGGCGGCGGTAGCCCGCCGTGCGCGGGTCGTCGGGCCCCATCAGCTCGAGGATGTCGACGAACGCCTGGCGGGCTTCGTCGTCGCCGCGCACCCGATCGAGCAGCGCCTCGAGCTTGGCGTCGTAGTCGTCGGTCGGTTCGATGCCCACTCGCGCCGCGGCGGCGATCTTGCGCGTGCGGTCGGTGGCCGGGATCTTCTCCAGCAGCGCCAACGCTTCCTCCGTGTCGCCCTGCCCGACGAGCACCTCGGCGAGGGCGACGATGACGTCCTCGTTGCCGGGCTCGAGCGCCAGCGCCTGACGCAGGCTGAGCTGGTCGCCGGCGGCGAGGAGCTGGGCGACCTGCGACTCCTCCTCGCTCGGCAGCAGGCCGTCCACGAACCGCTGCACCTCGTGCTCGGGGTAGGCACCGACGAAGCCGTCGACGACCTGCCCGTCACGCAGCGCGAAGACGGCCGGGATCGACTGCACCTGGAAGGCCTGGCTGATCGCCGGGTTCTCGTCGACATTGACCTTGGCCAGCACGACCTGGCCATCGGTGGCATCGACGACCTTCTCGATGATCGGCCCAAGGGTCTTGCACGGTCCGCACCAAGGCGCCCAGAGGTCGACGACGACGGCCGCCGACTTGGACCGCTCCACGACGTCCTGTTCGAAGCTGGCGTCCGTCACGTCGATCGCTGCCATGACGGTGGAGGCTACGGCCCTTCACGGCGGCGACGCCGCCTCGATGTCGGTCCGCCCGTGTTCGGACGGACCGCCCGATCGTCGCGTTACCGTCGGGCCGATGACCGCCGACCCGATCGCTGGCCGGGGGCACGCCGACCCGTCTGCCGGCATCGACGTCGACGGCGCGACGGCGTGGCTGACCGAGCACGTCGAGGGGACCGCCGCGCCGTTCCGCTTCGACGTCATCGCCGGCGGCCACTCCAACCTCACGTTCCGCGTCACGGACGCCGCCGGCCGGGCGTTGGTCCTGCGCCGTCCACCGCTCGGGCACGTCCTGGCCAGCGCCCACGACATGGGCCGCGAGCACCGGATCATCGCCAGTCTGCGCGACACGCCGGTACCCGTCCCCGAGGCGCTCGGCTACTGCCCCGACGAGGACGTGATCGGGGCGCCGTTCTACGTCATGGACTTCGTCGACGGCCACGTGGTGCGCGACATCGCCATCGCCGAGGCCGCGCTCAGCGCCGACGCTCGCGCCCAGGCCAGCCGATCGGTGGCGGACACGCTGGCTGCGCTGCACGCGGTCGACATCGACGCGGTCGGCCTCACCGACCTCGCCCGTCACGACGGGTACATCGCTCGCCAGCTGAAGCGCTGGCACGGGCAGTGGGACCAGCAGCGCACGCGCGACCTGCCGCTCGTCGACGAGGTCCACGCGGCCCTATCCGAGCGCATCCCCGAGCAGGGTTCGGCCTCCATCGTCCATGGCGACTACCGGCTGGACAACGCCATCGTGTCGAGCGCCGGCGACGTCGTCGCCGTGCTCGACTGGGAGATCTGCACGCTCGGCGATCCGCTGGCCGACGTCGGCCTGCTCCACGTGTACTGGACCGGTCCCGGCGACGAGGCCAGCGCCTGGGGTGGCCGGTCGACGACCGCGCCGGGCTTCTGGGATCGCCAGCAGGTCATCGAGCGTTACGCCGAGGTGTCCGGTCGCGACATGTCGGCGCTGCCGTTCTACGTCGCCTTCGGGTACTGGAAGCTGGCCTGCATCCTGGAAGGCGTCTACGCCCGCTACGTCGGCGGGGCACTCGGCGATCGGGACCCGAGCGAGCTGGCGCCGTTCGCCGCTCAGGTGGAGATGGCGGCGACGATGGCCGCCCAGCAGCTCGAACAGCTTGGGGTCGGCGGTGCCTGACCACCGGTACGTGGCGGACGTCGACGGGCTGGACGCCCCCGTGCTCGTCGTGATGCTGACCGGGTGGATCGATGCCAGCGGCGCCGCAGCCGCGGCGATGGGTGCCCTGGAGCACGAGTGCAGCGCCGCCCCGCTGGTCGAGTTCGACGACGACGTATACATCGACTACCGGGCCCGCCGGCCGATCCTCGAGCTGCGCGACGGCGTCAACCACCGCCTGGTCTGGTCGTCGCCGGCGATCCAGCGCGGGCGCTCTCCACACGGCAAGGACGTCCTGCTGCTCGGCGGCCCCGAGCCGGACATGGCGTGGCACCGGTTCGCCCGCACGATCGCCGACCTGGCCGAGGAGCTGGGTGTGGAGCGCATGGCGGCGCTCGGCGCGTACCCGTTCGCCACGCCGCACACGCGCCCGTCGCACCTCTCCGCCACGTCGCCGTCGCGCGACGTCCTGTCCGGCCTGCCGTTCCGCACGAGCTCCGTCGACGTGCCAGCTGGCATGGCCGCCGCGCTGGAGCAGACGGTGCACGAGCGGGGCATCCCCTCCGTCGGCATCTGGGCCCAGGTGCCCCACTACGTCGCGTCGATGTCCTACCCCGCGGCGTCCGTGGCCCTGCTCGAGGGGCTGGCCACCGCGACCGGGGTCCGCGTCGAGGCGGCCGAGCTACGCCGCGAGTCGGTGCTCCAGCGCGAGCGCCTGGATCAACTCGTCGACGGCAACGACGAGCACCAGGCGATGATCGCCCAGTTCGAGCGTCTGTACGACGCCGCCGACGAGGACGCCGCATCACCCGAGGGACTGCCCGGCGCGGGCGGTCTCGAGCTGCGCACCGGCGACGAGATCGCCGACGAGGTCGAGCGCTTCCTGCGCGAGCAGGGCAAGAGCTGACGCTCCGCCTCGGCATCCGAGGCGGGTCAGATCGTGCGGACGGCGAGGAGGAAGGCCACCGCGGCGGCGACGGCGAGGGCCACACGGACGTGGTTCATCCGGGTCCACTCGACCTGGTAGCGGCGCCACGGCTCGAGCGAGGACGGATCGCCCGGGTCGAGGACGGCGAGGGCGTCGTTGCGCGGGACGTGGTACGTGATCGTGACGGCCAACGACACGACGTAGAGGGCGGCGCCGGCGATCAGCCACGGGGACCCCCGCTCGCCCCAGCGGACGAGGCCCAGCACGCCCGCCGCCAGGCTCGTGAGGGCGGTGCCGATCAGCACGAACATGAACAGCGGCGACGGTGCGGCCAGGTTGATGCCCTGCATCGCCGCCATTCCGGCGGGGTGGCCGGCCCGGTCGAGGCCGTCCATCACGAACGCCGAGAAGGCGAACAGGGAGCCGGCGGCCAGCGCTGCGCCGACGACGTTGACGCCGGCGAGGACGAGGGTCAGGCCGTCCACGTCGCCACCTGCGCAGCGTAGGCGGCCGGTCGGCGGGCGAGGACGCCGCGTTTGTTCATCCACGGCCGCCCGGCCGGTCCCCAGTGCACAAACGCGCGTCTGGGATCGCCGGGGTCGGGGGCGGGGCTCTACCGTCCAGTCGATGAAGGTCGACGGAGGCATCCCCACCCAGCTGGACAAGGCGGCCGCCCAGGCCCAGGAGCTCGAGCGCACCGGCTACTCCGGGGCGTGGACGGCCGAGACGGCGCACGACCCGTTCATGCCGCTGCTGCTCGCTGCCGAGCACACCGACACGATCGAGCTCGGCACGTCGATCGCCGTGGCCTTCGCTCGCAGCCCGATGACGTTGGCCAACACGGCGTGGGACCTGCAGGCCTACTCCAAGGGACGGTTCGTCCTCGGTCTCGGCAGCCAGATCAAGCCGCACATCACGAAGCGCTTCTCGATGCCGTGGAGCCACCCGGCGGCCCGCATGCGCGAGCTGATCCTGGCCATCCGGGCGATCTGGGACACGTGGCTGACCGGCACCAAGCTCGAGTTCCGCGGCGAGTTCTACACCCACACCCTGATGACACCGTTCTTCACCCCCGACGCCAAGGACCTCGACGGCGTGGGCGTCCCGAAGATCTTCCTGGCCGGCGTCGGCGGACTGATGACCGAGGTCGCCGGCGAGGTGTGCGACGGCTTTCTCTGCCACGGGTTCACGACCGAGCGGTATCTCCGGGAGGTCACCATCCCGGCCCTCGAGCGCGGCCGGGCCAAGGCCGGCAAGACGATGGACGGGTTCGAGATCGTCGGACCGAGCTTCGTCGTGACCGGTAACGGCGACGAAGAGTTGGAGCAGGCGGCATCCGGCACCCGCCAGCAGATCGCCTTCTACGGTTCGACGCCGGCCTACCGCCCCGTGCTCGAGCTGCACGGCTGGGGCGGCCTGCAGGACGAGCTCAACACGCTGTCCAAGCAGGGTGAGTGGGTGCAGATGGGCAAGCTGATCGACGACGAGATCCTGAACACGTTCGCTGTCGTCGGCGCCCCCGAGCAGGTCGGACCCGAGTTGCACCGCCGCTACGGCGACGTGGTCGACCGCATCTCGTTCTACGCGCCGTACAAGTCCGACCCGGATCGCTGGGCCAAGGTGCTCGACGACATCAAGTCCGGCTGAGCATGTACGGGGAGTTCTTCCCGATGCTGGCGACCCGCGACCTGGGTCCGATGCTGCACTTCTACCGTGACCTGCTGGGCTTCGAGCAGACCTACCAGTTCCCGCCCGACGGCGCACCCGGGTACGTCGGGCTGCGCCTCGGCGTCTCCGAGCTGGGCATCGGCGCCGGTGGTGACGACACGCACGGCGAGCCCGGACGGATGTCGTTCTGCATCTACGCCCACGACTGCGTCGAGGCGGTCAGCGCGCTCCGGGAGGCCGGCATCACCGTCCTCGCCGACCCCGAGGATCAGCCGTGGGGCGAACGCATGGCCCGTGTGGCCGACCCCGACGGCAACGTCGTGGTGATCATGCAGCGGCTCCCAGCAACCACGCCCTGACGTTGGCGCCGAGCGCGTCGTCGGCGTAGCCGCCCTCCTGGACCACCACCATCGGCCGGCCGAGGGCGGCCACTGCCGCGCCGCAGCGACCCATCCCGTCGGTGGTCAGGGCGAGGTCGCACATCGGGTCGTCGACGAAGGTGTCGACACCGAGCGATACCACGACGACCGCCGGGTCGAAGGCGTCGAGGGCGACGAGGGCACGGTCCAGCGCCCTCGAGTAGGCGTCGTCGTCGGTCCCGGCGGGCAGCGGCACGTTGCAATTGGTGCCACGGCCCGGGCCGGCACCGACCTCGTCGGCGAACCCGGTGTGGTACGGGTAGGCCCGGGCCGGATCGCCGTGC
Source organism: uncultured Acidimicrobiia bacterium (assembly GCA_963844175.1). Taxonomy (GTDB): domain Bacteria; phylum Actinomycetota; class Acidimicrobiia; order Acidimicrobiales; family Ilumatobacteraceae; genus JALZMG01. Next base: position 96,692 of record CAWJNE010000020.1, read on the forward strand.
AGCGAGGCGAACATGACGTCGTCGCGCCCGTAGAAGATCTGCTGGGTTCCGTTCCCGTGGTGGTAGTCGACATCGAGCACGGCGATCCGCCCGCCGGCGCCGGCGAGGTGCACGGCGGCGATCGCCGCGTTGTTGAAGAAGCAGTACCCGCCGTACAGCGACGTGGTGGCGTGATGACCGGGTGGCCGGCACAGGGCGTAGGCCAGCGGCGCCCCGGCGAGGACGGCGTCCGCCGCGCCCAGCGCGCAGTCGACGGCCGAGCGGGCGGCGTCGTACGTGCCGGCGGTCAGCGGCGTGGTCGTCTCGAAGCACCACCAGCCAAGGCGAGCGGCGACGGCCGACGGTTCCCGTCGCTCCTCCATGCCCGCCCGCAGCGCCGACATGGCGAACACGTCCGGCACCACGTCGTGAACGGGCTTGACCGCCTGCTGGTACTCGTCCCACGCCGACGACAGGAACTGCACGAGACCCGGATCGTGGACGGCTTCGATCGCCGCGGTGCCGGTAACCGTCGGCTCGTCGATCGCGAACCGGGCGTCGCCGGCCAACGCGGCGCGGATCGCTTCGGCCCGGCCCGGGTGCTCGAACGGCGGCTGCAGTCCCGACGACTCGATCTCGTACTCGGGGTCGTGGGCCCGGTGGCGGTCCGAGGCGAACACCGGGATGGCACTCAAAGCAGGTCCAGCTGCTCCTCGAGGTACTGCTCCCTGCACTTCGAGCGCTGCAACTTGCCCGACGACGTCTTCGGCAGCGTCCCGGCGCGCACCAGCATCACGTCGCGTGGCGGCAGCCCGCAGACCTCGAGCGTGCGGTGGTGGATGTCGTGGCGCACGGCGTCCGGGTCGATGCCGGCGACGGCCCGCACCTCGGCCACGACGACCACGCTCTCCTTACCCTTGTAGCCCTCCATCCCGAAGGCGATGACGTTGCCGGCCCGGATACCGGGGAGCCCGGCGACGGCCCGCTCGATGTCCTCGGGGAACACGTTGCGCCCGCCGACGATGATCACGTCCTTGATCCGCCCGCACAGCACCAACTCGCCGTCGAGGAGGTACGCGAGGTCCCCCGTGCGCAGCCACCCGTCGTGGAACAGGTCGCGCGTCTCGTCAGGTCGCCGGTAGTACCCGGGCGTCACCGAGGTCCCGCGGATCAGCAGCTCGCCGACGTGGCGCTCGGGGCGGTCCTCGTAGGTCTCGGAGTCGACCACACGCATCTCCAGACCCGGCACCGGTCGGCCGAGCAGCGGGAGGCGGCGAGCGACCAGCGCCAAGTCGTCCGGGTCGTCGACATCGACCGGCTTGGCCACGCGGTCGCGTTCCAGGACGACCCGATCGACGGTGTCGCAGACCAGCCCGCGACAGCGCGGCGGGAAGGACCCGGCGATGGCCACCTCGGCCATGCCGAAGGCCGGGAACATGCCGCCGGGCGTGAACCCGAACCGACCGGCGGCGACGACGAACGCCTCGACGGCGTCCGGGTCGACGGGCTCGGCGCCGGACAGGGCGAGGGTGAGCGACGACAGGTCGAGATCGTGCATCCGCTTCAACGCCCGTGTCGCCAGCACCCACGCGAAGTTCGGCCCGGCCGTGGCCGTGCCCCGCCAGTCCGAGATCCACTGCATCCAGTTCCCCGGGTGGGCCAGGAAGTCCTGCGGGGCCGCCTGCACCAGCTCGACACCACGGGTCATCGGGATCGACAGGAAGCCCACCAGCCCCATGTCGTGGTACAGCGGCAGCCACGACACCATCACCTCGTCGCCGCCCATCTCGGCCGCCGCACACGCTGCATCGACGTTGGCCGAGAGCACCCGGTCGGGGATCATCACGCCCTTCGGCTCGCTCGTCGACCCGCTGGTGTACTGCAGGATGACGAGCCGCTCGGGATCGTCGAGCGGCAGCTCGAGCCGGTCCCCCGGCGGCACGCCCGGAGCGCCCGGCAGGACCGCCGCCATCGGCTCGATCGGTGGGTCGCCGGGCGCCGCTTCGTAGAACGGCGCCAGCTGCTCGTCGATCAGCACGAGCTTGGCGTCGCCGTGGCGGATGCGGGCCCGGGTGGAAGCGACGAAGGCCTCGAGCGAACCCATGCGCATGGGCAGCGGTAGGACCATCGACGCCAGGCCCGCCATCCAGCACCCGCGCACCGCCGTGATCAGCTGCCTGCTGGTCGGACCGAGGATCGCCACATGGTCGCCTGGGACGAGCCCGCGCGCCTGGAGTGCGGCGCCGACGGACCTGGCCTCGTCGTGGACCTGGCGCCACGACAGCCGGAGGGGCTGGCCGTCGGGCGTCACCGAGGAACCGACGAGACGGACACCGGCGCCGGAGTCCGCCGCCGCCTCCAGCCGTGCGATGGTCGAGGACGGAAGCGGCATCGGAGCGCGACGCTATCCGCACGACCGGATCGGACGGCTCACCTGGGAAGACCGTTACGTAGGCTGTCCGCTCGCCATGACCACGTCGCCGCAGACCACGAACGAAACGCCGGCCACCGACGAGACGCCGGCGCACCGGTACACCGCGACGCTGGCCCGCGAGATCGAGCTCAAGTGGCAGGACCGCTGGGACGCCGAGGGCACGTTCGAGTCACCCAACCCGGCCGGACCCCTGGCCGACCCCGAGGGCGTCGCCAGTCGCGGCCCGAAACTGTTCATTCTCGACATGTTCCCGTACCCGTCGGGGACGGGGCTGCACGTCGGTCATCCGCTCGGCTTCACCGGCACCGACGTGTTCGCCCGCTACCAGCGGATGGCTGGCCGCAACGTCCTCTACACGATGGGCTTCGACGCCTTCGGGCTGCCGGCCGAGCAGTTCGCCGTGCAGACGGGCACCCATCCGGCGATCACCACGGCCGACAACATCGTGACCTACCGCCGCCAGATCCGCCGGCTGGGGCTGAGCCACGACCAGCGCCGGTCGATCGACACGACGGACCCCTCGTACTACCGATGGACGCAGTGGATCTTCACCCAGATCTTCGAGTCCTGGCACGACCCGGAGGCCGTGCGGCCCGATGGAGGCGTCGGGCGGGCCCGCCCGATCGCCGAGTTGCGCGCCGAGCTCGACGCCGGCACCAGGACCCTGGACGACGGTCGCTCGTGGTCGGCGCTGTCGGCGTCCGAGCGGGCCGACGTGATCGACGGGTACCGGCTGGCCTACGTGGCCAACGCCCCGGTCAACTGGTGCCCGGGCCTCGGCACGGTGGTCGCCAACGAGGAGGTCACGGCCGACGGCCGCAGCGATCGCGGCAACTTCCCGGTGTTCAAGCGCGACATGCGCCAGTGGATGATGCGCATCACGGCCTACGCCGACCGGCTGATCGACGACCTCGATGCGCTCGACTGGACCGACTCGCTGAAGACGATCCAGCGCAACTGGATCGGCCGCTCCCCCGGCGCCCGGGTCGACTTCGCCAGCCCGGCCGGGCCGATCTCGGTGTTCACGACCCGCCCGGACACGTTGTTCGGGGCCACGTTCATGGTCCTCGCCCCGGAGCACCCGCTGGTGCCGGACCTGACGGGCGGTGACCAAGCTGTCGACGTGCTGGCGTACCGCCGGCAGGCCGAAGGGCGCAAGGACGTCGACCGGCTGGACGAGGGGCGCCTGAAGACCGGGGTGTTCACCGGCAGCTACGCCACCAACCCGGTGACCGGGCAGGACGTGCCGATCTGGATCGCCGACTACGTGCTGATGGGCTACGGCACCGGGGCGATCATGGCCGTGCCGTGCGGCGACCAGCGCGACTTCGAGTTCGCCGCCGCCTTCGGGCTGGACGTGCCGCCGATCCAGCGGCCCCCCGACGAGTGGTTCGCCGCCCAGGGCATCGAGCCCACGCTCGACACGGCGCGGTGGCCCGAGGCGTTCGTCGGCAACGCCCCGTACATCAACTCGTCGAACGGCGACCTGGATCTGGACGCGGTCGATTCGGTGGCCGAGGGCGTCGCCGCCACCAACGCCTGGCTGGAGGCCAACGGGTACGGCGAGGCGACGATCACCTACAAGCTGCGCGACTGGCTGTTCAGCCGCCAGCGCTACTGGGGTGAGCCGTTCCCGATCGTCTACGACACCGCAGGGCACGCCCACGCCTTGCCGGACGAGCTGCTGCCGCTCACGCTGCCCGAGACCGACAGCTTCTCGCCGCGCACGTTCGACCCCGACGACGAGTTCTCCGAGCCCGAGAGCCCGCTCGACCGACTGGGGGCCTGGGTCGACGTCGAGCTGGACCTGGGTGACGGGCCGCAGCGGTACCGCCGGGACACCAACGTGATGCCGAATTGGGCAGGGTCGTGCTGGTACGAGCTGCGCTATTGCGACCCGACCAACGAGGTGGCCTTCGTCGACCCGGAGGTCGAGCGGTACTGGATGGGGCCGCGCCCGGAAATCCGCGCCGATCACCCCGGAGGCGTCGACCTGTACGTCGGCGGTGTCGAGCACGCCGTGCTGCACCTGCTGTACGCCAGGTTCTGGCACAAGGTGCTCTACGACCTGGGCCACCTCTCGTCCCACGAGCCGTACGCCCGGCTGTTCAACCAGGGGTACGTCCTCGCCGCCGCGTACACGGACGAGCGGGGGGTGTACGTCGAGGCCGAGGACGTGCTGGGCGGGCCCGACGGAACGTTCACGTTCGAGGGCGCGCCCGTCACCCGCGAGTGGGGGAAGATGGGCAAGAGCCTGAAGAACGCCGTCTCCCCCGAGGTGATCTACGAGGCATACGGGAGCGACACCCTGCGCCTGCACCTGATGGCGACCGGTCCGCTGGACGCCTCCCGCCCGTGGGAGACGCGCGACGTCGTCGGGATGTATCGCTTCCTGCAGCGGCTGTGGCGCAACGTGATCGACGAGTCGACCGGCCGGGCAACCGTTGTCGACGAACCGGCCGACACCGAGACCCGCCAGCGGTTGCACCGCACCATCGACGTGGTCCGCACCGAGGTCGAGGCCCTGCGGTTGAACACGGCGATCGCCAAGCTGATCGAGCTGAACAACCACGTCACGAAGACAGACGAGCCGACCAGTCGCGAAGTCGCCGAGGCGCTGACGCTGATGGTGGCGCCGTTCGCCCCGCACGTCGGTGAGGAGCTGTGGCACCGGCTGGGCCACGACGAGACGGTGACCTACGTACCGTTCCCCGTCGCCGATCCGGCGCTGCTCGTGGAGGAAACCGTCGAGTATCCCGTGCAGGTGAACGGCAAGGTGCGCAGCCACGTGGTGGTGCCGGCGTCGGCGTCCGTCGACGAGGTGGAGGCGGCGGCGCTGGCCGACCCCAAGATCGCCGCGGCGACGGCCGGGCGCGCCCCCAAGAAGGTCATCGTCGTCCCCGCCCGCATGGTCAACGTGGTGCTGTAACACCACGTCGAGAGCACGGGTCACCGGCGAGCGAAGCGAGCTCATCGGGTGCGCCCAGATCGGGCGCGCGAGAGTTCCATCGGGCGACTCGATCTGGGCGCACGTCTCGGTCTGAGACTCCGCGCCCAGATGGCCCACTCCTGCGCTCGCTTGGACCGGTGACTCGTGGCGCGCCATGATCGCGCCATGGCCGCGTGGTTGTTGAAGAGTGAGCCGGACGTGTTCGGGTACGACGACCTCGTGCGCAACGGGCGCGAGGGGTGGGACGGTGTGCGCAGCTACCAGGCCCGGATCCACCTGCGGGCGATGCGCGTGGGCGACCAGGCGATCTTCTACCACTCCCAGGCCAAGCCACCCGGGGCGGCCGGGATCTGCGAGATCGTCGGCGGCGCCGAGCCCGACCCCACCCAGTTCGACCCGGCGTCGAAGTACTACGACCCGACCTCACCCCTCGACGACCCGCGCTGGGACTGGGTGACGGTGGCGCCGGTGCGGGCGATCAACTTCGTCTCGCTGGCCGAGCTGCGGGCGATCCCCGAGATGGCCACCTCGCCGCTCCTGGCCCGGGGCAACCGCCTGTCGGTGCTGCCGCTGACCGACGACCAGTTCGCCGCGATCGTCGCCTACGCCGACCGGCGCAGCGAGCGCGACTAGCGCGGCCCGCCGCGGTTCACGCGGTGTACCCCAGCACGCCGCGGCGAACCGCCAAACTACGACGATGGATCTGAGCGCGGCCGAGGCCCGGGTGCTGGCCTGCCTGATCGAGAAGGAGATGGCCGTCGCCGACTCCTACCCGCTGACGCTGAACGCGCTGCGCCTGGCCTGCAACCAGTCGACCAATCGCCACCCCGTCGTCGCCTACGACGACCGCATCGTCGAGGCCGCCCTGCTGTCGCTCAAGTCGATGGGCCTCGTTCGCTTCGTGCACCCGTCCCACGGGGGTCGCACGATCCGCTACCGCCACAGCGCCGACGAGCGTTGGCGCATGTCCACGGCCGAGCTGGGCGTCCTCGCCGTTCTCGTGCTGCGCGGCGCGCAGACCACCAACGAGGTGCGGGCGCGGGCGGAGCGGCACCTCGAGGGCGACGACGGACCGGTCAGCGCCGACGAGGTGCTCGACGCCCTCGCCGCCCGCAGCCCCGACCCCTTCGCCGTTCGCCTGGAGCGCCGACCCGGCGAGCGTGAGGCCCGCTGGGCGCACGCGCTGACCGACGACGAGGACGGCCACGCCGACGCGGTGACCGACCGGCCGGTCGACTCCGCTCCGCCGACGGAAGCCCCCCTGGACCACGACCTGGCCCGCGACGTCGCCGAGCTGTGGGCGCGCGTCGAGCGCCTCGAGCGCGCCCTCGGCCTGGACGAGGACGTCAGCTGAGCTGACGGCCGGCACGTCGTCGCCGGCTGGGCCACCGCGATCGAGGTCGAGCGAGAGGCTGTTCATGCAGTAGCGCATGCCGGTCGGCGCCGGCCCGTCGGGGAACACGTGACCCAGGTGCGAGCCGCAACGCCGGCAGCGCACCTCGGTGCGGACCATGAAGTGGCTGCGGTCCTCGATCAGCTCGACGGCCTCGGCGACTTTCGGCTCGGTGAAGCTGGGCCAACCACTGCCGGATTCGAACTTCGTCGAGGCGTCGAACAGGTCTGCACCGCACGCCGCGCAGCGGTAGGTGCCGTCGCCGTGCTCGTTGACGTACTCGCCGCTCCACGGCCGCTCGGTGCCGGCTTCTCGCAGCACGTGGAACTGCTCCGGCGACAGCAGGTCGCGCCACTCGGACTCGGTGCGCTCGATCTCGGGCATGACGCAACGGTACCGACGGGTGATGAGGGCGACTCGGCACCCTACTCGACGAGTGGATCCGGGCGCGGCCCGAACACGAACAGCGCGTCGACGACGTCGAGCGGCGGCGGCGCCGACCAGTCCAGGTCGAGCACCTGCTGGCGGCTGCGCCGCCCGAGTCGCAGTCGGAGCACCTCGAACGCCGTCGTTCGCAAATCCAGCTCCGGACCGTCGACGGGTGCAGTGCTCACGACGTCACCTTCGACGTGCACGCGCAGGACCACCGGCAGCGCAAGGCGATCGACGAGGCGGGTGGCGGCGATCATCACGGTGTCGCCGTCCCGCCCGCCGGGCTGGTCGAGCGCACCCCGCACGTCGTGCTCGTGGGAGACCACGTCGAACGCCGCCGGCCAGATCTCGCCATCGGTGATCGCCACCTCCATCAGCGGCCCGAGCTCGTTCCATCGGTGCAGCAGGTCACGATGCGCGACGTCCCGGTGGCGGCGCACCTCTTCGGCCGTCACCGCATCGTCGGGAGGGCCGTCGAGGCGACCGGCCATGCCGTCCTCGATCACGCCCACCAGGTGGGCGACGACGTCGTGGACGCACCAACCGGGGCACGCGGGAACTGCCCGCTCCCAGTCCGCGTCGTCGGCGGCAGCCAAGATCCCGCTGAGCCGCTGCCGGCTGCGCCGGTAGTGGTCGCCGACGGATCCGGTCACGGCTCCACGTCCGTCAGCTCGTCGAGCGCCACGAGCCGACGCTGCGGTTCGGCGGCCAGGAAGGCGGCGCGCAGCTCGTCGTCGTCGATCAGGCGCGCCCGTTCGGTGACGTACTGCGCCGCCAGCCGGGCCACGTCGTGGCTGCGCTCGTCCCCGGCCCGCCGCAGGATCGCGGCGACGGTCTCGACCATCGCCGCCGGACGCATCGTGCCCGCCAGCCCGTCGACGTGCAGGTGCTCGATGACCGGGGCCACCATGACCGTCGCGACATCCTCCGGCGCCATCGCCGCCCTCGCCACCGTCGCCTCGCGGGCCAACACATCGAGCTGCAGCGCGATGAGCTCTCGTTCGACATCGCGCAACGTGGCGTCGGCCGCCTCGTCCTGACCGCCGGCGAGCTGGGCCAACCCGAGCACCAGCGAGGCGACGGCGGCCTCGCGACCCGACTGCGCCGCCTCGGCGTGGGCCAAGGCGTCTGCGCACCAGCGCAGCGCGGCAGCGATCTCGCCGAGGCCGATGGCGACCACCGCTTGCTCCGACCTCACCCCGGCGGCCAGCTGGTCGTTGCCGGCGGCCATCGTCGCGTCGTAGGCGTCCTCCAGGGCGGGGGCAGCGGCAGCCAGGTCGCCGGCGGCGAGGTAGATCTCGCCGAGTGCGGCGAGTGGCGTCACCGGCGCCTCCGGGTCCTCGAGGTGGCGACCGGCCTCCAGCGACTCCTCGGCCCGTCGGCGCGCCGTACCCAGGTGACCCTGGCGCACGGCGATGGACGCCAGGTTCCCGAGCGCCGCCACCTCGCGGTACAGGTTCCCGGAGGCACGGAAGATCGCCAGGCTCTCCTCCGTCGCGTGGCGCGCCTCGGCGAGTCGCCCGAGGTGGAACCACACCGTCGCCGCCTGGATTAGCGCCGTCGCCACGCCCTGCTGATCGTCGATGGAGGTGAACACCGCCTGCGCCGCGCCCAAGTGCTCGAGTGCTTCGTCCCAGCGGTCGGTGTTGCCGTCGACGATGGCCAGGTAGCGCAACGCCTCGGCTTCGACCGAGGGATGACCACTGGCTCGCGCCGACGTGAGCGCCCGATCGATCACGGCCCGAGCGCCGGCGTGGTCGGCCTGCCAGGTGAGCGCCTTGCCCCACATCAGCAGCGCGTCGGCGCGGCGGTTCTCGAGCCCAGCCTGCTCGGCGACCTCGGCGGCGGTACGAGCCTCGAGTTCCTGATGGCTCCACTCGCCGTGCACGAACGCCCACTGCGCTCGGGCCAGCAGCAGCGTCACGCGGCGCGGCGGGTCGTCCAGCTGCTCGCCGAGACGATCGAGCTCGTCGAGGTCGGCCCGCTGGAGTGGGCGAGCGCCCGTCCAGTCGTGGACGGCCTGGCGCTCGACGAGCAGGTCGAACCGGAGCAGGCCGTCATCACCGACCAGCACGAGGCCGCGATCGAGCAGGCGGACGGCTTCGACCGAGGCGTACATCCGGGCGGCGCGCGCCGCCGCCCGGCGGTACCACGCCGCAGCCTGGGCGGCCTCTCCGGCCAGGTCGAGGTGCTCGGCGATGTTCGCCGCCTGCTCGTCGACGCGATCGGCCGCCGCCTCCCGCAACCACTCGGCGGCCGTGCGGTGGTGCGCCCGCCGGTGGACGCGCAGGACACCGTCGTACACGACGTCGCGCAGCAGGGCATGACGGAACAACCGCTCGCGCGTCCCGGCGAACGTCGAGTGCTCGCGCTCGTCGATCAGCTCGCGCACGCGGAGGTCAGTCAGCCGCGGCTCCACCTGGTCCAGTGGGTCGTCCCCGAGACGGGCCACCGCGTCGTCCCAGAACACGCGCCCGATCACGGACGCCCGCTGGAGGACCGTGCGCTCGGATGCGGTCAGCGCGTCCACGCGGGCCTGCAGCACGCCGCGCAGGGTCGGTGGCAGGGCACCGAGGCGGTCGACCCGATCGGTCGCCACGGTCCACCGATCCGGCCCCCGCACGAGCACGCCGCGGGCGACGAGCCACGTGACGAGCTCCTCGAGGTAGTACGGGTTGCCCTCGGCGGCGGTGATCACGAGTTCGACCAACGTCTGGGGCACGCCGTCGGCCTTGGCCAGGAGCTGTTCCAGCAGGACGCGGCTGCTACGTCGGGACAGCGGCCCGAGCAGCAGGCGCGAGTGGTGGGCCAGGCCCTCGCCCCACCGCGGCCGCCGTTCGAGCAGATCGGGACGGGCCGTGGCGACGACGAGGATCGGTGCCTCGCGGAGGGCGGCGTCGGCGATGTCGAGCGACAGGTCGTCGGCCCAGTGCACGTCCTCCAGCAACAGCACGACCGGGGCCAGGGTACCCAAGCCGGAGAAGTAGGCACCGAGGGTGACCAACGCTTGCTCGCGATGCGCTCGCGGATCGAGGCGCGCCACCTCGGCGTTGACGTCCTCACCGAGCTCGAAGCCGAGCCAGGCGGCGGCGAGCCGGGCCCGGCGTCGGTCCGCCGGGTCCTCGCCCAGCCCGATGGCGAACCCGGCCGCGCACTTGGCGGCGACGTCGGCTGCCGTGTCGCTGGCCTGGATCGCGAAGCGCGCCGAGATCAGGTCGCGCAGCAGCCCCCCGGCCGTGTTCTGCGTCGCTCGAGTGGCGCGGCCACGGAACCACCACACCCGCTCGGGCATCTCGGCCAGCCAGCGGTCGAACTCGAGGAGGAGCCGGGACTTTCCGACGCCCGCTTCGCCGAGCACTGTCACGACGTGCCACCGCTGCTCGTCGACGACGTCCCACAGCCGTTCCTGCAGCCGGTGCAGCTCGATCTCCCGCCCGACGGTCGTCGTCTCGACCCCCTCCACGCCTCGGGCGGCGTCGAGGTGGAACTCGTGCGGTCGCTCGGACAGCACCTCGAAGGCATCGACCGTGCCGGCGATGCCCTTGAGCTGCAACCCCGTCACCGGCCGGAAGCCGAACTCGCCGCGGACGTGCTGGTGAGTATCGGTCGAGATCAGCACGCCGCCGACGGGTGCCGCGGCCTGCAGACGGGCCGCCCGGTTGACGGTCTCACCGACGGCCACGAACTCGTTGGCGGCCGGGTTTGGGCCGGATCGCTCCCCGAGCGTGCTGACGACGACGTCGCCGGTGTCGATCCCGACGCGCATCGCCAGGGTGATCCCGTGGGCCGGCTCGAACGCGGCGTTGAGCTCGGTCATGCGATCGCTCATCGTCAGCGCGGCGCGGATCGCCGAATGCGGATCGTCCTCGAGCGATCGGTACAGGCCGAACACGGCCATAACGGCGTCACCGATGTACTTCTCGACGACCCCACCCTGGGCCTCGACCGCCTCGCGCCAGCGTCGGAAGTACTCGTTGACGACGTCCCGGGTGTCCTCGGCGTCGAGGTGCTGGGACAGCACCGTGAAGTCGACGAGGTCGGAGAACAGGACCGTGACCAGCTTGCGCTGCTCGATCCGGTCCCGCTCTTCGAGCCGCTGCCGCAGCGGAGCCAGCGCGGTGTCGACGACCGCCGATCCCAGCAGGTCGCGCTGGCCCTCGAGCGCGGCGATGGCCCGCTCGATCGCCGCGCGTTCGCCGCCACTCTGCGCCGTCTCCATGTCTGCGCCGTCCTAGCACGCGATGGCGCACGGGTGATCGCACGTCGTTCCGCAGCCGCCGCAACTACGCTCGGCGGCCGGAGGTGGCGTCGTGGCGGGTTTTCGGCGAGTCGTGGTGGGGATCGTGCTAGGGGCCGTTGTCGCGTCCTGTGGCGGGTCGGGCGACGGCGACGAGGGGGCCGGCGACGAGGGGGCCGGCGACGCCCTGGCCGACACGACGGCCGCCCCGGCGCCCGTGACCACCACCGCCGCCGACCCCACGCCGGCCGAGGCGACCCTGGCGACGTCAGTCGAGGAGTCGGTCGGTGACCCGAACGAGTCGGCGCCCACGGGCACGGAGTTCTGCCCGCTCACCGACGGCGACATGGAGGGGTGCTTCGACTACGACGGGATGCAGGCGTTCTACGACGAGGGCATCGCCTCGATCACGTTGTTCATTGATGCGACCTTCGCCGACCCGGCGCCGATGCAGCCGGCGCAGTGGATCTTCGTCGAGGAAGGGGCGACCGGCGAGGAGCCCTGCACCATGGGCGACGGCGGGTTCGCGATGTACACGGACATGTCCTACGAGTACTGCCCGCTCGACCAGACGGTGTACGTGGGCCAGCGCCTCGTCTGGGACTTCTACGAGCAGGCCGGGGACGCCGGTGCAGTGATCGGCATGGCCCACGAGGCCGCCCACCACATGCAGAGCGTGGCGGGCGTCGGCGGCGAAGGGACGCTCGAGGAGTCGATCGCCCTGGAGAACCAGGCCGACTGCGTGGCCGGCGTCTTCACCGGGTGGCTCAAGAGCGAGGAGCTGCTCGACTACCCGGACGACGTCGACGACATCGACGTGATGATGACGCTCATCGCCTCGGCCGAGGAGGATCCGATGCGCGACCACGGCACGCTCGACGAGCGCGTGGAGGCCTTCCTCCTCGGCTACGGCGAAGGCATGCCGGCCTGCTCGGCGCTCTTCCCCGAGACCCCACTCGAGCCGGCCTCGTAGCCCGACCTCGCACGTGGGCGGGACGGGACGGCCGGCCCTGCCACACTTCCGGCGTGGCGCGGGTGGCTCTTGACGGGGCCGTCGACAAGGTCGTCGTGACCAACGTCGATGTGCTGCGGGCCAAGTACGGGTCGGCCGGCGTGGCGACGGTGCGCAGAGCGCTGCGCACCATGGCCGCCGAGGACGCGTCGCGCGACGTGACGACGGTGGTCGCTGATCTCGCCAGCCCGACGACGGCGACCCGCGTCGGCGCCGTCGCCGTCGAGGATCCGGCCGACCACGAGGCGACCAAGCGATTCGTCGACGCGCTGTGCGCCGCGACGTCGCCGGACTACGTGCTGCTGCTGGGCGGGCCCGACGTCGTCGCCCACGTCCCGCTCGACAACCCCGTTCCGGCGCCGGACCCCGACCCCGACGTCCCGAGCGACCTCCCCTACGCCTGCTCGGCACCACCCGGCACTGCTGCCAGCACGTTCATCGGACCGGACCGGGTCGTCGGACGACTGCCGGACGTCATCAGTGCCACCGGCGCCACGGCCGCCCGCCGGTTGGCGGCGACGATCCGCCGGGCCGCTCGCTGGAGCGGCGCACCCGCCGACCGGTACCGGGACCACCTCACGGTCGGCACGTCGAGGTGGCAGCTGTCCACCGCCAGCACGGCGGCGGCGCTGTTCGGCGCCGGCACGACCGTGCACCACGCCCCCCCGGTGGCCTCGCCGCTCGCGCCAGCCGACCTGGCCCGACCGCTGCACTTCATCAACCTGCACGGAGCGACCGCCGACACGCGCTGGCTCGGCGACCCGGGCTTCGCCGTCGTGCTCGACGTCGACGACGTCGACGCGCACGTCGCCGCGGGCACCGTCGCCGTCAGCGAGGCGTGCTTCGGCGGCGAGTTGTTCGACCCAGTCCTGACCGGCGGTGCGACTCCGTTCCCCGTCGCCTACCTCACCGCCGGCGCCTACGCCGTGGTCGGGGCAACCTCGATCTCGTATGGCGGTCGGCTGGCGCCGGATGCCGCCGACGTCCTGTGTCGCTACGTGGTCGAAGAGGTGCTGACCGGGGCGTCGCTCGGGCGGGCGGTGCTGCAGGCCCGCCAGCGGTACGTGCGCGACCAGCCGGTGATGACCCCGGTCGACCTCAAGACGGTCGCCCAGTTCACACTGTTCGGGGACCCGTCGATCCACCCGATCACGGCCCCGTCCACCGGCACTCGGGCGATGCGCCGGCGCAACCTGGCCGCGGCCGGTCCGTCGATCGCCCGGTCGTCGGCCGTCGCTGCGGGATCCGGGACGCGCGCCGGGCGAGCCCTGTCGTTCGACGTCACGGCAGCCGACCTGACGGAGGCACAGCTGCCGGCGCAGCGGATCCACGTGCGCACTCGCCGCCTGCGCGGGCCGAGCCGCCTGGCCCGCGTCGAGGTCACCGAGCTCGGCGAGGACGGCACCGGGCTGCACCCGTACCGCGTCCTCGAGAGCAAGGGCGGGTGGACGCCGTGACGGATCCGGTGCGCATCCGAGGAACCGTGCGGCGCGCCCGCTACGCACCGGGCTCGAAGAGCGAACACCTCGCCGTCCTGCTCGATGCCGACGACGGTCGCACCTGGGTCCTGCGCCGGCCCGGCGCCAACCCGTACGACGACCGGGAGCTGGCCGAATTGGACGGCGAATCGGTGGACGTCGAGGGCCGCACCCACCGCGACGTCCTGCTCGTCGACGGCTACTCCCTCGTCACGGGATCGCCGCCACCGCGTCCAGGCGGACCAGGCGCGCCACCACCTTCGTCTCGCCGGCGTTCGCCCCGGCGCCCTCGATCAACGTCCTGACCGTCCGCTCGATCGCCTGCAACGTGTTGTCGGTCGCCCCGGCGTCGACCGAGGTGGCCGACACCAGCGCCACGAGGAGGGCGAACGACCCGGCGGCCAGCCCCAGGGCGGCGAAGTCGACGTTCCAGGTGAGGATGGCGGGCCGCCGCTGGTTCAGCTCGAGTGCGTTCGTCTGGTATCGGTTGGCGCCGTCGGCGGCGAACAGCCATCCCGACGCCCCGAGCCAGGCCGTCGCGTCAGCACCCCGCAGCCGAGCGGCATAGCCGGCCGGCAGCTGGTTGACCGTCCCGACGTTGTCGGACGCGGCGACGAGCAGCACGCCACGCAGGTTGCCCGCGGCGACCGCCAGGTGCCCCCGGTTGTGCACCTGGACGAAGACTTGGTTCGGGCCGGCGTCGGCGATCATCACGTCGGTCGCCTGATCGATGTCCTCGCCCGCCCGGTCGACGAACCCGGCCGCCGTCATCGGCGTCGGCACGGGCGGGTACGACGTCGTCGCCGCCCACGAGCGCGGCCCCACGATCCCGTCGACGTTCATCCGCGTGCCGTCCCATTCCACCAGGCCATAGCGGGACTGCGCATCGCGGGCCGCCTGGCGGCTGCCGACGTCGAACCGGCCGACCGGATCAGCACCGATCGTGAACCCCCGACGGCGCACGTGGGCCTGCCACCTCGTCACGTTGGCGCCGGTCGTGCGCGGCGTGGTGAAGCGCAGCTGGGCTCCCGGGTACGCGGGCGGCGCCTGCGTCGCAGTCCCCGTGCGACGGACCTTGATGTCGCTCGACATCGTCCAGTCGACGGCGCGCCCGGCCTGGAACGGGTGGGCACCGGCGCGCGACGCGGGGAGGTGGCGGCCGCCGTCGCTGCCGTTCATCCGCAGGTACACGTCGGGCGAGCGCGTCGGCGTCGCCGCCAGGTCGAGCTCCCACACCCCGCGCCCGTGCAGCGACGCGCGCAGGCGGCGCGACGGCGTGTGCACCTTGAGGTCGTGCACGGTGGCCTCGGGCAACCCGTTCGACACGAGTGTCCACGTCCACGAGAAGGTCGTCGCCGGGGCGACGATCGCCCGCCGGCCGAGGAACACTCCGACATCGGTGCCGACGTAGAGGTCGTTGGGGTTGGCGGGGTCGACGACCATCGCGTTCACCGGCGCGTCGAACGGTGTCGGTGTCCCGGCGATGACCATGCCGGGACCGAACCCGGTCGGCCGCCACGTCGGGGGCGCCGCCGCGGCGTCGAACCACCAGACGTGGTCCTGCAGGATATTCGCCCCACCGAAGCCGATGAAGATGTCGTCCGCCGCCGGGTTGGCGACGGCCAGCGCGGTGATGGTCCACACCGCCGGCGCGCCGGGCAGACCGGTGAGGGCGAGCGCCGTCGGTGGTGACTGCCACGTGTCGTTGTTGCGGTTGGTGGCGTGGCGCAGCGTGCGGTCGTAGCGGTAGACGCGGCGACCGGTCGTCACGTGGAACCGGTCCCGAGCGCTCCACACGACGTCGGAGATCATGTCCGCGGCACCGTTGAGCCGGCCGAACGAGGCGGCTGCGGGCGCCAGGTTCCCGGGCAGCACCCGCCACCGGGCGCCCCAGTCGTAGCTGACCCAGATCCGGTTGGTCGGGTAGAGCACCGTCGAGACGGTCTCGGCGACCGGCGACGGGACCAGCCGGGCGTACATGTTCGCCGTCTCACCGGCGTTCAAGATCGGCGAGCGGGCGTTGGTCGCCCCGCTCAGCCCGCCGTCGAGCAACGACTCGAGCGTGCTGCCGTTGTTCTGGGCGAGGATTCGCAGCGGGTTGTTGGGGTCGATGGCCACCCCACCGCCGTCCGCCATGCGGATGAGTCGCCACACCGCGCCACCGTCGCCGCGCACCGTGCCGTTGTCCTGCGTCCCGGCGACCACGATCGCGTCGCTCGTGGGGTGCTGGTCGAAGTACGTCGGCTGGGTGATCGCCAGCGTCTCGTTGACGGCGCGGAACGACCCGGGGGTGCCGTCGGGGGAGCGGAAGACCCCGCCGTCGCAGCCCATCCACACCTCGCCGGCGACCAGCGCCGTCCCGGCGGCGTTGCGACTGAAGGCGATGACGTGGCAGTCGGGGTGCACACCGGCGCCGATCCACAGGGGGGAGCGATCCGGGTTGGCGCCATGGGCGTACCCGAAGCGGCGTTCGGCGCCGGCCGTCGTCAACGCCGACCGGTAGAACGCGGCGTCCCACTCCCCCGGCTGCAGGGGACCTGGTTCGTCGTTCCAGATCAAGCTGCCGGCGATGTAGACGGTGTCGTCGGTCGCGGGCTGCACGGCGACGGCGATGTCCCACCATCCCTGCGTGTCCACCGTCGAAGCCTGCGGCGGGAGGGTCTGCACGCGCCTGAACTGGGCGCCGTCGAAGCGCCACAGCCGACCAAGCTCGTCGAAGCGGTACACGACCTGGTTGGCGGTGTTGCTGACGGCGAGCGCGATGCGACCGGGGTTGGCGGCTGAGTTCGGAGTGATCGGCACGGCGTTCCACGTCGCGCCGTTGTCGGCCGAGACGTACACGCCAGCCGAGCGGGTCGGCACGGTGACGTTGCCGCCGCGGGCGGCGGCGAAGATCCGCTTGTTCGCCCCGGCGGTGGAGCCCGTGATCACCACGTCGCTGATGTGACGCCCGCCGGGCAGGAGATTGCCAGCACCTGCCGGGATCTGCGTCCACGCCGTGTTCGGTCCGGACGGGTTGGGCCGGCGGAACAGGCCGGCGCTCGACGCCGCCCAGACCACGGCGGGATCGTCGGGGTCCTGCACGAGGCGGTAGATCGCCTGGCCGCGCAGGTTGTTGGCCTCGAGGTGCCACACGCGGTCGCCACCTGCCGCGCCCGGCGAGACGCGTACGCCGATCCCGAGGTAGGTCGGGACGATCTGCGGCTGACGCATCGTGAGGTGGCCCGGCTCGCCGGTGCCGACGAAGACCGTGTCGGCACGGGCGTTGGCGCCGAACTGCACGAGCAGGGCGCTCGCCGTCAAGGCGTTGCCGGTCGAGAGGTTGACCAGCGACGGGGACATCACGAAGTCGTCGAGCGGCGTCCACACGTCGTGATCGACGCCGCTGATGCGCACCTTGTCGTACTGCCACGCCCCGCCGTCGGCGGCGGCGGCGTAGGCCCGGTTGCCGTTCGGCCCGACCTCGATGGCCAGGATCCGTCCGCTGATCACCGGCTGGGTGCGCGCCTGGCCGCGGACGCCGCCGGCCGGACCGATCGGCGTCCAGTTGACCCCGCCGAGCACGGGTGGGGCGTGAGCCTGGACCTCCTCCACCAGCGCCCGGGCCGCCGACGCGTTCGACGCGGCGGCGAACTCCTCGCCCTCGGCGACGGCGTGCACGGCGTTGCGCCAGCGGGCGCGGCGGGCCGGGCCGGTGTCCTGCGCGGCGCGCCGCGGCCGGCGCCCGCCCGATCGATCTAGCGGCGGCATCTCGTCTCCCTCACTCCTCCGTGGCCAGCAGCCGGGCCCAGCCCTCGTGGGCGACGGCCGGACGCTCGGCCAGGCGGGCGGCCATCGTCGCCGCCAGGATCGGGTCGTCACGCCACGTCGTCGGCGTGTCCCGTCGGGTCCACGTGTTGCGCAGCCGACCTTCTGGATCATCGGGGAGCGCCGAGATGCGCGGCATCCGGATCTCGACCGGGTCGACGAGCACGGGCCCCACGCGGAACGATGGCACGATGCGCTGCAGCGCAGCGTCGGTCCAGGAGCGGTTCAGGGCGAGCCCCTTGCGCGGTACGACGCCGCTGGTGGCGTTGATCCCCAGGCCGGCCAGCACCAGCACCGTCAGGTCGACGTCCCGACCCGGCCGCAGCGTCAGGTCCGGCTCACCCTGCACGTAGGGCGCCAGGATCGGTTTGGCGGTCAGGTCGTCGCCGTACTGCCGGGCCACGGTGACCTCGTCGAGGAAGCCGTCCTGTGGTCCACCGTGACGTGCCAGCTCGCGGACGGCGGCGTGCACCGGGTGGAACACCGAGTAGTCGTCGTCGAGGTAGTAGCCAAGCACCCCGTCGTCGAACCGGCCGAGGGCGCCGAGGCGCACGGTGATCGCCCGCTCGACCATCGCCGCCAACACCGCTCGCCGTGCTGCGGCGTCGGCCGAGGACAGGGCGTAATCGTCGGTGTCGTCGTAGAGCTCGAGGCCCATCCGCAGCCGGACGACGGCCACGGGCCGTCCGACCAGCACGCTGACCGGCGACGTCCCGGCCGCTCCGATCGGATCAGTCGACCACAGCGTCGTGTCGATTGCCCGGAGGAGCGCGCCGAGCGGGCTCTCGTCGGGCGGCGCCGATTCCGCCCGCTCGACGGCGTCGCGCTGCACCACCGCCACCGCCATGCGAGCCAGGTGCACGGACCCGCCGAGGTCGCCCGCCGGCCCCGCGCCGAGCGGTCCGGGGCGGCCCGGCGCGCCCTCCCACGTCACCGCCGAGCGCAACCCGCGATGGAACAGCTGCCCCAGCGGAGCCCCCGTGGCGTCGAAGAACTCGAGCGCGTCGTCGGCGTGATCCGGGAGCAGCCAGCCGGCGACCGGGTTGCGCGCCTGGATGGCGGTCGACTCGTCGACGCGTGCCTCGGCGCCGTCGTCGTTGGCATCGATCAGCCGCATCCGCAGCCGGGCCGGCGTCGTGAACCGTGGCGGCAGGTGGGCCGGCGGCGCCGACCCGGCGGCCACCGGCCCCGTGATCGGCCCCTGGACCTCCAGCGCGTCGGCGAGTCCGAGGCCGGCGAGGCGAGGCCCCAGGTCGAGCGTGCGCCCGAAGGCATCGACGAGACGCAGCCGATCGATTCGCAGCCACCCGGCGCGCAGCAGCTCGGGGAGCCGTTCCGGCGAGACGACGGGATCGTCGTCGTCGGGTTGGGCGAAGGCGGCATCGGTGTCGAACCCGAGGTAGTGGTCGTTGACACCGGTGAGGCTGGTCACCAGCAGGTCGGCGCGAGCGGCCTCGATGGCCAGCCGGGCCAGGTCGTCGGCCTGGGCATCGGTGAGGATGCCCCGCCCGGCGGCGTCGGCGACCGCCTCCTCGTCGAGCAGCTCGTCGACACCAGCGGCGAACGCCCGGGCTCCCGAGCTGTTGAGCAGGCTGCGGCCGAGCAACGCGCGGGTGGCCACCGCCGGTTCGTCCACCGGGTCCAGATCGACCTCACCCAGGCGCCAGTCGCCGGCGCGATCGGTCGTCGCCAGGGCCAGCTCCCACTCGGCGTAGATCGGCACCCACGGCTGGCGCCAGTAGGTGACCCCGACCGGCGACGGCTCCACACCCTCCTTCAGCGAGGCGTCGAGCAGCTCGCCGACGTCGGCCTCCCGGACCTGCAGGTGCACGGACAGCACCATCTCGGCGCTCAGGCGGTTGCTGACCTGGGTGTTCGTCCACCCCGCCGACGTCGGCACCATCGACACCAGGTGGCTGATCGCGTTGGGGTCGGTCAACGCCGCCTCGCGGACGAGATCGGCGCACTCCGGTGGGAGGGCGTCGTGCGTCGGCGGCGCCACCACCTGGCGTCCGACGATGAGGTCGGCGTACCCGCGGACCGGCTGACCGGACAGCCGACAGCCGAGCTGCTCACCGGGGTCGAAGCGACCGTCGTAGCCGTGGCGCTGCGAGCGGTTGGCACCCCGGACCGCCAGCACCGGTTCGGCCGGCTGGTACCACCTCGGGTTCGGACGCACCACGTCGCTGAACGTGACGGGCGCGGGAGCCGCGGATGGTGCCGACCTCGCTCCCGCCGGACGCCCGCCACCGACCGGTCCGGCGGGGGCGCGACTGAAGCTCAGATCGCCGGCCCGCTCGAGTTCGACCAGGGTGGCGTCGAACGCGCCGGACCGATCCTGGGTGAAGGCGATCTGCAGCGTGGCGTCGCGGACTGCGCCGAGATCGAGGAGGCCGTCGAACTTCGAGCCGCCGATCGCCGGTGGCAGCGGCGGCTCGATCACCGGATCGCGCACGCGCTCGACGATCCCCGGCGTCGGGTCGGGGATGCTCGTGAACCCGTGACGGTGGACGGCTTCGTCGTGGGCGACGATCCCGTCTGCGGCGTGGTGGTCACGCAACGTGCCGTACGAGAACGCGTTGACCAGCCGCTCCTGGACGGCATCCGTCCCGGCCAGCACCCGGGAGATCACGTCGACCCCCGTCGAGCCCAGGGTCAGCGAGACGGCGCCCGCCGACGGGCGCTGGTCGACGCCACCTCCGCCGACATCGACGCCGAAGATCGTGCCGTGGTAGAGGGTGGCGGTGACCCGCGGCTGGCGCCGGCTCGTCACGAACCGCACCGTGGGGTCGAGCACGAAGTCGTCGATGCCGAGGACCACCGAGGTCTCACGTTCGGCGGCGACTCGCCCGCCGACCTCGCTGCGGTGGTCAGCGTCACGGGCGATGGGCCGGCCGGTCCCCCGGTCGGGGAGGCCGGCGGAGCGGGCGATCGTCGCCAGGTGCTGGTCGAAGACCTCGAACCGGTCCTCGATCTCGGGCAGCGAGCTGAGGTCGACGTCCCAGCCGAGCTCGGCCAGCAACGCGGTGAAGGAGCTCGGATCGGTCGGCAGGTGCAGCGGGTCCAGCGCCGCGTCGGCGTACCAGCCGACCACGACGTAGGCCAACGTCGCCGCCGCACCTCGGAGGTCGGCGAGGTCGTCGTGGAAGGCCAGTCGATCGCGCACGTTGTCGTAGACGCCGGCCCATCCGAGGTCGCCGCCGGTCGCCGCGGTGAAGGTGCCGGGCTCGAGCGGGCGATCGCCGGTGGCCGGCGGCGCGGCCGGATCCCACGACTCCAGCGGGACGGAGCTCGCACGATCCGATTCGACGATCCACGAGCGCGTCGAGCGGACCTTGCCGGCACCGGCCGGGCCGAGCCGGCACACCAGCCAGCGATCGGGCAACGGGCGGAGGTTGAGGTCGCTCGCCTCGGCACCCGGCGGCGCCGGGCGCGCCGCCGTCAGCCCGTCGGGGACGGCCCAGTGCAGGTGGACGCCGGCGGGCAGGTCGGGAGCGGCCTCGAACGGCGGGGGCAAGCGGGTGTCGGGAGCGGCGTCGAGCATCCGGCTGCGGATGTCGCCGCGCGCCGCGCCGGCGCCGCCGGAGGCGGTCACCACGAGCGCCTGGACGTCGACCGGTACCAGCAGCCGCGGAGGACGCGGCAGCGGCGACGCGATGAGGTCCGCCGCCTGCTCGAAGGCCGGCCCGAGCCGGGACGCGACCGCCCACTCCGTCGATGCCGATCGGGCCAGGTCAACCATCGTCGACCACCAGCCATCCGGCCACCTGGTCCGGCGTGTACAGGGTGTCGAGCACGTCGAGCAGACCACCGCCGGGCCCGCCGCCCGGGGCGGCCGCACCGAACCGCTGCCGGTACGGGTAGCGCAGCAGCTGGAGCGCCAATTCGGCCGACGTCAGCGTCGATCCGAGGAGGTCCGGGTGCGTCGCCGTCAGGAGCTCGCGCAGCGCGGTCAGGTGCAGCACGCCGGCCGAGCCCTTGCGGAACGGCACCCGATCCGGCTGACGACCGGGGGCTTCCACGCCGGTCGCCGGATCGCGCACCTCGACCCACCACGATCCGGCCGGCTCGGCGTTGCGCGCCGCCCGCACCCCGAACTGGATCCCCTGCCGCGGCTCCTCGATCTCCATCCGATCGGGGATGTCGTCGAAGATCACGAGCATCACGGCCGGAGCCAGTCGCTCCATGCGCATGATCACCAGCGATCGCGTTCCGCGGAAGCCCCGTACGTGCAGGCCCGGCCACCCCGATACTGCACGCGAGCGGAGCAGGAACCCGGCCAGGCTGGCCGCCGACGTCCCCGTGACCGCGGCGCCGCCGACGCGCTGGTGTCGCTCGGCCTCGTCCACGGCATCGCGCACGGCCTCGTGGCGCTGCTGGACGAGCACGCGGTCGCGCGTCCCGTACGTTCCGGCGGCGATCGCCCCGTCGACGGCGGCGTCGGTCCAGTCGCGGTCGATGTGGAAGAACCGGATCGTCTCCGGACGCAACAGGCCGTCGTCGGCGACGAGGTACTCGAAGGGCATGCCGATCAGCATCCGCAGCCGCCCGAGCCACTCGAGCACCGGTGCCGATGCGTCGTCCACGGTGGTCGTCGGCACCTGCGTCGCGGCCGTGAACGAGTTGGCCAACGCCATCTCGGATTGGAACACGAACCTCACGGCCGACCTCCCGTGCAGCGGCTGCACGCCGATTCTGGGCGCAGTTGTCGCCAGCGTGTGGCGAGAACTGCGCCGAGATCGTTGGCAAACACGAACCTCACGGCCGACCTCCCGTCAGGCGGACGATCACGGGGCCGGCCGTGCCGTCGCGCAGTCCGTTCTCCACGTCGCGGGCGTTGGCGTCGAGGTCGCCGACGAACTGGTCCAGCTCGCCGCGCAGGCTGTCGAGCGAGAACCCGGCCTCGCGCACCTCGTCGAACGTGTTGATGCCGAGGTCGAGCACGTCGCCGAGGACCGGTTGGGTCACGAGGTCGGTGCCGAGCACCGAGGCCACCAGCGCGGGCTCCAGCCCGAGCCCCCGAGCGAGCACCGTCGTGTCGTTGGCGCGGATGAGGTCCGCCGCCTCGTGGACGGGGAGGGGCGGCCCGAGCTCCAGCCGCGGGTCGCCGCCGATCCCACCATCGAGCAGCACGTCGCGGGCCACGACCCGCGGGAAGATCTCGTCGAACGGGACGGCGATCGCCAGGTCGTCGAGGTACGGGTGGATGACGCCGGACTGGCGGCGGATGACGAGCTCGGCACGCATCCAGTTGCGCAGCGCCCGGAGGAACTGCAGGTCGGACATCGCCAGCAGCCGCCCGACTTCGAAGGCGGCGGCATAGCTGACGTCCTCGCGCCCGTCCGTGCCGATCCGCCGAGCCTGATCGGCGACGTGGTACGGCTGACCCGGCGGCGAGCGGGTGATCTTGGTCGGCGTGAGCGGGCTGCGATACCACGCCCGGCCGAGGTTGCCGCGCCGGTCGGCGTGCTCGACCGAGACGTGCCCGGTGGGGCTGACCGGCACCACGCGGGCGTGCGGATCGTCGATCGGCGCCGTGCCCAGCAGCCCGACGTCGAGGTGGTTCATGTAGCCGGCGAAGTCACCCGACTCCTCGGAGCACGTGAACTCCCAATGCGCCAGCACCGGGAATCGCGACGTGACGAACAGCGTCTGGTCGAGTCCGGTCAGCGTGCCGACCACGGCCCAGTCGATGTCGTGGCGCACGAGGCGCGAAGAGGTGACGCTGAAGACCCCGGAGCTGGATGCGGCGCGACCGGCGCCACCGGCACGATCACCTCGCCGGGCATCGTTGGTGAGGAACGGGGCCGTGGGCCGGACCGGGTCGCGGGGGCCCACGGGGCCGCCCGGGCCCACGGGCGGCAGCACCGGGTCGCCGCCGATGACGACCCGGATGTCGAGGAGGTCCTGGAGGTCGAGCAGGTCGTCGAACACACCGGGCCGGATGCCACCCTGCTCCACGTCACCCGGCGGCGGGAGCAGGTCGCGCTGCCCCTCCAGTGAGATCAGGTACGCGGCGTAGGCCTGGCCGGGCTGCGGGAGCCGGTTGGCGATGACCACGGAGACCCAGCCGTCGCCGTCGGCGTACTCGGTCTCGACCGGGTCGACCTGTCGGGCGTGCGCCAGCAACTCGGTCTCGGCGGCGGCCGGGAAGGCGTCGTCGATCGTCTTGCGCGGCACCTCGAGGGCGGCGCACCGGGCGTCGCTCGGGATCCCGGTGGGCACACGCCCCGGCGTGTACGCCTGGGTCACCGGGACGTCGGGCAGGAACGTCGCCTCGCCCTGGCCGAGCACGACGAGCGCCAGCCACGGCTCGGCCTGGTTCGCCGCCCGGTCCCACGGCAGGGTGCGGCTGCGCAGCACGATCTGGGACAGCCGCCCGGCGAACGGACCGTCGGCGTTCGGCGGTGGGAACACGCCGAACACCTCGTTGCCGGGCATCGAGAAGCGGGGGGCGGTGACCTCGAGGTGGTGGGTGCGGGCGGGCAGCACGTCAGCAGCGACCAGGCCGCCACCGGTCATCTCCTGCCTCGACTCGACGCGGTAGTTGCCCGGTCGGACGTGCGGCCACACGAACGAGTGCAGCGTCATGCTCGGTCCGGCCATGGTCAGCCTCCCCTCGGCGGCTGCTGCCGCCAACTGTCGAAGGTCGTCATCGATCCCTCCAGCGGATGGTGCCGGCACCGCCGGCCGTGACGGCAGACAGCGGCCCGAACGTCGTCAGCCCCCGTGCACCGAGCTGGGTCACGACCTCGTCGGCAGGCGCCGCCGATCCGATGACCCCGGCGAGCGACCGCTGGTCGGCCACGGTGACGGTCACACCGGCGTCGCCCGTCGGCTTCACGTCGACCACCATCGCCGTGCGGGCGCCGATCTGCAGCACGGTCGGCGGACCGGCCGCCACGGCGCCACCGATCGTGAGGTGCGGCAGGTCGGCCGCCGCCCCCTCGAGCAGCACGGTGACCGCCCGCGTCCTCGCCGGCAGCTCGGTGGTGACCGAAGATGCCTGGGCGACAGCCTGACGCCCACGGACCATCGCCGTGCTCACGTGCCCGTGTCGCCGCTCGGTCGGCGGCGACGTGGCGAGCACCACGCAGCCGTCACCGAGGTACGTGCCGTCGTCGACCTGGACCAGCGAGGCGTCGGCGGTCCAACCGACGGAGCGACCGGGCGCGGTGGCCCCGGCGAGCACGGCGACCCGATCGGCGCCCTCCGGGACGAACGCTCGCCCGCCGGCGACGATCGTCGCGTCGGCGAGGACCCCACCCGACCGGTCGAGGCTGACGACCCTGGCGTCGAGCCCGGCGACGGTCACGCCGGGACGGCGGCCGGCTCGGTCTTGGCGCGAGTTCGGCAGCGTGAACACGAGCGCATCCCCCGCCCGCACCGGCGCGCCGTTCCGCCGCAGCTGCTCGTCCAGCTTGGTGGCGGCGGGCCCGAAGGCACGGTCCGAGCGCAGCGTGCGGATGCGTTCGCGTCGCAGGCCGGCCGCGCTCGTCGACGGCACCCGGCCGATCGGCAGCACGGTCGTGGCGTCGGCGCGACCGGGCGACGCCTGCAGGCCGAGGCGCAGCCACGCCCCGAGGGGCGCTCCGACCGTTGCGTCGACGGCGGCCAGCGTCGGGGCCGCCATGCGCTCGACGTTCGACCCGGCCACGGAGAACACGGGGCCCGGCGTCGAGACGGGACCCGGGACCCCGGCCCGCAGCCACGCGTCGAGGCGCGGCGCACCGACCGTGGTGTCGAGCACGATCGGGCGTGTCGGCCGGACCCGCACCGGGCGGGTGCGCGTGGCCGTCCGGCGCGGTTCGGCGATCCCGTCCGTGAGGGCCACGAGGCGAGGTGGAGCGGCGCGGTCGTCGCGCTGCGTGGCTGCGGCGAGGCGGGCGTCGCCGAGGGCACCGGACGTCAGTGCTCCCATCGTGGCGAACACGTCCGTCGATGCCGAGAGCTCCTTCGTGACCCGGCCGCCGAGGTCGCGGAGCGACCCGAGGACCCGGCTCGGCGCCGCCGCCCGCTGCTCGGCGCCGAACGGCAGCGGCTTGATGTCCTTGCTGATCTCGATCCGCTCGATCTCGACCGTGATGCTGCCGGGCGCGAGGTCGACCCGAGCCACGAGCGTCAGTCCGACGACCGAGTCGACGACCGCCGCGCCGGGTTCGATCTTCGTCGGCAGCTTCGTCCACGTCGCCTCCGGGACCTTGCCCAGCACAAGGGCCCGATCGAAGCCCGCCGTCACGTCGCCGGTCCCCACCACCGTGACCACGAGTCGACTCACGACGTTCGTGCGGTGCGCCGGGCCGAGGTCGAGTTGGCGGCCGGTCACGTTGGCCGGCACGGCAACGCCCGTCACCGCGTTGGTGGCGGCGCGTGTCTGCACGATGAAGGCGAACTCGGGCGCGACCTTCCACGGGCGGCCGGCCGTCCCGTCATCGGCCGTCCCCTGCTCGCCGCTGGCGCCCGATCCGGTCGTCGTGGCCGTCGCCTGGACCTGACCCGCCGTGATCGCCGCCGCCAGCACGTGGCCGCCGTCGTCGCCCGAGCGCAGGTACTTGTCGCGGAACGCGGCGAACGACAGCGGGTTGGCGGAGTTCGTCGACCCGGATGGCCCGAACTTGATGGTCACCGACGTGAGGTCGAGGTCGAGCTTGACCGAGCCGCGCAGCTTCGGTCCCGTGATGTGCACCTCGGCGCTGAACGAGAAGCTCATCCGCACCCGGCCGCAGACGAAGAAGCAGACCTCGATGTCGATGCCGGCGGAGATCCGGGCGTAGGCCTTGAAGTCGTAGAAGAACGGGTCCCACGACACGAGGATGTGGACGCCGACCTCGAGGCTGGCCCACACGATGGAGCTCTTGTACGACGCCTCCAGCGAGCCACCGGCCATGACGCACGTCGCCGTGAGGGCGAAGTAGGCGCCGCCCTTGATGGAGACGCCGGATCCCGGCTCCCAGGCGAAGCCGACGCGCGGCACGACGGGGAACGCCGCCGGCTTCTGGAAGTCGGGGTGGTAGCCGCCGATGCTGACCACGAACTGGCCGGCCAGCTCGCCCTTGAACCACATGACGAACGCGAAGCCGCCCGTGAGGCGGCAGCTCTCGTTGATCAGCCACGAGTTCTCGGTGAGCTGGGCCTGCACCGAGAAGACGCCCTCCTGCGTCGACATCCGGGCCTGCAGCGCCAGCTCGACCTGGGCCAGCGGGAAGATCGGGTTGGGCAGGGCGATGCGGGCCAGCCCGAGGAGGTTGATCTCGAGGCCGTCGTGGACCTCGACGGTGAGGACCACCGTGCCGTACACGAGCGAGAAGCTGGTGAAGCTCACGCCAGCGGCGAACCAGATCGCTCCCCGCTCGGGTGGGAACGTGACACCGAGCTGGTCGAGTGCGCCCATCGGATTTTGGGCCATCGACGAGAACGGGTCGAGCGCCTGCACCAGCACGAAGGTGTGGACCTCTTCGATGGTCGGCGCGATCAGCCGTCGGTTGACGCCCATGCCGCCACCGAGCCCGGTGACGAAGAACGCCGGCGGCCCACCGATGGGGGCCGTGACCGCCCCGAACCCGAAGAACGAGACGTACTCGCCGCCGGCGCCGTCGGGGAACACGCCGTACCCACCGACGGCGGTCAGCCCGTACGGCACGAACGTGACGCGCAGCATGCCGAGGTAGTCGGCACTCCCGTTGCGATCGAGCTTGCGCAGGCCGCCCGCCACGGTGATGCCGCCGCCCTCGTAGCCGACGCCGATGCCGGCGAGGTCGAGCCGCCAGGTGGCGAGATCCGTCGGCGTCGCCCACGGGATGATCACCTCGAGGTCGTCGACCTGCACCGTCAGCCCGGCCAGCGAGGCACCGCCGTCGACGAGGATCGACACCGTTTCGGGATCGCCGCCCGCCGTCCGCTCGATGCCCAGCCCGACCTGCTCGACGTAGAGCGGGCCGAACGCCCGCTGGATCGGCAGCCACCACGGTCCGTCACCCGGGCCGGCGCGCACGATGACGTCGACGTCGGCGATGTTCGGCTTGGAGACGATCGCCAGGCTCGGGCTGAACGCCGGCGCGAGCTGTTCGGCGTCGCCGGCGTCGCTCGTCGGCGCCATGAAGTTGGCGGCCACCGGGTTGCCGCCGGCGCCGCCGAGCGGGAGCCCGAACTGGTCCAGCTCGAGGTGGCCGCCGACGCGGACGTCGGGCGTGGTGATGTCCTTGTCCAAGTAGCCGTGCACCCCGACCGAGCGCAGCGTGACCCCCAGGTCGAGCAGCTTCTCGCCGTCCGGGCGGTCGATCCGCAGCCCCAACCCGCGCACGACCACACGAGGAGCCAGCGAGGGGTTTCCCGCAGCGGGGATGCGCAGCACGTACAGCTCGAGCCCGCGACCCCCGACCGTCGGCGGGGCGATGCCGGGATCGCCCAGCCACTCGTCGACGACCTCCAGCGACAGCCGGACGTCACTGGAGTCGAACAGCACGAACTGCTTCCCGACCGGGATGTCGAGGGCGACCCCGAACCGGCTGTCGCCGCCGCTCGTCAGGCTGGCGATGCGCACGGACAGCGGCAGGTCGCCGAGCGGCAGCGCGCCGCCGCCGGCCCCGAGGACCGCCGTCGCCGCCTCGGCCGCGGCCAGGCCGGCCCGGCGCAGGAGCTGGCCCAGGTCGAACGAGCCGTCCGGCGCGGCGTCGAACAGCGCCAGGCGGTAGCGGACCTGCCCGGCCGAGGACGTCCGCTCGAGGACGTGGGGCAGCAGCTGGCCGACTCGCCGCCCCGTGGTGAGGAGGTCGCGCTCGAGGACGTCGCGCACCTCGTCGACGCCGAGCGCCAGTCCGGCGGCCAGCGGGACGAGGTAGGCGCGCGCCAGCCCGAACGCCGCGGCCACGGCGTCGTCGAGGTCGACCGGCGTCGCCCCGCCGGTCCGCCACCGGATCGCAACTCCGGTCGCCAGGTCCAGTCGCACGACGACGGCCTCGCGGTTCACGGCACCGGTGGCGGCGGTCCACAACGCCAGCTCGATCACGCCGGCGGGCGACGGTGCGTCGACCCCGGTCGTGAACGTCAGACCGGGGAGCAGCGCCACCCCACCGACCCGCAACAGGTCGGGGTCGGCGACCTCGACGCCGACGCGCAGCGTGCGAACGCCACCGGCACCGAGGCACAGCTCAGCGCTGACGGCCAGCTCGTCGATCGGTCGGACCGCCGCGGCCTCGACGCAGATGGTCGGCACGCTGGCCGTGAGGTCGACGTCAATGCCGAGGTGGGCGCCGAGGTCCAGTTCGACGACGGCACCCGTGCCGCCGACCGTGCCGGGCACGAGCGGGTCGAGCAGCAGCCTCAGCGCGGCGGCGAGATCGGTGCGGTTGGCAGGATCGAGGAGCCGCTGGGACAGGCCGGCCGTCACCAACAGCTCCAGCTGGACGAGGTCGAACTGGCCGGCGACGCGGAGGTCCAGCGCGTCGCCGAGCGCGGCGATCGCGGCGCCGACGTCCAGCCCGCCGAACGTGCCGACCTCCGTGAGGGCGTCGAGGGCGATCGGCAGCGCCCGTCGGGCCGCCCCGGCGACACCAGCCATGCCGCCACTCAGGGGGAGCACCGGGATGGTGAGGGTCGTCGCACCGATCGGGACGCGGGCGCCGGCGGACACCGTGGCGCCCAACCCCAGATCGATGCCGCCGAGGACCGTGGCGGGAGCCGCCGGATCGGTGAGGTCGAGAACGACGCCGAACGCCGGAGCCACGGCACCCGACGGCTGCAGGTCGACGCCGGCCGAGCCGCTGACGCGCAGGCTGCCGAGCTGCATCGGTGTTGGCAGTCCGACCGTCACGCGCAGCGTCCCCGAGACGTCGGCGGCGCGCAACACGAGCCCCCACGGCAGCGCCAGCCCGTCGGCGGGGTGTGGTCCCGCCACGAGTGCCCGCAGGGCGCCGACCACTGCGGCGACGCGCACCGGGTCGGGCCGGCCACCCGCCGCGCCGAGCGTCGCCGTGCTCAGCAACCAGCCGGCGGGATCGGCCATCAGCCCCGCCGGGACCCGCACGCGCCCGGCGACCGCGTCGCGCAACCCGACGGCGTCACACAGCGGGGCCAGCGACGGCAACTCGCGGACGGCGAGCTCGAGCGCCATGCGGGCCACCTCGGCCGGCAGCGCAGCAGTCCCCAAGCGACCGAGCGTCTCGACGTCCGGGACGGGCAGGAGGGGCACGGACCTCGGCAACCCGTCGGCACCGCCCGTACGCGTGAGCGACGCCGCGACGGGCACCGCGGCGGCGGTGTCGACCGTGACGGCGAGACCGAACCGCCCGTTCGGGCCGGTGCCCTGGCCGATGCCGATGGCTGCCGAGACGGCGACCCGCCCGGTGCTCGTCACGGTCGCCGCGCCGCCCAGACTCGCGCCGCCGGCCAAGGTCGTTCCGGGCACGGAGACCGTCACGCCGAGCGGACCGACGAGGTCGAGCGCAAACGATGCGATCGTCCCGAGCGGCAACGTCGCCACCGCCGCCGCCGACGACCCCCCAGTCGCCGCGGCGACCGCTGTGGCGAGTGCGGCCCGTCCGTCCGCGAACAGGCGCGGCAGCACCGACCGGGCGTCGAGCAGGAGGCGCTCGACGGGATCGACCTCGAAGGCCAGCCGACCGTCCGCCTGCAGCGTGCCGAGCCCGAGCGCCACCAGCGCGTCGATCAATCCGGCCATGGCTCCAGTGGTGGGTCGCGATCCGAGTGCCGCGGCCAGCTCCCCGAGGAGGACCCGGTCCTCTTGCGTCAGGTGGGCGGCCAGGCCGGACGCCGTGTCGTCGGACAGGTCGATGGTCCACCGGGTGCGAGCGAGCCCGAACACAGCGGCGTCGTGGAGGACGATGCCGCAGCGCGCCGTGCCGTCGACGAGGTCGATCGACACGTCGACCTGGGCGGCGCGCAGGCGCGGGTCGCGTGCCGCGGCGACGACCCCGGTGGGACCGCCGGCCAGCCAACCGCCGGGGCGATCGAGGCACAGCCGGAGGGTCAGGCGCGGGTGGTTCCGAGCTGCCGATGGCTGCGGCTGGGCGTCGTCACCGAAGTCCAGGGGCAACGTGACCACGTCCGCCGCGGCCGCCAGCGAGATGCGGACGCCGTTGCTCGTCAACGGAGCCGGGTTGGCGCGCACGCCGATGCGCAGCTCGTCCGGCGCCGGTGGCGAGCCGAGCCGGGCCGTGAGCAGGGTGGCGAACAACCGGCCCAGCGCGAGGTCGAGCGTTGCCTCGTCCAGCGCGCCGGCGACCGTCGTCGCCACCACCCCGGCCGGCAACGGGGGCAGACCGGCAGGCGGCGCAACGTCGGCCGTCGGGTAGGGGGAGGTCGCAGCAAGGCTTGTCGCCGGGTCGGCCGGTGGGCCGTCGGTCACGCCGGCCAGCAGGTCGAGGAGCTCGTCGGCCTCGCCGAGATCTCCGGCGGCGGCGCCCGTCAGCTGGCGCATCGCCTGGAGCAGGCGCAGCCCGTCGCCGGCGGCCACTGCATCGACCCATGCCGTGGGCGCCGTGGCCACCGACGTGCCGAGCAGCGTGAGGTGGGTGACACCGGATCCTGGTTGGGCGGCGACTGCTCGAGCGACGTGTCCGGCCGGTCCCGTGGCGACAAGCGCGAGCGGGCTGTTCGCCGGCCGGGCGACGCGCAGCGCGTCCACCACTCGGCGCAGCCGGGCCGCCTGCTCGGTGTGCCCTGCAGCGGCGTCACCGGCGCCGGTGCCGAGGCGCGTGGGCAGCACCACGAACCACGGTCCCGTGGCCGGCAGCGGGCCCAGGTCGAACGACTCGGCGGGTCGGAGCGGAGCAGTGAGGTCGAGGATGCGCGACGCCGATTCGCCAGGCCATTCGCTGGTGCCGCCGATCGCCGTGCGCACGAAGATTCGCCCGGCCCCGTCCGGAGCGCCGCCCGGCAGATGGGCATCGTCGAACGCCGCCGGCAGCCCGAGGTTGCCGACGCCGGTCAGCACGGCCGCCACGCTCCCGACCCCGTGTTGGGCCGCCACCGGCACCAGGCCATCGGTGCCGGCCACGGCCGACCGGAGCGCGGCGAGCGAGGTCGCGAGGTCGACCGGCCGGCTGATCGCTGCAGCGACCTGGGGGTCGATCAGCGCCAGCGCGGTGATGGCCTCGACGAGCACCTCGACCGTGACCTCGGTCGCGTCGTCGATGTCGACGACCGCCTGCAGCTCGGGCGGCACGAGTCGGTTCGCCGCGCCGCCCAGCGCGCCTCCGTCCGCACCGACGGAGACGACCAGCTCGACCTGCCGGCCGGTACCGACCAGCGGGACCGCCCACGGATCCGTCGTCGACCCGATGCCGGTGACGGCGACCGAGTCCGACAGGCCCTGGGTGAAGGCCGTGACCCAGCCGAGCAGCGAGTTCGCCCACTCCCGTCCCTGCGCGCCCGTGAGCAGCGAGACGAGCATGCGGCCCACGGCGCGAGCGGGGTCGCGGACGAGGTCGCCGAGGCCGAGCATCGCCGCCGGCACGGCCGGTACGCCGAGCGGCGGCGGGATCGCCGGCACGCCGCCGGCGCCCGTGCTGCGCCAACCGAGCAGCGACGGGAGGAGTTGTGCTGCCTCGTTGGCCAGCGATTCGAGGAGCTGCGCCGCCAACCGTTCGAGCACGTCCCACGGGATGTCTCCGACGAACCGCAGCCGTCGTTCGTCGGCGTCCCACACCGGCATCGGCAACGGCGCAGTCGCCCCGTCGAGCACGAGCCGGCCGCCATCGACCGCGACATGCGGTTCCAGGCCGGTGATCGCGTCCCAGCGCACCCCGATGCGAGCCGACTCAGCGAGGATGCCGATCGGCCCGACGTCGACCACGAAATCACCGCGGACGTCGATGGTCATCGCCGCTCCCGGGACGGGCCTGGGGTCAAGCGCAGCAGCCGCACCCGCCGGACCGGCGACGCAGACCGACACCAGCTCGACGGCGAGAGCGACGGCCAGCTCGGCGCCGGTCGAGAGGGTGGTGCCGGGCAGCGTCAGCCGGGCTCCGAGGTGCAGACGAGTGCCGTCGGCACCGGTGGTCGACCAGGCCTGCAGCTCGGCACGACCGGTGGCCCCAACGGCGATGGCGACTGTCCAGGGCGCCAGATCGGTGCCGGTGCCAACCACGCCGGCACCACCGCCGACATCGCGCAGCAGCGCGCCGAGCTCGTCGACGAGGCGGTCCCAGCGCCCCGCCGCGAGCACCTCGCGGTGGAACCCGACGACGGCAGCCAGCGGGTCGGCGAAGAGCTCGTCGAGCGTGACGGCGTGCGGCCAGGTCGCCGCCGTGGTGCCCGGTGGCAGGCGCAGCCCGATCAGCACGAACAGGGTGCGGGCGGCGGGTGTGTCGCCGAGCGCCGTGAGCACGCCGTCGACGGCGCCGGTCAGCACGGCGCCGCCGGCGTCGAGGACCGCGTCGGTGTCGGTGAGGTCGAGGACGGGGAACGGCGTGACGTTGGGGAAGGCGACGCGGTGCGCCTCGAGCAGGAAGTGCGGACCGCTGGCGTCGACGGCCAGGCCGGTGCGAAGTGCGCCGACCGTCACATTGCCGCCGACGGCGGGGACGGCGGTCGACACGAGCGTCGACGTCCCGCCGATGGTCCCGATCGTGACCGTCGCCTGCAGGTCGGGGACGACCTCTGCACCGGGGTCGGCGGACAGGCGCAGACGCACCGCTCGAGCGACGAGCTCGGCCTGGGCCGGCACGCCGAGCGAGGCAGGAGCGGCGGCCGTGACGCGGATCGCCGGGACCACGACCAGTGCGCCGGCGTCGAGGGTGGTGGCGATCTCGACGCAGGTGTGCACCGGGCCGGTGTCGAAGCAGAGGGTCCACGGGGCGGCCGAGGTCCCGTTGCCGCCGACGGTCACCCCCAGCAGGTCGGCCAAGCGATCGATCCAGGCCGCCGCCGCCGATGTCGACGTGAACAGGCCGCGCAGCCACTGCCAGACCGCGGCCCGGCCGCTGGCGATGATTTCGTCCAGCGGGAGCGCTGGCACCCCGCTGCCCGGGTCGAGCCCGAGCAGCCCGAGCACGTCGCCGAGGGCGTCGCCCAGCCCGGCGCCGGCCTCGGCGGCTAGTGCGGTGACCAGCTCGGTGAGGACGCGCGCGGCTTGCGGACCGACGGGGTCACCGCTCGTGACGACGATGTCGCCCTCGTCGCCCGCTGGTGGCCGGACGAGACGCACCACGACGGTCGGCTCCGCACCGTCCAGGGTCGGGATCGTCACCCCGGCCGTCACCTGTTCGACGGCCAGCGGTCCGTGGTCGCCGAGCAGCACCACGGCGTCGATCTGCAGCTCTCCGTCGGCCGTCCCGGGGGCGAACGCCGCTCCGCTCTCGCTGACCACGAACAGCGGAACACGCGCCGCCAGGCGCACGGTGACGTCATCGGTGCGCTCGACCTGGCCACCGAGCGACACGAGGAGGTCGTCGCCGACCCGGCGGGTGACGAGGAACAGCCCGCTCGTGACACCGGATCCTGTGGCGGCCGTCGATGCCAGCGCCACCCACTGCTCGTCGCCGACGGACGTGACAGGTGGACCGTCGGGGTTGGCCAGGCCGCCGATGATGCGCAGGGCGGCATCGCGTTGGGCCGGCCGGGTGAGGAGCCCGGTGAGGTACTCGTCGGGGTGGGCGAAGAAGTCGTCGTTGGGGACGGCGTTGTCGGCCGTCGATCCGGGCGGCACGCGCAGCACGCCGACGGCGATGCCGACGTCGATCAGCTCGGGAGAGATCTCGAGCAGGCTCACCGCCGGGTCGGCTTTCCCAGGCGGTGGTCGGCGATGGTGTGCACGACGAGCAGGTCGGGCGTCGCGGTGAGGGCGAACGGCACGAGCGGATCCCCGTCGGCGTCACGGCCGGCTGACGCAGCGACGGCAGCGACCACGAGGAGCAGGCCCCGCCACGCTGTGGCGATGACCGGCTCGGCGAAGGTCGCCGCCAGCGCGCCGTGGCCTCGGGGGCGCTCCTCGGCGACGGCGAGCAGTCCCGCCGGCCGATCCTTGGCACCTACGGCGAGCACCGTCGTGAGCTCCTGCGGACCCGTCTGGGTGGTCTCCAACGTCAGGGCAACGAACACCAGCCCGTGGTCGAGGGCCAGCCGCATGGTGTCGAGGAGGACCAGCGCTTCGTTGCCGCGGGCGGTCCAGATGATCCGCCGCCGGTCGCCGGCGACCGCTCGACGCACGAGCGAGCCGAGCTCCTTGACGGGGAGGTGGCGGTCGGGACCGGGGGTGCCGGGCGTCAGCCGGTCGGGCGGCGGCAGCGGGTCGACGGGCGGACGGCCGGGACCGATGGGTGGGCGCCCCGGACCGACCGGCGGCCGTCCGGGACCGACCGGGGGCCGTCCGGGTCCGCCGGGGCCGACTGGGCCGACCGGCGTGATCGGCTCGACCGGCAGGCGAACGCCGTCGGCGATCGACCCGATGCGCCGAACCAGGTCGCGGTCGAGTTGCCGGTCGAGCAGTTGGCCGATCTCGATGATCCGGTCGCGGCCGTCATCGGCCACGGCGACCGCCCACGATCGGTCCACGAGACGACGCCCCGCCCATGGCGGCGTCCTCCACGTGCGCCTGCACAACTCCCTCCAGTGCTCGCGACACGGAAGGTTCGCGATGGCTCCGACACTTTGCTCCGGAGCGCGGAACGTGTCAACCGTTAACGGCGGCCGCTGAGCGACGTCGGCCGGGCCGGCGGACCAGCCACTCCGCACGAGACGTGGTGCTGGACCTCCTGCCGTGCGGCGGCGCCGTCGGGGACCTCCTCCAACACGTCGTTGCTGATCGCCGTCCAGGCGATCACTGCGCCGATGACCGTCATCCCGGCGGCCAGGACCATGGCGAGGTGGAAGGCATCGGTGAACGTCGGCGGGTCGGCCAGCTTGTCGTCCGAGAGACCGATCGCCAGCGGGAGCACCGCGACCGCGACCAGCTGGGCGGTGCGGGCGACGGCGTTGTTGACACCGGACGCCAGCCCGGCGTGCTCATCGTCAACGGCGGCCAGCACGGTGGCGGTGACCGGTGCCACCGTCGAGGCGAGGCCGAGCCCGAAGACGATCACCGCCGGCAGGATGCTGCCGACGTAGGAGCTCGACTCGTCGATGCGCAGCATCAGCAGCATCCCGGTGGCGATGAGCAACGGCCCGACCGTCAGGGGCAAGCGGGGGCCGATGCGCTGGGCCAGCGCTCCGGCCCGAGCCGACAGCGCCAGCATGATCACCGTGATCGGCAGGGACGCCGCCCCGGCGGCGAGCGGCGAGTAGCCGAGGACCACCTGCAGGAACACGACGAGCAGGAAGAAGACGCCGCCCAACGCGGCGTACACCACGAACGTCAGGAGGTTGGCCGCGGTGAACTGGCGGGACGCGAAGATCGACGGGGGAAGCATGGCGTTCGGCTTCCGGTGTTCAACCACCACGAAGGCGGCCCCGGCCAGCACGCCGCAGGCGGCGGCGACGACCACGACGCCCGGTGGCCCGGACTCTGCTTGCACCAGAGCCAAGGTCATGCCAGCCAGGGCCAGCGTGGCCAACACGGCACCGGCGACGTCGATCGGGCCCTCGACGGTGCGGTCTCGCGACTCGGGCAGGTGACGCAGGCTGATCACCACGACGACGATGCCGAGCGGCACCGGCAGCACGAACACCCAGCGCCACGAGATGTCGACGAGCCAGCCGCCGAGCAGCGGGCCGAGCGCTGCGGCCACGCTACCGAGCGCCGACCAGGCGCCGATCGCCCGCGCCCGGTCCTCCCTGCGCAGCAGGGCCTCGAGCATCGCCAGGCTCCCCGGCGTGAGCAGCGCCCCACCGATCCCTTGGACCACCCGAGCGATCACGAGCACGGTGATGCCGGGCGCCACGGCACACACCGCCGAGGAGACGGTGAACACGATCGTGCCGATGACGAACATCCGCCGGCGGCCGACGCGGTCGCCGAGCGAGCCCCCGAGGAGGATCAACGCGGCGAGCGTCAGGAGGTAGCCGTTGAGCACCCACTGCAGGCCGGCCACCCCGGCCCCGAGGTCGGCGCCGATCGCCGGCAGCGCCACGTTGACGACGGTCGCCTCGAGCATCGTGACGGCGGACCCCAGCACGGCAGTGACCAGCAACCACCGCCCCGCCGGACTGTCCAGCACCAGAGTCCCCGACGCCTCCCCAGCCGGCGCGCCGATCACGGTTGCTGAGTCAACATCGCCATCGTTTCCGATGCGAAATCGCCCTCAGACCCTGATCGAGGCGGCGGCGACGTTCTCCTCGAGGTGGGTGATCGAGCTGGTGCCGGGGATCGGCAGCATGACGGGTGAGCGGGCGAGCAGCCAGGCGAGGGCCGCTTGCGAGGGCGTGGCGCCCTTGGGGCCTCGGGGCCGGCGGAACCGACGGGTGCGGGTCAGCCGACCGGTCGCCAGCGGGTACCAGGGGATGAAGCCGATGCCGGCCGCGGCGCAGGCGTCGAGGACGTCCTCGGCCGACCGGTCCTCGAGGTTGTAGAGGTTCTGCACCGTGGCGATCGGCACGATGGCGCGGGCCTGTTCGAGCTCGCTGACGGACACGTTCGACAGACCGACGTGGCGCACCTTGCCCTCGGCGCGCAGCGCCGACATGGCACCGACGGACTCGGCGAACGGCACCTTCGGGTCGGGCCGGTGCAGCTGGTACAGGTCGATGCGCTCCACCTTCAGCCGGCGCAGGCTGCCCTCGCACGCCGCCCGCAGGTGCTCGGGCCGACCGTCAGGTTCCCACCGCCCCGGTCCAGGTCGGACGAACCCAGCCTTGGTGGCGACGACCAGCCCGGGCGGGTACGGCGCCAGCGCTTCGCCGATCAGCCGCTCGGACACGTCCGGCCCGTACGAGTCGGCGGTGTCGATGAGGTTGACGCCGAGCTCGACGGCACGGCGCAGCACGGCGCGGGCCGCCTCCTCGTCGGCCGGCGGACCCCACACGCCGGGGCCGGTCAGCTGCATCGCCCCGAAGCCGAGCCGGCGGACCTCGAGGTCGCCGCCGATGGTGAACGTCGCTGGAGTCGTGCCGGTCATCCAGCCACGATGCCACCGGGTTGCGAGTCGGCGGGCGGGCACGCTAGAAACTCGACAATGTCGATAAGACTTGTCGGGATTAGCGGCGTCGTAGTCGGGTTGCTCGCTGCGGCGGCCTGCGGCGGCAGCGGCGGGTCGAACGACGCCACCCAGCTGCGCCTCGGCTACTTCCCCAACGTCACCCACGCCCCGGCGATCATCGGGGTCGAGACGGGTCGGTTCGCCGAGGCCGTCGGCGACGACGTGGCGATCCAGCCCGTGACGTTCGGTTCGGGGACGGAGGCGATCGAAGCCATGTTCGCCGGAGAGCTGGACGCCTCGTTCATCGGGCCCAACCCGGCGATCAACGGCTACGCCAAGTCCGGCGGCGAGGCGCTGCGCATCGTCGCCGGCACGACGTCGGGCGGCGCCTCGCTCGTCGTCCGGGAGGGCATCGAGTCACCAGCCGACCTGGCCGGTGCCCGCCTGGCCACGCCATCGCTGGGCAACACCCAGGACGTGGCCCTGCGCGCCTGGCTCGCCGAGCAGGGCTTCACGACGGACGTCAGCGGCGGCGGCGACGTGGCGATCACGCCCCAGGAGAACGCCGACACGCTGGCGGCGTTCCAGAACGGCGACATCGACGGCGCCTGGGTCCCCGAGCCCTGGGCGACGCGCCTCGTCGCCGAGGGCGGTGGCTCGGTCCTCGTCGACGAGGCCGAGCTGTGGCCGGACGGGCGGTTCGTGACCACCCACCTGATCGTCGCCGCCAAATTCCTGGACGAGCACCCCGACGTCGTGCGCGACCTCATCGCCGGGCTCGGCCAATCGGTGGACGTCGCCGCCGGGGATGCCGCCGAGGCGCAGCGGATCACCAACGACGGCATCGAGCGAATCACCACCAAGCGCCTCGCCGACGAGACCATCGCCGGCGCCTGGGAGCACCTGGAGTTCACGCTCGACCCGATCGCCACCTCGTTGCGCCAATCGGCTGACGACGCGATCTCCGTCGGCCTGCTCGACCCGGTCGACCTCGGCGACCCCGGCATCTACGACCTGACGTTGCTCAACGAGGTGCTCGACGAGCGCGGCGACGCATCCGTGGACGACGCCTCCGACCTGGCCGCAGCAGGGTCATGAGCATCCTCTCGCTGCGCGGTGTCGACAAGGTCTTCGGGTCCGGCGCCAACGCGGTGACCGCACTCCGGGACGTCGACCTCGACGTGGCGACAGGTGAGTTCGTCTGCATCATCGGCGCCTCCGGCTGCGGCAAGTCGACGATCCTCAACCTGGTGGCGGGGCTGGACAAGCCGACGGCAGGGGTGGTCGAGGTGCACAGCCGCCCGGCGCTGATGTTCCAGGAGTCGGCGCTGTTCCCGTGGTTGACGATCGAGGCCAACGTCGAGCTGCCGATGCGCCTGGCCGGTGTGCCGCGATCGGAGCGCAAGGAACGCTCGGCGGCGCTGCTCTCCACCGTGCACCTCGACGGCTTCGCTCGCAAGCGCCCGCACCAGCTGTCCGGCGGCATGCGCCAGCGGGCCGCGCTGGCCCGAGCCTTCGCCCAGGACGCCGACCTGCTGCTGATGGACGAGCCGTTCGGCGCCCTCGACGCGATGACCCGCGACGTCCTCCACGACGAGCTCGCCGCCCTCGTCGCCCAGCGCGGCCTGACGGTGCTGTTCGTGACCCACAACGTGCGCGAGGCGGCGCGCCTGGCCGACCGCATCGTGGTCATGTCGCCACGGCCGGGGCGGGTGACGACGGAGTTCGCCGTCGACCTGGATCGGCCGCGGCAGATGGAGCAGAGCGGCGTGCTCGAGGTCGCCGCCACCGTGACAGCAGCCCTCAGCGAGGAGGCGCTCGTCCATGCTCGTCGTTGAGCCGAGCACGGCGACCGACGCGCCGGCCGAACTGCTGGAGGTGACGCCGCCCGCGCCGACGACGGACCGCCGCGACCTCGGGCGCCGGGTGTGGCGTGCGGCGTGGCCGAAGTTGGCGGCGGTCACCCTGGCCCTCGCCATCTGGCAGATCGTCGTGTGGACCGGCTGGCGGCCCGAGTACCTGCTCCCGGCACCGGGCACCGTCTTCGGCCGGCTCGGCGAGCTGATCGCCGACGGCACCGTGCTCGACGCCCTGGCCGTGACCGGTCGTCGCGCTGCCATCGGCTTCGCCGTCGCGCTTGCTGTCGGCGTCGTCGTCGGCAGCGTTGTGGCGTCGTCGCGCATCGCCCGATCGGCGATGGGCTCGATGATCACGGGCTTGCAGACGATGCCCTCGATCGCCTGGTTCCCGCTGGCCATCATCCTGTTCGGCCTGTCCGAGGAGGGGATCCTCTTCGTCGTCGTGCTCGGTGCCGCGCCGTCCATCGCCAACGGCCTGATCACCGGCGTCGACCACGTCCCGCCGATCCTCCTGCGCGCCGGCCAGGTGATGGGCGCCCGCAGGTGGACCAGGTTCCGCCACGTCGTGCTCCCGGCCTCGCTCCCCTCGTTCATCGGGGGCCTGAAGCAGGGCTGGGCCTTCGCCTGGCGCAGCTTGATGGCCGGCGAGCTGCTGGTGACCCTCGGCGTCGCCGGTGTCGGCTACCTGCTCTCGCAGTACCGCAGCGTCTACGACGCGCCCGCGCTGATCGCCATCATGATCGTCATCCTCGTCGTCGGCATCGTCGTCGACGCTGTCTGCTTCGGCACGCTCGACCGCTGGGTACGTCGCCGCCATGGACTCATGGAGGGCTCATGAACGCCAGGACCCTGCCCGCCGCGACGACGTTCGAGGCGATGCACCCCGTCGACGTCCTGCGCTGGGCCCACGACGAGTTCGGCGACGGGCTGGTC
Organism: uncultured Acidimicrobiia bacterium; assembly: GCA_963844175.1. Lineage (GTDB taxonomy): Bacteria > Actinomycetota > Acidimicrobiia > Acidimicrobiales > Ilumatobacteraceae > JALZMG01. The sequence goes on from CAWJNE010000020.1 coordinate 137,236, forward strand.
GTCACGTGCAGCTTCGCTGACGCCGTCCTCCCCCACCTGGTCAGCCGGGCCGCACCCGGCGCGGCCGTCGTGCTGCTCGACACGCAGTACCTGTTCGCCGAGACATGGTGGTTCGCCAGGTCGCTGGCCCGCGACCTCGACCTGAACCTGGTGGTCGTCGAGCCGCTCGTGGAGCCGGACGACCGGTGGCGCCACGACGTCGAGGGGTGCTGCCACGCCCGCAAGGTCGAACCGCTGGAGCGCGCCCTGTCCGGTCGCACCGGTTGGGTCACCGGCCTGCGGCGCGTCGAGGCGCCGACCCGGGCCAGTGCGCCGATCGTCAGCCACGACCTGCTGCGCGACATCGTCAAGGTCAACCCGCTGGCAGCGTGGACGGACGAGGACATGGCCCACTACGTCGCCCAGGAACTGCTCCCCGAGCACCCGCTGGCAAGCCGGGGTTACCCGTCGATCGGCTGCTGGCCGTGCACTCGGCCCGTCGAGGCCGGCGCCGACCCCCGGTCGGGGCGCTGGGCCGGGTCGGCCAAGACCGAGTGCGGGCTGCACGCATGACCCTCCTCGATCGGGTCGACGCAGCCGATGACGCCTCGGCGGACGAGGCGGCGAGGACGGCGCACCTCGACGACCTCGTCGACGAGGCGATCACCATCGTGCGCGAGGTCACCGCGGAGTGCGAGCACCCGGTGTTGCTGTTCTCGGGCGGCAAGGACTCCGCCGTGCTGCTGCAGCTCGCCGTGATGGCCTTCGCCCCCGCCCGCCTCCCGTTCCCGGTGCTGCACGTGGACACCGGCCACAACTTCCCCGAGGTGCTGACCTACCGCGACCGGTTCGCCGCCGATCGCAACGCCGAGGTCCTCGTCGCCCGGGTCCAGGACTCCATCGATCGAGGGCGCGTCGAGGAGGAGATCGGCCCGCGGGCCAGCCGCAACCGGTTGCAGTCCGTGACGCTGCTCGACGCCATCGCCGAGCAAGGCTTCGACGCTGCGTTCGGCGGGGGCCGGCGCGACGAGGACAAGGCGCGGGCCAAGGAGCGGATCCTGTCGTTCCGGGACCGCACCGGCAGCTGGGAGCCGCGCCGCCAGCGCCCCGAGCCATGGGACGTGCTGAACGCCCGGATCCACCGTGGCGAGCACCTCCGGGCGTTCCCGCTGTCGAACTGGACCGAGCTCGACATCTGGCAGTTCGTCGCCGTCGAGCAGCTCGAGCTGCCGGACCTCTACTACGCCCACCGCCGCACCGTCGTGGCCCGTGACGGCATGTTGCTCGCCGTCGGCGGCCCCGTCGTGCCCGAGCCCGGCGAGACGGTGACCGACGAGGTCGTGCGGTACCGCACCGTCGGCGACATGAGCTGCACCGGCGCAGTGCGGTCGACGGCGACGACGGCGGCCGAGATCGTCGCCGAGGTGGCGGCGGCCCGCATTACCGAGCGCGGCGCGACCCGCGCCGACGACTCGTTCAGCGAGTCGTCGATGGAGGATCGCAAGCGCGAGGGGTACTTCTGATGATGGCGGCTTCGCCGCGTGCCTCGCTGGCGCTCGGCCTGACCACGCACAGCGACTGCGGCACGAACGCTCGGGAACCCCGATGACCACAGGTTCGCGGACGCTGCGAGTGGCTACCGCCGGTTCGGTCGACGACGGCAAGTCGACGCTGATCGGCCGGCTGCTGCACGACACGAAGACCATCCTCGAAGACCAGTGGCGAGCCGTCGAGCGGGCCAGCCGCCGGTGGGGCGGCGAGCTCAACCTGGCGCTGCTCACCGACGGGCTGCGCGCCGAGCGCGAACAGGGCATCACCATCGACGTCGCCCACCGGTACTTCGCCACGCCTCGGCGCAGCTTCATCGTCGCCGACTCCCCGGGCCACGCCCAGTACACCCGCAACATGGTCACCGCGGCGTCAACCGCCGACGTTGCCGTCGTCCTCGTCGACGCCCGCCACGGCGTCACGGAGCAGACCCGCCGGCACGCCTTCATCGCCGCCCTCGTCGGCGTCGAGCACATCGTGCTGGCCGTCAACAAGATGGATCTCGTCGACTGGGACGAGCTGCGGTTCGACGCCGTCGCCGGCGAGCTGGCCGACTACCTCCGCGCGCTGCCGACGTCGCCGCCCCTGACCGCGGTGCCGGTCTCGGCGCTGCACGGCGACAACGTGGTCGAGCGGTCGGTGCACGCGCCCTGGTACGACGGTCCGGCGTTGCTCGAGCTGCTCGAGGACATTCCGCTCGAGCTCGGCAATGGCGACGTCGGCGTGCGGTTGGACGTGCAGTGGTGCATCCGCCACCCACCGACCGACTTCCGTGGTGTCGCCGGCCGGCTGAGCGGCGGATCGCTGGCCGTCGGCGACGCCGTGGTGATCGCACCGTCCGGCGAGACAACCCGCGTCCAGGAGTTGGCCCGAGGCGGCCGGCCGGTGCCGAGCGCCGAACCTGGTCAGGCGATCACGGTGGTCTTCACCGATCACGTCGACGTGGCACGCGGCGACGTGATCCTCGGCGCCTCCGGTTCGCCGGCGCGGGCGACGACGGAGGTCGATGCCGACGTGTGCTGGATGACCGACACCGTCCTCGTACCGGGCGCCCGCCTGTGGTTCAAGCACGGCACCCGCCGCGGCGCGGCCACGGTGACGCGCATCGATCATCGCGTCGATGTGACGACGCTCGCCCGACAGCCGGCCGACCGCCTCGAGCTCAACGACCTGGCCCGCATCGAGCTGCGCCTGACCAGCCCGATCGTCGCCCTGCCCTATCGCCGGCACCGCCAGTCCGGCCAGCTGGTGCTCGTCGATCCTTCCGACCACGCCACCGCCGCGGCGGCGATGATCACCCGACTCGGCTGAGTCGATCGCCTCGTTCGCTCCGAAGACTCCGCTCGCTCGGCTGGGCCGGGCAAGGCCGGCCTGGGTGTCAAGCTCGCTGCGTCACGAACGCTCGGGAACCTCCTCCGGCGGGTCCGTGCCGTCATCGCCGACCGAAACCGATCTACCGTCCGCTCGTGGGCGTGGAGCGGCAGCAGATCGGCGTGCTCGTCGAGCGCGGTGAGCGATGAGGGCACTTAGTCCCCTCATCGCTCACCGGACGGCGCGCGCGGTCGTCGTCACGGGGGTGGCGATGCTCGGCGTGCTGGGGGGCGCCACCCCGGTCCTCGCCCACATCGACCCCGACCCTCCCGAGGCGCCGGCCGGGAGCGAGGTCAGCGTCGGGTTCACGGTGGAACACGGGTGCGACGGCTCGCCGACCGTCGGACTGGACCTGCGGCTCCCAGCCGGTGTCGCGACGGCGGTGCCGGAGCCGCCCGCCGGGTGGACGGCCAGCGTCGCTGGGGAGGTGATCACGTTCACGGGCGGCCCCCTTCCCGACGACGTGGAAGGCACGTTTCGCGTCCGGATGACCCTCCCTCCCACGCCCGGGGCGACGATCTACTTCCCGTTCGTGCAGCGCTGCGAGGTCGGCGAGATCCGCTGGATCGACGTGCCCGACGACGGATCGACCGGCGAGGAGCCGGCCCCGGCGATGACGCTGCTCGAGCCCGTGCCCACCACGCCCCCACCGCCGACCGAGCCGCCGACCACGACGGCAGCCGCTACCACCGCACCCGCCATGACCGCCGCGCCGTCCACGACGACCGCGGCGTCCACGACGACAACGGAGCCGGCGACGACGACCACCGCACCGACCACCACCGTCGAGACCACCACGACCGTGGCGCCTGGCGACGACTCGGCAGGCGGCAACAGCGCGCTCCCGGTGATCGTCGCCGGCACCGCCGCCGGCGGCATCGCGCTCGGCGGTCTGGCCACGTGGCAGATCCGGAGACGGCGACCTTGATCGCCCTGCGCCGACTGCTTGTCGGCGTGCTCGTCGCGCTCGCCGCGGCGACGCTCGTCGCCAGCCCGGCCACCGCCCACGCCTCGTTGCTCGGCTCGACGCCGGCCCCCGACTCGGTCCTCGAGCGCCCACCCGACGTCGTCGTCCTGCGCTTCAGCGAGCCTGTCGACTTGGTGGACGACTCGATCCGTGTCCTCGACGCTTCCGGTGCCGCGATCGAGGTCGGCCCGGTCCGCCGCGACGGGGGTGACGACACCGTGGCCGTCGATGTCACATCTGACCTGGACGGTTCGTACGTCGTGGCGTGGCAGGTCGTCTCGGCCGACTCGCACGCCATCGAAGGCGCGTTCACGTTCTCCGTCGGCGCGCCGACGACGACGGACCCGAGCCTGATCGACGATGTCCTGGCCGGCACCGGCGCATCCGGTGGGTCGACCGTGGCCCTCGGCGTCGGCCGGTGGATGAGCTACGCCGGCGTCGCCGTCCTGGTCGGAGGGTTCGCCGTGCTCTCCTGGTGCGCCCCGGCGCGGCTCGCCGACCGGCGCAGCTCGCGCCTGCTGGCTGTCGCCGCCGGCGTCGGGGTGGTGGGCACGATGGCGATGATCGCCGCACGGTCGGCGGCCGTGGCGGGTGGCGCGCTGGACCCGGGGGGTTGGTCCACCGTGGTCGGCTCGCGATCCGGCCGCTGGTGGCTGATCCGGCTGTTCCTGCTCGCCGTCGCGCCGTTCCTGCTGTTGGCGCTGCGGCGGTCGCTGCGCCGGCCCGTCGTCACGGTCGGTCTCGCCGCGTACGGGCTGGCGTTGCTGGCTGCCGTCGCCGCCGGTGGCCATGCCGTGACCGGCGCCGCCATCCCGTTGGGCTTCGCCGCCACCGTCGTGCACCTGGTCGCCATGTCGACCTGGGTCGGGGGTCTGGTCACGCTGGTGATCGTGCTCGACCGTCGGGACCTGTGGCGCGGGCTGGCCCGCTTCTCCCCGCTGGCGCTCGGTGCGGTCGTCGCCCTGGCGATCACGGGCGTCGTCAACGTGTGGCGCCAGCTCGGCACGCCCGGCGCCATCACCGACGGCGGTTACGGACGCTGGCTGATCGTCAAGCTGGTCGTGGTGGGGCTCGTCGTCGTCGCCGCCGCGGTGAGCCGAGCGACGTTGCGCCGCGGGAGCTCAGCGGTGGCCACCGCCCCGTCGCTGAGCACCGTCGGAGCTGCGGCGCGAAGCCGTGGCGCCCCCGACGTCCTGCGGCGCAGCGTGCTGCTCGAGGTCGTCGGCATGGCCGTCGTGCTCGTGGCGACCGTCGGTCTCGTCGATTCGCCGCCGCCCAAGTCACTCGCCGGCGAGGAGGCCGAGTCGATCACCGTCATCGCGACGCGGGACGACTTGTCGGCGCAAATCGACCTGGTGCCGGCTGAGACCGGCGGCACCACGATGCACGTGACGCTGTCCGCCGTCGCCGGTGAGGAGCAGGAGGCCGACGAGATCACGGTGACGGCCGCACTGCCCGCCCAGCAGCTCGGTCCCATCGAATTCCCGATGGTGCCGGCCGGTGACAACCACGTCACGACGAACGACGCCGACTTCCCCGTTCCGGGGGTCTGGGAGATCACCGTGACCGCCCGCTTCGGCGACTTCGACCAGGTGGCGATGACGACGACGGCGGAGGTCCGCTAGGCCGAGGCACCGCGCCCCCACGTCCGGTAAAGTTGACCAACTTCGTCATATTTGCCTGACCAGAGGAGCATCCGTGTCCGTCACCGACGAGCTGATCGCCAACAACGCTGCCTACGTCGAATCGTTCGGGTCCGGCGATCTGCCGATGCCGCCGGGCAAGCGGGTCGCCGTCGTGGCGTGCATGGACGCCCGCCTCAACGTCTACGGCGCCCTCGGGTTGAAAGAGGGCGACGCCCATGTCATCCGCAACGCGGGCGGGGTGGTGACGGACGACGAGATCCGGTCGCTGGCGATCTCCCAGCGGCTGCTCGGGACCGAGGAGATCATCCTCATCCACCACACCGATTGCGGGATGCTCACCTTCACGGACGACGAGTTCAAGCGCGGCATCCAGGACGACACGGGGATCAAGCCCGAATGGGCGGCAGAGTCCTTCACGAACGTCGACGAGGACGTGCGCCAGTCGATGGCCCGCATCCAGGCCAGCCCGTTCATCCCGCTGAAGGGCAGCGTCCGAGGCTTCGTGTTCGACGTCGCCGACGGCTCGCTGCGCGAGGTCGACTGACGGTCAACGCGCCGGCGGAGCCCCGAACGGAACGTCCCCGGCGACCGTGATGCGGTGCATGACGCGGCGCCCCGTGTAGTCGGCGACGGCGTAGTGGCTCGTCGCCCGGTTGTCCCACACCGCCACGTCGCCCGCCCGCCAGCGCCAGCGCACGACGTGCTCCGGCGCCTCGATGTGGTCGTACAACATGCGCAAGACGGCGGCGCTCTCGGTCCGCGAGAGACCCTCGATGTGGTCGGTGAACACCGGGTTGACGAACAGCCCCGGCTCGCCCGTCTCGGGGTGGATGCGCACGACGGGGTGCCGCACGGGCGCCAGCGCGCCGACCCGAGCGCGGTTGGCATCGTCGGCCTGGAACCGGTCGAACGTCGAGCCGGCGTGGTGGACGGCGACGAGCGGGTCGACGAAGCGTCGCACGGCCGGCGACAGCGACCGGTAGGCGCCGACGAGATCGGCCCACAGCGTGTCGCCACCGACGGCCGGCACCTGACGGGCGGCGAGCACCGACGCCATCGGCGGCTGTGCCGAGAAGGTGACATCGGTGTGCCACCGGTTGTTGTAGCTCGTCGCCTCCGTTCGATCACCGACGCCGAGCGGGTAGTCCTCGCTGTCGAGCACCAACACCTCGGGGTGCTCGTCGTCGAGCCCAGGCACGAGCGGATGAGCGGGCGTCAGGTCGCCGAGCGATCGGCCGAACACGACGAGCTGGCCCGGCGTGAGGTGCTGGTCGCGGACGAAGACCACGCGCCACTGCAACAACGCCTCGCGGATGGTGGCGACTCGCTCTGGAGCGAGCGGAGCGGACAGATCGAGGTCACCCAACTGGGCCCCGACCGTGGCGGTCACGGGTTCGACGGTCGGCTCCACGCTCATCACACCGATGTCGGGGAGGCCTCGTAGATCGTCAGCTCGGTCGGGCCGTCGGCGAGGGCCGTGACCTGCGTGACGAAGGCGCCCGACGACGGCACGGCGAAGTGGCGGCGCAGGGCGTCGGCGTCGGCCCACTGCTCGAAGAACACGAGCCGCCGGGGATCCTCGACGTCGTGGTGGACGGAGTGCAGCAGGCAGCCGGGCTCAAGGCGGGATCGGCGGACGTGCTCCAGGCTCAGCGCGAGGACCTGATCGAGGGTTTCCTCACGTGCCCTGACGCTGCCGGTGACGATGACCACCTGCGCACCGTACGCGTTGGTGACGAGGTCCACTCCTACGCTCCGACGATGGGGAGCCTCGCCGCCGGCACGGGCGTCGGACCCTGGCCGCTGATCGTGCGACTGCCGACCGGTGTCGTCCTCGTCGGCGTGTCGCTGTCGAAGTTCACGCGCCACGGCTCGCTCGTCGAGTCCTTCGAGCGGTACGGCGTGCCGTGGCCAGACGCATCCGTGTACGTGGCCGGGACCGTCGAGCTCGTCGGCGGGCTCCTGATCGTGATCGGGCTGCTGACTCGGCTGGCCGCCCTCGCCGTCGCCACCAACATGGTCGTCGCGCTGGCCACTGGCGGCCGCGTCGATGTCGACCTGTACCACGTCGGGCTCGGCTCCGGGTTGCTCGTGGCGGCGCTCTTCCTCGTGTGGGCGGGCGCCGGTCCGTGGTCCGTCGACCAGCGCCTCGCCGCCCGTCGCTGACCGGGAGGACTCAGGAGCCTTCGACGAGACGCAGGCGCGGTGGTCCGGTGAGGGTCGCCAAGCGGGCGGCCGTGGTGTCGTCGGCGGCCAACCACGTGACGAGCTGCTGCTCGGCATCGTCGGCGAGGTCGAGCACCTCCTCGGCGACGTCCAGGTCGCCGACGACGGGATGGGCCAGGCGGCGCACCCCGCGCCGCCGCTCGGCGATCGGGTGGGCGTTCCAGCGCACCTCGAACTCGGGCTCGGCGCGCAGCTCGTCGACGAGCGCCGTGACGTGCGCTTCGTGCGACCAGTGGGCGATCGCCCGGCGGAGTCGACCGGCCTGCTCGTCGGCCGCCGCCCGCCACTCGCGCAGGACGGTTCGGGCCGCGGGGTGCTGGAACGTGTAGCGGGCCAGGTTCGGCCGTCCGTCGGCGGCGGTGTCGAGGATGCCGAGGCCGCCGGCCACGGCCGCCCACGACGCGTTCCACCCGAGCACGTCTCCGGCAGGGCCGACGACGTAGGCCGGGGTCGGATCGAGCGCGTCGAGCAGCGCGACGACCGTCGGCGCGACCTCGGCGGCCAGTGCCTGCTGGGCAGGGCACAGCGCTTCGTTGCCGCTCTTGACGCCGAGGTGGTACAGGTGGCGCCGCTCGCCGTCGGTCATCCGCATGGCGTCGGCCAACGCCGCCATCACGTCCGCCGACGGGTGGATGTCACGGCCCTGCTCGAGGCGCACGAGGTAATCGACGCTGACGCCGGCCAGCGTGGCGACCTCCTCACGGCGCAACCCGGGCGTGCGCCGACGCCCGGAGTCCGGCAGGCCAACATCGCGCGGGGACGTGCGTTCGCGGCGGGCGCGCAGGAACTCCCCCAGCTCGCCGGGTGGCGGGACGGCAGCGGAGACACGTCGGACACTCGACCATCATGCCGGTCACGGGC
>CAWJNE010000021.1:0-876090 GCA_963844175.1 uncultured Acidimicrobiia bacterium
CTCCGAGCAAAGACGCGTCGGGCCGGGACTTCGTTAGGCCCAGAGGGTAAAGACGCCGCGCGGCGATGTCAAGCACTCGGGCGTGGTGAGCGGTGAGGGGACCAGGTCCCCGCACCGCTCACCGCGCCGTCACTTCATCTCGACGCTGGCGCCGGCATCCTCGAGCTTGGCCTTGGCGGCCTCGGCGGCCTCCTTGTTGGCCTTCTCGAGGACCGGCTTGGGGGCGCTGTCGACGAGGTCCTTGGCCTCCTTGAGGCCCAGGCTGGTCAGCTCGCGCACGGCCTTGATGACCTGGATCTTCTGGGCGCCGGCGCCGGTGAGGACGACGTCGAACTCGTCCTTCTCCTCGGCCTCGGGCGCCGCAGCGCCGCCACCGGGGGCGGCCGCGGCCACGGCCACGGGTGCCGCCGCGGTCACGCCGAAGCGCTCCTCGAACGCGTCGAGCAGGTCCTTCAGCTCGAGCACCGTCAGGGCGCCGATCGAATCGAGGATCTCTTCCTTGGTTGCCATACTTTGTCTCCTTCGTTGCGTTCCCCGGCCACGCAGGCCGTTGTTGGCCGGTCGCTCGCTGGCGCTCGCTCCCTCGCACGGAGCCGGGGTGTGTTCGGGTCTCGGTCGGTGGTCAGGCGGCTTCGGCGGTGGCGCGCTGGTCGATCAGCGCCGACAGGCCGTAGGCCAGGTTGCGGGGCAGGGCCTGGAGCAGGCCGGCGGTCTTGACGAGCGGGGCCTGCAGGGCACCGGCGAAGCGGGCCAGCAGCTCCTCACGGGACGGCAGGTCGGCGAGTGCCGTGATGTCGGCAGCGCTCAGCGGCTGGTCGCCGAACGATCCGCCCTTCACGACGAGCAGCGGGTTGGCGCGAGCCGCGTCGCGCAGGGCCTTCGCTGCGCCGACGGAGTCCTCGGGCACGAACGTCAGGGCCGTCGGGCCGACCAAGAGGTCGGTCAGGACCCCGAGCCCGGCCTTGTCGGCGGCGAACCGGACCAGGGTGTTCTTGTACACCTTGTGCTCGGCGCCGGTGGCCCGCAGGGATCCCCGCAGGGTGGCCAGCGCGCCGACGTTCAGCCCGCGGTACTCGGTGACGAACACCGCCGTGGCACTCGTCAGCTTGGCGGCGATCTCGTCGACGATCGCCACTTTCTCGGGACGGGGGTCGTCCACTGGTGCACCTCCTCTCACTCGTACGTGGCCGCTCGAGCAAAGGAGCGACCACCACATCGTGGGGGTGTGCACCTCGGTTGGCGGGAGGGCTCCCATTACCCCACCACCTCGGAAGGCGGCGGGACCAACGGTCTACGGCGAGCAACCGTTCTGGACTTGTCGGCCGGGGATGCTACCGGCGAGCTGTGCGATATGCCGATCGAGCGGAGTCTTCGGAGCGAACGAGGCCATCGACACAGTCCCCGAGCGTTCGTTACGCAGCGAGCATGACAGCCCAGGCCGGCCTTGCCCGGCCCAGCCGAGCGAGCGGAGTCTTCGGAGCGAACGAGGCCATCGACTCAGTAGTGCCAGTCCGGTCCCTGCCGCACGCCGGTGACCTCGGCCGAGAACGCCTCGCCGTCGAGCGTGATGTCGAACTGCACCACGTCGTCGACCAACTGGAAGCCCGGTGGCAGCGCGATGCTGGCCGTGACGGCGCCCGTCGCACGGTCGAAGGTCAGCTGACCCTTCAGTCCGGTCACCCGGCACCGCGAGGTCCCCCCGATCGGCGCCGTCGCCGCCTGCACGACGTCGATGCCGTCGATCGCCAGCGTCAGCTCCGGGCAGTCGGCGAACGTCTCGCCGGACAGCACGGCGTTCAGGACGAGGCTCCCCGGGCCGGCCGTGACGATCTGCGCCTGGCCGATGGTCAGGACATCGGGCGTGCCCTCGAGGTCGAGGCCGACGACGAGCGGGTTGTGGTCCGACGACCGGCGGGGGTCGGGGAGGTAGAGCTCCAACGACGTCGATTCCCGCTCGAAGGCGGCCTCGCCAGGATCACGAACGGTGTCGTTGTAGTCGAACAGCACCGGCTCGTCGGCGTTGATCGCCCACTCGGTGACGCCGGTGACCTGCGGGACCAGCGACTGGGTCGCCAACGCGTGGTCGAGGTACCCGAGCTGGCCGTCGAACAGGTAGCTGTAGGCGTCGTCGCCGATCAGCTCCTCGATGAGGTCGGTGTACCCGGCACCGACCAGCGTGGTGATCGGATCCTCTCGCCGGTAGGCGTTGAGGTCGCCGAGGATCAGGAAGTCCGGGTCACCACTGCCGGTCGGGTCGGTGGCCAGGAAGTCGGCCAGCGCCTCGGCGGCGGCGGTCCGCACGCCGGCGCAGTTGCCCTGGCCGTCGAGCCCGTCGGGATCGCCCGCTGCGTTGCAGTCCGATCCTTTGGACTTGAGGTGGTTGACGGCCACGGTCAGCCGCTCGCCCGTGGCGACCTCCTCGAACGTCTGGATCAGCGCCGGCCGGTTGAGGTTGTCGATGAACCGCGGGTCCTGGGCCGACGTGAGGATGCGGAACGGCCCGACGGGCACGGCCACCGCCGGTTGGTAGATCAGCGCCACCTTGATCGCGTCGCCGCCGATCGCCCCCGTCTCGAGCGCGGCATACCGACCGGGCGCGGTGGCCGCGTTCAGCGCGGCGACGAGATCGGCCGTCGACGCGCCGGCGTCGTTCTGGATCTCCACCAGCCCGACGACGTGGGCGTCCATCGCCGTCAGGGCGGCGACGGTCTTGGTCCGCTGCCGCAGCAGCTCGGCCTCCGAATCGGCGCCGCGACAGTCGAGGCCACCCACCGGCCCGCACGGCCCGGTGTTCCCGGAGGTCGTGTCGATCGTCGTGAAGTAGTTGAGGACGTTGAACGTTGCGACGCGCAGCGTCCCGCCGACGGGGGCGGGGGCAACCGGCGGAGCGTCACCGGGGACGAACGTCGGCGCGAGGCGGGGGATCGGGCGGATCCGCCACGCATCGGTGCCGGTCTGGCCGGCGAACGAGTAGTGCAGGACGCCCGTCAGCCCCATCGTCGTGTCGCCGGTCCGGAACCGGTTGGTCGTCGACAACCCGGGCACCGGGTAGGGGTACGGCTCGTCGGCGGTCCCGGTCACGGCGTCGTTCTGATCGTTGTTGTCGTCGTCGAGGATGATCCGGCGGGTCGCCAGGTCGGCCAGGAACGCGGCGTACCCGTCCGGGTCCGGAAGGTTGTCGTGGGTGAACTGGTAGGGCTGCTCGTCGACGGTCAAGACGATCTGCCCGTATCGAGCCAGCTCGAAGTGCTCGCTGACGACGAGGGTGTCGGGGAACGTCGCGATCATGCCCTCGACCGACTCGAAGGCGGCGGCGTCGCGCGTCGACGTCGTCGCCGGCAGCTCCACTGGCGTGGCGGTGGGCAGGGGGTGGCCGCTGGAGATCGGCGTGATCGACCGTCCGGCGCCGGGACGGGCGTCGATCTGGGTCATCCCGAAGAACTCCGTCGCCACCCCCTGCACCTGGACGAGGTCGCCGACGGCGATCGCCGCTGGGCAGCCCCCTCGGCAGATCACGAAGAGCCCCTCGGAGGTCGCCGCCGAGCCGTCGACGTCGTCGTCCTCCTCCTGCAGGAAGAACCCGTCCAGCGCGTCCTGGTTCGTGAACGTGCTGGTGACGATGGCCTCGGCCGTGACCGGCAGGTTGAGCTTCGGCGTGGTCGCGTCCGCTCCCTGGATCTCGGAGATGGGGGTGATGGTCGGCGGCGGTGGTGGCTCCTCGACGGTGACGCCCACGGTGCACGTCGCGGTCTGCGGCGGAGCGTCGTCGGTCCCGAACTCGATCACGACGTCCCAGGTGCCAGCCGGCGCGTCGGCGGCGACCTGCAGGGTGCCAGTTCCGTCGCCGGCGTCGTCGACGGTGATTCCGACGACCGGATCCGAGACGATGGCGACGGACACCACCTGGCTGTCGGGATCGGTCGCCGACACCGGCGCCGAGGTCGCCGTGCCGACCTGCGTCGTCAGGGTGCCGGGGCAGGTGGCGACCGGGGTGCCGACGGGATCCGTCCCGAACGACTGCCCGGCGTTGATCGAGCCGAACGTCGAGGTGGTTGTCGACGTCCAGGTGAACTCGCCGTACGTCGCACCGCTCCCCGTGAGCGCGAGCGAGGAGCCAGCACCGGTGGTGCTCGATTCGCTGACGCCGATGTCGGTCGAGGTGAGGCTGTTCGCCGGTCCACCGACGGCGGTCGTCGTGCCCTCGTAGCTCAGGAACTGAACCACGGTCGTCCCGTTGACGAGTGCGACGGCGTCCCGCTCCCCGTTCTGGATCCCGTCGACTTGGTAGTTCACGACCGCCGTGCCGTACCCGTCGGCCTGGTCGGCAACGACGCCAGACAGGTTGGTGGTCCGGTAGACGATGCCGTTCGCTGCGGTGCTGCCGTTGTAGAGGACGATGCTCCAACCGGTCAGGTCGGTACCGGCCGGCGCGGCGAGCTCGATCGCCTCCCCGGCATCCGTCCCGTCGTTGTCGTAGTGCAGCTCGTTGATGAACACCGTCGAGGTCGGGTTCGGGAACTGCGCCTCGGCCGGGCCGGCTGGTGCGCCGATCGCAGCGACGGCGACCGCGCCGACGATCGACCAACCGACGACGTGACGGGAAGAAGGCATGCGCGCGAACCTCGGTGTGTCGGCGCCCGCCGACGGCGACTCTAGGTCGTCAGCCGGACGCCAGCTCGTAGCCGAGCTCGGCGCGGGCGGCTGTCCGCACGTGCTCGTGCATCTGGGCCCGGGTCATCGTCCCGTGGTGCAGCACGACCTGCAGACCGAGCCCGTCGAGCACCGCGCACAACCGCCATGCCGACGCCGCGGCGTCGTCCGTCGTGAACACCCCGGTGCCCACCCCCTCGGCGATGACCTCGGCCATCAACTGCACCCACGCCGCGTCGAGCTCCTCGGAGATGCGCCGGACGGTGGCGTCGCGAAGCGCTTCGCCCCAGGCGTCGATCCACATCACCCAGGAGGGATCGCGCTTGATCGAGGGCAGGTAGATCTCGACCAGGGTCGCCAGCTTCCCCTCGGCAGTGTCGACCCGGGCGAGCGCCGCCGCCACCGACGCGACCTCGCGTTCGGCGGTGTCGCGCAGCATCGCCTCGATCAGCTCGTCGCGCGTGGCGAAGTGGTAGTGGATCAGCCCGGTGCTGACGTGCAGCTCGTCGCCGACGTCGCTCATCCGCAGGTCGTGCAGCCCGCGGGCCAGCGTCACCCGGTGGGCGGCCTCGACGATCTGCTGGCGCCGCACCTCGGGGCGGACGCGGGTTCGGGACGCCACGTCAGGCAGTGTGGCTGGACGGATCAGCCAGCGCGGCCAGGAGGAGCTGGTGCACGTGGGCGACCCCGGCCTCGTGCTCGGTCGACAGCACGCCGTCGGCGGACAGCCCGGCGTCGTAGGTGCGCTGCATGGTCTCGCACATCCTGAGGTCCTGGTCGACGACGAGCTGGGTCGCCTCGACGTCGGCCCGGCGCCGCGCCGGCGGGACGTCCGGATGCCAGAAGTACTCGCGCTCGACGAGTGTCGTCGCCGGCCCGGTCGGCACCAGACGGAACGTGGCGGCGAACCCGGCGAAGCACGAGATCGCGGTGTTGGGGAACACGGCGAGGTACGTGCCGTCGTTGAACGAGGCGTCGGCGGGGACATCGGCGACGGCCGCCCAGCCCGGCTCACCGGGGCGGTGGTCGTGGAGCGCCTGTTGCGAGCGACCGCGGGGCTCCACGGGTCGGTCCCAAGCGATGACGGCCGGCCCACCGACCTCGATCGGGTACTCGTAGCCACCGGTCGGGAGCTGCGAGTGGATGAAGGGGGTGTGGTAGTTCTCGCAGTAGTTCTCGAGCAGGACCTTCCAGTTGAAGCGCCGCTCGTAGCGGCTGCGCTCGCCGAGCTCCAGCTCGTCGAGCCGGTACGGCGTGAGGCCGGCGGCCAGCGGACCGGCGTCGAACGGTGCGGCGTCGACATCGAGGTTGACGAGCAGCGACCGAGCGAACGTCGTGACCTGGACCGGGCGCAGCCCGAAATCGGCGACGTCGAAGTCGGCCGGCGCGCCAACGCCGCCGGCGCGCGCCAGCGAGCCGTCGAGGCGGTACAGCCAGGCGTGGTACGGACACGACAGCGCGCGCGCCGGCCCGCACCCCTCGGCCAGGGGCGAACCGCGGTGGCGGCAGACGTTGAGGAAGGCGCGCAGCTCGCCGGCCTCGTCACGGGTGACGAGCACCGGCATGTCACCGGCGCGGGTGGCCAGATACGAACCGGGCGCGCCGACGTCGTCGGCGCATCCGGCCCCGACCCACTGGCGCCGGAAGACGGTGGCCAGTTCCAGGGCGTGGTGCGCGGGGTCGGCGTACCACCGCCCGGGCAGGGTCCGCGCCTGCTCGAGCGGGGCGCCGAGGAGCTCCACTGGGTACTCCACCGGTCGATCACCGACCATCCCGAGGACCTTACTGACTGACGAGTCAGTTCCGACGCGGTAGCGGCTGATTGTTCTCGTTCCGGCGCGCCGTGCCTGTACTGACTGGTGAGTCAGTACGCGTTATGTTGCCGCCGATGCCGTCGGCGCTCGCCAGCCAGACTGATCGGCGCATGGCCAGCGCTCACGTCACCGAGCACCATGGCGGTCGGATCGAGCTCGCCGCGTTGTGCAAGCAGTTCGCCGACGTGGTGGCCGTCGACGACGTCGACCTGACGATCGAGCCGGGCGAGTTCTTCTCGCTGCTCGGTCCGTCGGGATGCGGCAAGACCACCACGCTGCGGATGATCGCCGGGTTCGAGCAGCCGACGAGCGGGCGGATCCTGCTCGACGGCCAGGATCTCGTCGCAGTGCCACCGCATCGCCGTCCGGTGAACACGGTCTTCCAGTCCTACGCCCTGTTCCCGCACCTGAACGTCGAGGACAACGTCGCCTTCGGGCTGCGCTGGCGGCGTGACGGCGGCCGCGGGCTGGACAAGGCGGGCCGCCGGCACAAGGTCGGCGAAGCGATCGAACTGGTCCGCCTGGGAGGTCTCGAGCAGCGCCGGCCAGCGCAGCTGTCCGGCGGTCAACAGCAACGCGTGGCGCTGGCGCGGGCGCTCGTGCTGCAGCCGAAGGTGCTGTTGCTGGACGAACCGCTGGGCGCCCTCGACGCCAAGCTGCGCAAGCACCTCCAGGGGGACCTGGCGGCGCTGCAGCGCGACGTCGGGATCACGTTCGTGTACGTCACTCACGACCAGGAGGAGGCGCTCACGATGTCGCACCGCCTGGCTGTCATGGACGCCGGTCAGGTGGCCCAGGTCGGGACGCCGGTCGACGTCTACGAGCAGCCGGCCACGGCCTACGTGGCCGACTTCCTCGGTGTCGCCAACCTGCTCGACGCCGTCGCCGAGCCGTCTCACGCCGGCCACCAGGACGTGCACGTCGGCGCGTTCGCGCTGCACGCCCGCGGCGATGCCGCCGCCGGTCCCGTCAAGTTGGTGATCCGGCCCGAGCGGGTGCAGGTCGAGGAGGGCGCCGACGTCGGCCCGAACGGCTTGCCGGCGATGGTCGACCGGGTCGTCTACGTCGGTTCGACCACCCAGGTCCACGTCCGCCTGCCCGACGGCCAGACCCTGCAGTCGCTGACCGCCAACCGGGACGAACCCCCGGCCTGGCCGCCCGGCACCCCGGTCACCGTCACCCTCCCCCCCACCGCCCTCCGCGCCCTCCCCACCTGACATCCCGATTCTGAGCAAGGATCCCCGCCAGATATGACGGGTATCGCGCCACGGAATCGCGACGTGCCGCTCCACGGGTGGTCGGACGAGCACGAGCGGTTGGCCGACGAGCTGGCGACACGGATCCGTCAGCACTTCCAGCCGGGGGCACCGCTGGGTCGTACGCCGACGACCGACGAGGTGACAGGCGTCGACGCGATCAGGGCGGACGGCATCGGCATCGACGCCGCCCTGGCGATCGTCGACGACGTGCTGCTGCCGAACAACGTCGCCCTCGACCACGACCGCTTCCTCGCCTACATCCCGGCGGCGCCGGCGACCACGGCGGCGCTCTTCGACGCGGTCGTCGGCGCCTGGTCGTTCAGCGGCGAGAGCTGGCAGGAAGCCGGTGCAGCCGTCGCCGCCGAGGGTGCCGTCCTCACCTGGCTCAGCGGCCTCGCCGGGCTGCCGGAGCAGGCCGGCGGGTGCTTCGTCTCGGGCGGATCGGCCGGCAACCTCAGCGGCCTCGCCGTCGGCCGCGACGTGTGGCGCCGCGCCCGCGCGAGCGACGCTCGAGTGCGGATGGCCGGTGCGGCCGCTGCCCACTCGTCGGTGGTCAAGGCGGCCGAGTTGCTCGATCTCGACGTCGTGCTCGTCGGCGGTGACGAGCGCGGGCGCCTCACCGCCGACACGCTCCGACCGCACCTCGACGGCGACGACATCGGGATCGTGGCCGCCACCGCCGGCGCCACGAACACCGGGGCGATCGACGATCTCACCGGCGTCGCCGACCTGTGCGCCGAGCGCGGCGCCTGGCTGCACGTCGACGCGGCCTACGGCGGGGGCGCCCTCTGCGCGCCCGAGCTACGGGCCCGGTTCGCCGGCATCGAGCGTGCCGACTCGTTGGTCATCGACCCGCACAAGTGGCTGTTCGCTCCCCTCGACTGCGCCGCCGTCCTCTACCGGGACCCGGCGGCGGCCAGCCGCACCCACCGCCAACTCGCCGGGTACCTCGACGCCTTCGGCGACGAGCACGTCAACCCGTCCGACCTGGCGTTCCACCTCACCCGCCGGACCAGGGGCCTGCCCCTCTGGTTCAGCCTCCTCGTCCACGGCACGAACGCCTACGCGTCGGCGGTGCGCGCCGGCGTCGAGCTCGCCCGCGCTGCCGCCGACCTCGTCCGCCGGCTCGGCCCGCCGCTGCACCTGGTGATGGAGCCCGAACTGTCCGTCGTCCTCTTCGAGCGCGACGGCTGGGCGCGCGCCGACTGGGACCGGTGGTCGGCCGACGCCCTGGCCGACGGGCTGGCCTTCGTCACGCCGACCACCTGGGACGGTCGGCCCGCCGGCCGCATGGCCTTCCTCCACCCGCAGACGGGGCTCCCTGCCGTCCGGCTGCTCCTGGAACGAGCCGTGGCGTGACGGATGTCATCGCACCGCGGGGAACCGATGCCGGGACTGCAACGTTGAGCTATCAGACGACGCCGACCGAAGGAGCAGGCCGAGATGAGCACTTCCGTGATGGACCGCACCGTGGTGACGGGTGACGTGCTCGAGATCGCCGCCGGTGACGACGCCATCACCGCGCTCGTGCTCCTCGCCGCCGACGACTTCGTGATCCTCGACCGTTGCGACGACACGACCCCGTTCGTGCTGCGCCGCGACGAGCTCGTCGACTTCAAGGCCTTCGACCCGGCAGCGTGACGGCACCTCGCCGTCACAGCTCGATCCGGGCGAAGTCCTCCACCGCCGAGCCGCGTTCGCCGCGCCGGAAGACACGCAGCGCCACGACGGCGAGCACGATGGCGACGGTCGTCCCGAGCAGCATCGCCGTGGCCATGGCGTTGAGCGCCGGCGTCGGGGACCCGCGCACCGTCGAGTAGATCTTGATCGGCACCGTCTCCGTGGACGCGTCGGCCGACAGGAACGCCGAGATCACGAAGTCGTCGATCGACGTGGCGAACACGATCATCAAGCTGGCGAACACGGCGGGTCCGAGCAGGGGGAGCAGCACCGTGCGCACTGCCTGCAACGGCGTCGCACCGAGATCCTGCGCCGCCTCTTCGAGGTCCCGGCCGATCGTCGACAGCCGGCCACGCACGATCACCACCACGTAGGACACCGAGAACGTGATGTGCCCGAGCAGCATCGCCACCCGGCCCAGCGGGATCGCCGTGTAGAGCGAATCGACGGCAAGGAAGAGCATCGTGCCGATGACGATCTCCGGCGTCGACAGCGGGATGAGCATGAGCAGGTTGGAGCCGCGGGCCACCGGCCCCCGCCAGCGCGACAGGCCGAGCGCCAGCGCCACGCCGAGCGGCGTGGCGATGAGCATGGTCAGGGCGGCCAGCACGAGGCTGTTGCGCATCGCCGACAGGAGGTCGGAGTCCCGGAACAGCGAGCTCGTCGGGTCGCCCCACCACCAGCGGAACGAGAAGCCCTGCCACGCGCTGCGCGAGCGACCCGAGTTGAACGAGAACTGGATGGCGATGAGCACCGGGACGATCGCCCACAGGATGAACAGCCACGTGGCCGTGGCCAGGAAGATCGGCCGGCGCCAGGGATCCTCCCACCACTGCTTGAGCCGCTTCACGCCGCCGCCGATCGTCCGCTCGCACCGGAAAGCTCGTCGCCGTGCGATCGGCCCGGGCGCTCGCTCACCGCGCCGCCCTCGACGCCCGGTCGACCGAGCGCAGGTAGAAGTACATGAACACGACGAGCAGCGCCGACAGGATGATGACCAGCGAGGCACCGGCCGACTTCTGCGAGCCGCGGAACAGGTAGAACTCGATCTGGTTGCCGATCATGCTCGTGCGTGGCGCGCCCGACAGCAGGTCGGCCGTGTAGTAGTCGCCGGTCATCGGCAGCGCGGTGAGCACGGCGGCGGCGAGCAGGCCCTGACGCGACATGGGCAGGGTGACGCGCAGGAACGTCGCCAGCCGGCCCATCCCGAGGTCGTGCGACGCCTCCAGCACGCGCGGGTCGAGGCGGTCGAGGGCGGCGAACAGGGGCAGCACGAAGAACGGCACGTACCCGTACACGAGGCCCAGGATCACGGTGACGGGCCGACCGTCGAGCCACGCCACGCGGTCGAAGCCGACGGCCGAGATGAGGTCGTTGACGTACCCGTCCGGCTGCAGCAGGTTGACCCACGCCAGCATCCGCATCAGGTAGCTGATCCAGAACGGCGCCAGCAGGAGGGCCAACAGCAGGCCCCGCCAACGTCCGGCCAGGCGGGCGACGTAGTAGGCGACCGGGAACCCGATCAGGAAGCAGACGCCGAGGGCGATGCCCACGAAGACGAACGTGCGCACGAGGACGCGCCCGAGGTCCGCCGACACGACGCGCTCGAGGATGTCGCCGAAGGACGTGAAGTTCCACTGCAGCGGGTTCCACACGGGGACGGCGTTGCCGAAGATCGGGTCGACGTCGCCGAAGGCGACCGCCAGCACGCCGTAGAACGGAACGGCGAACAGCACCACCAGCCACGCCACACCGGGCGTGGCGAGCGCCGGCCACAGCAGACGGGAACCTCCCGTCCGGCGGCCGGCCGGGTCAGCCACCCGCGGTGAACTTCGACCAGGCGTCGTCCCAGGTGCGCTCACCGGCCAGCGTCAGCTGGAGCAGCTGCTGGCCCTCGTCGAAGTCGGCAGGCCGCACGACGGCGCTCTCCAGATGGGCCGGCACGTATTCGTCTTCGACGACGCTCGCCGGGTCGAGGCCGTTCTGCGGCGGCTGGTAGCCGAGCCAGCCGTAGTTCTCGAGGGCTCGATCGGCGTCGAGCAGGAAGTTCAAGAAGGCATGGGCCGCCACCGGCTTCGCCGCGCCGGCCAGCACGGCGATGGCGTCGCTGCCGATCACCCCGGTCGGCGATCTCCAGTACCCGATGTTGTCGATCGACTCGCCCTCGGGCAGGTAGTACTGGGCGTTGACCACGTCGCCCGACCAGCACTGGTGGACCCAGGCCCGCTTCTCTGGCAGCACCGTGTAGGCCTCGGCGCCGACCTTCACGTTCACGAGGTCGGTCAGCTCGGACACGTCAGCGAGGGCGGCGGCGATCTCGTCGGCGTCCTCGGTGTTGACGTCCGCCTCGGGGTCGCGCCGCAGCAGCGCCATGCCGAACACCTCGCGATCGTCCTCGAGGAGGTAGACCTGGCCGCGGTTGGCCGGGTCCCAGAAGATGTCGTACGGATTGTCGTACCCGTCGGGCCCCTTGGCGACGGCGTCCACCCGGTACCCGATGCCCGTCGTGTAGAGGGTGTAGGGGACCGTGTACACGCCGCCCTGGTCGTAGAACGGGTCCTGCAGCGACTCCCAGACGTTGGCCAGGTTGGGGAGGTACGACTTGTTCAGCGGTTGGAGGAGCTCGGCCGCGGCCAGCTGACCCAGCCGGTCCGGCGTCGGGAAGAACACGTCGAAGGCGACCTCGCCGGACGCCAGCTTGGTCACCGCCTCGTCCATGCTCGTGAACGTCGTGACCTCGACCGGCAGGCCGAACTCCTCCTCGAACGCGGCGAGCACCTCCGGGGCGATGTACTCCTCGTAGTTGTAGACCTTCAGCACTCCGCCCGTCTCGGGGGACAAGCCGTCGGCGATCGGCTGGATCTCGTCGAAGCGCGGCAGGGTGGCGGGCGCATCCGGACGGGAGAGCGCGACGCCCCCTTCGGAGCTCCCGCTGTCGCTGCCGCCGCACGCCGCCAGCAGCGACGGGCCGAAGCCGGCCGCCGCCGCGCCGTAGGCGGTCAGCTTGATGAACTGCCGTCGCGGCAGCCGCCGTTCCCGTGGGTGGAACGTCATGGCTCGACCTCCCCGTTCGCCGTCAGACGGCCTCAGCGGTCACTTACTGACTGATGAGTCAGTTACAGTAGCGCATCGCCGGCGCCGATGTGGCGCCGCGCCGGACGAGAGGGTGACGATCATGGTGCCCACGGGCGAGCTGCACGATGCCATCGTGATCGGTGGCGGGCACAACGGCCTGGTCGCCGGGGCGTACCTCGCCCGCGCCGGGTTGCGCACCGTCATCCTCGAGGCCCGGGACGTGACCGGTGGCGCGGCGGTGACGGAGACGCCGTGGGGCGACGACTTCAAGGTGACCGCGCTGTCGTACGTGATGAGCCTCATGCCGCCGACGATCATCCGCGATCTGCAACTGGAGGAGCACGGCTACCGGGTCGAGCCGATGGGCCCGAGCTTCATCGCCTTTCCCGACGGGCGCTATCTGCTGGCCCACGACGAGGCGTCGCGGGACTTCGACGAGGTGGCCAAGTTCTCGACCCGTGATGCGGCCCGCCTCGGCGACTACGAAGCGTGGCTGCGCGGTGTGGCCGACGTGCTCTCGCCGTTGCTGTTGCGCACCCCGCCGCGCGTCGGGTCGCACCGGCCCGGCGATCTGCTCGACCAGGTACGCATGGCGTGGGGGATGCGCGGGCTCGACGTCCGCGGGACGGCCGAAGCGACCCGCTTGTTCACCATGTCGATCGCCGACGTGCTGGACGAGTGGTTCGAATCGCCCGAGGTCAAGGGCGTGTTGGCGATCAACGGCGTGATCGGCACGTGGGCCGGCCCAGAGGAGCCGGGCACGGCCTACGTGATGATGCACCACACGATCGGCGACGTCGGCGACGGCCACCTCGGCTCGTGGGGCTACCCGATCGGCGGGATGGGCGCCGTGTCGGCGGCAATTCGTCAGGCCGCCGAGTCCTTCGGCGCCGAGGTCAGGACCGGCGCCGCAGTGGAACGCATCTCCGTGTCCGACGGGCGGGTCACCGGCGTCGTGACCCGCGACGGGCGCGAGTTGCGGGCGCCGATCGTCATCGCCGCCACACACCCCCAGATCACGTTCCTGCGCCACCTCGACCCCGCCGAGCTGCCGAGTGAGTTCGTCAACGACCTGCGCCGGTGGCGATCGCGTTCCGGCACCGTCAAGGTGAACGTCGCGCTCTCGGAGCTGCCCGACTTCCTGGCGTGGCCCGGCACCGCCCCGCACGAGCGGTTCACCGGCTCCGTCGAGCTGTGCCACTCGATCGACTACCTGCAGCGAGCGTTCCAAGACGCCCGGGAGGGTCGAGCGGCGGCACGACCATTCTCCGACGGCGTCATTCCGTCAACGCTCGATCCGACCCTCTGCCCGGACGGGACGCACGTGATGTCGCTGTTCACGCAGTGGGTCCCGTCGACGTGGTCGGACGAGCCGCACGAGGCCGAGCTGGAGGAGTACGCCGACCGGGTGATCGACGGCTACACGGAGCTCGCACCGAACTTCAAGCAGTCGGTGATCCATCGTCAGGTCATCGGGCCGTGGCAGATGGAGCACGAGTACGGCCTGATCGGTGGCAACATCTTCCACGGTGAGCTCACGCCCGACCAGCTGTTCCACATGCGGCCGGCTCCGGGCTACGCCGACTTCACGACGCCGATCCGGGGGCTGTACCAGTGCTCGTCGGCGACGCACGGAGGTGGCGGCGTGACCGGCATCCCGGCGCTGCTGTGCACGCGCCGCGTGCTGGCCGACGCCCGCCGGCGGCGGTGGACGAAGCGGTTCAAGGTGGCGCGCTCGCGATGAGTCGGACGGTGGCGCTGCGGGTGGGGTCGACGGCGCGGCCGGTGCCCTCGGCGGCGCCGATCGACCCTGCCGACCTGGCGCCGGTGCTCGACGCGAGCGGCTCGGGATCGATGCTGCCGGCGGCTGCCTACCTCGACGACGCCCTCCTGGCGTGGGAGCGGACGCACCTGTTCGCCGGCGCCTGGGTCTGCGCGGGGCGGTCGGACGACCTCGCCGCGGTCGGCGCCCGACGGGCCGTCGAGGTCGGTGACGACGCCGTGCTGCTGGTGCGCGGCGACGACGGCGAGCTGCGCGGCTTCTACAACACCTGCCAGCACCGCGCCCACGAGCTGGCGCCGTGCGGAGCGGCGAGCACGCACCGGTCGATCCATTGCCCGTACCACGGGTGGCGCTACGGGTTGGACGGCACGCTGCTGTCGACGCCCCGCTTCGACGCGCCAGACGGATTCGACCGGGCGCAGCACGGATTGGTCCCGGTGGCCGTCGAGGACTGGCACGGGTGGGTGATGGTCAACGCCAGCGGCGACGCTCCCCCGCTCGGGTCGTTCCTGTCCGGCATCGAGGAACGGGTGGCGGGGCACGAGCCCGAGCGCCTGGTCGTCGGCGCCACCCATCGCTACCAGCTGGCGACGAACTGGAAGCTGATCGTCGAGAACTACCACGAGTGCTTCCACTGCCCGAACATCCACCCCGAGCTGTGCGCCGTGAGCCCGTCGACGAGCGGCGAGAACGCCCTCGGCCACGACGGGTTCTGGGTCGGCGGATGGCAGGACCTGATGCCGCACGCCGTGACGATGTCGCTGACCGGCGAGTCGCCGGCCACGCCGCTGCGGGGGTTGCAGGGGTCCGCACGGCGGCGGATCGACTACCTCGGGGTGCTGCCCAACCTGCTGATCAGCCTGCACCCCGACTACGTGATGACCCATCGGATCGATCCGGTGACGCCTGGCCGCACGGAGGTCGAGTGCCAGTGGCTGTTCGCCCCTGAGGACGTCGGGCGGGCGGGGTTCGACCCGTCATTCGCCGTCGACTTCTGGGACCTGACGAACCGCCAGGATTGGGCGGCCTGCGAAGGGGTGCAGCGCGGGGTCGCCTCCCGCGGGTACCGCCAGGGCCCGTTGTCCACCGAGGAGGACGCCGTCGCCCAGTTCACCCGCCTGGTGGCCACCGCCTACCTCGCCGGCACCTGGACCCGCTGACCGCCGCCAGCACGCGCGACCGCCGGCGGTTTGCGTCACCGTTCCCGCCATCGGTGGCGATTCCGGTGACGCAAATGGTCAGGCGGCGACGTGGGTCAGCGCCGCCGTGACCTGAGCGAGGACCCAGTCGGCGTCCAGCGTGACCTGGGCGTGCGTGAACTGCAGCGGGAGGAAGCCGTCGAGCACGAGGGCGTTGAAGCGCGCTGCATCACGAGCCATCTGGTCGACCGTCCGATGCCAGCGGTAGCCCATCAACTCGACGATCAACCGAGTGCCGGGGAAGCGGCAGTCGACGCGCACGAGCCGGTCGCCCGCCCGGGAGAGCACCTGCTGCGTCAGCGGGCGCGGCAGGTGCGCCGACGCACAGAGTTCGAGGAACCGGCGCTCGAGCCAGCTGTGGCCACCACGCGTGATCTCGCTGCCCTCGATCACGGCGAGGAGTTGCGGGATCCCGTAGCGCCCACTCGTGCGCAGGGAGGCGATGCGGCGATGCAGCAAGTCCTCGCACGTGAGCCCGTCACGCAGCGCGGAGTCGAGCGCCGCCGTGAGCTCGTCGGCCGGGACGAACCGTGCCAGGTCGATCACGGTGCGGGTGGCCGAGAGCGCGGCGACGCCCTCGACCGTCGCTCGATCGATCAGCGGGAGCTCGCTCGAGGTGTGAACGTGGAGGTGGGCGCGTTGCACGTTGCGGCCGCGTCCGACCATGACGTGCAGCGGCCGCCGCAGCCGGAACCCGTCGAAGCCGTGCAGCGCGGCGGCTGACGGACCCGACGCCACGGCGCCCGATCCGCAGTCGAGGACGGCCGCCGCCAGCTCGCCCAGCATCGTGGACGGCGCGAAGACGCCTCGGAACGTACGGCTCCCCGCCCGCAC
This sequence comes from uncultured Acidimicrobiia bacterium, assembly GCA_963844175.1. GTDB lineage: Bacteria > Actinomycetota > Acidimicrobiia > Acidimicrobiales > Ilumatobacteraceae > JALZMG01. The sequence continues at coordinate 16,295 of CAWJNE010000021.1, forward strand.
CAGCACGCCGCTCCGCACGCGTCGTCGCCGCTCGATGTCCGACATGCCCGCCGCTCGCAGCTGTTCGGTCGTGACGACCCCGTGCTGCTTGAGCGTGATGTCCGCCACCGTTCGCAGTCCCTCGTTCATGCCGATCACCCAAGCACGAGGGTGCGCGCCCCTCGCCCATCCGACGTCGGCCGCCGCCGTGCTTCGCCGCAGTTTGCGTCACCGATTCCGCCACCTGTGGCGACGACGGTGACGCAAATGAGGCGGCCGCGTGTTTGCGTCACCGCAACTGCCGCCGGTGGCGAATTCGGTGACGCAAACGATTCTCGCTGGCCCACCGGGAGGGTGTGCTACGGTCCGTTGCTGACTCATGAGTCAGTAAGGAGCTGGTACCTCATGGCCCTGGTCAGCCCGGTCTCGACCGGTGACGTCCTGGACGGCCTGATCGCGACGCAGGAGGCGGCCCTCGTGGCCCGGACCCCTCGTTCGCACGAGCTGCACGTGGAGGCGTCGGCCCACCTGCCGGGTGGCGTCGCCTCGTCGTGGCAGGACGCGCCGCCGTGCCCCGTGTTCATCGAGCGTGGCGCCGGCGCCCACGTCTGGGACGTCGACGGCAACGAGTACGTCGACCTCCACGGCGGCTTCGGCACGACGATCGCCGGCCACGCCCACCCCGCCCTCGTCGCCGCGGTCAGCCGGCGGGTGACGGAGGGCACGCACTTCGCCCAGCCCGTCCCCGACATCATCCCGGTGGCCGCCGAGCTGGCCCGCCGGTTCGGCCTGCCGCTGTGGCGCTTCGCCAACTCCGGCACCGAGGCCACGATGACCGCCGTCCACCTCATGCGCGCCGTCACCGGTCGGACGGAGATCATCAAGGTCGAGGGCAGCTACCACGGCCACCACGACGCCGTGCAGGTCTCCGTGTACCCCGAGCTCGCCGCCGCCGGGCCGGCCGACCGGCCGCAGGCCGTGGCCGAGCACGTGGCCGTGGCGCCCGACGTCGTCACGAGCACGCACGTCGTGCCGTTCGGCGACCTCGCCGCCGTGCGCCGGGTGCTGCTGGCCAACCCGGGTCGCATCGCCGGGATGATCATCGAGCCGGTGATGATGAACATCGGCGTCGTCCCGCCCCCGCCCGGCTACCTCGACGCCCTCGTCACGATGCTGCACACCCATGGCGCGCTGCTGACGTTCGACGAGGTCAAGACCGGGCTGACCATCGCCCCGGGTGGGGCCACCGAGCGCTTCGGCGTCGTGCCCGACATCATCTGCCTGGCCAAGGCGCTGGGCGGCGGGGTGCCGTGCGGCGCCGTCGGCGGCACGGCGGGCGTGATGGGCGTGATCTCCGACGGGACCTACGACCAGGTCGGCACGTTCAACGGCAACCCCCTGACGATGGCCGCGGCGAAGGCGGTGTTGCTCGAGGTGCTGACCCCGGCTGCCTACGCCCACCTCGACGAGCTACGCGAGGAGTTGGTCGCCCGGGCCCATCACACGCTCGGCCGCCACCACCTGCCGGGGTACGTCAGCGCCTACGGGGCCAAGGGCGCCGTCGTCTTCTCCCCCGTGCGCATCCGCAACTACCGGGACTTCACCCGCTACGACGGGCGCTACGGCCACGCCCACTGGCTGTACCAGCACAACGGCGGCGTCTTCCTCCCACCGTGGGGGAAGATGGAGCAGTGGACGCTCACCGTCCAACACACCGCTGACGACGTCGACCGAGCGGCGAGCAATCTCGAACGCTTCGCTACCGCCCTGCACACATGAGCGAGCGAGTCTTCGAGCGAGCGAATCATCGTCACGGTCCTTTCGCTCACTGGTGCCCCGTGCGGGCGGGGTCGGTGGAGCGTTCGGGCGACTCGATGGTGCACCAGTGAGCGTGGACATTCAGGGATCGCTGGGCCAGGTCGGGCTGCCGGCCCCGATCGCCGAGCTCGCCGCCCAGACGTGGGACGTGGTCGTCGTCGGCGGCGGCCACAACGGCCTGGCGTGTGCCGCCTACCTGGCGCAGGCCGGCCAGTCGGTGCTCGTCCTCGAGCGCCGTGAGCGGCTCGGCGGCGCGTGCACGCTGGAGCAGCCGTTCGCCGAGCCCGAGTACCGGGTCAGCCCGTGCGCCTACGTGGTCGGCCTCCTCGATCAACGGGTGATCGACGAGCTGGCGCTGCGCCGTCACGGGTACAAGGTGTTCGTCGCCGAGCCAGGCATCTGGTGCCCGTTCGACGACGGGACCTGGTACGGGCAGTTCCTCGACCCCGACCGCACCGCTGCCGGCATGCGCGAGAACGGCTTCTCCGACGCCGACATCAAGGGCCAGTTCGAGTACGAGCACTTCTTCGACCGGATGCGCCGGGCGCTGCGCGAGCAGCCTCGCGACACGTGGGTCGGCGACTCGCCCACCGAGGACGAGCTGCGGGAAGCGCTCGGCCACGACCCGGAGCTGATCGACGCGCTGTTCGAGACGTCCATCGCCGACGTCGTCACGAAGTTCGTGGACGACCCTCGGCTGCAGCAGGCGCTGTACGGCCAAGGGGTGATCGGCGCGTGGGCCGGTCCGCTCGACCCGGGCACGGCGTCGATCAAGCTGATGCACTTCCAGGGGACGCTGGAGGGCGTGCCGATGGCGTGGGGCTACGTGGAAGGTGGGATGGGGCGCATCTCGTTCGCCATCGCTGAAGCGGCGGCCGAGGCTGGCGCCGTGCTGGCGGCGGGCGTCCCGGTCACCGAGATCCGCCCGGGCGAAGGTGTCGTGCTGGAGGGCGGCGAGGTGATCCGCGCCCGGGCGATCGTCTCCAACGCCGACCCGAAGGTCACGGCCGGACTCCTCGGCTCGTCGATCGACGGTGTCTTCGCCGAGCGGGTCGCCGGCTGGCGGACGACGAGCCCAGTGGTCAAGCTCAACTGCGGGCTCTCGCGCCTGCCCCGCTGGACGGCCCTCCCCGACGACGATTGGCCGAACCGGGCGCCGGTGTCGATCGCCGTGCCGATGGAGGCCGCCCAGCAGGCGTTCGAGGACTGCACGCGCGGGATCCCGTCGCCGGGCTTCGCCGAGCTGTACTTCCAGAGCGCCTACGACCCGACGGTCGCTCCGCCCGGCAAGCACACGATGTCGGCGTTCGTGCAGTACGCGCCGTACGAGCTGGCCGACGGGACCTGGGACGACCGTCGCGACGAGATCGGCCAGCGCATCCTCGGCCTGATCGGGCGGTACTGCGACATCGACGACGTCGTCGAGCACGTCGAGGTCCTCGGGCCACCCGACATCGAAGAGCGCATCGGACTCACCGGCGGTCACATCTTCCAGGGCGAGTGCACCCCGGACCAGATGTGGTGGCGTCGCTTCAACCCCCGTGCCCCCGGTGGCGGCGTGTACCTCTGCGGCGCGGCGACCCACCCGGCCGGCAGCGTGATCGGGCTCAACGGCCGCAACGCGGCGATGGCCGTGCTGGCCGACCTCACCGGCGATTGAACCGTCCCGGCCGTCGACATCGACGGCCGCGATTCGCTGGTCGGATCGCCATCGCGTTCGATGGCGACGTTGACGCAGAGCGGTCAGGCGGGGGCGGTGGGGTCGGGCTTGAGGCGGTTGACGTCGATGTGGACGCCCGGGCCCATGGTCGACGAGACGGTGACCTTGCGCAGGTAGCGGCCCTTGGCCGACGCCGGCTTGGCCCGGTTCAGCTCGTCGAGGACGGCACGGAAGTTGGTCTCCAGCGCCGCCGGCTCGAAGCTCGCCTTGCCCAGCGGGACGTGGATGTTGCCGTAGCGGTCGGTGCGGTACTCGACCTTGCCGCCCTTGAACTCGCCGACCGCCCGGCCGACATCGGTGGTCACCGTGCCCGTCTTGGGGTTGGGCATCAAGCCACGCGGGCCGAGGGACCGGCCGAGCCGGCCGACCAGCGGCATCATGTCGGGGGTGGCGATGGCCACGTCGAAGTCGAACTTGCCCGCCTCGACCTGGGCGGCCAGGTCGTCGGACCCGACCAGGTCGGCGCCGGCCTCGCGAGCCGCCGCGGCGGCCTCACCGGTGGCGAACACGGCGACTCGGACGTCCTTGCCGGTCCCGGAGGGCAGCCCGACGGTGCCACGCACCATCTGGTCCGCCTTGCGCGGGTCGACGCCGAGCCGCACGGCCACGTCGACGCCCTCGTCGAACTTGGCACTCGCCAGCTGCTTGACGAGGCCGAGGGCCTCGGACGGACTGTAGAACCGATCGCGGTCGAAGCCCTTGTGGGCGTCGGTCAGCTTCTTGCCGGACATGTGTGTCTCCCTCGGGATCGAGCCCGCCGGGCGAGGTGCTCCCGGTCGTGGCGTGGATTGAACTACCGGACGTCGATGCCCATGGAGCGGGCGGTGCCGCGCACCTGCTGCTTCGCTGCTTCCAGGTCGTAGGCGTTGAGGTCGGGCATCTTGATCTGGGCGATCTCGGCGACGTCGGCCTCGGTGACGCGACCAACGGTCTGCTTGCCCGGTTCGCTGGCCGCCTTGTCGAGGCCGGCCTTCTGGCGCAACAGCACCGGCGTCGGCGGCGTCTTCAGGACGAACGAGAACGTGCGATCCTCGAACACCGTGATCTCGACCGGCACGATCGTGCCGACCTGCGACTCGGTCGCTGCGTTGTAGGCCTTGACGAAGTCCATGATCGCCACGCCGTGCGGTCCGAGGGCGGTGCCGACGGGCGGCGCGGGGCTGGCCTTGCCGGCGGGGATCTGGATCTTGACGAGGGCGGCGACGCGCTTCTTGGCCATGGGGCGTGGTGCTTTCGGTACTAGAGCTTGGCGACCTGGCTGAAGTCCATCTCGACGAGCGTCTCGCGCCCGAAGATGTTCACCAGGACCTTGAGTTTCATGTGGTCGGCGTTGATCTCGGCGATCTCGCCGGAGAAGTCGGCGAACGGGCCTTCACGCACCCGCACGCTCTCGCCGACGTCGTACTCGAGCCGCGGCTTGGCCCGGGCGGCCTGCTCGGCACCGTCGCCCTTGGCGGCCAGGAAGGTCCGCACCTCGCGCCGGGACAGCGGCGTCGGCTTCTGGCCCTGGCGGCTCTGACCGACGAACCCCGTGACGCCCGGCGTGTTGCGGATGCAGTACCACGACGAATCGTCCATCCGGCACCGCACGAGCAGGTAGCCGGGGAAGACCTTGCGCTGCACGATCTGCTTCCGGCCGCCCTTGAACTCCACCACCTCTTCCATGGGGATGACGACCTCGAAGATCTTGTCCTCCATGTTCATGCTCTGGATGCGGGCATGCAGGTTGGCGGTGACCTTCTTCTCGTAACCGGACTGCGTGTGGACGACGAACCACTCGCCGGGCCGGGTCCACGGGTCGTCGACGACGATCTCCTCGTCCTCGTCGACCGCTTGCTCGCCGTCGGCAAGGGTCACGGCGTCGGCGTCGGGATCGACGGCCTCGGCATCCGCCACGTCGGCATCCGTCGCGTCGGCATCGGTCACGACAGCGTCGGCCGCATCAGCATCGGGATCGACGGCCGAGGCGTCGGGATCGTCGGCGTCGGCGTCCTCGGCGGCTTCGGTGTCCTCGGCGACCTCGTCGGAGACCACCTCCAGCTGCACCTCGGCGGCGGGATCGGCCTCCTCGAGCACCTCGACATCACCCGTAGGCAGGTTGTCCGGGGTCTCGATCTCGGCGATGTCGACCGGGCTGCGGCCCGTCACGTCCTGCGGGAACTCGTTCGTCATCCGTACAACCATCCCGAGAGCACGCTGAACAGGGCGTCGAGGCCACCCACCAGCGCCGTGTAGATGATCACCGTCACGATGACCACGATCGAGTACCGCACGACCTCCGGGCGCTTTGGCCAGGCGACCTTGCGCATCTCGTCGCGGACCTCGCCGAGGTACTGGCGAGGGCCGACCCGCTCGCGACGGTTCGGCGTCTGGCGGGGGACGCGCTTGGGCGCGCCCTTCTCGTCGAGGGCGCCGGTCCGGCGCAGGTGCCGCTTCTGTTCGCGGTTGAGATCGTCGAGTGACATGGTGTTCGTGGGGTGTGGGCAGGGCAGGAGGGACTCGAACCCCCGACCGTCGGTTTTGGAGACCGATGCTCTTCCAGCTGAGCTACTGCCCTCGGTTCGGGGACGCCAGGCTACCAGCGGAGGGTCTCCGCCGATCGCCCGGGCCGGAGCCCGCTGGCGCTCGTCGGGGCTAGCGCGTCTCCTTGTGCACCGTGTGGCGCCGGTCGTGGCTGCAGTACTTTTTCATCTCGATGCGCTCGCGATCGTTGATCTTCGACTTCATCGTGATGTAGTTGCGTCGCTTGCACTCGGTGCACTCGAGGGTGATCTTCACCCGCTTGTCTGACTTCGGCATCGCTCCCTACTTCAGGATCTTGGTGACGCGGCCGGCGCCGACGGTGCGGCCACCTTCTCGGATGGCGAACCGCAAGCCCTCATCCATGGCGATCGGCTTGCCCAACTCCACCGTCATCGTCACGTTGTCACCCGGCATCACCATCTCCGTACCCTCCGGCAACTGGATCGTCCCCGTCACATCCGTCGTCCGGAAGAAGAACTGCGGCCGATAATTGTTGAAGAACGGCTTGTGCCGCCCCCCCTCACCCTGAGTCAACACATACACCTGACCCTCGAAATTGGTGTGCGGCGTGATCGACCCCGGCTTACACAACACCTGACCACGCTCCACCTCCTCCTTCTTCGTCCCCCGCAACAACGCACCGATGTTGTCGCCCGCCCGACCCTCGTCAAGCAACTTGCGGAACATCTCCACACCCGTACACGTCGTCTTCTGCGTATCCCGCAACCCGACGATCTCGATCTCATCACCGGTGTGCACCACACCCTGCTCCACCTTGCCCGTCACCACCGTGCCACGACCAGTGATCGTGAACACGTCCTCGATCGGCATCAAGAACGGCTTATCCAAATCACGCTCCGGCTCCGGGATCGCCTCATCCACCGCCGCCATCAACTCCATCACCTGGCCCTGAGCGTCAACATCACCCTCCAACGCCTTCAACGCGCTCACCCGCACGACCGGCGCGTCATCACCCGGGAACTCGTACTCGGTGAGCAACTCGCGCACCTCCAACTCGACCAGATCCAACAACTCCTCATCATCGACCATGTCCGCCTTGTTCAACGCCACCACGATGTACGGCACCCCCACCTGACGGGCCAACAACACATGCTCCCGAGTCTGCGGCATCGGACCATCCGTCGCCGCCACCACCAAGATCGCCCCATCGACCTGCGCCGCACCCGTGATCATGTTCTTGATGTAATCGGCATGACCCGGCATGTCGACATGCGCATAGTGCCGGGCCTCCGTCTCGTACTCGATGTGAGCAATCGAGATCGTGATCCCCCGCGCCTTCTCCTCCGGCGCCTTGTCGATCGAATCGAACGGCGTGTACTCAGCCAACCCCTTCTCCGCCAGCGTCTTCGAGATCGCCGCCGTCAACGTCGTCTTCCCATGATCGATGTGACCCATCGTCCCCACGTTCACGTGCGGCTTGTTGCGCTCGAACTTCGCCTTGCTCATGCTGCTGTCTGTCCTTCTCCGACGGTGTGGTGGTGATGCGGGTGGTAGCGGCGATCGGGATCGAACCGATGACCTTCCGATTATGAGCCGGATGCTCTGACCAACTGAGCTACGCCGCCGCTGGGGCTGACCAGCCTGGTCGAGCCCTCTGTGGGAATCGAACCCACGACACCAGCCTTACCATGGCTGTGCTCTGCCGACTGAGCTAAGAGGGCCGGTTACCCGACGCGCCGGTGCCCGTGGGCCCCGGCGGGCCAGCGGACGAGCATAGCGGCCGACGGTTCTCGAAGCGGCCGGCGAAGCGCCGTGCCGAACCGGGAGACCCACCTCTGAACGACGACGCCCGGCCCGCGCCACCCGTTCTCGGTACTCTCGCCCGCCGTGCCGGTGGTCCAGGTGCGTGTGGCCCTCGACGGTGACGCCGAAGGGGTGCGGGCGATCTACAACCGCGAGGTCGTGTCGGCCACCAGCACGTTCGACCTCGTGCCCCGCTCACTGGCCGACCAGCGGGCCTGGCTGGCCGCCCGCAGCGGCGCCTTCGCCGCCATCGTCGCCATCGACGACGCCGACGTGATCGGGTTCGGCTCGCTCTCGCCCTACAAGCAGCGGGCGGCCTACTCCACCACCGTCGAGGACTCGGTCTACGTCGATCGGGAGCGCAGCGGCGAGGGCATCGGCACGTTGCTGCTCGAGCGCCTCGTGGAGATCGCCTCGGCGTCGGGGTTCCACGCCGTCATGGCGCGCATCGAGGCGTCGAGCGCGGCGAGTCGGACGCTGCACGCCAAGTGCGGGTTCGAGCTGGTCGGCATCGAGCGGCAGGTCGGACGCAAGTTCAACCGGTGGCTCGACGTCGCCGTGATGCAACGGCTGTTGTGATGGTGACGTTGTGATGGTGAGCGGTGAGCGGTGAGGGCACCCAGGCCCCTCACCGCTCACCCCACGTCACGCGCTGCGTGGGCCGGGGAGGATTCGAACCTCCGTAGGCGATGCCGGCAGATTTACAGTCTGCTCCCTTTGGCCGCTCGGGCACCGACCCTCGGTTGACCCGACCACGGGTCGGGCGGTCGACGATCGTACCGCCACTACCCTCTCCCGGATGCCCAGCTTCGACGTCGTCTCGGAGGTCGACCGGCAGGAGGTCCGCAACGCTGTCGACCAGGCGCAGCGGGAGATCGGCACGCGCTTCGACTTCAAGAACACGGACTCCTCGATCGACCAGCAGGAGCTCGTACTGACGCTGCGCTCGGTCAGCGAGGACCGCCTCGCCGCACTGCGGGTGGTGCTCGAGGAGAAGCTGGTCAAGCGCGGCGTGTCGCTGAAGGGCCTCGAGTACGGCGACGTGCAGGAGGCGACGCAGAACACCGTCCGCCAGGTCGCCACCATCAAGGTTGGCATCTCCTCGGACAAGGCGCGCGAGATCAACAAGCTGATCAAGGAACGGGCACCGAAGGGCACATCGAGCCAGACCCAGGGGGAGTCGGTGCGCGTGAGCTCGAAGAAGCGCGACGACCTGCAGGCCGTGATCGCCGTCCTCAAGGGCGCCGACCTCGGCATCCCGCTGCAGTTCGAGAACATGCGGGCCTGACAGCCGCCCCGGGCGTGACTGGGGACACACCCCGTGGCGATCCTGCTACGTTGCGCTCCGACGTCCGGGGGCGACGAGTGGCAAGGGGAGGATCGATTGGCACTGCTCGACGTGCGCAACGTTTCGGTCCGCTTCGGCGGTGTCGTGGCGCTCGACGACCTCTCGTTCACGATCGAAGAAGGTGAGATCTGCGGGCTGATCGGCCCGAACGGCGCCGGCAAGACCACCTTGTTCAACGTCGTCTCGCGCATCTACGAGCCCCAGAGCGGCCAGCTGACCTTCGACGGCGACGACCTGCTGCGCGTGCCGGCCCACGGCATCGCCGGGCGCGGGGTGGCTCGGACGTTCCAGAACCTCGCCCTGTTCCCCCGGCTCACGGTGCTCGAGAACGTGATGGTCGGGGCGCACAGCCAGAGCAAGGTCAACTTCCTGACCGCGCCGTTCCGCCTGGGCGTGCGCGGCGAGGAGCGCCGCCTGACCGAGTCGGCCATGGAGATCCTCGGCGAGCTCGGCCTGGCCCAGCACGCCCTGCGCCCGGCCGCCGCGCTGCCCTACGGCACGCTGAAGCGGATCGAGCTGGCGCGGGCGATGTCGGCGCGCCCGCGCCTGCTCCTGCTCGACGAGCCGGCGTCGGGGCTCACCCACGCCGAGGTCGAGGACCTGGGCACCACGATCCGCACCCTGCGCGACCGGTTCGGGCTGACCGTGCTGCTCGTCGAGCACCACATGCAGCTGGTGATGGGCATCTCGGACAAGGTCGTGGTGCTCGACTTCGGCCGCAAGATCGCCGAGGGGACCCCGGCCGACGTGCAGAACGACCCGAAGGTGATCGAGGCGTACCTCGGGAGCTCGGCGGCGTGAGGAACCCATGAGCGAGCCGAGCGCGACGTCGACGAGCACCATGCTCGACGTCAAGGACCTCAACGCCGCCTATGGGCCGGTGCAGGTCCTGCGCGGGCTCGACCTGCACGTCGACGACGGCGAGGTCGTCGTCCTCCTCGGCGCCAACGGTGCCGGCAAGACGACCACCATCCGGGCGATCTGCCAGATGGTCGACACCAAGGGCAGCGTCGAGCTGAGCGGGACGCAGCTCGTCGGGAAGCGACCGGAGCAGATGGCCGGGCTCGGCGTCGCCCACGTGCCGCAGGGCCGTGGCACGTTCCCCGAGCTGACGGTGGACGAGAACCTCGAGGTCGGCGCGTACGTCCGCAAGGACCGGGGCGCGATCCGCACCGACGCCGAGCGCTGGTACGAGATGTTCCCCCGCCTCGCCGAGCGGCGCTCGCAACAGGCCGGGAGCCTGAGCGGCGGCGAGCAACAGATGCTTGCGGTGGCGCGGGCGCTGATGAGCCGGCCGCGGCTCCTGCTGCTCGACGAGCCATCGCTCGGCCTGGCGCCGATCATCATCCAGGACCTGTTCGCCAAGTTCGACCAGCTCAACGAAGAGGAGGGGGTGACGATGTTCGTCGTCGAGCAGAACGCCAACCTCGCACTGGAGATCGCCGACCGCGCCTACGTCCTGGAGGCCGGCCGGATCGTCCTCGACGGGAGCGCAGCCGACCTGCGCGCCGATGACGCGGTACGCCGGGCGTACCTCGGGTTCTGAGGATCAACGTGCCCGCGCTGCTCGCCTTCCCCGGCATCGAGGACAACTTCTTCACACTGACGCTGTTCCTGCAGAACCTGGCCAACGCGCTGGCCAACGGCGCCGTCTACGCCCTGATGGCGCTGACGGTGGTGATGATCTACAAGACCACCGGCCACCTGAACTTCGCCCAGGGCGAGATGGCGATGTTCTGCACGTTCATCGTCTTCGTGCTCGCCGTCGAGCAGGGCTGGAACGTGTGGCTGGCCATCGGGCTGGTGGTGATCGGAGCGATGGTGGTGGGGGCTGCGTTCCAGCGGGTGCTGATCGCGCCGCTGGAGAGCCGCAGCGTCCTGGCTCCGGTCATCTTGACCCTCGGCCTGTTCTTCATCCTCAACGGCGCCGCGGCCACGATCTGGGGCACCAACCCCAAGGATCCGAAGCCCGCTCCGTTCCCCGGCGGGCTCGACGACAAGATCGACCTCGTCTCGGGTCAGCCGAACTTCTTCGTCACCTTCAAGGCGCTCGGGGTGTGGATCACCGTCGCCGTGCTCGTCATCCTGCTGACCCTGCTGTTGCAGAAGACGAAGCTCGGCCTCGCCTACCGCGCCGTCGCCGCCAACGCCGAGTCGTCGTTGATCGTCGGGATCCCGGTGAAGCGGATGCTGATGCTCGGGTGGGCGCTGGCGGCCGGGATCGGCGCCATCGCCGGCGCCATCATCGCCCAGTACCGCAACGTCCTCGACTTCAACTTCATGGGCGCCGTGCTGCTGTTCGGGTTCGCCGCGGCGTGTGTGGGCGGGTTCGACTCGATCAAGGGAGCGGTGATCGGCGGGCTGCTCGTCGGCATCGTCGAGACGTTCGCCCCTGCCCTGTTCACGTTCGTCGGCAACGAGCTGTCGCTGGTGATGGTGCTGATCGTCATCCTCGTCGTCCTCTACTTCCGCCCGCAGGGGTTGTTCGGCTCGAAACGGGTGGAACGCGTATGAGCGGGTCGCGCGGCGCGAGCGAATGGACGGTGTCATGAAGAACCTTCCCGCCGTCGTCATCCGCGGGTCCGTGCCGCACCGCATCATGCAGGCGATCGGCGTGCTCGCCCTCGTGGCGTTCTGGTTCTACGTCACCAGCATCGTCGAGAACTTCAGCGCCAACCGTTGGGCCGTCGGCGTCACGCTCGGCGTCGCCATCCTCGGGCTGAACATCGTGACCGGCTACTCGGGGCAGATCTCGATCGGCCACTCGGCCTTCTTCGGGATCGGCGCCTACACGTCGGCGATCCTGGTCGCCGATCACGGCTGGCCGTTCCTGCTGACCTTGCCGGTCGGCGGCGCGCTCGGGTTCATGGTCGGCTTCGTGATCGGCATCCCGGCACTGCGCATCCGCGGCCTGTACCTCTCGCTGATCACGCTCGGCCTGGCGCTGGCCTTCCCGGCGATCGCCCGTTCGGACAACTTCTTCGGCTTCGACGTCGCTGCCCTGACCGGCGGCAACAACGGCAAGGCGATGAACTCCGGCACGGTCACCTCGGTCGAGGGGTTCAGCTGGGCGCCACCGTCGTGGGCGCCGAGCGACTGGTCCGACGACGACTGGATCTTCACGACGGTCCTCGTCATCGCCATCGTGTTGTTCTTCCTGACCTCCAACCTGATCCGCAGCCGCGTCGGTCGAGGGTTGGTCGCGATGCGCGACAACGAGACCGGCGCCGCCGTGTCGGGCGTCTACCCAGCGCAGTACAAGGTGTTGGCGTTCGCCACCAGCGCGCTGGTCACGGCGATCGGCGGGGGGTGCTTCGCCCTGGCCGTGAACAACATCGGCCCCGACACCTTCGGGTTGCAGCGCTCGATCGAGTTCATCGCCGGGCTCGTGATCGGCGGCGTGGCCACGATCCTCGGACCGGCGATCGGCGGCATGCTCGTCGACTGGCTGCCGTACTGGGCGTTCGAGATCGAGTGGCCCGTGATCGGCCGGCTCGACGGCCCGGAGGCCGGGATCCTCTACGGCCTGCTGCTCGTCCTGATCATCTTCTTCATGCCCGGCGGCGTGGTCTTCGGGCTGCGCTGGTTGCGTTCGAAGTTTGTCGTGATCGTGCCCAGGCTGCCGGCGGCCAAGCTGCAGGAGCAGGCGATCATCGAGGCAGAGCCGGCCGGTTCCGCGCTCTCGTCCGAACCCGTCCAACAACAGCAACAACCACAAGGGGGAACCAGTCCATGAGAACGAGATCCAAGCGGATCCGCGGGGTACTGGCGGGGGCCGTCTGCCTCACGCTGGTCGCCGCAGCCTGTGGAGGCGACGACGACGAGGGCGGCGGCGACACCACGGCCGCGGCCGGTGCGTCGACGACGGCTGCGGCCGGCGGCGACGCCACGACGGCACCGGACGAGACGACGGCCACCGAAGAGACCACGGCGACGGACGAGACGACGGCCACGGACGAGACCACGGCCACCGACGAGACCACAGCCACCGACGAGACCACGGCCACGGACGAGACCACGGCCACGGACGAGACGACGGCCACCGACGAGACCACGGCCACCGGACGAGACCGACGGCGGCGAGCCGAGCGGCGAGATGTTCACGGTCCCCACCGAGAACTGCCCGGCGACGGCCACCGAGGCCCTGCCCGATGGCGAGCCGATCAAGATCGCGTTCATCGGCCCGCAGACCGGTCCGCTCGCCGCCTTCGGCGTGATCGGCCAGGGCATGCAGGTCTACTTCGACAAGATCAACGAGGAGGGCGGCATCGACGGCCACAACCTCGAGCTGGTCACCAAGGACGACGCCTACGACCCGGCCCGCTCCGGCCCGGCCGTGCAGGAGGCCATCGAGGGCGACGGCATCTTCGCCTCGGTGTTCCAGGTCGGGACGCCGAACGTCGCCGGCACCCGCCAGCTGCACGCTGACGCCTGCGTCCCGCAGGCGCTGGTGGGCACCGGCTTCCCGAACTGGGGCGACCCGGCGAACTTCCCGTGGACGACCGGCGGCATCCCGTCGTACACCGTGGAGTCGGCCATCTGGACCGACTTCATCGCGGAGAAGTTCCCGGACGCCACGAAGGTCGCCATCCTCAGCTTCAACAACGACTTCGGCAAGACGTACCAGGCGGCGCTGCAGCAGCTCCTCCCCGAAGCTGGGCTGGAGATCGTCGCCGACATCGTGCACGAGCCGACCTCGGACCTGAGCAACGAGGTCACCCAGCTGCTGGCGTCCGGCCCGGACGTGATCATCGGCGGCACCACGTCGACGTTCTGCACCAGCCTGATGCAGCTCGCCCGCCAGGGCGGCTTCGAGGGCCCGATCCTCAACTCGTACACGTGCCAGTCGATCCAGCAGTTCATGGTCCCCGCCGGTGAGGCGGCGGCCAACGTGCACACGCTGGTCGTGCTGAAGGACCCGTCGGACCCGGCCTACGCCGAGGACGAAGGGGTGCAGCAGTACCTCGCCGACGTCGAGACGTACGGCGGTGGCGCCGTCGACCCGGCCGTCGGCAACGTCGCCACGGGCTACAACGCGGCGGTCCTCATCGTCGACGCAGCCACCCGGGCGGCGGAGATGGAGGGCGGACTGACGAGGGCGAACATGATGAACGCCTTCTGGTCGTTCGACCTCGAGCAGCCGCTCACGCTGGGTGGTGTGGCGCACGTCAACGGCATCGACGACGCCTACATCTCCGAGTACGGCGTGATGGCCGAGTACGACCCGGCCGGCCAGACCTACCTGGTCGAGGAAGGCATCGAGATCGATGCCGAGGGTGAGGGTGGCATCTTCGAGGCGCCGTGACCCCTGACTGAGCTCGGGAGCTCTCGCTGGCCGCCGCAACCGATCCTCAGGGGTCGGGAGCGGCGGCCAGTGCGCGTCACTCCTCCGTTGGTGCCTCGCGCGCCCGCTGCTGGATCTCGTCGACGACGCTGGCGTCGGCGAGGGTCGTCGTGTCGCCGAGGTTGCGGCCCTCGGCGACGTCGCGCAGCAGGCGGCGCATGATCTTGCCGCTGCGGGTCTTCGGCAGGTCGGGCGTCAGGTAGATGGTCTTCGGCTTGGCCAGGGCACCGATCTCGGTGCCGACGTGGGTGCGCAGCTCGTCGACCGAGAGGTCGGCCCCACCTCGGGGGGTCACGTAGGCGATGATCGCCTGGCCGGTCGTGGCATCGGCGGCGCCGACCACGGCCGCCTCGGCCACGCCGGGGTGGGAGACGAGCGCCGACTCGACCTCCGTCGTGGAGATGCGATGGCCCGACACGTTCATGACGTCGTCGACGCGCCCGAGCAGCCACAGGTAGCCGTCTGCATCGAGCTTGGCGCCGTCACCGGCGAAGTACCGATCGGGGAACCGTGACCAGTACGTCTCGCGGTACCGCTCCGGGTCGTTCCAGATCCCGCGCAGCATCGCCGGCCACGGACGGGTCAGCGTCAGGTAGCCGCCGCCATGGGTCACGACCTTGCCGGCGTCGTCGACGACCTCGGCCGAGATGCCCGGCAGTGGGAACGTCGCCGACCCCGGCTTGGTCGTCGTCGCCCCGGGGAGCGGGCTGATCATGATCGCGCCGGTCTCGGTCTGCCACCACGTGTCGACGACGGGGCAACGGTCGCCGCCGATGTGGGTGCGGTACCACATCCACGCCTCCGGGTTGATCGGTTCACCGACGCTGCCGATGACGCGCAGGCTGGAGAGGTCGTGCTTGGCGGGCTCCTCGGTCCCCCACTTCATGAACGTGCGGATCGCCGTCGGCGCCGTGTAGAAGAGCGTCACCCCGTACTTCTCGATGATCTCCCAGAACCGGTCGTTGCCCGGGTGGTTGGGCACGCCCTCGTACATCACGATCGTCGAGCCGTTGGACAGTGGGCCGTAGACGATGTAGCTGTGGCCCGTGACCCATCCGACGTCGGCGGTGCACCAGTAGACGTCGTCGTCGGCGTGGTCGAACACGTACCGGTGGGTGAACGTGACCTGGGTCAGGTAGCCGCCGGTCGTGTGCATGATGCCCTTCGGCTTGCCGGTGGTGCCCGACGTGTAGAGCAGGAACAGCAGCTGCTCGCTGTCGAACGGCTCGGCGGGGCAGTCGGCGTCGGCGGCAGCGACCAGCTCGTGGTACCAATGGTCCCGCCCGTCCCGCATGTCGATGTCGTTCTCGCCGCGCTTCACGACGACGACGTGCTCGATGGTGGTCGTCGCAGCGACGGCTTCGTCGGCCGCCGGCTTCAGCGGGAAGACGGCGCCGCGCCGGTAGCCGCCGTCTGCGGTGATCAGGACCTTGGCCTCGGCGTCGTTGATCCGGTCGGCCAGCGCCTGCGACGAGAACCCGCCGAACACGACGCTGTGGGCGGCGCCGATGCGAGCGCAGGCGAGCATCGCCACCGCAGCTTCGGGGATCATCGGGAGGTAGATGTTGACCCGGTCGCCGGCGACGACGCCGAGCGACTTGAGGGCGTTGGCGAACCGTTGCACCTCGTCGAGCAGCTCGGCGTAGGTGACGGCTCGAGTGTCGCCGGGCTCGCCTTCGAAGTGGATGGCGACCTTGTCGCCGCGTCCGGCGGCGACGTGGCGGTCGATGCAGTTGTGGGCGACGTTGAGCTTGCCGCCGACGAACCACTTTGCGTCGGGCAGTTGCCAGTCGCAGATCGTGTCCCAGTCCTCGGCCCAATCGAGCAGCTCGGAGGCCTGGCGGGCCCAGAAGCCCTCGTCGTCGGCGGCCGCCTCGTCGTACAGCGACGTATCCGTGACCAGGGCGTCGGCCTTGAACTCGTCAGACGGCGGGAACGTGCGGTGCTCGGCCAACAGGGCGTCGATCGTGTCCACCGGGGGCGGCTGCTCGTCGGTCGTCATGGCATCGACCTTAGAGAACGACGGTTCATGCGGTGAGCGGTGAGGGCCATGTGTCCCCTCACCGCTCACCGCACGGGGTCAGCTCCGCCACTCCAGAACGGTGAAGGCGCCGAGCCCGGCGGCTTCGGTCAGGGCCTCGGCCTCGCGGCGCCGGCTGCGCATGGTCATGGCGGCGACGTCGGGCCGGCTGGCTGCCCGCTGCCACGCCCGGTCACCCTCGCCGACGAGCTCGTCGAGCCCCCGGCGGGCCAGCCACTCGGCCTGGCTCGACACCAGATCGGCGGCCGGCAGCTGGTCGAGCGGCACGTCGGTCGTGATGTCCTGGCTGCCGGGGTCGTCGAGGTAGTGGCCGCCGTGCTCGTGCCGTCGATACGTGCGCAGCCACTCACGCCACGGCCGACCGGCCAGCTCGTCCGTCGCCGATCGGGCGTAGTCCAGCGCCAGCACCGAACCGGCGCGCACCAGCCGGCGGGCCGTCGTGACCCACGCCGCGGCGCGATCGACCAACGGAGCCCGGGCTCCGTGGGCGGCGACGGCCGGAAGTGCGGTCGGCACCGGGTCGAACGGCGCCGAGAGGACCTCCACGAACCGGTCGCCGTCCAGGGTGACGAACGCCTCGCGCCACCCGTCGCTGAACACGGCCAACCGGAACGGCAGGTTGTCGAGCAACTCGTTGGCGACGACGACGCCGTCGAAGGGCTCGGCGGGCAGCTCGGCGCACGAGTGGACGCCGGCAGGGTGGAGTTGCCGTTGGACCGCCGAGACCTCGACGGCCAGGTACCGCATGGCTGGCGCACACGCCGGCGCGGCGGCGACCACGGCGCGCGCCAGCGTCCCCGGGCCGGCGCCGACGTCGACCACGGTGAACGGGTCCGGCCGGCGGAGCCGTGTCCACTCGGCGTCGAGGTGCCGGGCCAGGACGGCGCCGAACAGTGGCCCGACTTCCGGCGACGTCAGGAAGTCCCCCTGCCGTCGACCCGCCCCCCCGCCCGGCCGGCCGGCCCGCCCGGTCGTGGCGTAGAACCCCCCGTCGCCGTACAGCGCCAGCTCCATGAACCGTTCGAACGCGACGGCGCCTCCGGCCCCGCCGATGGCGGTGCGGATCGCGTCCGCAGCCGCGGTCAGGGGGCGACGACCCCGGTGAGGTCCCCGATGTCGGCGAACCCGAGCACGATGCCCGGCAGCACGCCGAGGACCAGCGTGCCGACGCCGGTGATGGCGAGGGCGGCGGCCACCGGCGGTGGCGTGACGATCGGCGTGCGATCACCATCGGGAACGTCGCGCATCCACATCTCGCGCATCACCCGCAGGTAGTACCCGGCAGCGATGGCCGTGTTCACGGCGGCGATGATCGCCAACGAGTACGCCGCCCAGGTGCCGGCATCGAGCACGGCCCGGAACACGTTGAACTTGGCGATCCAGCCACCGAGCGGCGGGATGCCGGTCAGCGAGGCGAGGAAGATCGTCATCAGCACGGCGAGGCCCGGGGCGTAGCTGATCAGCCCGCCGAACGAGGAGATCTCGCCGCTGTGGGTCTTGCGGGAGACGGCGATCACCACGGCGAACGCACCCAGGTTCGTGAACCCGTAGATCAGCAGGTACACGACGATTGCCTTCAGCGCCGACTCACCGGGTTCGCCGGCGTCACCGGCGAAGGCGAACGCCAGCGGCATGAGGATGAAGCCGCCCTGGCTGATGCTCGAGTAGGCGAGCATCCGCACGATGTTCGTCTGGCGCAGGGCGACCACGTTGCCGACCGTCATCGTCAACGCGGCGAGCACCCAGATCAGTGGTCCGTAGACGGCGTCCGCACCGGGGAAGGCCAGGAACACGACGAGGATCAGGGCGACGAACCCGGCTGCCTTCGACGACACCGACAGGAACGCGGTCACGGGGGTCGGCGCCCCCTCGTAGGTGTCGGGCGCCCACGTGTGGAACGGCACCGCCGAGACCTTGAAGGCGAAGCCGGAGATGACGAACGCCACGGCCACGACCTGCAGGCCGATCAGGTCACCCGAACCGATCGCCGCGCCGATGTCGACGAGCTTCGTCGATCCGGTGGCGCCGTACAGCAGGCTCATCCCGTACAGCAGCACCGCGCTGGCGAACACCCCGAGCAGGTAGTACTTGACGCCGGCCTCGTTGCTCTTGGTGTCGCGCTTGCGCCACGCCGCCAGCATGTAGGCCGGGATCGACAGCAGCTCGAGGGCGATGAACACGCTGACGAGGTCGCGGCTCGACGTCATCATCACCATGCCGAGGACGCTGCACAGCAGCAGCACGTAGTACTCGCCCTGGTAGTAGCCGCCCTCCTCCAGCTCGGTCTGGCTGAGCAGCACGACCACGTAGGCGGCGAGCAGGAACAGCGCCTTGAGGATGAGCGAGAACTCGTCGACCACGTACCGCCCGTCGAACATCGACCTCGAGGAGTCGCCGATGACCGTCAGCGTCACGAGCGGGATGCAGGCGGCGAGGAGGATGAAGCCGGTCAGCGTTGCGACGGCCCACTTGTACGTCTCCTCGACCAGCAGGTCGATGGCCAGGACCACGTTGATCCCGACAATCAGGATGAGCTCTGGGGCGAGCGCGTGCCAATCGATGACCGGCGACACCCACTCCGTCACCTGAGCGATCATGTGCCGAACTCACTGCGAGCGAGCGAGCACCAGCGAGCGAACGGCCAACACCTGCGCGGGCTGCACGTGGTGTGGCCGGGGAACGCCATGACGTCGATCACCCGCCGAGGTGGTTCCCGAGTTGCTCGACCAGTGCGCTGACGGCCGGATCGAACACCCGGAACAGCAGCTGCGGGAAGACGCCGAGCACGAGGATGAGGATCAGCATCGGCGTCCAGGCGATCCATTCGATCCGGTTGACGTCGTGCAGATCGACGTGCTGGTCGCCGCCCTCGTGCTCGGCGTTCACGCCGGCGCCGACGGGACGCGGGGTCGGCGTGCGGGCGAACTCGGCCGATGGTTCGCCGAACGCCGTCCGCTGGTAGAGCCACAGCAGGTAGGCCGCGGCGAACACGGTGCCGACCGCGGCGAGCACCATCAACGTGCGGAACAGGGTCTCGGAGAGCCCGAACCCCGGGCTGTAGGCCGACAGGATGGCCGGGAACTCGCCCCAGAAGCCGGCCAGGCCGGGGAGCCCGAGGCTGGCCATGGCGCAGAAGCCGAGGATCCACCCGAGTCGCGGCATCGACACGAGCATCCCGGACAGGCGCCCGATCTCGAGGGTGTGGTAGCGGTGCTTCACCGAACCGGCGATGAAGAACAACATCCCGGTGATCAGGCCGTGGGCGACCATGCCGAACAACGCGGCGTTGATGCCGAACTCGGTCAGCGTGGCAATGCCGAGCATCACGAAGCCCATGTGGGCCACCGACGAGAAGGCGATCAGCCGCTTCATGTCCGTCTGGGCGAGGCAGCACAGGGCGCCGTACAGGATGCCGACGACAGCGAGGATCCCGATGACCGGTGCCCACGCCTTCGCCGCATCGGGGAGGAACGGGATGGCGATGCGCACGAACCCGTACGTGCCGAGCTTGAGCAGGATGGCGGCCAGGATCACCGAGCCCTGCGTCGGCGCCTGGGTGTGGGCGTCGGGCAGCCACGTGTGGAACGGGAACATCGGCACCTTGACGGCGAAGCCGACGAACATCCCGGCGAAGATCCAGATCTGCACCGTGCGACCGAGCTCCGGCCCCTCGGCCAGGAGGTACTGGAACGAGAAGCTCTCGGCACCCGTCTGCACGAACAGCGCCAGGAACGCCACCAGCATCAGGGCCGAGCCGAACATCGTGTAGAGGAAGAACTTCAGCGAGGCGTACTGGCGTTGCTCGCCGCCCCACACGCCGATCATGAAGTACATCGGCAGCAAGACGATCTCGAAGAAGACGAAGAACAGGATCAGGTCCTGGGCGACGAAGGTGCCGGCCATGCCCGTCTGCAGGACGAGCATCAGGATGAGGAACGACTTGGCGCTCCCACCCGATGGCATGTCGTCGAACGTGTAGATGATGACGACGAGCGTGATGAAGCTCGACAGCACGTACAGCGGAAGGCTGATGCCGTCGAGGCCGATGGCGTAGTTGGAGCGAATCGCCTCGATCCACTCGACGTCGACCGAGAACTGCAGCCGCTGGGCCTGATCGAAGTCGAACTGCGTGACCGTGTAGATGGCGACGGCGAACGTTGCCAGCGCGGTGACGAGGGCGAGCTGCTTCTGCGCTTTCACCTCGCGCTCGGGCACGAACAGCATCAGCAACACGCCGGCCAGCGGCAGGAACGTGCCGAGGCTGAGGAGCCAGTTCTGATCGGAGATGACGTCCATGTCGTTCCAGCGACCCCTACACGTTGACGATGACGAGCACGACGGCTCCGATGGCGGCGGCGCCGAACAGCAGCGCGCCGTACTGGTTGACCCGACCTGACTGCACCGGGCGGAGGGCCGACCCGGTCGAGTTGGCGACGGTACCCGACGCGTTGACGGCACCGTCCACCACACGCTGGTCGACGTTGCGGTAGGCCCAGCCGCCGAACAGCCGCCCAGCCCGGCCGGCGGCGTTGACGATGCCGTCGATCACGTGCTGGTTGATCCAGTAGGCGGCCGCCGGCGATCGGATGGGCGATGCCCCGGACGATGACCTTCTCGTAGAGGTCGTCGAGGTAGTACTTGTTGGCCAGGAACAGGTAGCCGGCCCGGGCCAACCTCGACCGCTCGGTCAGCCCGACGAGGCGCCGATCGCGCTTGGTGTACAGCGCGACGCAGACGATCCAGCTCGACACGAGACCGGCACCGACGACGGCCAGGGAGAGCAGCGCCTTGGACCACGTGAACTCGGCGTGGTCGACGGCCGGGAAGTAGCAGTCGGCCTCGCCCTCGGGCAACGTGCGACCGCAGCCCGCGTGCGCCGCCTCCTCGCCACCCTCGCCACCCTCACCCCCTTCGTCGGCCTGGGGCGCGGCCAACCCGGCGGCGCTGTCCTCGCCGGCGGGTGCGCCCTCGCCCTCGACCGCCGTGTCCACCTCCGCCGCAGCCTCCAGCTCGACCGCCTCCGGGCGCGGCTCGACGTACTCCTTGAACTTCTCCCAGTCCTCGCCGAAGGCCACAGCGTTGGTGAGACCGGCGACGATCGAGAGCGCGGCGAGGATGCAGATCGGGATGAGGATCAGCTTCGGGGACTCGTGCGGACCGTGGTCTGCGCCGGCGTGCGCGAGATCGTCCTCATGCTCGGCGTGCTGGCCGACACCGGAGTGGGCCGGCAGGCGCTCCTGCTCCTCCTCGAGGATCGCGCTCCTGCTGGACGTCGTGCGGGGCGTCGTGAGCGACCATCGCCAACTCGAGCTCGTGCTCGTGCTCGGTGTGGTGCGCACCGGCGGCAGCGCCACGCGGCTCCCCGAAGAACGTGAGGTACGTCGCCCGCACCGTGTAGGCGGCGGTGAGGAAGGCCCCGCCGAGGGCGATCCACATGAACACCGTGTAGCCGTTGTGGCCGACGTTGTCGATGATCTCGTCCTTGGAGAAGAACCCGGCGAGTGGGAACACGCCGGCCAGCGCCAAGCCGGCGATCATCCATGCGCCCGCCGTGATCGGCATCTTCTTGGCCAGTCCACCCATGTCCTTCTTCATGTCGAAGCTGTGGTGCGAGCCCGAGTGGCTGACCGAGCCGGCGCAGAGGAACAGCGCGCACTTGAAGAAGGCGTGGGTGAAGATGTGGAAGACGGCCGGCAGCCACGCCCCGGCGCCGAGGCCGAGCATCATGTAGCCGAGCTGGCCGACGGTCGAGTAGGCGAGCACCTTCTTGATGTCGTTCTGGACGAAGGCGAGCAGCGCTGAGATCACGATCGTGATCGCGGCGATGAGCACGATCGGGTTGAGGCTGGCGTCCGGGATGTCGAAGCCCTCCCAGAACACGGGGTAGAGCCGGGCCACCAGGTACACGCCACCCACGACCATCGTCGAGGAGTGCAGCAACGACGAGACCGGGGTCGGGCCGGCCATGGCGTCGGGCAGCCACGTGTGCAGCGGGAACTGCCCGCTCTTGCCGATGCAGGCGACGAACAGCGCCACCGAGGCCCACAGCAGCACGGTCTGGCTGGCGTCGCCGGACAGCGCCCAACCCGAGATGCCCTGGATGCTGAACCCGCTGGTGCCGAGGTTGTCCTGCGACCACTGGTTGGCGCCGAAGAACAGGATCGCCGTCCCGACCAGCAGGCCGACGTCGCCCACGCGCACGGTGAAGAACGCCTTCAGCGCGGCACGGGCGTTGGCTTCCTCCTCCCACCAGTGCCCGATCAGCATGAACGAGCAGAGGCCCATGATCTCCCAGCCGAGGATCAGCTGGACCATGTTCTCGGCCAGAACCATGACGAGCATGCCGGCGGAGAACAGCGTGAGCGCAGCGAAGAAGTGGGTGTAGCGCCGGTCGCCGCGGACGTACTCGAGCGAGTAGATCTGCACGAGCAGCGAGATGAAGGAGACGAGGAACAGGGTCATCACCGACAGGCCGTCGATGTGCTGGCCGACGCCGAACTCGAAGCCCGAGTTCTGCCACCACGTCCACTGCCGGATGACGGGTTCCACGAACGGCTCGGCCTCACCGCCCTCGCTGGCGGCGATGCTGCGGGCGAAGCCGGCGAGGACGCGCAGCGGCCCCGCCTCACCCCCTGCGCCAGCGGCGGCATCGGTGCGCTGGATCCACTGCAGGACGAGACCGCACGACAGCACGGCCGACGCGGCCATGGACAGGACGCCCACCTCGGAGCCCTTCATCGGGAGGCGCTTGCCGAGCAGGATGATGACGAAGAAGGCGATGCCGGGGATGACCGGGATCAGCCAGGCGTTCTCGAGGAACCAGCCGGTGGTGGCGGCAGCCGTCATCCGTGCATCTCACTGAGCTCGTCGAGGGCGATCGAGCGGCGGTTGCGGTAGACCAGCAGGACCATGGCCAGCCCGACGCCGACCTCGGCGGCGGCGACGGCGATGACGTAGAGGGCGAAGACCTGGCCGTCGGCGCCACCGTGCAGCAGGGCGAAGGCGATCAGGTTGAGGTTGACGGCGTTGAGGATCAACTCGACCGACATCAGCACCATCACCGCGTTGCGCCGGGCGATCACCCCGAACACGCCGATGCTGAACAGCACCGCCCCGAGCAGCAGGAAGTTGACCGTCAGCACGTCGCTAGTCCTTGCGAGCCAGGACGATGGCGCCGATGGCGGCGGCGAGGAGGATGAACGAGATCGCCAGGAACGGCACCAAGTACGGCGACAGCACACCGTCGGCGATGGCCTCGGTCGGGTGCCGGGCCACGATCGGGGAGCCGCTGGTCCTCGAAGGCGTCGATCACGACCCAGGACAGCAGGCCGAGCAGGACGAGCGCCACCGGGATGCCGATGCCCCAGTTGCGGTTGTTCAACCCCCGCTCGTGACCGATCTGGGCCCGGGTCAGCATGATGCCGAACAGGAACAGCACCATCACCGCGCCGACGTAGATCAGCACCTGGCTGACGGCCACGAAACCGGCGGCGGCGAGGACGTACTGGGCGGCGACGCCGGAGAGCACCAGCACCAGCCACAGCGCGGCGTGCACGACGTTGTTCGTCGTGACGACGCACAAGGCGGAGAAGATCATCATCGCGGCGATGATCCCGAAGCCCACGTTCTGGGCCACGTTCACCGCGTCGTTCACGACAGCTCCCGAGCGTTCGTGCCGCAGCGGGCGCGGACTGCCGCGAGCTCCGCGAGCACGCTGGGCGAGATCGGCTTGATCACTTCTTGCCCTTCTCCGCCCCGGCCTCGAGCTCAGGCGCCTCGGGGACCGTCTCCATCCACTCGCCGAGCTTGTCCTTGTCGTGCAGCAGGTCGGCGATGCGCGGCTCGGAGTACTCGTACTCCGGGCTCCAGAACAGGGCGTCGAACGGGCACACCTCGACGCAGATGCCGCAGTACATGCACAGCGCGTAATCGATGTCGAAGCGGTCGAGCAGGCTGACCGAGCGCGGCTTGCCACCGGCCCGCCGCGGCGGGGCCAGCGTCTTGTGGCCCTCGATGTAGATGCACCAGTCGGGGCACGAACGGGCGCAGAGCATGCACACCGTGCAGTTGTCCTCGCGCAGGGCGATCACGCCGCGGGCCCGTGTCGGCGGCGCCTCCTTCTCGTGCGGGTACTGCACGGTGTCGGCACCGTGGCGAACCGTCCGGCCCAGCGTCTTCAGCGTGACGCCCATGCCCTTCAGGAGCCCGGGCATCTTCGGCCTGCCGAAGGCCATCAGACAACCACCTTCCACTGCGTTCCCCGGCCACGCAGGCCGATGCTGGCCACTCGGCAACGAAGGCCGATGCTGGCCACTCGCTCGCTGGCGCTCGCTCGTTCGCACTGGTTCCGGGCCATCAGACGGCCACCTTCCACTGCGTTCCCCGGCCACGCAGGCCGATGCTGGCCACTGGTTCCGGGGCCATCAGACGGCCACCTTGATGATCGCGGTGACGACGATGTTGGCCAGCGACACGGGGATCAGCACCTTCCAGGCGAACTGCTGCAGCTGGTCCTCACGGAACCGAGGCACGCTGAAGCGCACCCACATGATGAGGAACGACAGCACCATCATCTTGGTGAACAGGATCAGCGGACCGCCGATGTTCATCCAGTTGTCGACGTCGTCGATCGTGTCCCACCCGAACCAGGCGAACGGGATGCCCCAACCGCCGAGGAACAGGATCGATGCGATCAACGAGAACACGCCGACGGTGGCGAACTCGGCGATGAAGAAGATCAGGAACCGGAAGCCCGAGTACTCGGTCATGTAGCCCGACACGAGCTCGGACTCGGCGATCGGCATGTCGAACGGCGGCTGCGTCAGCTCGGCCTGCACGGCGATCATGAACACCAGGAAGCCCACGAACTGGGTGAGGATGTACGGGTTCCCGAGCCCGTCCCAGCCGAACATCGAGCCGGCGTTCTGGGCGAACACGATGTCCTGCATGTTCATCGAGCCGGCCTGGATGACCACGCCGATGACGGCCAGCACGAGCGGCAGCTCGTAGGCGATCAGCTGGCCGGCGGCGCGCAGCCCGCCGAGCAGCGAGTACTTGTTGGCGCTCGACCACCCGGCGATGAGGATCCCGAGGACGCTGATCGACGACACGGCGAGGGCGTAGAAGATCCCGACCTCGAAGTTGGTCAACCAGACGTCCGGGCCGAACGGCACCGCGGCGACGAGCAGGAACGTCGACAGCAGCACGATCAGCGGCGCCAGCTTGAAGATCGTGTGGTCGGCCGCAGCGGGTGCGGTGTCCTCCTTCTGCAGCCACTTGCCGACCTCGGCGAACAGCTGCATCGAGCCGTAGGGCCCGGCCTCCATCGGCCCGAGGCGGCTCTGCATGAAGGACATCATCTTGAACAGGAAGACGTAGACGATCGTGCCCGCCGGCAGCAGCACGGCGACGATGCCCCCGAGGACGCGCAGCAGCGACTGCCCCCAGTACGGGATCTCGATGGCCAGCATGCTCAAGGTGCGTCTGCTCTCACCGGTCGATGTCACCGAGGATGAAGTAGAGGCTGGCCAGGATCGTGATGATGTCGGGCACGTAGACGCCGCGCAGCAGCCACGGCGTGATCGACACGTTGTTGAAGCTCGCCGAGCGGATCTTGACCCGGAACGGGCCGAGGTCCCCCTTCGACACGACGTAGTAGCCCATCTCGCCGAGCGGGTTCTCCGTCGACACCCACGCTTCGCCCTCGGGCACCTTGATGATCCGCGGCACCTTGGCCAGGATCGGCCCGGACGGCACGCCGTCGATGATCTGGTCGACCATCTTCGTCGACTCCCGCGTCTCCTGCAGGCGCACCCAGCAGCGGGCGAAGCTGTCGCCGTCCGGGTGCGTCCAGACCCGCCAGTCGAGCTGGTCCCAGGCCAACGGCAACACCTGGTCGCGGCGGAGGTCCCAGTCGACGCCGCTGGCCCGCAGGTTGGCCCCTGACAGCCCGTATTGGAGCGCGACCTCGCGGGGGATGATGCCGACGCCACGAGTGCGGGCCTGGAAGATCTCGCCGCCGATGAGGAGGTCTTCGATCTCGTCGCAGTACGTCCGGATCTTCTTCATGACGGCGCGGGTCTCGTCGATGAAGCCCTTCGGCAGGTCCTCCTTGAGGCCGCCGATGCGGTCGAAGTTGGGGTGGAACCGGCCCCCGGTGGCGCCCTCGATCAGGTTCAGCACGTGCTCGCGGTCGCGGAAGGCGAAGAAGGCCGGGGTGACCGCGCCGAGCTGCACACCGAGGTCGCCCAGGAACAACACGATGTTGGCGATGCGGGACAGCTCGAACAGCAGGGTGCGCAGCCACTGGGCGCGCGGCGGCGCCTCGATCTCCATCAGCTTCTCGGCGGCGAGGATGAACGGAACCTCGTTGGCGAAGCTGCCCAGCCAGTCGATGCGGTTGACCAGCGTGGTGATCTGCGGGTACGTGCGGACCTCGGTCAGCTTCTCGTAGCCGCGGTGCATGTAGCCGCACCCCGGCTCGGCCCACACCACTTGCTCGCCGTCGAGGCGGACGATGATCCGCAGCGTGCCGTGCGTGGCGGGGTGCTGGGGGCCGATGTTGAGGGTCATGCCCTCGGTCTCGAGCTCGACGTTGAGCCGCGCGTCGGCGGCCTGCCCGGCGATGTACGCCAGCTGCTCGCGGCGGCTGAGGACGTCGGTCACGACGACTGATCCTCTCCTGACGCCGTGTCATCCTCACTGCGGTCGGGGGCCGAAGCGGTCAATGTCCCGTCCACGGTGTCGGTGGCGGGCGCGGGGTCCGCGTCGGGGTTGGTCGCCGTGTCCAGCTCCGGTTCGCTCGAGTCCGGCGCCTCCTCGACGCTGTGCTCGAGCGCCGCCTCCTCGGCCACGTCCTCGGCCGGCGGGACGCCGAGGCCACCGGCCGCCTGCTCGGGCGTCGGGTTGTCGGGAGCCACCTCGCCCGCCACCTCGTCCTGCGGCGGCTCCTCTTCGGCCGGCATGGGTTCGACATCGACGATGCCGGGCCACGGCTTGACCATCCGGGCCAGCAGCGGGAAGTCCTTGCGCAGCGGGTAGCCCTCGAACTCCATCGGGAGGTACATGTTGCGGAGGTCGGGATGGCCGGCGAAGGAGATGCCGAACATCTCGTGGGTCTCCCGCTCGTGCCAGTTGGCACCGGCGTAGACGGCGAACCACGAGTCGACCGTCATCGTGTCCTCCGGGACGTCGACCTTCAGCGTGAAGCCCACGTGGCGGCGCGTGTCGGTCAGCCGGGCGAAGACCTGGAAGCGGGTGTCGCCGCCGGTCACGCCCTGCACGATGGCGGTCGAGCGCTCGGGCGGCGGCTGCGTCGGGTCGTCCTCCCCGCGGCCGTACGGCGACGGCATCCAATCCAGCGCCGACAAGAAGCAGAAGTAGTCGAAGCCGAGCGCCAGCGCGGCCTCACCAGCGGCTCGCCACGCCGGGGTGGCCACCCGGACCCACAGGTCGTCGTTCGGCCGCAGGACGGTGTCGACCAGCGACTCGCCGAGGCGACGACGCAACTCGTCGACGATGCCCTCGCGCAGCCCGTCGCCGGGCAACGCCTTGGGCTCGGCCTCGGTCTCCGCCGAGGAATCGGTCGTGGTGTCACTCAATCGGACCACCGCCGACGACGGCCGGCTCGCGGCGCGGGATGACCTCGGCGACCTCGCCTCGCCACTTGGCCACGACGTCCTCGTCCTTGATCCGCTGCTGCAGCAGGACGATGCCCTCGAGCAGCGCTTCGGGCCGCGGCGGGCATCCGGGGACGTAGATGTCGACGGGGATGATCTGGTCGACGCCCTTGGTCACGGAGTAGCTGTCCCAGTACGGGCCGCCGCAGTTGGCGCAGCTGCCCATCGAGATGACGTACTTGGGCTCGGGCATCTGGTCGTACAGGCGCAGGACGGCGGGCGCCATCTTGTCCGTCACCGTGCCGGAGACCACCACGAGGTCGGCCTGGCGGGGGCTGGCCGGCAGCGGGATGACGCCGAGGCGCATCACGTCGTAGCGCGGCGAAGCGAACGCCGCGCCCATCTCGATGGCGCAGCAGGCGAGCCCCCACTGGTAGACCCACATCGAGTAGGAGCGACCGAGGTTCATCAGCTTGGTGATGGCACTCGGCATGCGGCCGCGGTCGACTAGACCCACCGCAGCAGACCCCGCTTCCACGCGTACAGCAGTCCGTCGAGCAGCAGCACGATGAACACGAGCATCACGACGAGGCCGAAGGCGCCGTAGCGCTCGATCGACGCCGCCCACGGGAAGATGAACACCGCCTCGACGTCGAAGATGACGAAGAGCAGGGCGAACACGTAGTACCGGATCTGGCTCTGCGACCATCCGATCCCGACGGGGTCGACGCCGCTCTCGTAGGCGATGAGCTTGGAGGGGTTGGGGCGGCTCGGCCGGATGATCGACGCGACGCCGAGCAGCAGACCGCCGAGCAGGATTGCGGCGAGGCCGAGCCACACCACGGTCAGGTAGTCCCGGAGGAAGGCCGACATCGGCATCGGACGCTACCAAGCCGGCCGTGACCGCCCCCCAACGACGAGCGGCCCATTCCCGCTGCTACTGGTCGGTCAGGAACCAGTCGACGAGGCCGGCGGCGCGGTCCCGGCTGTCCGTGGTGTTGGCCCGGGTCTCGGCGAGCAGGGCGACCGGGTCGCGACCCCGCGCCCGCAGCTGCTCGGAGCCGCCGTCGGCCAGCCAGCGGGTGACCATGCTGTCGGTCGCCTCGGGGTGGAATTGGGTGGCGAGCACCCGTTTGGTGCGTACGAGCTGCGGCCCGACGGGTGTCCGGGCCAGCTCGGCGAAGCCCTCCGGGACCGTGAACACGTCGTCGTGCCACTCCATCCATCGTCCGGTGGCGGGGACGCCGGCATCGACGTCGACATCGAACCAGCCGATCTCCGGGGTCGGCGTGCGGGTGACGGCGCCACCCAGGGCGTGGGACAGGACCTGGGCGCCGAAGCAGATGGCGATCAGCGGGCAGCCGGCGGCCACGACCCGGCGCACGAGCGCCGCCTCTGCCTCGATCAAGGCGGCGATCTCGGGCCGGTACACGTTCCACTCGGAGCCGAGGGTGAGCACGAGATCGACACCGTCGAGGCCGGGCCAGTCGCCGGGTGCCTCCCGGTGCAGCTCAGTGAAGGCGTAGCCGTGCTGGCGGAGGCGGTGACCGACGAACCCCGAGTCGAGGTCGGCGGCGTTCCCGACGACGAGCGCACGCACGCCGCCACGGTACCGACCCCCCAGTAGCGTCGCTGCGGCATGGGCGTCCGCACGACGGTCTCGCTGGAGGACATCGTCGCGGCCCGAGCGATCAGCTCGGCGGTGGCCAAGCACACGCCCGTCCTGACGTCGCCGGCCCTGTCCGAGCAGACCGGGCACGACATCGTCCTCAAAGCCGAGAACCTGCAGCGGACCGGCGCGTTCAAGCTGCGCGGGGCGATCAACAAGGTGGCATCGCTCGGCGCCGCCGCAGCCAACGGGGTGACGGCCGGCAGCGCCGGGAACCACGCACTGGCGCTCGCCTTCGCCGCCCGTCACTTCGGCGTCCCGTGCAGCATCTTCGTGCCCGTCGGCGCGCCGATCACCAAGGTCGAGGCGTGCCGGGCGTACGGCGCTGAAGTCGTCGAGCGCGGCGCCTCGCTCGACGAGGCCGTCGCCGCGGCACGGGCGGTGGCCGTCGAGCGAGGGCTGCAGTTCTGCCACCCGTTCGACGATCCGGTCGTCGTCGCCGGGCAGGGCACGCTCGGACTCGAGCTCGTCGAGGATCTCGCCGACCTGGCGTGCGTCGTCATCCCGCTCGGCGGCGGCGGGCTGGCGGCAGGGACGGCCATCGCCGTGAAGCAGCAGCGACCCGACGTCCGGGTGATCGGCGTGCAGGCCGCGTTGTGCGCTCCATACGCCGGTGGGGCGTCGCCCACCGGGCCGGTGGCGACGCTGGCCGACGGGATCGCCGTCAAGCGACCCGGCCACGTCACCGGCCCGCTGGTCGAACAGTGGCTCGACGCCGTCGTCGCCGTGGACGAGGACGCCATCGCCGACGCCATGGTGCTGCTGATGGACCGGGCCAAGCTCTTCGTCGAGGGGGCCGGCGCGGTCGGCGTCGCTGCTGTCCAGGCCGGCGCGGTCGACCTACCGGCGCACGGCACCACGTGCATCGTGCTGTCCGGCGGCAACGTCGACCTCGGCGTCGTGCCGAGCCTGATCCGCCGTCACGAGACCGACTCCGGGCGGCGGCTCGTCGTCACGGCGACCATCGACGACCGTCCCGGCAGCCTGGCCCGCTGGTTGGGCGCCTTCGCCGGGGCAGGCGCCAACCTGCTGGAGGTGGACCACCTCCGCGAGGGCGTCGACCTGCACGTGCGCGAGACCGGCGTGCACGCCACGTTCGAGGTGCGCGGGCCGGATCACGCCCGCACCGTGCTGGCTGCGGTGCGGTCCGCCGGCTTCGACGAGCTCGAGGTCCATCGCTCCTGACGGCCGCTTCGGCCCCCGCCGGCGCGTGTCTACCTACTGGTCGGTAGGCTGGTCCGATGCGTGAGGCTGACCTGCTCCGGGAGCTGGAACCGACCGTCGAGCGGTTGTACGACCGCCACCTCGAGACGACGAAGGAGTGGTTCCCCCACGAACACGTGCCCTACGGGCGGGGGCGCGACGTCCACCCGGACCAGGCGTGGCGCGAGGAGGACGCCGACCTCGCCGGTGCCACGATCGACGACGCCGTGCGCAGCTCGCTGGTCGTCAACCTGCTGACCGAGGACAACCTGCCGTACTACTTCCGCACGATCGAGC
Organism: uncultured Acidimicrobiia bacterium; assembly: GCA_963844175.1. Lineage (GTDB taxonomy): Bacteria > Actinomycetota > Acidimicrobiia > Acidimicrobiales > Ilumatobacteraceae > JALZMG01. The sequence goes on from CAWJNE010000021.1 coordinate 47,619, forward strand.
GGATGTTCGGACGCGACGGCGCCTGGGGCACCTGGGCCCGGCGGTGGACCGCCGAGGAGGGCCGCCACTCGATGGCCATCTACGGCTACCTGATGGTCACCCGCGCCGTCGACCCCGTGCACCTCGAGCGGTCGCGCATGTCGCAGGTCTCGGGCGGTCTGATCCCCGAGCCGAGCTCTGTCGGTGACGGCTTCGTGTACCTCACGCTGCAGGAGCTGGCCACCCGCATCGCCCACCGCAACACGGGCCGGATGATCGGTGACGAGGCCGGCTACGCCGTGATGATGCGCGTCGCCGCCGACGAGAACCTCCACTACCTCTTCTATCGCGACCTCGCGTCCGCGGCGCTGGCCCTCGACCCGAGCACGATGGTCAAGGCGATCGAGCGCCAGGTCGTCGGCTTCGAGATGCCCGGTGGCGGCATCCCCGGCTTCGCCGAGCACGCCCGCGCCATCGCCAAGTCGGGGATCTACGACCTGGCCATCCACCACGACCAGATCCTCGTCCCGGTCGTCATGCGGCACTGGGACGTCGAGCACCTGACCGGTCTCGACGACGAGGCCGAGCGGGCCCGGGACCGCCTGCTGGCGCGCATGGCCAAGAGCGAGCGCGTCGCCCGCCGCGTCGCCGACCGCAAGCGCGAGCTGGTCCCCGCCTGACCCATCCGAGGGTTTGCGTCATCCGAGGGCTACGTGCGGGAAGGCCCCTCGGGAAACCCTCGGATGCAGGAAACCCTCGGATGGGTTGGGGTGGGGACGCGACATGATGGCGCCCATGACGACGTGCTTCGTGATGGTCCGCCGTGTCCGCGTCGCGGACTCGTCCCGCACGGTGGGGTTGGCATCGGCTTGATCCGGCCGTCGCCCGCCGTGTCGTCGCCGACGCCGGCATCCGTCGCGGCGATCTCGTCGTCGACCTCGGGGCCGGCACCGGCGCGCTGACGCAGGCGCTGGTCGACGTCGGCGCGCACGTCGTCGCCGTCGAGCGCCACCCGCGCCGGGTCGAGCACCTCGCCGTCCGGTTCGCCGACCACCGCGTCACCGTCGTCGAGGCCGACCTGCGTTCGCTGCGCCTGCCCCGCCGGCCCTTCCGGGTCGTCGCCAATCCGCCCTGGTCCATCGCCGAGGAGGTCCGCGCTGCGCTGCTGCGATCGTCACCCCTCGTCCGGGCCGACCTCGTGCTGCCCAGGTGGCTCGTGCACCGCTGGGCCGACCGGGACCCGCGGATCCGGGTCAACGGCTCGATCCGCGCCGAGTCGTTCACCCCGCACGCGCCGACCGGGGCCGCCGTCGCGGTCATCAGCCGACGCTGATCGGATCTGGGTGCGCCGCGTTCTCGGATCCGGGACTGAGCGCGCCCGGGTCGCCGATTGGGACGGACCGCGCCCAGATCGGTGGGGTCAGGACGGGGCGGGCAGCCGGACGCGCGGGATGCGCTGGCTGGAGCCGGCCTCCAGCTGCACCGTGCGCGTCGCGCCGTCCTCCTCCTCGACGTGCAGCGGCACCGGTGGGCCGTCCAACGCCGTCACCGTGCACCCATCGGCGTCGAGCTCCACGAGCATCCGGGCGCCGTGTCGCTGCATGCGGAACCGCACGCCCTCCCAGGCCGACGGGAGGCTCGGCGTGAACTGCAGCGCCGTCCCCGAGTCGAACAGCCCGGCGAAGCCGAAGGCGATCGTTCCCCACACGCCGCCGGCCGACGCCACGTGCACACCGTCGTTGGCGTTGCCGTGGGTATCAGCCAGGTCGACGAACAACGTCTCCCGGAAGTAGGTGACGGCGAGGTCGTCGTAGCCGATCTGGGCGGCGGCCATCGCCTGCACGCACGCCGACAGGGACGAGTCACCGGTCGTGATCGGGTCGTAGTAGTCGAAGTTGCGGCGCCGCACGTCGAGCGGGAACTGATCGCTGCGCAGCGCCATCGCCAGCACCACGTCCGCCTGCTTGAGGACCTGGTGCCGGTAGATCACCAGCGGGTGGTAGTGCAGCAGCAGCGGGTAGTGGTCGGCCGGTGTGTTCTCGAAGTCCCACGGCTCGCGCTCGAGGAAGTTGTCGTCCTGCGGGTGGATGCCGACCTCGTCGTCGTAGGGCAGGAACATCGCGTCGGCGGCGCGGATCCAGCGCTTCGTCTCACCCGGTTGCAGCTCGACCCGCCGGCACAGACTGGCGAAGGCCTCGCTGTCCCAGTTCTCCATCAGGTCGACGACCCGCGCCGCGTACCGCATGTTGAAGCGAGCCATGACGTTCGTGTACAGGTTGTCGTTGACGACCGTCGTGTACTCGTCGGGCCCTGTGACGCCGTGGATGCGGAACACCTCTTCCCCGTTGACGGAGTAGAAGCCGAGGTCTTCCCAGAGGCGCGCCGTCTCGACCAGCAGCTCGGCGCCCTCGCCGGCGAGGAAGGCGATGTCGCCGCTGGCGTCGAGGTACCGCTTGAGGGCGAAGGCGATCGCCGCGTTGATGTGGTACTGAGCCGTGCCGGCGGCGTAGTAGGCCGACGCCTCCTCGCCGTTGATCGTGCGCCACGGGTACAGCGCACCGATCTGGTTGACCTCCGAAGCTCGCTGGCGGGCCTGCGGCAGCTGCCGCCAGCGGAACCGCAGCAGTTTGCGGGCGGCGTCCGGGCTCGTGTAGGCGAGGAACGGCACGACGTAGGTCTCGGTGTCCCAGAAGTAGTGGCCCTCGTAGCCACCGCCCGTGACGCCCTTGGCGGCGACCCCCTGCTCCTGGGTCTGACCGCTCGCCTGGGCGAGCTGGAAGAGGTTCCAGCGCACCGCCTGCTGACCGGCCTCGTCGCCGAGCAGCTCGACGTCGCTGCGGGTCCAGAAGTCGGTCAGCCACTCGCGCTGCTCGTCGAGGATCACGCCCACCCCGTCGGCCTCGGCGCGCTGCAGCGTGCGGTGGCACCGGTCGGCCAGCTCCTCCGCCGGGACGCCCGTCGACGTGTGGTACGAGACGAGCTTGACGAGGCGCAGCGATTGCCCGCTGTCGAGGCGGGCGGTCACCACCGTCTTGGCCAGGTCGGGGCCGACGGCCGTCTCGACCTGGTGCGGCGCAGTGGTCTCGACGATGTGCCGGTAGGCGCACGCCAACGTCATCCCGCTGTTGGCGCAGCGGTAGCCCAGCACGACTTCGCCGTCGTGCTCGTGGTGCATGCGCGGCACCAGCACGCGGTGGTCGAACGTGCGCATCTTGCGCGGGTCCATGCCGTGTCCGAGGGCGGCCGCGGCGACGTGGTACTCGTCCTCGCCGTCCTGACGGTTGAGCAGTTGCGACGACACGACGACCGGCGCCGCCCCGTCAAGCGCGGTCACCTCGAACGTGAGGATGGCGAGGTGGCGGTGGGCCAGGCTGACCAGCCGCTGCGACCGCACGCGGACGCGCTTGCTCCCTGGGGTGCGCCAGATCAGGTCGCGCGTCAGCGTCCCCTGCTGGAAGTCGAGCACGCGCTCGTACGACTCGAGGTCGGCGTTGCTGAGGAGCAGCGGCTCGTCGTCGACGTACAGCTTCATCAGCTTGGCGTCGGGCACGTTGACGATCGTCTGGCCCGTCTTGGCGAAGCCGAACGCCTCCTCGGCGTGGTGGATGTGCCAGGTCTCGTGGAAGCCGTTGACGTAGGTCCCGTGGCTGTAGGCGTCGCGGCCTTCCTCCGGGTTGGCGCGCATCCCGAAGTAGCCGTTGCCGACGGCGAAGATCGTCTCGGTGAGGCCGAGATCGGTCTTGCTGTACTCCCGCTCGACGAGCCGCCACGGATCGATCGGGAACCGGTGCAGGTCGAGGTGCGTCGGTGCCCGGGCCCTCATGACCCGACCACCAGCTCGGCGAGATCGTCGACGACGAGATCGGCACCGTGGTCGAGGAGCGCCTGCTCACCGGCGCCCCGGTTGACGCCGACGACGAGCCCGAACGGACCGGCCCGGCCGGCGGCGACGCCGGACAGCGCGTCCTCGAAGACGACGGCACGCTCCTTCGGCACGCCGAGCTGGCGGGCGGCGGCGAGGAAGGTGTCGGGAGCCGGCTTCCCGGCGAGGTGCTCATCCTTGGCGACGACGCCGTCGACGACCACGGCGAACCGAGGGGTCAGACCGGCGGCGGCCAACACCGCCTTGGCGTTGCGCGACGACGACACGACGGCCACCCCCTTGCCTGCACCTGTCAACTGGTCGAGCAGGCGCAGCGACCCGGGGTACGGGGCGATCCCCTCCGAGCTGAGCAGCTGGTTGAACACCTCGTTCTTGCGGTTCCCCAGCGCGCCGATCGACCCGTCACCCGGCGGGTCGTCCTCCGAGCCCTCCGGCAGCGCAATGTGGCGGGACTGCAGGAACGTGCGCACGCCGTCGAACCGTGGTCGGCCGTCGACGTAGCTGTGGTAGTCGGCGTTCGTGAACGGTGGCTCACCGTCGGCGCGCGCCGCGAGGAACTCGTCGAACATGCGCGTCCACGCCCGCTCGTGCACGTCGGCCGTCGGCGTCAGCACGCCGTCGAGGTCGAACAGCACGGCGTCGAACCGGGCCCAGTCGATGTCCGCCATGCAGTCCGCAATGTAGGGCACCCGAGAGTCCATAGCGTTGCCGCATGGACACGCCGTTGTGGGGGAAGCAGACCGAGCTCGCCCGGTCGAACTTCCCGATCGCCAACCGCCCCCTCGACGTGCGCGTCGCCCGCGCCCTGGCGACGATCAAGCGCCATGCCGCGGCGGTCAACGCGGCGCTCGGCGTCGGTGACATCGACGACGAGCTGGCGGCGGCCATCGCCGACGCCGCCGAGCGCATCGAACGTGGCGAGCTCGACGACCAGTTCCCCGTCGACGTCTTCCAGACCGGCTCCGGCACCTCGACGAACATGAACGTCAACGAGGTCCTGGCGACGCTCGTCGAGGCCGCGCTGGACGACCGGGTACCGCACCCGAACGACCACATCAACGCCTCGCAGTCGTCGAACGACACCGTCCCGACAGCGATCCGGCTGGCCGTCTCCCGCCTGCTCGCCGACGAGGTGCACCCGGCCGTCGATGCGCTCGCTGCGTCGTTCCGGAAGCTCGCCGAGCGTTTCCGCCACGTGGTCAAGGCGGGCCGCACGCACCTGATGGACGCCACCCCGGTGACGCTGGGTCAGGAGGCCGCGGCGTGGGCCGGGCTGCTGGAGCGGGCGCTGGTGCGTTCCGAGGCCGACCTCGTCGCCCTCGGCGAGCTGCCCCTTGGTGGCACGGCAGTCGGCACGGGCCTCAACGCTCCCGACGGCTTCGCCGAGCAGGTGATCGCCCGGATCGCCGCCGAGACCGGCCTCCCACTGCAGGCGGCCGACGATCCGATGGTGCACATGGGCGGTCAGGGGGCGTTGGCCGAGGCCTCGGCCGGCTTGCGCGGCATCGCCATCGCATTGACGAAGATCGCCAACGACATCCGTCTGCTGGCCAGCGGCCCATCGTGTGGGTTGGCCGAGCTGCTGCTCCCCGAACTGCAGGCGGGATCGTCGATCATGCCCGGGAAGGTCAACCCGGTGCTCTGCGAGTCGGTCAACCAGGTGGCGGCCCGGGTCTTCGGCAACGACGCCACGGTGGCCTACGCGTCGTCGCAGGGGATCCTGGAGCTGAACACGTACCTCCCGGTGATGGCCGAAGCGCTGCTCCAGTCGGGTGAGCTGCTGGCCAACGTGTGCCGGGTGTTCGAGACCAAGTGCGTGTCCGGCATCGAAGCCGACGAGGAGCGGTGCCGTGGCTACGCCGAGCGGACGCCAGCGCTGGCGACGGCGTTGAACACCGTGATCGGTTACGCCGAGGCCGCCGAGCTGGTGCACACCGCCGTCGCCCAGCACCGCTCGATCGTCGACGTCGTGGTGGAGGCCGGCGTCGTCGACCAGGACGAAGCCCGCCGCCTCTTGGACCCGCTCCCGATGACCGGCGTCCGGCCGACGACCTGAGTCGACGCTGGACGGTTCGGCGAGCGCCGAGCGGAGTTCTCGGAGCGAGCGAGGCCGCCGAAGGGTGTCAGAGCACGAGCTCGCCGAAGGTGTGGATGAGCAGGCCGACGATGGCGCCGACGACGGTGCCGTTGATGCGGATGAACTGCAGGTCGTGGCCCACCTGCAGCTCGATGCGCCGAGACGTGTCCTGGGCGTCCCAGCGCTCGACCGTGGTGGCGATCAGGTCGCCGACCTCGCTGCGGTAGTGCTCGACCACGTACACGACCGACCGCTCGACCCAGTCGTCCACCTTGCGCTGCAGGCTGAGGTCGTCGACCAGCTGCTGACCGAGCCGTTCGAGCCCGTCCTCGAGGCGCCGCCGGAGGTCGCTCCGCGGATCCCCGGTGGCGTGCAGGACCCCTCGCTTCAGCTCCCCCCACAGCGACCCGATCCACGCCTGGACGTCGGGGTGCGAGATCAGTTCCTCTTTGAAGTCCTCGACCTTGGCGATCAGCACCGGGTCGGTGCGCAGCCGACCGGCGAAGACGCGCACCCGCTCTTCGACGAGGTGGCGCATCTCGTGATCGGGCTGGGCCTGCATCTCCTCGACGAACTTCCGCACCGCCGAGATGATCCGGTTGAACACCCGGTCGTCGACCGGCTCGGGGACCCACCACGGCGATTCCTTCTTCAGCCGCTGGCGGAGGATCGGCTCCTGCTCGCGGAGGAACGATCCGGCCCCGTCGAGGCCGACGTCGAGCAGCCGCTGCAGGTGGCCGCCGTCGACCGAGGCGTCGAGGATCCGCGCCAGCACGGGAGCCACGTGGGTCGCCCGCAGGCGCCGTTCGACGGTGCCGCCCAACGCCTCTTGCACGTGGCGGTCGTCGAGCACCTCGATGACGCCCTGCACCGTGTCGCCGATCACCGCCGTGGCGTGCCGGGCGTGGGCCGGGTCGACGAGCCAGCGGCCGAGCCGCTCACCGATCCCCACGCCGCGCAGCCGGTCGAGCAGCACCTCAGGGGTGAGGAAGTTCCCCTCGACGAACTGGCCCAGGCTGCGTCCGATCTGATCCTTGCGGTTGGGGATGATCGCCGTGTGCGGGATCGGGATGCCCAGCGGGTGGCGGAACAGCGCAGTGACGGCGAACCAGTCGGCCAGTGCGCCGACCATGGCCGCCTCCGATCCGGCCCGGACGTAGCCGACCCACGACGGTCCGCTCTCCTCGTTGGCCCGGCTGACGAGGTAGATGCCGGCCATCACGACGAGCAGGGCGGTGGCGACGAGCTTCATCCGCCGCAGCTCGCGCTGCTTCTCGGCGTCACCGGCGAGTGCCAGGATCGGTGTCATCGGGCGAACTGCGTGGTGGCTTCGGCGGCCGACAGGAGCCACTCGGGGAATAGGCCGACGACGATCGTGAAGCCGACGGCGGCGGAGATGGCAACGCCGCTCGACAGCGGGATCGGCAGTCGCTCGACGTCGGCACCGGCGTCTGCCTCGGCGTCGGTCATCCACATGGCGACGATGATCCGCAGGTACAGGAAGGCGGCGATCACCGACGCCACCATGGCGATCACGGCGAGCAGGTAGCTGCCCTCGTCGACGGCGGCCCGGATGACGCCGAACTTGGCGATGAAGCCGCTCGTGAACGGCACCCCGGCCTGCGCGACGAGGAGGATCGTCAACGCCAGGGCGAGCGCCGGGCGGTTGCGCGACAACCCGCGGAAGGCGTCGAGCCCGGTGCGCTCGTCACCTCGTCCGGCGACCAGGGCGACGACGGCGAACGTCCCGACGACCAGCACGGCATAGGCCAGGAGGTACACCAGTGCGCTCGGTACGCCGAGCCCACTGTCGACCTCACCGGCCCGGTACGAGGCGGCCTCGACGCCGACCAGGATGAAGCCGGCGTGGTTGATCGACGAGTAGGCGAGCATGCGCTTGACGTCGGTCTGCACGACGGCGAGCACGGCGCCGACGACCATGGAAAGGAACGCCAGTGCCCACACGACCGGTCGCCAGTCGTCGCGGTAGAACGGCAGTGCCACGACCACGACGCGCATCAGCGCAGCGAAGGCGGCGACCTTGCCGACCGAAGCCATCAAGGCGGTGATCGGTGTCGGAGCGCCCTGGTAGACGTCCGGCGTCCACACGTGGAACGGTACGGCGGCGACCTTGAATCCCAGTCCGACGAGCAGGAGGGCCGTGCCGGCCAGAACCAGCGCGTCGTTGCGGTCGAGGGAGATGCCGCTCGACAAGGTGGTCACGATGTTGCTGATGTTGGTCGAGCCGAGCGCGCCGTACACGAGGGCGATGCCATAGAGGAAGAACGCCGAGGAGAACCCGCCGAGCACGAAGTACTTGATCCCGCTCTCCGAGCTGCCGGCCTTGCGCCGGTAGCTCGCCGACAGCACGTAGAAGGCCAGCGACAGCGTCTCCAGACCGATGAACAGCACGATCAGGTCGTTGGCCGCGCCCATCACGATCCCGCCCGGTGGCGGCGACGAGCATCAGCGCGTACACCTCAGGCCCGTCGAGATCCTCGCGACGGAGGTAGTCGTCGGCGACCAGCGACACCAGCAGCAGGCCGGCGCAGATCGTGATCGTGACGAACATGGCGAACGCGTCGAAGGCCAGCGCGCCGCCGACCAGCGTGCTCGGTCCGTCGTCGGTGGCCTGGCCCCACAGGACCATCGCCAGCACGGCGGCCGATCCGGCGGCGGCGGCGGTGACGAACGCGTAGGAACCCCGGGGCCAGCGCGGCAGCAGGGCGCCAACAACGAGGAGCACGAGGGCGGTGCCGACGAGCACGAGGATCGGCGACAGCGAGAACCAGCTGACCTCCGGACCGTCGAACCCGGCCTGCATCGGGACGATCTGCACGATCATGTGTGGACCCGACCTTGACCGATGACGCCGAGTAAGAGCGCAACAAGTGCTCGGCCATGATCGAACGGACGGTGCTGATGATTCGCTCGGTCGAAGACTCCCTCGCTCATCCGCCGGCCTCCTCGGGCTGCAGCGGCTCGGGCTCCGGCTCCGGCGCGACCTCACCGGTGCGCTCCTCGACATGGGCGATGAGCGCGTCGACACTCGGCTCGACCCGGTCGATCATCGGCTTCGGGTAGACGCCGGTGAAGACGATGATGGCGATCAGCACGCCGAGCACGCTGGCCTCACGGGGTCGGATCTCCGGGAACGAGCGGTTGGCCTCGTCCGGCTCGCCGTGGAACACCCGCTGGTAGGCCCACAACAGGTAGACGGCGGCGAGGATCACCCCGACCGTCCCGACGACCGCCCACCACCGGGCCGACTGGAACGACCCGATGAGGATGAGGTACTCGCCGACGAACCCGTTGAGCCCGGGGACGCCGACGGACGAGAGCATCACGACCATGAAGCCGGCGGCGAACATCGGCGCCACCGCCTGCAAGCCGCGCAGTTCGGAGATCTGTCGGGTGTGGCGCCGCTCGTAGATCCAGCCGACGAGGAGGAACAGCGCACCGGTCGAGATGCCGTGGTTGATCATCTGCAGCACGCCGCCCGTGATCGACTGGCGGGTGATGGCGAACACGCCGAGCACGATGAACCCGAGGTGGGCGATCGACGAGTAGGCGACCAGCCGCTTGAGGTCCTTCTGCATCGTGGCGACGATGGCGCCGTAGGTGATGCCGATCACGGCGAGTGTGAGGAAGAGCGGCCGGGCCCAGAGCGCGGCATCGGGGAACAAGTAGACGCCGAACCGCAGCAGCCCATACGTGCCGAGCTTCAGCATCACGCCGGCGAGGATCACCGAGCCTGCGGTCGGCGCCTGGGTGTGGGCGTCGGGGAGCCAGGTGTGCAGCGGGACGATCGGCACCTTCACGGCGAAGGCGATTGCGAACGCGAAGAACAACCATCGTCCGGTGTTCGTCGGGAAGTCGGCTTGCTCAGCGATGACGGTGAGGTCGAAGGTCAACTGCCCGACCCCGTTGTCGCGGGCCAGGAAGGCTGTCGCGACGACGCCGACGAGCATGAACGCCGACCCGAACATGGTGAACAGGAAGAACTTCAACGCCGAGGTGACGCGGCCCTCGTAGCCCCACCCGCCGATGAGGAAGTACATCGGGACCAGCACGACCTCGAAGAAGACGAAGAACATGAAGAGGTCGAGGCTGAGGAAGCTGCCCATCATCCCGGCTTCCAACAGCAGCAGCCAGGCGAGGTACGACTTGTCGTCGTGGTGCGGCTGGACGGCGACCATCGCCAGGGGGAACAGCAGGCCGGTCAGCGCGACGAGCAGCAACGAGATGCCGTCGACACCGAGGTGCCATGAGATCCCCCACTCCTCGATCCACGTGTGCTTGGTGACGAACTGGTAGCCGGCCTCGCCGCTGTCGAACGTGGCGACCATCCAGATCGTCAGGGCCAGCGTCAGCACGGCGGCGAGGAGCCCGACCAGCTTGACGATCTCCGGCCGGCGGTTGCCGGTCAGCGCGACGAGCACCGACCCGATCGCTGGGACCAGCACCAGCGCGGTGAGGATCGGGAATCCGAGCTCGCCCGCTCCCGATTCGGCGGCGATCACGATCGTTCGCTCGCACACTCGGGCCCGGAGACCCGGCCGAACCCCGGACGCTCGCTCACTACCAACGATCGTTCGCTCGCACACTCGGGCCCGGGAATCCGGCCGAGCCCCGGACGCGCGCTCACACTCACAGGATCGCTCTCGCCACGACGAACCAGGCCAGGAGCACGACGACGCCGAGACCGATGAAGCCGGCGTAGGCCCGCACGTAGCCGCTCTGGCCCTTGCGCAGCTCGCCGGCGGTGTCGCGCACGACGACGGCCGTCCCGCGCACCGCGCCGTCGATGACGTTGTGGTCGAACCAGGCGGCGCCCTCCGCCGCCTCGCGCGCGGGCCCGCCCATGAAGTCGGACACCGCTTGGTCGTAGTACCAGGCGTTGGCGAACAGCGTCGGCTCGACGGCCTTGATCCTGCGCTTCTGGTACACCAGCCACGCCAATGCGATGCCGGCCACGGCGAGGACGGCGGCCAGGACGAGCAACAGGTACTTGGCGTCGTATGCCGCCGTGTCGGTGATGTCGGCCTCGCCGAACTCGATCACCGGCTCCAGCCAGTGCTCGAGCCGCTCCCACGACGCACCGAAGGGCAGCTGGATCAGCCCGCCGACGAGTGAGAGACCGGCCAGCACGACCAAGGGCACCAGCATCGTCGGCGGGCTCTCGTGCGGCTTCATCTCGCCATGGGCGCCGTGCTCGGCGGCCGCGTCATGCCAGTGCGCCTCGCCGAAGAAGACCATGATCACCTGGCGGGTCATGTAGTACGCGGTGAGCACCGCCGTGACCAGACCGATGACGTACCACACGGGGTTGGCGGCCAGTGAGAAGAGCAGGATGTCGTCCTTCGACCAGAAGCCGGCAAAGGGCGGCACGCCGGCGATGGCCAGCCAGCCGACGATGAAGGTCATGGCGGTGATCGGCATCAGGGCGCGCAGCATCCCCATGCGCCGCATGTCCTGCTCGTCGTGCATGCCGTGGATCACCGAGCCGGCGCCGAGGAACAGCAGCGCCTTGAAGAAGGCGTGGGTGATCATGTGGAAGATCGCCGCCACGTAGGCGCCGGAGCCGACGGCCAGGAACATGTAGCCGAGCTGGCTCACCGTGGAGTAGGCGAGGACCTTCTTGATGTCGTTCTGGGCCATGGCCACTGTTGCGGCGAAGAACGCCGTCAACACGCCGATCCAGCCGATGAGCTCGGGCACCCAATCGGCCGACACGGCGAGCACGGGGTTGACGCGCACCATCAGGTACACACCGGCGGTCACCATGGTGGCGGCGTGGATCAGCGCCGAGACGGGCGTCGGGCCCTCCATCGCGTCGGGCAGCCAGAAGTACAGCGGCAGCTGCGCCGACTTGCCCACGGCCCCGAGGAACAACAAGGCGGCGATCGCCGTCGCGCTCGACTCGGCCAGCAGGCCTTCCTCGGCGGCGCCGTTGAGCACCGAGTAGCTGAGCGAGCCGACGGCGCCGAAGGCGAGGAACATCGCCAGCATGAACCCGAAGTCGCCGACCCGGTTGGTGACGAACGCCTTCTTGCCCGCTGTCGCCGCCGACTCCCTCGTCTGCCAGAAGGCGATGAGCAAGTAGGAGCACGTGCCGACGCCTTCCCAGCCGAGGAACGTGACGAGCAGGTTCTCGCCGAGCACGAGCAGGAGCATCGAGAGGGCGAACAGGTTGAGGTACAGGAAGAACTTGGAGAACTTGGCGTCGCCGTGCATGTAGCCGATGGCGTAGAGGTGGATCAGCGCGCCGACGCCCGTGACGAACAGGCACATCCCGATGCTCAACGGATCGGCCAGGAAGGACATGTCGACGCGCAGCGAGCCGACCGGCAGCCACGAGAACAGGTCGACGACCTCGTGACGCTCCTCGTCCGGCCGGCCGAGGAGGTCGAAGAACGCCCCGACGGAGACGGCGAACGAGCCGACCATCATCGCCGTGGCGAAGTAGCCGGACTTGGGATCGCCGAGGCGCCGACCGAGGAGCAGCAGCACCGCGAACCCGAACAGCGGGAACGCAGGGATCAGCCAGACGATCTCGGCCATCTCAACGGCCCCGCTCGCGCGACGACTCGCCCGCTCGTCGCGTCTCGCTGGCGCTCGAACCGACCGGAGGAGCGCTCATCCTCGCAACTCCGACAGGTCGTCGGCGGTGGCGCCCGGACGGCGCCGGAGGATCGACACGATGATGCCGAGGCCGACCACGACCTCGGCGGCCGCCACCACGAGCACGAAGAACACCGCGGTCTGGCCGCCGATGTCACCGAGCTGGCGGGACAGCGCGACGAAGCTGAGGTTCACGGCGTTGAGCATCAGCTCGATGCACATGAAGATGACCAGCGGGTTGCGCCGGATCATCACGCCGACGGCGCCGATGCCGAACACGAACGCGGCGAGGATCAGGTACCACGTGGTGGTCGGTTCGATCGCCGCCATCACGACCGAGTCGACTCCTCGACGTCGCGGCGCGGGCGCTCGCGCCGGGTCAGCACCACGGTGGCGGCGACGGCGACGATCAGCAGCACGGACGTCAGCTCGAAAGCGAAGACGTTGTCGCTGAAGAGATTGCCGGCGAGCTGGCGGATGTTGGCGTCGTTCTCGACGACGGCGCCGTCCCCGGCGGGCTCCCCGGCGACGGAGATCCCGGAGCCGACGGCCAGCGGGGCGGTGTCACGCGCGGCGACGATGGCGGCCACGAGCAGACCGACCACGCCGACACCCATCACCGCAGCCAGCGGGCGCTGGATCGGGAGCGGTTCGGTGCGCAGGTCCTGCACCTTGTCCACGCCGAGCAGCATGATCACGAACAGGAACAGCACGACGATGGCACCGGCGTAGACGATGACCTGCACGGCGGCCAGGAAGTGAGCCTCCATCGCCACGAAGTGCACGGCCACGCCGAACAGCGTCAGCACGAGGCTGAGGGAAGCGTGCACCGGGTGACGGTACGCGATCACCCCGATGGCCCCGACGACCACCATCAGCGAGGCGACGACGAACACGATCAGATCGATCATCGGACGCCGTCCCGTACTGGGTTTGCGTCACCGCAGTCGCCGCCGGCGGCGGGAACGGTGACGCAAACCGAGGCGTCGAGAGTTGCGTCACCGAAGTCACGGCGGCTGGCGGGAACGGTGACGCAAACGGCGGCGCTGGCGAGCCTCATGGCGCCGGTTGCTCCGGGTCGCGGGTGCCGTAGCCGAGGTCGGCGCTCCAGCCGACCTGCCCGACGAAGTCGGCGTCGCCCGACGGCGCCGTGGCGCGCACCCAGGCGCTGGTGTTGACGTCGTCACCCGTCCTCCAGTCCTCCCACGGCAGGTGCTTTGGTCGCCCGTCGTCTCCCACGACGAGCTCGGTCTTCGTGTAGATGGCGTCACGCCGGTTGGTGAACGAGAACTCGAACAGCTTCGACTCGGTGATCGCCTCGGTCGGGCACGCCTCGACGCACAGGTCGCAGTGGATGCAGCGCAGGTAGTTGATCTCGTAGACGAACCCGTACCGCTCTCCCGGCGACGTGGGGTCGTCCGGGTCGTTGTCGGCGCCGCGCACGTAGATGCAGTCCGCCGGACACACGCCGGCGCAGAGCTCGCAGCCGATGCACTTCTCCATCCCGTCCTCGTACCGGTTGAGGACGTGGCGACCGTGGACGCGCGCCGGCTTGGTCATCTTGACGTCGTCGCGCAGGTCTGGAGCGGCGAGGTGGTCGCCGCCCTCCTTGGCGTCCGCGCGATCCTCGGCCTTCTTGGCCTTGCGACCGCCGGAGTAGTTCTTCGTCAAGCGCTTGCCGCCGAACAGGCGATGCTGGCGTGCCGTCACGAGGAAGCCCTCGAGGTACCCCATCAGGTCATCACCCCTTCCCGATTGCGGCCGCTGATCCGAACGGCGCCGATCATCAGCGCACCGGACGCGATCAACACGGCCAACGACACGACCACCACGACGACCAGGTTCCAGTCGTTGTCCCGCCCGACCTGGATGGCGGCCAGCAGGAGCAACCACCCGAGAGCGACAGGGATCAGCACCTTCCAGCCGAGGTCCATCAGCTGGTCGTAGCGCAGACGGGGCAGCGTCGCCCGTAGCCACACGTAGACGTACAGGAACACGAACAGCTTGAGGACGAACCAGACCGTCCCCTCCAGCCCGTTCGGGATCAGCGGGATGTCGGCGGTCCAGTCGCCGATCGAGAGTGGCTGTGGACCCCCGAGGAACAGCGTCACGATGATGCCGCTCATCGTGATCGTGTTCATGAACTCGGCCAGGAAGAACAGGGCGAAGCCGAACGCCGAGTACTCGGTGTTGAACCCGCCGACCAGCTCTTGCTCGGCCTCGACGAGGTCGAACGGTGGCCGGTTGAGCTCGGCCGTGGCGGCGATCATGAACACGACGAACGGGACGACACCCGTGGCAACCAGGTTCCAGTCGGCGAGCGAGCCCTGCTCGGCGACGATGCCGGCCGTCGACAGTGTCCCGGCGCTGAGCAGGACGGCGGCCACGCTGAGTCCGAGCGCAGCCTCGTAGCTGACCATCTGCGCCGACGCCCGCACCGCCCCGAGCAACGGGTACTTCGAGCCGCTGGACCAACCGGCGAGCATGATCCCGTACACGGCGATCGACGACACGGCCAGCACCAGCAGGATGCCGATCGGCGGGTCGGCGAGCATCACCCGCGTCTGCTCGCCGAACCACGTGACGACGCCGGTGCCGCCGTCCCGGAAGTCGCCGCCGAGCGGGATCACCGACCAGACGACGAACGCCGGCACGAAGGCCAGGAACGGCGCCATGCGGTAGACGATCCGGTTCGCCCGATCGGGCAGGAAGTCCTCCTTGAAGATCAGCTTCATGCCGTCGGCGAGCGTCTGCAACATCCCGAAGGGGCCGGCCTTGTTCGGCCCGACGCGGTTCTGCATGCCGGCGATGATCTTGCGTTCGAACCAGACCATGAACATCGTGCCGAGCAGGCCGACGGCAAAGATCACGACGACCTTCACGAGCACGATGATCAGTGGCGTCCAGAGGAGGTCGCCGATCAGCAGCGGATCGATGGCGATCATCAGAGGCGCTCCACCCGCACATCGGTCGCCGCCGCGCCGGCGTCGACCAGATCGGTGACTGCGGTCCCGGCGACGTTGAACGGGACGCGCAGGGAACCCCGGACCACCCGAGGGTCGGCGACGACCGGGAGCAGCACGGTGCCGCGCGGAGCGACCACGCGCACCTGGTCGCCGGCAGCGACGCCCAGTGCGTCCAGATCCAACGGGTGGAGGTGGGCGGCGCTGCTGCCGGCCAGCGGAGCGAGCGATGGGGAGCGGGTCGTCCCGATCGCCCGGTCGTACAACTGCCGGCTGAGCACGAGCCGGTAGTCATAGCGGTTGCGGACGGGCGCCTCGCCATCCTGACCGTCCGCCGCCCACGCCGCAGCGTCGGCCGGGGCGACGGCCAGCACGCCGTTGCGGGTCGACGCCAGACCGGCGCGTGTGGCCGAGCGGTAGGCGGGCACCTGGCCGGCGATGCGGTCGGTGATCGCCTCGACGGACAGCAACTCGTCGGCGACGTCGGGGTGGCCGAGCCGCTCGGCGAGGTCGGCGGCGATCATCCAGTCCGGTCGCGACGTGCCGCGCGGTGTGACCTTCTGGGCCACCGCCGACACCCGACCTTCCAGGTTCGTCGTCGTGCCGTCCTGCTCGCCGAACGCCGCCGCCGCCAGCACCACGTCCGCCTGCTGGGAGGACTCGGTGAGGAACGTATCGACGGCGACCACTCGCCGGGCGCCGGCCAACGCCCGCCGCGCCAGGTCGGCGTCGGGGCAGTCGGCGATCGGATCGGCACCGAGCAGGACGAGCAGGTCGATCCGACCCTCGGCGGCGGCGGTGAGGATGCCGATGGCGTCGAGACCGTCCGGCGCCAGCCCGAGCTGCAGGGCGCCGACGACGTTGCCCCGCCGCAGCGCCGGCAGGACCTTGGCGCCCGGGCAGGCGGCGAGCACGGCCGACAGCGTCGCCACGGCGGCGTCCTGCGACTCGGCCAGGTTGCCGCGGCCGGCGACGATCACGACCGGGCCGGCGCCGAGCTGGTCGACGACCTCCTGCTCGGCGAGCGCCCGCCCGACGGTCGTCGCCGCACCGGCCTCGGCGGCGATGTGCCGCCAGGCGTACGGCGCCAGCCCGGTCTGCATCGGGCCGATCTCGATGATCCGCGACGTCCGTTGCTCGGCGGCGTGGCGCAGGCGGAGGTAGAGGACGGGCAGCTCTTCCTTCAGGTCGGGCCCGAGGAGCACGATCGTGGACGCCGCGGCGGCCTCGTCGATCGTCGCCCGCGGGAGCGACAGCAGCGCCGGGGGCAGCCCGTCGCCGAGCTGGGCGTCGCGCTGGGTCACCCCGAGGGCATCAGCCAGCCGGGCCCACGCGAACGCGCTCTCGTTCGTGCCCCGGGCCCCACCGAGGATGGCGATGCCGTCGGCACCGCGTTCGCCGATCGCCTCGCCGACCAGTTGGGTGGCAGCCGCCATCGCCGCATTCCAGCTCGTCTCGGTCAGCCCGCCCTCGCCGCGCACCAGCGGAGCGCCGAGGCGATCGGACGAGTTGACCGCTTCGAAGTCGAACCGACCCCGGTCACACAGCCAGCTCCAGTTGACCGGGTCCGAGTCGACGCCCTGGTAGCGCAACAGCTGATCACGGCTCGACTGCACGACGATGCGGCAGCCCACCGAACACGTCGTGCAGGTGCTCTCGACCTGTTCCAGGTCCCACGGCCGGGCCTTGAACCGGTACGGCGTGGCCGTCAACGCACCGACCGGGCAGATCTGCACGGTGTTGCCGGAGAAGTAGGAGGCGAAGGGCAGGTCCGGGAACGTGAGGATCTGCGTCTCGTTGCCGCGGTGGGTGAAGGAGATCAGTGGGTCGCCGGCCACCTCGTCGGCGAAGCGGGTGCACCGATCGCACAGGATGCACCGCTCGCGGTCGAGGTTGACGAGGCTGCTGATCGGGATCGGCTTCTCGAAGTGGCGCTTCTCCTCGACGTACCGGCTCTCGCCGGGACCGTGCGAGTAGGCCTGGTCCTGCAGTGGGCACTCCCCACCCTTGTCACAGACGGGGCAGTCGAGCGGGTGGTTGGCCAGCAGGAGCTCGAGGACGCCCTCTTGGGCCCGCTTGATGCCCGGCGTCGCGGTGCGCACGACCTGGCCCTCGGCGACGGGGGTCATGCAGCTGACCACCATCATCGGGCCGCGTGGTCCCTCGACCTCGACGAGGCACTGGCGGCACATCCCCACGGGACGCATGCGCGGGTGGTAGCAGAAGCGCGGCACGTACACCCCGGCGTCCTCGCAGGCGTCGATGACGAGCTGGTCCGGCTGGGCCTCCCACGGTCGGTCGTCGATCGTCACGGTCAGCGTCGTCTTGGCCGGCTCGGGCTCGGGCTCGGGCTCGGCCGCCGGCTCCGGATCCGGCTCGCGCTCGGAGTCGTCCGAGGCCGGCTCGGGCGCCGGCGTGTCGGTCGCCGTCTCGGCGGGCTGCGTCGAGAGGCCCTGGTCGTCGGCGACCGGCTCGGCGTGCTCCTCGACGGCGTCGGCCCGCTCGTCGCCGTCCTCGGTCTCCTCGGCGTGGACCTGCTCGTTGCGGGTCGAATCGTCAGACGACATCGGCGGTGGTCCCGTGGATCGGGTGGCGACGCAGGCCGTCCATCGGCCGTCCGTGCTCCACGTAGTGCTGGAACTCCTCGGGGAAGCGGCGCACCGCTGACGCGATGGGGCTGACCGCGCTCGGGCCAAGCGGGCAGATCGTGGTCTGGCGAGGCGGCCAGGCGATGCCCGGGCTGATCGACTCGCTGACGTCCATCAGCGTGGCCACATCGTCGGGGCGGCCCTCGCCGTCGAGCATCCGCTTGAGGATGCGCTCCAGCCACGTCGTGCCCTCGCGGCACGGCGTGCACTTGCCGCAGCTCTCGTGGGCGAAGAAGCGCACGACCCGCCAGCATGCCGCGACCATGTCGGTCCGGTCGTCCATCACCACGATGGCCCCGGACCCGAGCATCGAGCCGGCCTTGTCGACCGTGGGCTTGTCGAGCGGCAGGTCGGCGTGCTCGTCGAAGAACCATGGTGCCGATGCACCGCCCGGGATGAACGCCTTCAGGGCGCGTCCGTCGCGGATGCCACCGCCGTACTCGGGCGCCTCGAACAGCATGCGGAACGTCGTGAGGCCTTGGGGCACCTCGAACACCCCCGGCTTCTCGACGTGCCCACTGACGGCGAACATGCGCATGCCCGTCGATGTGGGGACGCCGATGTCGCGGAACGCCTGGCCCCCCTCGAGCAGGATCCAGGGCACGTTGGACAGCGTCTCGACGTTGTTGACGATCGTCGGCTGCAGGTACAGCCCCTTGGCGGCCGGGAAGTACGGCGGCTTCAGCCGGGGCATCCCTCGCTCGCCCTCCAGGCTCTCGATCAGCGCCGTCTCCTCGCCGACGATGTAGGCGCCGGCGCCCCACGTCAGCGTGACGTCGACGGAGAAGTCCGAGCCCAGGATGTTGCGCCCGACGAGGTCGTGGGCGTAGGCGTCGTTGAGTGCCTGGGCGATGCGCTCCTGGGCCAGCGCCATCTCACCGCGCACGTACAGGAAGGCCTGGGCGGCACCGACTGCGTAGCAGGCGAGGATGGTGCCCTCGATCAACTGGTGCGGGTCGAGCTCCATGAGCAGCCGATCCTTGAACGTACCGGGCTCGCTCTCGTCGCCGTTGACGACGACGTAGCGCGGGAAGACGTCGGGTGGGAGGAACCCCCACTTGACGCCGGTCGGGAAGCCGGCGCCGCCGCGGCCCTGCATCTCCGACGTCTTCACCTGCTCGTGCACCTGCTGCGGCGTCATGTCGGCCAGCGCGGCACGCAGCGCGCGGTAGCCGCCCGTGCGCACGTACCCGTCGTAGGTGTAGCCGTCGGCGACGCCGAACCTGGACGTGATGATCTCCGGCCCGGTCGGCACCGCGCCACCCGGTCGGAAGCTCACCGGTTGGTCCGTCATCGCGCGTCGACCGTCGCTTGCGCGGCTGCACCGGTGCCGGCCCAGCGGTCAGTGGTGCGCTGGCGGATCCGGCTCAACGTGCCGAACGGCGGGATGTCGTCGTCGAGCCGGCCGGCGCCGAGGTCGTCGACGAGCTGGTCGAAGTCGGCCGGGCTGACGTTGGTGCGGAACCGGTAGTTGACCTGCAGGGCCGGGGCCTCGGTGCAGGCGGCGATGCACTCGACGTCACCGAGGGTGAACAGCCCGTCGTCGGTCGTGCCGCCCGGCCGGACGCTGAGGCGGTGCTGGGCGTGCTCGAGCAGCTCCCACGCCCCGAGCAGCTGGCAGGAGATGTTCGTGCAGATGTTGATGCAGTACCGCCCGACCGGCTCGAACACGAACATCTCGTAGAACGACGCCGTGCCGTAGACGTCGGCCGGCGTGGTGCCGACGAGCTCGGCCACGTGGGCCATCGCCTCGTTGGTGACGAACCCGTCCTGCTCCTGGGCCAGGTGGAGCAAGGGGATCAGCGCCGACTTCGGGCGCGGGTAGCGGCCGATGATCTCCTTGGCGATGAGCAGTGTCGTGTCGTTGAGCCGCGCCACGTCAGCGATCCACGTCCCCGAGCACCGGGTCGACCGAGGAGATGATGGCCACGGCGTCGGCGACGAGGCCGCCGCGCATCATGTGCGGCAGGCACTGCAGGTTGACGAACGACGGCGCCCGGATGTGCATCCGGTACGGCGTCGCCGAGCCGTCGCTGGCGAGGTAGCAGCCGAGCTCGCCCCGCGGGCTCTCGACGGCCACGTAGACCTCGCCCTCGGGCACCTTGAAGCCCTCGGTGAACAGCTTGAAGTGGTGGATCAGCGCTTCCATCGACTCGTCGATGCGCGCTCGCGGCGGTGGCGTGATCTTCTTGTCCTGGATGCGGTAGTCCCCGGGCGGCATGCGATCGAGGATCTGGTGGACGATGCGCATCGACTCGC
This sequence comes from uncultured Acidimicrobiia bacterium, assembly GCA_963844175.1. Taxonomy (GTDB): domain Bacteria; phylum Actinomycetota; class Acidimicrobiia; order Acidimicrobiales; family Ilumatobacteraceae; genus JALZMG01. The sequence continues at coordinate 68,052 of CAWJNE010000021.1, forward strand.
GGATCTCGTTGAGCCGGATCGCGTAGCGGTCGAAGGCGTCGCCGTACGAGCCGACGATCACGTCGAACTCGAGCTCCGGGTAGCGCAGGTACGGGATCGACCGGCGCAGGTCCCAGTCGACACCGGTCGAGCGCAGCACCGGGCCGGTGGCGCCGAGGGCGACGGCCTCGGTCGGCGTGATCACGCCGACGCCCTGCAGCCGCTGACGCCAGAGGGGTTGACCGGTCATCAACGTGTCGTACTCCTGCAGCCGCCCAGGCAGCATGTCCATCAGCGCCAGCACGTCGTCACGCCAGCCAGGTGGCAGGTCGGCGGCCACGCCGCCGGGTCGGATGTAGTTGTGGTTCATCCGCAACCCGGTGACCTTCTGGAAGAAGCGCAGCACCTCCTCCCGTTCCCGCCAGCCGTAGATCATCATCGACACGGCACCGAGGTCCATGCCGTTGGTCGCCAGGAAGAGCAGGTGGCTGGAGATCCGGTTGAGCTCGCACATCAGCGTGCGGATCCACACCGTGCGGTCGGGCAGCTCGTCGGCGATGCCGAGCAGCTGCTCCACCGCCATGGAGAAGACCAGCTCGTTGAAGAACGGGCTGAGGTAGTCCATCCGGGTCACGTTGGTCGGCCCCTGGAGGTACGTGAGGCGCTCGCCCGTCTTCTCCATGCCGGTGTGCAGGTAGCCGATGATCGGCTTGCAGCGCAGCACGGTCTCGCCCTGCAGCTCCAGCATCAGCCGCAGCACGCCGTGGGTGCTGGGGTGCTGCGGCCCCATGTTGAGGATCATCGTCTGGTCCTCGTCGGGGTCCTCGGGGAGGTCGCCGAGCTGGGCCGCCTCGGCCTCGCTCATCCGCAGCACCGCCCCGAGCTCGCGCATCAGCTCGTCGGCGGTGGTCTCCGAACGGGGCTTGAGCTCCTGGCCGGACTCCGACGTGCGGGCGACCATCCCAGGCGGCACAACAACATCAGTCACGACACAGCTCCCGAGCGTTCGTACCGCAGCGAGCGCGCATGGTCAGGTCGGCCGTGCCCGACTTCGCGAGCGAAGCGAGCTGACGGCAGCCTCGGTGCCGCAGCGACCGGAGCGGAGCGAGCCATCAGCGCGTCGCCTTGAACTGGACGGGGATCATGCCTTGGTCATAGTCCTTGCGCAGGGGGTGACCTTCCCAGTCCTCGGGCATGAGGATGCGCGTCAGGTCCGGGTGGTCGGTGAACTCGATGCCGAACATGTCGTAGACCTCCCGCTCCATCGCTTCGGTCCCGGGGTGGAGGTCGAACAGCGTCGGCAGCGTGGGGTCGTCGGCCGGGACCTGCACGCGCACGCGGATCCGTCGTCCGGCCGCCAGATCGAGCAGGTTCACGACGACCTCGAAGCGCTCGGCGTCCACGCCGTCCGGCAGCGGTCGACCGGGGTGGGCGAGGTAGTCGGCGGCCGTGAGGTCGGCGCACATCACGTAGCCGTCGTCGGCGAGCGCCTTGACGACCTCGACGTAGCGCTGGCGGGTGGGGTGCAGCACCGTCTGCCCGAACCGCTCCGTCACCGGGCAGCCGTGCAGCTCCTCCGGTGCGGGCGCGCCAACCTCGTCGACGTCGGGCTCGTCGGCCAACTCACGTGCTCCCGAGGAGGACCGGCACGGGCTGCGCCTCGATCTCCCGCACATGCAGGTTGGCGCCCGCCCCGCCCGCTCGTCGGCGCAGCAGCTCGCCGTCCTCGATCGCTTGGTGCAACGTCTCGATGGCGTGGAGCAGCGTCTCGGGCGTGGGTGGGCAGCCCGGCGCATACACGTCGACGGGGACGATCTGGTCGACGCCTTGCACGATCGCGTAGTTGTTGAACATCCCGCCGGTCGACGCGCAGACCCCCATCGAGATGACCCACTTGGGCTCCATCATCTGGTCGTAGACCTGGCGCAGCACGGGCGCCATCTTCTGGCTGACCCGGCCGGCGACGATCATGATGTCGGCCTGGCGCGGCGACGCCCGGAAGACCTCCATGCCGAACCGGGAGAGGTCGTAATGGGCGCCCCCGGTGGCCATCATCTCGATGGCGCAACAGGCGAGGCCGAAGTTCGCCGGCCAGGAGCTGCGCGATCGGGCCCACTTGACGACGTCCTCCAGCCGGCTGGTGATCACGTTGTGGGCGAGGCCGGCCAGGCCGTCCACGCGAAGGTCGCCGATGACGCCCATGTCAGGCCGCTTCCTCGGGCGCCGGCCGGCCTTCGGTCCCGACCCGCCGGATGGTGGTGGTCACGGTCCGCTCGGGCGCCAAGGCCCTGGCATCGACATCGAGGTTGCGGAAGCGCTGCAGCGGTCCCCAGTCGAGACCGCCGCGGGCGACCTCGTAGACGAAGGTCAGGAAGAACAGCGCCGAGAAGATGAGGATGGCGACGAACCCGTAGATCCCCAGCTCGGCGTGCGAGATCACGTACGGGTAGAGGAAGATGATCTCGATGTCGAACATGATGAACAGCATCGCGACGACGTAGAAGCTGACCGGGAAGCGCTCCGGCGGTTCGCGGCTGGGCACGATGCCGCTCTCGTACGGGGCCTGCTTGGCTGAGGACGGCCGACGAGGAGCGAGCAGCCGGGAGGCGCCGAAGCTGATCGCGCCGAAGACGATGGCCAGCGCGACCAACACGATCACCGGCAGGTATTGCGCCACGTTCCCTCCCTCAACCGGCCGGGACGAGGCTGCGGTTCGTGGTCAGGATGCGCTCCCGGCGGTGGAGCACCCAGCACAGCACGAGGAACACGATGCCCGATCCGAGCGCGACGAACAGCGCCGGTTGGCGCAGGGCACCGAGGTCGCGGACCATGTAGACGTACTGGTGCTGGCGGCTCTCGTCGATCACCGCCGGCGCCGGCGCCCGGCCCGGCTCGGTGCGGGTCTGTTCCAGCGGAGCGACCTCCACCACGACGTAGTGCGGCTCGTGGCGGAACGCCAGGAAGTCGAGGCCGTCACCGAGCTTGGGCCAGCGTTCGCCGCCGATGTCGTACACGGCGACCGGCCGGAACTGCCCGGCGGCGAAGGCTCCCGTCTCCTCGAGGAACACCGCCGCCGACGCCGCCGCTTGACCGAACGCCGGGTCCTCCTCCGACAGCGGTGTCCATCCCTCTTCGATGAACTGGTCGCCCACGATCACCGCCTGGTCGGGGTACGACGTGCCCTCGGGGACATCGACGCGGGTCTCGAGGACGCTGGCCGTGAACAGGGCGCTGTTGTCCTGCAGGACCGTACGGCCGGGCACGGCGATCCACGATGGCTCGGGACCCTTGAGACCGATGCCGTAGATCATCCAGATGATCCCGAGCAGCATCATCCAGCCGGCCAGCCCGGCAAGGGCGACGAGGAACCCGAGCCGGGCGCCGAGGTTGGTGGCCAGGATCAAGTACACGCTGCCGCACAATGTGACGACGGCGATGATGACGATGAGGATGCCGCGGAGCTCGGGCTCCCATCCGATGGCGAGCAGTGATGACAACACCTACAGGCCCCGCACGTACTCGATGACGGCGTTCAGCTGCTCGTCAGTCAGCAGCGCGCCGAACCCGGGCATGCGGCCACTGCCCTGGGCCTGGGGCGCGTAGCCGACGCCGAGCTCGGACCCGCTCTCCACGAACTCGATCATGTCCTCCTGCTGCGGGAAGCGTGCGTCCTCGCTCCCGCCGGTGAGGTTCCACCCGAACGCGCCCTGGCCCGGCACACCGGGGTCCCCGTAGCTCCAGCCCTGGGTGTGGCAGCGGGCGCAGCTGTACGCGCCGCTCGACAGGTCGAGGTTGAACAGCGCCTCGCCGTACGAGGCGTACTCGCCGTCCTCGACCGACTGACGAGCGGCCTGCTCGATGTCGGCCTGGCGGTCGGCCGGCAGGTGGCCGGTCTCGCAGAGCGGGTCGCCCTCCTCCTCCGGGTCGCACTCCTCACGCGGGATCTGGATCGATTCGATGTAGTCGAGCAGCGTGTCGATCTGCTGGAAGTTCATCGGTCCGCCACCCTCGAGGCCCCACGCTGACATGGGCGAGCCCGGCCGGCCGTACTGCAGGATGTAGCGCACCTCGTCGCGCTCGAAGCGGTAGAACACCGTGTTCAGCGCGGGCGCCAGCCAGTCGACGGCGCGCACCTCACCCGTGGTCTGGTCGGTGACCGTGTACGGCGCCTCGCCGCCGGTGGCGTTCATCCCGCCGTGGCACCCGGCGCAGTTGAAACCGCCCTCGGCGGTCGGCTCGAACAGCTCGGCGCCCCATTCCTCGAACGTCTCCTCCTGGGCGGCGACGGCCCCGCGCTGGCGGGCCGGCTCGAAGATCCAGTACAGCGGCAGGCCGATCACGGAGACGATGAGCAGCAGCACGCCGTACAGCTGGACGCGCTCGAGGCGCCGGCCCTCCAGCGTCTCGTCGTCGAAGTACGGCCTGCGGTTGGCGGCCAGCTCGATCTCCGAACCGACCTCCTTGCGCGCCCTCCGCCCGTTGAGGAAGGCGTAGACGAGGAACCCGACGACGACGATCGCCAGGAGGATCCAGGCGATCGTCGTGGTCGCCAGTGCGAGCATCAACTGAGGCACCCCTCACCGACGCGAGCGAGCGAGCGCCAGCGAGCGAGCGGCCAGCAACTGCGCAGGCTGCAGGTGGCGTGGCCGGGGAACGCAGTGAGACTCAATGCTCACCTCCGCCGGTGATGCAGTGCGGACCCTCGGCCTCCTGGCCGGTGGTGTTGGTGCCGATCGGCGGTCCGGTGACGATCGTCCCAGTGTCGACGGTGACGTCCCCGTTGCCGGCGACCGAGATGGGGAAGCGATCCATCCCGCGGGGCGCAGGCCCGGCCTTCTTCTCACCCACCCGGTTGTACTGCGAGCCGTGGCAGGGGCACTCGAACCAGCCGCTGGTGGCGCACGACGGCACGCGGCAGCCGAGGTGCGGGCACTTCTGGTACAGGGCCACGATGCCCGCCGACTCCATGCCGGCGACGATGTTCTCCTCGTAGATGGCGCGAGCCTTGGGGATCGCGTCGCGGGGGTATTCGGTGATCCACGTGCGCGCCGACGGTGCGTAGAAGAACCCGTCACCGGTGCGGATGGTGTCGATGATGTCGTCGAGCTTGCCGACGTTGACCTCCTGGCCGAAGCCGCCCTGAGCCGTCGGCCAGAGGAACCCGACGAAGCCGGCGGCGGCGAAGGCGCCGAGACCGGCGCTGGTCAACGTGACGGTGGCGCGGTTGAGGAACATCCGCCGGCTGACGCCGATCGCTTCCGGGTCGGGCGGGCTCCACGGTGCGACGGCGACCTCGCGGACGGGCTCGATGGCCGTCCCGCGCCGGGCCAGGGTGCCCTGCGCCTCGACGTCGCGCGCGGTCGGCGTCGGCTCGACCACCTCCGTCGTCGGCCGGATCTCGCGCCCCCTGCGGTCGCGACGGCGAGTCTCGCTTGACAGCGCTCCAGCACCACGGACGTCCGAGCGGCGGGCGAGCGTGACGAACGACAGCGCCGCCAGCACGACCACGACACCGACAGCGATGGCGATGATGGCGGCGGCGGACATGGGAGGTTCCTTTCCGATCTACAGCTCGAAGAACAGGCCGTCGGCCCATGGCAGGGTGAAGTTGAAGCCGGGGCCGCGGAAGAACGAGCCGATCATGACGAGCACGGCCCAGAACATGAGGTGGATCGTCATCAACGACGTGGCGAACTTGCGGTCCTCGGGCTTGTTCGACGGGTTCTTGTCGATGTAGGGGGCGAAGATCAAGATGATCAACCCGACGCCCGGGATGGTCACGCCGGCGATCATCGGGTGGAACATCGTCAGCAGCTCTTGCAGCCCGAGGAAGTACCAGGGTGCCTTCGACGGGTTCGGCGTCTGGTTGGTGTTGGCCAGCTCGAGCAGCGGTGCGTTGACGAAGACCGAGAACACGAACGTGAAGGCGAGGCAGGCCAGCGAGGCGACGAACTCGGCGGCGAGCAGGTGCGGCCAGGTGTGCACCTTGTCGATGGGTGAGGCCTTGACCTCTTGGATCGACCCGCTCTTCACGACCGTCAGCAGGCGCTGGGTATGCCCGCCCGGTCCGGCGCCGATCGGCACACCCGCGCCGGTCGGGGTGGCCTGCACGACCGAGGCCACGCGGTCGGCGACGGCGACGCCACCGCCAGTGGCCGGCGCGTCGGCTCCACCGCCACCACCAACGTTGGCCTTGGCGGCGCGACTGCGCTCGAGCAGATGGGCCGGGATCCGCGATTCGGCGGCGTCGCCGGTATCGGCAGCCGGCTCCGACGGTGCGGCCGCCGACCCCTCGGCGGCCGGGGTGTCCGCCGACTTCTCGCGCGCCGCCTGGGCCCGCTTCAGGAGGTGTTCGGGGATCTCGGTCATGAGTGCCTCCTCTGGATCACAGCGGACCCGAGATTCCTCCGTCCTTGCGGACTCGCCAGAAGTGGATGGCCATGAAGATCACGATGATGAACGGGAAGAACAGGACGTGCAGCACGTACCACCGTAGGAGCGTCTCGGGTCCGATCTCCGCGCCTCCCAACAGGACGAAGCGGACCTCCTCGCCGAACACCGGCGTGTAGCCCATCATGTTCGTGCCCACGGTGACCGCCCACAGGGCCAGCTGGTCCCACGGCAGCAGGTAACCGGTGAACGACAGCAGCAGCGTCAGCGTCAGCAGGATCACGCCGATCACCCAGTTGAACTCCCGGGGCGGCTTGTAGGCGCCGTGGTAGAAGACGCGAGCCATGTGCAGGAACACGGTGAGCACCATCAGGTGGGCGCCCCAGCGGTGCATGTTGCGCACGAGCAGCCCGAAGGTCACCGACGTCTGCAAGTTGGAGATGTCGTTCCAGGCCGCTGTGGCCTCTGGGCGGTAGAAGAACATCAGGAAGATGCCCGTCACCGTCAGCAGGATGAACAGGAAGAACGACAGACCGCCGAGGCACAGCGTGTAGCTGACCTTCACGGCGTGGCGCTTCACCTTGACCGGGTGCAGGTGGTACAGCACCGAGTTCATGATCACGTAGCTGCGGTTCCGGGGGCTGTCCGTGTAGCCCTTGCGGAAGATCGAGCCAGGGCGGAAGATGCTGCTCCACGCCTGGCTCCCCTGCACGCCGTCGACGACCTTGTTCACGCGGTCCTTCATCGTCGGTCGGGGCTGTTCGTCGATCGTCTTCGCCATCAGTGTGCGTTCCCTCAGAACCTCATGCCGTAGGAGTAGCCGTGGTTGTTGGTGCGCTGGTGCACGTCGCCGGTGACGCCGGCGGCGCCGGCCTTGCCGAGGATGATCACGCCGGTCGGGCAACGATCGACGCAAAGCGCGCATCGGGTGCAGATGTCGTCGTCGATCGTGAACACCACCTGGTCGGACGGATCCTCACCGGGGCGTTCGGTGCCGATCGCCTCGACGATCGCCTCGGGCGAGACCATGTGGATGCACTTCCACGGGCAGATGTCCACGCAGCCCTCGCACATGATGCACTCGGTCTGGTCGATGTGGATGAACTGCTTCGGCTTGACGGCCTTGGTGAGGTAGTCGGCGTCGACCTCGACGAGGGTGTACTCGTCGGTGAACGGCATCATCGGCGGGTTGGCATCGGTCCTGGTCATCACACGGCCCCTTGCGAGCGAGGGAGCGCCAGCGAGCGAGCGGTCCATCGCGGCCTGCGTGGCCGGGGTGGCCGGGGTGGCCGGGGAACGCAATGAGAGGTCCTCGTCATCGCTACGCCTTCTTCACCAGGGGGCGGCCGTACGTGCTCGTCGCCACCTCGGTGGTCGTGGTCTTGCCCCGCTGCTGCCACCAGCGCCAGATGAAGATGAGAAGGCCGAAGTACAGGACGTGGAGCAGCACGACGACGGTGTCCCGGACGATCTCGTACTGCAGCGTGAGCGGGAGCCACCCACCGTACTCCTGCGGCTTCAGGATGTCTCCGGGGCCGTAGATGATGTTGTCCTTCGACCAGCCGAGGTCCTTGTCGGCGTGGTCGATCCACTGGTGGGGCACGACGCCGAAGGCGAGGAACATCACGGCGAAGGCGTAGACCGCGGCGAGCATTGCTTCGCCCCAGGACATCGGCTTGCCGATCGGGCGGCGCTTGCCGATCGGGATGACGACCAGCGTCAGCGCGATCGAGGCGACCAACGAAGTGAGGAACGCGACGTTCATGCCAGGCCACTTCGTGATGTCGATGGCCAGCATCCGGTGTGCCTTCCTCGCTGCTCCTGCTGCGCTCGTGGGCCTGCGTCGCCCTGCCGCCCGACCGCTCGTGAACGTTTGCACGAACCGTAGCCGTACCGCTCGACAGACTTGAAGCGCAGTCTGGCACGGCCGTCCAGGGCTTCCCCGAGGTTGTGCACAAGTTCCGGGGATGACCGCGTGAGCAGGGACGCGTCGCGCTCGGCGTGGTTGCCGGCTGTCTCCGTGCGGCGCCTATCGTGGCGAGCCTGTGACCGAGATCCCCGAACACCTGCTGAAGCGCTCGCGCGACCGGCGCGCCGCCCTCGGCCTCGGTGGCGGGGAGCCCGGCGACGACGCAGCAGGAGGGGACGCGACCGCCGCTGCGGCCACCCCGGCCACGACCGAGCCTTCGGCACCGGCCGCGCCGGCGGGTCCGACCCCGCGCAAGGCGGCGGCCGCACCGGCTCCGCCACCCCCACCGAAGCCCGATCCGCCGTACGTGGCGGCGGCGAGGTCGCGGGCGAAGATCCCGTACTGGGCGATGCTCGGCCTCGCCCTGCTCCCCGTGTGGATCTTCATGTACGTCCGCTCGCTGACCGCCGAGGCGGAGGAGGCGTCCGGACCCCTCGGCGTCGGCGCCGAGGTGTACACCAGCTGCTCGTCCTGCCACGGCGTGAACGGCGAGGGCGGCGTGGGCCGTCCGTTCGCCGAGGAGCAGGTCCTGCTGACGTTCCCGCACATCGAGGATCAGTTGCGGTTCGTCTACTTCGGCACCGAGGCGTACAACGCAGAGGGCGTCGAGAGCTACGGCAACCCCGACCGCCCCGACGGGGCCCACCTGGCGGGCTCGTTCGGCGTGATGCCGGCCCAGGGCTCGCTGGAGGGCGGCGCGCTCACCGACGACGAGATCCTCGCCGTCGTGTGCCACGAGCGGTACACGCTCGGAGGCGCCGACCCGGACAGCGAGGAGTACGTCGAGGAGTTCGAGAACTGGTGCTCCGAGGAGGCGCCGGCCTACGCCGCGCTCGAATCGGGGATGACGCTGGCCGAACTGGCCGATGCCGGCGTGACCGACGCCGATGGTGCGGAGCTCGAGATCATCCCGATCGGCGACGTACCGGCCGAAGGCTCTCCGCCGGGGTGAGCGAGCGGACGTCCGAGCCAGCGCAGGAATCGATCGTGGCGGTGGGCGCGCGCGCGAACCGACCGCGCTCGTGACGATCGACGCACCACGCGTCCTGTCGACCGAGGTGCTCGTCATCGGCGGGGGCCCGGCGGGAGCTTCCACCGCCTACTGGCTGGCCCGCCACGGCCACGACGTGACCGTCGTCGAGAAGCGCCGCTTCCCACGCGAGAAGACCTGCGGCGACGGGCTGACCCCCCGCGCCGTGAAGCAGCTCGCCGATATGGGGCTCGAGCACGAGCTGGCCAGCTATCACCGCTATCACGGGCTGCGAGCCACCGGCATGGGGCGGACGCTCGAGCTGGAATGGCCGGAGCACCCCGTGTACCCGTCCTACGGTTACGTCGTCCGGCGCCGTGACCTCGACGCGTTCGTGGCCGCCAACGCCGCCCGGGCCGGGGCGACGATCCTCGAAGGCCACGAGGCCACGCACCCGCTGGTCGACCGGGGGTTCGTGCGCGGCGCCACGGTGGTCGACGGCGACGGCGCGGCGATCGAGGTGCGCGCCGACTACACGATCGTCGCCGACGGCGCCAACAGCCGGTTCGGCCGAGCCCTGGGCACGTTCCGGACCCGAGAGTGGCCGTACGGCACCGCCATCCGCACGTACTGGACGACCCCGCGCCACGCCGACCCGTGGATCGAGTCGGCCCTCGACGTGAAGGACCGCAACGGCAACCCGATGCCCGGCTACGGGTGGATCTTCCCGGTCGGCGACGGAACCGTGAACATCGGCGTCGGGCTGCTGTCGACGTTCCGCGACTTCAAGAGCGTCAACACCACGCACCTGCTCGACGCCTACGCCCACCAGATCGCCGACCGCTGGGAGATCGACGCCGCCCACCCCGACGGGCGGCCGGTGAGCGGGCGGATCCCGATGGGCGGCTCGGTCGGCCCGAAGGCCGGGCCCACGTACCTCGTCATCGGCGACGCCGCGGGCAGCGTCAACCCGTTCAACGGGGAGGGCATCGACTACGCCTACGAGACGGCGCGGATGGCCGCCGACGTCGTGCACGAGGCACTGGTCGATCAGGACCCGGCGGCGCTGCAGCGCTATCCGAAACTGCTCGACGACGAGTACGGCCAGTACTTCAAGGTGGCCCGCTTGTTTGCTCGGATCATCGGCCGCCCGGCGCTGATGCGCGAGCTGACGAGGGTCGGGATGCACAGCCGGACACTGATGGAGTGGGTGCTGCGGATCATGGCCAACCTGCTGCGCCCCGACGAGCTCGGGCCCGCCGAGGCGGCGTACAAGGCCGCTGCGGCGATCGTCCGCCTCGCCCCCCAGGCCTAGCCCCATCCGAGGGTTTCGTGCATCCGAGGGTTTGGTGAGGGGCATCCCCGCTGCTGACCCTCGGATGCAGCAAACCCTCGGATGGGTAGGGGCGGCGGCGTGAGCAACACGATCGCCTGGTTCCGGCGGGACCTGCGGGTGGCCGACAACCACGTGCTGGTCGACGCCATCGCCGCCGCTCGGGAAGCGGACGCTGGCGTGATCCCGCTGTTCGTGCTCGATCCGGCGCTGTGGGAACGCAGCGGCGCCAACCGGGCATGGTTCCTGGCCGGCTGCCTGGAGGAGTTGAACGCGGCGCTCGACGGTGGCCTCGTCGTGCGCCACGGCGACCCGGCCGAGGTGATCCCCGACCTGTGCCGCCAGCACGATGTCGGGCGCGTCTTCCGGGCCCAGGATGTCGGCGTGTACGGCCGCCGCCGTGACGAGGCCGTCGAGTCGGCGCTGGCCGCCGACGACGTGGAGGTCGTCGAGGCGGACAGCCCGTACGCGGTGCCGGCGGGAACGCTGCGCACGGCCGCCGGCGGGGCGTTCAAGGTCTACAGCGCCTACCTGCGGGCGTGGCGCCAGCAGCGCCTCGCCGCGACGACCCGCCGGCCCGGCGACGTGCCCACCGTGGCCCGGGTGCGCAGCGACGGCGTGCCGAAGCGACCGGCGGTGACCGCCGACCTGCCCGATCCGGGCGAGGCGGCGGCACACCGAGCGCTCGACCGGTTCCTCCGCACGAACGCCGACGACTACGCCGCCGGACGCAACGATCCCGGTGCCGACTCGACCAGCCGGTTGTCGGCGTTCCTCAAGTACGGGTGCCTCCACCCACGCCAAGCGATCCGCAGGCTCGACGGCCGCAACCGGTCCCACGACACGTTCGTCAAGGAGCTGGCATGGCGGGACTTCTACGGCGACGTGCTGCACGAGTGGCCAGCGTCGGCGTGGTCGTCGTGGGACGAGCGCATGGCGGCCATGGAGGTCGACGGCGGCAAGCGTTCGGACGAGCGGTTCGAGGCGTGGCGGGACGGGTGCACCGGCTACCCGATCGTCGACGCCGGGATGCGCCAACTGGTGGCCGAGGGGTGGATGCACAACCGGGTGCGGATGATCACCGCGAGCTTCCTCGTCAAGGACCTCCACGTCGATTGGACGCGTGGCGCTCGGTGGTTCATGGAACAGCTCGTCGACGGTGACCTGGCGTCGAACAACCACGGCTGGCAGTGGGTCGCCGGCACGGGCACGGACGCCGCGCCGTACTTCCGCATCTTCAACCCGGTGACGCAGTCCGAGAAGTTCGACCCGGACGGGACGTACATCCGCCGGTGGGTCGCCGAGCTGGCCGGGGTCGAGGGCAAGGCGGTGCACCAGCCATGGACGCGGCCCGACGGTCCTCCGGACGGCTATCCCGACCCGATCGTCGACCACGCCGTCGAACGCAAGGAAGCCCTGGCCCGCTACGACGCCATCAAGCGCTGAGCTGTGTTGATGGCCTCGGTCGCTCCGAAGACTCCGCTCACTCGGCCTGGGCCGGGCAAGGCCGGCCTGGGCTGTCACGGTCGCTGCGGAACGAACGCTCGGGGACTGTGTTTGATGGCCTCGGTCGCTCCGAAGACTCCGCTCACTCGGCCTGGGCCGGGCAAGGCCGGCCTGGGCTGTCACGGTCGCTGCGGAACGAACGCTCGGGGACTGTGTTTGATGGCCTCGGTCGCTCCGACGACTCCGGTCACTCGGCCTGGGCCGGGCAAGGCCGGCCTGGGCTGTCACGCTCGCTGCGGAACGAACGCTCGGGGACTCGCGCCACCGCCGCAAACGCGGGAGGCTCAGGCGGGCAGGACCGCGCTCTCGAGGAGCTGCTGCGGCGCCTCGCGCAGGGCGTCGGTGGACGGCCCCGGTGGCAGGTCGTCGCACGCGTCCTCGGCGGCGCTGACGTACTGACGGGCCGTCGCCAGGGCACTCGCCACGCCCTCGTTGGCCCGCACGATGTCCAGCGCCTTCTCCCGTTCGGCGACGCCGAGCGGCTGGCCGAGCAAGCACGAGAGCTCCTCGCCGACGGCCCGCTCGAGGGCCAGGGTCCGCAGCACCGGGAGCGTGTAGACGCCCTCGACCATGTCGTGGCCGGCGGGCTTTCCGAGCTGCTCCGTGGTGTCGGTGATGTCGAGCACGTCGTCGACGATCTGGAAGACCATGCCGTAGGCGTTGCCCCACGCCGTGAGGGCGTCGATGGTCGGGCGATCGAGCCCGGCGACGATGCCCCCGATGCGCGCTGCGCTGCCGTACAACGACGCCGTCTTGCCCTGGATCGACACGAAGTAGCTGTCCTCGGGCCGGCGCACGTCGTAGGTGTGACGGAGCTGCTCGATCTCGCCCTCGCACAGCCACCCGATGGTGCGGGCCAGGAGGGCGGCGACCTCGGTGCCGAGCGAGGCGGCGATCTCCGATGCCCGCGAGAGCAGGAAGTCGCCCGCCAGGATCGCCTGCAGGTTGCCCCACTTGGCGTTGACCGTCTCGACGCCCCGCCTCGTGTCCGATTCGTCGATCACGTCGTCGTGGTACAGCGAGCCGAGGTGGACGAGCTCGCACGCCACGCCGCCACGCACGACGTCGTCGCTGGCCTGGCCCCCATCGACGGCGGCGGCGACGACGGCGACCATCGGCCGCAGCCGCTTGCCGCCGGCCACCACGAGGTGTGAGGCGATCTCCGTCAGGTACGGATCGGACGACTGCACGGCGGTGTGGATCTCGCGCTCGATGCGCTGGCGATCCTTCCGAGCCGACGCCAGCGAGAAGAGCGGAGACCGCGCGACGGCGTCGGACACTCGGGCGAGGCTAGTGCCGGAACGGCGAACCGGCCCCGGGCGACCTCCCCACCCGCTCCGAACGACCGTTTGCCGTGGTCTCCAACCCTGATCGGGGCACGGATCCGGTTCGTTCTGGCGGCCGGAGCGGCCAGACTGGTGGCGGTGCTCGACCGCCCACGCCCTCCGCGTGACTACACGCTCACCGGGCCCGACTCCCGGCGCGCCATCGAGCTCGGCCTCGCCGACGCCCGCTGGTACCGACCGCCCATCGACCCCGAGCGGCTGCAGGCGCTGACCATGCGGAGCAACGGTCGCGCCGCCCGCGACGTCGTGCTGTGGCTGGGTCTGCTCGTCGGCAGTGGCGTACTCGCCTGGTTCACCGTCTGGTCGTGGTGGTCGCTCCCCGCCTTCGCCGTCTACGGGGCGCTGTACGGCGCGTCGTCCGACCCCCGCTGGCACGAGTGCGGGCACGGCACGGCCTTCAGGTCGCGTTGGGCCAACGACGTCGTCTACTACCTCGCCTCGTTCATGCTGCTGCGCGAACCGACGATGTGGCGCTGGTCGCACGTCCGCCACCACTCGGACACGATCATCGTGGGGCGCGACCCCGAGGTCCTCTTCACCCGACCGTTCCGGTGGCGCAACGTCCTGCCCAACCTGCTCAACCTCGTCAACGGACCGAAGGCGCTGTGGCGCATGGCCCGCCACGCCGCCGGTGCGATCGACGACGACGCCAGGGACTTCGTGCCGCCCGACGAGCTGCGCCGCGTGGTGTGGGAGGCGCGAGCGTTCCTCGCCGTGCTCGGCGGCGTCGCCGCCTGGTCGATCGCCGTCGGGTCGATCGTGCCCTTGATGTTCATCGGTCTGCCGTCGTTCTACGGCGCCTGGTGGCTGTGGTTCTTCGGCACGGTGCAGCACGCCGGCCTGCGCGAGGACGTGCTCGACCACCGGCTGAACACGCGCACCGTCTACATGAACCCGGTGCTGCGGTTCCTGTACCTGAACATGAACTACCACCTCGAGCACCACCTCTTCCCGACGGTGCCGTACCACGCGCTGCCGGCGTTGCACCGCGAGGTCGCCCCCCACCTCCCCCGCCCGAACACGTCCGTGCTCGACGCCTACCGCGAGATCGTCGACGCCCTGCGCCACCAGCGCCAGGACCCCGACTGGCAGATCCCGGGCCGGGCCGTGCCCGCCGACACCGCCCACCTCACGTTCGATCCCGCCGCCACCACCACGGCCACGGTGCGCGACGGCGGCGGCGTCGATCTCGGTCGGGTCGACCGCCTCGCTCCCGGTCAGCTGGCCCGGGTGGACATCGGCGAGGCCACCTACGTGCTCTGCCGCCCCGACGACGGTGGCTACGTGCTGCTCGACGGCATGTGCACCCACAGCCAGACCCACCTCGCCGACGGCCTGCTCGTCGACGGCTGCATCGAGTGCCCGAAGCACAACGGCCGCTTCGACGTCTACACGGGCGCTCCGACCCGCCGGCCGGTGAAGGTGCCGCTCGGCACGTACTCCGTCGCCGAGGTCGACGGCCGGCTCGTCGCCGACCTCGAGCCAGGCCCGGCCGGTCAGACCTCGACGGGACGGCCCTCGCGCACCGATCTCCAGGCCGCCATCCCGACGGCCAGCGGAGCGCGCCCGTCGGCCGCGGTCACGGGTGACGGGCCCCCGGACCGGGCGTAGTTGCAGAACGCCTCCCACTGGAGGATGTAGCTCGGCAGGTAGCGCTCGACGAAGAAGTGCGGCAGCGCCGGACCGTGCGCCCCCGCCGCCGTGAGCGTCGTGGCGGTGTGCGCCGGCGGGTTGTGCGAGGTCGCCATGCCCAGATCCCCGAACGCCTCGACGCGCTGGTCGTACCCGTAGGCGGCGCGCCGGCTGTTGTCGATCACCGTGAGGCAGCCGTCCTCGTGGCGCATCGTCAGCACCGCCGTGTCGAGGTCGCCGACCTCGCCGATCGCCGGGTCGACCCGCACGGCGCCACGGGCGTACACCTCGACGACCTCCGTGCCGGTGATGAAGCGCGCCATGTCGATGTCGTGGCACGTCATGTCGAGGAAGATGCCACCCGACGCCGCGAGGTACGGGATCGGCGGCGGCGCCGGGTCACGGCTCGAGATGCGCACGAGGTGCAGCGCGCCGACGGTCCCGGCGGCGACCGAGTCGCGCACGAACCGATGGGCCGGATCGAAGCGGCGGTTGAACCCGACCTGCAGCCGCGCCCCGGCGTCGGTGACCGCCGCCAACGCCCGGTCGACGTCGGCCAGGTCGAGCGACAGCGGCTTCTCGCAGAAGATCGCCTTGCCCGACGACGCCGCGGCAATGAGCATCTCGACGTGCGTGTCGGTGCTCGTGCAGATGGCCACGGCGTCGATCAGTTCGCTGGCCAGCACCTCCTCGACCGACTCCGCCACGGGCACGGCGAGCGATCCGGCTACGGCCTTGGCGGCGACCGGATCGACGTCGTACACGACGCCGAGCGCGGCGCCCTCCACCTGGTGGGCGAGCAGCTCGGCGTGCATCCGCCCGATGCGCCCGACACCGAGGACCCCGACCCGCAACGTTCCATCGCCACCACCATCGCCCATGGCGTCCCAGGCTCGCGCGCCTAACGTCTCGCCCGTGCCATCCGCTGGGCCGCTGCGGGTCGCCGTCGTCGGCCTGGGCCGGATGGGACGCTTCCACCTCGACGTGCTCGACGACGTCGACGCCATCGACGTGGTCGCACTGGCCGAGCCGGCCGACGGCCCGTTGACGGCTGCGGCGGCCACCCGACCGGACGCCGCCGCTTATCGCGAGGTCGTCGCCGCCCTCACTCACCCGGATCTCGAGGCCTGCATCGTGGCCAGCCCGACGGCGACCCACACCGCCGTCGTCGAGGCCGCGCTCGGTTCTGGCCTCCACGTCATGTGCGAGAAGCCCCTGGCGCTCGATCCGGCCGACGCCGACCGCCTCGGGCGGATGGCCGAGGCCGAGGGCCTGGTGCTGCAGGTCGGCTTCTGGCGACGCTTCTCCCCGCCCTGGAGCGCCGCCAAGGCGGCGATCGATGCCGGCCAGATCGGCCGGCCGCTGTTCCTCCGGCTGGCGCAGTGGGACGCCGACGCGCCGCCGGCGTCGTTCTGCGATCCGGCCGTCAGCGGCGGCCTGGCCATCGACTGCGGCGTCCACGAGTACGACCTCGCCGAATGGCTCACCGGGCGACGGGTCACGACGGTGCGAGCGTGGTCACTGCCGATCGTCGACGAGGCAGTGGCCGCCGCCGGCGACGTCGACAACCTCCTGGCCGTCCTGCAACTCGACGACGGAGCGATGGCCACGGTCGATCTCTCGCGCAACGCTCGGTTCGGTGACGACGTGCGGACCGAGGCGCTCGGGTCGGCAGGGGCCGTCTTCGTCGACCTGCTGCCGACGGGACGGGCCCGCCTCGGCGACGCCACCGGCCTGCACGAGCTGGCCGACTCCGCATCGGGCGATGCCATGGCCGCCGGCGTGGGCGGGCAGGCGGCGGCGTTCGCCGCCCGGGTCAGGGGCGGCGACGTCGAGTTGCCCGGGGCCGACGCCAGCGCCCGCGCGACGCGGATCGGGCTGGCCGTGATCGAATCGGCTCGCACGGGCAACGAGGTCGAACTGTGAGCCGAGTCGTGATCCACCAGGACGACGTCGGGATGTGCCACGGCGCCAACGTCGCCTTCGTCGAGCTGTCGCGGCGCGGGACGATCACCTGCGGGTCCGTGATGGTGCCGTGCCCGTGGTTCACCGAGATCGCCGAGCAGGCGGCGGCCGATCCGACCCTCGACCTCGGCGTGCACCTCACGCTGACGTCGGAGAAGGCGCACTACCGCTGGCGGCCACTCACCGCACCGCCTGCCTCAGCGGGTCTCACCGACGCGACGGGCCACCTGTGGCGCGACGTCGGGAGCATCCGGCGTCACGCCGATCCCGATGCCGTGGAGGCCGAGCTGCGGGCCCAGGTCGAGCAGGCGCTGGCCGCCGGCATCGACGTGACCCACCTCGATGCCCACATGGGCGCCGCCCTGGCGCCGGAGCTCGGCGACCTGTACGTCCGCCTCGCCGACGAGCACCGCTTGCCGGTGCTGCTGACCGGTTCCCTCGGTGCATACGGACCAGGCGATCACCTCGCCGGCGGCACAGAGGACGAGTACGCGCCACTGGTCGACGCGGCGCGGTCAGCGGGGCGGGCGATCTTCGACGAGGTGCGCGAGACGCCGTGGTCCCGGCGCCGGGACGAGCCCGCCCGCTCCACCTACGAGTCGATGTTCGCCGATCTGCCCGACGGGTTGACGTTCATGGCGCTGCACCCGAACGCACCCGGTGAGCTGGAGGCCATCGAGCCGGCGACGGCGCACATCCGCACGGCGGAGTACGAGCTGTTCCGTGGCGAGGACTGGGCCGCCTGGCTGGCGGCCCAGCCGTTCGAGCCGGTCGGCATGCGCGCGCTCGGCGACCGCTGACTCAGCGGGAGCAGGGAACGCCCGGCGGCGGAGCGTCGGAGCCGGCCGCCTCGAGGAGCGGTGCGACGGCCTCGATCGGCAGCGCCCAGGCCCGCTCGTCGGTGCGCCGACTCGTCGCCCACACCATCGCCAGCAGGCGCCCGTCGTCGCTGACGATCGGTGCACCGGAATCCCCGCCGCGCACGTCGGCGACGATGTCGAGCGCCGGGCGCGCGTACTCGCCGTCGCGGTAGATGTCGGACGTTCGGATCGTCGTCCGACCGCTCACGTCGATCGGTTCAGCGCGCAGCACGTCGTCGTCGCCGGTGGTGATCATCGAGACCGGCTCCGCGTCGCGGTACGCCCGGCGCGGCACCGCGTCGGCATCGAGGCCGTCCACGCGCAGGACGGCGGCGTCGAGCGCGGTGTCGACCGCTACGACGACTCCGACGTACTGGCGGCCATCGAAGCTGACGACGATGTCGTCCTCGCCGGCCACGGCGTGGGCCACGGTCGCCACCAGCTCGTCATCGACGACGACGCCGAGGGCCACATTCGGCGTCGGTCGACACCCGGTCGCGGCGATCGTGACGACCGAACCAGCCGGGTCGGGTGGGCTCGCTCCGTCGCACGCCACGGCTCCCACCGCCGCCACTCCGGCCACGAGCATCCGCCCGACGCGGCTTCTGGGCGCGGAGGCGCTCGACTTCGGGAACGTCCGCGCCCAGAAGCCGATTTGAGAACGTCCGCGCCCAGATGGGGTCGAACGCGACGGCCGACTCGTCAATAGAGGCTGCCGTCTCCCGCCGAGCCAGCGGCCTCGCGGGCGGCGGCGAGCTCGCTGGCGTAGCCGGCGCGCAGGGCCAGCCCGTCGCTGGTGACCGTGATCATCCGGAAGCCCTGCTCCCGGCGCAACGGGGTGAGCGGTCCGGTGGCGTGGATACCCGGCACGATCCCGTGCCGGCGGCACGCCTCGACGATCGTCGCCAGTGCGTCGTCGAACACCGGCTTCCCCTCGTTGCCGGACGGCTCCAGGCCCAAGCTCACACCGAGGTCGGCGGGTCCGACGTAGATGGCGTCGATGCCCGGCACCGACAGGATCTCGTCGAGGTTGGCGATCGCCTGCGCCGTCTCGATCATCGGGATCACGGCGATCGTCTCGGCCGCCCACGCCCGGTTGTCGGCGTGGCGCATCCCGACCATCACCGGTCCCCAGCTCCGACCGCCATCGGGCGCGTAGCGCGCCGAACGGACCACGGCCTCGGCCTCGGCCCTGGTGTTGACCATCGGCACGATCACGCCGTGGGCGCCGGCGTCCAGCGTCTTGCCGATGATGCCCGGGTCGTTCCACGGCACGCGCACGATCGGTGTGCCCCCCGACAGCTCGATCGCCTGGACCATCGAGGCCGCCGTCTGCTCGTCGATCACGCCGTGCTGCGTGTCGACGCAGACGTAGTCGACCTTCACGCGAGCGGTGATCTCGGCCGACACGAAGCTCGGCACGGACAACCACAGGCCGAGCGTCTCGTCGCCCGCCGCCCACTTCGCACGCAGACTGGTCATGTTCGCTCCCGTGTTCAGTTCACGGTGTCCGGCTGGGCCGGCCACCGAGGAACGCCAGCGCGTTGGCGATCGAGTGCTCGTAGAGCCGGCGCCGGCCGGCCACGCTGGACGACGCGCAGTGCGGGGTGACGACGACGTTGAGGCGGTCGAGCAGCGGGTGCTCTGGCGGGAGCGGCTCGGGGTCGGTCACGTCGAGCCCAGCACCGGCGAGGTGCCCCCGGTCGATCGCCGCCAGCAGCGCGTCGTGGTCGACCAGCACGCCGCGGGCGCAGTTGACGAAGTAGGCGCCGGGCTTCATCCGGCCGATCGTCTCGGCGTCGATCATCCGCAACGTCGTGGGCAGCGCTGGCGCGTGGATCGACACGACGTCCGCCCGGGAGAGCAGTTCGTCGAGCCCCACCAGCTCGACGCCGGGGACCGGCGGTTCGGTGACCAGCGGGTCGGTGGCGACCACCCGCATGCCGAACCCGAGCGCCGCCGCCGCCACACGTGATGCGATCCGTCCGATGCCGATCAGCCCGAGTGTGCTGGCGTCGAGCTCGAGTGCCCGACCGACCGGCAGCGCCCGCAGGCCCTCGCGGGCCCGGGCCACCTGCTCGGGGAGGTGCTTGGTCACTGCGAGCAGGAGCGCCAGCGTGTGCTCGGCGGTCGAGACCATCGGCGCCACCGGCGTGTTGCACACGGTCACCCCGGCCGCCGTGGCGGCCACCACGTCGACGTTGTCGTACCCGACCCCGACCCGTGAGATCACCCGCGCCCGGGGGGCCAGCGCCAGCGCGGCCGCGTCCCACCGCCGGGCGGCGCCGACGAGGAGGGCCTCCGCCCGCTCCAGCCCATCGTCGGTCCCCAGTCCGACGAGGAGCGCTCGTCCGTCGACGAGATCCCGGTAGGCGTCGGGGAACGGGTGGTCGACGAACACCACCGGCAGGCCCGTCGACGGGCCGGGCTGGGTCATGGCCTGGTCACCCGGCGCGACGGGCCGTGAGCCCGCCGTCCACGAGGAGCGACGCACCACTGATGTAGCTCGCATCCTCCGAGGCGAGGAAGGAGATCACCGCGGCGACCTCGCTCGGTTCGGCGATTCGTCCGAGGGCCACGCCGCGGATCATCGCCGCTTCTGCCGCCACCCGATCGCGATGCCGGTCGATCGAGTCCTGCACGAGCCGCGTGCGCGTGAAGCCGGGGCAGACCACGTTCACGCGGATCCCGTCGGCGCCGTAGTCGAGCGCCATGCTGCGGGTCAGCCCGATGAGGCCCGACTTGGCCGCGGCGTACGGGAAGAACCCGGGCAGCGAGGCGACCCCGTGGATCGACGCGACGTTGACGATGGCCCCACGGCCGGCGGCGCGCATGCCGCGTACGACGTGCTTGGCGGTCACCCACGCCGCCTTGAGGTCGACGGCGAAGAAGGCATCCCACTGGTCGGACGTCATCTCGGTCGAGTCGAAGTTGGCGTTCACGCCGGCGTTGTTGACCAGCACCGTGACCGGCCCCACCTCGGCCGCGCACCACGTCACCATCTCGGCGACCTGTTCCTCGGAGGCGACGTCGCAACGCCGGAAGCGGCACGGTCCGCCGATCTCGCCCGCCGTCCGTTCGCCCACGTCGACGTCGACGTCGCAGAAGACGACCGCCGCGCCCTCGTGCACGAAGCGCTCGACCGTCGCCCGCCCGATGCCTCGCGCCCCGCCGGTGACGAGCACGACGTCAGCGGCGAAGCGGCCTGCGCTCACGCTGGCCCACTGAGAGCGGCGGCGACGGCGGCGGCGACGGGGTTCCCGGCGCGACCGCGCACGCCGGCATCGACGACGAGGAGTGCGCCGGCCAGGGGCTGCTCGGCGCGTTGGGCCTCGGACAGCCGGTGGCGCGACGTCGTGACGAACAGGGTCGACAGATCGGCGCCACCGAACGCGGGACACGTCGGGCACGACGCGGGCACGGCAACCGCTTCGACCAACGCTCCGTCGGGGTCGTAACGGCGCACCGCCCCACCGCCGAACAGGGCGACCCAGACCCCGCCGTCCGCATCCACGGTGAGACCGTCCGGCAGCCCGTCGGCCGGGTCGATCTCGGCAAACGCCCGCCGGTTCTCCACCGCACCACTCGCAACGTCGAAGTCGAACCGGTCGATGCGCTGCCGCGGCGAGTCGATGTAGTACATCCGCCGGTGCTCGAGATCCCAGTCGAGCCCGTTGGAGATCGTCACGGAGCCGTCGATCGTGGCCAGCCCATCGGCGTCGAGCCGGTAGAAGGCCGCCGCGCCGGTCGCTCGGGTCAGCGACATCGAGCCGAACCACAGGCGTCCCGCCGGGTCGGCCTTGCCGTCGTTCATGCGGTTCCCGGCACGCCCGCGCTCGACGGCCAGCGTCCCGAGCGGCGCATCACCGGCGTCGAGCAACGTCAGATCGCCACCGGTCCCGCACACCCGTCCCCCGCTGCCGGCGACGGGGACGGCGAAGCTGATGGGCGGTTCGACGCTGGTGGCGACGACGGCCCCGGTGCTCGGATCCAGCTCGTGGAGCGTGCCGGCGTCGATGTCGACGTAGGTGAGCCGAGCCGTCGACGCGTTCCAGTGGGGTCCCTCGCCGAGCTCGCACCGCTCGGCGTACGGAGCGTCGACGATGGGGGTCACGTGCCCGCCATCGCGTCCACGACGCTGGGCACGTCGACCCAGGTGCGTTCGACGGCCGACTGCTTGATCGCATCGACGACGAGCGCTACGGCGAGGCCGTCCTCGAAGGTCGGCGCGGCGCTGGACTCACCCCGGGCGATCGCGCGGAGCGCACGGGAGACGCCGATGGTGAACGTGTCGCGGTACCCCATCCCCTGGCCAGGCACCGACACGAAGTGGCTGACGTCCGGCTGGCCGTCGCCGATCAGCACCGTCCGGTAGCCGTTGGTCGGGTCGGTCACGTCACCGGCGAGCACGCCCAGCTCGTTGCTGCGCTCCCAGGAGAAGCGCAGCGCCCCCCGGTCGCACACGACATCGAAGCCGAGGTCGCAGCGCTTGCCGCGCAGCGCCCAGCTGGCCTCGATGGTGCCGCCGACCCCCGAGGAGAAGTCGACCAGCATCGACACGACGTCGTCGACGCCCGGCGTCGGGACGGTGCGATCGACGATCTCGCGCATCGACGCCGACACTGCCGAGATCTCGCCGCACAGGTAGCGCGAAAGGTCGACGATGTGCGAACCGAGGTCACCCACGGCGCCGGCACCCGACTCCTCCAGGCGGGCCCGCCAGCCGAGGTCGTGGTGGGGTGACGCCGCGTAGTCCTGGAAGATCCAGCCGCGGTAGTGCCTGACCGACCCCAGCTCCCCCGAGTCGAGGAGCTGCTTCGCCCAGCTGATCGCCGGCCAGACGCGGTAGTAGAAGCACACCTGAGCGACGAGTCGGGCTTCGGCGGCGGCGACGGCCATCGCCCGCGCCTCGTGCGACGTCGTGGCGAGCGGCTTCTCGCAGATCACGTGCTTGCCGTGGGCGAGGGCGTCGCAGGCGATGTCTGGGTGCAACACGTTGGGGACGCAGATATCGACGACGTCCACGTCGTCGGCGCGGGTGACCTCCCGCCAATCGGCGTGGCTGCGCTGCCATCCCCACGCCGTCGCCAGCCGGCCAGCGGCGGCGAGGTCGACATCGGCGCACGCCTGCAGCCGGACGTCGCGTGCGGCGTCGGGGTACGTGCCGGCCACGGTGCGGTAGGCGGCGCTGTGGACGCCAGCGATGTAGCCGGAGCCGACGATGCCGACGCTGACGGGCTCAACGGTCACGACTGCTCCCGGCCTTCGCCGCCTCGATCACGGCGAGGCTCCGGGCGAGGTCGTCGAGCGGCGCACCGGTCCCGCCCACCCGGTCCTGCTCGATGGTCGCGTGGCCGCGGTACCCGACGTCGTCCAGGGCGCGGACGACGCCTTCGAGATCGACCACACCGTCGCCGAGCGGGCAGAAGATGTCGGCGGCGATGGCCTCCCAGAACGACAGGCCCTCGGCGACGACGCGGGCGAGGACGTCGGGGCGGACGTCCTTGAGGTGGACGTGCCCGAGTCGGTCGCCGTGCCGCCGGATGGCCGCAGCCGGATCGATCCCGGCGTAGGCGAGGTGGCCGGTGTCGAGGCACAGCTCGAGGTCGGTGTCGTCCACCAGCCGCTCGATCTCGTCGGCGAACTCGACGTAGCCGCCGACGTGAGGGTGGGCGACGGGACGCACCTCGTGACGGCGGGCGATCGCCGCGATCTCGTCGAAGCGCTCGACCATCCGGCGCCACCGGTCGTCGTCGAGCCGCGGCGCGGCGTCCGACCGACCGGCCGTCGCCACCCTGATCGCGTCCGGCTTGTCGATGACCACGAAGACACCACCGCCGGCGGCAGCGACGAACGCACCGACCCGCTCGGCCAGGCCCAGCACGCGATCGCGCTGCGCTGGGTCATGGAGGTCCTCGAACAGGAATGAGCCCACCGACGTCAGCGAACGGCTGGCCAGCGCGGCGCGCAGCAGCTCGGCGTCCTCGGGCAGGTAGCCGACCGGGCCGAGCTCGAGGGCGCCGACGCCGGACGAACCGATGTCGTCCAGGACGTCCTGCCAGCGGGGGTTGGTCGGCGCATCGGCGAAGTCGACGCCCCAGGCAACCGGGCTGGCAGCGACGCGCACTGCCGAGGACGATCTCGCCACGCCGGTGATCAGCCCCGCACGGGCGCGCTGGCGTTGCAGCCGAGCAGGTAGCGGAGCCGCGGCGAGAAGGCGGCCGCCTGCTCGTCGTCCATCGGCGTGCGGAGGTCGACGAAGGGCTTGATCCACGAGCGCCCGTACTGGACGATCAGCCCGCGTCGCGGGTGCTCCGAGACGTTGGCCCCGTGGCGGTGCCACGTCTGCGACAGCCACATCGCCACCGAGCCGGCCCGACCCTCGAGGACCACCTCGCCGTCGAGCGGATCACGGCCGGGCGGTGGCTTGCGCTGCGTGTGGTTGCTCCCGGCGACGACGTGGGTGGCGCCGTTGGCGACCGTGAAGTCGTCGAGCATCCAGACGGACTGGATGCTCAACGTGAGGTTGGGCAGCGGCTCGGGGACGTGGGTCAGCGGAGAGTCGATGTGCCAGCCGCCGGGGCTGTTGGTCGCCGCGCCCACGCTGTTCACGCTCATGTCGAGCACGACCAGGTCGCGCCCCAGCTCCTGCTCGAGGACGGACAGCACGAGCGGGTGCTCGACGAGCGGCGCGAAGGCCACGTCCTTGTTGATCAGGTTGAAGATCCGCTGCGAGCGCCCCTCGTCGAACAGCGACGGGATGTGGATGAAGCTGATGCAGACGTCCTCGGCGGGCACCGGCCACGGCGTGTCGAACTCGTCCGCCTGGCGGCGACGGATCCGCCGTCGCACCCGCTCGCTCTCATCCTCGGCGGCGCGGAACAGCGTGTTGTCCAGGTCGGCCACCTGATCGACGGACACCTCGCTGGGGCCTGGGTCCGCTGGGTGGTCGCGCTCGCGTTCGAGGACCCGCTCCACGCGGCCGCGCAGGTCACGTACCAGGTCCTGCGGGATGGCGTCGTCGATCACCACGTAGCCATCGGCGGCGAGCCGCTCCAGGATCGCCCCGGGCGCCTCGGACGCGGTGGTCGTGGACACCGTCAGCCCTCGAGCCCTCGCCGGCGCGCGCGATGGGCTTCGAGCTCCTTGCGCAGGCGCTCGACCGGCCACCGCTCGTCGACGGCAGTGTGCACCGTGTCGGCCGGACTGGCCGGCGCCAGGCCTCGGATCGGCGGGTCCTCGTCGAGGTTCGTCGGGAAGGCGTAGCCCTCGCAGGCCGCGGCGATGACGTTCTCCCGCTGGCGTTCGTCGTCCATCGCCAGCAGGTGCGGGTACACGGCGAGCGTCGTCAGGTCGGTGTTCATCGTCTCCATCGTGCGGCCGAACGCCGACGACACCTGGAGCAGGTTCACGATGCGATGGAAGTCGGTCGTGCGGTTGGCGCCTGCGCCGTGCATCAGCGCGGCGTTGAAGAACACGACGTCGCCCTTGGTCAGCGGCAGCTGCACCTTGCGTTCGTGGAAGACCTCCCGGAACTCGGGGCGCAGGGCGGCGACGAACCCGGCCTCACACAGCTGCGAGAACGGGAGCAGCATGGTCGGTCCGGACTCGAGCGGGACGTCCGTGTGGGCGATGCCCGCCTGCAGCGTCAGCGCCTGTGACATGAGGTGGACGTGACGGGGGAAGCGCTCCATCTGATCGGGCTCGTAGAAGCCGACGTGGTAGTCGCGGTGCGGCGACTGCGCCGTGCCGCCGGGGTTGATCCGGTTGACCTGTCCCGTGATCTGGTAGTGCGGCCCGAGCCACGCCTCGCAGCCGAGGGCGATGGCGTCGGCCGAGTAGTAGGCGGCGAACACCGCCGGATCGGCGTGCGCCAGCTTGTCGTGGGAGTTCCACACCCGGTCGTTGGTCCCCGCGGCGGCGAAGTGGTCACCGATGACACGTCCGGCGGCGTGCTGTTCGGCGATGATCGCTTGGAAGACCTCGGTGGCGTCGTCGATGCGGTGCTGCTGCTGGTCGAGCGCCCCCTTGAACACCAGCGCTCCCGGGCCGTCGCCGATCACCCAGGCCAGCTCGCCGAGCAGCTCCCGCCGGCGCACGCGGTCGCGGCTGACGTCGTGCAGCGCGGCGCCGTCGTAGATCGGCACGTTGCGTTCCACGGCCACCGCCGACGGCACCTCGGCCGGGTCGGTGGTGCGTGACACGAGCTGGCGGAAGGTCGCCACGTCGTAGTCGGCGTCGTCCAACCACGGCGACCGTCCGGTCATCCCCACGGCGTCGATCGTATGCCGCACCCCTCCCGCCGGAGCCAGCGGCTGTCAGGGCGAGGCGGTGTCGGCGGGGCCGGGCAGCGGGGGGTCCCCTGCCCCCTGCACGGACTGGTCGACGTCGATGAGGTTCCCGGTCATCAGGCCGGAGTCCGGTGAGAGGCAGAAGGCGATCGCGTTCGCCACTTCCCACGGCTGGACCAGCCGGCCGAGCGGCCGGTGCGGGGCGGCGAGCTCGAGCCAGTTCTCGGGCGCGCCGTCCTGCTCCATCTGCGTGTGGTGCTCGGACTCGGTTTCCATCCAGCCCGGGTTGACCTGGTTGACCCGGATGCCGTGGCGCATCAAGGCGAACGCCAGGTTCCGCGTCATCGTCGCCAGCGCCCCCTTGGAGATCGAGTAGGCGCTGATCTTGCTCTGCCCGCCGTGTCCCGACGTCGATCCCACGTTGACGATCGAGCCGCCCTTCCCGCCGGCGATCATCAGCCGGGCGGCCGACTGGATGAGGAAGTAGGGGACCCGCACGTTCTGGGCCATCATCTGATCGAAGTGGTCGGGCGTGTCCGTGAAGAGCGTCGCCCTCGTCGTCTTCGCCGCCACGTTGACCAGGCCGTCCACCGTCCCGAAGCGCTCGACACAGGCGGCGACGATGGCGTCCGGTGTCTCCGGATCGGCGATGTCCACGCCGACGAAGATCGTCGGCGTGCCCTGATCGCTGAGCTCTGCGGCCAGCGCCTCGCCCCGCTGGCGGGAGCGGCCGGTCAGGACGAGGCCGCTCGCGCCGCGCCCGCTCAGCGTTCGGGCGACCGCTTCACCGAGCCCCTGAGTCCCCCCGTTGACGATGGTGATCATGGTGCGAGTCTTCCCTGCCGCGCCCAGGGCGACGAGCCCGGCGTCAGCGCGGCACCGGCTTGGCCAGCCCGGTGAGCACGATGAGCAGCACCGGCACGACCAAATACGCGGTGCGCACGTCGCTGGCGGCCCGCAGCCCGACCATCAGCGCCGGCGCAACGAGCAGGGCCGCGCCGGCGGCGAGCGCGCCGCGCGTCGAGCCGACGTGCGGGGCATCCGGAAACCGTTTGATCAACGCCGTGATCCGCCCCGGGTACAGCGGCGAGAGGCCGAGTCCGGCGATGCAGACGCCAGCGATCGCCACGCCCGGCACCGGCACGAGCCAGAACAGGGCGAACCCGACGGCGACGACGACGGCGATCGGCACGATCGAGCGCGGCGGCGTCCAGCGGCTCCCGGCGAAGCGCCCGAGGAGCATGCCGACGCCCCACGCCGCGCCACCGACGGCTGCGCGTGCGTCCGACAGACCGAGCTCCTCGTGGAGGAACGTCACCACGAAGTAGGAGAAGCAGAACTCGATCACGATCGCCAGCCAGAGCACGATCCACTCCCGCCGCCAGGATGACCACGGCGGCACGGGGACCGCCGGCGAGTCGTCGCGGGTGGGCCGATGGGGGACGGCGGCCACCGAACGGGTGGTGATCAGCACGGCGATCGCACCGACCGCCAAGGGGATCCCGAAGCCCGGCCACCACCCCACGCCCAGGGCGATCGACGCGCCGACGGCCAGCGGGGCGACCAGCACCGCCGTGCTGGCGTAGGCATTGGCCCGCATGATCGCCCGCTCCGTGTCGCCCGCCCGAAGCGCGGCCAGCGTGCCCGGGATCAGCCGGTTCAGGTGGGCGGCGGCGATGGCTGCGGCCAGGGCGCCGAGCAGACTGACCAGCGGCCAGCGCGTCAGCCCCATCGCCAACACCGTGACGGCCAGGCCAACGGCGCCGATGACGAGACCGTGGCCGCCGGCGACGGGTCGTCGTGGAGCTCCAGGCCGCAGGACCTCGATCAACCCCCACGCGAAGAGCGCGGCCCCGGGAAACAGGGCGTACACGCCCGCTGCTTCGCCAACGGCGTCGCGCAGCGGCGGCAGGACCGCACCGAGCCCGTTGAGGTACCAGCCGAGCGTTGCGTTGCCGACGAAGCAGGCCAGGATCAGCCCCGTCGCCCGCTCCGCCGGTGACGACGTCCGTCGGGCGTCCGGCGCCCGCACGGATCGGTCGGTCACCGCGGGAGCCTACGGCCGCCGTTGCGAGTGCGAACCGACGGATCCGGAGCGCGTGCGAAGCTCGCGCTCGTGCGCGTCCTCGTGACCGGAGCGACCGGCAACCTGGGCCGGAAGGCCGTCCGCGCGCTGTTGGCGCGTCGCGATCTCGAGGTCGTGCAGGTCGCCGACGACGCCGCCGGCGACGGCGCCGACGTCGTGCGCGCCGACCTCGCGGCGTATCGCAGCGAGTGGGCGTCGGCGTTCCGACGTGTGGACGTGGTCCTCCACCTCGCCGGCGAGCAGAGCCCGGTCGCTGGTTGGGACATGGTCGTGCGGTCCAACGTGGACCTCACGATCAACGTCATGCGGGCGGCATCCGAGTCGGGCGTGCGCCGGTTCGTGCTGGCCAGCTCGAACTGGGTCCTGGCCGGCTACCGGTTCACGTCCGAACGCCTGACGTCGTCCACACCGCCGCGCCCCGTCAATCCGTACGGCGTGTCGAAGCTCCTCCTCGAACGCATCGGGATGGCCGCCGCGGCGCGCACCGGGACGGAGTTCCTGGCCTTGCGGATCGGCTACTGCCAGCCGGGCGACAACGTGCCGGGGCCGCACATGGCGTTCGGCCGATGGGGTCAGGAGATGTGGCTGAGCAACGAGGACTGGGTGCTCGCCGTGGAGCGGGCGTGCGTCGCCCCGCTGGCGGAGTCGGCCGTCGTCCACATCATGTCCGACAATGCCGGCATGCGATGGGACCTGGGCGAGGCCGAGCG
Organism: uncultured Acidimicrobiia bacterium; assembly: GCA_963844175.1. GTDB lineage: Bacteria > Actinomycetota > Acidimicrobiia > Acidimicrobiales > Ilumatobacteraceae > JALZMG01. Next base: position 97,089 of record CAWJNE010000021.1, read on the forward strand.
CGCCATCGGCTACCGACCTCGGGCCCAGCACCGCCCTCGGATGACGCCGAGGCGGCGGCTCGAGGACACCCTCGCCCGCCTGCGCGAGGCGGCTCGCCCGCCGATGTCGCCGGCTCCGCTGTTCGGAGCTCGCTGGTGATGCACCGCGTGCTTGTCGTCCAGCCCCTCCACCCCCGCGCGATGGCGGCGCTCGATACCCGTTCGGATGTCGAGTACACCGTCGTCACGGACGCTTCCGAGGGCAACCTGCTGGCCCACGCCGCCGAGGTGGACGCCATCACGATCCGCGATGCGGTGCTGCCCGTGTCGGTGCTCGACGCCGCGCCAGCGCTCAAGGTGGTCTCCCGTCACGGCGTCGGCTACGACAGCATCCCGATCAGCACCTGCACGGCGCGAGGCGTCCCGGTCACGGTCGTCGGGACGGCCAACACCGTCTCGGTCGCCGAGCACACCATGTTCCTCGTGCTCGCTGCGGCGCGCGCCGGGATCGAGCTCGACGCATCGGTGCGCCAGGGCGACTTCGCCGCCCGCACCCGCCTGCCCGGGGTGGAGCTGCGCGGCAGGACCCTGCTGATCGTCGGGTACGGCCGCATCGGTGCGGCCGTCGCCGTGCGGGCGCGGGCCTTCGGCATGCACGTGGTCGTCGTCGATCCGTACCTGGCCACCGAACCGGACGCCGGGGTCGAGGTCGTGCCCGACCTGGACGACGGGCTGCGAACCGCCGACATCGTGAGCCTCCACGTGCCCCTCACCGAGCAGACTCGACACCTGATCGGCGCCAGGGAGCTGGCCCTGCTGCGGCCCGGCGCGATCCTCGTCAACACCGCCCGTGGCGGCCTGGTCGACGAGCAGGCGCTGCTCGCCGCCGTCCGCACTGGACACCTCCACGGCGCCGGGCTGGACACGTTCGAGACGGAACCGCTGGCGTCCGACTCGCCCCTGCTCGCCGAGCGACGGATCGTGCTCAGCCCGCACTCGGCTGCACTCACCGAGGAAGCGCTGATCGCGATGGGTCTCGCCACCGTGGCCAACGCCCTCGCCGGCATCGACGGGACACTCGACCCGGCGCTGGTCGTCAACCCGCAGGTGCTGGAATGAGGGAGCGAGTCTTCGAGCGAGCGAATCGTCATTGCGGTCTTCTCCATCATGGCCGAGTACGTGGCGCGATCCTGCTCGGCGTGACCGGCCACGGTGAGGGGCACCCCTGATGGGCCTCCTCCAGTGGGGACTCATCGGTGGCGGCGAGGGCAGCCAGATCGGCTTCACCCACCGCGCCGGGGCGGCGCTCGACGGGCGGTTCCGCTTCGTCGCCGGCGCCCTCGACATCGACCCCGACCGAGGCCGCGCCTACGGCCAGGCGCTCGGACTCGACCCCGCTCGCGCGTACGGCGACTGGCCGACGATGCTGGCCGCCGAGCGCGAGCGCAGCGACCGTCCACACCTGGTGACGGTGGCCACCCCCAACGTCACGCACTTCGAGATCTCCAAGGCGTTCCTCGAAGCCGGGTTCCACGTCCTGTGCGAGAAGCCGATGACCATGTCGCTCGACGAGGCGCGCGAGCTCGTCGCCATTGCCGCGCGATCCGGGCGCCAGTGCGCCGTCAACTACGGCTACTCGGGGTACCCGCTCGTCCGCCACATGCGGGCGATGGTGGCGCGTGGCGACCTCGGCGCGATCCGGGTGGTCGTGGCCGAGTTCGCCGGTGGGTTCATGGCCGACGACGTCGACAACCCGCGCGTGCGCTGGAGGTTCGATCCGGCGCTCGCCGGCTTCTCGGCCGTGACCCTCGACGCCGGCATCCACGCCCTCCACATGGCCTGCTACGTGACCGGGCAGCGGGTCACCACGGTCTCCTCGGACTACGCCAGCGTCGTTGCCGGCCGGCAGCTCGAGGACGACTCCCTGACCGCCTTCCGCATGGACGGCGGCGCGGTCGGTCGGCTGTGGGCCAGCGGCGTCGCCATCGGACGGACCCACGGCCTGCAGTTGCAGGTGTTCGGGGAGCACGGCGGGCTGCGCTGGTCGCAGGAGCATCCCAACCAGCTGCTCTGGACGCCTCGAGGAGCGTCGACCCAGGTGCTCGAGCGCAGCTCAGGCGGGCTGTCGGCGGAGGCCGATCGGGCCAGCCGGGTCACGATCGGCCATCCCGAGGGCTTCGTCTTCGCCTTCGCCAACATCTATCGCGACCTCGCCGACATCATCCAGGCCACCATCGACGGCACGGAGCCGGACCCGCTGGCCCTCAGCGTTCCAACCGCCGAGGACGGTCTGCACTCGATCGCCGCGATCGTCGCCGCCACCACGTCGGCGGGCGACGGCAGCGCATGGACGAACGTCGCAACGACCGCCTGATCAACCGACCGATCGACTGGAGCAGCCCGTGGAGTTCTACCCGTCCGAGACCAAGGAGCGCCTGACGCTGGCCCAGGCCATCGTCAAGTACCTGCAGGTGCAGCACAGCGAGCTCGACGGTGAGCAACGACGGTTCATCCAGGGCATCTGGGGCATCTTCGGGCACGGCAACGTGTCCGGGCTGAGCCAGGCGCTGGTCGAGTACGGCCAGGAGCTCCCGTACCACCAACCGCGCAACGAGCAGTCGATGGTGCACGCCTCGACAGGCTTCGCCCGGGCGATGCGACGCACGGCGACGATGGCATGCACCACGTCGATCGGCCCCGGCGCCACGAACATGGTGACCGGAGCGGCGACGGCGACGATCTGCCGCATCCCCGTGCTGCTCCTGCCGTCGGACCATTACGCATCCCGCTACGGCGGCGTCGTCCTGCAGGGCACCGAGCACCTCAGCTCGGAGGACATGTCCGTCACCGACACGTTCCGCGTGGTCAGCCGGTACTTCGACCGGATCACGCGCCCCGAGCAGATCCTCGTGTCCCTGCCCGAGGCGATGCGCGTGATGACCGATCCCGCCGAGACCGGTGCCGTCACGATCGCCCTCCCGCAGGACATCCAGGGCTACGCCTACGACTACCCCGTCCGCTTCTTCGAGCCGCGCACGTGGCGGATCGAGCGCCGCCCGCCGGACCCTGTCCGCATCGCCGAGGCCGTGGCGCTGCTGCAGGCCGCCGAGCGCCCGTACATCATCGCCGGCGGCGGTGTGCACTACTCCGGGGCCTGGGACGAGCTGGCCGCGTTTGCCGAGTCGTTCGGGATCCCGGTCGGCGAGACGCACGCCGGTCGGGGCGCGATCCGGGACGGTTCGGCGATGGCGCTGGCCCTCGGGGGCACCGGCGTCTCCGGGACACCCGGTGCCGCCGAGCTCGCCGGTCGCGCCGACCTCGTGCTCTGCGTCGGCACGCGGCTGCACGACTTCGTGACCGGGTCGAACACCGCCTTCCACGAGCCCGACGTGCGGTTCGTGAGCATCAACGTCAACGGTCGCGACGCCTTCAAGCTGGGCGCGCTCCCGATCACCGCCGACGCCAAGCTGGCGCTGGAGGCGCTGACGGACGCCGCTCGCGCGGCGGGCGTGGCGCCCAACGAGGAGTGGGTGGCCAGGGCGCAGCAGTTGAGCGAAGCGTGGGAGCAGTGCAAGCGCACAGAGCTCTACACCGACGGTCCGGGAGAGCGGATCACCCAGGCCCAGTTGATCGGCATCGTCAACGACGAGATGCGCGCCGGCGATGTCCTCGTGGCCGCCGCAGGATCGATTCCGTCCGACCTCACGAAGCTCTTCGATGCCGCCGGCGGCAAGACCCTGCACCTCGAGTTCGGCAACTCGTGCATGGGCTACGACATCCCGGCGGCGATCGGCGTGCGGCTCGCCGAGCCCGCTGGCGAGGTGTTCGTGCTGATGGGCGACGGCAACTACCAGCTGCACCCGATGGAGCTGGTGACCGCGCTGCAGGAGCGGACGAAGGTCACCATCGTCCTCAACGTCAACGGCGGTTACCAGTCGATCCACGGCCATCAGAAGAACTTCGTCGGCCACTCACTCGGCAACGAGTTCAAGATCCGCGCTACGGCGACCGGGCTGATCGACGACGGCGAGTTCATCGACGTCGATTACGTGAAGAACGCCGAGAGCGTCGGGGCCCGGGCCTGGTTGGCGCGGACCGACGAGGAGATCCGCGCCGCGCTGCGGGCGGCTCGAGCTGAGACCGGTTGTGCCGTGATCGTGGTCCCTGCGGACCGGTACCACTCGCCGCCGGCGTCCGGCGTGTGGTGGGACATCGTCGGTGCCGAGGTCACCAACGATCCGCTGACCCGCAAGCTCGTCGACGACCACGAGCAGGGTCGCGTCAACCAACGCCTGCTGTACTGAATGACTCGCTTCGCTCGCTGGGCCGGGCAAGGCCGGCCTCGCCATGCGCGCCCACTGCGGTCGGGGGCCAAGAGCGCGCACGTCCCTGCGTGGAGTCCACCGGATTTCGGGCGGCGGCGCTTGCATTCTTGACAGGTGCGCGAGGGCGGTGCGAGAGTCACCCCGCTCCAACTCGACGGGCCCCGTCCCGACGGTTGCGATGTGGGGGGTCGTGGAGGACAACGGCACGGCGCCGCACCGGGACCTGATGGATCGGGTCGCGGGCGCGCCGATCTCGTGGGGCGTGTGCGAGGTGCCCGGCTGGGGCCTGCAGCTCCCGGTCGAGCGCGTGCTGGACGAGATGCGCCAGACCGGCCTCGACGCAACGGAGCTCGGTGCGATCGGCTGGCTCCCGACCGAGCCCGGCGCGCTGCTGGCCACGCTCGACGCCCATGATCTCCGCCCGGTCGGCGCGTTCGTGCCGATCGTTGCCCATGACCCGGACCGCCGAGCGGAGTCGATGGCAACGGCCGAGGAGATGGCCGGCCTGCTCGAGGCCGTCGGCGCCCGTCATTTCGTGACCGCGCTGGTCAACGACCCCGACGACTGGTCTCGCCCCGAACTGACGGATGCGCAATGGGAGCACATGGTCGACGTCGTGGACGAGATCGACGCCGTCACCGAAGCCCACGGGCTGCAGCAGGTCGTCCACCCCCACGTCGCCACGCTGGTCGAGACCGCTGACGAGTTGGAGCGGTTCCTGGCCGCTTCGGACGTGCCGTTCTGCCTGGACACCGGGCACGTCACGATCGGCGGCGCCGACGCGCTCGACCTCGCGACGCGCCACGCCGATCGGGTCGCGCTCGTCCACTTGAAGGACGTGCGCACCGACGTCGCCGACCGTCTCTGCCGCGGCGAGCTCGGTCTCATGGAAGCCGTGCAGGCGGGTGTGTTCGCGCCGCTCGGCGACGGCGACGTACCGGTCGCCGACGTGATCATCGCTCTCGAGCGCCAGGGCTACGACGGCCTGTACGTGCTCGAACAAGATGTGGCCATCACCGGGGCGGAACCGCCTGCCGGAGACGGTCCCGTTCGCGACGTCGCAAAGAGCGTCGCGTACCTCCGGTCGATGGAACCCGCGCTGCGAGCCCTGGGAGGCCAGAGCGCGGCATCGGCCGGCACGACAACCACCGACCAGAGGGGGAACCTTTCATGACCACCAAACTCGGCCGCACCATTGGCGCGGCCGCGGCGCTGACGTTGGTCCTCGCCGCATGCACGGGCGGCGACGACGACAACGCCGACACCACGAGCGCACCGGCGACGTCCGGCGCGGCGACCACCGGCGGCGGCGCCGAGACGACCGCTGGCGGCACCGACGCGACGACCGGCGGCAGCGAGGCGACGACCGGCGGCAGCGAAGCGACGACCGGCGACACCGAAGCGACGACCGGCGGCAGCGAAGCGACGACCGGCGGCAGCGAGGCGACGACGCCGGGCGACACCGTCGAGGTCGTGCAGGGCGAGGATCTCGTCTTCCACGTCATCACGCACGGCGACGACGGCGTGTTCTGGTCCGTCGTCCAGACCGCCACGGAGGCGGCCGCCGCCGACTACGGGGTGACGGTCAACTACATCGGCTCGAACAACGACGCCGAGGCGCAGTCACAGGCCATCGAAGCGGCGATCGCCGAGGGCTCGGACGGCATCGCCATCTCACTCGCCGATCCGGAGGGTGTCTCTGCCGCGGCCCAAGCCGTCGTCGAGGCCGGCATCCCGCTGTACACGCTGAACTCCGGCCTCAACAACTGGCAGGACCTGGGTGCGATCACCCACGTCGGCCAGGACGAGATCGTGGCCGGCCAAGGAGCCGGTGAGCGGTTCAACGAGCTCGGCGTGACGAAGATCCTCTGTGGCCGCCAGGAGCAGACGAACGTCGCGCTCGAGGAGCGGTGCGAGGGCCTCGCCGAGACGTTCGAGGGCGAAGTCGTCTCCGAGTTCATCGGTCTCGACGCCGACCCGACCGAGCAGGAGAACCAGATCGCCGCCCTGCTGCAGGCCGACCCGGCCATCGACGCCTTCATGGGCACCGGGCCCAACCTGCCGCTGCGGGCCATCGCCGCTGCGCAGTCGGCCGGGCGTGAGCTGCCGATCGCCGGCTTCGACATCTCGCCCGACCTGATCACGGCGATCAACGAGGGCACGGTGCAGTTCACCGTCGACCAGCAGCAGTACCTCCAGGGCTACCTCCCGGTCGTGCTGATGTACCTCCAGGCGACGAACCTCAACACCGCCGGCGGCGGACTGCCGATCCTCACCGGGCCCGGCTTCGTCGATGCCGAGAACGCCGAGGGTGTGGCCGCCCTCGTCGACGCGGGAACCCGCTGACTCCAACTCAGCCGCTCCCGGCCCCGCCGCACGGCGGGGCCGGGAGCGAGCCGGAGGTGACCCCGTGACGACGATCACCGCAACCGAGGTGGACCGGCCACCTGATCCACCGGTCGTCCCGATCGACGAACGGGTCTCGTTCCGCGGGCCGATCCAGCGCCTCCTCGTGCGTCCCGAGATCGGCGCACTGATCGGCACCACCGCGGTGTGGATCTTCTTCTGGGCGTTGTCGGACGTGTTCGGCACGGCGGCCGGCACGGCCAACTACCTGGACGTGGCGGCGATCCTCGGGATCATGGCCGTGGCGGTGTCGCTGCTGATGATCGGCGGCGAGTTCGACCTGTCGGCGGGATCGATGACGGGCGCCACGGCGATGCTCGTGATCCTGCTGTCCAAGGATGTCGGGGAGAGCGGCGGGGCCGGGATCAGCCTGTACATCGCCGTCCCGCTGTCCTTCGCCTTCGCCATGCTCGTCGGCTGGTTCAACGGCACGATCGTGGAGAAGACGCGGCTCCCGAGCTTCATCGTGACGCTCGGGACCTTCTTCGTCCTGATCGGGGCCAAGCTCAGCTTCTCGAAGCTGTTCGCCGACCAGGTCGTCGTCGAGGGGCTCAACGAGGCCGAGGGGTACGACTTCTGGTCGAGGATCTTCGCCGCCAGCTGGGTGCAGAACGACCACGTGTGGGAGGGCCGCGACGAGGCGTGGACGGTGCTCGTCATCGCCGCCGTGGCGTGCACGGTGGTCGGCGTGCTCGAGATGAGCTACCAGCGGCAGGCCGATCGCGACGTCAAGGGGCTGATCGCCACCGCCGTCGGAGTTGTGATCGCCGGCGCCGGTTTCTTCGGGCTGCTCAACGGCGAGGGCGTCGGTCGCAACACCGTGAACGCCGTCCTGGTCGCCGTGGGCGTCACGCTCGCCGTGCTCGGGTGGGCGAGGTGGCGGTTCCGGACACTCGGTCGGCGGGGCTCGCTCACCTTCGAACGGGCCACCGTCCGGTTGTCCCTGCTCGGCGTCGTCACCGTCGTGGCCGGCGTCCTCGTGGGCGTGCTCATCGAATCGGACAACGAGGCGGAGGTCGGCCTCCTGCTGTCCGACGGGTTCTCCCGCGCCTTGTTCGCCATCGGGCTCGGCGTCGCCGGCCTGCTCGCCATCCTCGTCGCCGCCGGCAAGCTGCCGGTCTGGGCTCCGCTGTTCGGCGTGGCCATCTCCGCCGTCCCGGCGGTCGGCTACCTGATGACGCGCCAGGGAGCACGCGCCCTCGTCTTCGTCGGGCTGTCCATCGCCGGCCTCATCATCCTGCTCGTCGCCGGTCGCAAGGCGGCGGCGACGTCGACGTCGGCCGGGCTGGTGATCGAGCTGCTGACGGCCATCGTGGTCGCCGCGCTCGCCTTCTTCATCCGGTCGGAGTCGACGTCGGAGAAGTTCCGCACCGAGCTGTTCACGGCGATGCTCCTCGTCGCCCTGGCCCTCGCCTGCTCGGCGCTGCTCGGTTACCTGTTCGAGGCCCGCACGGGACCCGACGCGTCCGCCGACACGCTCGGGCGACGAGTTGCGGTCGTCGGCATCATGCTCGCGGTCGTGGCGACGGCGATCAAGATGCTGTTCACCACGGCGGCCGAGAACGAGCTGGCCAGCGGCGTCGTCCGGTATCGCATCTCGATCCTGTGGTTCATCCTGTTCGCCGTCTTCGGCACGTGGCTGCTGCTGCGCACCCAGTTCGGCAACTGGATCTTCGCCGTCGGTGGCAACAAGGAGGCGGCGAGGGCCGAGGGTGTGCCGGCGGCGCGCACCAAGACGACGCTGTTCATGGTCGTCTCCGGTGCCGCCTGGCTGGCCGGGATGCTGATCGCCTTCCGCCTCAACTCCGTCCAGGCCAACGTCGGCGACGGCGAGGAGTTCGAGTACATCATCGCCGCCGTCGTGGGCGGCAACCTGCTGACGGGTGGCTACGGCTCGGCAGCCGGCGGAGCCATCGGTTCGCTGATCATGTCGATGTCCACACAGGGCATCCCGTTCGCCGGCTGGAACACGAACTGGCGGTTCCTGTTCCTGGGTGTGATCCTGCTGCTCGCCGTGATCGCCAACAACTACGTGCGCAACAAGGCGGCCCAGTCGAAATGAACGAGGGAGTCTTCGACCGAGTGAATCAGCAGCACGGTCTTATCGTTCATGGCCGAGCACCTGTTGAGCTCCTTCCCGGCGTGACCGCGCTCGGTGGGGTGCTTACATGAACGAGATCCGCAACGACGGCGACGGACCCGCAGCGGCACCATCGAACAACGGCGCGCCCCTGCTCGAGGTGCGCAACCTCTGCAAGTTCTACGGCAACGTGATCGCCCTCAACGGCATCACCACGACCGTGCGCGCCGGGCAGGTGACGTGCGTGCTGGGCGACAACGGCGCCGGCAAGTCGACATTCATCAAGATCTTCGCCGGGGTCCACCAGCCGAGCGAGGGCGAGCTGCTGCTCGACGGCGAGGCGATCACGTTCGCGTCCCCGCGGGACGCCCTCGATCGAGGGATCGCCACCGTGTACCAGGACCTCGCCGTCGTCCCGCTGATGTCGGTGTGGCGCAACTTCTGGCTCGGCGACGAGCCGCGACGAGGGGTCTGGCCGTTCCGCCGGATCGACGTCGCCACGGCCAAGCGGATCGCCAGGGACGAGCTGGGGAAGATGGGCATCGACATCCGCGACACCGAGCAGCCGGTCGGCACGCTGTCGGGCGGCGAGCGCCAGTCGGTGGCGATCGCCCGCGCTGCGTACCGGGGGGCCCGCGTGCTCATCCTCGACGAGCCGACGTCGGCGCTCGGCGTCAAGCAGTCCGGCGTCGTCCTGAAGTACGTCGTCGAGGCGGCCCGGCGCAACCTGGGCGTGATCTTCATCACCCACAACCCCCACCACGCCTATCCGGTCGGCGACCGCTTCTTGATCCTCAACCGCGGCCAGTCGATGGGCAACTTCGCCAAAGAGGAGATCACGCAGGACGAGCTGACCGACCTGATGGCCGGTGGCTCCGAGTTGCGGGCGCTCCAGCACGAGCTCCAGGTCCAGCTCAAGGACCGCACCATCACGCTCGATGGTTGACCCGCCGATCGAGCTGCTGACCATCGGACGCGTCAGCGTCGACCTCTACGCCGAGCAGCTCGGCGTCCCGATCAGGGACGTGCGCACGTTCCGCAAGTCCGTCGGGGGCACGGCCACGAACGTCGCCGTCGCCGCCGCCCGGCTGGGGCGCCACGCCGCGGTGCTGACCAAGGTCGGCGCCGACCCGTTCGGGGAGTACGTGCGCTGGGCCCTGGCCGACACGTTCGGCGTCGACACGCGCTTCGTCGGCACGCACCCGACGCTGCACACCCCGCTGGCCTTCGCCGAGCTCGACCCGCCCGACGACCCGCGCATCACGTTCTACCGAGCGCCGGCGGCGCCCGACTTGTCGATCGAACCGGGCGATGTCGATGCGGCCACCGCCCGCGAGGTTCCGATCCTGTGGGTCTCGGCCGGCGCGCTGTCCGCCGAGCCGAGCCGCTCGACGGTGCACGGCCTGCTCGACGCGCGGGCCCGCCGCGCCGAGACGATCGTCGACCTGGACTGGCGCCCCCAGCTGTGGGACGAGCCGGCCAGCGCCACCCGCCAGCTCGACCTCGCGCTCGCCAACGCCACGCTGGCGGTCGGCAACCGCGCCGAGTGCGAGATCGCCGTCGGCACGACCGACCCGGACGAGGCCGCCGACCGGCTGCTCGGCCGTGGCCTGACGGGCGCCATCGTCAAGCTCGGCGGCGACGGGGTGCTGGTGGCCACGGCGAGCGAGCGGTGGACCGTTCCGGCCGTCCCGGTGACCGTCGTGTGCGGGCTCGGTGCGGGCGACGCCTTCGGCGGCGCGCTCTGCCACGGTCTCCTCAGCGGATGGACGATGGACGAGGCGGCGCGGTACGGCAACGCCGCCGGGTCGATCGTCGCCGGCCGGTTGATGTGCGCCGATGACATGCCGACAGCTGCCGAGATCGAGGCGTTGCTGGAGACACCTGCGGCGCGCCGGGAGGCGACGTGGCGCTGACCGACGACCGGTGGGAGGCGCTGCTCGAGCAGCGGGCGACCGAGCCGCAGGCCGCACTCGCCGCGCTGCGCGACCGCGACCGCAGGCCGCTGCTGACCGACGGGCGGCTGTTCGTCGTCGCCGCCGATCACACGGCGCGCGGGATGCTCGGTGTCGGCGCCGATCCGCTGGCGATGGCCGACCGGCGCCGCCTCCTCGACGGGCTCGTCGCGGCCCTCGCCCATCCGGGTGTCGACGGGGTGCTCGGCAGCGCCGACGTGCTGGAGGAACTGGCGCTGCTCGGCGCCCTCGGGGGCAAGCTGGCGTTCGGCACCATGAACCGGGGCGGGCTCGCCGGCGCCCGCTGGGAGCTCGACGACCGGATGACGGCGTACGACGCGGCGTCGATCGCCGACGGCGGGCTCGACGGCGGGAAGGTGCTGCTGCGGATCGCCGACGACGATGCCGGCACGGCGTCGACGCTGGAGGCGTGCGCGGCGGCCGTGTCGGCGCTCGCCCGGCGGGGCCTGCCGATCATGGTCGAGCCGCTCCCGTACCGCATCGGTGACGACGGACGGGCCGAGCTGGTCGACGACGACGATCGGCTGCTGCGCGCCGTGGCGGTCGCCGCGGGGCTCGGCACGACGTCGACGTCCACGTGGCTGAAGGTCCCGGCCGCCCGTGACGTGGCCAGGATGCTGGCCGTGACGACGCTGCCGGCGCTGATCCTCGGGGGCTCGCCGGGCGCCGACCCGGAGGCGGCGTATGCGGCGTGGGAGCGGGCGATGACCGTCCCCAACGTGCGCGGCCTCGTCGTGGGACGGGCCCTGCTGTACCCGCCGGACGGGGACGTGGGCGCGGCGATCGACCGCGCCGCCCGCATCGTCCGGCCGGACGTGCGCCGTGGCTGACCTCCACCTCCGGGCAGGCACCCTGGCCGACGGCACCGACCCCGTGCGGCTGAGCCCGGCCGACGCCGGCTGGGCGCGGTGCGGGCTGCGCGTCCTGCAGCTGGCCGCCGGCGAGTGGCGCTCGATCGACACCGGCGAGGACGAGGTCGTCGTGCTCCCGCTGTCGATCACGGGCCTGACGGTCGACGTCGACGGCGAGCGGTTCGAGCTGGCCGGGCGCACGAGCGTCTTCGACCGGGTGTCCGACTTCGTCTACGCCGGACGGGACAGCGTCGTGGGCATGGGCTCGGCCGGCGGCGGTGAGGTCGCCATCGCGGCCGCCCGCTGCGAACGGGCCCTGCCGGCCCGCTACGGACCGGCCGAGGACGTCCCGGTCGAGGTGCGCGGTGCCGGCGTGTGCACGCGCCAGGTGACCAACTTCCTGAGCCCGGACGTGTGGTCGCACGCCGATCGGCTGATGGCCGTCGAGCTGCTGACCCCGGGGGGCAACTGGTCGTCGTACCCACCGCACCGCCACGACGAGTCGCCCGGGTGCCCGGTCGTCAACGAGGAGATCTACTACTTCCGCATCGCCGCCAACGCCGGCACCCCCGGCTTCGGGATCCACCGCCTCTACACCGACGACGGCGCGATCGACGAGACCGTCGAGGTGCGCGACGGCGACGTGTTCCTCATCCCCCGGGGCTACCACGGGCCGTGCATCGCCGCCCCCGGGCACACGATGTACTACCTCAACGTGCTCGCCGGTCCGGGTGAGCGTTCGATGGCGTTCTGCGACGATCCGGCCCACCACTGGGTCCGCGACTCGTGGACGGGCATGGACCTCGACCCGCGCTGCCCGATGACGGGCGCCGCCGGCCCGACCGCACTCTGCGGTGAGGGGTGAGGGCACATCGTGCCCTCACCCCTCACCGCGCCGTTTGAACGTCTGACGGTCCCGATCGGCGGCCTGGCCGGCGGCGCGATCATGACGGTGATGGCAGATCGGGGGGCCGGGAGCGGGATCACCCGCAAGGAGGCCGAGGTGCTCGCCGGACTCGGCGAGCAGCTCTCGAACGCGGAGATCGCCACGCGCATGTTCGTGTCGGTGCGCACCGTCGAGACCCACGTCTCGTCGTTGCTGCGCAAGCTGCACGCCAGCAACCGCCGGGAGCTCGGGCGGCTGGCCGGGTGGGCGGGCGATCGGTGGTCGATGGTCGGCAGCGCCCGGATCGGACCGTCGGGGACCGTCACCTTCCTGTTCACCGACATCGAGGATTCGACGGCGTGGTGGGAGCGACAGCCGTCGGCGATGCCTGACGTTCTCGACCGCCTGTGCACACCACTCGGCGTCGCCGAGGACGCCCACACGGCCCGCTGCGAGTTGGCCTCCCACTACACGCAGCTGGGACAGCCACGCGAGGCGTTGGCACTCATCCGGACGACGATCCCGGACCACATCCGCGTCGGCGCGTGGCATGAGGTGTACGCCGCCCTGGCCCACACTGCCCAGGCGCTCGCCGACCTCGGTCGTCCTCGCGTCGCGGCGACCATCCTCGGGCGGCTCGGGACCGGGACCAGCGAGCTGAACCAGACGTTCTTCGGCTTCCCAGAGCTGCACGACGAGCTCGTCGCTGACCTCGGCGCCGCCGAGCTCGCCACCCTGATCGCCGAGAGCCGATCCCGAACGCTCACCGATCTCGCCCAGCTCGTGATCCAGACGATCGACGAGCTGCGCTGACGCACGTTTCTGGGGCGCTTTCTCGCCAGGGGCTGGCGAGAATGCGTCCGAGAAGCGGCGCTGACACGATTCCCGCCCAGTTCGCCGGATGCTTGGTCAGCCCGCCGCGTCGCGCAGTTCGCCGTACGCCGACCTGATCATCTCGGCGGCGGCGGCGCCAGGACCGGGCTCGACGACCGCACCGGCGCGCAGGTCCCAGGCGTCGGCGATGTCGGCGGCGCCGGCGCCGGTCAGCACGGCCGCCGCCTGCACGCAGGCGCCGGCGGCGACCTGCTCCTCGACGGCGGGCACGACGACGGGTCGGCCGGTCAGGTCGGCGAGCACCTGGCGGTACGCCGCCGAGCGGGCTCCGCCGCCGACGACGATCAGCTGGCCGCCGCACTCGGCGAACGCGGCCAGCGCCTCGAGGCCGTCGAGGAGCCCGCACACGACACCCTCGACAGCGGCCCGAGCGAGGTGGCCGCGGTCCACGTCGGTCCGCAGGCCGGTCAACGTCCCCGTCGCGGCGGGGCGGTTCGGGGTGCGCTCGCCGTCGAGGTACGGCAGCAGCGTCAGCCCTCCTGCACCGGCAGGCGCGGCAAGGGCCAGCTCGTCGAACGCGGCGTGGCCGACGCCCAGCAGGCGGCGCACGGCGTCCGTCACCTTCGTGGCGTTCAACGTGCACACCAGCGGCAGGAACATCCCGGTGGCGTCGGCGAACCCAGCGACGGCGCCCGACGCGTCCACGGTGGCGCGATCGCTCACGGTGTAGACGGTCCCGGACGTGCCGAGCGACACGGCCACGTCGCCGGGCCGGAGCCCGACCCCCAGCGCTCCGGCCATGTTGTCGCCGGTGCCCGGCGCGACGACGGCGCCACGCCATTGTCCGGCGTGCTCACGGGGGCCGAGCACGTCCGGCACCACGCCGGCCCAGTCCCGGCCGCTGTCCACCAGGTCGAGGAGGTCGAACCGGTAGGCGTCGTCGGCGGGCGACCAGTAGCCCGTGCCCGAGGCGTCACCGCGATCCGTGGTCAGCCGGCCGGTCAGCTGGGCCGTCAGCCAGTCGTGCGGCAGGACCACGTGGGCCAGGCGATCCCACGACTCGGGTTCGCGACGGTGCAACCAGGACAGCTTGGTGATGGTCAGGGCGGCGACCGGCACCGAGCCGCATGCCGCCGCCCACGCTGCAGCGCCACCCTCGAGCTGGTCGATCAACCACGCCGCGTCGGCGGCCGACTCGGTGTCGTTCCACAGCTTGGCCGACCGGACGACGGAACGATCGCCGTCGAGGACGACGAGCCCGTGCTGCTGGCCGGCGACGGCGATGGCGGCCACGTCCGGCGATCCGGCGTCGGCCCAGGCTCCCTCGAACGCCGCCCACCACGCCGCCGGGTCCTGCTCCGACCGCGGCGGTTGTGTCGCCGGGTGCGGGCGCGACCCGCTGGCGACGACCCGGCCGTCGTCGACGTCGCGGACGACGACCTTGGTCGCACTCGTGGACGAGTCGACGCCGGCGACGAGCGTCAAGGCCTCGTGCCGTACAGGTGCTCGAGGGCGAGCTGGTCGAGCTGCTCGAACGCCATCCCCCGCTGCGCCGCGACATCGGGGTCGAAGGGTTCGTCGCGCAGGGTGGCGATCGTCTCGCCGGCGCCGAGGGTGGGACGCGCCAACTCGTCGACGCGCGCGTCGCGGAGCGCCGCCACCACGTCCGGGTCGCTCCGGAAGGCCGACACCTTGTCCCGCAAGATCAGGTAGTTGCGCATGCACGCCGCAGCGGACGCCCACACGCCGTCCATGTCCTCGGTGCGCGGCGGCTTGAAGTCGAAGTGGCGCGGGCCCGTGTACCCGCCGGACTCGAGGATGTCGACGGTCCAGAAGGCGCCGCGGGCGTTCCCGGCGCCGAAGCGCAGGTCCTGGTCGTAGCGCGGGCCGTGCTGCCCGTTGAGGTCGACGTGGAAGAGCTTGCCGTGCCACAGCGCCTGGGCCAGGCCGTGGGCGAAGTTGAGGCTGGCCATCTCCTCGTGGCCGACCTCGGGGTTGACGCCGACGAGCTCCGGGTGCTCCAAGGTCTCGATGAACGCCAGCGCATGACCCACGGTGGGCAGCAGGATGTCGCCGCGCGGCTCGTTGGGCTTGGGCTCCAGGGCGAACACGATCGGGTAGCCCTGGTCGAGCACGTACTGGCCGAGCACGTCGAACGCCTCCTTGTAGCGATCGAGCGCAGCGCGCACGTCCTTGGCCGCCCCGGACTCCGCTCCCTCCCGCCCACCCCAGGCGACGAACGTGCTGGCGCCGACTTCCGCTGCCAGATCGAGGTTGTCGGCGACCTTGCGGATGGCGAAGCGGCGGACGTCCCGATCATTGTTCGTGAACCCGCCGTCCCGGAAGACCGGGTGCCAGAACAAGTTCGTCGTGACCATCGGCACCACCAGCCCGGTCTCGGCCAGGGCGGACTGCAGCGTCGCCACATGGCGGTCGCGCTCGGCCGCCGAGCAGCCGAAGGGGAAGACGTCGTTGTCGTGGAAGCTGATCCCGTAGGCGCCGAGGTCGGCCAGCCGCCGCACGGCATCGGCCGGAGCCAGCGGCGGGCGAATGGCGGCACCGAACACGTCGACTCCCTGCCAGCCGACGGTCCACAGCCCGAACGAGAACTTGTCCGCCGGCGCCGGCGTGAAGGTGTCCATCAACGCCGTTCCTATCAGGCCGCGGCCGTCGCCCGATCCCGCTCAGGGTGG
The DNA here is from genome assembly GCA_963844175.1 of uncultured Acidimicrobiia bacterium. GTDB lineage: Bacteria > Actinomycetota > Acidimicrobiia > Acidimicrobiales > Ilumatobacteraceae > JALZMG01. Next base: position 113,119 of record CAWJNE010000021.1, read on the forward strand.
CCGGACGGAGGTGGCGACCTCCAGGGCACGATCCAGCAGGAGGTCACCCTCGAGGCGGACGATGTCGGCGCCGCGCTGCCAGACCAGCGTGTCGGCAGCCGGTCGGGCCTCGCGCACCGCGCCGGACTCGTCGACGTACATGAGCACGTGCGGGTCACCGGTGATCCAGTAGGCGGGAGCGCCCGCCACCTCGACGGTCCGGATCTGCACGTCGCTTCCGATCAGCTTCGTGAACAGCTCCGGCTCGACCGTGCCCGGGAGCACGACCAGCGATGCCTCGTCGTAGCGGACGGCGACGTACCCGTCGAGCGGCGTCTCCACGGCGACGGGATCGCCGAGCGCCGGAGCCACGAGCGGTGTCACCCCGACGCGCGCGGCGGCCGAGGTGACCTCCGTCCCGACGTCGGCGATCGGCGGCGTTGTGGGCGCAGGCGCGGTCACCAGGGTCGGGGCGACCTCGACGCGCTCGACGCGCAGCCCGTCGAACCCGAACCATCCGGCGATCGTCTCCCGGCTGTCCGGCACGACGAAGGCGACCGTCGCCACGACGACCAGCACGGCGGCGGCGACGAGCAGCGGGCGACGCCGATGGGCGTGCGAGGGCGCGTCGTCGAGGTCGGTCAGCACGTCGTCGACGAGCGAGTCCAGGCGCGGGAACTCGAGCGCCTCGCCGAGGGCGACCAGCCGTGCCTCGACGGTGTCAGCCACGGCGCACCTCGTCGACCTCGAGCACGGAACGAGCCCGGGCCAGCGCCCGGTTGCCGCGCGACTTGACCGTCCCGAGCGGGACCCCGAGCAGGTCGGCCGTCTCCGCCTCGGAGAGCCCGGCGAGGAACCGGGCGGCCAGCACCTCGCGGTCGCGTTCGGGCAGGACGGCGAGGGCGGCCAGCCGTGCGGCGACGTCGCGCTCGCCGGCCACTGCCTCGCCCACCGGGTCGCCACCGCCGTCGGCCCGGTCGAGGATGGCCGAGCGGTCCTCGCGTCGCCGGCGGCGGCGCCGACGATCGGACGGCGTTCTTGGCGTGGTTGGCGACGATCCGCAGCAGCCACGACCGCACGGGCGCCTCGGCCCGGTAGCGGGACAGGGAGCGGTAGCCCTGCACGAACGCGTCCTGTGCGATGTCCCTCGCCTCCTCCGTCGATCCGCAGATGCCCGCCGCCAGGCGCAGCGCGACGACCTGGTGCCGGCGCACCAGCTCGCCGTACGCCGGCCGGTCACCGGCGCGGGCGCGGCGGACGAGCTCGTCGTCGGACACGTCGTGCAGGTGGTGCGGTGGCATCGAAGGGTGTTCAGCCTGTCGCACCAACCGACACCGCCGGGACGCCCCGGGTTCCGATCGAGGCCGATCAGGCCAGCCGGAGGATGCAGCCCGCCTTCTCGTCGATCCGCTCCCCGAGCGTGGACAGGTCGTTCGCCGCGTCCTGGAGCTCGGGGGGTGGGGCGAGCACGGCACCGTCCAGCAGGGCCGTCAGCTCGTCCAGCCCGACCGTCCCGGCCACCTCGGGGGTGAGGCCCGCCGGGACGTCGGCCAACCAGGGCGGCGCCAGGTCGCTCGTGGCGAACCGGGCTCCGACCTCCGTCAAGCTGTAGCCGGGAGCCTCCAGCGCCCGGACCAGCGCGTCGCGTGCTCCCGTCAGGCGAGCCCGCTCGCCATCGTCGAGCTGGGCGGCGCACGCCACCGGGTCGTCGTCCCACGCGTCGAGCGCGGCGAACCCCGAGACGGCGATGACGACCGGCCGACCGTCGTCGGGGTCGGCCCGCCGTCCGTCGCCGTACTGGCGCACACTGATCTCGTCGTTCACCCAGAACGGCGTCCCGTGCTCCTGCAACCCCGCCGTCAGCGAGAAGGCGTACATCGAGTACTCGGACGCCTCGAAGTCGACGACGACCCCGGAGTCCGGCAGCTGCTCCACGGCGAGGCGGTTGAGCTCCACGGCGGTCGGCGCGGCGCGATCCCACTCGCTGCCGTTCGCCGTGTCCTCCGTGGGCACGGCGATGATCACGGCAGGCACGAGCACGACGGCCGCGACGACGAGCGGCGGCGGCGAGAACGGCGCCCGCTGCACCGCCCGGGCGACGAACAGGCCCACGGCGACGACGGTCATCACGCCGATCGGCCACTGCCATCGCACGAAGGCGGCGAGGTACCCGAAGAACGGCGACAGCGGGATGCGGACGGTCGCCACCCAGGCCACGACGACGAAGATCGCCGCCCCCGCCAGCAGCGTCGCCGTCGCTCGATCGGCCAGCCACCGCATGGCCACGTACGGACAGGGCGGCGAGCACCACGATCAAGGCGATGAGCGAGAAGCGTCGCCAGTAGGACCGACGGCGGCTCCTCGAACAGCGAACTGGCGTAGTCGCCGTTGAACCGACCGCGCGTCCAGGCCGGCCACTGGCTGAGCACGGACGCCGTGCGTCGGGTGCCCTCCGCCAGTCCCAGCGGCGCCTCGAGCGACGTGGTGTTGCGGGCCAGCCGGGCGAAGTTGCCGTCGCGGCCGTTGAGGACCTGCTCGATGATCGGCTGGGCCCACACCACGAGCCCGACCGGGACGCACCAGACCAGGACGTCCCGCCACGCCCGGTGGCCCCGCCGGTGCCACAGGAACATGCCGATGCCCCCGGCGACGATCGGCACCGTCGTGACGAGGTAGGCGAGGTTGGCCTGGACGCAGAAGCTGCCGAAGCCGACGAGCAGCGGCAGCGACCAGCGGTCCCCGTTCGCCGCCGCCCACGCCAACACCAGCACGGCGAAGAACGGCACCATGGCCGCCGTCGGGTTGTACGGATCGACGAGCACGGCGTTGCCCGCCGACCACACGAGCAGGCACAGCCCGACCATGATCGCCAGCGCGGCCGCCCGCCCGGCCTGGCGGCCGGCGATGACGATGGCGACCACGCCGGCGCCGAGGTTCAGCGCGCCGATGCCCAGCGACACGCCCGGTCCCAGCCCGAAGAGCCGGATCGGCAGCGCGATGACGTCGAACAGCAGCGGTCCGGGGTGGTTGGCGAGGACGCTGCGGAACGAGAGCGACGAACCGGTGCCGAGCAGGCGATGGTGCTCGGTGAGCACGTCGCCGCCACCGACGGCGATGGCCGCCTTGTCGCCGACGGGGTACCAGTCGGCGGCGATCTGGCGCACGACGGCCACGACGATCAGCACGACCCAGCCCGCCACGCAGGCGAGCACCACGGGGTCGCGGAGGGTGCGGAATCGCCGCCCCTCGGGGTCGGCCGGTGGATCGAGCATGGAGGTGCCGAGATCCTGCCAGCTTCAGACGGGCGCGCTTCGGCCCCCGACCGCAGCGACGACGCAGGTCAGGCCGGCCGTGTCCGGCTTCACGAGCGAAGCGAGTTGACGGAGTTCGTTGCCGCAGCTCGCAGAAGCGAAGCGAGCCATCAGCTCGGCCGCGACAGGCCGCCTCCAAGATCGCACCGAGACGGACCGGTACACTGACGCATCGTCGTTCCCCCGCTGGAAAGGGCGCCATGTTCGAACGTTTCACCGACCGGGCTCGCAGGGTGGTGGTGCTCGCCCAGGAGGAGGCACGCCTCCTCAACCACTCCTACATCGGCACCGAACACATCCTGCTCGGCCTGATCCACGAGGGCGAGGGCGTGGCGGCCAAGGCGCTGGAGAGCCTCGGCATCTCGCTCGAGGCCGTGCGCAGCCAGGTCGAGGAGATCATCGGCCAGGGTGGCTCGTCGCCGTCCGGGCACATCCCGTTCACGCCGCGGGCCAAGAAGGTCCTCGAGCTGTCCCTGCGCGAAGCGCTGCAGCTCGGGCACAACTACATCGGCACCGAGCACATCCTGCTCGGGCTGATCCGCGAGGGCGAGGGCGTCGCCGCCCAGGTCCTCGTCAAGCTGGGCGCCGACCTGTCGCGGGTCCGCCAGCAGGTCATCCAGCTGCTCTCGGGGTACCAGGGTCCCGCCGGCCGCTCCGAGGGGGGCACCCCGGCCGGGGCCAACGTCGGCGGTTCGACCAAGGACGACCCGGCGACGGACAAGGGCAACAGCCAGATCCTCGACCAGTTCGGCCGCAACTTCACCCAGCTCGCCCGCGAGCGCAAGCTCGACCCGGTCATCGGCCGCACCCGTGAGCTGGAGCGGGTCATGCAGATCCTCTCCCGGCGGACGAAGAACAACCCGGTGCTGATCGGCGAGCCGGGCGTCGGCAAGACGGCGATCGTCGAGGGCCTGGCCCAGATGATCGTCAACAACGACGTGCCCGACACGCTGCGCAACAAGCAGCTGTACACGCTCGACCTCGGCGCACTGGTCGCCGGCTCGCGCTACCGCGGCGACTTCGAGGAGCGCCTGAAGAAGGTGCTCAAGGAGATCAAGACGCGCGGCGACATCCTCCTGTTCATCGACGAGATCCACACGCTCGTCGGGGCGGGCGCCGCCGAGGGCGCCATCGACGCGGCGTCGATCCTCAAGCCGATGCTGGCCCGCGGCGAGCTGCAGACGATCGGTGCGACCACGACCGACGAGTACCGCAAGTACGTCGAGAAGGACGCCGCGCTGGAGCGGCGCTTCCAGCCGGTCAAGGTCGACGAGCCGACGCTGGCCCACACGATCGAGATCCTCAAGGGGATCCGCGACCAGTACGAGGCCCACCACCGGGTCACGATCACCGACCAGGCACTCGTCGCCGCGGCCAACCTGGCCGACCGCTACATCTCCGACCGGTTCCTGCCCGACAAGGCGATCGACCTGATCGACGAGGCCGGCAGCCGGCTGCGGATCAAGCGGATGGCCACGCCCCCCGACCTGCGCGACATCGAGCAGAAGCTGACCGAGGTCCAGGAGGCCAAGAAGTCGGCCGTCGAGGAGCAGCGCTTCGAGGAGGCCGGGCGACTGCGCGACCAGGAGAAGTCGCTGCTCGAGGAGAAGGCGGCCAAGGAGCTCGAGGTCCGGGCCGAGGGCGTCGACCTGTTCGACGAGGTCGACGAAGAGGCCGTGGCCGAGGTCCTCAGCATCTGGACCGGCATCCCGGTGTACAAGCTCACCGAGGAAGAGACCCAGAAGCTGATCAACATGGAGGCCGAGCTGCACAAGCGGATCATCGGCCAGGAGTCGGCGACCGCCGCCGTGTCGCAGTCGATCCGCCGCACGCGGGCGGGGTTGAAGGACCCCAAGCGCCCCAGCGGGTCGTTCATCTTCCTCGGCCCGACGGGTGTCGGCAAGACGGAGATGGCCAAGACGCTGGCCGAGTTCCTGTTCGGCGACGAGAAGTCACTGATCACGCTCGACATGTCGGAGTACATGGAGAAGCACACGGTCAGCCGCCTCGTCGGCTCGCCCCCCGGCTACGTCGGGTACGAGGAGGGCGGCCAGCTCACCGAAGCCGTGCGCCGCAAGCCGTTCTCGGTCGTCCTGTTCGACGAGATCGAGAAGGCCCACCCGGACGTGTTCAACACGCTGCTGCAGATCCTGGAGGAAGGTCGCCTGACCGACAGCCAGGGACGGTCGGTCGACTTCCGCAACACCGTGCTGATCATGACGTCCAACCTGGGCACGGCCGACCTGCGCAAGGCCAACGTCGGCTTCACCACTGCGGACTCGGCGATGAGCTACGAGCGGATGAAGGAGAAGGTGATGGATGCGCTGAAGGTGCACTTCCGTCCCGAGTTCCTGAACCGCATCGACGAGGTCATCGTGTTCCACGAGCACGACCGCTCGGCCGTGGTCCAGATGGTCGAGACGATGACCAAGCGGCTCGTCTCGCAGCTCGAGGGGCAGGGCCTGGGCATCGAGCTCACCCAGAGCGCCCGGGAGCTGCTGGCCAGCCGGGGCTACGACCCGCAGCTCGGGGCCCGTCCGCTGCGGCGGGCGATCCAGCGGCTGGTCGAGGACCCGCTCTCGGAGATGCTGCTGTACAAGCAGTTCCACGCCGGCGAGATCATCGTCGTCGACACCGAGGACGACCCCGACAAGCCGGGCGAGCAGCGGATCAAGTTCTCCAGCGTCGAGGGCTTCGTGCCCCCGGCCGCCGTCGAGCTGGCCACCACCTCGACCGGCGACGCCGAGACCACCGAGGGCGCCGCCCCCACCGACTGACCCGTTTCACGTCCGGATCCTCGTCGCGACTTCTGGCGGACCGATCATCCAGGACGTCGAACCGTGAAGGACGGTGAGTGCGTACGGTCCGGCGATGCGCTTCTCCGTGTGGCCGTCGCCGTCACAACCGTGGTCCGAGACCCTCGAGGTCGCCCAGCACGCCGACGCCACCGGCTGGGACGGGGTGTACTTCGCCGACCACTTCATGGGCGATGGCGAGACGGCGGACTCGGAGCGGCCGACGCCGGTGCTGGAGGCCACGGCGGTCATGGCGGCGCTGGCCCAGGCCACCGAGCGGGTGCGCATCGGCTCGCTCGTCTTCGGCATCACGTACCGCCACCCGGCCGTCCTGGCGAAGTGGGCGGCCGCCGTGGACCACATCTCCGACGGCCGCCTCCTCCTCGGCGTGGGTGCCGGCTGGCAGGAGAACGAGCATGAGCAGTACGGCATCGAGCTCGGACCGCCGCGCCAGCGCATCGACCGGTTCATCGAAGCGCTCGACGTGCTCACCGGGCTCCTGCGAACGCCGGCGACGACCGTGGCCGGTGAGCACTACCGGGTGACCGGCGCGCTGGCCGAGCCGAAGCCGGTGCAGGACCCGCTGCCGATCCTCATCGGCGCCAAGGGCGATCGGATGCTCGGCGTGGTCGCCCGCTACGCCGACGAGTGGAACCTCTGGGGGCTGGCCTCCGAGGTCGCCGATCGCTCCGCCGTCCTCGACGCGGCATGTGGGCGGATCGACCGCGACCCGGCGACCATCGGCCGGTCCTGCCAGGCCCTCTGGTTCCTCCAGGACGACCAGGCGAAGGCCGACGCCCTGATCGAACGGGTCGCACCACGGGCGGCGGTCGGTGGTCCGGTCGGACGGTTGCAGGAGGCGGTCGCCGCATGGGCCGACGCCGGCATCGACGAGGTGATCGTCCCCGACTTCACGCTCGGCAAGGGTCAGGAGCGCCTCGACCGGATCGACCTGATCCGCGAGCAGATCGCCGTCCGCTGAGTCGATGGCCTCGCTCGCTCCGAAGACTTCGCGACTCGGCTGGGCCGGGCAAGGCCGGCCTGTGCTGTCAGGCTCGCTGCGGAACGAACGCTCGGGAGCTGATCATCCGCTGAACGGTCTTCGTCAGGTTCCTGGTTGGACGTCTACCCAGAAACCTGACCAGGACGGAGGCATGCGCCATCCTGTGAGCCGTGCTGGGCCGGATCGCCGTGTACGTCGCTGTGCTGCTCGTCGCCGCCGGTTGTCGCGTCGATGTCACCGTCGACCTCGTCGTTCGACCGGACGGCACCGGTGAGCTGGCCGTCACGGCCGTCGCCGACGCCGCGGTGGTGGACGCCGCGCCGGGCCTCGCCGGCGACCTGCGCTTCGAGGATGCGACGGCCGCTGGGTGGGTGGTCGAAGGTCCGACGGCGACGCCGGACGGCGGGCTGACGGTCACGTTGCGCCACGGCGCGTCGTCGGTGGAGGAGGCGACCACTCTGCTGCAGAGCCTCGGCCCGCCCTTCGCCGACGTGCGGATCGATCGGACCATCGATGGCGATGCCACCAGCACGGCGCTCAGTGGTCGGCTCGTCCTCGACGGCGGGTTCGCCGCCTTCACCGACAGCGACCTGCTGGCAGACGTCGGCGGGACGCCGTTCGCCGACGACCTGGCGGCCGCCGGTGCGACGCCGGTCGACTCGATGTCGGTGGAGCTGCGGGCGGCCCTGCCCGGCGCGATCGAGACGACCGGGAACGCCGCCGACGGCACCGTCACATGGTCCGCCCCCCTCGACGGATCGTCCGTCGACCTGGCGACGCGCGCCGAGCAGCGACCGGCGCCGGCGTGGGCGTCCTTCGTCTCCGCCGCGGCGCTGGCCCTGCTCATCGCCTGGATCGCACTGGTCGTCGCCGCTGCCGTCATCGTGACCCGGCGTCGGCGGCGCGACGGCCGCCCCAGCTTGGAGCGTCTGCAGCACCTCGACCGGTAGCCCGCCCGCAGTGACACCCCCTGGTCATGCTGCGGGCGTGACCAAGACGCGAACGGTGCACCTGTGCGGCGACTGCGGGACGGAGCACCCGCAGTGGTCCGGGCAGTGCTCGGGCTGCGGGGCGTGGAACACCCTCGTCCAGGAGGTGCTGGCGGCCCCGGTGACCGGCCGCCCGTCCCCTGGGTCCCCGTCGCCGATGGCCGAGCTCAGCTTGCTGCACGACATCGATGCGCTGTTGGCCCAACCCCAGCCGACGGGCATCGGTGAGCTGGACCGCGTGCTCGGCGGCGGGATCGTGCGCGGTTCGGTCACGCTGCTCGGCGGCGAGCCGGGCATCGGCAAGAGCACGCTCCTGCTCCAGCTCCTGGCCTGGTGGCCGGGTCCGACGCTGTACATCACGGCCGAGGAGAGCCCACAGCAGGTGCGCGTGCGCGCCGAACGGCTCGGCGCCGTCCGGTCGGATCTCTGGATGGCCGCCGAGACGTCACTGGCGGCGATCGTGGCGGCGATCGAGCGAACCCGCCCCGAGCTGGTCGTCGTCGACAGCATCCAGACGATCTCCGACCACACTTCGACCTCGGCCATGGGCTCGGTCGCCCAGGTCCGGGCGTGCGCCCAGCAGCTCGTGGTCGAGGCCAAGCGGCGTGACGTCGCCATCGTGCTCGTCGGCCACGTCACGAAGGACGGCGCCCTCGCCGGCCCACGGGTGCTCGAGCACGTCGTCGACACGGTCCTGTCGTTCGAGGGCGAGCGTCACCACGCGCTGCGGATCCTGCGGGCGGTCAAGCATCGCTTCGGCTCGACCGACGAGCTCGGCCTGTTCGAGATGACCGGTCAGGGCCTGACCGGCGTCCCCGACCCGTCGGCGCTGTTCCTGACCGACCGCCGCACCACGTCGCCCGGGTCGGTGGTCGTTCCGGCGATGGACGGCCGCCGGCCGCTGCTCGTCGAGGTGCAGGCGCTGGCCGTGCCCATCCCGCCGGGCACACCGGGGCGGCGCAACGCCCAGGGGCTCGACGCCGGCCGGCTGGCCCTGCTGCTCGCCGTGCTGCAGCGCCACGTCGGCGTCCGCACGAACGAGCACGACGTCTACACCTCGCTGGCCGGCGGGCTGCGCGTCGTCGAGCCCGGCACGGACCTCGCGCTGGCGCTCGCCGTGGCCAGCTCGATCACGGACATCCCCGTCCCCGAGCACGTCGTCGTCGTCGGCGAGGTCGGGTTGGGCGGGGAGGTGCGTCAGGTCGCCCACGCCAAGCGCCGCCTCACCGAGGCGGTGCGGATGGGCTTCGAGCGGGCCATCGTCCCGTCGGCGACGCCCGACGTCGACGGGATGCGGCTGCGGCGGGTGCGCACCGTCGCCGAGGCGTTGCGCGCCGCTGGGAATCCGTGACCGGGGAGGGAGGTACCTTGACACGACCATGAGCGAGCAAGCGATCGTGCCGATGGAGACGGAGTGCACGAACGTGCGCCAATTGATCCGGTCCCTGTCGCCGGAGGAGTGGGCGGCACCATCCGGGTGCGCCGGGTGGCGGGTGCAGGACGTCGTCGTGCACATGGCCTGCGTGTTCCATGCCATCGCCGATCCAGGGACGATCGAGCAGTCCGGCACCGACGACGCCGAGGCCAACGCCGAGGCGGCCGTGCAGGCACGGCGCGACCTGACGCCGGACGAGGCGATCGCCGAGTACGAGACCTGGGCGGCGACCGGCACGGAGGCGCTGCGCGGCCTGCAGGCGCCGGGCACCGCCGACACCGTCGTGCCGCTCGGCAACCTCGGCCAGCAGCCGCTGCACCTGTTGGCCAACGCCGTGGTGTTCGACCACTACTGCCACCTGCGCAACGACATCGGCGCGGCGATCGAGCGCGCCGCCGAACTTCCCCAGGACGCCGGGTCGCTGGACGCCACGCTGGAGTGGATGTGGGCCGGCCTCCCGCAGATGTGCGCCGAGCAGCTGGCCGGGTGCGACACCGGGGTCAACATCGTGCTCGACGGCCCGGGCGGCGGGTCCTGGCAGGTACGGCCCGGCGGGGGCGGTTGGACCGTCGAACCCGGCACCGATCCCGACCTGCCGACGGCCCGGTCGACGGCCCACGACTTCGTCTCGTGGGGCACGCAGCGCGTCGGCTGGCGCGACGCCGGGGTCCAGCTCGACGACGAGCGAGCCGCTCCGACCCTCGACGCGATCAACATCATCTGATATCCGTCGCTCAAGCCACCCTCATCTGGGCGCGCACGTTCCCACCTGAGCCATCCGGGCGCGGAGCTTCACGATTTCGGGAACCGATCCGTCGCCCAGATCGGGGACTGACCGACGGTGGACGATCTGGACGGTGAACGTCGACCGCGTACGCTCTCGGGATGGTCAGCCGATATCGAGCGGCCAACGACGAGCTGCGCGAGGCCCTCGCCTCCTCGGCGCCCGGCACCCCGCTGCGCGACGGCATCGACCGGGTGGTGCGGGCCAAGGCCGGCGCGCTGCTGGTGATCGACGACGGTCCCGACGTGCTGGCCATCTGCTCCGGGGGCTTCCTGGTCGACGCGCCGTACAGCCCGCAGCGCCTGTCGGAGCTGGCCAAGATGGACGGCGCCATCATCATCTCCACCGACGGCACCCGCATCGCCCGGGCCAACGTCCACCTCGTCCCCGACCCGACGGTGCCGACCAGCGAGACCGGCACCCGGCACCGCACCGCCGAGCGGGTGGCCAAGTCGCTGAAGGTGCCGGTCGTGTCGGCCAGCGAGGAGATGGGCGTCATCAACGTCTACGCCGGCGGGTCGAAGCACCAGCTGCAGGACATCGGGCGGCTGCTCGACCGGGCCAATCAGGCGTTGCAGACCCTCGAGCGGTACAAGGTCCGCCTGGACGACGCCATCGCCAACCTGACCGGCGTCGAGCTGGAGGACATCGTCAGCCTGCGCGACGTGGTCGCCGTCGTGCAGCGAGGCGAGATGGTCCATCGCATCGCCGACGAGATCGAGATGATGATCATCGAGCTGGGCGTCGACGCCCGCCTGCTGCGACTGCAGCTCGACGAGATCTACGGGGACGTCGACGACGAGCTCGACCTGGTGGTCGCCGACTACCTGCCCGCCGGGCGCACGGTCGCCGAGACGCAGGCCGAGATGTCACGCCTCGACGACGACGAGGTGCTCGACCACCGCACCGCGGCGGCGACGCTGCACCGCGACGGCGATCACCGGGACCTCGACCAGGAGGTGGCGCCGAAGGGGCTGCGCCTCCTGCACCGCGTCCACCACCTGCCGGCCGAGCAGGCCGCCGCCGTCGCCGACCACTTCGGCGGGCTGGCCAAGCTGCAGCGGGCGACGGTGGCCGACCTGGCCAGCGTCGACGGCGTCGGCGAGGCGATGGCCATGGCCATCAAGGACACCCTCGAGCGCGTGACCGAGTCGACGATCCTCGACCAGTACAGCTGAGCCGGACGGGGTCGCCGTGCGTCACGTCATCGTCGGTGGGGACGCGGCCGGGATGACGGCGGCCGGGCGGATTCGTGGGATGGCACCGGACGACGAGGTCGTGGTGTTCGAGGCCGGCCGGTTCACGAGCTATTCGGCGTGCGGGATCCCCTTCGTCGTCGGCGGCGTCGTCTCCGGCGGCGTCGAAGCACTCGTGGCGCGCGGCCCCGACGAACATCGCGCCCGCGGCATCGACGTCCGGATGAGCCACGAGGTCACGGCGATCGACACCGCGGCGGGCGAGGTCGAGTTCGAGGACCGCCACGCCGGGTCCATCGGCACGCTGTCGTACGACCGGCTGCTGATCGCCACGGGCGGAGCACCGGTCCGGCCCGACCTGCCCGGCATCGGGTTGCCGATGGTCCACGGCGTGCAGACGCTCGAGGACGCCGACCGCCTGTTCCGGTTGGCGGAGGAGGCGTGCCGCCGGATCGTCGTGGTCGGTGGCGGCTACATCGGCCTGGAGATGGCCGAGGCCTACGTCCAGCGGGGCTGCGAGGCGACGGTGCTCGAGCGCTCGGCGCAGCCGCTCGGGCTGCTCGACGCCGACTTCGGGCTCCGAGCCGCCGAGGCGATGCGCCACCACGGCATCGACGTGCGGTGCGGCGTCGTCGTCGAGGCGTTCGAACCGGGACGGGTGGTCACGTCCGACGGCGAGCTCGACGCCGACCTCGTCGTGCTCGGGATCGGCACCCGGCCGCGCTCGGAGCTGGCCCGCGCCGCCGGCATCGAGCTCGGGGCCGGCGACGCCGTGCACGTCGACGACCACCAGGCCACCTCCACCGACGGCGTGTGGTCGGCCGGCGACTGCGCCGAGTCCCGGCACCTCGTAAGCGGCGCCCCCGTGCACATCCCGCTCGGCACGTACGCCAACCGCCACGGGCGGGTCGCCGGCGTCAACATGGCCGGCGGCGACGCCCGCTCCCCGGCCGTGCTCGGCACGGCGATCACGAAGCTGTGTGAACTCGAGCTGTCGCTGACCGGGCTGTCGGAGCGGCGGGCCGTCGACGCCGGGTTCGACGCCGTGGCCGTCACGATCGAGGCCACGACGCACGCCGGCTACCTGCCGGACGCCAGCCCGATGACGGTCCGCCTGACCGTGGAGCGCGGATCGGGCCGGCTGCTCGGCGCCCAGATCGTCGGCGGCCCCGGGGCGGCCAAGCGCATCGACACAGTGGCCACGGCGATCACGGCCGGGATGACCGTCGCCGAGGTCGCCGACCTCGACCTGGCGTACGCCCCGCCGTTCTCCTCGGTCTGGGACCCGGTGGCCGTCGCCGCCCGAGAGGCCGTCAAGGCCGTGTGAACCACGGGTCGGTCGGGGAACGGTCAGTGGATGAACGGGACGTACGTCGCCGACGGCGGGAGCTTCGAGCGGGACACCGACTACATCAGCGACCGGATCACCCGTGACGGCGACTGGCCCGTCCAGGCCGGGAAGTACCGGCTGATCGCCGCCCGGGCCTGCCCGTGGGCCAACCGGGCGATCATCGTGCGTCGCCTGCTGGGGTTGGAGCCCGTGCTCTCGATGGGGCTGTGCGCGCCGGTCCACGACGAGCGGAGCTGGACGTTCGACCTCGACCCGGGCGGGCGCGACCCGGTCCTCGGCATCGAGCGCCTGCAGGAGGCCTACCTCGCCCGGTTCCCCGACTACGACCGCGGGATCACCGTGCCGGCGGTCGTCGACCTCCCGTCCGGCCAGGTGGTCACCAACGACTACAGCCAGCTCACGCTGGACCTATCGACGGAGTGGACCGACCTGCACCGCGACGGAGCCCCGCAGCTGTACCCCGCCGACCGGCGGGACGAGATCGACGAGGTGATGGAGCGGGTCTACGAGGACGTCAACAACGGCGTCTACCGGTGCGGGTTCGCCGGGTCGCAAGGTGCCTACGAGGAGGCGTACGACCGGTTGTTCGACCGGATCGATTGGCTCAGCAACCGGCTCGCCGGGCAGCGCTACCTGGTCGGTGACACGATCACCGAGGCCGACGTCCGGCTGTTCACGACCCTGGCCCGGTTCGACGCCGTGTACCACGGCCACTTCAAGTGCAACCGCCACAAGCTGACCGAGTTGCCGGTGCTCTGGGCCTACGCCCGTGACCTGTTCCAGACGCCTGGCTTCGGCGACACGATCGACCTCGTGCAGATCAAGCAGCACTACCACTGCGTCCACACGGACATCAATCCGACCCGTCTGGTGCCGAAGGGCCCGGCCACGGATGGATGGCACTCGCCGCACGGACGGGAGGAGCTCGGCGGCCGCCCGTTCGGCGACGGGACCCCGCCCGGCCTCCCCACCCCCGAGGAGCTCGTACCCGCTGGCGCCCGCCCGTGACCGCTACGTCGAGAGCAGCTGGCGGCGCAGCTTGACCAGCTTGGGAGCCGGCTCGCCATCGCTCCAGGGGTCGGCGTTGAGCACCCGCTCGTAGCACTCCCACTCCTGGCGCACACCCGACAGGTCGCCGGCCTCGGCGTGCGCCCGCATGCGCAGGGCGATCAGCTCCTCGTGGCCGGGCAGGACCTTCAGGCCCTGTCCCGTGGCCCAGAACACCCCGTCGACGTTGCCGACGGTCAGGTACCGGCAGGCCAGCTCCGCCGCCGCCCCGGTCGCCAGGAGGACCAGGTTGGAGGTGATGCCCTCGGCGTCCGGCCACAGAAAGCCGGTCCCGGCGAACGGGAGGTCGCGGATCAGCTCGACCGCCGGCCGCAACGTCTCGACGGCCAGCTCCGGCGGTTGGCGGCGGGCGCGCTCCACCCGGGCGCGCACCAGATCGACGTCGGTGACCACCTCGTGGTGCAGCGGCAGCACCTCGGTGAGCGTGCGCCCGAGCCACTCCTCGCCCAGTGGCGGCTCGACGTGGCGAGCCATCGCCCGCCGGGCCTCGGACACGACGTTGGCGAAGGTGGCATCGCGCACGTCGAGGTCCCAGAGCGCCGTCCGGGCGCCTGCTCGCGTCGACCGCTCACGGTGCAGCGACAGCCACACCACCAGCTCCGCCGACTTGGAGCGCTCGAACCGGACGGCGGTGCCGGCGGCATCGACGATCTCGACTGGTCCGAGCATGCGCACGAGCAGGGTCCACTCCGGCTCCTCGTACGGTCCGATGTCGTCGATCGACGTCACGTCGTCGGGCGGGTCCCGCTCCAGCGGCACGTCAGCGCGGACCAGCACGTCGTGCAGGTCGTCCACTTCGTCCACGGAGAGCCCGACCGGAGCGAGGGGCAGCCCGAGCGGTTCCAGGACCCAGTGACCGGCGCCGCCCGGACGATCGCGCAGCGCCCACGGGGCGCCCGGCGGTGCAGCGGCGACGACCATCGCCAGCCCGCGCCGCCGGCGGGCGGCGACGTCGACGACCTCGGCGGACACCTCGCCCGCGACCGCGGACGCGGCCAGCACGATCGCCGGCTCCCACACCTCGCCACTCGTGTGCCGCGCCCGCAGCGTGAAGGTGCTTTGGTGGGCCGATCCCGTCGTGCCGATCAGCGTGGTCGCCAGCTCCAGCGCCTCGTCGATGCTGGCGGCGTGATGGGCGTGGCGGTGGTCGAGGAACACCGCCCCGTCCAGGCCGACGCCGATCAGGTTCGCCAACTCGGCGAAGACGGACGCCGCGAGGCTGGCGGCGATCCCGCGCACCACGGAGTCGGCCAGCGCCGGGTCGTCCCCGACGACGCTCAACAGCCCGAGCCCCTCGAGGTCGGCCAGGACGTCGCGCCCGTCGGCGTCCACGCCGAGCTGGGCCAGCGCGACGCACGGAGCACCGACGGAACGGGCATCGCGGGCGAGCACTTCGAGCGGCGTCGAACCGGGCAGCGACCAGCGATCATCGGCACCGCGCCACGGCGCCGGCAGCGCGGCGTCGGCCGTGAGCACCAGGTCGACCGTCCCGTCCGTGTCGGCGCAGACGACCGCCACGCGCGCTGGCCCGTCCACCAGCGCCGCAGCGGCCGCCCGCACGGCGACGTCGACGCGCAGCAGGCGCTCGCCGGCGTCGACCGAGCGCAGCAGGCGCTCCGTCGCCACCGTGCCCGGCGGCGGTTCCGGCACCCGCGCCCGGGGTCGCGCCGCCCGCAGCCGCTGGCGGCGCCTGGCAGCGACGAGGGCGAGTACGCCCGCCGAGAGCAGGGCTGCCTCGCCGATGCCGATCGGTGCAGACGGTTCGTCGGCCTCGACCGGCTGCCCGTCGTTCCCGCCTTCCGGGACGACGGACGCCGGCGACGTGGTCGACGTCGTCGTCGTCGACGGGGTCGTCGAGGCCGGGCGGGTGGCGGCGGCGGCGGGAGCCGGGATGGACCCGTTCGTGGCCGGTGGCGACAGCACCGGAGGTGGGTCGACGGGCGCCGGCACGACGGGTGGCGGCGCCGGCTCGGTCGGCGGCACCGCCGCGGGCGGCGGCACACCGATCGCCGGGAACTCCAGCGTCTGACCGACGTAGATCAGATCAGGGTCGGCCACCGCGTCGGCGTTGAGGTCGATCACGACCCGCAGGTGGGCGGCGACGGCCGAGTCGTCGACGGGCAGACCGGCGCCGGCCAGCCGGGATTCCGTGAGCGCCCACAGGTTGTCGCCCGGCTGGACGACCAGCGTCGCCGGCGCGGCGTACGGCGCCGCCGGCGCAACGACGGGCGGGGCGCCCGCAACGGGCATCGGCGGGAGGTCGAGTCGCCATCCGGCGCGCAGACCGCTCGGCGAACCGAGCCGGTGTCCATCGGCCTGCGGGCGATCGCGGTTGAGCTCGAAGATCTCCCGCCACCGCTCTGGGCCGCCGAGGTGGCTGCGGGCCAGCCCGATCAGGGTGTCGCCCTCGCGCACGGTCACCGTGCTGGCGACCGCGGCGGCGGCCGGCGCCGGCGACACCGCCGATGCGAATGGCAAGGCGTCGACGCTGCGCTCGACGGCCGGCGTCGGGAGCGCGTCGGCGACGGTGGTCGGTGCGCGACCGGCCAGAGGCAGCAGCACGAGGGCCGCGGCGACCAGCCGCTGCGCCAGCAGGCCGAGGCCGTTCCGCGATGCCGGTGGGGCCACGGGGTCGATCCGCGGGTCGAAGTCGGCGGCGCGGCGCAGCTCGGCGACTTGCAGCCGCAGCTCCATCACGACCGCCACCAGGAACCGTCCCCAGAGCACCCAGCCGGCGACGGCCAGCAGCCCGATGACGATCGCCACCTCGTCGCCCAGCTCGACCCGCGTTCGACCCGGCCACGGGTTGCCGACGAGCAGCACCAGCAGCACCGGCACGGCGACGACCAGGGCGAGCATCGCACCGAACGCAGCGACCGCGCCGAGGATCCCTCTCCACCTCACGGCGTGACGCTCCCCGTGCGCACACCCTCGGACGGGTCCGACGTCGACGACTCGGTCACCGTGCCACCACCTGGGAGCAGCGCGTAGTCGACCGTCGCCCGGACGGTCACCGTCACGGACTGTCCCGCCACACTGACCACGCCCGTGGCTCCTTGGCGCGCCAGCTCGGCATGGGCCCGCTGCCGGGCCGACGCGACGTCGAGACGCCGGGCGTAGACCTCGTCGACGCTGAGCTGCGTGGCGGCCCGAGACGCCGCGGTCGCCGCGGCGTTGGCGTCGCGGCGCGCCTGAAGCTGCCGCCCGCCATCGAGCACGAGCCCGCCGGCCATCAGCAGCGCCGGGAGGACGAGCACGACCAACAGCGACACGCTCCCCCGCTCATCCCTCATGAATGACCCCGTGGACTGCCCGGTGACGCCGGTCCGGAGCGGAGTAGGTGCGCGGCCATGAGGGACAAGACCGTGTCGATTGTTCGCTCGCTCGGAGATTCGCCCGCTCATGGTCCGCCGCCGCGGTTGACGTCGATGACCTCGCTGGCCGTCGCCGTCAGCGTGCGGGACCCGATCGGAACTCCGAGTCCCGTGAGGTCGGACAGCGCGGCGACGCACGTGACGGTGACCGTGACCCGCCCGCCCGGCGAGTAGTCACCGCCAACGCTGACCGAGCTGGTGCGGCAGGAGAGCCCGGCGTCGGCCAGCGAACGCGTGGCGACCGCCGTCGCCGCTGCTGACCCGCCACCCGCCGTCTGCGCCGTCGCTGCGGCGCGGGCGCCGACGGCGGCGGCGTGCTCCACCTTGCCGTCGGCCTGGGTCGTGCGTCCGTACGCCACGACCAGCGCGAACATCGCCAGCACGACGGGTACGAGGATCACCGCTTCGAGCGCGCCCGAGTCGCCCCGCTCACCCCCCAACCGAATCACCGTGCGCCCCCTCATCGGTGCAACCTCGAGCCGTTCGACGCGTTCGACCGCTCGGCAACGCTCGGACACCGATGAGCGAGTCGCCGCAAAGCCGGCGACCAAGAGGCCCCGTCATGATCGTTCGCTCGCTCGAAGACTCGCTCGCTCACGGCCGCTCCGGCTGGGGGATGAAGCGCTCGACCGGCGCCGACGCCGTGACGGTCACGTCGAAGTCACCGATCGGGAACACCTGGAGCACGCCCACATCGATCGTCACGGTCACCTGCGCCGCCGACCGGCTGGTCCCGACGCCGACGTGGGTGGCCAGCCGCCCCGCCGAGCCGCCGATCAGCGCACCGGCCACGCCGGCGTCACCGCCGGACGCCACGGCCAGCGCGGCGTCCTGAGCCGCCGCCTGGGCCACGTTGCGCACGTGGGCGGCGACGGCGTACTGCAGGACGAGCCAGAACGACAGCAGCAGGCCCGGCAGCACGATGACGGTGGCCACGATCCCGGCGTCGCCGCGGCAGCGCCGATTGCTGCGCAGTGGACTCAGCCCGGGATGCGGCTGGCGTTGGAGTTGATCCGGGCGATGATGATCACCGCCACCGCAGCGGCCGCGGCGGCCAGTGCGGCGAGCAGCACGACGTTGCCGGTCAGCTCGCCGCGCTCGTCGGAACGGGCCCGCTGCGCCGCCTCCAACAGGCGCTCCCGGGCGACCGTCCACGCGGCCAGGATCTGGATCTGGAGCGGCAGGATCATCATGCTCTTCTCGTTTCGGGCTGGTGGGTTGGTTGGGTTTCGTGCCCTGTTCGGGGCGACGATCTGGCGACGCGCTCATGTAAGAACCTCACCGTGAGCGATGACGCCGAGCAGGAGCGCGGCAGCTGCTCGGCCATGAGCGACAAGACCGTGTCGATGACTCGCTCGCTCGAAGACTCGCTCGCTCATTCGAGGAACCTGGCGATGGCCGGATAGCCGATGAGCACGACGGCGGCCACGGCCATCAGCGCCGGCGCGATGCCCATGGTCTCCGACGACTTCTGAGCATCTGCTTCGGCGTCGGTCAGCTGGCGGACGCGCATCGCGCCGGCCTTGGCCAGCAGCGTCTCGCGGATCCGGGACCCGGACTCCGCCGCCAGATCGACCGCCGAGGCCAGCTCGCGCAGCGGCACGATGTCGGATCGAGCACCGAGATCGTCGAGGGCCAGCCAGAGCTTGCGGCGGCGGGTCTGCGCCGCCCGCAGCGTTGCTGCCAGCTCGGCGAACTGTGGCCCGGTGCCCGACCGCGCGGCGACCATCAGGGCATCCTCCACGCCCGCCCCACCGGCCAGCGAGATGCCGACGATGTCGACGTACACGGTGAGTGCCTGGGCCCACGCCTTGCGCGCCGTCCGCGCCCGCGACCGGACCTCGAACTCGGGGTACACCCAGCCGGCGCCGCCGAACACGACGGCGACCGCCACCATGGCGAGCACCGGCACCGCCACGCCGGCCAGCGGTGCCAACAGACCCGGTGCCAGGCCGAGCGTGGCGAAGACGACGGCGTACCCGAGCTGGTCCAGCGTGTGGCGGGTGGGCGATCGGCCGAGCACGGAGAGGTCGGCGGACAGGCGGACCGACGGTCCTGCGCCGAGGCGGGTGGCAACCCGCTCCCGCCATGGTCGCGACCGGCCGCTGGCTGCTCGCGTCGCGCGAGGTTCGAGCAGCTCCTTGGAGAGCGTCCGCAGCGCGCGTGCCGGCGGAACGATGGCCCGGGCGATGAGCACGATGCCGCCACCCATCGCGGCGGCCATGAGGGCGGCGAGCATCACGGGGTGGCGACCTCCACGACGGGCTGCCCGCCAACGCGCAGCAGGCGCTCCGAACGGGCGGGGCGGGAGAGCACGACCATCGCCCAGATCGATCCGCCGACGACCGTCGCCACGGCGGCGAGCACGAGCTGGCCGACGAAGGTCCCGAAGGGCGCCAGATAGTCGCGGTTGGTCACTACCAGGACGCCGACGAAGAAGGCGACGACACCGGCGATCAGCTGCGCCGTGCGGTAGGTCCGGGCTCGGCCGGCGTTGACCCGCAGCTGCATCGCCACCGTGTCGCGCGTCGAATTGGCGACGGCGGCGAGCATGGCGCCGAGGTCCGACACGGCGCGCTGGTCGGCGATCTGCAATGCGGTCACGACGGTGTCGGCCACGGCATCGTCCAGGTCCTCGGCGAAGCGGACGAGCGCCGACCCCAGGTCGCCGCGCTGCGTCCTGACGTACAGGGCCTGCACGTCCTCACGGATGGCGGCCGGCGCGACGCGCGCCGACTTGCCGATCGCTTCGTGTAGGCCGGCGTTGGAGACCAGCAGGTCGCGCAGCATCTCGGCCCACACGGCGATCGCCTCCGAGCGGGCCAGCTGCTGGCGACGCTGGGCGCGCACGCCGACGAGCGACGGGAGCATCCATCCGAGGAGGCCCAGCGACACCATGAGTGCGACCCACCCGGATCCCCAAGCAGCCAGCGCGACACCGGCGACGGCCAGCCCGGTGCGCACGAGGAACCGATCGGCAACCGCTCCCCGCGACCGGCGCCGTGCCGGGCCATCGAGCAGACCCTTCGAGGCGGCGACGATCGTGAACGCGCCGACGCCGAGCACGGCCCCGAGCAGGCCGCCGAGCAGCGGCGTGCTCGTCACGTCGACCACCACCCGTCCTGCTCAAGCAGCAGTTGGTCGTCGAACCCGTGGCGGCACAGCACCGTCCGCCGTTGGTCGGAGAGGTGGGCCTGGGGAAGTCCGCGGCCGTCGGCGCCGGCGATGAAGATCCGATTCAGCTGCACCTCGGCGCCGTTCCAGCCGGCGACCTCACACAGCTCCGTGACCACCCGGCGACCATGCCGATCGCGTCCAAGGTGGACGAAGAAGTCCACGGCGTCCGAGATGAGCAGCGCGGCGATCGAGAACTCCACGGCCTCCGAGCCCTGGGCCACGTACTGGGCCAGCTTCTTCCACGCTGAGCGCGCCGAGTGGTGATGGACGGTCGACAGGCTCGGGTGCCCGTGCTGCATGGCGAGCAACATCTCCCGCGCCGCATCGCCGTCGCGCACCTCGCCGACGATGAGCCACTGGGGGTTGAACCTCAACGCGTGGCGCACGAGCTCGCGCTGGGCGATCTCGCCGACCCCCTCGATGTTCGCCTCCCGCGTCTCCCATTCCAGGACCGCATGGGCCCGAGCCGGGTCGGCGCCGAGGTTCAGCTCGCGCGTGTCCTCGATGACGACGATGCGCGTGTCCGCCGCCAGGGTGTTGGTCAGCGCCCGCACCAGCGTCGTCTTGCCGGCCCCGGTCTCACCGGAGATGACCAGCCGCATCCCCGCCGCCATCGCCGCGGCGAACAGCGAACGCATCGCCCGATCGATCGTCCCGCGCTCCTCCAACTCGTCCAGCGAGGCCTCGGGGAGGACGTTGCGGCGGATCGCCACCTGCGGCACGGCCGAGACGTTCATCACCGCCGCCAGCCGCGAGCCGTCCGGGAGGCGGAGCACGAGCAGCGGCTTTCCGTCGTCGAACCTGCGCTCCGTGCCGCCGGCTCGGCGGGCGAGGTGGGCCACCTCGTCGCGCAGCTCGGCGCCGCTGGCGAAGAGCTGCTGGCCGTATCGCTCGACGCGGCCGTCGACGTGTTGCAGCCAGATGGCATCGTGGGCGTTGACCATGATGTCGGTGACGCCGTCGAGGTCGAGGAGGGACTGGAACTTGCCGGCGTGGAAGTACGCCGCGATGGCTCTGCGGATCACGTCGCTCTCGGCGGCGAGGTCCATCGGTGGGTTCCCGGCCTCGATGGCCATGCGCGCTCGACGGCCGACGTACGAGGACGCCACGTCGTGGGCGAAGGCCTCGCGCTCCAGGTCGTCCCAGCCGCCGGCATCGGCGCCGGCCTCGGCGGCGACCAGCGCCTCCTGGATCGCCTCGATCACGTCCTCGAGGGTGACGGCTCCGGCGCTGGCACTCACGCGGTGGCCGGTTCGCTCGTCGGGTCGTCCAGATCGATCGCCGCCGTCACGTCGCCGGCCAGGCAGCGGGCGATGTCATCGACAGCGTTCCACCACGGTCGCCAGGCCGTGCCCCGCATCGCCGCCACGTCTCGGCGCTTCGTCCGCACCCACGGCAGCACCCCCACGACGTCGGCGCCGACGAACTCGGCGACCTCCGACGACGACCACTGCGTGGGCTCCACGACGACGACCTCGACGCGGCACCCGGCCGTCCGCAGGGCGTCGACGCGGTGCGGGACCAGCTGCAGCTCGGCGAACGAGCCGTGCGTGACGAGGAGCAGGTTCCCGGCCGACCTGGCCAGCGTCAGCCCCGGTGAACGAGCCGTGAGGCGGCCGGCGTCGACGAACCAGTCGGTCGAGAGGTCGTCGCTGGTCATCACGTCGGCCAGCGCCGGCGCGGCGTGGACGAGCGCCGAGTACGTCTGCTCCGCCGACGGCGGAGCCGGGACGAGGAACCAATCGGCGACCGCGGCCGCGCCGGTGTGGACGACGTCGTCGGTCGTCATCACCGCCGAACGGGCCGCCAGCGCCAGCGCCATCAGGCCCGGCTCCACGCCCGTCCCCAGCTCGGCACCGAGCCGTCCGCCGTCGGGGTCAGCCTCGATCAACACTCGGCGGTGCGCCGGGACCGGCCACGCCGCGGCGAGCCCGATCGCCAGCCGCGTCGCTCCGGGCGAACCGGCGACCGAGGCGACCACGGTGATGCTCACGGCGGTCCGCCGATCAGCACGATGCGCAGCGCGTCGAGCGCCGACGCCAACGACGCCTTCAGACCGATGTCCCGATCGACGCGCACCGAGACCCAGAGCTGGCCGGTGGCGATGGGCTCGACCGCCCACACCGTGCCGGTGCCGATCGGGTCGGCGGAGAGGACGTCCGCCGGCGATCCGGTCGCCTCGGCGCCGGTCCCGGCGATCGGGCGGTCCGCCACTCCGCCCGGATCGCCAAGCTCCAGCGCGAGCAGCTCGACGCGCGCACCGACCTCGAGGCCTGACAGCGGGGCCTCGCCCGGATCGAGCGCGGCACCGACGACGACTTCGCCGGCGCCGAGCGGCAGCTCGTCGGCGAACATGCCGGGGCTCAGCATCGTCCCGGTCGGCACCCGGCCGACCGGCTGCTGACCGATCAGCGCTGCGGCGCCATCGGGGCCGACGGTGGCGACGCCGTCATCGACGGCCACCCGAGCGATGCGCAGGTCGGACGAGTCGAGGCGGACGCCGGGTTGCAGGTCGGCGGCGGCGACGAGGACGTCGACGCGATCGTCGGCCGCGGCGAACAGCAGCGCCCCACCCAACGCGCTGAGGACGACGAGCAACACGCCGGCGACCAGCCACGTCGGGTTGCGATGGCGCGCCTCGGCGACCCGACCCGTGTCGAACCGGGCCACGGCGCGGCCCGGCCGGCGATGCCGCAACCGGCCCCGCCGCGGTGGAGCGGGTCGGCCGTCGGCCGGCGGAGGAGGCTCCCCCGCCGCCGCAGCGGCGCTGTGATCGATGATCTTCAGCGGTGCGTCCATCAGTTCGCCTCCACGCCGAGGGCCCTGGCGACGCCGAGGGCGATCACCGCGCCGAGGACCAGGCCCGGGCCGAGGGCGACGTGTCGACGCCCTCGCCCGACGGCCCACAGGCCTGACCCGGCGAGCGCCAGGAGCAGCGTCAAGGCGGCGGCAGGGACGCTCACGATGCCGACCGCTGCTCCGAGCACCGTCCCGGCCTTGACGTCGCCGAAGCCCATCCCGGCCGGCGACACGACGTGGGTTGCCAGCAGCGGCGCGCCGACCAGCGCCGCCCCACCGATCGCGCCCGTGGCGAGGCTCGGCGTCCCCGCGGCCAACGCAACGGCGGCGGCGACGCCGACCGGCAGGGCCGCGGCGGCGACCAGCTCGTTGGGGAGCCGGCGCTCGGCGAGGTCCACGACCGCGGCGGCGGTCAGCAGCAGCAGGCTCAGTCCGCTGGCGACGATCGCCGGCGCGGCGTCGATCCAGGTCGCCACGATGATCGCGGTGCCGACGGCGGCGGTGGCCACGAGCAGGCGCGACGGCGTGGACGACACCAGCTCGATGTCCCGCGGCCCCGATGGGCCGGAGCCGTCGTCAAGTTGTCGCTGGTCCCCCCGGATGGCCCGCTGCACTGACCTTCCCCATCGGCCATCCCACCGCGGGGGTGAGAATAGCGAACCTCGGACGGGCGGTTGTCCGCGCCTCGCACCACCCTCCATGCCCACCATGGGCGCGGCGAGTCACCGGAAACGGAAATCGGCCGGCGCGGGATGCTGCGTCGCGAACGGGGTGACGACCGCTCCGGATCTTCGTCCGAACTGGACTGCGGTCAGCAGGCGGGGGTGGTGTAGGGGCGGGTGATCTGCGACGGGGTCTCGCGGGCGTGGAACACGGTGCGCATCGCCCGGCCGTTGAGGCGCTGCTCGTAGTGCAGGTGGGGCCCGTCCGAGCGGCCGGTGCTGCCGACGGTGCCGATCACGTCGTTGCGCTCGACCTCCTCGCCCTCGGTGACGGTGATCGTGTCGAAGTGGGCCGAATACGTCTGCCAGCCGTCGCCGTGGTCGATCACCACCAGCCCGCCGTAGTTCTCGTCGGCGACATCGACCACCTCGACGGTGCCGTCCTCGCTGGCCACGACGGCATCGCCGCGGTCCCCGAGGCGGTTGAAGTCGATGGCGTGGGGCGGGAGGTGGCTGGTGCGCGTGGCGCCCATCCAGGTCTGCCCGCAGGGAAACGGCACCGAGAAGCTCGGCGTGGTGCGCAGCCCGACCGGCGCGAACAGGAGGGCCAGACCCCCCGCCACCATGACCGATCGCCGGACCATCACACCCGGATCGCTCCCTTCCCCGGACACGATACGCCCACGCTGCCGGGCCGCCGTATCCTGTTCGATGATGCACATGACCCTGGCATCCGTCGCCAACCCCCCCGCCACCCTGCCGCAGGCGAACGAGCCGTGCTGGTGCGGCAGCGGGCGCAAGTACAAGCGCTGCCACCGGCGCAGCGAGGGTCGGGTGCTGCAGGGCCTGGTGTCACCGATGCGGTCCGTCCCCGCGCACATCGGGCGCCCGCCGTACGCCGACACCGGCGAGGTCGTCGACCTCGGCGAGGATCGGATCAAGACGCCCGAGACCATCGAGCGGATGCGCCACGCCGGCAAGGTCGGCGCCGAGATCCTGCGCCTCGCCGGCGAGATGGTCCGTCCCGGGATCACCACCGACGAGATCGACCGATACGTGCACCAGCTGCACATCGAGCGCGACGCCTATCCGTCGCCCCTCAACTACAACAACTTCCCGAAGAGCGTGTGCACCTCGGCCAACGAGGTGATCTGCCACGGCATCCCCGATTCGCGCGTCCTGCAGGACGGCGACATCCTCAACCTCGACGTCACGGCCTACGTCGGCGGCGTGCACGGTGACACCAACGCCACGTTCCTCGTCGGCGACGTCGACCCGGTCAGCCGGCAGCTCGTGAGCGTCACCGAGGAGTGCATGTGGCACGGCATCGAGGCGGTCCGACCCGGGCGGCCGATCAGCGACGTCGGCAAGGCCATCGAAGAGCACGCCAAGGCGCACCGCTACGGCGTCATCCGGGCCTTCATCGGCCACGGCATCGGCGAGCAGTTCCACGGCGACATCCAGGTGCTGCACTACTACGACTCGCGGGCGTCGATGGTCATGCGGCCGGGCATGACGTTCACCGTCGAGCCGATGATCAGCCTCGGGTCGTGGCAGCACCGCATGTGGGACGACGACTGGACCGCGGTCACGGCCGACGGCAAGCGCACCGCCCAGTTCGAGCACACGCTGGTCGTCACCGAGGACGGCTGCGAGGTGCTGACCGGCGGCCCCGGCGCCGTGTCACCCACCGCTCCCTGGGATCGGTGACCCCGGCGCGGCGGGGGTCGCTCCTCGTCGCGGCGGCACTGCTGGGGGCGTGCGGCGGGTCATCCCCCGAAGGCGTGCAGATCGATGACGCCTGGGCCCGGCCGACGCCGGCGGGTGCCACCGTGGCCGCCGTCTACTTCCGGCTCGATGCCCCGACCGACGACCGGTTGCTCGCCGCTCGCGTGGACCCGGCGATCGCCGCCGCCGCCGAGCTGCACGCCACGACCACGGACGACACCACCGGTGAGGTGGCGATGGGCCAGCTCGACGAGGTGCCGATCGAGGCCGGCTCCACCGCGGCCTTCGAGCCCGGCGGGAACCACGTCATGCTCGTGACGGTGGTCGAACCGCTGGTCGCCGGCACCTCGTTCGACCTGACGCTCGACCTCGAGCAGGCCGGTCCGCAGGTGGTCACCGTGGCCGTCCGGGACGGCGCGCCGTGACGCTGACCAGCTTGCTGGCCACTGCGACGCTCGTCGTCGCGGCCTGCGGTGGCGGCGGCGATGAGGACGGCGGACCCGACCGCCTCCCCGCGGTGACCGTCACGTCGCTCGACGGCGCCGACGGTCCGCTCGACCTGGCCGGCGTGACCGGGCCGGCGGTGATCAACCTGTGGGCCACCTGGTGCGCGCCGTGCCGGCGGGAGCTGCCGGCGTTCCAGGCGGCCAGCGAAGCGCACCCCGACGTGGCCTTCATCGGCATCGACATCGCCGAGGATCCGGTCGCGGCGAGAGCGTTCCTCGATCGGCTCGGCGTGATGTTCCCGCAGTACGCCGACGAGGACGGCGAATTGAGCGATGCCCTGGGGGTGGCCTCGCTCCCCGTCACGTTGCTCGTCGACGGCCGGGGCGAGCTGACGACGCACCTCGGCCCGATGTCGGAGGAGGACCTCGCCGCCAGCCTCGCCGCGCTCTGACGTCAGAGCTTGTGCAGGCGGACGGCCGACACGCGGTGGTCGGCCTCCTTGTGCAGGATCAGCGAGGCCCGCTCGCGCGTCGGGAGGATGTTCTCGGCGAGGTTGCGACCGTTGATCGACGCCCAGATGTGCTCAGCCGTGCGCCGCGCCTCCTCGTCGGTCAGCTCGGCGAAGTGCCGGAAGAAGCTGTTCGGATCCTGGAACACGGTCTCGCGCAGGGCGAAGAAGCGCTGCACGTACCACTCGCGCACGTCGGCGTCGTCGGCATCGATGTAGATCGAGAAGTCGAAGTAGTCGCTGACGAACTCGGCCTTCTCGCCGTTCACCTGCAACACGTTGAGGCCCTCGAGGATGAGGATGTCCGGCCGCCGCACGACGACCTCCTCGCCCTCGACGATGTCGTACACGACGTGGCTGTACACCGGGGCGCGCACCTCGTCGGCCCCGCTCTTCAGGTCGCGCAGGAAGGCCAGCAGGCGGCGCGTGTCGTAGCTCTCGGGGAAGCCCTTGCGCTCCATCAGCCCGCGCTCGTGGAGCACGGCGTTGGGGAAGAGGAAGCCGTCCGTGGTGACCAGGTCGACCTGCGGGTGATCCGGCCAGCGGGCCAGCAGCGCCTGCAGGATGCGGGCGAACGTGCTCTTGCCGACGGCGACGCTGCCGGCGATCCCGATGACATAGGGCACCCGCGGCGCCATCGTGCCGAGGAACGTGGACGAGACGCGGGCGAGGTCCTGGGACGCGCTGACGTACAGGTTGAGCAGGCGCGAGAGCGGCAGGTAGATCGCCGTCACCTCGTCCAGGTCGATCCGCACGTTGATGCCGCGCAGCTTGGCCAGGTCGTCTTCGCGCAGCGTGAGTGGCGTCGCCGCCCGCAGCAGCGCCCAGTCGTCACGACCGATGGTGAGGAACCGGCTGGCCGCCTCGTGCACCGCAAGGACCCTACGCTCGGCCCGGGCGCATGCTGGAATCCACGCCGCCGGGGCGATCTGCGAAGCAGCGCGGGGCATACCCGACCCCGCCCTGGCTGGTCGACGAGCTCGTCCGGCACGCCCTCGGTCCGGTGACGCCCGGCCAGCGCGTCGTGGTGCTCGATCCGGCGTGCGGCGACGGCCGGTTCCTCGCCGCCGCCGACGGTCTGCTGCGCGCCGCCGGCGCGGTCCCGGTCCTGCGGGGTGTCGACATCGACCCGTCGGCGCTGGCGTGCGCCCGGCGCCACCTCGCCACCGCCGAGCTCGTCCTCGCCGACGCCCTCGGGGACGGCGTCGACGCCCTGGCGCCCGGATCGGCCGACGTCGTGCTGGGCAACCCGCCGTTCCTCTCGCCGCTCGCCGCCACGACGGCGCGCCGCGGCGCCAGCGCGCACGGCGGCGGGCCGTACGCCGACACCGCCGCCGAGTTCCTCGTCCTGGCCGTCAGGACGGCGCGGCCCGACGGTGGTCGCGTGGGGTTGGTCCTCCCCCAGTCGCTGCTCGCCGCCCGCGACGCCGGCCCGGTCCGCGCCGAGGTCGATCGCCTGGCCACGATGACCTGGTCGTGGTGGTCGCCGCGCCAGGCGTTCGACGGCGCCAACGTCCTCGTGTGCGCCCTGGCCTTCGAGCGGCGGACCAGTGCCGGTCCGGCCGCCGCCCCGTGGACCGACGTGGTCACCGGCTCCCTCGGCGTGCCGGCGCTGCCGGCGCTGTGGACGGACGGTCGGCTGGTCGACCGGGCCCGCCTGACGGCCAACTTCCGTGACCAGTACTACGGGCTCGTCCCGGCCGTCGTGGACGGCGGCACCGGCGCACCGCTGATCACCAGCGGCCTGATCGACCCGGGGCGTTGCTACTGGGGTGGGCGGCCGATCACGTTCGCCCGGCGCCGGCTCGCGTGCCCAACCGTCGAGCGGGACCTGCTCTCCGCACCGATGCAGCGATGGGCCGACAGCCTCCTGGTCCCCAAGGTGCTCATCGCCAACCAGAGCCGGGCGATCGAGGCGGTGGTCGACGAGACCGGGTCGTGGCTGCCGGGGGTGCCCGTGATCACTGCCCGGCCGGTCGACCCGCCCGCGGCATGGGAGGTGGCGGCCGTGCTGACCTCGCCCGTGGCATCGGCGTGGGCATGGCGCCGGGCCGCCGGGACCGGGCGCTCCGCCAACAGCCTGCGCCTCGGGCCGCGCTGGCTGGCCGAGCTCCCGTGGCCGGGCGGGCCACTGCAAGCGGCTGTCGCTGCGCTCCGGGCCGGGGACATCGCCGCCACCGGACGAGCGGTGAGCGCGGCCTACGGCCTCGATCCGGCGACGGCACCGACGACCGAGCTGCACGGCTGGTGGGCTCGGAACCTCCCGAGATGACGTTGGAGCGGGAACCGTCGCTGCCAGACTGCCGCCCGATGAAGACCCGCCGGACCACCCCGCGCGCCATCGGCGTCCTCGCCCCGATCCTCCTGGCCATCGCCGCGTGTGGCGGCGGGGACGGCGATGACAGCGGCGGCGGGGACGGCGGCGGCGACGGGCCCAACCTCGCCGAAGCGGCGGCCGGGCGGGACATCGCCGCCCGCAGCGGCTGCGCCGGCTGTCACGGCGCCAACGGCGAAGGCGGCGTCGGGCCCCCCTGGATCGGCCTGCTGGGCAGCGAGGTGGAGCTGAGCGACGGGACGACGGTCGTCGCCGACCGCGAGTACCTGACCGCGTCGATCAAGACCCCGGACGCTCAGAAGGTCGCTGGGTACCCGGTGGCGATGCCCGTGAACCAGCTGTCGGACGATGACATCGCCAAGGTCGTCGCCTACATCGAGACGCTCGCCGAGGGCGCGCCGCCGACCTCCGCCGGCGGACCGACCGCACCGACCATCCCGGTCGCCACCGCGGCGCCCGGTGCCACGGCACCGACCGTGCCGGTGGCCACGGCCGCGCCGAGCACTGTCCCGGGCGGATGATCCGGCGGGCGCTCGCGCTCGCCGGCCTTGGCATCACCGTTGCCACGGCTGGCTGCGGCGGTGATCGGGAGCTGGTCGGACTGACCCGCGACCCTGCACCTCAGGTGGACGCCGTCACCCTGCCGGACGTCAGCCGCGACGGGGCCCCGTTCGAGCTGCGCGCCGAGCCGGGTGGGCTGCTGGTCGTCTACTTCGGCTACACGAACTGTCCCGACATCTGTCCGACCACGATGGCCGACCTGGCACGCGCGGTGGACGACCTCGGCGACGACGCCGACCGCGTCGACGTGGCGATGGTGACCGTCGACCCCGATCGCGACACCGACGTGCTGGCGGACTACGTCGACGACTTCGTCGCTGGCGGGCACGCCTTGGCCACCGCTGACAGCGCCGCCCTGCGCTCGGTGGCCGAATCGTTCGGCGTGACCTACGACGTGCGCACGGCGCCCGATGGTGACGTCGAGGTCGGCCACAGCAGCTACCTCTTCGGCGTCGACGCCAGCGGGATGCTCGTCGTGACCTGGCCGTTCGGCACCTCCGCCGACGACCTGGCGGCGGATCTGGACTCGTTGCTCGACGACGCCTGAGCCATCGCCGCGAAGGCGTCGGCGGGTTTCCTACAGTCACGCCCGTGCGTCGGGGCTTCGCCGGGATCGTCAGTGGCGTCACGGTCGTCGCCGCGGTGCTGTCACTCGGCGTGGCCGGCGGGCGGGCGGCGTCGCCCGAGGCCGCCGGAGCTGCGGCGCCGGCCGGGGTGGCGCCCCCCGGGTACCCCGAGCAGCCAGACGGTGTGCCGTTCCCAACCGACGCGTGGTCCATGGCTCCGCTCCCCGCCGGCATCGACGGCTCGATCATCGACGCCGCCGTTGACCGGGCGTTCGGCGCACCGGACGCCGTGAACCGCGTCCAGTCCCTGGTCGTGGTCCAGGGCGGACGGATCGTCTACGAGCGCTACCACCCGCTCGACGGCCCAGGCAAGCAGTACGACTCGTTCTCGGTGGCCAAGAGCTTCACGTCGGCGCTCATCGGGCTGCTGATCAGCGACGGGCTGCTCGAGCTCGACGCCCCGCCGGACGTCGACGCCTGGTCCACCGCCGGCGATCCCCGCCAGGCGATCACGCTGCGCCAACTGCTGCAGATGAGCAGCGGTCTGGAGTGGACGGAGGACTTCTCCACCGGGTCACCGGTGCTGCAGGCCATCACCGCGCCGAACTCGGCGGACTTCGTCGCCCAGCTCCCGCTGGAGTTCGAACCGGGGACCGTGTTCGAGTACTCCACGGGCACGACGATGCTGCTGGCCGGAATCGCCGCCGACGCTCTCGGTGGTTGCCAGCAGGCCAAGGACTACCTCAACGAGCGCCTGCTCGATCCGATCGGCATCACGACGGACACGTTGCTGAGCGACGCCAGCGGATGCTGGTTCGGTGGGCTCGGCGCCAACATGTCGTCGCGCGACTTCGCCCGGTTCGGTTTGCTCTACCTGCGCGGCGGGTTCTGGGACGGCACCGCGCTGCTCCCAGTGGGCTGGGTCGACGAGTCGCGCACGCCCTCGCCGGTCAACTCGGGCTACGTCCTGCAGTGGTGGATCGAGTCGCCGGAGGTGTTCGCCGCCCGCGGCTTGTTCGGCCAGCGGATCTACGTCGTGCCTGGGAAGGACCTCGTCGTCGTGACGAACTCGACCGCCGGCGGCGATCCGTACCGGCTGGCCCAGGTCGTGCTGGCGGTGTTCGGGATCGGCGAGCTCCCGCCCGACGCGGTCCTGCCGCCCAGCCGCTAGGCCGTCAGCCCTCGGCGGCGGCGGCCCACAAGCCCTCGACGTGGTTGGCCACGCCGCTGGGGCTCATGCCGCCGACGGCCCTCGTCGACAGTTCGACCACGAACGCCGACGTGCCGTCGAAGGTGGCGTTCTGGAACTGGGTGACGTTGCCAGTGCAACCCCCGGGCCCGCAGTCCACCGTCGAGACGGCGTACCCGACCTCAGCGGCGTACGCCGTGAGCACGTCGGGCTCGGCGACGCCGTCCTGGGTGGCCCGATCGACCACCGGGCCGACGGCGTGGTACCAGACGGTCACCCGGGGCTGGATCTCGGTGAGGAAGGCGGCCACCGACTGGGTCTCCGGCTCGCTGAGCGGCGACGGACCAGCGCAGTTGAGCGGGAACGCGGCGCAGTCGATCGGCTGCCAGTTGACCGGCCAGTTGCGGTTGAGGTCGACGCCGGCGGCGTTCGTCTCGTAGTTGATGGCGTTGCCGTCCGGGTTGATCGTCGGGATGACCCACACGTCCAACCCGGCCGGGATGGCCGCCGAGTCGCGCACGTGCTCGACGATCTCGATGCCGGCCTGCTCATCACCGTGGATCGAGCCGACGGTCAGCACGACCTTGCCGCCGGGCGTGCCGAGCCGGTAGGCGTTGATCGGTCGGCCCTCGATGCTCGTGCCGACCTGGCGTGTCTCGATGACGCGGCGGGCCGGGCGGCTCGCAGCCGGGATCGCACTGGACGATCAACAACGGCATGGCCAGGAGGCCGCCGGCGGCGTACCGGCGCAGCCGGTGGCGGGCCGTGGCAACGGTGCGGGTGATGGGGCGCAACGAGCGACTCCTCGTGATCTGGCCGCCGCCCATCGGTGCGAACGTAGGGCACTGGGCGTGCGGCCGATCGGCCAAACCGCGCTTCGCCCGCGGTCAGCCGAGGTTGGTGCGGGCCACGAAGCGCTCGGCGACGGCGCCATCGCCGACGACGTCGACCGAGTCGAGCCGCTGGCGGCGCCACAGCACCATCAACAGATCGTGGGCCGGGCCGCGGATGGCGGCGTCCCCCTTGGCGTGTTCGCGGGTGACGACGTCGTCTCGGACGACCCACTCGCCGGAGACGTCGGTGCAGTGCAGGTGCACGCTGCCGCCGACCGGCGGCTCGTCGGCCTTGGCCTGCGGCCGGAAGTGCTCGAGGAACTCGTCGATCCCGTCCGCCGCCAGCGTCGGGTCGAGGCGGTGGTCGCGCCCGGCGGCCTGCTCGGCGTCGACCCGGTGGACGGCGGTCTCGTGGGCCACCCGGCGGAGCACGAACCCGACGTCCTGACGGGACGTCCACGTCCAGACGGGCGTCGACGGCTCGGTGCGCTCGAGCGCATCGGCCAAGCGCGCCGCTGAGCCCTCGGCGAACTGCAGCAGCTCGGCGCTGTCGGCAGGGCGGTCCGGCTGGCGGTAGGTCTGGGGGTCGGTCATCCGCTCGGCGACGACGGTGCCCCAGAAGTCGTCGACCTCGCCGATGTGCCAGACGAGGTCGTCGGTCGTCCAGCCGGGACAGCTGGGCACGGCGGCGTCCGGACCGGCCTGGCGGACGGCATCGAGGAGGGCGGCCGAGTCGGCGCGCAACGACTCGAGGTACTGCTCGTCGTCCATGCGACGAGCCTATGGACGGGGTGTCACCCGCAGCGCGGCGGGGAGCTGGTCGATCGATGCCAGCTCGTCGAGGTCCTCGTCGTGGTCGACGTGCTCGTGCTCCCACAGCAGCGGGTAGGGGATGTGCACGGCGTGGGCGCCGAGGGCGAGCACGGGGAGGATGTCGCTGCGCACCGAGTTGCCGACCATGCAGAACCGCTGCGGAGCGACGCCGATGACGTCCAGGATGCGGGCGTACGTCTCGACGTCCTTCTCCAGCACCACCTCGACGTGGTGGAAGTGGTGGGCCAGCCCGGACGTGGTGATCTTGCGCATCTGGTGGACCAGGTCGCCCTTGGTGATCAGCACCAGCTGGTGGTCGTGGCTGAGGTCGGCGAGGACCTCCGGCACATGGGGCAGCAGGCGGACCCGCTCCGTGAGCATCGCCGTGCCGAAGTCGAGGAGCTGCCCGATCACCGCCGGCGGCACCCCGTCCTCGGTGACGGTCAGCGCAGCGCGCACCATCGACAACGTGAACGCCTTGACGCCATAGCCGGCGATCGGCAGTTGCTCGCGCTCGGTGGCGCGCAGCGCAGCGGCGACGTCCACGCCGTCAGGGGCGTACGGCGTCACGAGTTCGACGAACCGGGCCTCGACGTCGACGAACGAGTCCTCGCTGTGCCACAGAGTGTCGTCGGCGTCGAGCCCGATGACGTCGAACCGCGGCCCCACGGCGGCGGTGTGCAGCGATGGTGCGGCGGCCATCACCGGTGGATGGCGTTGAGGTAGTTGTAGACGGTGATCCGGCTGACGCCCATCGCATCGGCCACTTGCTCGACGGCCCGCCGCAGCGTGAAGGCGCCGCGCTCGTCGAGCAACCGGACGGCGCGCTGCTTGTCCTCCCGGTCCAGGTCGGGCAGCCGACCGCCGAGCTCGACCTCGACGGTGTCGATCAGTCGGTCCAGCGCTCCGTGCAGCGGCGGCATCCGCACGGCGGCGACGACCCGCCCGTCCCACACCAGCGGTACGTCGCTGAGCTCCTGCCGATCGGGCGGGACCACCGTGGCGCCCACGGCGTCGAGCACCGGTTGGACGGCGACGATCAGCGGGTGGACGTCGCCCTCGCGTCGGCTCGTTCGTTCGACGACTCGATCGCTCATGCAGCAGCCTGTTCGCTCGCACAGTCTGGCTGGTGCCTGGTTGGTCGGCCCGGACGCTCGCTCACGAGGTCGCCTCAGGCTGCCGGAAGCTTGGCGATGTTGAGGGACACGTGCGTGGCGCCGTTGGCGAACGCCGCTCGGGCGATGGCCGACAGCACATCGGGCATGGTGGCCGAGTCGAGCGCGACACGTGGAACCGAACGGCCCGAACTCCACCTCGCCGCCGGCGGCGCGTGCTGCATCGACTGCCGCCGTGACGTGTGGACCCGGCCGACCCTCGACGAACGGCTCGACGGTGAACTCCAGCTCGTGCACGCCCGCAGCGTACGGCCGGGTCCGCTGACGCGACCCCGCTACAACGCCATGGCCTGGTGCAGTGCCGTCGCCCTCGTCGAGCACTCGTTGCCGGCGGCGTCGAACGCCGTCATCAACCGCCCCAACGCAGGCCGGAAGGACGAGTGCCACTCGCCCTCGAACCGGTCGCGCGCCGGGCCCTGCCACGCCGTGTTGGCCAGGGCGTTGGTGACCGTCGAGATCAACGCCTCGATCTCACCCGGCTTCGTGCGCAGCTGGTCGCCGAGCTGGTGCAGCTGGTCGACGTCGGCCCCGATGATCCCTGCGGACATGGTCGTTCCTCCTCGTCCCGACGCGCGGCCGGCTACCCCTCATGGGTGTCGCCGGACAGCGGAAGCGGAACGGGTCGATCTGATCGACCCGGGCGCCCGCACCGGCACGGTGGCGAGTGACCGGCGCCGGCGGGTGCTGCCTACCATGAACCGATGACGTCCACCTCCGAGATCGCCGTCGCCGACCTGCGCGAAGAGGCCGAGGAGCTCGTGCCGCCGACGGTCGAACTGCGCCGCACGCTGCATAGTTGGCCCGAGATCGGCAACGATCTGCCGAACACGCGCGACCACGTGCTCGAAGCGCTGGAGGGGCTTCCGCTCGACGTCACCGGCCACGAGTCGACGACCGGGGTCGCCGCCCTGCTGACCGGTGGTCGCCCGGGGCCGACGATCCTGCTGCGTGGCGACATGGACGCCCTCCCCTTGCACGAGGACACCGACCTCGACTTCACGTCACGCGTCGACGGGGCGATGCATGCCTGCGGCCACGACACCCACACGGCGATGCTCGCCGGGGCGGCGAAGCTGCTGTCGGCCCACAAG
The DNA here is from genome assembly GCA_963844175.1 of uncultured Acidimicrobiia bacterium. Classification (GTDB taxonomy): domain Bacteria; phylum Actinomycetota; class Acidimicrobiia; order Acidimicrobiales; family Ilumatobacteraceae; genus JALZMG01. Next base: position 148,288 of record CAWJNE010000021.1, read on the forward strand.
GACGAGCTGGCCGGGCGGGTGCTGTTCATGTTCCAGCCCGGCGAGGAGGGCCACCACGGCGCCAAGTTCATGCTCGAGGAGGGGCTGCTCGACGTGCCCGCCTTGGCCGACGGGACGCCGTCGCCGGTCTCCCGGGCGTTCGCCATCCACATCACGTCGTCGTTGCCGGCGGGGTGGATGAGCTGCCGGGCCGGGGCGAGCATGGCCTCGGCCGACACGCTGCGCATCACCGTCACCGGCAAGGGCGGCCACGCCAGCGAGCCGTTCCGCGCGCTCGACCCGATCCCCGTGGCCTGCGAGATGGTCCAGGCGCTGCAGATGATGGTCACGCGCTCCGTCGACGTCTTCGACCCGACCGTCGTGACCGTCGGGCGGATCTCGGCCGGCACCACCAGCAACGTCATCCCCGAGACGGCCGAGATCGAGGGCACGATCCGTGCCGTCAGCGAGAAGACTCGCAGCCGGGTGCACGACGGCATCCGCCGGGTGGTCGACGGCATCGCCGCCGCCCACGGTTGCTCGGTCGACGTCGCCATCGAGGCCGGCTACCCGGTCACGGTCAACGACGACGACGTCGCCGGGTCCGTGCTCGGCATCGCCGCCGAGGTGTTGGGCACCGACAAGGTGGTGCGCCAGCCGCACCCGGTGATGGGTGCGGAGGACTGGAGCTACGTGCTCCAGCAGGTGCCCGGGGCGATGATGTTCCTCGGCGGCACCGGCGACGGCCGCAACCCCGCGACGGCGCCGCCGAACCACTCCAACCGCGTCACGTTCGACGAGTCGGCGATGGTCGACGGCATCGCCGTCTACTCCGCCGTCGCCCTCCAGCACCTCGGCATCACCCCGATCGACTGACGCCAACCTGGGCGCGGACGTTCTCGAGATCGGGAACCTCCGCGCCCAGATGACGCTCTGAGAACATCCGCGCCCAGATGGTCAGGCGCGGGTGAGGCGGAGGGTGACGAGCTCGAACGGGCGGAGGGTGAGGGTGACGATGCCGTCGCTGATGTCGACCGCACCGGTCGGATCCTCGAGCAGGTCGCAGCGCCACGCCGCGGTGATCCGACCGTCGACCCGCACGGTCACGCCGGCCCGGTCGCCGCAGGCTTCGTGGAACCGCACGACCAGGTCGCCGCCGCCGTCGTCGGCCGGCTTGACGGCGTCGACCTCCACGCCCTGGCCGTCCACGCTGACGATCGGGGCGGGCACGCGCCCATCGAGGTCACCGGCTCCCCCGCCACCGCCGACCTCGCGCACCGGGAGGTTGAGGCGCTCGGCTTCGGCGACGACCTCGGCCAGGCCCGGCCCGTGCGGCAGCACGCTGACCGTCACCCGGTGCCGGCCCTGGTCGGGCAGCGGATCGGGGTAGCGGGCGGCGCGGGCCAGGCTGACCCGCACCACGCCGTCGAGCACGGCATGGCCGTAGCGGCCGTCGTTGAGAACGGCGACGCCGAAGCTGGGCTCGGCCAGATCCACGTACCGGTGGGCGCAGACCTCGAACTTGGCGGCGTCCCACGAGGTCGAGGCGTGCGTCGGGCGGCGCACAGCACCGAACTGCACGCCGCACGTCGCGCCGTCGGTGTGGACGTCGATCGGGAAGGCGATCGACAGGAGGTGCTCGACGTGGTGCCAGTCCAGCTCGATGACGACGTCGAGCCGCGGTGATCCGGCCCGCAGCACGTACGTGAGCTCGGCGCTGGAGGGGCCGAACGTCCGCCTGGCCCGCGCCGCGCCCACGAGCGGGCCGCGCTCCACGACCTCGACGCCGTCACCGCCGAGCAGCTCCTCCGGATCGCGCCGGACCCACGACTCGAGGTCCCAGGCGTCGTAGCGGACCGGGCGGTCCGGTGCCAGCTCCAGCACCGCTCCCCGCCCTCCCGGGACGACCAGCTGGCGGACGTGAGCGAGGTCGATGACCGAGGTGAGGTTGCCGTCCAGATCCCATGCCACCGCGAGCCGGCCGTTGGTCATCGTCCGGTCGGTGACGACGACCCGGTCATCGACGGGGAACGCGACGGCCGGCGCCAACCCCAACCCCGGTACCCGGGCCCGGAAGGCGTGCCGGCCGCCGGCGAGGACCTGCGACGGCCCGTCCCCGAGCGGCCGGGCGACCGTCGTCACCACCTCATCGCGCGCCACGGAGGCGCTGCTGGCGAGCACCGGTCCGACCGGCGCCAGCGAGTCGAGGACGTCGCCGACGATCGCCTCCAGCTCGTCGCCGATCCGGCGGTGGGCCGTCTCCGCATCGGCGTGGACCCAGGCGATCGACGAGCCCGGGATGATGTCGTGGAACTGCAGCGTCAGCACCTCGCGCCACAGTGGCTCCAGGTCGGCGACCGACCGCCCCGCCATGGCGCGCCACAGCTCGGCCTCGCGCAGCAGCCGCTCACAGCGCAGGTTGCCACCCTTGGTCCGCAGCTGGCTGGTCAACGTGCCGCGATGCGTCTCGAAGTACAGCTCGCCGCGCCACACCGGCACCGGCGCGCCGGCGGCGACCTCGGCGTCGACGTGATCGAAGAACTCCTCGGCCGTGCCGAGCTCGACGCGCGGCATGCCGTCGAGGTCGGCCAGTCGGCGCTGCCGCTCGAGCATCTCGCGCGTCGGCCCGCCGCCACCATCGCCGTACCCGAACGGCGCCAGCGACCACCCGCTCCAGGCGTGCTCGGCAAACCGCTCGACGGCGGCGCCGAGCTCAGCCGGCGTGATCTCGGCGTTGTAGGTGTCGACCGGCGGGAAGTGCGTGAGCACCCTGGAGCCGTCGATGCCCTCCCACCAGAACGTCGAGTGCGGGAACCGGTTGGTGCGGTTCCACGAGAGCTTCTGGGTGACGAACCGGCGCAGCCCGCCGGCGGCGAAGACCTGCGGCAGGCCGGCCGGGTAGCCGAAGACGTCGGGGATCCACACCTCCGTGCAGCGCCGGCCGAAGTGCGATTGGAACCAGCGCTGACCGTGGACGATCTGGCGCACGATGCTCTCGCCGGACGGCAGGTTCATGTCCGGCTCGACCCACATGCCGCCGACGGGGATCCACTGCCCCGCCGCCACCTTCTCGGTGATCCGCGCCAGCAGCTCGGGCTCGTGCTCGGCGATCCACTCGTAGTGCTGAGCCTGAGAGCACGAGAAGTGGAACTCGGGCCAGCGCTCCATCAGCTCCACCATCGAGGCGAACGTCCGCACACACTTGCGCTTGGTCTCGGGCAGCGGCCACAGCCACGCCGTGTCGAGGTGGGCGTGCCCCGTCGCCACGATGCGATGCGCGCTGGTGCCGGCGGGCGCACCCAGCGCCGGGGCCAGCACCGCGCGAGCCTCTGCCGGCGACCCGCCGTGCGCCAGCAGGTCGAGCGCAGCGACCAGGACGCCGCGGATCCGATGCCGTCGAGGATCCGTCGCCCGCAGCGCCCGCATCACACCGTCGAGGACGTCAGCGTCGTGCAGCAGCGCCTCCGCCTCGTCGTCGACGAGGACCAGCTCGGCCCGGTCGAGCCGGTACAGCGGGCGCTCGCCGGCCGTGTGCGGCGAGCCCATCGTCGATGGCCGGAACTGCGGGAAGGCCGGGTTGGAGGCCGCCTCGACGACCAGCGCGATGGCGCCCGGGCCGGACGTGACCGGGACCGCCTGGCGACGTGGGTGCACGCCCTGCACCGGCCGGCCGAGCTCGTCGCGCACCAGCCCCTCGCACTGGAAGCCCGGCGCATCCATGCGGAAGCCGAGATCGAGCAGCGCCTCGGTCCGCCTGCCCTCCCAGGACGGCGGGACGGTGCCGGTGAAGCGGAACCACGTCGTGCCCCACGGCGCGCCCCACGGCCGGCCGACATCGAACGGCGCCAGCTCATCGAGCGAGCGGCCGGCCTCGACCCCCAACGGCTCCCGGGCGACGTGGACGAGCCCCGGCAGCCGCTCGCTCAGCTCGCGCGCGATGCGCTCTTCGACCAGTTCGTGGTCGTCATGCACGTCGCCATCATCGCTGGTGCCCCGCGCACCGTCACGCTTCGATGCGGGAGCCCCGCAACGTGGCCCCCGCCGCGCCAGAACGCCAGACGCAGGCGGGCGACGCCACGAAGGTCCTCGACGGCCGTCTGCACGATGCGCACGCGCGAGTCGGGATCGTCGACCCAGTCCACCGGCACCTCGTGAATGCGCAGGCGGTTGCGTTGGGCGAGCAGCAGCAGTTCGGTGTCGAAGAACCAGCTGTCGTCGACGACCTCCGGCAGCAGCACGGCGGCGACGTCGGCCCGGAGCGCCTTGAACCCGCACTGGGCGTCGCGCAGGCGCGTTCGGAACACAGCTCGCAACAGCCGGTTGTAGCACCGCGAGATCAGCTCCCGCTTGCGGCCGCGCACGACGGTCGAGCCGGCGGACAACCGGGACCCGACGGACAGGTCGGAGTGGCCCGACAGCAGCGGGGCGACGAGCGGGGCCAGCGCCTCGAGACCGGTCGACAGGTCGACGTCCGTGTAGGCGACGACCGACGCGTCCGATCGGGTCCACGCCGCCCGCAGCGCACCACCGCGACCCTTCTGCGCGAGGTGCAGGGCCTCGACCCCCGGGAGCTCGGACGTCAACCGCTCGACGAGGGCCCAGGTGCCATCGGTCGACGCGTTGTCGACGATCGTGATCCGCCACCTCGGCCAGTCGGAGAGGTGGTGGTGGAGGGTGCGGATGGTCCGCTCGAGGACGTGCTCCTCGTTGTGGACGGGGACGACGAGGTCGAGCTGGACGTTCATGCCGCTGTCTGAGTCAGGTCGTAGAGCTCGACGCCATCCACCGTGACCTGGGCGAAGTGCTCGGTCACCCACTCGGTGATCAGCTCCGGCTCGTCGCTGCCGCCCATCGAACCGCCGGGGCCGCCCGTCCCGCCGGCGATGTACCAGTGGATCTGCTCGGCGGCGACGAGCTCCTGGAACTCGGCCAGGGTCGGCGACGGGTCGCTGCCGTTGAAGCCGCCGATCGGCATCACCGACCGCTCGGTCGCCAACTGATACCCGGCGGCGTTGTTGGCACCGAGGGTCGCGGCCACCCACTCGAACGCATCGGAGTCCTCCATCAGCGCGTCGACGAGCTCGGCGCTCGGCTCGGTGGCACCGAGCAACCCGCCCATCCCGCCTGCGCTTGCGGGCCGGCCCCCGTCGCCTCCGTCACCTCGACCAGGCCGGCCGCCCGGCGTCGCCTGCGGCGGTGCGCCCTGCCGGGCACCCGGCTGCACCGTCGGCGGGCCACCGGCGGCGGCCGGGCCGCCGCCCGCTCCGGGGCCTGACGGTGATCCGGTGGACGGACCGGCTGTGACGATGGCACCCGAGCGGGGCTCGGCCGCCGTGGCGACGGAGAACGCCGCCGGGCCGGTCAGCGCGACGACCGCTCCGACGATGCCGGCGGCGGGCAGCAACCGGCGGTCGAGCCGATCGCCGACGACGACGGCCAGCCCGGCGAGGACACCGACGGCCACGATGGTGACGGCGATCCACGGATACCAGTCGCCCGCCCGGCCGAGCAGCCGGCTCGACCACCAGGCCGTGGCGACGATCGTGCCGCCGAGGACCAGCCGCGCCGCGAGGTGCCGGCGGTGGGTCCACAGCACGTGTCCGCCGACGCCGACGAGCCCACCGATCGCCGGGGCCAGCGCCACCAGGTAGTAGTCGTGGTAGATGCCGCGCATCCAGGCGAAGACGGCGGCGGTGACGAGCAGCCACCCGCCCCAGAGGATGATCCCGGCGCGAGCGCGGTCGGTCCGCTCGCTCCGGCGGGTGATCCACAACGTCGCCGCGCCGAGCACCAGCGCCGCCGGGAGCAGCCAGGCGACCTGACCGCCGCCGACGTCGCCGAACAGGCGCGTCAGCCCGGTCTCGCCCCAGCCCATGCCGCCACCGACGCTGCCCGTCTCGTCGCCGGTCAGTCGGCCGAGGCCGTTGTACCCGAACGTCAGCTCGAGGATGCTGTCGGACTGCGAGCCGCCGATGTACGGCCGGGCGTCGGCCGGCACGAGCTCGACGAGGGCGATCCACCAACCGGCGGCGGCAATCATCGTCGCGCCACCGGTGAGCAGCGCACCGATGCGGCGGCGCAACCCGACGGGCGCGGCGACCAGGAAGGTCAGCGCCAGCGTCGGGACCACGAGCAGGGCCTGGAGCTGCTTGGTCAGGAAGGCGAAGCCGACGAACGCCCCGGCGGCCGCCATCCAGCGCGCCGGCGACCCATCGATCGCCCTGACGACGGCGTAGGCGGCGAGCGTCATGAGCAGGGCCAACAGGGCGTCCGGATTGTTGAAGCGGAACATCAGCGCGGCGACGGGCGTGAGGGCCAGCACGGCACCGGCCAGCAGACCGGCCAGCGGCGACGCCCAGCGGCGCACGGACCCGTAGAGGGCAGCCACCGCCCCGACACCCATGAGCGCCTGGGGGACGAGGATGCTCCACGAGCTCAGCCCGAAGGCGCGCACCGACAGGCCCATCACCCAGATGGAGGCCGGCGGCTTGTCGACGGTGATCGACCCGGCGGCGTCGGAGGCCCCGAACAGCAGCGCCCACCAGCTCTGCGATCCGGCCTGCGCCGCCGCCGAGTAGTAGGCGTTGGCCCAGCCGGACGCCGAGAGCCCCCAGAGGTACAGCACCCCGGTGGCGGTCAGCAGCACGGCCAGGCCAACCCGCTCCGCGGATCGCCAGCCGCTGCGTCGAGTCAGCCTGATCGTCGAGTCGACATCGATCGGCGGGCCATCGACGTCCGGCGGTGCGACGGGGCGCAGCGGCGGACCGGCGGGAGGGTCGAACAGCACGGTCACCCGGGGATCGAACGCCCCGGGGATCACACCGGACCGTGGGCCCGCCGTGAGTTTGCTCAGAACCCAACCCTCTGCGGTCGAGCCATCATCGGCCAGACGCGCCGGTGGGGCCCGGCGGGTGCCGGGCCCCACCGACGCGGGGGAGCACGTTGGAGACGGTGGTCAGCTGCCGCTGTCGGTCGTGGGGGTTTCCGTGGTCGGGGTCTCCGTGGTCGGGGTCTCCGTGGACGGGGTCTCCGTGGTCGGGGTCTCGGTGGACGGCGCCTCGCCCTCGGCGGGCCGATCGCCGCGCGGGCCGCGCCCGCCGCCATCGCCGGCACGGTCGCCGCAGCCCTCCTCGGCGTCGTCCGACGACGAGCTGTCGCCGCTCGGCGCCGTGCCATCGGTGCCGTCGTCGGTCGTGTCGTCGGCCTCGGGGGTGGTGACGGTGCTGTCGGTGCTGTCGGTGCTGTCATCGACCGTCGACGGTGTGACGGTGTCGGTCAGCGTGCCGTCGTCGGTCTGCGCGGCGGCGATGCCGGCGCCGGTGGCCAGCGTGGCCACGCCGGCGGCCGCCGCCAGCACGTATCGGGTCTTCATCAGGGGAACCCTCCTCGGGTGTGGTTGGGACGATGGTCATCCAACGACACCCGCCTCACGGTTCGCCGAGGACCGCCTCCGAGTTCGCCGTGGATCGCTGGCGGGGCAGCGTCACCGTCACCGTCGTGCCCTGACCGGGCGCGCTCTCCACCTCGATCGCCCCACCGTGGGCGGCGACCGCCGCATCAGCGATCGACATGCCGAGGCCGCTCCCGCCTCGATCTCGAGCTCGCGCCGGGTCGGCGCGGTAGAAGCGCTGGGTGACGCGTGCCGCCACGTCGGCGGTCATGCCGGGACCGTGATCGATCACGGCGATCTGGGCCCCGGTGCGGTTCGTGGCCACGCGCAGCTCGATCGGGGACGCCGGGGGTGTGTGGACGAGCGCGTTGCCGACGATGTTGGCCACCACCTGGCGGAGCCGGTCCTCGTCGCCGGACACGACGACCGGCCCGTCGAGCTGCGTCGTGATCGGACGGTCGGGGTCGACGGCGCCGGCATCGCGAGCGGCGTCGGCGACCAGGAGGGTGAGGTCGACCGGACGTTGCTCCAGCGGCCGACCCTGATCGTGCTTGGCCAGGCTGAGCAGGTCGTCGACGAGGCGGGCCATGCGCACGGCCTCCTGCTCGGTGCGTCGCATCGCCTCGTCGAGCTCGGTGCGGTCGGCCAGTCCGCCGACGCGGTACAGCTCGGCGTAGCCGCGGATCGTCGTCACCGGTGTGCGCAGCTCGTGCGAGGCGTCGGCGACGAACCGGCGCAGGCGGTCCTGCGACTCGGCCCGCTCGGTGAACGCGACGTCGAGGCGTTCGAGCATGTGGTTCAGGGCCGACCCCAGCTGGCCGGCCTCGGTCGACGCCGGCGCTTCGGGCACGCGCGGGCTGAGGTCACCGCTGGCGATCTGCTCGGCGGTGCGGGTCATCTGCTTGATCGGACGGATCCCCAGGCGCACGACCCACCAGGCGACGGCGGCCAGGAGGGCCAGCACGATGGCACCGGCGATGAGCTCGACGGTGATGAGGTTCCCGATGGTGTCGTCGACGTCGGTGAGCGGGATCGCCTTGACCCAGAAGACGCCTGGTGACACCTCGAACGTGCGGACGCGGTAGCGCACGTCGTCGCCGCTGGCCGCTCCGACGGTGAACGGTTCACGCGTGCGCTCGCTCTGCGCCGCGGTCTCGGCGTCGACGGCCGGCGCCGATGCGGGGTCGTCGGTCAGCTCGGACGGACCGAACGTCGTCAGCTCGCCGCCGCTGAGGAGCCCCTCGTAGACGTCGGACGACCGTTCGTACGGCGGCGGGCCGGGACCGCGATCGTTCGGTTGCCGGTCGGCGAACTCGTCGACGGCCAGGCGGGCGTCGATCTGTTCGACCAGGGTGTCGCGGGTCGTGCGGGTGACGATCACGCCGACCACGGAGAGGGCGACCACCACCAGCGCCATCCCCGCCAGGAGGCGGGCGCGCAGTGACAGCCGGACCACGAGGTCAGTCCCGGATCGCGTAGCCGATGCCGCGCACCGTGGTGATCAGCTTGTGCTCGTCGGTGTCCAGCTTGCGGCGGAGGTAGCCGACGTAGGTCTCGACCACTCCGCCGTCACCGCCGAAGTCGTACTGCCAGACGTGGTCGAGGATCTGCGCCTTGGACAGCACGCGACCCTTGTTCACGAGGAGGTACCGCAGCAGGTTGAACTCGGTCGGCGACAGGGAGACCTCCGTCCCGCCCCGGGTCACCCGGTGGGCGTCGTCGTCGAGCTCGAGGTCGCCGGCCTGCAGGACGGTGCGTTCGTCGCGTGCCTGACCGGTGCGGCGCAGCACGGCGGCCGTGCGGGCGACGAGCTCCTCGAGGCTGAACGGCTTCTGCAGGTAGTCGTCGCCACCCATCGTCAGGCCGCGCACCTTGTCCTCCGTGGCGTCTCTTGCGGTCAGGAACAGCACGGGCGTGTGGTCGCCGCCGGTGCGCATGCGCCGGCACACCTCGAACCCGTCGAGGTCGGGCAGCATGACGTCGAGCACGACGAGGTCGGGCGACTTCTCGTCGACGGCGGCCAGCGCCTCACGACCCGTCGACGCCGACGACACCTCGAACCCGTGATGCCGCAGGGCCGCTGCCAGCATCGATCGCAGGTTCTCCTCGTCGTCGACGATCAGCAGATGCTCTCCGGACATGGCGTCATCCTCGCGTGCGTCGCTGGGAGTTGGCTGAGAGCCAGGTGAGCATCCGCCCCGAACTCGCTGTGCACAGGTTCCCGGCCGGTTCTCAGCAAGCACACAGGTTCGCCGACCAAGCTGTCCGTCCATGAGCACCGTCGAAACCACCGAACGCGAGCCGACGACCCCGCCGCGCCGGCCCTGGTACCGGCGGCGGTGGTTCATCATCACGGCGATCGTCGTCGTCCTGCTCGGCGCCGGCATCGGCGGCGGGATCTGGTGGTTCCTGCGCGACGACGCCCCGCCGGCGGCCACCTTGGAGGACGCCGTCGAGTCGCTCGGCACGACGACCGTCGCCGAGGCGACCACCACGGCCGCGGCGTCCGACGAGGCTGCGACGACCGCCGCATCCGACGCCGCCAGCACGACTGCCGAGGCCTCGACGACCGCGGCGGCCAGCACCGCGGCGGTGGCCGGGACCTGGACGGTGGACACGTCCGTCGGCGAGTTCAGCTTCGAGAACTCGACGGGCACGTTCGTCGGGTTCCGGGTGCAGGAGGAGCTCTCGAGCATCGGCTCGACGACCGCCGTCGGCCGCACGCCAACCGTCACCGGGGAGATCACGTTCGACGGCACGACGTTGTCGGCAGCGACGATCGAGGCCGACATGACCGCCATCTCGACCAACGAGAGCCGGCGCGACGACCGGGTCCAGGAGGCCCTGGAGACGGGGCAGTTCCCGACGGCGACGTTCGTCCTGACCCAGCCGATCGACCTCGGTGAAGCCGTCAACACCGGGGCCCCGGTCAGCGTCGAGGCCACCGGTGACCTGACCATCCACGGCGTCACCACGCCGGTGACGCTGCCGCTCGATGCCCAGCTCGTCGACGGCACCATCGTCGTCGTCGGGTCACTCGACATGGCCCTGTCGACCTACGGCGTCGAGGCGCCGACGGCACCGATCGTCGTCTCCGTCTCCGACCAGGCGCAGATCGAGCTCCAGCTCTTCTTCCGCCAGGGCTGAGCCCTCCCCACCCCCACTGAGAGGACACCTCCCGTGCGCCCCCACCACCACGACCACGACGACCCGTTCGACCAGGGGCTCGCCGTCGACCTGCAGCGGATGCTCAGCCGGCGCAACGTGCTGGCCCTGCTCGCCGGTGCCGGCGCCACCGCCGTGCTGGCGGCGTGCGGGTCGGACTCCAGCTCCAGCTCGACGGCGACGGCTGGCACCACCGCCACCACCGGGTCCACGGCCGATGCGGGCAGCACGTCCGTCACCAGCGCGACCAGCGCGTCGTGCGAACCGATCCCGGAGGAGACAGCCGGTCCCTACCCCGGCGACGGATCCAATGGTCCGAACGTGCTGACCGAGGCGGACGTGGTGCGCAGCGACATCCGCAGCAGCGTCGGCTCGGCGTCGGGCACCGCCGAGGGGGTGCCGACGACGTTCGAGCTGACGGTCACCGACACGGCCAACGCCTGCGCGCCGCTCGCCGGCGCCGCCGTGTACTTGTGGCACTGCGACCGCGACGGCGGGTACTCGATGTACTCCGAAGGCGTCGAGGACGAGAACTACCTGCGCGGCGTGCAGGAGACGGACGCCGACGGGAAGCTGACGTTCACGAGCATCTTCCCGGCCTGCTACTCCGGCCGGTGGCCGCACGCCCACTTCGAGGTCTACGCCAGCGTGGCCGACGCCACCGGCGGCGGCGAGCCGATCGCCACGTCCCAGCTGGCCCTGCCCCAGGACGTGTGCGAGGCGGTGTACGCCACCGACGGCTACGAGCAGAGCGTGCAGAACCTGAGCGGCGTGTCCCTCGACTCGGACAACGTGTTCGGCGAGGACGGCGCGGCCCAGCAGGTGCCGACCGTCAGCGGCGACGTCACCGCCGGCTACACCGCATCCCTGACCTTCGCAGTGTGATCGTCAACGGGCGAGGCGCTCGGCGCGCAGCGCAGTACGGCGGACCTTGCCCGCGTCGTCGCGCAGCGGCTCGTCGACCACCTCGACCGTGCGCGGCAGCTTGTAGGTGGCGATGCGCTCGGCCGTGAAGGCCAGCAGCTCGTCGACGTCCAGTTCGTCGGCCTCGACGATGGCGTGCACCGCGTTGCCGCGGTCCTCGTCGGGCAGGCCGATGACGCAGACCGACCGCACGGCCGGGTGCTCCTGGATCGCCGCCTCGACCTCGGCCGGGTAGATGTTCGAGCCGCCGGACAGGATCATGTCCTGCATCCGGTCGCCGAGGTAGAGGTAGCCGTCCTCGTCGAACCAGCCCATGTCCCCGAGGGACTCCCAGCCGCCGTCGAGCTGGCGGGGCTCGGCGCCGACGTACCGGTAGGTGGCCTGGTCGCCGGCGGCGCGCATCCAGATCTCCCCCTGCTCGCCGGGTGGCAGCTCGACGCCATCGAGGTCGGCGATCATCATCTCGCCGGTCAGCGGGCGGCCGACCGAGCCGCGGTGCTCCAACCATTCGACGCCGGTGATCACGGTGGCCGCCTGGGCTTCGGTGCCGGCGTACAGCTCGAAGATCCGCTCGGGCCCGAGCCACTCGATCCACACCTCCTTCAGCCACATCGGGCACGGCTCGGCGAGGTGCCAGGCGACGCGCAGGGACGAGAGGTCGTACCCGTCGCGGACGTCCTCGGGGAGACGCCAGATCCGCTTCATCATCGTCGGCACCAGGTACACGACATCGGCGCGGTGCTGCTCGATCGCCGCCAAGGTGCCCTCGGCGTCGAACCGTGGCAGCACCACGACGTGGCTGCCGGTGAGCAGCGCCTGGCACGACCAGACGGCGGGGCCGTTGTGGTACAGCGGGCCGGGCATCACCAGGCACCCGTCGAACGACATCGCCAACGGAGGCGGCGCCTCGGTGTCGATCAATGACGGATCACCGGACACGATCAGCTTCGGGCGGCCGGTCGACCCTCCCGAGGTCGGCGCCTTCCAGGCCGGTGACACGGCATCCGGCAGCGGACCGTCGTCGAGGTCGTCGGGCGACCGGTACCCGAGCGGCAGGCAGATCGGTCCCTCGATCGCGCCGGGCTCGACGCCGATGGCGACCTTGGAGCCGGCCAGGGCGACGATCTCCTGCAACTCGCGGGTCGGCAACTTGGCCGACACGGGTTGCGGGATGGCGCCCAGCTTCCAGCAGGCGACGTAGGCGACGAACCAGTCGATCGAGTTGGGCACGGCGACCGTGACGAAGTCACCGACGCCGACCCCGCGAGCGGCCAGGTCGCGGGCCATCCGGTTGCCCCGTGACTCGAGCTCGGCTCGGGTGAGCTGGTCCGGCCCGCACGTGACGGCGACCCGTTCGGGGTCACGTTCGGCGTGCTGGCGGAGTCGGGCGGCGAAGGAGACCATCGTCGGCATGGCCCAGATCTTGCCCGGTCCCCTAACGTCGCCGTGATGGTGCGGCCGCTCGACGGGGTCCGGGTGCTCGATCTGACCCGCGTGCTGGCCGGCCCCCACGCCACCCGGGCGCTCGCCGACCTCGGCGCCGAGGTGATCAAGGTCGAGCCGCCGGCGGGCGACCTGACGCGGTTCGGCTCGCCTCGGGTCAACGGCCTGGCGACGTACTTCGTGCAGCAGAACGTGGGGAAGCGCAACATCAGCGTCGATCTCGCTACGGCGCGCGGGGTCGAGCTGGTGGCCGAGCTGGCCGCCGTGAGCGATGTGCTCGTCGAGAACTTCCGGACCGGTGTGATGGAACGCATGGGGCTGGGACCGGATGCGATGCGGACGCGCAACTCGCGCCTCGTCTACGTGTCGAGCACGGGGTACGGCGCCACTGGGCCCTGGGTCCACCGGCGGGCCTACGCACCGGTGGTCGCTGCCGAGACCGGGTTGACGCGTGCCCAGGGGGACGCTCGGGCGGCGCGCCAGGACGGCGCAGCGATCTACGCCAACGACCCGCAGAGCCACGCCGACGTGTACACGGCGAAGGAGATCACGATCGCCGTGCTCGCCGCGCTGTACGAGCGGGAGCGCACCGGGCGCGGCGAGTGGATCGACATCTCGATGGCCGAGACGATGCTCTACGTCAACGAGCACCTGCACGACCAGCTGTGGGACGGCCCCGACGATCCGCAGTGGATCCGCAGCTTCGCCCCCGGCGACTACCTCGTGTTCACCGTCGCCGACGGGGCCGTGCTGGTGGTCAGCGGGCACCCCGCTGAGCGGGGCACGTTCGAGCTGTTCCTGCGGGCGCTGCGCGTGCCGGAGCTGGCGAAGGACGAGCGGTTCGCCGACGTCGCCTCGAGGATGGCCAACTTCCACGCCCTGCGGGACCTCCTGCTCGACGCGGCGACGAAGATCCCGGACGCCCGAACGTTCGAGGACCAGTTCGCCGCCCATCGACTGGCGTCGGGTGAGCTGCGCACGGCCCGCCAGCTGGCCGAGACCGAGTGGGCGGCGGCGCGTGGAGCGGTGGCCACCGTGTCCGACCGCGGCGGCGGCACGTTGCGGCTGCCCAACGCACCGTGGCACTTCAGTGACGCCGAGGTCGGGGTGCGCGGCGAGCCGCGCTACCGGGGCGAGGACAATCGCGCCGTCCTCACCGAAGTGCTCGGCTACGACGATGCCGCCATCGATGCGCTCGAGGCCGACGGCGTGCTGTCCAGCCGGCTGCCCCGTCCGTGACGTTGCGCTTTCCCGTGGCGCCGATGAAGGCGTCGCTCGGCACGCTGCCGACGGACGAGACGGGGTGGGCGTTCGAGATCAAGTGGGACGGCTACCGGACGCTGGCCTTCGTCGACGGCGGGCGGGTGCGGCTGCAGAGCTCGAACCTCTACGACGTCACGCACAAGTACCCCGAGCTGGCGCCGCTGGCCGACGCCGTTGCCGCCAGCGGAGCCGTGCTCGACGGCGAGCTGGTCGTGCTCGACGATCAGGGTCGTCCGCGCTTCGAGCTGATCCAGCGCCACGAGCGGCAGGCCGCGCTGTTCGTGTTCGACGTGCTGGCGATCGACGACCACGAGGTGGTCGGCCTGCCGTACGAGGAGCGGCGCCGGCTGCTCGGCGAGCTGCTCGACGCCGGCGACAACTGGGCCGTCCCCGCGCACCGCATCGGCGGCGGTGCCGAGCTGCTGGCCGCCACCGGCGCGCAGGAGCTGGAGGGTGTGATGGCCAAGCGCCTGGGCACGCTGTATCGGCCGGGCACGCGGACCAAGGAGTGGCGCAAGGTGAAGCATCGCCGCCGGGCCGAGGTCGTGATCGGCGGCTACTCGCCCGGCACCGGCAACCGGTCGTCGAGCTTCGGGGCGCTGCTCGTCGGTCGGTGGGTCGACGGCGTGCTGGCGTTCGCCGGCGGGGTCGGGACCGGATTCACGCAGCGCCGCCTCGACGAGCTGACCGCCCGGTTGCGCGGCCTGCGCAGCGCCGAGTGCCCGTTCGACCCGCCGCCGCCGACCGCCTACCGGCGCGGTGCGGTGTGGGTCGAGCCGGTGCTCACGGCGACGGTCGAGATGACCGAGTTCACGAACGAGGGCTACGTCCGCCAGGCCAGCTTCATCGACCTCGCCGACGGTTCTCCTGACGATCCGGGCCCATCCGTGGGCGCTGAACACGCTTGAGCGCCGGATCGGGGGCGTGGTGATCGAGCGGGGGGAAGCGGTGGGGATGGATGCGGCGGACCCGCTGGGCGCGTGGCGGGAGCGGTTCGTCACGCCGGAGGGGTTGGTCTACCTCGACGGCAACTCGCTGGGGATGGCGCCACGGGCCGCCCTCGACGCGTTGGCCGCGGTCGCCGGCGAGGAGTGGGCCGACGGGTTGATCCGGTCGTGGGACCACTGGGTCGATCTGCCGGCGCGGGTCGGTGACCGCCTGTCCCCGATCATCGGCGCGCCGGCCGGGTCGGTGGTCGTCCACGACTCGACGACGGTCAACCTCCACCAACTCGTCCACGCCGCGCTGGCGCTGGCCGCCGAGCGGGGCCGACCGCCCGTGATCGCCGTGCCGAGCGAGGACTTCCCCACCGACCGCTACGTCGTGGCCGGCATCGCCCGGGCCACGGGCGGGCGTGTGGTCAGCGGGCTGGACGACCTGGACGACGTCGGCGTCGTGGTCCGCTCGCTGGTCGACTACCGGACGGCCGAGCTGGCCGACCTCGCCGCCGAGACGGCGCGCGCCGCCGGCGCCGTCACGGTGTGGGATCTCTCACACGCCGCCGGCTCCGTCGAGGTCGACGTCGTCAGCGCCGGCGTCGAGCTGGCCGTCGGCTGCACCTACAAGTACCTCCATGGCGGTCCGGGCGCTCCGGCGTGGTCGTACGCCGCCCCCGAGATCGCCGACCGGCTCGACCAGCCCCTGTGGGGGTGGTTCGCCCAACGCGACCAGTTCGAGATGGGCGACCGCTACGAGCCGTACGGCGACGTGCGCCGGCTGCTGCTGGGCACGCCGGAGATCCTCGGGCTGGCCACCGCCGAGGTCGGCATCGGGCACGTCGCCGACGCCGGCATGGCCGCCGTGTCGGCCAAGGGATCGGCACTGACAGAGCTGGCCCTCGCGCTGTGCGCCGACCTCGGGTTGCCGTCGCCGACGCCCCGCGATCCAGCCCGGCGCGGCGCTCACGTCGCCGTCCGCGTCGCCGATGCCGACGCGGTGCACACCGAACTGACGCGACGCGGCGTGATCACCGACGTGCGGCGCCCGCACATCATTCGCGTCGGATGCGCCGCACTGACGACGCGGTTCGTCGACGTCTGGGACGGACTGCACGCCGTCGCCGACGTTGCCGCGGGACGGTGACCCGGCGAGGATGGCGCCAATGAGTGTCGTCAAGATCAACGCCATTGCCGTGCCTCCGGGCGCCGGTCCCGAGTTGGAGAAGCGCTTCGCCGCCCGCGCCCGCAGCGTCGAGCAGATGGACGGCTTCGAGGACTTCCAGCTGCTGCGCCCCGTCGAGGGCGAAGAGCGCTACTTCGTGTACACCCGCTGGGACAGCGAGGAGTCGTTCCAGGCGTGGGTGTCGAGCCAGGCGTTCCAGCACGGGCACGCCCGGGCCGAGTCGTCGGACGGCAAGCCCGTGTCCACCGGCGCCCACCTGCTCGGCTTCGAGGTCGTGCAGCACGTCACCAAGAGCTGACCCGGTCCCACCTCGGCGGCGTGCGGAACGGACGGCTCCGTCGACACGAACCCGGCCTAGGCTCCGCCAGCCGTGAGCCTGATCGTCCAGAAGTACGGCGGCACCTCCGTCGCCGACCCGGACCGCATGCGGGCCGTGGCCGAGAACGTGGCCTTCACCAAGCGCCACGGCTCCGACGTCGTCGTCGTCGTGTCGGCGATGGGCAAGGCCACCGACAACCTGATCTCCCTGGCCGGGCAGGTGTCGACGTCCCGGCCCGGGCGCGAGATGGACATGCTGCTGACGACCGGCGAGCGGGTCTCGGCGGCGCTGTTGACCATGGCCCTCGCCGACCTCGGCGTCCCCGCGGTCAGCTTCACGGGCAGCCAGGTCGGCATCATCACCGACACCACCCACGGCAAGGCCAAGATCGTCGAGGTCAAGGGTGACCGGGTGCGTGACGCGCTGGCCGCCGGCATGGTGCCCGTCGTCGCCGGGTTCCAAGGGGTCAGCACGGCCAAAGAGATCACGACGATGGGCCGGGGGGCGTCCGACCTGACCGCGTCGGCGCTGGCCAAGGCCCTGGAGGCCGACGCCTGCGAGATCTACACCGATGTGACGGGCGTGTTCTCGGCCGACCCGCGCATCGTGCCACGGGCGCGCAAGCTGCCCCGGGTCAGCTTCGACGAGATGCTGGAGATGGCCGGGGCCGGGTCGAACGTGCTGGCGCTGCGCTCGGTCGAGTTCGCCCGCAACCACGGCGTCTCACTCCACGTGCGCTCGGCCTTCACGTGGGAGCCGGGCACGTGGATCACCGACAGCCCGAACACCGACGAGACGGAGCGAGGAATGGAAGACCCGATCATCTCGGGCGTCGTCACGGACAGCAGCGAGTCCAAGGTCACCGTGCACCGGGTTCCGGACCGCCCCGGCGTCTCGGCCCAGCTGTTCGAGCCACTGGCCGGCGCCAACGTCAACGTCGACATGATCGTCCAGAACGTCTCCACCGAGGGCACGACCGACATCAGCTTCACGATGCCGTCAGCCGACATGCACGTCGCCGAGGACATCGTCCGCCGGGTGGCCGACGAGATCGGCGCGTCGGGCGTGACCCACGACGACGGGATCGCCCGGCTGTCGGTGGTCGGCGCGGGCATGAAGTCGTCGCCGGGCATCGCCGCCAAGATGTTCCGCACACTGGCGGACGAGGGCGTCAACATCGAGATGATCTCGACGTCGACCATCCGCATCTCGGTGGTGATCGCCATCGCCGACGTCGAGCGGGCGGCCCGGGCCCTGCACACCGCGTTCGGCCTCGACGCCGGCAGCGACTACGCCGCCCCCCTCCCCGAACGCCGCTGAGTCGATGGCCTCGCTCGCTCCGAAGACTCCGCTTACCACGGCGGCACACCAGGTTGGCTGCCGTGAGCTCGCTTCGCTCGCGAGCCGGGCCAGGCCGGCCTTGGCGGTCACGCTCACTGCGTTCCGAACGCTCGGGAACCTCCTCCGCTGACGCGCGACTACTCGTTCGGACCGAGCGAGGCCATCAAATCGGCCCGGCGCCGAAGCGGCGGGCGGTGTCGAGGGCGGCGACCTCGGCCTTGTCGTGCTTCTCGCCGCGGCGGTGCGCACGCGAGCACAGCGCGAGATGCAATGCCCGCACGAACCGCTTGACGTTGACGGTCGCCGCCCGCACGGCCGGGTCCGACGAGGTCGGGTTGGCGGCCAACCACGACCCGAACCGGTCGATCCAGTCGACGAGCTCGTCGTCGTCGATGGTGTCGCGACCGAGCACGTCGACGACGACGAGCACCAGCCGGTCCTCCTCGTCGTCGACGAACACGAGGCCGTTGGCGGTGGTCAGCAATGTCTCCAAGGCGCCGAGCACACGGCGGTGGTCGGCGGCGGTCGTCGCCGGGTTGCGGACCAGGAACTTGAGCAGATCGGCGGTGTGCGAGGTGGCGTTGATCCATCCCAGGCCTTCGACCCAGCCCCTGCGGTCCGGCTCCTCCAACAGGTAGGCCAACCCGTCGTCGAGCAGGCGCCGCACACCGGCATCGTCGAGGAACCGGTCGTCGACGGCGCGGTAGGCGAGGATGGCCAGCGCGAGTGCCGAGTACGAGCGGCGCAGCACGGCCCGGTCGTCGGTGGGGTCGCTCTCGCCGAGCCCGTAGCGCAGGTCCGGCACCAGGCGCTCGACGGCGTAGCGCAGGTCGGCCGGCCCGAGCAGTTGGTCCTTGACGACCCATCGGGCCAGCACGCCGTAGCCCACCTCGTCGCGCAGGAACGGGTCGGGCTCCTCCAGGAGGTCGAGCAGGGGCGGGAGGAGGTCCGCGGCGGTGTGTCCGGGGGGCACCTCCGCATCGGCAGCGACGATCGATTCCCACAGCTCACGGTCCGTCACGGTCATCCGGCTCAGTCTGGCACCTCGGCCAGGGCCTGGAATTCTCCGCCACCAGCACCTCTGGCACACTTGCTCAGTGCGTCGCCGGGTTCAGCTCCTTCCCTGGAAGGTGGCCGGTCGCGTCACAGAACGCCAGGCCAGCGCCGATGAAGTCGTCCAGGCCACCGGCTGGGTGTTCAACAACGAGACGGGTGACACCCTGACGCTCGCCGAGTTCGTCGCCACCGGCGATCGAGAGGTACCGGTGTACCTCGAGAAGCTCGGCCTCGAGACCGACGACGATGACGATCGCACGCTGCTCGAGATCGGATGTGGCATCGGCCGCATGACGTGCGCCTTCACCAGGCGGTTCGGCTGCGTCTACGCCTGCGACCTGGATGCGGGCTTCCTGGAGCGGTGCCGGGAGGCGGTGGCGCGGTTCGGCAAGGTCGATCGGCTGCGCACGATCGAGGTCCTGGACGGGCGCAGCCTCGCCGTTCCCGACGACATCGCCGATGTCGCCTTCAGCTACATCACGATGCAGCACTGCGACCGGCGCGACGCCCTGGCGCTGGTCGCCGAGGCGATCCGGGTCGTGCGGCCCGGCGGGCAGATCGCGCTCAACTTCCGCTCGTGGTCGGGCGCCGATCCGGTGGTGCTGCCGGTCGGCGTGATCACGCGAGGGCTGATGCGGGTCCCCGGCATCGGGACCTTGCTGCTCCGCCATCGCACGCCCACCCGCCTGGCGTGGCAGGCCAACCGGCTCGACCCGCACCAGGTCGTGGGTCCGATCAGCGACCGGGTGCGCGACGTGGCGATCATCCGCAACCCGGCGCGCAAGGCGCCACTGTGGGGCGTCGGCGACGCCAGCCCGCGCTACCTGGCCGGCATCAACCGCAACCACTGGTGGCTGGTGGCCACGGTCGAGTAGCAGGCTGAGGTCGGCCACAACCTGCCCCGAGCGGCGAGGGACGTCTCGTTAGCCTCTGCGACCATGCGCGTCGGAGTTGTCGGAGCCACCGGACAGGTCGGTGGCGTCATGCGCCAGCTGCTCGCCGATCGAAGGTTCCCGGTGGACGAGATCCGGTTCTTCGCCTCGGCTCGATCGGCCGGCACCACCCTGCCGTGGGCGGACGGGGAGATCACCGTCGAGGATGCGTCGCTGGCCGACGCCAGCGGGCTCGACATCGCCCTGTTCTCCGCCGGCGCCGCATCGTCTCGCCAGCTGGCGCCGAAGTTCGCCGCCGCCGGGGCGACGGTGATCGACAACTCCTCGGCGTTCCGGATGGACCCCGACGTCCCGCTCGTGGTGTCGGAGGTCAACCCCGAGGCGATCGCCAACGCTCCCAAGCGCATCATCGCCAACCCGAACTGCACGACCATGGCCGGGATGGCGCCGCTCAAGGCCCTGCACGACGAGGCCGGACTGGTGCGCATCGTCGTCTCCACCTACCAGGCGGTGTCGGGCGCCGGCGGGGCCGGCGTCGATGAGCTCGACAAGCAGACCCGCGAGGTCGTCGACCGAGCCGCCGAGCTGACCTTCGACGGCCGCGCCGTCACGTTCCCTGCTCCCGAGAAGTTCGTCAGGCCGATCGCCTTCAACGTGCTGGCCCTGGCCGGCAAGATCGTCGACGACGGCTCGTTCGAGACCGACGAGGAGCAGAAGCTGCGCGGCGAGAGCCGCAAGATCCTGGGCATCCCGGAGCTGCTGGTGTCCGGGACGTGCGTGCGGGTGCCCGTCTACACGGGGCACTCGCTGTCGATCAACGCCGAGTTCACCCGCCCGCTGTCGGTCGAGCGGGCCACCGAGCTGCTGGCCGCGGCACCGGGGGTCGAGCTGAGCGAGGTCCCGACGCCGCTGGAAGCGGCCGGGCGGGACGTCTCCTACGTCGGCCGATTGCGCGGCGACCCCGGCGTGCCCGACGGGCGGGGGCTGGCACTGTTCGTCTGCGGCGACAACCTGCGCAAGGGCGCCGCCCTCAACGCCATCCAGATCGCCGAGCTGCTCGTCCGGTAGTCAGCCTGCGGGCTCGTCGTACCCGGCGGCCGGCGTGCCGGGCGGGTTGACCGGGGCGTCGTTCGACAGCCACAGCAGCACCTCACCCTCCAAACCGTCGGGATCGCGGAAGAAGAGGCTGTGCCCGCGGCCGAAGTCCGTGACGAAGCCGTCGGTCGCCTGGCGCTCCATCAGGCGGCGACGGATCTCGACGAACGCATCCCGGTCGGCGGCCTGCAGTCCGACGTGGTCGATCGGCCCGTGTCCGAACATCGAGCCGCGGGTCAGGTCCGGCCGCTCCTCGCCGGTGACCTCGAAGACGTTCAGTTCCGTGCGCGGCCCGATGTCGACGATCGTCAACGTCCCCGGGCCGATCGCCTGGCGGTGCGAGACGGTGGCGCCGAACACCGCTTCGTAGAAGGCCACGAACCGATCGGTGTCGTCCGTGATGATCGCCACGTGGTTGATCCCATCGAGCAGCACAGGTCCCTCGTTTGCGTCGTCCCGGGCGCCCCTCGCCTCGGCGCTGCGCAGCTTCGCGCGACGTCGCTCGAACGGCGCGGTGTTACGTCAAGTTGACGGAGTTCGTAACACAACTGATATCTTCACCGGGTCCTCATCGCCGGGCACCTGCCCGGCGACCACCCAAGGAGAGAACATCGTGATGAAGCGGGCGAAGTCGGTGCTGGCCGCCGTAGCGATCTGCGGAGCGGTCGCGGCGTGCACACCACGAGAAGTCGGCCTCTGGCAGGATTGGCATGCGCAGGATCCCGCGGCAGCCGAGGCGTTCGCCAACAGGCTGGGCGGTTCGTCGCAGCCGTCGAGCGGCGGCGGCGGCGGTGGCGGCGACAACCAGCCGGGCAACTGCGACAGCTACCGGGACGATCTCGCCGCCGTCGGCCTCCCCGTCGACACGTTCATCAACATCATGCGTCGGGAGTCGAACTGCAACCCCGGCTCGACGGTCGTCGACTGGAACGACACCGGCGGTGGGCTCTTCGGGTTCAACTTCAAGGGCAACCTGGCCGGCTACTGGAACGATCTGTGCGGCCTGACATTCGAGAACATGACGTCATCGGTCGACCTGCAGATGCGCTGCGCCAAGGCGGCCTACGACCAGCTCGGCCTGCAGCCCTGGTCGGGCAGCGCCTGATCCGGCGGCGCACCCCCGTGCGACAGTAGGGTCCTAGCTTCGTTCGCCGGAACGACGGGGCACAGCGTCCCGCTGATCGTCGGGCGGTGGGGGTCCCGGTGCCGACAGTGCGACGGACGGCGGTCACGGCAGCGATGTTCGCCGTCGCAGCCGGTGCCGTCTGGGTCGCCGAACGGCGGATCATCGCCAGCCTCGACAGCAGCCCGGACCACCTCGATCCCAGCGTCACCATCGCCGCCGTCAAGGAGGGGACCGTCGCCACCCTGGACGACGGACGACTGCACGTCGAGGAGCGTGGCGAGGGCCCGACCGTCGTCCTGCTCCACGGCCACGGCGCAACGCTCGGGGTCTTCTCCAAGCTCGCCCCCCGGTTGGCCGCCCGTCACCGCCACGTCATCGCCGTCGACCAGCGTGGCTTCGGGCAATCGTCACCGGTCCCGGACGGGTTCGCCTTCGCCGGATTGGTCGACGACGTCGCGACGGTGCTCGAGGCCGCTCACGTCCGCGATGCGGTCATCGTCGGCCACTCCATGGGTGGCGCCGTCGCGCTCGGCCTGGCCGTCCTGCGCCCCGAGGTCGTCGCCACCCGCGTTCGCGGCCTGGTGCTGCTCAACAGCACCGCCCGCGGTCCGTCCGACGACCGCCTGCACCGAGCGTGGGTGCGGGCGCTCGATTGGCCCGTGCTCGAACGGGTCAGCAGCCACCCGTTCCACGGCGCCGTGCTCACGCGTGGCAACTTCGGCACCGCACCGCGACGCACGGACGTCGAGGCGGCTCGCCAGATCGGCCTGCAGAGCCCGGTCGCCGCGCGGCGGGGGTTCGCCCGCCGGCTGCTCGGCACCGACCTGACCGCCGACCTGGGCGCCGTCGAGGTGCCCGTCCTCGCCCTGGCCGGCGCCTCCGACCGCGTCGTGCCGCCCGGTGAGTCGAAGCGCCTGGTCGCGTTCCTCCCGTTCGCCGAGCTGCACGTCTACCCGGGTGCCGGCCACATGCTGCCGATGGAGCGGACGGACGAGATCACGGACCGCATCGTCGAGTTCGGCGACCGGATCGCCTGAGCGGCCGGCGTTCATGCCATCAACGCCCTGGGTAGGCTGACCTCATCACGTAGCGCGACACCCCGTGATGGACTTCGACTCTTGACCTTGGTCGGACCGCCCGGTTCTCGCCTGAGACCGAGCAACGTCGCCAAGGAGAACCATGTCAGTCGATGTCATGGATCGCCCGACCGGGCACGATCCACAACCCGTTGTGCAGGAACGTGAAGCAGTCGACCTCAGCACGGAAGGGATGACCAATCGCGTCGAGCAGGCCATCACGGCGTTCATCGTCGGCGTCCCCTTTGTCGTACTCGTCTTCGGGGTGGTCTGGTTCTGGGGCGAGGGCATCCATCTGCGAGATGTGGTGCTGGCGATCGTGCTGTACTTCGTGGCCGGACACGGCGTCACCGTCGGGTTCCACCGCTTGCTGGCCCACAAGTCCTTCCGAGCTCGACGCGGTGTGAAGTTGGCGCTGGTGGCTGCCGGATCAATGGCGTTCGAGGGGGGACCGATCGGCTGGGTCGCCGACCATCGCCGGCACCATGTCTTCTCCGACCAGCCTGGTGACCCGCACTCGCCGCACCGTTACGGCTCCGGCTTCAGTGCCCAGCTGCGCGGCTTGTGGCACGCCCACATCGGGTGGCTGCTCAAGCACGCCCGCACGTCCTGGACGCGCCACGCTCCCGACCTGCTCGCCGACCGCGACATGGTCGTGATGAACGCGCTCTTCCCGTTCTGGTGCGCGGCGTCGCTGGCCATCCCGTTCGGGATCGGCTGGGCGCTCGGCGGCGGAGTGCAGGGTGCACTGACGGCGCTGCTGTGGGCGGGCGGCGTGCGCATCCTCGTGCTGCACCACGTGACGTGGAGCGTCAACTCCCTGTGCCACACCTTCGGACGGCGACCGTTCGAGACGGGCGATCGCAGCACGAACTTCGCCCCGCTGGCGATCATCTCGATGGGCGAGTCCTGGCACAACGGACACCACGCCTTCCCGCGATCGGCCCGCCACGGCGTACAGGACGGTCAGTGGGATACGTCAGCCCGCGTGATCTCCTGCATGGAGCGGGTCGGCTGGGCCAGCGACGTGCATTGGCCACGGGAGGATGCCGTCGCCCGACGGCTCAGCGAGGAGCAACGATGACCACCCAGAGGCGCTCGACCAAGGGACCGCCCAACCCGTACCTCACGGCGGCGACGCCCGATGAGCTCGAGCCCGCCAACCGCATCGCCTACGACCTCATCCACGAGCGGCGCGATCTGCTGCCGTCGGTGGCGCGGATCATGACCGCCGACCTCGATGAGATGCAGCGGTTGCGGGCGATCACGTTGTTCCGCGATTCCTTCGCCGAGGTCGGCGACCCGCATCGCGATCCACGCGTCGCCATCGCCAACAGCGGCGCCACGGCCTAGCAAGGGCAGCCCGGGCGGCTGCTCAGCTCAGGAAGTCACCGAGCGTTCGTTGCGCAGCGCGCGTGACAACCCGCGGAGTCTTCGGAGCCAGCGAGGCCATCAACGCACGTCGAGGCGGGCCATGAGCTGCTCCTTGGCGTCGACGAAGTCGTCGAACTCGACCTCTCCCGCCTCGAAGCGGGCATGGAGGTCAGCGACCTCGGCCAGCACAGCGGTTTGGTCGGCAGGCGGCTCCGCCGGGCCCTGGGCCTGCTTGGCGTCTCGCCGCTCCTCCCGCTTGGCCCACTTGGCGGCCGCCTTCTCGCGCTGCGCCTTCTCCCGCTGCTGCTTCTGGAAGCGCGCCTGGCTCACTGGTGCACCACCAAGTCGTGCGACGGCTGAACGGGCGACGGACTCACAGGACACCAGTGAGCCAAAAGACCGTGATGATGATTCGCTCGCTCGAAGACTCGCTCGCTCATGACGCGGCCCTTTCGACACTCGCTGTTGACCTGCCAGACATCGAGCCTCCTGCCAGTCGACGGGACGTGGTCAGCCGCGACGTGGGTCGTCGACGCAACCGACCGTGCTCGGTCGAGGCGTCCAGCCTGCGAGGTACGCAGCCGAACTGGTCGTCCTGCCCAGGCGAGGCGACCCACCCAAGAACTCCGTCACGCTACCAGTGGGGGCTGGCCACGCTGCGGCATCGTCGCCGACGATCGCTGACTATAGTCAGCGATCGTGGAGGAGCTGGCCACGCTGCGCAGGTTCAACCGGGCGTTCACCCAGCGCATCGGAGTGCTCCAGGAGTCGTACCTCGACGCCGGTCGACCGCTCGGGCCGTCGCGTCTGCTGTTCGAGATCGGCGGCGGAGCTCGAATCGGCGAGCTGCGGCGCCGCCTCGGGCTGGACTCGGGCTACCTCAGCCGGCTGCTGCGCCAGCTCGAGCAGGAGGGCCTCGTCGGCGTCGTCGCTGACCCGACCGACGGCCGCCAGCGTCGCGCCGTGCTCACCGAGGCCGGGCGGCGGGAATGGCAGCGCCTCGATCGACGCTCCGAGGACGCCGCCCGTCGGCTCCTCGCCCCCCTACCGGCGCGCCGGCGGGCCGACCTCGCCGCGGCGTTGGCGACGGCTGAGCGACTGCTGCGGGCGGCGACGGTCGAAGCCGAGGTCGTCGATCCGGCGGCGCCGGCGGCCACCACGGCGCTGCAGCGGTACTTCGGCGAACTGGACGCCCGGTTCCGATCGGGGTTCGACCCGGTCGCCGGCGGCGGCGACGACCTCGCCGCACTGCGCCGGCCCCACGGCACGTTCGTCGTCGTGCGGAGCGACGACGAGGTCGCGGCGTGCGGCGGTGTGCAGCGGATCGACGCCCGCACGGGCGAGATCAAGCGGATGTGGGTGGACCCGGGCTGGCGCGGCGTCGGGCTCGGCCAGCGGCTGCTGACGCTGCTGGAGGCCGCTGCCGTCGACCACGGCTGGCGGCGGGTGGTGCTCGACACCAACGAGACGTTGAGCGAGGCGATCAGGATGTACGAGCGGGCCGGCTACCAGCCGATCGAGCGTTACAACGACAACCCGTACGCCCACCACTGGTTCGCCAAGGACCTGTCGGCCGCGCCCTTGCCGGGCGAGTGACGGCTCCGCTCGGCGCAGCTACCAGATGTCCCCGACCGTCCAGCCGTTCGGGAAGGGATCGGTCGGGTCGACCACGTACTGAGCGAAGCCGGTGATCCAGCCGGTGCCGGTGATCGTCGGGACGACCGCCGGGTACGAGCCGACACGCGTCTCCTCGACGACGCGCCCGACGAAGACGGTGCCGAGGACGCTCTCGTGGCGGAAGTCGTCGCCGACGCCGAGCAGCCCACGGGCGTGCAGGGTGGCCATCCGCGCACAGGTCCCGGTGCCGCAGGGCGAACGGTCGAGCACACCCGTCCAGGTCGAGGGGCGATCCCAGTCGAGGACGCCGGTCGACACCGTGACGGCGTTGCGCATCGTGTTCGCCAGGTCGTGCGGCGGGCCGCTGAGCTGGGCGATCGTGATGCCGGCGAACTCGGGGTGTCGCGGGTGCTCGACCGGGATCTGCTCGGCCGCCGCGGCCTTGACCATCTCGGTGATGCGCGTGATGTCGGCCCCTTCGTCCGGGGTGAGGTGCAGCCCGAACTGCGAGGCGTCGGCGATCGCGTAGAACATCCCGCCGTAGGCGACATCGACGTCGATCGTGCCCAGCGTCGGCACCTCGACGGGACGGTCGAGTGAGACGGCGAACGCCGGGACGTTGCGGAACGTCACCGCCGTGACCTTGCCGTCGAGGCAGTCGGCGCGGATCTCGATCAGCCCTGCTGGCGCCTCCATCGTGAAGGTGGTGACGGGCTCGACCATCGGCAGGATGCCGGTCTCGAGGAGCGCCGTCGCCGTGCAGATCGTGTTCGAGCCACTCATGCCCGGGTACTCGACGTGCTCCATGATGACGAAGCCGATGTCGGCGTCCGGGTGACACGGCGGCAGCACGAGGTTGCAGCAGAGCGGCGGATGACCGCGTGGCTCGTTGAGCATCCGCTTGCGGAGGTGGTCGAGGTGCCGTTCGAGGTACTGCGCTTTGGCCAGCACGGTGTCCCCGGGGACGGGGGGCGCACCGCCGACGATCACCCGTCCGGGTTCGCCGCCGGCGTGGACGTCGACGGCGTGGATCATGCTGGTGAAGCGCATCGCGCCTCCGATCAGTGGTGGGCCGACAGATCGACGGGCGCATCTTGGCTGGCGCCGCTCGCGACGGCGCAGCATCCGCATCGGCGGGGTCTGGGAGACTTCATCGATGGTCAGCAGCGCGGGCCGTCGGAGCGCGGGCCGGCGGGTGGTCCTCGTCGGCTGCGTGGCCAGCCTCGTCGCAGCGTGCTCGTCGGACGGAGGCGATGGCGCCGCGACGATCGACGGCGCCGAGACGACCGTCGGCGCCGACACCACGACAGCGGCGGTCGCGCCGGGCGAACGCGCCGGGATCGTCGACATCGGCGACGGGCGAGAGGTCTACCTACAGTGCCGGGGGGTCGGCGAGCCCACGGTGGTGCTCGTCTCCGGCTTCGCTGACAACGCCGATGTGTGGAACACCCCCGCCGATCCAGAGGGTGATCCGCGGACGGTCGACGCCGACGTGGCCGCGTTCTCGCGAGTCTGTGCGTACGACCGGCCGGGCACCACATCGAGCCGCTCAACGCCGGTCCCGCAGCCGACGTCGGCACAGGACGCCGCCGACGACCTCGAGCGGCTCCTCGCCGCGTCGGGCGAGGTCGGACCGTACGTCCTGGTCGGACATTCCTACGGTGGCCCGATCATCAGGCTGTTCGCCAGCGACCATCCCACCGAGGTGGCTGGCATGGTGCTCGTCGACGCCTTGTCGGAGGATCTGCCGAACCTGCTGACCACCGCCCAGCGAGCCCTGTTCGAGGAGATGAACAGTCCGCCGCCCGTCGCCGACGCCGAAGCACTCGACCTCCAGGGGACCGTCGACGCGCTGGAGGGCTCGCCGCCGCCGCCCGCGGTGCCGGTCGTCGTGCTGACCGCCGATCAGCCGCAGCTGACACCGGAGCTGCTCGCCTCCGGGAACCTCCCCGCCGGCGTGGATCAGGCGTTCGCCGACGCGCTCTGGTCGGCGCAGCTGATCGCCCAGGACCTCTTGGCGGCCAGGTTCGACGGGGCCGAGCACGTCAAGGTGACCAACAGCAACCACTACATCCAGCTGTACAACCCGCAGCTCGTCATCGATTCGATCCGCCAGGTGGTCGACACCGCGCGCGGCACCGAGGCGGAGGACTAGGGACCCCGCCCTGCGAGGAGCGCCGTCGCCAATGCGATGGAGCTCGAGTTGTCCAGGCCGCGCCCCTCGTCGTTCGCCCGCTCAAATCCGTCATCCCCCAGGATCATCCGCAGCGCGGCGCAGACGGCGGAGACCTCTTCGCGATGCGTCGGCTCCCCCCGTGCGAACCGGAGGCGCGCAGTCGCGCTGCGGCGCCGAGCAGACGCGACGCATCCTCGGGGCGATCGGTGACGCTGGCTGCGCCCTCGAGGGCGAGGGCCACCGCTGCGCGGTGGCTGCGCTCCGCGGCGAGGTCGAGTGCCGTGGCGTGGTGGCGTCGAGCGGCGATCAGATCACCGCGCTCGCTGGCGAGGAAGCCAAGGCACGAGGCGGCGAACGCGGCGCTGACGGTCAGCCCGGCGGCACGGTGCCAGGCCAACGCCGTCGCGTGCGAGGCCTCGGCGCGATCGAGGTCTCCCGCGCCGCGGGCGCGCAGACCCGCGTGGTTGTGACTGCGTCGTCCGTCAGCGCGTCGACCGCCCGCGAGTCCGCACCGTTACGAGCAGGACGATCCCGGCGATCAGCAATCCACCGCCGACCGCGGTGACGGCGACCGTTTCCTGCGGCCCGGTCTCGGGGAGCGGTTCCCCGCCGGGTGCGTCCTCTTGGACGACGAGTGTGGTGATGCCGAGGATCGCGCCGGCCGACGCCTGGACGTCGTACTCGCCGGGCGACGATGGCGCCGTCAGCGTGGCCTGAGCGAGGTCGTCGGCCCGACAGGGGACGAGGCGGCCGAGACCGCCCTCGATCTCGATCTCGATGATCCCGCCGATGTCGTCGTTGGTGCAGAAGTTCTCCAGGGTGGCGGTGAACGTGCCGCCTGGAGCGACCGGGTTCGGTTCGAGGACGAGGGTTGGTTCGGGCCGTGGGGCGCTCTCGGCCACGCCTGCCCCGAAGCACAGCCCTGCCGCGCAACCCGCCAGCGCGATGAATCGCTTCACGTCGACCCTCCTGAGATCTGTCGATCACACCATGCCACGTTGACGTCCACAATGAGGTCGACCGCGTTTCACCGGTCCCCGACGCTCGTAGGCCACGGCTCGACGGGGCCGTTGAGAGGGAGGTCTGATGCGATCGTCGGTGAGCCCGCGCTTTCGGCCTTGGTTGCGTGGCGATCTCTGTTCGTCGCCGCGGCCGTGGTCGGCGCCCTCTCCTGCTCCAGTTCGTCGCCTGAGTCGCCCGCGTCCACGCTGACCGCCGACGTCACCACGTCGGCCGCCGCGTCCGTGGCGCCGGCGGCGACGAACGCACCGGCCCAACTCAAGCGGCGACGCCGACTCGGACGACGACGGCCTCGAAGACGGCTTCGAGGTCTTCGAGACGGGCACGAACCCATTCGGCGATGGCGACGGCGACGGGCTCAACGACGGCGACGAGATCGCCGCCGGCACGAACCCCAACCTCGACCAGGACAGCGACGGTGACGGCGTCCCGGATTCCGACGAGGTGCTCTCGGGCGCTGATCTGTTCGACCCCACCGACCAAATCTGACGACTGGCGCACCGCCGCTCCGGAACTCGTCGCCCTGACGAGGTGGCGTTCGAACCCGCTCTCCCCCAGGCCCTCAGCATTCTCAGCATCGCCTTCCGACGCCCAGCCTCGCGCGACGAGGCCGCACCGTCGGTACGACCGCACACCCGTCGAACATGTTTGCCGCCACGGGTGACCTTCCCCCCAACTTCGACGACGGCCGTCGTCGGCACATCGATTTGTCCCCTCGAGGCAGCATCCTCGACGACCACACCGCCGAACTCGCGCCGCGCCGCTAGCGCCTTCGCGGCGTGGGCAAATCGAGCTAAGTCGGTCATTCCGCGATCCCGATCGGATGGCCGGGGCTGCGACCGGGGATGACCGCAGTGGTACCGTCCGCTGCGATGAGACGCTGGAGAGGCGGGGCGGTCGCGGTGCTCGCCGTCGCGCTCGCGTGTGTCGTACCCGTCACGGCTGGCGCGGGCCCGAAGCAATGCCCTGCCGATCAGTTCGACCGCGGCGGTGAGTGCACCCGATACCTGGACGCGGCGAATGAGATCGTCGCGATCACCCGCTCGGTGATGGCCGAGAAGGACGCGAAGGCGGTCATCCTCCGCGTCGACGTCGGTGAAAGAACGGTCGTGAACAGAGGTCTCGGCATCTCGATGCCGGGGACCCCGGCGAACTCGAGGATGAAGTTCCGTCCCGGTGCGATGACGATCCCGCTGCTGACGACGATCGCCCTCCAATTGCAGGACACCGGACGCCTCAGCCTCGACGACACGCTCTCGGAGTGGTACCCGGAGTACCCGAACGCCGATCGCGTCACGTTGCGCATGCTCGCCAGCGTGACGTCGGGCTATCCGGACTTCATCCAGGAGAACCCGCCCTTCCAGGCCGCCCAGCTGGCGGAACCCTTCCGTCAATGGACCGACGACGAGCTGCTCGACTACGCCTTCGCACAGCCGGTGGTCTGCGATCCCGGCACGTGCTTCCACTACGCGCACACCAACTTCATCCTGCTCGGCCGAGTGATCGAGCAGGTCACGGGCCAGACCGTGTCGGAGCTGTTGACGGAGCGCTTCCTCGACCCGCTCGGGATGCGCGACACGAAGATCACGAAGTACCCGGCCATCCCTGCGCCTGCACTGCACGCCTATACGTCCGAACGCGGTGTCTACGAGGACTCGACGTCGTGGAGCCCGTCTTGGGGCCTCGGCAACGGTTTGATCGTGACCTCGACCGCGGCCGACATGATCAAGCTCATCGATGCCGTCGGGACGGGGGAGCTGGTCTCGGAATCCGCAGCGAGTGAACAGATCGAGCCGATTTCACAGGGCCTCACGGGCGCGCCGCCGGAAATCAACTACGGGCTCGGGATCGCCGTCGGCAACAGCGGTTGGGTGTTCCAGAACCCGATCTTCAACGGCTATGCCGGGATCCTTGCGTACCTCCCGTCGCAGGAGATCTCGATCCTGATCGAGAACACGCACGGTCCGACCGCGGCTCCAGGATCCAGCATCGCGACCGACATCTTCAAGGCGGTCACGCAGTACCTGACGCCCAACGATCCGGTCTAGTCCAGGTCTCGTCCCGGCGGCGAGGATGCCCAGCCACAACGAGCGCGTCCGCCGTCGTCCCCGTCAGCGACCCACGTACCGGCACGGAAAGCGACCAGACGAACGCCACGCTGACCACCTCCGCCACGCTTGGCTGCACCAGCGAGATCAGGGTCGGGGTGAGAGGATTTGAACCTCCGGCCTCCACGTCCCGAACGTGGCGCGCTAACCAAGCTGCGCTACACCCCGTAGCGGCTGGGACTCTACCGGCCCTGGTGCTCGGCCCGACCGGCGATTGGCCGGCGGCCCTGGTCAGCGCCCGGTGGGAGCGGGCGCCCGGCGGGCCTGCACCTCGGCCCAGCCCTCGTGGAACGTGCCGCCGCCGATCACCGTCCGCACGGCCCGGCGCAGGCGCAGCGGGTCCAGCGGCTTGACGAGCCATCCCTCGGCGCCGCTGCGCCGGGCCAGGTGGACGTCGGCGAAGCGGTCCAGCAACACGAGCAGCGGCATGGTCGGCACGAGGTCGGTCGACTCGTCCAGGCGCTGGGCCATGGCAACGGCGATGCCGCCCATCGAGCCGATCTGCAGGTCGAGGATGCCGATGTCGAACGGGCGGTCCCGCGACCCGGCCGAGACCTTGGCCACCTCGCGACCCTCGGACACGACGGTGAAGGACGTGGCCTCGTCGCCGAGCGCGGCGACGACCTCGTCGGCCACCCAGGTGGCGTCCGTTGCCAGCAGCACGCGCATCGGCGGCGATCGTAGCGACCGCCGCCGATCGGGCCCGCGGTCAGGTCGGGAAGAGGTGCCGGCGGACCTCGGTGAGGGTGGCGAGGTCGTGGACGTCGCCGGCGAGCAGCGGGACCAGACCGAGCGGCTCGTCACCGAGCAGCTCGGCGAACGGCTCCAGCTCCAGCTCGGCGGCGTCGGCCAGCGCCTGCAGCTCGGCCACGTTGCTCCACAGCGCGGCCCGATCGGCGTCACCCCCGGCGGCGGCCTCCTCGGCGGCGGTGCGGGCGTCTGCGGCGGTGCCGTCACCGAACCGTGGGTGGACCCGGTTGGCCACGCCGGCCACCCGGTCGATGCCCTGGTCGACGAGCTGCCCGACGAACCACGCCGCCTCGGTCACCGTGTCCCGGTGCGACGAGGCGACGACGACGTAGCGGGTCGCATCCGAACGCAGCAAGCCGATGACGACGTCGGCGCGCTCTCGAAACCCGGCCTCCATGCCGGCGAAGGCCTGGAAGAAGGCGACGGCATCGGCCAGCACCGCCGAACCGACGACGCGACCGATCGCCCGCAGCAACGGCTGCGTCGCCGCGGTCATGACCCGCATCCCCCGCCGCGCGGGGAGCATCAGCAGCCGGAACAGCCGATGGTCGAGGAACCGCGCCAGCACCCCCGACGCCTCGAGGAAGTCGAGGGCGTTGCGACTCGGTGGTGTGTCCACGATGACCAGGTCGAACCGCTCGTCGTCGTGCAGCTGGTGCAGCGTCTCGGCGGCCATGTACTCCTGGGTCCCGCTGAGCGTCCGGGAGATGTTGCGGTAGAAGGGGTTGGTCAGGATCCGATCGACCTGCTCGGCGTCGGCCGCGTATCGGCGCACCAACCCATCGAACGCCGCGGCCGGATCAAGCATCATCGCCCACAGCTCGCCGGGCCGTTGCTCGTCGCCGAGTTCGATCCGGGTCGGCTCGCTGGCCAGCCCGTCGGCGAGCCCCAGGGCGTCGGCCAACCGGCGGGCCGGATCGATGGTGACCACGACCACCCGCCGGCCCAACTCGGCGGCCTGCAGACCCAGGGCCGCCGCCGTTGTGGTCTTGCCGACCCCGCCCGACCCGCAGCACACCAGCACCTCGGCGCCGTCGAGGACGGGCGCCAGCGACGCTCCGCGCTTCATCGCGGCGCTCTGGTCAGCCGCCCGGCGAGGGCCCGCGCGTCATCGGCGCTCAGGGCGGCCACCGGGAGAAGCGGCAACTGCCACTGATCGAGCGGGAGCTCTCCTCCCAGGCGCTCGATCTCCTCCCGTTGCAGCTTCAACCGGGCGCGGCGGAAGCGCGCCGCCTCACGCAGCAGCGCACGATCCGGGCTCCCGCTCGGCGCCGCCGCATCGCTGGCCGGCAGCGGGACGTCCGGCACGTCGACGCCGTTGATCACCAGCGGACCGAGCTGCACGCCGACCCGATCCTCGAGGGCGAACGCGGTCTCGACGACCTCGTTCACCGGGGTCGTCTCCGGCAACGTGACCAGCACCACCTGGCACCGGGTCGGGTCGCCGAGCAGCTCGAGGACCTCATCGGCCTGGCTGCGGATCGGCCCACCGCGCACGGCATCGCGCATCCCGGCGGCGGCGGTCAGGAACGTCACCGCGTGACCGGCGGCCGGACCGTCGACGACGATCACGTCCCAGTCACCGCCCCGCTCGAGCTGCTTGATCTTGCCGAGCACGACGATGTCGTCGATGCCGGGCGCGGCGGTCGCCACGACGTCGATGACGCCGGAGGTCGACAGGCGCTTGGCGATGCGGCCGAACCCGTGCTCGCGCAGGTACTCGGCCAACGCCTCGGACGCCGAGATCTCCTGGAACGCCACGCCACCGGCGAGCTCCCGGAGCACGGGCTTGCCGTCGAGCTCGATCACGAGCACGCGCTGCCCGCGCTCGCCGCCGCATGAGCCAGGACCGCCGTTACCGTGGTCTTCCCGACGCCGCCCTTGCCGGCCACGATCGTCACCCCGGCGGTGACCAGGCGCGGCACAGGATCGACGGACTCCGGAGGCACCTTTGCGCAGACTAGCGATCGGCCTGCTCAGCGCCGCCGTCGTCACGTTGCTGGCGCCCGGCGGCGCCGGCGCGCAAGGCGACGACGACACGGCGGCGAACGGCACCGCAGGCACCGTCGACGTGCTGCAGGTCAGCGGCCTGTTCGACCCGATCACGATCGAGGCCATCGACGACGCCATCACCACGGCCGAGGTGGACGGCGCCCAGGCCCTCGTGCTGCAGGTCGACAGCGCCGGAGCCGTCGTCGGGCGCGACGAGATCGAAGGGTTGCTCGAGCGCATCGCCGACGCCCCGGTCCCCGTCGCCCTGTGGGTCGGTCCATCGGGCGCCCGCCTGTACGGCCTGCCGGCCCAGCTCCTGGCCGTGGTCGACGTGAGCGGCATGTCGCCGGGATCGCGGGTCGGTCACGTCGGCGTGCCCCTTCGTCCCGGGGGCGAGACGATCGACCTCGGCATCGCCGAGGAACGTTTGCGCGAGGGCTCGCTCGGCCTGTCGGAGGCGCGCCAGCTCGACGTGTTCGACCAGCGCGTGCCCGACGAGGGGATCCCGACGATCGCCAGCATGGTCAACGCGCTCGACGGTTACCAGGAGGGCGGCGTCGTCCTCGAGACGTCGCAGGAGTCCTTCGCCGAGGACGGCACGCCGCGCCGGGACACGACAGCCACCGTCCGGTTCTCCAAGCTGGGTCTGGTCGACGAGCTGTTCCACACCGTCGCCTCACCAGCCGTCACCTACCTGCTGCTGCTCATCGGCCTGGCGCTGCTGGTCTTCGAGTTCTTCACCGCCGGCATCGGCGTCGCTGGGGTCGTCGGGGCCGTCAGCCTGGTGCTGGCCTGCACGGGGTTGGCCACCCTGCCAGCCCGGGGGTGGGCGGTCGCCCTGTTGATCCTGGCCATGCTGGCCTTCGCCGTCGATGTGCAGGTCGGGCTCCCCCGCCTGTGGACCGGCATCGGGGTGGTGTTGACGATCGCCGGGAGCTTCTGGCTGTTCGAGCCCCTGCCCGGCGTCACGCTGCGCCCGTCCTGGTTGGCGCTGGTCGCCGGCATCGGCGGCGTCACGCTGGCCTTCGTCGTCGGCATGCCGTCAATGGTGCGGACCCGATTCGCCACCCCGACGATCGGTCGGGAGTGGATGGTCGGCGAGATCGGCGACGTGGTCGACGCCGTCGATCCGGACGGGGTGGTCAGCGTCGGCGACGCCCGATGGCGGGCCCGGACCAACCGCGCAACGCCGGTCGCTGCCGGAGACCAGGTGCGGGTCGTGGCCATCGACGGTGTGACGCTGGAGGTCGAGCCGCTGGAGGGCGCCGCTCGCGATCACCGGGAACGTCGCCGCAAGCGCACCGAAGGGTCGGAGACCGCCTCGTAAACCCTGTGTGAACAGCGCCCGGACCCCATTGCTCCGCTCGCCGGTCGTTCCTAGCTTCGGCTCGGTGAACGTGGTGAACCTGACGTGGCAGCAGGCCGGGTCGTGCCGGGCTCCGGGTGCGGCGGCCGACTTCTACCCCCCGATGCACGTCGAGCGACGGCACGAGCGGCTGGCCCGTGAGCATCGTGCCAAGCAGATCTGCGAGGCGTGTCCCGTGCGCCAGCGATGCCTCGAGCACGCCGTCGACACGGACGAGCGCTACGGCATCTGGGGAGGGCTCGACCAGGACGAACGCCGCTCCCTGCGCAGGACCGCCTGATCCCCGTCCTCCCATCCGATGTGAAGACTCGGTCAGGGTGGGGGGAGCTTCGGACCAGCGATGCGGACATCGCCGCGACGACGGGTGACCCCCCGCGCGTCGAGCTCGGCCAGCAGCGGCACGGCGTGCTTGCGGGTGATGCCAGCGACCTCCCGGAACGAGCTGACCGTGAAGCCGTCCGGGTCGACGGCCAGCAGCCCGGCAACGAGGCGGGCCGCTGACGTCACGGCGTCGGTGTGGAACCACAGTCCGTCCCGCTCGACGAGCAGCCCCCGTTGGGCCAGCGCCCGCAGTTCGGCCGGCGGCACCCCGATCGGCGGATCCGGCGCCAGCCCACCGGCCGCCAACGTGGCCAGCACCGGGTGGTCGCGCAGCGGGTCGGCGGCGGCGGCCCGCCGGACCATCGCCGCATCCACGGCCAAGTCGTCAAGGGTCTCCAGCGCGGCGCGCTGGTGCTCGTCGAGCGTCGCCAGCTCGACGCCGAGCGGCCCGGCCTCGTCGACACGCTGGCGGATCGCCGCCACGGACGCCTGCAACGCGGCGTCGGAGACCACCCAGCGACCGACGGTCGGCGCCCGCACCTCGCCGGTCAGCAGCTCCAGCTCGTCGGCCGCCACCCACCCCCGCTCGGCCACCACCCGGTCGACGTCGCGGTCCGGCCGGGCTCGCGATGCCGGGCGCACCGGTGCGACGTCGAGCACCTCGCCGCCGCCGACGGTCTCGTCGCGCCCGGTCTCCCGGAGCACGTACCGATCACCGGGGAGCAGCGGCAGCTCGACCGGCAGGTGGAGGCGTACGACGCCCGCCGCACCGGGGCGCACGGACTCGTCGCCGATCACCCGCAGGCGCACGGCGTGCTCACCGGCCCCGAGGTAGGCCAGGTAGGCGCCACGGCGGGACACCTCGTGGTCCAGCGTGGGCAGGACGGACAGCGACGCATCGACCATCGCCGTCGAGCGCCACCGCCCGGCGGTCACCACGACATCGCCGCGCCGCACCTCCTCGTGGCCGACGCCGGCCAGGTTGAGCGCGACGCGGTGCCCGGGCCCGATCGAGTCGACCGCTTGACCGAGCGTCTGGATGGCGCGGACGCGCGCCGGCCGGCCGCCCGGCTCGACGACGACCGCTTGATCGGCGCGCAGCGATCCGTCGGTCAGCGTTCCGGTGACCACCGTGCCGCTCCCCCGGGCGGCGAAGGCTCGGTCGATCCACAGGCGGGGCCGGTGGCGGTCAGGGGCGGCCGGCGTGCGACGCGCCAGGCCGGCCAGCTCGCGGATCAAGCGGTCGATGCCCTCACCCGTCGGCGTGGCAACGGGCACGACCGGGGCGCCGGCGAGGAACGACCGGTCCAGCCGCTCGGCCACCTCCAGCGTCGCCAGCTCGACGAGCTCCGGGTCGTCGAGCACGTCCACCTTGGTGAGGGCGACGATCCCGTTGCGCACGCCGACCAACTCGAGGATCCGCAGGTGCTCCTCGCTCTGGGGCTTCCACCCCTCGGTCGCCGCGACGACGAACAGGCAGGCGTCGACACCACCCACCCCGGCGAGCATGTTGCGCAGGAACCGCACGTGGCCCGGGACGTCGACGAAGCTGATCTCCTCCGCACCGGTCTCGTCGGCCACGATGGTGTGGGCGAACCCGAGGTCGATCGTCAGGCCCCGCCGCCGCTCCTCCTCCCACCGGTCGGGGTCCGTGCCCGTCAGCTCCCGCACCAGTGAGGACTTGCCGTGGTCGACGTGTCCAGCGGTCGCGATCACCCGCATCTGAGGGCGTCGACGATCACCTCGTCGTCGGTCGGCTCGACAGCGCGCAGGTCGAGGATGGTGCGACCCTCGCGGGCGCGAGCGATCACGGGCGGGTCATGAGCGCGCAGTGCGGCGGTGCGATCGCCGGCGAGGTCGACCCCGAACGACGGGATCGTGACGCCGGGCGCCGAGCCCGCACCGGGAACCGCCTCGGTGGCCAACGCCGTGGCCCCGGTGGCGGCGGCGATCTCCTCGGCGCGCCGGCGGAGCTCGTCGACGGGCGTGGCGACCATGCGCCAGAACGGGATCGTGCCCACCACGTCGCGCCGCAAGTACGCCAGCGCCAGCGATTGCAGCGCCCCGAGCACGAGGCCACCCGGTCGAAGGGCACGTGCCAGCGGATGCCGTGCGCAGCGCTCGACGAGGTCGCGCCGACCGGCGATGACACCGGCCTGCGGGCCGCCGAGCAGCTTGTCCCCGCTGAACGTGACCAGCGAGGCGCCGGCCGCCAACGTCTGGCGCGCCGCCGGCTCGCCGCCGAGCCACGCCGGCGGAGGTCCGGGCAGCCAGGGGCAATCGGCGTCGACCAGCCCGCTGCCGAGATCGGCCACGACGGGCACACCGAGGACGGCCAGCTCGGCCACCGACGTTTCCTCGACGAACCCGTCGACGCGGAAGTTGCTCGGGTGGACCTTGAGCACCAGCGCCACGTCGGCGCCGGCCCGGCCGATCGCCCGCCGGTAGTCCTCGAGGCGGGTGCGGTTCGTCGTGCCGACGTCGAGCAGCCGCGCCCCCGACTGCTCCATCACCTCAGGGACCCGGAAGCCGCCGCCGATCTCGACGCTCTCACCGCGGCTCACGGGCACCTCGCGACCCGCGGCCAGCGCGGCCAGCACCAGCAGCACGGCCGCCGCGTTGTTGTTGACCACCACCGCCGCCTCGGCATCGCACAGCCGCGCCAGCAGCGTGCCGACCGCCCGCTGGCGCGACCCGCGTTCACCGGTGGCGAGGTCGAGCTCGAGCGACGTGGCCCGGGCCGGTTGCTGGTGGGCCAGCGGCGCACGGCCCAGGTTCGTGTGCAGCAGGACACCGGTGGCGTTGACGACGTCGGTCAGCAGCGTGCGGCGCAGCGCCTCGGCCCGCGCCGGCGCCTCGGCGACCGCGCCGGCAGCGATCGCACCTCGGGCGACGTCGACGAGCAGCGGGTGGGGCAGGCCTGACGAGGCGAGGGATCGGGCCAGCGCATCGACCGACGGCGGGCGCTCCATCGGCGCCGAGGCTACCGATGGCGTTCGTAGCATCCCGGGCGATGGCCGCCGACGAACAACACCTCGGCGTGCCGGTGCACCGGCTCGATCCCGATCTCCCGCTGCCGCGCTACGCCCACGCGGGCGACGCCGGGCTGGACCTCCACGCTCGGGACGGCGCCCGGCTCACCGCCGGCGGCGGGCGAGCCCTCGTGCCGACGGGCATCGCCATCGCCATCCCGCCCGGCCACGCCGCCTTCGTCCTGCCGCGCAGCGGGTTGGCGTTGCGCAACGGCGTCACGGTGGTCAACGCTCCGGGGCTGATCGACGCCGCTTACCGCGGCGAGGTCAAGGTCGTCATGCTGAACACCGACCCGGAGGAGGACTACGAGGTCCACCGCGGCGACCGGATCGCTCAGCTCGTCGTCCAGCGCGTCGAAGCAGTGGTGTGGCAGGTCGTCGATCGGCTCGACGGCGAGGACCGCGGCGGCGGCTTCGGTCATTCCGGCCGCTGACCCGAGCCGGACGACTACTTCCAGGCGAACACGGGCTGCTCGAAGCCGGCCACCGGGTCGGCGCGACCCTCCAGCGCCAGCCAGCGGAACTGCACCAGGACCGCGCCGGTCGGGGCGTGGATCAGGTCGTTGCCGAGCGGCACCTGCACGACCGGGCGGTCGCTCTCGGGGATGTCGATGAAGCGCGGCGAATCGGCGCGGCACAGCTGGTGCAGACCGACCCGGTAGGCCGCCAGCACCTCGCCCGGTTCCGGCGCGAGGTCGAGTCGCCCGCCGCCCCACAGCACGACGGGCGTGATCACGAACCCCGACCGCGTCGGGTAGTCGTCGAGCAGCCCGAGCACGGTCTCCGGGCCGAGGGTCACGCCGAGCTCCTCGTCCAGCTCGCGACGCGCCGCGTCGACGACCGTCTCGCCCTGGTCGAGGCGCCCACCGGGCAGCGCCCACTGCGAGGCGTGGCGGTTGAGCCCCGCGGCGCGGCGGCAGAGCAGGAACGCCGCTCCGCCCGACACGTCCGCCATGCGACCGTCCAGACCCCGGGAGCCGCCCGGGATGATGTCCATCGCCTCGGCGTCGGGTTGGAACGGGTCCGTGCGGTCCTCCCCCTCGACCGAGTCGACGACGACGACGGCGACGGCGGCGTGGCGGCGTTCGTCGAGCGCCAGGATCCGCCGATCGTGGGCGGCGAGGTTGGCGACGATCCGATCGCGCAGCGCGCCGTCGTAGCTGAACGGTGGCGGCAGGATCACAGGTGCGCCATCTCGCGAAGCGGCCAGCTGCGGCCTGCGTGGCCGGGGAGCGCAATGAGCGTCATCGTCCCATCATCGGCGGCGGGCGAACCGGTGGGCGAACCGCGCCGGTCGCCCCCTAGCGTCGGTCGGCTGTGCTCGACCGACTGCTCGACGACTCGTACCCGCGCGCGGTGCGCGACGACGTCGCCAGCCTGACGGTCGCCCGGCTCACCACGAACGCCGTCTACCGGTTCGCCCCGCCGTTCGTGGCGACGATCGCTCGCGGGCTCGACGTCGAGCTGAGCGACATCGGCGTGGCGCTCGCCGTGACGGAGCTCTGTGGCCTGGCCTCGCCCGTGCTCGGCCGCCTCGTCGACCGCCGCTCCCGCCGCTGGTCGATCGTCAGCGGACTGCTCGGCATCAGCGCCGGCGCAGCGATCGCCGGGCTCAGCGCCGGCATCTTCATGTTCGCCGCCGGGCTCTTCGTCGTGGCGCTGAGCAAGATCGTGTTCGACGTCGGCTTGGGGACGTGGGTCGCCGACCACGTGCCGTACGAGCGCCGGGGGCGCGTGATCGGCATCGTCGAGACGTCGTGGGCGCTCGGCCTGCTGATCGGCGTCAGCGGGTTGGGGCTCGTCGCCGCGGCGTCGTCGTGGCGGTGGAGCTACGTGGTGGGCGCCTGCGCCGTCCTCGCCATGGCACTGGTGGTCAGCGGGAAGGCCAGGGCGCCAGTCGCCCGGGTCACGAACGAGGCCGGCGACGAGGTCGTGCCCGCGCCCGCCGGCGGTGCGCAGGCGGGCCGGATGCCGCTGTCCAGCTGGTTGGCCGTCGGCGGGATGTTCGGCCTGATGTCGGCCGCGCAGTGCCTGTTCATCACGTTCGGCCCCTGGTTGGAGGACGAGTTCGGCGTGACGACGGTCGGCCTGGTCGCGGCGACGTTCGGCATCGGCGTACTGGAGCTCGGCGCGTCGACCACGTCCGCGGCGCGCACCGATCGCTGGGGCAAGGAGCGCAGCGTGATGCTCGGCGCGGCGGTGATGGTGCCCGCCGGCCTCGCCCTCGGCGCACTCGAGCAGTCCCTCGTTCCCGGGCTGATCCTGCTCGGGACGTTCATCGCCGCGTTCGAGTTCGGGATCGTCTCGGCCATCCCGATCGGGCCGACGCTGATCCCCGGCGCACCCGGGCGTGGGCTCGGCACGATGGTCGCCGTCGGCACGCTCGGGCGGGGCCTCACGGCGATCCTCGCCACGCGGCTGTTCGAATCGTCGGGCTTGACGGCCACGGCCACGCTGGGGGCCGGTTTCGCCGCCCTGGCCGGACTGTCCATGTGGGCGCGCTGGCGGCTGATCCGCCCTTCCGGAACCCGATAGCCCGCCGGCCCATCACTACCGTGGCCCGGTGCGCAAGGTCGTCGCCACCGCCTTCGGATCGCTGGACCAGCTCGAGATCGTCGAGGCACCCGACCTCGAACCGGGCCCCGGCGAGGTCGTGATCGACGTCGAGGCGGCCGGCGCCAACTTCGTCGATGCGCTGTTCGTCCAGGGCCGCTACCAGATCAAGCCGCCCCTGCCGTACACGCCGGGGACCGAGGTGGCCGGGCGCATCGCTGCACTGGGGGCCGGCGTCGACGGCATCGAGGTGGGCACCCGCGTCGTGGCGCTGCCGGCCGTCGGTGGCGGCTACGCCTCGCAGGTCGCCGTGCGGGCGGCGTCCGTGATCTCCGTGCCCGAGCGGCTCAGCGCGGGGCAGGCGGCCGGGTTCGTGCAGAGCTACGGGACGATGCTCTACGCCTACACCCGACGCACCACCGTCGGGCCGGACGAGTGGGTCGTGGTGCTCGGGGCCGGCGGCGGCATCGGGCTGGCCGCGGTGGACATCGCCGCCTCGATGGGCGGGCGCGTCATCGCCTGCGCGTCGTCGGCCGACAAGTTGGCACTCGCCCGGGCGGCGGGGGCCACCGAGACGATCGACTACTCCGCCGCCGACATCGACCTCAAGTCGACGATCCGCGAGCTCACCGGCGGCGGCGCCGACCTCGTCGCCGACCCGATCGGCGGGCCGCACGCCGAGGCGGCGCTGCGGGCCCTGCGGTGGGGCGGTCGTTACCTCGTGGTCGGGTTCGCCGCCGGGGAGATCCCACGG
This sequence comes from uncultured Acidimicrobiia bacterium, assembly GCA_963844175.1. Taxonomy (GTDB): domain Bacteria; phylum Actinomycetota; class Acidimicrobiia; order Acidimicrobiales; family Ilumatobacteraceae; genus JALZMG01. The sequence goes on from CAWJNE010000021.1 coordinate 190,542, forward strand.
TTCCCGCTCAACCAGGTGCTGCTCAACAGCCGCATGCTGATCGGGATCGAGTGGGGCGCGTGGATCGGACGGTTCCCGGCCGAGAACGAGGTCCTGATGGCCGAGCTGCTGCAGCTGGTGGCCGACGGCACCGTCAACCCGGTCGAGCCGACGGCCCGGCCCCTCGACGACGCCGTCGGTGTGCTGCGCGATCTCCAGGAGCGCCGCATCTCCGGCAAGGTCGTGCTCGTTCCGTAGCCACGTCTGGGCGCCAAGCTTCCCGATTTCGGGAACCACCGCGCCCAGATGGGGGTTTGGGAACCTCCGCGCCCAGATGAGGGGGTGTCAGCTGGCGGTCGTGGCGACGGCGCGCTGGCCGTCGATCCAGTCGCCGAGCACCGGGCCCGACTCGAAGCTCGTGATCAGGGCGTAGCGCGGCGCGTCGCCCGGGTGGACGACGACGTGCCAAAGGCGCTGGGTGTCGACGACGAACCGCGCCCCACGATGCAGCGGCAGCCGCACCTCCGTCGCCGGGTCGGGCAGGCCGTCGGGTCCGTTGTCCATGAGCAGCATGTAGCTGTCCGGGTTGTCGGTCAGCTCCAGCCACGAGCGCACGACCCACCCCTCGTCCTCGGGGTTGAACCGGTTGTTGTCGTCGCGATGGATCGATCGGATCGCCTGGTCGCGACCCTGCGGCTCGAGCTTGATGACCCGCACCCGACCGAAGTTGGCGCCGACCGAGTCGACGTAGCGCCGGATCGACGGCACGACCTCGGCGTTCGACGTCCAGCGAGCGTCCTTGTCGGTCTTGCCCTTGTCCCAGAAGCCACGGCAGTCGAGCTCGCCGTCGGCGGAGGCGATCGGCGCGAAGTTCGTGTCGCCGCCGCTCTTCCAGTCCATGTACTGCAGCGCCAGGTACTCGGCCTCCGGGACCTCGAAGTCGGCGTCGGCGAGCGGCACATAACCGTGCTCGGCCAGTTGCGGCAGCCGCAGGTGCGGCGTGTCGAGTGCGATCTCCAGGCTCCAGTGGTCGGCGGTCGGCCAGAACGTCTTCATCGGAGCGAGAGGTTAGGGAGCGATCGTCGTGATCACAGGCGCGGCCGTCGCCTGGGGAACGGTCGTCACGGCGGCCGTCGTGGTCGTCGTGACGTCGGAGATCAACGGCAGGATCAGCACCTGGCCGACGACGATGCGGTTGGGGTCCGTCAGGTTGTTCTCGATCATGATCGCCTCGACCGGCAGACCGTACGTCTCGGCGATCGCCGTGAGGGTGTCCCCGCTCTTCACCTCGTGGAAGCGCGGCTGGACGGTGGTCGCCGGCGCTGCCGTCGTCAGTGGTGGCGCCGTGGTCTGCATCGCCGGGAGCGTCTCGTCGGCGTCCGGCTCGTCGTCGCCACCGCAGGCGCCGAGCAGGAACGCGGCGCCGACCCCCAGCAGCGTGACCACGGCCCGCACGACCCTGCATCGTAGGAGGTACAGGCCCCTGATCTGGTGCATCGACCACGGTCCGGCCACCCGGTCAGCGGTACATTGCCGACCCGATGGATGACGGCGCCGTGACCTTCCCCGGCGCTCGTGCCCCGGATCGCTCGTGGCGGATCGACGCCAACGGGGTCGGCATCGCGGCGTACGAGTGGGGCGATGCCGAGGCGCCGCCGGTCCTCGCCGTGCACGGCGGCTTCGACTTCGCCCGGACGTTCGACGGGCTGGCCCCCCGCCTGGCCGCCGCCGGGTGGCGAGTCATCAGCTGGGACCAGCGGGGCCACGGCGACAGCGATCGCGCCGAGCTGTACTCGTGGGACGCCGACCTGCGCGACGCCCTCGCCGTGTTCGAGGAGGTCAGCCCGCGCCGGCCGGTGCCGGTGATCGGCCACTCCAAGGGCGGCGGGATGATGATCCAGCTCGCCGACGCCCAGCCGTACCGGTTCTCCGGGCTCGTCAACCTGGACGGCATCCCGTACCAGAGCCGCATCCCGGACGTCGCCGAGCACGTGCGGACCAAGATGATGGCGGGCGAGGTCGCCGGATGGCTCGAGCACCGGCGCAACACCTCGACCTCCGAACGCCGGCCGGGCACGCTCGACGAACTCGCCCAGCGGCGCGGACGGATGAACCCTCGCCTGTCGCACGAGTGGCTGCGCTACCTCGTGTCCGTCGGAGCCCGCCACGATCCCGACGGCTGGCGGTGGAAGATCGATCCGTCCATGCGCTTCGGTGGGTTCGGCCCGTGGCGTCCCGAGTGGTCCGTGCTGCGGCTGGCCGGCCTGGGGACGCCGTTCCTCGCCGTGCTCGGTCGAGCCCCGGAGGTGATGGGCTGGGGCACCGAGCCGGACCGGGTCCTGCCGTACCTGCCGCCCGGGGCGCGCTGCGAGATCCTCGACGACGTCGGCCACTTCGTGCACATCGAGCAGCCCGACCTGGTGGCGGCGATGATCCTCGACCACCTCGGGCCACCGCGATGACCCCTCCCGTGATGCTGCGGCACAACCGCGTCGAGCTGGCCCTGCATCGGCTGCGACCCGGCGACGGCCGGCCACTGCTGTTGCTGCACGGCCTCGGCGAACGATCGCCGGACGAGGTGCCGACGTGGCTCGAGGCCTGGACCGGCCCCGTCGCCGCCCTCGACTTCACGGGGCACGGCGAATCGACGATCCCGGTCGGCGGCGGGTACACGGCGGAGATGCTCCTCGCCGATGCCGACGCCGCCCTCGCCGAGCTCGGCGAGGCAACCGTCTTCGGGCGCGGGCTCGGGGCGTACATCGCGCTGCAGCTGGCCGGCGCCCGTCCGGCGGAGGTGATCGGTGCCGTGCTCGTCGACGGTCCCGGTCTGGCTGGCGGGGCGACGTTCCCGACCTCGCAGAGCTTCTTCGTGCTGCCGCCGGCCGACGGTCCACCGGACCCGTACGCGCTGGCCGAGTTGAGCCGCGACCTGCGGCCACCCGACTACGCCGCGGCGTTCGTGCGCCTGGCACTGGCCGGCTCCCGCCTCGACGAGCCGATCACCGTCGCCGCCGTGTTCCTCCCGCCGTGGCTCGAGGCGGTCGCCGCGGAGCCGGGCGTCTCGCGATCGTCGATCGCCGAGGCCCTCGCCCGCTACGCCGCCGCCTGACCCCACCCGCGAGTACGAACAGATCGGCGTCAGATCTGACGTCAATCCCCGCTGAGAACGTGTCGGGGTACTGTGGCGCCCGTGCGTGCAGTGGTCATGGCGGGGCTGGCGTTCGTGATCATGGAGCCCGTGACCGCGCTCACCCACCGCTTCGTCATGCACGGCATCGGATTGCGCCTGCACCGCAGCCACCACCGACGCACGTGCCACCGGTTGGAGGCCAATGACGCCTTCCCCGTGATGTTCGCCGCCGTCGTCTGCATCGGCTTGTGGCTCGGGTTCAACGCCCCGTCCCTCTCCGATCTCGTGCCGATCGGCATCGGTGTGACGTTCTACGGCATGGCGTACGCGCTCGTGCACGACGTGTACATCCACGGTCGCCTGCGGGTGTTCGGCGAGCGGCGCATCGCCGTCCTCGACCGGTTGGCCGACGCCCATGCGCTGCACCACCGCTACAACGGCGCGCCCTACGGGATGCTGCTGCCGATCGTGCCAAGGAGTGTGCGCCACACCGCGTTGCCGTGATCGTTTAGGTCCGGATCCTGGTCACCCGTGCGACCAGAATCCGGACGTAAACGGAGGAGGTCAGGCCAGCTGCGCCAGCGGGTCGACACCGCCCCACGTGCCGGCGCTGGCGAACGGCTCGAAGCGGGCGAACAGCTCCTCGCCGTACCACCGTTCGTCTCTCGTGCGCCGGACGACGTCGCGGTGCTCCGGCGAGCGGGCGAAGCTGCGCATCGCGTGGAGGTCGCGCCACAGGCTGAACGTGGCCAGCCGGCCGACCGGCGCTTCCCCGATGCCGACGGCGGCGAGCAGGCCGTCGGCGCCGGCGAGATCTCGGCTGACGGGCGGTCCGGCGCGCCGGAACCGCCACCACGCCTCAAGGCGCACGTCGGCGCGCGTGAGCACAGCCACCGGACCGCCGTCGGTGCCCCGCGCCAGCCGGTCGAGCACGTCGACGCCGCGCCAGGCGCCGTGGCCGCCGAGGGCGCGCAGTCGGACGTGCCACGCCTCATCGGCGTGCCGCCAGCGCTCGGCGATCGCCGATCGTTGGAGGAAGTCATCGAGGTGCCGCTCGTCGTCCCACACCGCGAACAGCGCTGAGCGGCGCAGGTCGACCGACGGACCGGTGTCGGCGCCGCGCCCGGTGCCGAGCAGCCGCCAGAAGGTCAGGCCGTCGACGCCAACCAGCCGCCGGCGGTCGGTGGCCAAGCGGGCCAGGACCATCGGCTGGCGCCATGGTCGCTCGCGCACGAGGTGGAACGACGCGACGCCGGCCATCCGACATGCTGGCACCGTGCAGCCGCTCGCCCGATTCGCCGTGCCCGCGCTGACCGGGTACTTGCTCGGGTCGATCCCGGTGGCCGACCTGGTGGGTCGGCGCCGTCACGTCGACCTGCGATCGGTGGGCGACCACAACCCGGGGTGGTGGAACGCCCGCCAGTCGCTCGGCCGCCGGGCCGCTCGACCGGTCCTCGTCGGCGACATCGCCAAGGGCATCGCCGCAGCGGCCGTCGGCCGCGCCGTGGCCGAGCCCGACGAGTGGTGGCCGCCCGTCGTCGGTGGCGGCGCGGCGATGGTCGGACACGCCTGGCCCCTGTTCGCCCGCTTCCGTGGCGGACGCGCCGTGGCCACCTTCGGCGGCGCGGCGGCCGTCATGTCGCCGCCCACGGCCGCCGTCGCCGTCACCGTCGGCGCCGCCGCGGCGGTGCGACGGGGATCGGTGGCCCCCGGTGTGCGCGCCGGGTTCATCGCCTTCCCGCTGGTCCAGATCCTCCTCGACGGCCCCCGGCGCACGGCAGCCACGGGGGCGCTGATGACGTTCATTGGCCTGCGCTTCGCCCTTGCCAGCGGACGGCGCTGAGGGCCGGCGGGTAGGTGCGGCCGCGCCAGCGCTGCCGCCGGGTAACCAGGCCACGGGCGATGGCGACCACGGCGATCGGATCGGCCAGCGGCGAGAGCCAGTACGCCGGGCCCCGCCGGTCGTAGGCCCGCGCCGTACCGAACAGGGTCCCCACCCGGGCGACGAGCAGGACCATGTCGAGGAGGTCGCCACGCCGGGCGACGAGCCGCGGCAGCGGCGCAGCCTGGGCGACGGCGACGACGACCAGATCGGCGGCACGACGCAGCCACGGATCGACGCCTGGAAGGGACAACGAACGGCCCCACCCCGACCACGCCCCGGCCAGCGACTCGTACATCCGCACCCGCAGCATCGACGAGGCGTCCAGGAAGTCGACGGCGAACCCGGCGACGGCGAGGCCCCGGGCGAGCGCCACGTCCTCGACGGTGTGGCCGGCGATCGGGGCGAAGCCACCTGCGCCGACCAACATCGCTCGGGCGAAGGCCATGCACTGGCCGTTGGCCATCCGTCGGTGCACGGGCCCGGCGGCGGTCGCGCCCGGTGGCGCGCCCCGGTAGACGAGCGTGGTCAGCATCGCCGGGTGCAACCACCTCAGCCCGGGGGTCGGGCAGTCGAAGCGACCGGCGACCGTGGCGAGATCGATGGCGTCGGCGCGCGCTCGGGCGACGAGCGCAGCGGGCAAGCGCGGGTCGGGCCGCGTGTCGGCATCGAGCGTCACGACCCAGTCGCCGATCGCCGCTTCGAGCCCTTGCTGCAGGGCCCAGGCCTTGCCGGCCCAGCCCCGAGGGAGGTCCTGCCCGTCGACCACGGTCGCGCCACTGCGGCGGGCGAGCGCCGCGGTGTCGTCCGCCGACTGGTCGTCGACGACGATGACCTCGGACACGCCGGGGGCTCCGACGACGGCCTCCAGCAGCGGTCCGATGCGGTCGGCCTCGTCGCGGGCCGGGACGACGACGCTGATCGTGGGCCCGTCGCCCGTCGCCGGCGTGACCGGCCGGAGCCGGCGGCGGGCCCGAGCCAGGCGGGTGAGCGCGGCCGCCGCGGCGATCAACCGGACGCCGACACCGGCCAGCCGCATCAGGCTGCGCCCAGTCGGCGGTCCGCCGTGATCAGGTCGGCGACGATTCGGGCGCTGGTCAGGACGAGTGGGAGTCCGCCGCCGGGGTGGCTCGATCCGCCGACGAGGTACAGCCCGGCCCGCCGGGCTCGGTTGCGCGGGCGCAGGAACGCCGCCCGCCGGCCGTTCGACGACGCCCCGTAGATGGCGCCCCCCGGCGCTCGGTACCGCTCCGCCAGGTCGGTGGGCGTGATGACCGAGCTCCAGATCACGCGGGCACGCAGGTCCGCGCCCCGCCCCGCCAGCACGTCGAGGACGTGCTGACCGGCGCGTGCGGCGTCCAGCTCGATGCCTGCCGGCGTGTTGACGAGCAGGAACCAGTTCTCGTCGCCGGCCGGCGCCTGGCCGGGATCGGTGACCGCGGAAACGCAGGCGTACACGGTCGGCTCGTCGGCCATCCGTCCGCGCTCGAGCGCATCGAACTCGGCGCGGTCGTCCGGCGAGAACCACACGCTGTGATGGCCGAGGCCGGGGGTGCGGCCCCGGACGGCCGCTGTGACGACGAGGCCGCTGGTCGATCGCTCGGCCCGCCGGACCCGCCGCAACTCGCGCTCGTCGGCCAGGAGGTCGCCATACACGTGCTCGGCATCGGCGTTGGCGACGACCACGGGAGCCCGGATCGAGCCGCCGTCCACGAGCTCGACGCCGGTCACACCCGACGGAACGCCGCAGATGCGCGCCACCTCGACGCCGCAGCGCACGTCGACGCCACGCGCCGTCGCCACCCGCTCGAGGGCGCGACGCACGGTGTCGAGGCCGCCGACCGGGTACCAGCAACCGAAGCGCGACTCCAGGTGCGGGATGCAGGCCAGCGTGGCCGGAGCGCGGAACGGTGATGACCCGGAGTAGGTGGCGTAGCGGCCGGCCCACTGCACGAGCCGGGGATCCGAGAACGTCCGGGCCGCCATGCGGTGCAGTGACCGCAGCGGGTCGATCGTGGCGAGATCGGTCGGTGACCGCATCCGCCGCAGCAGCTGGCCAGGGCCGTCCATCGGCCCGGCCAGGAACGTGCGCGCGCTGACGTCCCAGATCCGCTGCCCCCGTGCGTCGAACCGCCGCCACTGCTCACCCGCGCCGGGCGCCAACTCGTCGAACGCCGCCGCCGTGCGATCCGGATCGTCCGACACGACCAGCGACGAGCCGTCCGGCCAGTGGTAGTGGAACTGCGGGTCGAGGCGCACGAGGTCGAGCTCGTCATCGACGGAGGTGCCGGCCACCTGCAGCAGCTCGTCGATCAGCCCGGGCAGCGTGACCAGCGATGGTCCGACGTCGAACGCGAAGCCGCCGTAGTGCTCGACGGCCAACTTGCCACCGGTGACCGGACGTCGCTCGAGCACGACGACGCGCCGGCCGGCGGCGCCGAGCCGGATGGCCGTCGCCAACCCGCCGACCCCGGCACCGACCACCACGACATCGGCGCGCTCAGCCACGGTGGACCATGGCCACGACGGCGGCGACCGCGAACGGCAGCATCGCCGCTGCGCCGACCGCGGCGACCAGGGGGTCGCGGAAGAAGGCCAGGAACCCGAGCGACTCCATCACACCCATGACGGCGTACTCGGCGACGAGCGAACCGTCCGGGGCCGCCGGTGGGAGCACCGCCTCGAGGGCCGCCATCACGGCGGTGCCGACGAGCAGCCAGCCGGCGTAGTTGGACAACGGGATGCCCCGGTACCGGCCGCGCCGGGTCCACCGCCAGTAGCCCTCCGTGGTCATCTGCGGGTCGAGGAAGAGGTCCCAGGCCGTCAGGGCGGCGGCGCCGGCGACGACGCGGGCGGGAGCCGAGCTGCGGCGGCGCAGCGCAGCGTGCGCTGTCTCGCGCGCCGGCAGCGACATGGCCCACCACGCCATCGGCACGACGACGGGCACCCCGGCGACGCTCGGCCGCAGTCGGCCCGTGTACCGATACCGGCCGAACGGTCGGCCGGTCGTGGACCCGACGCGTTCCACCCATGCAGTCGTGACGCCCACGATCCCGGCCGCCGTCGCCGCACGCCGCCCACCCCACCGGGTGGCCGCGCCGAGCGTCGTCGTGGTCGCCACCCCGGCCACCACGGCGCTCGCCAGCACGGCGCGCGCCGATCCACCGCGGCGGGCCAGCGGGGTGGCGATCATGGCGGCGAGCGCGCAGCCGGCGACGGCAGCACGAGCGCGGGAGGTGGCGGCGACGGTCACGACCGGCCGAAGAGGTGGGACGCGGCGACGACCAGCTTGCGTGGTGTCGACACCCGCACCCGGCGGTGGAACACGTCGTAGTCCTCGTCCTCGATGCGATCCAGGATCCGTCCGTAGAGGTCGTGGGCGGCACCGACACAGCGGGCGGATCGGGCCGGCAGCATGTCGATGCCGGCGCGGGCGTGCTCGTACAGCTGGCGGGCGCGATCGATCTCGAAGCGCATCAGTTCGACGAAGGCCGGTGAGCAGCGGCGGGCGGCCAGGTCGACGCCGAACCGGCGCAGGTCCTCCTGGGGGACGTACTGCCGCCCTCGATCGAGGTCCTCGTCGATGTCGCGGAGGAAGTTCGTCAGCTGGAACGCCTCCCCAAGGGCGCGCGCCGGCGGGCGCGCGGCGGCCGGGTCGGGTGGCTCCAGGATCGGCAGCATCATCTCGCCGATCACGGCCGCCGAGCCGTCCATGTAGCCGCGCAGGTCCTCCCAGGTCTCGTAGCGCTCGATCGTGAGGTCCATCTCCATCGACCGCAGGAAGCGGACGAAGGCGTCGCGATCGATGTCGAAGGCGCGCACCGTGTGGACGACGGCCTTCAGCACCACGTCGTCGGATCGGCCGCGATCGAGGTCGGCGAAGAACCGATCACCGAACGCGGTCAGGGCGGCGGCGCGCTGCCCGGCAGCGGCGGCCGTGTCGCCCTCGACGCGCACGTCGTCGACGATGTCGTCGGCGTAGCGGCAGAACGCGTACAGCGCGTGGACGTGGTGGCGCTTGACCGACGGCAGGACCATCGTCGACCAGTAGTAGGTCGTGCCGTGCCGCTTGTTCAGCCGTCGGCACTCGGCATAGCTGGCCTCCAACGTGATGGTCACGAGAACACCTCCGCGCGACTGCGCAGGCTGCAGATGGTGTGGCCGGGGAACGCAATGACGGTCACCGACCGGCCTCGTATCGCCGGACGCGGGCGGCGGCCAACTTGCCGGACACGAGCACCATCGGGACCCCGACGCCCGGCACCGTGCCCGAACCGACGAACACGAGCCCCGGCACGCGACGGTCGACGTTGCGCGGCCGGAACGGGCCGGTCTGGCCGAACGTGTGGGCCAGCGAGAACGGCGTGCCCCGCTCCATGCCCAGCGCCTCCCAGTCGAGCGGGTCGTAGATCTCCTCGGTGACGACGTCCGTCGGGTAGCCAAGGTCGGCGACCTGGCCGCGCAGGCGGTCGACTGCGGCGTCTCGCCGGCGCGACCAGTTGACGCGGCCGTCGAGGTTGGGAGTCGGCTCCAGCACGTACAGCGTCGAGCACCCGGGGGGCGCCAGCGCCGGGTCGTCGAGCGAGTGCAGAGTGACCAGGATCGACGGGTCGGGCATCAACTCGCCGTCGTCGACCAAGGTGCGGAAGGCGTCGTCCCACTGCACCCCGAAGTGGATGTTGTGGTGGGCGGCGTGAGCCGGCGGGGCACCGCGGACTCCCGCCACCCACAGCAGGCACGACGGTGAGTACCGGCCGCGCCGTGCCGAGCGAGGGGCGTCGATGCCGTCCAGCAGCGTGCGGTAGGCCACCGGCAAGTCGCTGTTGCAGACGACGACTCGGGTCGTGATGCGCTCCCCGCCCACCAGCTCCACACCGGCGACCGCGCCGCTGCCGTCGCGCAGGATGCTGGACACGTCGACGTCATACCGGAGGTCCACGCCGGCGTCCGTCAGCGCCTCGGCCAGACCCGTCGCCATGGCGTGCATCCCACCTTCCGGCACGAAAACGCCCTCGATCGAGTCCATGTAGGTGATGACGGCGTAGAGCGCCAGCGCCTCGTACGGCGCGACCCCGGCGTAGAGGGCCTGGAAACCGAACACCCGCTGCAGGCGTTCGTCGTCGAAGAACGACGCGACCTTGCGGCCGAGCCGGCCGAAGCCGCCGAGGCGCACCAACCGGGAACCGGCTCGCCAGCGGCGCACGAGGTCGAGCACGGAATCGAAGTCGGCGTCGATGAAGTTCGGCATCTCGACGCGGTACAGCTCGGTGAGCCAGTCGGCGAAGCGGTCGAAGGCGGCCGCCGCGGGCGGCCCGGCGAAGGCCCGGATCTCCTCGGCCATCGCCGCTCGACCGTGTCGCACGTCGAGCACGGAGCCATCGGCGAACGAGGCGCGGTACATCGGGTCGACCGGCTTGAGGCGCACGAACGAGGCGAGGTCGCGACCGACGGCGGCGAACACGTCCTCGAGCAGCCCCGGCATCGTCATCACGGTGGGGCCGTTGTCGAGGCGGAACCCGTCGCGCTCGATCAAACCGGCGCGACCGCCCGGTCGGTCGCCTCGCTCGAGCACCGTGACGTGGTGCCCGTCGCCGACGAGGTGGGCGGCGGCGGAGAGCCCACCGAGCCCGGCGCCGACGACGACGACGTCCACGGCGGCGCTACCGCTGGCGGCCGACGACGAACGCGGCGAGCGTGGTCAGCTCGCGGCGGGCCTCGTCATTCACGTCGGCGAGGTCGAGCGCGGCGACGGCTTCGTCGGCCAGACGCTCGATGTGCGCCTCCAGCTCGGCCAGGGCACCCGTGTCCACGATCACCTGCTGGATGGCGGCGATGGTCGGTGCGTCCAGGCCCGGGGAGCCGACGAGCTCGAGCAGGTGCAACTGCTCGGGTGCGGCGGCAGCGATGGCGCGGGCCAGCAGCGGCGTCGGCTTGCCCTCGCGCAAATCGTCGCCGACGGGCTTGCCGGTGACCGCCGAGTCACCGAAGGCGCCGATCACGTCGTCGCGCATCTGGAAGGCGTCGCCGAGCGGCAGCCCGTAGGCGCTCAGCGCCGGGAGCAACTCACCGGCCCGCTCCGGCGCGGCGAGCATCGCGCCGACGTGCAGCGGCCGTTCGATGGTGTACTTGCCGCTCTTGTAGCGGGCGATGCGCTCGGCCTTGACCAGCCGGCGCTCGCGCTGGACGGAGCCGAGGAGGTCGAGGAACTGGCCGACGTTGAGCTCGATCCGCAAGTCGTTCCACAGCGTCCACAGCTCGGGGGACGCACCGACCATCAACTGGTCGGAGAGCACGAAGGCGAGGTCGCCGACGAGGATCGCGACACCCTCGCCGAACCGCCGGCCCTCGCCGGACCAGCCATTGACGTGGTGCGAGTCGTGGTAGACGGCGTGCGTCGTCGGCGAGCCCCGGCGACTGGCCGCGTCGTCCATCACGTCGTCGTGGAAGAGGGCGAAGGCGTGCATCAGCTCGAACGCCGCGCCGGCGTCCACGACCCGGCGATCGGAGGCGTCGCCACCGGCTCCGATGAACCCCCAGTAGCAGAACGCGGGGCGCAGGCGCTTGCCGCCGGAGGCGACCATCCGGCAGATCTCGTCGAACGGCGCGGCGAGGTCGGGGTCGACGGCGGCCCAACGCTGGCGCTGCTCGCCGAGCAGCTCGTCGAGCCGCTGATCGATCCCACGAGCGATGACCGCCAAGCTCGGCGGGACGGTCGTCGACACGCCGCAAGACTATGAGCGACGACCCGAGACCACGACCGGCCACCACCTTCCTGACGAGGACCGCGAAATGCGAATCCGACCGGCGACCACCTCCGACCTCCCGGCGCTGCGCGAGCTCTTCAACGCGTTGATCCCGACGACCACGATCGCGTGGCGGGACGATCCCGCTACCGCGTCGGAGATGGCCGAGTGGTTCGCCGAGCAGGTCGACGCCGACCACCCGGTCCTCGTCGCCGAGGTCGACGATGAGGTGGTCGGGTACACCTCGTGGTCCACGTTCCGCGGCGGCTGGCGATTCCCCGGCTACCAGCGGACCGTGGAGGACACGATCCACGTCGATGGGCGCCACCACCGTCAGGGGATCGGTCGTGCGTTGCTCGTGGCGCTGATCGACGAGGCGCGCCGGCGGGGTGTCCACGTCGTGGTCGCCGGGCTGGACAGCGAGAACCACGATTCGATCGCCCTCCACCGCGCCGTCGGGTTCGTCGAGGTCGCCCGGATGCCCGAGGTGGGCCGGAAGTTCGAACGGTGGCTGGACCTCGTGCTGATGCAGCACATCGTCCGCTGATCACTCGTCGAGGTCGGCGATGACCTCGTCGATGCGCAGGCGGGCGGTCTGGATGCGAGCGCGACACAGGGCGATCAGCTCGGTGGCTCGGCCGACCCGGTCGGCCAAGCGGTCGACGTCGACGTCGCTGCCCTCCAGCTCGCGCAGGATGGCGTCGAGTTCGTCGAGGGCCTGGGCGTAGCCGACACCCTCGACGTGCTGGTCGGCGGTGCTCGATGGGTCAGTGGTCATCGATCGGGATCCTCCGGAGCGGGCACCACGCGACTACGGCTGGTGCCGCTGGCGAACTGGGTGACGAGGACATCGTCGACGTCGAGCTCGCCCGGCGACCGGATGATGCGCCCGTCGGCGCGGCGGGTGATCGTCCAGCCACGGGCCAGCACGTTGATCGGGTCGAGGGCCCGCACCCTGCTCTCCAGCGAGGCGAGGTGCCGCGCTTCGGCGTCCAGGGCCTGCGGCACCCGCCCGGCGAGTCGGCGGGCGCAGCGCAGCAGGTGAGCGTCGGCCTCGGCCAACGGGCGCGACGCGCACGAGCGAACGGTCGACGCTCGGTGGGCCAACCGCTCGCCGGCCCGCTCGACGGCGGCCTGGGTGCGCCGAGCGATGCGATGGGCGCGGTCGACAAGGGCCTGATCCGCCCGTTCGAGGCGGGCCGCGGCGGTGTCGGCGACGGCGCCGAACCGCAGCTCGACCTCGGCCAGGTAGCGCCCAACGGCCTGGACCAGGAAGCCGGCGCACGCGGTCGGTGTCTTCAGCGACGTGTGCGCCACCTCGTCGGCCACGCTGCGGTCGATCTCGTGGCCGAGCCCGGTGAGCACTGGGACGGACGAGGCGGCGATGGCCCGGGCGATCGGCTCGGCGTCGAACGTGGCCAGGTCGTTGCGCGAACCGCCGCCGCGGATCACGACGATGGCGTCGAGGCCGTGTGCGTCGCCGGCGTGGCGGGCGGCCTGGCGGGACAGCACGGCGATGGCGTTGGCCACCCGCCGCGGCGCCTCCGGACCCTGCACCTGCGTCCGGGCGAGGACGATGTGGAACCCGAACCCGCTGCGCTGGAGCTCGTCGTGGAAGTCGTGCCACGCCGCCGTGCCGGCGCTCGCGGCGACACCGATGCGAAGCGGCACGGGGCTCAGCGGGCGGCGGCTGTTGGCGTCGAGCGACCCATCGGCGGCGAGCCGGCGCAGCACCTGGTCGCGCTGCTGGGCGAGATCACCGAGCGTGAACCGCGGGTCGAGGTCGACGAGCTTGAGCCCGAGCTGCCCGCCGGGCGCGTAGTAGTCGAGGTGGCCGAAGATCCGCACCTTCATGCCGTCGGCCAGCCGCAGCCGGTGCTTGGTCAACAGCGGCCGGAGTCGCTGGCGGCTCTGGGCGAAGAACTGCACCCGCACGACGGCCGTGCGGCCAGGGGTGTCGTCGGCGAGCTGGAAGTAGGCGTGACCCCCGCGCTCGTTCCAGCCCGTGATCTCCCCGCGCACCCACACGCCGTCGGAGAACGACCGGCGCAGCGCCTGGTTCACGGCGTCGGCCAGTTCGCCGACGGTCAAGGTCGGGTTGGCCGGGTCGTCGAGCGGCTCGTCGTCGAAGTCGAAGGCCGGCTGGGTCATGACGGTCACATCCTGCCGGACGAACACGCTCGACCGGACCGCATCACGCACCGAGTTCGCGCACGTTGTCGTCGAGGTCGTCGCCGAACAGCTCGCCGTCGACCGGGAGGCCACGATCGACGCGCAGCGCGTCCAGCTGCTGCAGCGGGCGCTCGAGCGCCCGGCGCCGCGTGCCGACGAGCTGGTCGAATTCTCGCTGGACGCTGTCGATGTGCCGCTTCACCTTCTCGGCCGACTCGGTGTACTTCTGCCACTGGACCCCGAACTTGCCGATCAGCTGGAGGATCTCGTCGCTGGTGCGCTCGACCATGAAGTTGTCGAAGGCTTGGCGGATGACGCCGAGGAAGGCGAACAGCGTCAGCGGCGAGCACATCACCACGCGCTGGCCGAGTGCCTCGTCGAGCAAGCCCGGATCGTGTTCGTGGATGAACCCGGTGAGCTGCTCGTTGGGCAGGAACAGCAGCACGTAGTCCACCGTCGGGCGATCGCCCTCGCTGGCGTACTCCCGCTTCGCCAGCTCCTTGATGCGCAGGCGGACGTCGGCCAGGAAGCGCTTGAGGTGGGCCTCCCGCTCGGCGTCGGTACCGACCTCGAGGTAGCGCAGGTAGGCGGCCAGCGGGAACTTCACGTCCATGTAGAGCACGTGGCCCTTGGGCAGCTCGAACGTGAAGTCCGGCCGGCCGGTCCCGCCCTCGACGTGGACCTGCTTGCGGTAGTTGACGTGCTCGGTGAAGCCGGCCAGCCGGAGCACGTCCTCGGCCATCCGCTCGCCCCACTGGCCACGGACCTGCGGGTTGGAGAGCGCGGCGCGCAACGTGCGCGTCGAGTCGGCCAGCGTGGCCGCCACCTCGGCATGCGTGCGCAGCGACTCATCGACCTGTCCGAACCGCTGGGCACTGGCAGTGCCCAGCTCGCCGACGACCGTTCCGAGGCGCTGCAGCTCCGAGCGCAGCTCGTCGAGGCGGGCGTCGATGACGTCCTTCTTCGCCGTCAGGTCGGCGGTGACGGTGCTGGCCACGCCGCTGGCTGCGGCGCCGAGGTGCTCCCGGGCCAGGACCGAGGCGTGCTCGAGCGCGGCGTGCACCGTCGCATCCCGCTCGTGTGCCGACCGGGCAGCCAGGTCGGCCAGCGCCGCGGCCAGGGCGTCGGCGACCACGGCATCGACCGCCGCCGCATCGTCCGGGCGCCGCCGCGCCGACGCCGTGCCCAGCGCCCATGCAGCCGCCGCCACGGCGGCCACCGCCAGCAGCGCCAGCAGTGCGGTCCCGATGTCCATGCCGGCCATGATGCGCGTGGGGTGTCACTGCAACGGTGGACCCACCTGACCAGGTCCGATCCGCCGGGCCGGCAGCTCGATCGGTACGGTCGCCGCGGTGACGCCGGTGTTCGACCGCCCGACCGACGAGGTCCTGGACGCCGTGCTGGCCGACCACGCCGACGTACGACAGCACCTCGACGAGGCCTGGGAGGCGGCCTGGGCCACGGTCGACCCACGGTTGCTCGAGCTCTGCCGGCTGCGGGTGGCGATGCTGCTCGGTTGCGGGCCCGAGCTGCAGGCCCGGACGGCGGCGGCGTCCGACACCGTCTCCGACGAGCTGGTCGAGCACCTCGGCGACTGGCCGCGGTCACCGCGGTTCGGACCCTCCGATCGGGCGTGCCTCGCCTTCACCGAGCAGTGGGTGATCGACGTCGCCGGGATGGACGACGCCACGGTCGCCGCCGTGCGGGACGAGCTCGGGGATCAGGGCCTGGCCGACTTCACCAGCGCACTGCTCGTGATCGAGCAACGCCAACGGCTGCGCCAGACCTGGCACGCCCTGTTCGGGGCCGGCGATGCCTGAGCGCAGCCGCCGCATCGGCGACGGGGTCGGCGCGGCGAAGCCCTTGCGGCGGGCGCTCGGTGCGTGGCAGGCGGCGGTCGTGCGGCTCGACGCGGTCGATCCGGTGACGACGGAGCTGGTGCGGCTGCGCTGCGCCCGCTACCACGATTGCCACACTTGACTGTCCGTCCGCCTGGCAGTTGCCAAGGATGCCGGTCTCGACGAGGCGACGATCGCCGACGCCGACGGGTGCGGTGACGCCCTGACGGCGGAGCAGCGGGCGGCCGTCCGGATGGCCCAGGACGTGATGTCCCGACCGGCCGACCTCTCGCCGACGCTGATCGCCGAGCTGCACGACCACTTCAGCGACGAGCAGCTGCTCGAGCTGACGCTCGACGTGATGAAGTGGAACTACCAGAAGGTCAGCGTGGCCCTCGGCGTCGACGTCGAAGTGCGCCCGGGCGAGCTGACCGACCTCCTGTTCGACGCCGACGGCAACTGGGTGCGCCCCGCCTGACCCGCCGACGCCTGCCCAGCGGTGCGCGGTGAGCGGTGAGGGGACCTGGTGCCCTCACCCCTCACCTCACCAGGCCACCGGCAGGTTCCAGCACGTGTGCACCTCGCCGAGGCGGCGCGACCGCAGGCCGGGGGTGGCGCCGTCTGCCAGGCGGATCCCGGGCAGCTCGTCGAGCACGACCTGGCTGACGGTCACGGCCAGATCGCGCGTCAGCGCGTAGCGCGAGCGCGGGCGATCCTCCGGGTCGGCCGGGTGCTTGGACGGTGGGCCGGTGCCGAACGAGATCCCGCTCGGCAGCCCGTCGGCGCGATACGAGCCGCGCGGCTCGCGCTGGCAGAGGTCCTTGCGACCGACGACGAACGCGTCCGGGTCGGCGAACGCGCGGGGGTCGCGGTTGGCCGCTGCCGCCGAGCACCGGACCAGCGCACCGTCGGGGAGCAGCCGACCGAAGCGCTCGACCTCGTGGCGGCAGAACCGATCGGCGGAGAGCACCGGCGGGCTGTGGCGGAGCGCCTCGAGGTAGGCGAACTTGACCAACCGCCGGTCCGCTCGAACGAGCGCCAGCTGCTCCGGGTGGGTGGCCAGCAGGTACCACAGGTTGGCGAGGCCGCCGTGCAGCGTCTCGTGGTCACCTTCGAGCAGCGTCACCACGAGGTCGCGCGGCCCGCCACCGAGGCGAGCGACGACCGACACCAGGTCGTCGCCGTCATCGTCGGCCCGCTCGTCGAACAGCGGGCGGAACAGGTCGGCGAGCACTTCCATCGCCGCCAGCCCGGCCTGGCGGGCTCGCGGCTCCCACCCGACGCCGCGCAACATGGTCAGGAACGGCGCGGCGAAGCCGCTGACCCGGTCGTCCGGGAGGTCGAGCACTTCGGCCAGCAGCTCGATCGGGAACCGGGCGCACACCTCGACGGCGAGGTCGACCTCCCCACTCCCGGCGAAGGCGCCGACGATGCGTCGCGCCACCGATTCGGCGGCGGTGTCCGATCGCGCCGTCACGCACGCCGCCACCGCCAGCTCGGCTCCGAGGTCGCGCCCCCAGCCGTCGAGGCCGCTTCGCCACCGCTTCGAGCGCGTCTCGTAGTTGGCGTCGTCTACGAACACGGACGTGACGTCGTCGTAGCGGGTCACCCAGAACGCGTTGCCCGGCCAGTCCCGGTAGCACGGCGAGTGCTCACGCAGGACTGCGAGGATCGGGTACGGGTCGTCGAGGTAGTCCGGCCCCGACAGGCGGCGCGGCTTGAGCTCGGGCACGGTCTCGGCCCGCCGGACGCGCTGGTACACCTCGTACGAGCGGAACCCTGCCGCCTGGTCGGGCTCAGCCATCGGCGGGCAGGCGCAGCCACAGCGACCGGATCGCCCCCAGCCCGATCGGGGCCAGGCTCGTACCGTCGATGTCCTTGGGCATCCGCTCCACGTCGATCTCGATGCCGCCGACGGTGCGGGCGAGCACGCGGGAACCGATCACCGACTCCTGGTGGCTGATCCACGCGCCCGGGCAGAGGTGCGGCCCGACGCCGAACGCCAGGTGGCTCGCTCGACCATCCGCGCGGACGCCACTGCGGATGATCTTGCCCGTGTAGAGGTCGGGACGGGCGATGTCAAAGCGCTCCGGTTCGGCGAACACCCGGTCGTCGTGGTTGGCGGAGAAGTCGACCATGTGCATCAGCGAGCCGGCCGGCACGCGCACGCCGTGCAGCTCGAGGTCCCACGTGTTGTGGCGCGGCTGCCCGCCGATCGAGCTGGCGCAGCGCAGCGTCTCGTGGAACGCAGCGTCCCACCGCGACCCGTCGGCGCGCACCGCGGCGAGCTGCTCGGGGTGCTGCAGCAGCAGGTACCACATGTTGAGGATCGCCCCGCGGGTCGTCTCCCCGCCGCCGCCCACGACCAGGGCGATGTTCGACGTGATCTCCTCGGTCGACAGGTGATCACCGTCGACCTTCGCCATGCACAGCTCGGAGATGATGTCCCGCCCGATCGGGTCGCCGGCGTCGTCGTACAGGTACGTCGGCTCGGCCCGTCGGTGGGCGACGAGCTCTTCGACGAACTCCTCGAGGTGCTGGCGGGCCTCGACGCCGATGTGGGCGGACTCGGAGCCGCCGAGCCCGTTCATCATCGACGAGTACCAGTAGAAGAAGTCGGCGCGCGCCTCGTCCGGGAATCCGAGCACCTGCCCGACGACCCGGATCGGGAACTCGTTGGCGAACGCCCTACCCAGTTCGACCGATCGTTCCCCGGTCCCTTCGTCGACGACCACCGACCCCTCGGGTGCGGTGCCGTCGAACCACGTGGCGATCATCTCGGTTGCCAGGCGCTCGATGATCGGCACCCGGCGGTCGAGCGCCTTGCCGACGAGGTGGCGACCGTAGACGTTGCGCCGCCGGCGGTGCTCGATGCCCGACAGCTCGAGCTGGGTGTTGCCGAGCACGCCGGACGAGCTCCCCTTGGGGATCGTGTTGAAGCCTTCCTCGTCGAGGTAGCAGGCGGTGACGTCGTCGTAGCGGGTGACCCAGTAGCAGTTGTGCAATGTGTCGTGGAACACCGGGTGGTGGTCGCGCAGGATGCGGTAGTACGGGTACGGGTTGCGGGCGAACTCGGCCGAGTCGAAGATGCGCGGATCGACCAGCGGAGTCCCGTCGGGCGCGTGGCCCATGTCGACGGCCTCGCCGACGGGCATGAGCGGGAACGTGCCGAGCGGTTCGTCGGGGCCCAGCGCACGGTCGACGACGTCGCGGAATGGGCACGTGAGACTCATCGCCGCGAGACCCTACGGTGACGGCTGGAGACAGCCCGAAGGGAGGTGGACGTGGCCTCGATCTACGTGATCACCGATGCCTGCATCGACGTGAAGGACGAGTCGTGCATGTCGGTGTGCCCCGTCGAGTGCATCCACACCACCGACGACGATCGGGTCTGCTACATCGACCCGCAGGAGTGCATCGGGTGCGACGCCTGCCTGCCGGCCTGCCCGGTCGGGGCGATCGCCACGGCCGAAGGACGACCACCGGCGCCGGCGCGGTGGACCGAGATCAACGCCCTGTGGTTCACCGATCGGGTCGCCGCGCGGGCGCTGGTCGACGATCTCGCCATCTGATCACGCCGAAGCGGCGCGTGTCGGCGTGGGCCTGGCGGACCATCCGCCGACCTGACCAGCCATGCTCGCTGCGGCAAGGGCCGAACGGTCGATACCCAGCGTGCGGCGCGCCTGGCACGCTCAGTCCTTGCTGGCGTCGCGCCGGCGCAGGATCACGGGATCCTCACCGGGCCGGTACAGCTCGTGGGCCCGGCGCCACGTGGCGAACGTCCCGAGGATGTGCGGCGGATCGCCGTGGATCTCCGTGAACCCTCCGGTCACGTCACGGGTATCGAAGTAGGCGGCGTCGACCCCGTCGGCGTAGAGCCGGCAGGCCGGCTCGAACCCGGCCTTGGTCAGCCGCTCGTACTCCGCCTCGAAGTCGTGCACGAGGTAGGCGACGTGGTGGTAGCCCTCCTCGCCGGCGGCGTACATGTCGCGGTAGATCGACGGCGTCTCGTCGTGCTGGACGATGAACTGGATCATGGTGTCGCCGAGGTAGCCGAAGGCGTAGGACACGTCGGCCTCCTGGTCGGTCCCTCGGTACATGAACTTGTCGGTCCGGTGGTGCTCGGTCACGGAGAACGGTCCGGCACCGAACAACCCGGTCCACTTGTCGATCGCGTCGTCGATGTCGTTGACGAGGTAGGCGACCTGGAACCAGTGCTGCTTGACGGGGGCGTCCATCGCTGCAGTCCAGCACGGGCCCCGCGACGTCCCGTCACCGGACGCTCGTACCCTCAGCCGAGTGCACGACATCGAGCACGGCGTCGAGCTGCAGGGTGGCGTGGCCAATGCCGGTGCCGTCGTGCGCGTCGGCGGCCACGTGCTGCGCCCCTCGAACCCGCACACGTCGACCATCCACAGCTTCCTCCGCTTCCTGCGGGCCGAAGGCTTCGACGGCGCCAGCGCACCCGTCGGCATCGAACCGGACGGCCGGGAGCGCCTCGAGTACATCGCCGGCGACGTCGCCGTGCCGCCGTACCCGGCGTGGGCGCAGACGGACGCCGCGCTGGCCAGCGCGGCGCGCCTGTTGCGCCGGTTCCACGAGTTCAGCGCCCGCTACGTCGTCGGCCCCGACACGACCTGGAGCACGGAGATGGCCGACCCTGACGCGTCGACGGTCGATCCGTCAGAACTGGTGGTCTGCCACAACGACGTGTGCCTCGAGAACCTCGTGTACCGGGACGGCGAGGCGGTGGGCCTGCTGGACTTCGACTTCGCCGCCCCCGGGCGGCCGCTGCACGACCTGGCGACGTTCGCTCGGATGAACGTGCCGATGGACGCCGACGGCGACGCCGTGCTGCTCGGTCGGACGCCGCCGTTCGACCCGTTCCGCCGGCTGCGCGTCGTCGCCGACGCCTACGGGCTGCCACCCGACCGCAGCGCGCTGCTCGACGTCCTGGCCGGCGGCATCGAGCGCGGCGGACGGTTCCTGCAGCGGCGCCTCGACGAGGGCAACGAAGCGTTCAGGGCGATGGTCGAGGCAACGGGCGGTATGGCCAAGTTCGACCGTCGGCGGGCGTGGTTCGCCGCCAACCACGAGCGCTTCGCCGCTGCCCTGGGCTGAGCGCGATGCCGCGCCGCAACCGCGTCGATCCGTGGGGTGATCTCCACGCCGTCGCCGAGCGCGGGCACTTCACGGGCAACCGCGGTTGCGTGGTCGACGACGACGAGCGGGTCGTGCGCCACCACGGCAGCCAGCTGTGGATCACCTGTCGCACCTCGTTCCGCGGGTGGCGGCACCCCATCGCCGCAGCGCGCCGGTGGACACCGATCTTCTTCCTCGACGACGCGGTCGCGCTGGCCGCCGGGCACCGGCCGTGCGCGACGTGCCGACGCGAGGACTACGTGGCCTACCGAGATGCGGTCACCGCGGCGGCCGGCTCCGAGCGGCCACTGCTGGCCAAGCAGCTCGACCAGCGGTTGCAGGCCGAGCGGCACCGGCGCGGTCGCGGGCTCGACCGCCGCAACGATCGGATCACGTGGACGGCCGACGCGGCCGAGTTGCCGGACGGGACCGTCGTCGTCGACGGCGCCGATGCCCTCCTCCTGGTCGAAGACGCGGCGCACCGGTTCGCCTTCGCCGGATGGGGGCCACCGATCACCCGGCCAACGGGAACTCAGCACGTGCTCACCCCGCCGACGTCGGTCGCCGCCCTCCGGCACGGGTTCGAGCCGACGATCAGCCGCTGGCGCCGCCCGTGAAGTTCCACGTCGCCAGGCGCAGCGCCGGTGCCGTCCAGCGCGGCATGTCCGCGCCGTACGTGTCGCCGGGCATGGCGTGGGCCACACGCCCGACGCCGAGCACGTTGCCCGGCATCAAGGCCTCGGCGTAGGACTGCGTGAAGCGGAAGTTGCGCAGCGGGCGGACGATCTCGCCGTCCTCGATCAGCCAGATCCCGTTGCGCGTCAGACCGGTCGTCGCCAGGGTGCGAGGGTCGAGGACGCGCGTGTACCAGAGGTCGGTCACCAGCACGCCCCGCTCGACCGCGGCGACCAGCTCGGCGGTGGACGCGTCGACGACCGGCCCGTCGATCTCGATCGTTCGCTCGCTTGACGTCGCCGTTGCCGAGGCCGCCCGGCCCGGACGCTCGCTCACGATCTCGATCGTTCGCTCGCTTGACGTCGCCGTTGCCGAGGCCGCCCGGCCCGGACGCTCGCTCACAACTTGGCCTGCTCCCGGATGTGGCAACAACGTCACGTGGGTGGCGATGCCGCCGAACGACGGCGCGCCGACGCTGTGGCCCGTCGACGTGCTGCCGGCGGCGGCCGCGGTCCGGCGATCGTGCGTCAGCGACGCGCTGACCCCTGCCTCGACAAGCACGGTGCGCCGGCACGGCGTGCCCTCGGCGTCGTAGGCGTCGCCGGTCGCCGCGGCGTCGTCGACGATCGTCACCGCACCGTCGAACTGGGCCTCGCCGAGGCGGACGAACGAGCGCCGCTCCTCGACGGCCTTGGCGTTGAAGCCGTACCAGCTCAGGCCCTGCAGGACGTCGGCGACGGCCGTCGGTTCGAGCACGACCTCGAGACGGGACGGCGCCAGCTCCTCGGCGCCGCCGCCGGCCTGTGCCTTGGCCGCCGCTCGCGCACCGAGCGCCGCGCCGTCGACGTCGGCCAGCCGCCCGGAAGCAGCGCGAGCAACACCGTCGGCACCGGCGAGGCGAGCGATGCCGTCGACGCCGACGTCGGCGCGCTCGCCGCTCACCTCCTGGCCGGCGCTGTTGACGAAGGCCCCCGACCAATGGCCGGTGCGGCAGTAGCCGGCCGTCTCCAGGCCGCCGGCCGCCTCGATGAACGCGGCGACCACGCCCGCCCGGTCGTCGGGCGTCGCGTCGGCTGTCGCCGGGTCGACGGGCGCCGGCGGGCCGGTCGGCGCCGGCGGTGCGACGCCCGGCCAACCCGGGTCGAGCGGCGCCACGGCCACGGCCGCCACCACACGATCGACGATCGCCTGCAGCCCTTCGGCGTCGACGCGCGTCGTCGAGGCCGACGTGGTCCGGCCCTCGTGGTGGATGCGGATGCGCACCCCGACGACGTCGTCGGCGACGTTCTGGTGGATGGCCGAGCCGGCGAAGCGGGTCAACGCCAGCTGGTTGCGGTCGACCGCCACCTCGATGTCGGCGCCGTCCGCCGACCCGGTCGCCCGCTCGAGCACCTGTCGGGCGAGGTCCTGCGGCTCGCTCACGGGCCCACCCACCCGTGTTTACGTCCGGATTGTGGTCGCACGCGCGACCAGAATCCGGACGTAAACGACGAACGCCTGGGGACGCGGGTCATGCCCGCACCCCGACGCGGACGTTGCGGAAGCGGGCCGGCGCGGCCGGATGACCGGTGTGACCGACCTGGCCCGGTTGACCCTTGCCGCAGTTCGGGGTGCCCCACGCTTCGGTCTCCGACGACAGCATGTCCATCGAGCGCCAGAACAACGGCCCGATGCCCGTGTACGTCGGGTTGCGCAGCAGTCGACCCTTGACGCCGCCCTTGATCTCGTAGCCCACCTCGCAGCCGAACTGGAAGTTGAGCCGCTTGTCGTCGATCGACCACGAGCGGTTGGTCTCCATGAAGATGCCGTCGTCCGTGGCGGCGATGATCTCGTCCAGCGTGTGCGGTCCGGGCTCCAGGCCGACGTTGGTCATCCGCACCATCGGCAGGCGGGCCCAGCCGTCGGCGCGCACGCTGCCGGCGTAGTCCAACCCCGCCACGGCCGCCGAGTCGCGCCCGGCCAGCACGCCGACCCAGCGACCCTCGCGCACGGCGTCACGCACCGCGGCGGGCGTGCCCTCGTCGTCGTAGCCGAACGACCCGAGGGCACCTGGGATCGTCGGGTCGATCGTGATGTTCATCAGCTCCGAGCCGTACTGCAGCGAACCGAGCTGCGCCAGGTCGAGCCAGGACGTGCCGGCGTACGCCGCCTCCCAGCCGAGGATGCGGTCCAGCTCGATGGCGTGACCGACCGACTCGTGGATCTGCAGCGCCATCTGCTCGCTGCCGAGGATCAGGGTCGTCTCCCCGCTCGGGCACGGTGGCGCCGTGAGCAGCTCGCGCGACTCGGACCCGACGCGCGCCGCGTGAGCCAGCAGGTCGAGCTCGTCGACGAGCTCCCACCCGCGCGTGGCGTACTGGCCCCGCGCCGCCGGGTACGAGCGGACCTGGGTCTCGCCGTCGCCGATCGACATCGCATCGATCCCCGCCCCGCACTCGCGGATCCGCTGGTCGATGCGATGGCCCTCGCTGGACACCAACCACTTCGCCGTGTCCCACACCTGGTACATGCCCTCGGCGATGTCGGCGCCGTGCTCGCGCATCGTCGCCGTGGCCTGCACGAGGAGGTCGCCCTTGTCGGACAGCCCGACACCGAGCGGGTCGATCACGCACTCGCTGGCCCAGGAACCGGTGACCGGCTCGGCGGGGATCAGCCCGCTCGCCGAGCTGGCGACCCGACCGCTCGCCGCGGCGACCTCGGCGGCCCGCCGACCCGCCGTCCGACCGGCTTCGGGGGACAGCTCCGGCAGGGCGAAGAACCCCCACCCCGAACCGACCAGGGCGCGCACACCGACGCCGGCGTCTTCATCCTGGGTGACGTCCTCGACCTCGCCGTTGCGGGCCGCCATCGCCTCGTAGCGGCGCTGCATCACCCGGGCGTCGGCGTACCGGGCGCCCGCGTCCATCGCCGCCTGCACGGCCGCCTCGGCGACCTCGAGCTCGCTCATGCTCGGCAGTTCAGCAGACAACGCCACAGTGCGGTCAGCGGAAACCGATCGTGAAGCAGCGATCGCTCAGTTGGCCCAGCGCATACGACGCGTAGTCGACGCCGAAGTCCGAGTACATGTCGCGGCACTCCTCGCTCCACGCCAGGGCCTCGGGGGCCGACAGCCGGTGGACGATCTGCTGGATGCCCCCGTCGTACACGCGGTACTCGGCCCACGTGCCTGGGAAGTCCTTGACGCAGCCGACCTCGATCGACGGCAGCCGCTCGCCGACCCACCGC
The DNA here is from genome assembly GCA_963844175.1 of uncultured Acidimicrobiia bacterium. Classification (GTDB taxonomy): domain Bacteria; phylum Actinomycetota; class Acidimicrobiia; order Acidimicrobiales; family Ilumatobacteraceae; genus JALZMG01. The sequence goes on from CAWJNE010000021.1 coordinate 215,328, forward strand.
ACCCGGTGACGGTGGGTGTGCCCGGCGGTGTAGGCGACGATCGCCGGCCGCCGCAGCATGACCGCCGACAGCGCCTCGCTGGCGTCCGGGGCGATGCCGAAGTAGTCGGGGCTGCGCTTGCCACCGACCCACTGCTGGTGGTGGCCCATGACCATCACCGGGACCGTCGACGCGGCGGCTCCGGCGTCGAGCCAGTCGAGCTGGTCGGGCGACACGCTGCCCGTGGCGGCGAACGGGATCGCCGTGTCCAGCAGGGCGATGGCGACGCCCGGCAGCTCGATCCACTCGTCACCGGCGTATCGGTCCTGACCGCGGTAGGCGTCATGGTTGCCGCGCACGACGTGCAGGCGATCGCCGAACGGCACCCGGTAGCAGTCCTCGAAGTCGGCGAACTCCTCGGGCGTGCCATCGCTCGTCAGGTCTCCCTTGACCACGACGGCCGCCAGGTCGGCGGCGGCCATCTCGGCCGCCGCGGCGCGGTTCATCGTCTCCGGGAACGGCGTCGAGTCGGGCGGCAGCCGCTTGATCGGACCGTCCTGGTGGTCGTCGATGCGGCCGGCCTCGACCTCGCCGAAGTGGACGTCGTTGACGGTGCCGAAGCGGCTGCGCAGCGGGCCCGAGGGGCGGTCGAGCGTGCGGAAGTGGAGGCCGCGGTGCTCGTGGTCGGACCCTGGCTCGAGGTCGGTGAGAACCTCGACGTCGACGCCGTCGTGGAACGTGGCCGACGTGTCGCTGACCGTCGTCAGCTCGAGGCTCATCTCACATCCAGGGACGGGCGCGCCGCAGCGGGATCGGCTGCGACCACCACCGCCCGCTGAACTTCCAGACGGACGGCCGGCGGGGATCGAGCCCGTCGGCGGCGACCGGGCGGGGCCACAACGCCTCGACGGCGGCGACGATGGCCACCGCCTCGTCGTCAGTGGGGACCGGGCTGATCGTCGGTGACACCGCCGCCGATCGTAGGGGGTCGGGCGAGCGACACCTCAGGCCCGTCCACCAACCAGCGCGGCGGTCGCCCGGTCGGCTGGGTGGAACAGCTCGACGTGCAGCTCCTCGAGGGTGATGTCGACGGGGGTGCCGATGCTGGTGTTGGTCGAGAACCACGACAGCACCTGGGCGTCGGCGACGTCGGCGACGCGCAACCGCAGGGGCACGAGGATCGTGGGCACGTCCGAGCGGGTCCGCCACGCCGACCCGAGGGCGCGGATGTTGGGGTAGTCCGAGACCTCGTCGAGCAGCGCCTTCAGGCGGGCGTCCCTGGTGACCGCGACCTGCCGGTCGAGCGTGGCCAGGAGGTGGTGCGACCACTCGGCGAGGTTCTCGATCCGCGCCGCCATCCCGTCCGGGTGCAGCGTGGCCCGATAGACGTTGATCGGCGGTTCGACCAGGTGGGCGGCGACACCTTCGAGGAACCCCTGGGCGCCGGTGTTCGCCATGACCACGTCCCAGCCGCGGTCGACGACCACGGCCGGGTACGGGTCATGGGCGGCGATCAGGTCGGAGAGGGCCTGGCGCACGGAGATCAAGGCGTCGTCCTCGAGCGGGGTCTGCTGGTAGCGGGGCGCGTACCCCGCCGCCAGCAGCATCGTGTTGCGCTCGCGGAACGGGACGTCGAGGTGCTCGGCGAGGGCCAGGACCAGCTCCGGCGACGGCTTCGCCTTCCCGGTCTCCACGAAGCTGAGGTGCCGCGTCGAGACCCCGACGTCGAGCGACAGGTCGAGTTGGCTGCGGCGGCGGTCCTCCCGCCAGTCCCGCAGCATCGCCCCGACCGCCGCCCGTTCCGATGTCGCGCTCACAGGACTGATTCTGACGAAGTTCCGGTACGGATCTCCGTATCGATCGGGGCACGGAACGGCCGCCGGCCCGGCTCAGGCCGCGACGGCATCGGTCGGCACGGCGTCGCCGGCGAAGCCGATGATGCGGTGCAGCTTGCCGTCGTCGTCGAACTTGGCGACGTCGAGGCCGGCGAACGTCGGCTCGGCGCCCGGCGCGCCCAGTGCCCACGTGAACCGGACGAGGTCGCGGTGGGCGTCGATGCCGCTCGTGCGACGCATCTCGAGGCCGGGGAACTGGGCCTGCACCGCGGCGATCATCTGGTCGTACGCGTCGAGGCCGTCAGCCTCCAGCAACGGGTCGCGGTACCAGAGGTCGGCGCCCAGGGAGGCGGCGATGAGCTCGCCGCGCTTGGCCGCATCCGTCTCGTTCCACGTCTGCAGGTAGGTGTCGATCACGGTCAGGTCCGGGGTGGTGGTCATGGTGTCCACGATGACGATGTGACGGCGTGGTGGCGATGACGTGTCGGGTCAAGGACGGATGTGTGACGGCGCCGCTTTTCCCGGTGTGTATGGTGGCGCAGCCCGGCGGCGAGGGGCGCCGCCGGTCGATGGGAGGACCGAGCATCGTGGACACCTCAACGTCTGGTCGTGGGCCCATCAGGCTCCGTCTGGTGGCGGCCGGCGCACTGGCCGTGTTGGCCGTCGGGGTGACGTCGGGCTCGGCGCCGGTCAAGGCCCAGGCTTCACCGACGCTCACCGCCATCAGCCCGAACTCGGGCCCTGAGGCCGGTGGCTCGAACGTGACGCTCACCGGCACCAACCTGGACCCGGACGCCAGCATCACCACGGTCACGTTCGGTCCGAACGAGGCCCCCTCGGTGGACTGCTCCGACGACACGACCTGCGTCGTCCAGACCCCGCCTGGCACGGGCACCGTCGACGTCGTGATCTCGAATGCGAACGGGACCAGCAACGCAGTGCAGTTCACCTACATCCCACCGCTCAGCCTCCTCAGCGCGAACCCGACGTCCGCCCCGCCAGGCGACACCATCACGTTCACCGGCACCGGGTTCAGCACGGCGCCAGGTGCGACGCAGTTCGACGCCGCACAGCTCGTCTTCTTCGTCGACGAGTCCTGTTCGAGCACGACCACCTGCACCGCAGTCGTCCCCGCGTGCGGTACCGGCGAGACCTTCTTCCCGTTCGAGGTCACGGTCAACGGGGTGCTCGCCCAGGCGTCCTTCAGGACGGTGCCGGGCTTCACCTGCACCGGCGGCGCCGGCGTCGGATCGAGCGACGGGGGCGGGGACCTCGCCGGTACCGGGACGAGCGCCACGACCCTGGCCCTGCTGGGTGCGGTCATGTTCGGCGCCGGTGGCTGGTCGCTGGTCCTGGCCACACGACGTCGCAGCGGCAACCAGTAGCGGCGAGGTCGCGGTCGACGCGGCCGAGCAGCCGCGCGATGGCTCGTCGAGCCGGACGAAGCGCGTCACGTGATCTGAGCTGATCGTGGACGACGAGCAGACCATCGAGGACGTGGTTCGGGTCGTCGAGGCCGTCGGCGCGGCGATCATGGTGGTCGGCGGGTCGTCGCGCTGACGGCGAGCGTGCCGTCGCTGCTGCGGGCCACCGACCGCAGCAGCGCCTCTCGGCAGCTGCGGCGCAACCTCGGGCAGGTGATCCTGGTCGGCCTGGAGGTGCTGATCATCGGCGACATCGTGCGGACGATCGTCGTCGATCCGTCGGCCGATCAGGTGCTCGTGCTGGGCGGGATCGTCCTGATCCGGATCGTGCTCAGCTTCGCTCTCGAGGTCGAGATCGACGGCCGTTGGCCGTGGCGGGAGCACGAGGCCGAGTCCCTCGGCCGCTGACGACGCCGCGCCAGCAGCCGTCCCTGGGCGGTCAGGCGTCCGTCGACGGGTCGTCCAGGCCGGCGGCGTGGCGGGCGAACGACTTGGCCCGCTCCATGTCGTAGTGGCGGCGGGTGACGAGGCGCTGGGCGAACAGCCCGCCGCCGGACTGCAGGTTGGTGACGAGGTGCCAGCCGCCGAAGGCGTCGGCCGTCGTGTCGCGGATGGCGTGGAACAGGCGGAGCCGCTGCTCGGCCGAGTGCTCGCCGCCGGTGGCCATGTACTTGATGACGTCGTCGCGGGTGTCGGCGTTCTCCAGGTCGGCGATCGACGGGGCCGTCAGCGTCGAGCCGCCGGCGATGTCGTGGAGGTGGCGGACCATCAGCCCGAACTGCGCCGCGCCCTGGTACTTGGCGGCGTTCGTGTACAGCTCGTTCGGGAAGTAGAAGCCGTCTGGCGTGTGACCGGCGTGGGCGATGGCTGCCTCCAGCCCGGCCCGCAGCAGCGTGGCGTGGATCGCCATCTCGTCGATCTTGTCCCGGATGTGGGAGACGCCGGCCAGACCGTTGGCCTCGGCGATCAGCTGCGCCAGCCCGACGAGCTCGTCGGCCTGGACGACCATCGCCATCAACCCGCCGAGGCGCTCCCACAGTCCGAGGCTGTGGGCGAAGACCGCCGCCTTCGGCGCCTCGCCGTCGAGGAAGACCCGCTCGTCGGGGACGAAGACGTCGTCGAACACGACGAAGCCGTCGGGCATCGAGTGACGGCTGCTCACCGGATAGTGGCGGACGTCATCACCCTTGGGGTGGAACGTCGTGTTGATGATCCGCACGCCCGGGGAGTTGACCGGCACGGCGCAGACGATGGCGTAGTCCTCCTCACCGGGCTTCATGGACTTGGTCGGCATGACCATCAGGTCGTGGCACAGCGACGCCGCGCTGATGTGCAGCTTGGCGCCCCGGATCACGACGCCGTCGCGTCGACGTTCGACGACGCGCGTGTAGGCGTCCGGATCGTGCTGGGCGGCCGGCGGGCGGGACCGGTCCCCCTTGGCATCGGTGATGCACTCGGCGATGCGGACGTCGCGGTCCAGGGCGTCGTGGACGTAGGCCTTGAGCCGGTCCTGGTACACCGGGTCGAGCCCGGCCAGCTTCGGCGCCGCGGTGAGCAACGTCATCAGCGACTGGTAGGTCACGTTGAGGGCGAGGTCCATCGTGGTGATCTCGGTGGCCCGCTCCCGCAGCTCGTCGATCGAGCGCGGCGCCATCATGAACGGGTTGGTGGCCCCGGGCGCGTCGTCGTAGCAGCGGTCGTACCCGGCGGCGATGGCGTGCGCCGGAACGGCGAACGCCGGCTCCGCCAGCAGGTGGGGCACCTGCCGCCCTTCCAGGTAGGTGGACCGCCCGTCGTCGAGCGACGCCAGGTACTGCTCACCGGTCAGCATCGGCCGATCCTGCCCGACCTACCGCCGGTCGATCGCACCGGGCCATCTCCCGGCGCTAGTGCACGAGGACGCGGGGCGCGGGTCCCCGAGCGTTCGTGACGCAGTGAGGGCGGATGGTCAGGCCGAGCGCCAGCGAGCGAGGACGAGGAGGCGCGGGGTTCCCGAGCGTTCGTGGCGCAGTGAGGGCGGATGGTCAGGCCGAGCGCCAGCGAGGCAGGCGAGCGAAGCGAGCCCTCAAAGCGGCATGTTGCCGTGCTTGCGGCGCGGGAGCTCCTCACGCTTCGTGCGCAGCATGGCGAGGCCGGCGACGATCTTCTGGCGGGTCTCGGCCGGGTCGATCACGTCGTCGACGTAGCCCCGCTCGGCAGCGGCGTACGGGTTGGCGTAGCGCTCGGTGTACTCCGACACCAGCTCGGCCCGCCGGGCGGCCGGGTCGGCGGCCTGCTGCAGCTCCCGCCGGTAGACGATCTCGACGGCCCCCTGCGGGCCCATGACGGCCAGCTCCGCCGACGGCCAGGCGAACGCAAGGTCGGCGCCGATCGACTTCGAGTTCATCACGACGTACGCCCCGCCGTAGGCCTTGCGCGTGATGATCTGGATGCGCGGCACCGTCGACTCGCAGTAGGCGTACAGCAGCTTGGCGCCGTGGCGGATGATCCCGCCGTACTCCTGGTCGACGCCGGGCAGGAACCCCGGCACGTCGACGAACGTGACGAGCGGGATGTTGAAGGCGTCGCACGTGCGCACGAACCGCGCCGCCTTCTCCGACGACTCGATGTCGAGCACGCCGGCCAGGACCATCGGCTGGTTGCCGACGATGCCGACGGTGCGGCCGTCGATGCGCCCGAACCCGCAGAGGATCGAGCGGGCCCAGTGCGGGAAGTACTCCATGAACTCGCCGCCGTCGAGCACGGCCTGGACGACCTGGTGCATGTCGTAGGGCAGGTTCGGGCTGGCCGGCAGCAGGTCGCGCAGCTCGGGGCACAACCGCTCCGGGTCGTCCCCCGTGTCGAGCAGCGGCGCCTCCTCCAGGTTGTTCTGCGGGAGGTAGGAGAGCAGCTCGCGCACGTCCTCGAGGCACGCCTTCTCGTCGGCGGCGACGAACGTGGCCACGCCGGACTTCGAGGCGTGGCTCATCGCTCCGCCCAGCTCCTCGAGCGTGACCTCCTCGCCGGTCACCGTCTTCACCACGTCCGGCCCCGTGATGAACATGTGCGACGACTCACGGACCATGAAGATGAAGTCGGTCATCGCCGGCGAGTACACGGCACCGCCGGCGCACGGGCCGAGGATCACCGAGATCTGCGGGACGACCCCGGACGACAGCACGTTGCGATGGAAGATCCCGCCGTAGCTGGCCAGGCTGACCACACCCTCCTGGATGCGCGCCCCGGCCCCGTCGTTGAGCCCGACGACCGGCGCGCCGACCTTCAGCGCGAGGTCCATCAGCTTGTGGATCTTCTCGGCGAACACCTCGCCCAGCGCGCCGCCGAACACCGTGAAGTCCTGGGAGAACACGAACACCTTGCGACCTTCGACCGTGCCCCACCCGGTGATCACGCCGTCGGTGTACGGCCGCTCCTCCAGGCCCGACGCGTGCGCCCGGTGGCGGGCCAGGAGGTCGAGCTCGTTGAACGACCCCTCGTCGAGCAGGACGTCGATGCGCTCGCGGGCGAGCAGCTTGCCCTTGGCGTGCTGGCGCTCGACGGCCCGCGGCGACCCGGCCTGGTAGGCCTGCTCCCGTCGCTTGCGGAGATCGTCCAGCTTGTCCTGCATCGAGTTGGCGCTCACGCCCACGACGGTAGTGCTGCGCCCGACACCACCCTCCCGAGATCGCGACGCGAATGAGGTAGGCGATGGGTGTCCTGCTGGATGCCCGACGCCCCTCGACGAGCGCACGATCGCCGCACCGGGGACGACCCGGACCGACCCAGGAGGAACTGCCATGACCACCGCCATCGTCCACCCGCATCGTCCGTGGATGCCGGCCGTCAACCTGCTCGCCGCCAGCGCGGCGATCGCCCTGTCGGTGACGGCGCTTGTCGATCGCCGCCGACGACCCCCAGCCGGCGCCCGCCGCCGCCCAGGCATCGGTCGCCGCCGTCGCCGTACCCTCGGGAGCGTCAGCGGACGAGCTGTGCGATCAGCGTGTCGACACGGTGCGGTGCTGACCAGCACGCCGGAACACTGCGATCATGACGGCGATGACCACGCGGGCGACGAGCCCGGTGCTGATCGGCCGGGACGCGCAGTTGGCTGATCTCGGCCGCGCCCTCGCCGCGGCGAGCGGCCCCCGGGGCGCCACAGCCCTGATCCACGGCGAGGCCGGCGTCGGCAAGACGCGGCTCGTCAGCGAGTTCGCCGAGGAGGCACACCGACAGGGCTGGCGGATCTGCACCGGTCGATGCGTCGACCTCGGCGAGCGGATCTGGCCACTGGCCCCGCTGCGCGAGATCGTGTCGGGGCTGGCCGACGACCTGGACCCGGCGACCATCGATCGCGTCCTCGGCCGAGCCCGGCTCGTCATGGCGCGGCTGGTGCCCGAGCTCCACGACGATCCCGCCGTCGGAGCGCCGGCCGTCGGAGAGGACGTGTGCGAGCTGGCCGTCGGCATGTTCAGGCGGCTCGCCGACGAGGGCCCGTTGCTGCTGATCGTGGAGGACCTGCACTGGGCTGATGACACGACGCGCACGCTGTTCGCTGCGCTGGCGCGAGTGGGCCGGCTGAGGTCGACGCTCCTGCTGGGGACGTTCCGCTCCGACGAGCTGCACCGGCGCCACCCCCTTCGACCGCTGCTGGCGGAGGTCGATCGAGACGAGGCGTGCCACCGGATCGAGGTGCTTCCGCTCGACCAGGAGCAGACCGGCCGGCTGGTCGATGCCATCGGTGCTGCATCCGTCGACGCGCCCCTGATCAAAGCGATCCACCGGCGCAGTGCCGGCAACCCCTTCTACGTCGAGGAGCTGGCGGCGATGACGGCAGGGGGCGACACCGACCTCCCCGTCACGCTGCGAGATGCCATCCTCGGCCGCACTGCCGCGCTCGACGACCGGTCGCTGGAGGTGCTCGGTGTCATCGCCGCGGCCGGGAGGGCGACTCCCGAGGTGGTTGCGGACGTGTGCACCATGCCCACGGCCGACGTTCGCCCGGTCATCGACGAGCTGTGCCGGCGGGCGTTGCTCGCACCCGACGGCGAGGACCTCCGGTTCCGCCACGAGCTGGCGCGGGAGGTGTTCGACGACGAGCTGCTGCCGGGTGAGCGCGCCCAAATCCATGCGGGGCTGGCCATCAGTCACGAGCGACACCGTCCCGACCGGCTCGGGGAGATCGCCCGCCACTGGGCGGCCGCCCATGACGCACCGCGAGCCCTGGCCGCGTCGATCGCCGCCGGTCGCCAGGCCCTTTCCGTCGGGGCCGCCGCCGAAGCCGAGGGCCACCTCGAGCGGGCGCTCGAGCTCTGGAGCACGGTCGACGACCCGGTCGACTGCGCCGGTCTCGATCATCCGGCTTTGCTCGCCGAGACGGCCGTCGCCGCCGGACACGCCCGCCACGTCGCTCGGGCCATCGCTCTCGACCGCAGCGCCGTCGCCGAGTTGGCCGGCGTCGACGCGATGCGGGAGGCGCGAGTGTGGCTGCATCTGCGTGGCCTCCACCGATTCGCCCAGCAGTGGGACGAGTGCGCGGCGGCGGTGCAGCGCGCCCTCGCCCTGATCCCCGCCTCGCCGCCGACTACGACGCTCGTCGAAGCGCTCACCGACGCGACGATGGACCTGCTCTACGCCGGCCGCTTCGCCGAGGCCCTCGCCCAGGCCCACCGCGCCGTGGCGATCGCCGAGGTCGTCGGCGAGCCCGAGGCGCTGATCCGGGCGCACTACGCGCTGTGTTCGGCGACGGCCGAGTCCGGTGGGGACGGTCAGGCGAGCCTTGCGCTGGCCGAGGAGAACGTCGCCAGATGCGGCCCGCACACGTCCGTCGAGCTGACGCTCATGGCGCTCAACATGTTGGTGCACGCACTGGGCGATCTCGGGCGCTTCGAGGAGATCATCCCGGTGGCCCGACGAGGCGTCGAGGTGGGCCGGAGCCGCGGATCGGCCGGACCCTGGGCGGCGTTCATGGCGAACTACTGGTTGCAGTTCCTGACCCTGCTGGGGCGCTGGGCGGAGGCCGAGCGAGTGGCCGGCGACCTCGACGATCTCACAGACGATCCGTCCGAGGAGGGGATCCTGTCGTCCAGCTTGGGGATGATCCTGATCCGCCAAGGACGGTTGGACGAAGCCCGACCAATGGTCGAGGACACCCGAGCGATGTGGGAGCGAACGGCGTGGGCCGAGGATCTCGACTGGGTCACCATGCCCGTCGCGCTGTTCGACGCCGCCGATGGTCGGTCGTCCGAGGCAGTGGACCTCGTCGAGCGGCAACTCCAGCGGCGCGGCGACGACTTCATGCTGCGGGCGGCGCTCGTGGCCATCGGCATCTCGGTGCTCGCCGACCACGTCACCGCGGCACGGAGCGGGCGGGCTGCCGGGACAGGTCTGGACGCCCAGCTCCTGGCCGACCGCTGGCTCGCCCTCCTCGACGGTGGTTTCGTGCCATCAACCAAGGTCGCGGGGGTCCATCGTGATCGTGCCCGGGCGGAGCACTCCCGGCTGAGCGGCCGGCCCGACCCGCAGCTCTGGCGGGCGGCCGTCGCCGGGTGCGTCGATCTGCACTTCCCGTACGAAGAGGCCGACGCCCGCTTCCACCTGGCCGAGGCGCTGCTGGCCGGCGCAGCCGGGCGCGAGGCGAAGTCACGGACGGAGGCGGGGCACGAACTGTCGACGGCCCACTCGATCGCCTCGGCGCTGCCGGCGCCGCCGCTGGTGGCCCGGATCGAGGACCTGGCCCGTCGGGCCCGCGTGCGCCTCGACGAGGCCGACGCGGCGATCGACGACGACGGCGACCCAGCCGAGGATCTCGGGCTCACCAGGCGCGAGCTCGAGGTGCTCGCGCTGCTCGCCGCAGGGCGTTCCAACGGACAGATCGGCAAGGAGTTGTACATCAGCACGAAGACGGCGAGCGTTCACGTGTCGAGCATCCTGCGCAAGCTCGGGGTGACCAACCGCGTCGAGGCGGCGGCGATCGCCGCCCGCCGCGATCGTCCGACCGTCTAACGCTGACCGTCGGCGCCCGTCCGGGCGGTGCCGAGCTCTCGCTTCTGCACCTTGCCCGTGGTCGTGCGGGGCAACTCCTTCACAAAGTGCACCGCCTTGGGCACCTTGTGGCGGGCCAGGTTCTCGCGCACGTGCCCACGCAACTGGTCCGCCGTGACCTTGGCCCGCGGCCGCTTGACGACGTAGGCGACCAACCGCTGGCCATGCTCCTCGTCGTCCACGCCGACGACGGCCGCCTCCAGCACCGCAGGGTGGGCGGCGAGCAGGTCCTCGACCTCCGCCGGGTACACGTTCTCACCACCCGACACGATCATCTCGTCGTCCCGGCCGTCGATGAACAGCCTTCCAGCGCCGTCGAAGTGTCCGAGGTCGCCGATCGACAGCAGGCCCTCGATCGACTCCTTCCCGCCGCCACCCGTGTAGCCGTCGAAGCGCGAGCTGTTGCCGACGAAGATCCGGCCGGTCTCGCCCGCCGGCACCGGACGGCCGGCGGCGTCGAAGATCCTGACGGTGCTCCCGGGCGGCGGGCGACCGGCCGTCGCCGGTGCGGCGGCCAGGTCGTCGGGTCCGGCCACGGTCGCCAGCGACACCTCGGTCGAGCCGTAGACGTTGTAGAGCACGGGTCCGAACCGCGCCAGCGCCCCTGTGGCCAGCGGCGCCCCGAGGGCCGACCCGCTGGAGGCGATGTAGCGCAGCGCGGAGGTGTCGTAGCCGTCGAGCACCTCCGGGCCGAGGTCGAGCATCCGCCGCAGCATCACCGGCACGACGACCAGCCCATCAGCGTTGTGGTCGGCGACGGCGGCGACGGTGCGCTCGGCGTCGAAGCGGCGGTCGAGCACGACGGTCGACGAGAGGCTCAGGGCCATGCCGAGGTGGGCGAGTCCCCAGGCGTGGAACAGCGGTGCCGCCACCACCACGGTGTCGCGGGCCCGCACCGGGATCGTCGACAGGATCGAGCCCAACGAGTCGGCCCCGCCGGCCGACGACCGCGCCGCGCCCTTGGGGCGGCCGGTCGTGCCGGACGTGAGGATGACCGTGCGGCCCGGCCGCCTGGTGATCGGACGCATCGCGACGGCGGATCGATGGGCGGCCAGCTCGTCGAGCTCGGACTCGGCGACGACGACCTCGGCGCCACACCCCTCGGCGATCGGAGCGAACTCGTCGTCGTGGAGCACGACGTCGATCGACTCGCCGTCGACCACATCGGCCAGCTGCGGCGCGGCGAAGCCGGTGTTGAGGAACACCAGATCGGCGCCCAGCTTGGCCGTAGCAGCGAGCCCGAGCACGAAGCCACGGTGGTTGCGGGCGAGGATCCCGACGATCGACCCGGGCCCGACGCCGCGCCCGCGCAGCCCGAGGGCCACGGCATCGCTCGCCGCCCACAGTTCGCCGTAGGTCATGGCGCCGCGATCGTCGATGAGGGCCGGCGCCCGCGGGTAGCGCGCCGCTCCCGCCGCCAGCGCGCCCGCCAACGTCGGCCCCCACGCCGCTGCCGCGAGCATCGCTCGCGGCAGCCGGTCAGGCCGCTCCGGCCGGAGGCCGGCGCGCGCCGCGGCCAAGGCACCCACGAGCAGATCCCGTCCTTGCCGGCTCCGTTGGCTCACAACGGTCGATTCTGACCGCCAGGACTGGTCTACGTCAGCTCGAAGACGACGGAGACGTCGACCGCCAGCTCCTGCGAGCCGGGCTCGATGGCGATCTGGCCGCCGGAGGCGTCGGCGGCAGCGAACTCGGTCTCACGCATGAAGACCTCGTTGGGAACGGAGGACTCGATGATCCGCAACACCTCGCCGACGCCGGAATCAGCGGCGGTGGCGAACTGCTCAGCGCGCACCCGGGCGTTGTCGATCGCGCCGGCGCGGGCCTCGGCGAGCACGTTCTCCGGCTCGGCGTACGAGAACGAGATCCCGCTGAGGGTCAGCTCGGGACCGACGAAGGCCTGCACACCGTCGAGGATCTCCCCGGTCCGGGCCAGATCGCGCAGGGTCACGCTGACGTTCACGCTGCCCACGTAGCTCGAGATCTGGTTCTCGTCGATGTTCGGGTAGACGTTGAGCCCGCTGGTCTGGATGTCCTCCTCGGCGATCCCGAGGCCCTTCAGCGACTCGACCAGCGCCGTCGACTTCGTCTCCAGCGTGGCGTACACCGCGCTGGCCTCGGGCTGCGTCGACTGCACGCCCATGGACACCTGGGCGATGTCCGGCTCGACCTCGACGGTGCCGTGGCCGGTGACCGTGACGGTCCGCTTCCCGGTCTCGACGGGGGTGGTCCCTTCGTCGTCCGGCGGCACCGTGGCCGACGCGGGCTCCGCGGCGCGATCGGTCAGGGCGACGACGGCGGTCGTCGCGCCGACGGCGGTCGCCGCCGAGACGAGTGCGATCTTCCAGGTTGCGGTCATGTGTGGTCTCTCCCTCTGGGCGTGTGCTGCTTCGACGTCGGCGGGACGCCAACGGTTCCCATGCTGACGCGAGCGATGATGGGACGGCATGGACCTGCCACTGCTCCCCCCGTTCAAGCCGATGCTGGCCAAGCTGGCGCGCGCGATCCCCGACGGCGACGGCTGGCTGTTCGAGCCGAAGTGGGACGGGTTCCGGTGCATCGTGTTCCGCGACGGCGACGAGATCGAGCTGGCCAGCCGCAAGGAACGGCCGTTCACCCGCTACTTCCCGGAGCTGCTGGAGCCACTTCGCGAGGCGCTCCCAGCACGGTGCGTCGTCGATGGCGAGATCGTGGTGGCCGACCGGGACGGGCGCGGGCTCGACTTCGACGCCCTGCTCCAGCGCATCCACCCGGCCGAGTCGCGAGTGCGCCGCCTCGCCAGCGAGACCCCTGCCTCGTACATCGCCTTCGACCTGCTGGCCCTCGGTGACGATGTCCTGCTCGAGCGGCCGCTCCGCGAGCGTCGGGAGCGGCTGATCGAGGCGATCAACCCGGTGCCGCCCGTCCACCTGACACCGGCCAGCACCGAGCGCCGGATCGCCGAGGAGTGGTTCGGGCGCTTCGAGGGCGCCGGCCTCGACGGCATCGTGGCCAAGGGGCTCGACGACCCGTACCAGCCCGACAAGCGGGCCCTCGTCAAGGTCAAGCACGAACGCACCGCCGACTGCGTGGTCGCCGGTTACCGCATCCACAAGGACGGCGAGGGGGTGGGGTCGATGCTGCTCGGCTTGTACGACGATCAGGACCAGCTGCAGCACGTCGGTGTCGCCGCCGCGTTCACCGTCAAGTTCCGCCGGGAGCTGCGCGAGCTGCTCGAGCCGCTCACCGAGGGGGCCGTCGAGACCCACCCGTGGCGCGACTGGGCCGAGTGGCAGCAGCAGGACGTCAGCCGCAAGCCCGGCGCGACCAGCCGGTGGAACGCCGGCAAGGACCTCTCGTGGATCCCCGTGCGCACGTCGGCCGACGACGGCCTGGTCGCCGAGGTCACGTTCGGCCAGCTGGAGAACCGCCGGTTCCGCCACGGTGTCTCGTTCATCCGCTGGCGCCCCGACCGCCAGCCGTCGAGCTGCCGGTACGACCAGCTCGACGTCGCCGACCCGGTCCCGTTCTCCGAGGTGGTCGGCGGCTGACGACGCCGCGATCGTCAGCGCGATGAGCGTCGGGGTCAGGGCGCGTCGGTGGTCGTCGTCGACGCCGGCGCCGTCGTCGACGCCGGCACCGTCGTCGCCGGAGTGACGGGCGGCGTGCTCGGCGTCGTGCCGATCGTCACCGTCGGCAGCGACCCGTCGGCGGCACGCACCTCGAAGGTCCCGCCGGCGCCCTGCACGGCGCCGGTCGGCGTCGACGCGCTGATCTGCAGCGTCCACACACCGGCCACGTCGAGCGGCACCCCCGAGCCCTCGGGCGACTGGGCGATGCCCGGTCCGTTCAACGGGATCGCCTGCTCGATCGTCGGCAGGTTGGAGTCGAGCGGCGGCACGAACGAGACGATCAGGTCGGACAGGCCCTCGGCCGGCGCCCGCACCTCGACGCGCAGCGTGTTGAGCCCGACCTGTCCGGGTTCCATCGACACCGTCAGGTCGATGCCCGACGCCGTGTCGACGATCGGCTCCTCGATGGCGAAGTCGATCACCGGTTCGGGCAGCTTGCCGGGCTCGAGCGCCAGCAGCCACCCGCTCAGCCCCACGACGATCACGCCGATCGCCGCTTCCGTGCCGAAGGCGCGGCGCAGCCGGTGGGCCAGGCGCGGGCCGAGATCGGACGACCGCATCAGCCGGGTCTGGGCCACTTGGCGGGCGGTCAGCCCGACGAACAGCATCGCCGCGACGAGGACCGTCTTGACCAGCAGCACCACCCCGTGGCGCTCGCCGAACAGGGAGCCGCCGTCCAGGCGGTAGAGCTGGACGAGGCCACTGATCACGGTGACGACGATGGCCGGACCCGACAGCCGCCCGAACCCGCGCACGGCGTGCACCAGGTCCTCCTCGCCGGGACCGGCCAGCACGACCCGGGCCAGCAGCACGAGCGCTCCGAGCCACAGGGCCATCCCGAGGGCGTGGGCGATGCCGGCGACGACCCCGAGTGGAGCGAGGTCGCCGGCCGTCCGGGTCAGCCCGAGCGTGATGGTGGCGAGGGTCGGCAGAGCGACGGCCGGGAACTGCGTCGTCGGGTCGATCACCCGCTCCGGCCGGAGCACCACCCAGCCACAGGCGATGAACAGCACGAGCCGAGCCAATGCGGCCTGCCCTGCCACACCGGCCTCGAAGAGGTCCAGCCAGCCCGCTGGGTTGACACCGCTGCCGAGTGAGTCACCACGCACCGCGGCGCTGAGCGCCACGACGTAGAGCAACGTGCCGACGATGCCGAGCACCCAGGTGCCGCGCAGGAACCGCACGGCGAGGATGTACTCGGGCCCCTCGGGCCACGCCGCGACGATCAGCACGACCGAGCCGAACAGCACGGCGATCCCGAAGATCGACAGCACCTGGCCGAGCCAGATCGCGCCGCTCGAGACCTCCGAGGCGTCGACGATCTCTTCCTCGGCCTCCGGCGTCGCTGCCGGGGTCGACCCGGGCACCGTGGTCTGGCCCGTAGCCAGGGCGGTCAGCGTGAAGCTGAACGAGTCGCCGTCACCGGCCTCGCCCGTCGGGAGCGTCGTCGACCACCCAACGGTGCACACGCCGGCCGGGGGCGGCGTGTCGACGGCGGCGGTGACGGTCAGGCCGTCCTCGCTGATCTGCGGCGGGTTCTCGAGGGGCGCCGGGTTGCCGGTCGCCTCCCCCTCGGCCTGGCACGCCATGTTGATGGTCGCCGCGTCGACCGGCTCCTCGAAGCGCAGGACGATCTGCTCGGGAGGTTCGGTGAGCGTCGAGCCGGCCGCCGGTGTGGTCTCGACGAGCGTCTGGGCGGCCGTCGAACCGGCGCCGACCATCGTTTTCGCGGCAGTCGACCCGGCGCCGGACAAGGTGAGCAGCCCGATCACACCGGCGGCCAGACCGGCCAGCACGAGCCGCAGCGTGCGGCCGGGAACACGGGTTCGGGAGGGCACCAGCGGAACACGGTAGTTGGACGGACGAGCCGGCATCCGCACCCCGCCGACCTGGGCCGACGCCCGGCGGCGACGGCGGCCGAGTGCGTGACACCCCGTCGGTAGGCTCGCCCGCGTGGCCTCGCCGTCGCTGTACCGCCGCTATCGGCCACGCCGCTTCGGCGAGCTGAAGGGCCAGGACCACGTCGTGCGGGCGCTGCGTGACGCCGTCGCCGGCGGTCGCGAGGGTCAGGCGTACCTGTTCTCGGGTCCGCGGGGCACGGGCAAGACCAGCTCGGCGCGCATCCTGGCCAAAGTGCTCAACTGCGCCGACCCGGTGGACGGCGAGCCCTGCTGCGAGTGCGCGTCGTGCCTCGCGGTGGAGCGCGGCACCAGCTACGACGTCCACGAGCTGGACGCGGCGAGCAACAACGGGGTCGACGCCATGCGTGACCTCACCGAGCGGGCATCCCTTGGCACGCCCGGACGGCACAAGGTGTACATCCTCGACGAGGTCCACATGCTGTCCAAGGCTGCCGAGGCGGCACTGCTGAAGACGCTGGAGGAACCCCCGCCGCACGTCGTGTTCGTGTTGGCCACCACCGACCCGCAGAAGGTCAGCGACACCATCCGCAGCCGCACCCAGCACCTGCGGTTCCACCTGCTGCCACCCGAGACGATGGGCGAGCACGTGCGGTGGGTCGTCGCCGACGCCGGCCTGGACCTCGACGACGCCGCCGTGGACGCCGCCATCACGCAGGGCGGCGGGTCGGCACGGGACACGCTGTCGGCGCTCGAGCTGATCGCCAGCGCCGGCGGCGCGACGGCCGACGCCCTGTCGTTCGACGACCTGGTCGACGCCCTCATCGACCACCAGCCCGGACTCGCCCTCACGGCCATGGCCCACGCCGTCAACGCCGGGCACGAGCCGCGGGCGATCGCCGAGTCCTTCGTCCGCCACCTGCGCGACCTGTTCCTGTCGCTGATGGCGCCCGAGCTCGTCCAGCGATCGGGTCACGAGGTCGACCAGCTGGCCGCCCGGGCGCAGCGCGCCGGTCCCGCGGCGCTGGTGCGAGCGATCGAGCGGCTGGGCGAGATCCTCGTCGAACTGCGCCACGCCCCGGATCCGCGAGTGCTCGTCGAGGTCGCTCTCGTCCAGTTGACGACAGCCCCGGCGGCGGCCGACGACGACCTCGGCGCCATCGCCGCCCGGCTGGCGAAGCTCGAGCAGGCGGTGGCCAAGGGGGCGGCGGCTCCCGCCCCCGTACTCGATCCGGACACTGGACGCGCCGCGCTCGGCGGGCGGGCTCGGCCGTCGGCGGTCGCGGACGCGCCGCCCCCGATCGCCGCTGTGCCCGACCCGGCGCCGGCCCTTCCCCCGCCCGGTCACGAGGACAACTCGTCGCCGGCCACCGTGGACCAGGTCCGCAGCGAGTGGGAGGGGTCGGTCAGGCCATCGCTGAAGGGCATCGTGCGGGCACTGTTCACCCCTGTCGACGTCGTCGGCGTCGACGGCACCACCGTCACGATGGCGGCCCCGAACGACACCCACCGGGGAAAGTGCGACGAGCATCGCCGCGCCGTCGAGTCGGCGTGGGCGACCGTGGCCGGCCGCACCGTCAGCGTTCGCGTCGGCGTCGGCCCGTCGGCTGCCGACGGGCCGGCCGCCGACGCCGACACCGACGCCGACACCGACGCCGGGCCGGAAGCCATCGACCTCGACGACCTGACCGACGCCGGCCCCGGGCCGACGGCGTTGGACCGGCTGGCCCAGGCGTTCCCGGGCGCCGAGGTCATCGAGGGACGCTGAGGTGCCGAGTGCCTACTCCCCGCCCGTCCAGACGCTCATCGACGAGCTCGGCCGCCTGCCGGGCATCGGGCCGAAGTCGGCGCAGCGGATCGCCTTCCACCTGCTGAAGGTGCCGGCCGACGACGTCGCTCGCCTGGCAGACGCGATCACCGATGCCAAGGAGCGGGTGCGGTTCTGCGCCCGCTGCTTCAACGTCGCCGACGCCGAGCTGTGCGGCTTCTGCGCCGACGACCGCCGGGACGGGCGGGTCGTCTGCGTGGTCGAGGAGTCACGCGACATCGTCGCCGTCGAGCGCACCGGGGAGTTCCACGGCCGCTACCACGTGCTGCTGGGAGCGATGAGCCCGCTGGAGGGGATCGGGCCCGAGCAGCTGAAGATCCGCGAGCTCCTCGCCCGGATCGAGCCCGAGGGCATCGAGGAGCTGATCATCTGCACCAACCCCAACACCGAGGGGGAGGTCACGGCGATGTACCTGGCTCGCCAGCTCCGCCCGCTCGGCCTGCGCGTCACGCGCCTGGCCAGCGGACTGCCGGTCGGTGGCGACCTCGAGTACGCCGACGAGCTGACCCTCGGCCGCGCCCTCGAAGGGCGTCGGGACGTCACCGACAGCTGACTGCTAACGCCGCTGAGCAGCGAAAACGCGCCTGGGGCACCACCACTTGCGTCGGTAGCGGGCGGACGGGCCGACGCAGGCAGTGATGCCCCAGTACAGAAGATCGGTGCGGGAGGGAGTCCGACGATCCGATCTCCTTATGTGTCAGTCACGTTACTGCCGATCCTTGAACTGGTCAAGGATCGGCTGCCCCGTGGCTGACGAGATCGTTCTACCGCATCCTGTCAAATCGGAAACCTGGATCCCCCCGGGAATGTTGCGGTCGCGTGTCAGAGCGCCCGGACGAGCAGGGCGTCGCCCTGGCCGCCACCACCGCACAGCGCGGCCGCGCCGGTCCCGCCGCCACGGCGACGGAGCTCGTGGAGCAGCGTCAGCGCCAGCCGGTTCCCGCTCATCCCGATCGGGTGACCGAGGGCGATGGCGCCACCGTTGACGTTGACGACGTCGGCCCCGACGCCGAGGTCGGCCATCGAGGACAGCCCGACGGCGGCGAAGGCCTCGTTGATCTCGAACAGGTCGACCGCTCCGAGCTCCGTGCCGGACCGCTGGAGGGCGGCGTGGATGGCCGCGCTCGGCTGGTGCAGCAGCGACGCCGAGTCCGGGCCGGCGACCATGCCGTAGCCGACGACCTCGCCGAGGGGGGTGACCCCGCGTCGATCGGCCTCCCGCTTCGACATCACCACGATGGCGCTGGCGCCGTCGCTCAGCTGGCTGGCATTGCCGGCGGTGATCGTGCCGTCCTTGTCGAATGCCGGCCGCAACCCGCCGAGGCTCTCCGCCGTGGTGCCGGGCCGCACGCCCTCGTCGTGCTCCACGACGATCGGCTCGCCCTTGCGCTGCGGAATGGAGACGGGGGCGATCTCGTCGGCGAGGCGGCCATCCTTGATCGCCGTCGCCGCCCGTTCGTGGGAGAGGGCGGCGAACTCGTCCTGATCGGCCCGGCTGATCTCCCCGCCGGTGTACCGCTCGGTGCCGAGGCCCATCAGGCAGGCATCGAACGCGCACCACAGGCCGTCGGCGACGATCGCGTCGCGCAGCTCCGTGTTCCCGTACCGAAACCCGCCGCGAGCGCCGTCGGCGAGGTACGGAGCGTTGGTCATCGACTCCATGCCCCCGGCCACGACGATGTCGGCCTCACCGGCGGCGACCATCTGATCGGCGAGGTAGATGGCGTTGAGCCCGGACAGGCACACCTTGTTGACGTTGACCGACGGGACGCGCATCGGGATGCCCGCCTTGACGGCGGCCTGCCGGCTCGGCACCTGGCCCTGGCCCGCCATCAGGACCTGGCCGATGATCACGTGGTCCACATCGTCGGGCGCGACGCCGGCTCGCTCGAGGGCGGCGGCGATCGCCATGCCGCCGAGGTCGGCGGCGGACAGGGGCGAGAGGGCGCCGGACATCTTCCCGATCGGGGTCCGAGCACCGGCGACGAGGTAGCTACCGCTCATGACTGAAGGGTACTTCGTGGTTTCCAGGCGGTAGCTACCCACGGGTAAGTTCGCGTGATGGAGCAGATCCTGGCCGCCATCGAAGCCGGCGCCAGCGGCGATGAGCTGGCCGGGCTGGCCATCCCCGACCACTACCGGGCGGCGTTCGTGCGGCGCGAGGACTCCGAGATGTTCACCGGCATCGAGTCCGCCGACAAGGACCCGACCAAGAGCCTGCAGATCGGCGACGTCGCCACGCCCGAGCTGGCGCCGGACGAGGCCTACGTCGCGGTGATGGCCTCGAGCATCAACTTCAACACGGTGTGGACGTCGATCTTCGAGCCGCTGCCGACGTTTGCCTTCCTCGACCGGTACGCCCGCGAGAGCACCTGGGCCGCCCGCCATGGCTTGCCGTACCACGTCGTCGGCTCCGACGCCTCGGGCGTCGTGCTGCAAGTCGGCTCGATGGTGCGCAACTGGAAGCCGGGCGACCGCGTGACCATCCACTGCAACTCGGTGGACGACCAGGATCCGACGGCTCACGACGACTCGATGCTGGCGTCGAACCAACGCATCTGGGGGTTCGAGACCAACTTCGGTGGGCTCGCCGAGCTGACGGTCGTCAAGGCCAACCAGCTGATGCCGAAGCCGACCCACCTGACCTGGGAAGAGGCGGCGGTCAACGCGCTGTGCAACTCCACCAGCTACCGCATGCTCGTCGGCCGCAACGGGGCGCGCATGAAGCAGGGCGACGTGGTGCTGGTGTGGGGGGCGACCGGGGGCATCGGCGGGTACGCCACCCAGTACGTCCTCAACGGCGGTGGCACACCGGTCGGGGTGGTGTCGTCACCCGACAAGGTGGCGCTGCTCAACGATCTCGGCGTCGAGGCCGTGATCGACCGGCGGGCCGAGGGCTACCGCTTCTGGTCCGACGCCTCGACACAGGACGAGTCCGAATGGCGCCGCTTCGGCAAGCAGGTGCGCGGCCTGGTCGGAGACGACCCGGACATCGTCTTCGAGCACCCCGGTCGCCAGACCATGGGCGCGTCGATCTTCACCTGCAAGCGCGGTGGCACGGTCGTGACGTGCGCAGCGACGTCGGGCTACATGATCGAGTTCGACAACCGCCACTTCTGGATGAAGCTCAAGCGGCTGATCTCCAGCCACTTCGCCAACTACGCCGAGGCCTACGCCGCCAACCGGCTGATCGACCAGGGCCGCATCCAGCCGCTGCTGTCGGCGGTGTACCCCCTGACCGAGGTGGGCGTGGCCGCCCGCTCGATCCACCGCAACGAGCACGAGGGCAAGATCGGCGTGCTCTGCCTGGCGCCACGCGAAGGGCTGGGCATCGACGATCCAGAGAAGCGCGAGCGGATCGGCGAGGACAAGATCACGCTGTTCCGCCGCCACGCGTAGTGCTGATCACGCATCCCGCATTCGGGGCGCTGATGTTCCCGGATCCGGGAACATCCGCGCCCGGATGGAGGACGACGACGCGGCGCCAAGATCGGCCTGCGGCCGTCGGACGTAGCCGGCCGAGCACCACCATCCCGTGCCAGGATGGCGGGATGCTGCTCACCGAGATCGACCACGTCGCCATCGCCGTCAGCGACCTCGACGCGGCGATCGACTACTACGCCCGTGCGTTCGGCGCCACCGTCGACCACCGCGAGGTCGTCGAGAGTGACGGTGTCGAGGAGGCGCTGATCAAGGTGGCCGACAGCTACATCCAGCTCACCGCAGCAACCCGCGAGGACTCGCCGGTGGCCAGGTTCCTCCGCACGCGCGGCGAGGGGCTGCACCACATCGCCTACCGCGTCGACGACTGCGCTGCTGCCCTGGAGGCGATGAAGGCGGCGGGCGCCACGGCCATCGACGAGGCTCCGCGCCCCGGCAGCCGCGGTACCACGGTGGCCTTCATCCACCCCAAGGGCAGCTACGGGACGCTGATCGAGCTCGTCCAGGTCTGAAGCGGGCGGGCGGGCAGCAGAGCGCCATGACGACGGTCGCCACCGCGGTGGCCGCCCCACCGGCCGCCGTCCTGTGGGACATGGACGGCACGCTCGTCGACACCGAGCCGTACTGGATGGCCGCCGAGCGCGAGCTGGTCGACGAGTTCGGCGACAGCTGGACCGACGAGGACGCCCGGTCGATCATCGGGTTCGACCTGCTCGAGGCGGCGGAGGTGCTGCGGGCGCGGGCCGGGGTGCGCCTCGAGGCGACCGAGATCGTGGAACGCCTGCACGCCAGCGTCATCGCCCGGGTCGGAGAGCGCATCCCGTGGCGGCCGGGCGCCCGGCGGCTCCTGTCGGAGCTGGACGCCCTCGACGTCCCCTGCGCGCTGGTCACGATGTCGTGGCGGCCGCTCGTCGACGCCGTCGTCGAGGCGCTCGCCCCGCTGCGGTTCCAGGCCGTCATCACCGGTGACGAGGTGGACAACGGGAAGCCCCATCCCGAGCCGTACCTGTTGGCGGCGAAGGCGCTCGGCGTCGACATCGACCAGTGCGTGGCGATCGAGGACTCGCCGACCGGCGTCGCCTCGGCCGGTGCGGCGGGGTGTGTGGTGATCGCCGTGCCCAACATCATCGACATCGAGCCGGCGCCAGGTCGTCACGTGGTCCCATCGTTGCGCCAGCTCACGCCGGCTCGTCTCGGCGCGCTGGTCGCCGCCACGCCCCCGCCGGCCGCGTTGCGGGCGGACCCGGACGGCGACAACACGCCACCGTCCCCGCTCGATCGTGATCGGCGGCGGCGGCGCACCGGGTTGATCGCCGCGGGCGTCGCTGCCGTGGCAGCGCTCGCCGTCGTCGCCTTCGTCGTGCTTGGTGGGGATGACGGCGGGTCCGGCGACCAAGGGACCGGCGACGGCGCGCCGGCGGCGGGCGGCTTCGCCGTCCAGACGTGGGCGCCCTACTGGACCCTGGACGAGGCACTCCCCGCGCTGGAGGAGAACGCCGCAGTGCTCGACGAGGTCTCGCCCCTGTGGTTCAACGTGACGGGTGTCGAGGCGATCGAGGTGGATCCCGAGGCGCCGACCGACCTGACCGGGCAGTTCGTCGATGCCGCCCGGGCTGAAGGCGTGCCGGTCGTGCCGTCGATCTTCGACCGCACGGACGAGGGCGTGATGGCCGGGATCCTGGCCGACCCCCAGCAGCGGGCCCGCCACGTCGACGCCATCGTCGCCTTCGCCACCGACGGTGACTACGACGGCATCGACCTCGACTACGAGCAGTTCGCGTTCGCCGACGACCGCGACACGTGGGCCGCCACGCGCCCGAACTGGGTCGCCTTCGTCGGCGAGCTGGCCGAGCGCCTGCACGCCGACGGGCGGACGCTGACCGTCAGCATCCCGCCCGTCTACGACGCCGGACGCTCCGACGACAGCGGCTACTGGGTCTACGACTACTCGGCGATCACCCCGCTCGTCGACAACATCCGCGTCATGGCCTACGACTTCTCGAACGCCAACACCGATCCCGGTGCCGTCGCCCCGCTCGACTGGGTCGACCGGGTGATCGAGGGCACGACGGAGGCCTCGGGCGATCCGTCCAAGCTGCTGCTCGGCATCCCGCTGTACGGGTACAACTGGGTCCGAGCGACGAGCGGCACGTGCCCGTCGTCGGCGGAGGACACGACGACGGTGTCGCTCCTCACCGTGGCCGAGCTCGCCGCTCGCCGCGGGGGCGTGCCTGAGCTCGACGAGACGACGGGCGAGCTGTCCTTCGAGTACGAGCTGACGGTCGACGACGGTGTGACGTCGTGCGTGCAGCTGCGCCAGGTGAACTACGTCGACGCCGCCGGCGCCCAGGTCCGGATGCAACGGGCACGCGACGCCGGCCTCGGCGGCGTGGCCCTGTTCTCGCTCGGCTACACCGACACCGCCGTCTGGAACGCAGTGGCGACGGTCACCGCCGGGCAGGGTGCCGATGCCGCGGCGTCCACCACGACCGCCGAACCGTGATGTAGTGACGTCGTGAAGGTGCACCTCATCGACGGGACGTACGAGCTGTTCCGGCAGAACTTCGGGCGGGCAGCGCGCGAGCCGGACGCCGGGCCCTACGCCGCGACGGCCGGTGTGCTGGCCTCGACGCTGCAGCTCCTGGCCGAAGGCGCGACCCACGTCGGTGTGGCGAGCGACCACATCATCGAGAGCTTCCGCAACGACCTGTGGCCGGGGTACAAGACCTCCGCCGGGATGCCGCCCGAGCTGCTGGCCCAGTTGCCGATGGTCGAGGAGGCGCTGGAGGCGCTCGGGGTCACCGTGTGGGCGATGGTCAGCCACGAGGCCGACGATGCGCTCGGCGCGGCGGCCGAGCTGGCCGACGGCGACGAGCGCGTCGAGCAGGTCGTGATCGTGACGCCCGACAAGGACCTCGGGCAGTGCGTCAAGGGGGATCGGGTCGTGCAGTACGACCGCCGGAAGCGGGAGCTGTTCGACGAGGACGCCGTCACGGCGAAGTTCGGCGTTGGACCGGCGTCGATCCCCGATTGGCTGGGCCTGGTCGGGGATTCGGCGGACGGGTTCCCGGGGATCACCGGATGGGGGGCGAAGAGCGCGTCGGCCGTGCTCGCCCGCTACGGGCACCTCGAAGAGATCCCGGACCACGCCGGGCAGTGGGACGTGCCCGGGCTGCGCGGCGCGGCGAAGCTGTCCAGCGCCCTGCGCCAGGACTTCGCGCTGGCCCTGCTGTTCCGGCGCATTGCGACCCTCGACACCGACGTCGACGTCGGCGCCGTGGACGACTGGCAGTGGCGCGGCCCGACCCCCGAGTTCGACGACTGGGCCGTCGCCGTCGGCATGCCCGCCCTGGCCGAACGGGCCGCCAAGCTCGCCGCCACCCGGTCCTGACCCGTCCCGCCCCCGTCCATCTGGGCGCGGACGTTCCCATCGCCGCTTCTGGGCGCGCACGTTTCCGGATACGAGAACGTGCGCGCCCGGAAACGAGACGGGCCGTGGGCGGTGAGGCGACGGCCAGGCGATCTGCGGCACACGGGGGGTACCGCTGAAGGCTGCTACCTCCCGGTCCTGACCTGGTTCACGGCCACCCGTTGCACAGGACCCGGCCGTCACCTCACCGCCCACGAACGGTCCGTGACCGGCACCGCCAGGGTACCCTGCGTCCGACCCGGGAGGGGTGCGAGAGCGGCCGAATCGGCACGCTTGGAAAGCGTGTGTGGGGCAACCCACCGTGGGTTCGAATCCCACTCCCTCCGCTGGACGACGTGATCGCCGCCATGCGGCTGGCCCTCGACGAGGCCCGCCGGGCGCCGGCGCACGACGACGTGCCGGTGGGTGCGGTCGTGCTGCTCGGCGACCGCGTCGTCGCCAGCCGGCACAACGAGCGGGAGCAGCGCGCCGATCCGACCGCCCACGCCGAGCTGCTCGCCCTGCGCGACGCGGCGGCCGTCCTCGGGCGCTGGCGGCTCGACGACTGCACGCTCGTCGTGACGCTCGAGCCGTGCGTGATGTGCGCCGGGGCGGTCGTCAACGGGCGCGTCGGGCGCTTGGTCTACGGGGCGACCGACCCGAAGGCCGGCGCCGTCGGCAGCCTGTACGACGTGCCCGCCGACGCCCGCCTGAACCACCGTCCGCCGGTCACCGCCGGGGTACTGGCCGACGAGTGCGGCGATCTGCTGCGGGAGTTCTTCGCCGCCCGCCGGCGTCCCCGCTGAGCACGGCCCGGTAGCCTCGCCCGCCGGAAGGGTGCCAGAGCGGACGAATGGGACGGCCTCGAAAGCCGTTGAGGTCCTTCGGGCCTCCGTGGGTTCGAATCCCACCCCTTCCGCTCACACCAGGGGCCTGTGCCACCGCCGGTAGCGACTCCCGGAACGGTGTTCGCGACGATGCACGGCGTGGAGTACTCGCAGATCACCTACGACGTGCGCGGCGACGTGGCCGTCATCACGCTGAACCGTCCCGAGCGCCTCAACGCCTGGACGCCGACGATGGCCGAGGAGCAGGTCGACGCGATCACCCGGGCCAACGACGACCCGCAGGTCGGCGCCATCGTCACGACGGGAGCCGGCCGGGGGTTCTGCGCCGGCGCCGACATGCAGGACACGTTCCAGGCCCGCATCGACGGCAGCGACCCCGGCAACGACACGGCCGGCGGGCGCGGCGGCATGCCCCGCGGGGTCGACTGGGTGCAGTTCGTCCGGGCGGCCAAGCCGATGGTGGCGGCGATCAACGGACCGGCGGTCGGCATCGGCGTCACGATGTGCCTGCCGATGGATCAGATCGTCACGACCCCGGGCGCCAAGTTCGGGATGGGCTTCATCAAGATGGGCCTCGTGCCCGAGCTGGCCAGCTCCCGGCTGCTGGCCGAGCGGATCGGCTTCGGCCGCGCCAGCGACCTGTGCCTGTCCGGGCGGATCATCCTCGGCGACGAGGCCCACGCCATCGGGCTGGCCGACCGGGTGTCCGGTCCCGACGACGTCGTCGACGTGGCGGTGGAGATCGCCTCGTCCTACGCCGCCAACCCGGCGCCGCAGCTGCGGATGATCAAGCACCTCCTGACGGCGAACGCCGTGGAGTCCGACCTCGCCGCCGTCCAGCGGGCCGAGCACGAGTACCTGTTGACGTGCTGGGAATCGTCGCAGCACGCCGAGGCCGTCAAGGCCTTCACCGAGAAGCGTCAGCCCGTCTTCACCCGCTGAGGGGTCGACGGCTCAGCACTGGCTCTCTTCGTCGGGCACCTCGAGGTCGATGAGGTAGGCGTGGACGATGTCGTCGACGCACTCGTTCACGTTGTACCCCGTGTGCTGGTCGGCGGTGACGACGACGAGCCGGCCGTCCTCCAGCGTGTCGGCCATGACCCGCGTGCTCTCCAGCGGTGTCGCCGGGTCCCCGGTCGTGCCGATGACGAGGATCGGGCCGGCCCCGGCGCCCGTGATCTCGACCCGGGGGTCCGTCGACTCCGGATAGAAGGTGCAGAAGTAGTCGCCCGTGGTGTCGGGGGCGATGCGCGGGGCGGCCTCGTTGAACAGGGGGGCCTCGGCGTCCGACTCCTCGACCGTCGGCCGCTCGACCTGGTCCATGCAGACGATCGACTGGAACGCCTCCAGCTCGTTGCCCCACGTGCCGTCCGTCTTGCGCTGGTAGTAGGCGTCGAAGAGCTCGAGCAGCGGCGCGCCGTCTCCCTGCTGGGCGGCGACCAGCGCGTCGGACAGCTGCGGCCAGAACGACGTCGGCGTACATCGCCTGGATGACCGCCTGCAGCGCCACCCCACGATCGACGTCGGGCCGATCGGGTTCGCTCGGCACCGGCGTCTCGTCCAGTGACTCCATCAGGTCGTCGAACGCCCCCTCGGCGTCCCCGCCGTTGTGGAAGGCGCAGCTCGTGTCCTCGCTGCACTGTGCCAGGTACGTCGTCAACGTGGCCTCGAACCCCCGGGTCTGCTGCAGGTTCGACTCCAGCGGGTCGGCGTTGGGGTCGGCCGCACCGTCCAGCACCGCCGCCCGCACCGTCTCGGGGAACAGCGTGGCCCACGTCGCGCCGAGCTCGCTGCCGTAGCTGAAGCCGAAGTAGCTGATCTGCTCCTCGCCGAGGGCCTGGCGGATGGCGTCCATGTCCCGCGCCGAGTTGTTGGTGCCGATGAAGGGGAGGATCTCGGCGTTCTTCGTGGCGCACTCGGCGGCGAACTCCTCGGCCCGATCGACGATCTCCTGCTTCTCGTCGTCGTCGTCGGGCGTGATGTCGACGCCGGCGGTGTACCGGTCGTAGTCGTCGACGCAGTCGATCGCCGGCTCGCTGGATCCAGTGCCACGTGGGTCCCACCCGACGATGTCGAAGCGCTCCAGCAGCTCCTGCTCATAGATCTGGTCGGCGAAGAGGGCGAAGTCACTGCCCCCGAACCCCGGCCCGCCTGGGTTGACGAGCAGCGACCCGATCTTGTTGGCCTGGTCGTCGGCCAGCCGGCGGGCGAGGTACAGCTCGATCTGCGCACCGTCGGGGTCGTCGTAGTCGACCGGCACCTCCAGCAAGGCGGTCTCGACGCCCTCGTCGACCGTTGCCCACTGCAACGAGCCGTCACCGGGATCCGTCGCGCCGCTGGTGTCGTCGGGATCGGTGTCGGGCGGGAGTGATTCGTCGGTCGACGCCGACCCGGCAGCATCGGCGCGCTCGGTGACGACACCGCTGTCGCCGCATGCCGAAGCGGCCACGATGGCGAGCGCGCCGAGCGCCACGAGGGGGGATCGCGACATGCCCGGCATGGTACGAGCACACGTCCGCGCGTCGTCGTCGCCACCGGACCGCCGGTGCGTCGCGGGCGCGCCCGTAGCCTCACCGTCGATGCGGATGGGACCTCACTCGATGGCGCCGAGGGACGCCAGCACGGTGGAGGGCGCTCGCGTGACCCGGGCGACCCTGCGCCGCATCTGGACGTTCGCCCGGCCGTATCGAGGGACCATCGCGCTGTTCCTGCTGGCGATCCTGGCCGCCGCGCTGCTGGCGCTCGTGCCACCGCTCGTCGTGCGCTCGATCCTCGACACGGCCATCCCCGACGGCGATCGGGCGATGATCACCTGGCTCGCCGCCGCCGCCGTCGCTGCCGCGATCGGCGACGCTGCGCTGCAGATCACGCAGCGCTGGTGCAGTTCGCGCGTCGGCGAGGGGCTGATCTACGACCTCCGCCGGGCGCTGTTCGCCAAGGTCCAGCGGATGCCGATCGCCTTCTTCACGCGGACGCCGACCGGCGCCTTGATCTCCCGCCTCAACAACGACGTGGTCGGCGCTCAGACGGCGGTCACCAGCACGCTCGGCAGCGTCGTCAGCAACATCGTCGTCCTGATCACGACGGTGACGGCGATGCTCGCCCTCGAGTGGCGCCTGACCCTGCTGGCACTCGTCGTGCTGCCGATGTTCGTCATCCCCGCCCGCCGCGTCGGACGGCGCCTGCAGGACATCTCCCGGCGCCAGATGCAGCACAACGCCACGATGAGCACGCAGATGACGGAGCGGTTCAACGTCGCCGGTGCGATGCTGGTCAAGCTGTTCGGCGACCACCGGCGCGAGGACGAGGCCTTCGAGCGCCATGCCGCCGGGGTGCGCGACACCGGCATCAGCTCGGCGATGTACGGGCGGGTGTTCTTCGTCGCCCTCGGACTCGTGGCCGCCGTCGGCGCGGCGACGATCTACGGCGTCGGCGCCCACCTCGTCGTCTCCGGCGAGCTGACGGCAGGCACCCTCGTCGCCCTCGCCGCCCTGGCGACCCGCGTGTACGGACCGTTGACCGGCCTGACCAACGCCCGCGTCGACCTCATGACCTCGATGGTCAGCTTCGAGCGGGTCTTCGAGGTGCTCGATGCGCACGAGGCGATCGCCGAACGGCCGGGAGCGGTCGACCTGATCGAGCCGCGCGGGCGGGTGACGTTCGAGGACGTGCGCTTCCGGTATCCGCCCGCCGCCGAGACGTCGATCTCGTCCCTCGAGCAGCACCTGCCCACCACCGACCCGGACGTCGACGTGCTGCAGGGCGTGACGCTCGACGTGGCGCCCGGGGAGACCGTCGCACTGGTCGGAACGTCCGGCGCCGGCAAGTCGACACTGGTGTCGCTCGTCCCGCGGTTGTACGACGTGACCGCGGGCGCCGTGCGCGTCGACGGTCTCGACGTGCGCGACCTCACCCTGGGCTCGCTGCGTGGCGCCATCGGTGTCGTCGCCCAGGACCCCCACCTGTTCCACGAGACGATCGGCGACAACCTGCGCTACGCCAGGCCGGAGGCCACCGTCGACGAGCTGGTGGCGGCCTGCCACGCGGCGCGCATCCTCGACACCATCACGGCGCTCCCCGACGGCTTCGACACCGTGGTCGGCGACCGCGGGTATCGGCTGTCGGGCGGCGAGAAGCAGCGCATCGCCATCGCCCGGCTGCTGCTCAAGGACCCGGCGGTCATGATCCTCGACGAGGCAACCAGCCACCTCGACAACGACAGCGAGCTGCACGTGCAGGCGGCACTGGAGGCGGCGCTGGCCGGGCGCACTGCGCTCGTCATCGCCCACCGGTTGTCGACGATCCGCGGCGCCGACCGGATCGCCGTGCTCGAGGCGGGGCGGATCGTGGAGCTCGGCACGCACGACGAGCTGGTCGCCCGGGACGGCGCCTACGCCGCCCAGCTGCGGGCGGGCGCCGTGACGGCGACGGTGGCCGCCGGGTTCGTGCCATGACCGACGGACCGCTCGCCGACGTCCGAGTCGTCGATCTGTCGACCGTCCTCGCCGGTCCGAACTGCGCCCGCTACCTCGCCGACTTCGGCGCCGACGTCATCAAGGTCGAGCGGCCCGGCGGCGACACGTTGCGCAACATGGCGTGGCGGGACGAGCGCGACGGCGAGGGCCTGTGGTGGAAGCTGGCCAACCGCGGCAAGCGGACGGTCGTCGCCGACCTGAAGGACGACGAGGACCGGGCGATGGTGCTGGGGCTGCTCGACGAAGCGCAGGTGGTCGTGGAGAACTTCCGGCCCGGTGCCCTGGAGCGCCTCGGACTCGGCCCCGAGGTGCTGCACGGTCGCAACTCGCGCCTGGTGATCACCCGGGTGACGGGGTTCGGCCAGGACGGGCCATACGCCGCCCGGCCGGGATTCGCCACGATCGCCGAGGCGATGTCGGGGTTCGCAGCGATCAACGGCGAGCCCGACGGGCAGCCGCTGCTGCCGCCCATCGCCCTGACGGACGAGGTGACCGCGTTGGCGGCGGCGTTCGCCACGATGGTCGCGCTGCACAGCGGCCGGGGGCAGGTGGTCGATGTCAACCTGCTGGAGACGATGTTCCAACTGATGGGCCCGCTGGCCTCGGTGTACGCGCTGCACCAGGAGCAGCAGCCGCGTCTCGGGTCGGGGTTGCCGTACACGGTCCCCCGCGGGACGTACCGGTGCCGGGACGGGCGCTGGATCGCCGTGTCGACGAGCAGCGACTCGGTCGCCGGGCGGGTGATGCAACTGCTGGGCCTCGGCGACGACCAGCGGTTCCGCACCTTTGCCGGCCGCACCGCGCACCGCGACGAGATCGAGGAGCGGATGGCGGCGTGGTGCGCGCAGCGCACCGGCGCCGAGGTGCTGGAGGCGTTCGGCGCCGCCCACGCCGCGGCCGGACCGGTGATGGACATGGCCGACATCGCCGCCGACCCGCACTACGCGGCGCGCCAGGCGATCGTCGAGGTCGGCGGCGTGCCGATGCAGGGGCTGATCGCCCGTCTCAGCGCCACCCCCGGGGTCCTGCGGGGGCCGGGACGTCGCCTCGACGAGGACGGCGAGGACATCCGCCGCAGCGGCTGGGGCGGCTGACCGTCCTCGTCAGCGAGCGGGTTGCGTGGCAACCAGTTCGCTGACCGTGAGGGCGGGGCGCCGCTACACGCGGCAGGAGACGCCGGTGGCGTGCAGCGGGCAGTAGCCGCCGGGGTTCTTGTCGAGGTACTGCTGGTGGTACGGCTCGGCGTAGAAGAAGTCGCCGAGCGGGGCGATCTCGGTGGTGATCTCGCCGTAGCCCGCGCCGGCCAGCGCCTCGGCGTAGCTGTCGCGGGTCGCCTCGGCGGCGGCCCGCTGCTCGGCATCGGCGTAGTAGATGGCGCTGCGGTACTGCGTGCCGACGTCATTGCCCTGGCGCATGCCCTGGCTCGGATCGTGGTCCTCCCAGAACGCCTTCAGCAGCTGCTCGTAGCTGACGACGGCCGGGTCGTAGACGACGAGCACGGCCTCGGTGTGACCCGTGCGGCCCGAGCAGACCTCTTCGTAGGTGGGGTTGGGCGTGTAGCCGCCGGCGTAGCCGACTGCCGTGCTGTACACCCCTGGCAGCTGCCAGAACAGCTGCTCGGCGCCCCAGAAGCAGCCGAGCCCGAACACCGCCGTGCGCATGCCGTCCGGCCACGGGCCCTGGAGCGGGTGGTCGAGCACGGTGTGGCGCTCGGGGATGGGCATCGTCTGGTCGGTGCGACCGGGGAGCGCATCGGCCTCCGACACCATCTGCGTCTTGGTGCGGAACAACATGCTGGCCAGGCTACGGCCGTCCCATGATCACTTGAGGAGGAGGGTCTCCACCCGGCGGGAGGCGACCGTGAGCCCGGCGAGCGTCAACGCCAGGAGCACCGCCACGTGGCCGAACATCGACCACTCGAACTGGCCGAGGTTGGCCCCCCGCACCAGCGCCACGCCGTGGTACAGCGGGCTGAGCTGGACGACCCACCCCCAGCTGCCGTAGCTGGACAGCGGGTAGAACGTCGCCGAGAACAGGAACAGCGGCAGCGTCACCGCGGACACGTACTCGAAGTCGGCCCACGAACGCATGTAGGTGGTCAGCGCCATCCCCATCGAGGCGAAGGCGAACCCGATCAGGATGCACGCCGGCAGGGCCAGCACGACCCAGGGCGAGCCGGTCATGCCGAGCGCCCACATCGTGACGAGGAAGGCGATCGAGTAGACGAACCCGCGCACCACGGCC
This sequence comes from uncultured Acidimicrobiia bacterium, assembly GCA_963844175.1. Classification (GTDB taxonomy): domain Bacteria; phylum Actinomycetota; class Acidimicrobiia; order Acidimicrobiales; family Ilumatobacteraceae; genus JALZMG01. The sequence continues at coordinate 247,301 of CAWJNE010000021.1, forward strand.
CAGCCGATCTCGCCCAGCGCGACATCGGCCGGGGTCATCGGCGTGGCGAGGACCGTGTCGTACGTCTTGGCGTGGCGCAGCTTGAAGTAGAGGTTCATCGTCGAGTCGTAGACAGCGCCGTTCATCGCCGACGCCGCCATCAGCGCCGGCGCAACGAACTCGGCGTACGGGATCGACTGACCGCCGTCGTCGATGTCACCGACCAGCTCGCTGAACCCAACGCGGATCGACAGGAGGTAGAAGAGCGGCTCGAAGAACCCGCTGAAGATCACGAGCCACGTGCGCCTGGTCGACATCAGGCTGCGCTCGAACATCCGGTGCGGCCGTCGGGCGGCGACCAGCTCGGGCGGCAGGAGGCGCAGCCCGGACCTCGTCCCGACCAGCGCGGTCGAGGCGCTCATGGGTGCAACCTGCGGGCGAACCCGCGACGGGCGAAGAGGAAGCCGACCGTCGCATACCCGCCGAGGACGGCGACGTGGACCAGGCCGGCCCCGACGTCGAGGGTGCCGAGCACGGCGCCGCGACACAGCGCGACACCGTGGAACAGCGGGGTCGCCCACGCCACCGGCTGCAACCAGTCCGGGAGCTGCTCGACCGGGTAGAAGGCACCGGCGAACAGGAACATCGGGATGACGGCGAAGCGCATGATCGCCGGGAACGACTGGTCGCTCTCCCGGGTCGCCGACCACGCCGTCACGGGCAGGGCGAGCGCCATTGCCGCCAGCACGCCGAACACCACGGCGGGGATCAGACCCCACGAACGGGTCTGCGGGAACAGCGCCAGCACGGTGGCTACACCGGTCGCGACGATCAGCGCCCGCGTCGCGTGCCAGAGCGCCACGCCGCCGGCGACCTGACCCGGCGCCAGCGGCGTCGCCGCCATCGCCCGGTACGACGAACTCCACATGAACCCGTCCATCACGGGCCACATCGCCTCCTGGACGACGACGAGCGTCGCCGTCGTGGCGATCAACGCAGGGGCAAGGAACGACACGTACTCGACCCCGCCGAGCACCTCCGCCGACGCCGGGCCGCTGTCGACCAGGGCGCCGACCCCGAGCCCCATGCCGAGCAGGTAGAGGAAGGGCTGGACGAAGCTGCCGAGGAGGTTCGACTTCCACACCTGCTTGTACACGGCGAGGTTCGTCTCCCACACCCGAACCGCCGCTGGCGTCGTCACGACGAAGCTCCCGAGCGTTCGTGCTGCAATGAGCACGTGACGGGAGGTCGGCCTTGTCCGACCTCGCGAGCGGAGCGAGCTCCCGGCAGCCTCGACACCGCAGCGAGCAGGACGGAGCGAGCCATCGTCTCAGTCCACCAAGGTGCGGCCGGTCAGCCGGAGGAACACGTCCTCCAGGCTGCTGCGCCGCACCAGCGCGCTCTCGGGCACCAGCCCACGATCGTGGGCCATGGCCAACGCCTTCTCGCCGTCATGGGCGTAGACCAGGATGCGGTCCGGCAACGCCTCGATCCGTTCTCCGATCCCGTCGACCCGCGGTGCCGATGCTTCATTCGTGCCGGCCCGGAAGCGCAACTCCAGCACCTCACGCGTCGAGTGCGCCTCGATCAGCTCACGCGGGGAACCCTCGGCGACGATGCGGCCCTTGTCCATCACGACGAGCCGGTCACACAGCTGCTCGGCCTCGTCCATGTAGTGCGTCGTCAAGACCAGCGTGACGCCCTGCTGCTTCAAGCGGTACAGCCGGTCCCACAGCACGTGGCGGGCCTGCGGATCGAGCCCCGTCGTCGGCTCGTCGAGCAGCAGGACGTCGGGCTCGTTGATCAACGAGCGGGCGATCGTCAGGCGCCGCTTCATGCCGCCCGACAGTGGTTCGACCTTGCTGCGCGCCCGCTCCGACAGCTGGACGAACTCCAGCAGCTCGGCCGCCCGACGCCGGCACTCGGCGCGCGGGATGTCGAAGTACCGGCCGTAGATGACCAGGTTCTCCTCGACCGTCAGCTCGTTGTCCAGCTGGTCGGCCTGCGGCACGACGCCCAGCCGGGCGCGGATCTGCCGGCCCTCGGTCCTCGGGTCCATGCCCAGCACGCGCAGCTCGCCGGCAGTGATCGGTGACGTGCACCCGATCATCCGCATCGTCGACGACTTGCCGGCACCGTTGGGACCGAGGAAGCCGAAGGCTTCACCGGGCCGGACGTCGACGTCGATGCCGTCGACGGCGGTGAACTCGCCGAAGCGCTTGACCAGCCCACGCGCCGAGACCATGGACGACGCGGGCATGCCGTGGAAGCTACCGGTGGCTCGACCGGCGGTTCAGGCCGGTTGGCCGTCACCCAGCTGTCAACGGCGGTCCTGCAGGAAGCGGAACCGGTCGCGCACCTCGGCGACGCGCTCGGAACTGAGGTCGGCGAGCAGCATCGTCTCGCCGCCGGCCGCCGTGGCCAGCAGCTCGCCGGCAGGGTCGACGATGCGGCTGTCACCGCAGTACGACAGCCGCCCACCCTCACCGACCCGGTTCACGCCGACCACGTAGGCCTGGTTCTCGATCGCCCGCGCCTGCAGCAGGACCTGCCAGTGCAGGCGGCGCTTCTCCGGCCAGTTGGCGGGGACCAGGTACACGTCGGTGGTCTCGGCCAACCCCCAGAACTCGTCGGCGAAGCGCAGGTCGTAGCAGACCAGCGGGCTGACCCGCAGTCCGCCGATCTCGACGGTGCTCAGCTCGCTCCCGGCGCGGAACGACTTGTCCTCGCCGCCGAACGTGAACGGGTGGATCTTGCGGTACCGGTGGACCGTCCCGTCCGGCCCGGCCAGCACGAACGAGTTGTACGGGCGCGGGTCGTGGTCGGCGACCACGCGGGGCAGCTCCGGGCAGGTCCCGCCCACCCACACGCCGTGGGTGGCCGCCTGGGCAGCGAGGAACGACGACGACGGGCCGCCCTCGGGCTCACCGAGGTCCGCCTCGTCGACGGCGAAGCCGGTCGAGAACGTCTCCGTGCACAGCACCAATCCGGCGCCGGCGCCGACGGCTGCGGCGATCATCGGCGCCAGTCGGGCGAAGTTGGCCTCCCGGTCGTTCCACACGATGTCGTGCTGCAGCGCAGCCACGCGCAGCACGGTCATGCCGCCAACCCCTTCAGCCGGCGCGCCGCCTCGTCGAGGACGTCGAGGCGCTTGCAGCAGGCGAACCGCACCAGGTGCCGACCGAGCTGTTGATCGGCGTAGAAGACCTGATTCGGCACGGCGACCACACCGCACCGTTCGGGCAGCGATCGGCAGAACGCCATGCCGTCACCGGCCCGGTCGATTGGGCGGATGTCGACGGTCGTGAAGTACGTCGCCTCGGGCCGGAACGTCGTGAAGCCGGCGACCTCGAGGGCGGCGACGAGGTGGTCGCGCTTGGTGGTCAGGTCGGCGGCCAGCCCGACGAAGTACTCGTCGTCCAGGTCCAACCCGGCGGCGATGGCCGGCTGGAACGGCGCGCCGCTGACGAAGGTCAGGAACTGCTTGGCCGTGCGCGTGGCCGCGACGAGGTCGGCCGGGCCGCACGCCCACCCGATCTTCCACCCCGTGGTGTTGAACGTCTTGCCGCCCGAGGAGATGGTCAGCGTGCGCTCGGCCATGCCCGGGAGCGTGGCCATCGGAACGTGGGTGGCGCCCGGGAACACGAGGTGCTCATAGACCTCGTCCGTCACGACGACGAGGTCACGTTCGATGGCGAGTGCGGCGATGGTCGACAGCTCCTCGGCGTCGAACACCTTGCCCGTCGGGTTGTGCGGCGAGTTGAAGAGGATCAGCTTCGTGCGCGGTGACACGGCGGCACGCAGCTCGTCCGGGTCGAACACGTACCGACCATCGGCACCCGGGCGCAGGGGGACGGGGACGGCTCGGGCCCCGGCGAGGGCAACGCACGCCTGGTAGCTGTCGTACATCGGCTCGAACACGACGACTTCGTCACCGGTGTCGAGCATGCCGAGCAGGGCGCCGGCGAGCGCCTCGGTGGCGCCGGCGGTGACCAGCACCTCCGTGTCCGGGTCGTGCTCCAGGCCGTAGAAGCGGCGCTGGTGGCGGGCGATGGCCTCGCGCAGCACGGGCAGTCCGGGTCCGGGCGGGTACTGGTTCACGCCGTCTCGGATCGCCTGCACGGCGGCGTCGAGCACCTCCGGCGGCCCGTCGGTGTCGGGGAAGCCCTGCCCGAGGTTGATCGAGCCGGTCGCCGCGGCCAGCGCCGACATCTCGGCGAAGATCGTCGTCCCGAATCCCCGCAGCTTCGCCGTCAGGACCTCGCGCTCGCCCACGCCCGCCATCGTAAGGTCTGGGTTCAGGCATCCTCACGGCTGATGGCGGCGCCGACGTCGACGGCCAGCGAGGCCTCGTCGCCGGCGATCTCGACGATCGGGTCATCCCGATCGTCGAACTCGGTGCGCAACGCCCGGCTCATGATGGCGTGCATCTCGTAGAGCCCGGTGATGTACGTCAGCTCGAGGATCTCGACGTCGGACAGGTGCTCGCGCAGCTGCTCGAAGAGCGCATCGGGGATCCGCCCGTCGCCACCGACCAGCGCGTCGGTGTACGCCAGCACCACCCGCTCACGGTCGTCGAAGTGGGGCGATGTCGACCACGCCGGGATGGCGGCGATCTTGTCCTCACTGTGCCCGACCGTGCGACACGACTTGCAGTGCTGCGAGAACACGAACTGGCTGCCGCGCAACCACCCGGCGCGGGTCTGACCGAGCTCGCGCAGTGCCGGGTCGAGTTGCCTCGACGGGCTGCGGTACAGGGCGAACCCGCGCACGCAGTGGCGCAAGATGTCCGGCGAGAGGGCGAAGACCGTCCACCAGTCCCCCGGCGTGCCCGTCGCCGTGCCCGGGTCGTCGACCGGGTCGCGATCGGGCCCGAACAGCTGGTCGTACATCTGCAGGGTCAACTCGTCGTCGGTCTCCTGGCGGTGCACCTGGCGCAGGCGGGGCATGGGTCCTCCCGGGGTCAGTCGGTGGTCGGATGGTGGCGGGCGAGTGCGTCGTCGGCACCGACGACAGCGCGGGCGAGGCCGATGGTGGCCGTCGTCGCCGACCGACCGTCGCGCAGCGCCACCAGGGCGCCCTGCTGGGCGGTGATCGCCGCCAGCAGCAGCGAGATCGGGTGCAGCAGCAGGCGCACGCCGATGGCCTCCAGCGAGCCCGGGTCGAGGTCGGGTGAGCGGCCCCCCTCGACGGCGTTGAACACGAGGGGGACGCCGGGGAGCGCGGCGTTGACCCGGCGGAGCTGCTCGACGTCCTCGAGCGCCTCGACGAACACGACGTCGGCGCCGGCAGCGACGAACGAACCGGCCCGGTCGATCGCCGCATCCACACCGTCGACGGCCACGGCGTCCGTTCGGGCGATGACGACCGTGTCGTCGATGCGGCGCGCCTGGACGGCGATCGCAACGCGCTCGACCGCCTCGGGCGCCGGCACGACGGCCTTGTCCTCGAAGTGCCCGCACCGCTTCGGAGCCACCTGGTCCTCGATCTGCACGGCCGCCGCGCCGGCCGCCTCGACCGCCCGCACCGTGCGGGTCACGTTGAGCGGCCCGCCGAAGCCCGTGTCGATGTCGGCGATGATCGGAAGGTCGACGACGGCCGTGATGCGGCTGACCGCCCCGACGACATCGTCCATCCCCAGCAGCCCGAGGTCGGGTTGACCCAGCGAGGTCGCCGACACGGCGAACCCCGAGAGGTAGGCGGCCGGGAAACCGGCCTGCTCGATGAGCATGGCGCCGAGCGCATCGCTGCATCCCGGCGCGTGGACGAGGCCCGCGGCCATCGCCTCGCGCAGTCGGCGTGCCGTCATCGACGCCGGACCGTACCGAATCAATGGCCTCGCTCGCTCCGAAGACTTCGCTCCCCTTCAGCGGCACCAGCCAGACTGCCGTGAGCTCGCTCCGCTCGCGAAGCCGAGCAAGGCCGGCCTGGGCTGTCATGCTCGCTGCGCAACGAACGCTCGGGGACTCCGCCGAGCAACAGCGGTGCCGTCATCCGTCCCAGGACCGGCGGGTGGGGGGCATGCCGCTCGATCCGTCCGGTCCCGGCACGACGCCGAGCACTTGGTGGATGTCGATCGTCCCGGCGGCGAAGTTGACCGCCGAGGCCGCCATGTACAGGCGCCACACGCGCGCCCGACGCGACCCGACCAGGTCGACCGCCTCCTCCCAGTTGTCCTGCAGGCGGGTCACCCAGGCGCGCAACGTGCGGGCGTAGTGCTCACGCAGCGACTCGACGTCCCGGACCTGGAACCCAGCCCGCTCCATCGCCAGGACGGACGACCCCACGTCGATCAGTTCCCCGTCGGGGAACACGTACCGGCCGATGAACGACCTGGTCCCGATCCGCGAGCCGCCGATGGCGCTGATGGCGTGGTTGAGCAGCCGCCCCCGGGGTGACAGGACACCGTGCAGGACGCCGTAGTACTCGTCCAGCCGCGACTCACCGACGTGCTCGGACATCCCGACCGACGAGATGGCGTCGAACCGCTCACCGGACAGCTCCCGGTAGTCCTGCAGACGGATCTCGACCCGCTCACCGACACCGGCCTCGGCCGCCCGCTTGCGGGCGAGGTCGGCCTGCGACTGGCTGATCGTGATCCCGACAACGGACACGTCGTAGTGCTGGGCAGCGTGGATCGCCATCGAGCCCCAGCCGCAGCCGACGTCGAGCAGGCGCATGCCATTTCGATCTCCGAGCCCGAGCTTGCGGCAGATCAGCTCGTGCTTGGCCGCTTGGGCGGTTGCCAGGTCGGTGTCGTCGGACTCGAACCGGGCGCACGAGTAGGTCATCGAGGGACCGAGCAGGAGCTCGTAGAAGTCGTTGCCGACGTCGTAGTGATGGCCGATGGCCGCGGCGTCACGGCGGATCGAGTGCCGGCCACCGGACAGGCGGGCCTCCTCGGGCGGTGCCGGGAGCGGGGGGCGCAGCAGGCCGACACGCGCCGCGGCGCTCAGCCCGGCGGGCAGCGCCGTCCAACTGAGGCGCATGCCGCGGTGGACGATCGGCAGCATCACGGCGAGCAACTCGTACAGGTCGCCGTCGACGTCGAGGTCGCCGGCGATGTACGCCCGTGCCAGGCCCAGCTGGTCAGGCCGCCACAGGAGCCGAACGAGGGCGTCGCGAGAACGGACCTGCAGCGCCCCCGGCGCCGGCGGGACCTCCGGGCCGACGGTGCTGCCGTCCCAGAACTCGATGCGCAGCGGCAACTCCCCGCCGAGCAGCTTCGTGGCCAGAGGGCCGATGGCCTCGGCCACCGTCAGACGGTGGGACAACCCCATCAGCACCAGTATCGCGCGGCCGTGACCGCCGTTCGACGTGACATTTCCGGATCCCGCCGCGGCGCCGGCGCGGACGGGTCAGGCGCCGCGGTCCTGCCACGTGGAGATGCACGCCTCGTTCCCCTCGACGTCGGCGAGGACCCACCACGAGCGGGCGAACTCCGCGGTGACCAGGGTCCCGCCAGCCGCCAGCGCAGCGGCGACGCGCTGCTCGGCGATGTCGTGGGGGACGGTGACGTCGATGTGCAGGCGGTTGCGCTGACGCCGTGGCTCGTCGAGCTGCTGGAACCAGAACGGCGGCCCGAGGCGCGCCGGGTCGACGATCGCTCCCTGGCCATCGCCCGGCGCGGCCGGATCATCGACGTAGCCGAGGACGGCCTTCCAGAACGGGCGGACGGCTCCGATGTCCATGGCGTCGATGCCCACCTCAGCGGCCGACGCGATCAACGGGTCACTGGTCGCTCCAGCAGCTGCGGCCAAGCGGGAGATGGTGGCCGCCAGCGCCAGATCGAGGTCCGTCACCGCCCCGCCGGCGGCATGCGTCGACAACGCCACGCGCAGCCGACCCGGGTAGCGCATGTCGATGTCCGGGTGGTGATCGGCAGCGTCCGCGGCGTCGGCGATGGCCTCGACGAGCGCCGCTGCGGCGCGGAACGAGTCGGCCTCGAACCTGGCCTCGAGACGCGCCAGCAGGTATCGCCAGTCGTGCAGGTCCGTACGGGCGGCGAACTCGGCGGCGCTGACGATGGCAGGCATGGCGGCGACGCTACGGCGGTGATCGGCGCCGTTGACGGCCCCGACGCTGGGGCTACGGTGCCCACATGACGCGGTTCGCCGCCGCTGCGTTGCTCCTCGTGCTGGCGCTCCTGGGTGCACCGGCCGGGGCCGGCGCGACGGTCATCGACGAGGTCGCCGAGTCGTTGCGGAGCGACTTCGTCTACGTCGACCCGGGCGCCGAGCGGGCGATCGACGCCGACGCCGTGGCCGAGGTCAAGGCGGCGATCGGCTCGGCGCGCACACCCGTGTACATCGCCATCCTGCCCGACTCCGCTCGCGACAGCGCCGGTGGCGATGCCAGCGCCGCGGCCCGCCAGATCGCCGAGCAGGTCGACCGGCCGGGCACCTACGGCATCGTGATCGGCGAACGCTTGCTCGCCGGCAGCAACGTGTTCGACGGAGCGAGTCGACTGGCCGACACCGCGTCGGCCGAGGGCGACGACGACACCACGGAGGTGCTCACGCAGTTCGTGCGGCTGGTCGGCGAGCAGGTGGCCGCCGGAGCGGGCACCGAAGGATCGGCCGGCTCCGATGAGGGCGGCGGCACCAACTGGGTGCTGTGGGGCCTGTTGATCGCTGCGGTTGTCGTCGCCGCGGTCCTGCTGTGGCGGATGAGCCGGCGGCGCAGGGCGGCCGCCGCCGAGCGGGCCCGCCAGGAGGCCGCCGACCGCCAGCTACTGGCCGCCGAGCTGTCCGTGCTGGCCGACGACGTCGTTCGCCTCGAGCCGGACGTCCAGCTGCACCCCGCCGCCCAGGGCGACTTCGACGCCGCGGTGAACAGGTACCGGGCCGCCCAGGCCGCGCTCGACGCCGCCGACGAGCCGGTCGACCTCGTGCGCGTCGAGCGGGTGGTGGTGGAAGCGCGCTACTCGATGGACCGGGCGAAGGCGATCATGGACGGGCGGCAGCCACCCGAGCCGCCGACCGTGCTGCGCCAGGTCGGCTCGCACGGCGAACCGGCGGTGACGTTGGACCAGCACCGCCAGCCGACCTACGTCGGGTATCCGGGTGCCTTCCAGGGCGGGTGGTTCGGCGGCACGGGCGCCGGGCTGTTCGGCGGGCTGCTGCTCGGTTCGATGCTCGGGTGGGGGTTCGGCGGCTGGGGATATGGCGGCACGACCGGGGTCCACGAGGGCGGCGCTGCCGATGGCGGTGGCGACTGGGGCAGCGGTGACTTCGGCGGCAGTGACTTCGGCGGCGGCGACTTCGGCGGCGGCGACTTCGGCGGCGGCGACTTCGGCGGCTGACGGCGTGACGACGAGCGCCGCACTCCACCCCGTGCGGTCGTAACGTGCGTTCCGATGTCCGACGCGTTCGCTGACCTCCTGGACGCCAACCGGACCTTCGCCGAGCAGTTCGAGCTCGGGGGGTTCGACGGGGTGGCGCACGCCGGGGTGGCCATCGTCACGTGCATGGACTCGCGCATCGACCCGCTGCGGATGTTCGGACTCCAGCACGGCGACGCCAAGATCTTCCGCAACCCCGGCGGTCGAGTCACGCCCGCCGCCCTCGACGCCCTCGTGCTCGGCGTGCACCTCCTCGGCGTCCAGCGCATTCTCGTGGTCCCCCACACGCGCTGCGCGATGGCGGCGTACACGCTGCAGGAGCTGCGGGCCAAGGTCAGTCAGTCGAGCGGTCTGGATGCCTCCTGGCAGTCGTTCGAGGTCATCGCCGACCAGGTGGCCACGCTCCACGACGACGTGCAGATGATCCGCTCCCATCCGCTGATCCCCGACCACGTCGCCGTCGGTGGGTTCCTCTACGACGTCGACACGGGCCTGGCCGAGCCGAGGTTCAGAGCGGCGCGGCGGGAGTCCGTCGCCGAGGTGTGGACGGACGAGGCGTCCGGATGACCGACACGGTGACCCGGCCGACGCCGCGCGTCGCCGTGGTCGAGCACGCCACGAAGGTCAAGGCGGCCGTGAGGACCGAGTTGCGCGAGGCCCTCACCGCGGCCGGTCTGGACGCCGCGTGGCATCGCGTTCCCAAGGCGAAGCGGGCGACCGCCGCCGTCCGGACGGCGATCGAGGATGGAGCCGACGTGGTGGTGGTGTGCGGCGGCGACGGCACCGTGCGGGCGGCGTCGCAGGCGATCGTGGGCACCGACACGGCGATGGCGGTGATCCCGGCCGGCACGGCCAACCTCTTCGCCACCGGTCTGCGGCTGCCGGCGTCACCGACGGAGGTCGTCGACCTCGTCGTCAGCGGTGCCCGCCGCACCATCGACTCCGCCGTGTGCAATGACCTGACGTTCAACGTCATGGCGGGCACCGGCTTCGACGCCGCCATGATCGAGGCCGCCGACCAGAGCAAGGATCGTCTCGGGGTCCTGGCCTACGTGCGCGCCGGCGTGTCCAACGCCCGCAGCCGCACGGCGTTCGACGTCGACGTGCGCGTCGACGGCACGAAGTTCTTCTCCGGACCGGCGACGTGCATCCTGGTGGGCAACCTCGGCCGGTTGAAGGGCGGGGTGCACGCCTTCCCCGACGCCTCGCCGACCGACGGCCGCCTCGACGTCGCCGTCGTGACCGCCGAGGGCTGGAGGGACTGGGCGGCGTTGATGGTCCGCACCATCCGCAAGCGACAGCACACGTCGCCGGACGCCCACCTGACCCAGGGCACCGAGATCGACGCCCGGCTCGACGGCAAGCACCGCTTCGAGCTCGACGGCGGCAGCAAGGGCACCGCCAAGCGGCTCTGCTTCGCCGTGCGGCCGATGTCGCTCACGCTGTGCGCCCGCCTGCCGACGCCGTGACGTCGGCCCGCTCGACGCCCTGCGGCCGAGCGGTGACCGGGTCGCCGAGGCGCTGGGCTCGGCCGCCGAAGATCACGGCGACGACGACGAACCACCCGTAGCCGACCGCCAACCCGCCGATCACGTCGGTCAGCCAGTGCACACCGAGGAGCGCTCGACTGGCAGCGACGGCGACGGCGATCAAGGCCGCGCCGCCGGCGAGTGCGGCTCGGGCCAGGCGCGGCCGATCGCGGCCGAGGATCAACGCGACGGCCGGCCACACCGCAGCAGCCGCGGCGGCGTGACCGGACGGGAACGACTCACCGGAGAAGCTGACCAACGCGATGACGTCGGGTCGGTCGCGATCGATGAGCGCCTTGAGCCCGTTCACGATCAACTTCTCGCCGAGCAGCACGGCGGCGGCGAAGGCGATCACCTCCGGGTTGCGACGACGCACGAGGTCGACGATGACAGCGGCGACGAGCGCCGCGGTCACGACCCACGTGCCGCCGAGATGGGTCACAGCCGACAGCACGTCGACCGAGAACGAGTCGGCTCGTCCCACCCCCCAGCCGGCGAGATCGTCGTCCCACCGGGCCAGGCCCGATGACCCGTCGACCATGTCCAGCAGGACACCGAGCACCAAGGCGACGCCGAAGACCACGAGCAGGCTGACGGTGACGAGCAGCCCGCCGGCGGAGCGACGATCGAGGCGCTGCCGGAGGAACCGCCGAAGACGCGGATGGCGCTGCAGCGAGCGGACGGCGGCCCGCTCCTCGGCGGCCGGATCGACCGGGTCGGGCAGGGCCCGCACGGCCGAACCGGCGAACGCAGCCCCAGCCGCGGCGAGGGCGACCACCAGCACGACGACGGTGAGGGTCATCGGTCCGGCGCGCCACCCAACTGGCCGGCGGCCGGGCGGAACACGAAGTACACGACGGCCACGGACGCCGCACCGAGCGCGGCGCCGGCGACGACGTCCGTGAAGTAGTGCATGCCCTGGTACATCCGGGACAGACCGACGATGACCGGCACCGCCACCATGACTACGACCGTGATGGTCCGGATCAGGCCGTTGCGGGTGCGTTCGAAGATCACGACGGCGATCGCGCCGTATGCCACCGCCGCGGCCACGTGGCCGGACGGGAAGCTGCTGCCGACCGGTGAGCTCTCGAGCCGCTCGACGTCCGGCCGGTTGCGGGCGACGATCCACGTGGTCGTGATGAACACCGACGCCTCCAGCACGAGGGCCAGCACCACCATCAGGGGCTCCCGCAAGGACCGCCAGACGGCCAGCATGATCAGGGCGATGATCGCCGTGACGATGATCTTGACCATCGTGTCGGCCAACCCGGCCCCGATGTTGGCCCAGTCGTTGAGCGACTCGGTGCGCTCGTCGACGAACCACGTAGCGATGTCCTGATCCATCCGGGTGAGGCCGGAGCCACCCAGTGGGCCCGTGATCAGCAACCCGATCCCGACCCACACCGCGGTCAGCACCACGTAGGCGCCGACGAGCTCCACCGCAGACGCCTTCACCCCTCGCGGGAACGTGCGCTCGGCCATCGTCGGCGCGCCCACCGTCGACCGCTCACTCGATGTTGCGCTGACCATCCCGACCTCCTCGCCCCGGGACCGGCTTCCCTCACCCGGGGGGCGTGAAACGCCCCACCGTCAGACCGACCGTCCGCCGAGCGCCCGTCTGACCTCCGGGACAGCTCACAGCCAGCCCCGACGGCGGAACAGCACGAACAGCGCGCCGGAGCACCCAAGCCCCAGCCCGGCAGCCGCGCCGGCCCCCCAGGATTCCCCGGAACCCGGGTACGGCACGTTCATGCCGTACCACCCGGTGACGAGCGTGGGCACGGCGATGATCGCCGCCCAGCTGGTCACCTTCTTCATCACTGCGTTCTGGCGGTAGTCCCGCAGGAGCAAGTTCATGTCGACGATCTGGCGGACCAGCTCACGCAGCGCGCCGACCTCCGACGAGGCCCGCGCCAGCTCGCCCTGCACGTCGCGCAGGTACGGCGCGGCGAGGTCCTCGAAGCGGTCCAGATCCCGGGCTACGACCGTGTCGAGGGCTTGGGACAGCGGTCCGACCGTGCGCTCGAACTTGGTCAGGGCGGTGCGCATCTCGAACCACTGGCGCTGTTCCGACGGCTCGATCGTCGCCTCGGAGAACACCCGGTCGGAGGCGTTGTCGTAGTAGCGCTCGAACGCGTCGAGGGTGTTGAAGTAACCGTCGACCACGATGTCGAGCAGGGCGTACACGGCGAAGCCGACACTCTCGCCGGCCGATCGCCGCACCTGCTCCCAGCGGGCGGCGACCCGGTCCATCACCGATCGACCGTTGCGGTGGACGGTCACCAGCCAGCGTGCTCCGATGAACACATCGAGCTCGACGACGTCGAGCTCGGCGTGCTCGACGTCGAGTGCGATGGCGTGACAGACCAGGAACACGTGGTGGTCGTAGTGGACGTACTTGTCGCGCTGATGCGACTCGAGCGCATCCTCGACGGACAGCTGGTGCAGTCCGAGCTCGCCAGCGAGCATCGTGAGGTCGTCGGGCGACGGGTCGTCGAGGTCGACCCACACGATCGCTCCGGCCAGCTCCAACAGCTCCGAGACCTGCCGCAGGTCGTCGCCATGCTCGTCGAGGCCGTTGGCGCCGAAGGTGTGCGTCCGGCACGACTGGCCCATCGCCCGGCGAGGGTAGTGGTGCCGGTGCGGCGGACCGGGTCGCTGGTCGGCCGCACCGGCCAGCCGCCGGCCGCCGTCGTCGCGACGGCCGGCGGGACGGGCAGGCGAGGACGTCAGGCGGCGCTGCGGACCAGGTCCTCGAGGCGGTTGTAGGACACCTGCATCCCGCCCTCCATCCCGGAGGCCAGCTGCATGTCGCGGTGCTCCTGGGTCTCGTGGCGGATCAGCGTCGTCATCGTGGTCACGCCGTCGACCTCGTCGAGCGAGACGGTGTTGACCGATCCGGCGTCGGGGAACCCCTCGAACACCTCGGTCGAAACGATGCGGTGGGGCGCGGCCAGCTCGTGGTACTCACCGTGGAACCCGACTTCCATGTCCTTGTCCTTGATGACGTAGCGCCACTGACCGCCGACGCGCAGGTCGATCTCGCAGACCGCCCACACGGAGGTGTCGAACCCCCACCAACGCTGCACGAGGTCCGGGGTGGTCAGTGCTCGGTACACCAGCTCGGCGGGCGCATCGAAGACCCGGGTGATCAGGATCTCGGTGTCCGACGGCAGGGTGATGACGGCGGAGCCGTGGCGGTTCTGGGTGGTGTGCTTGGTGTTCATGGTGCTTCCTCTTCAGTGGTTTGGAGCTCGCCGAGCAGGTCGTCGAGCCGGTCGAGTCGGGCGTTCCAGGTGCGCTCGAACGAGCTCACCCAGTCGTGGATCGGCTTCAGCGCCGGACCGTTGACCCGGTACCAGCGATGCCGTCCGTCGGCGCGCACGAGCACGAGACCGACGGTCCGCAGCACGGCCAGGTGCTTGGACACCTGCGGCTGGCTGAGGCCGAGTCGATCGACGAGCTCACCGACCGTGGCCTCCTCGTTGCCCAACGCGTCGAGGAGATCACGGCGGCTCGCCTCGGCGACGGCGTTGAACGCGTCGGTTGTCGTCGGCGTGCGAGCCACACGATCATTATATGTCGATATAGAATATGTCAAGCGCGGTGAGTGGTGAGGGGGCATGGTGCCCTCACCACTCACCCCTCATGGCGGGGGCCACGTCGCGCGGGGGAACTGAAGTGTCACGGGACGAACCGGTAGCCGAGCCCGGGCTCGGTCAGGAGGTAGCGCGGTCGGGCCCGGTCGGGCTCGAGCTTGCGGCGGAGGTGGGCCAGGTGCACGCGCAGGTAGTTCGTCTCCTCGCCGAACCCCGGACCCCAGACGTCCTGCAACAGCTGACGCTGCGTGACGAGCTTGCCGGCGTGGCGCACGAGCACCTCGAGCAGGTGCCATTCGGTCGGTGTCAGACGGATCGTCACGCCGTCGGCGCCGACCACCCGCTTGTCGGCCAGGTCCACCGTGAAGTGCTCGGTGGGCACCGCCGCCTCCTCCGTCGCCGGCGTCGCCCGGCGCGCCGCCGCCCGCAACCGGGCCAGGAGCTCGTCCATCCCGAACGGCTTCGACACGTAGTCGTCGGCGCCGGCGTCGAGCGCCTGCACCTTGTCTCGCTCTGATCCCCGCGCCGACAGGACCACGATCGGCACGGACGACCATCCCCGCAACCCGTCGATCACCTCCCGTCCGTCCATGTCGGGCAACCCGAGGTCGAGCAGGACGACGTCCGGGTGGTGGCGCGCCGCAAGCGCGAGGGCTTGCTCGCCGGTCTCGGCCACGTCGACCTCGTAACCGCGCGCCCGCAGGTTGGCGGCGAGGGCACGGCGGATCGGCGCCTCGTCGTCGACCACGAGCACCCGGGTCACGGCTGCTCCCCCGCCGGCAGGCTGATCACCATCGTCGTCCCCCCGCCCGGAGTGTCCTCGATGGCCAACTCGCCGCCCATCCCCTCGATGAACCCGCGGGCGATCGCCAGACCCAGCCCGACACCCTGCCGGTCGGCGCCGTGGTCGACGAGGCGCTGGAACGGTTGGAAAACGAGCGCTCGATCGGCAGGCGCGATCCCAGGTCCGTGGTCGATCACCCGCACGTCGACGGTCGAGCCCCCGTCGCGTCGGACGGCACCGGCGAGGATTCTCACGGAGCGTTCCGGCGGGGAGAAGCGGACGGCGTTGGCGATCACGTTGGCCACGGCCCGCTCCAGGAGGTCGGGATCAGCGTCGACGACGAGGCCAGAGGGCACATCAACCTGGATCGCTGCGACCGAAGCTCCCAGGCTCGTCAGGCCGGCGAGCACCACCTCCTCGAGGCCGATCGGGCGCAGCTCGACGGCCAGGGCCGACGCCTGGATGCGGCTCATGTCGAGCAGGTTGCCGATCAGCCGCGTCAGCCGATCGGTCTCCGACTCGATCGTTTCGTAGAACTCCGCCACTGTAGGGGCCGGCCAGTCGACATCGGGCTGACGGAGGCTCGAGATCGACGCCTTGATCGACGCCAACGGTGTCCGCAGGTCATGGGAGACAGCCTGGAGCAGCGCAGCCCGCATCGCGTTCGCCGTAGCCAGCTCGGCTGCCTTCCCGGCTTCGGCGCGCAGACGATCGCGCTCGGCCGCCGCGGCCAGCTGCGCGGCGAACGCATCGAGCACACGTTGATCCTCGGCCGTCGCCGGCGCTCCGTCCAACACCAGCTCGACCCCGTCACCCAGTTCTCGTCTCCACGGCGCGTCGGCGGGATCGTCGACGACGGTTCCCGATGACGCGACCACGTCCCACCCGCCGGGTCGACTGCGCACCAGCGCCACGCCGCGCAGGGCGAAGGTGGAGCGCAGCTCGGCGACCAAGGCGCTCGCTGACCCCGGCCGCGCCATCGCCCCCGCCAGCGTGGCCAGCGTCTCCGCCTCGGCCTGGGCTCGCGCCGACCGCAAGCGGCTGCGCCCGACCCGGTCCACGAGCACGGCGACGATCGCCGCGGCGATGACGTAGACGACGAGAGCGAGCACGTTGCCCACATCGGCGATGTCGAGCTGACCGTACGGCGGGCTGAAATACCAGTTGCCGAGCAGGAAGCCGCTGACGACGGTGAACGCAGCCGGAACGACCCCGCCGATCACGGCCACGGCCATCGCCAGGAGGAGGTAGAGCAGGAGCACCGTCGTCAGTCCGATCTCCTCGCGGACGCCGACGAACGCGACGGTGATGATGGGCAGACCCAACAACCCGACGATCCACCCCAACAGCTGCCGCCGGGCCGGCAGCGGTGTCAGCACCCGGCGGACGGCTGGCAACCGCCGCTCGCCGTGGTTGCCCTCCTCGCGTGGTCGCGAGATCACGTGCACGTCGATCGGCCCCGACCGGCGCACCACCCGATTGACGATCGAGCCGTGCACGAGCTCGTGCCAGCGCGACCGCTCGCTGGCGCCCAGGACGATCTGGGTGGCGTTCTCGGCTCGCGCCAGGTCGACCAGCGTCGAAGCGACATCGTTGCCGACCACCTTGCGGTACTCGCCACCGAGCTCGCTCAGCAGCTGGCGCTGCACCGCGACATCGACCGCGCCGGCGTCGGATGTCAACCCGGTGTCGGCGACGACGTGCGCGCCGATCAGGTCACCTCTGGCTCGCTGGGCGATGCGCGCCGCACGCCGCAGGAGGTGGTCGGCGCCGGGAGCGCCGGACAGCGCGACCACGACGCGCTCGCGGGTCTCCCACGGCTGCGAGATGCCGTGGCGAGCTCGGTAGGCGGCCAGCTCGTCGTCGACGCGATCTGCGACCCACAACAGGGCCAGCTCGCGCAGGGCGGTGAGGTTGCCGGCGCGGAAGTAGTTCCCGAGCGCGGCGTCGATCCGGTCGGCGGCGTACACGTTGCCATGGGCCATTCGCCGTCGCAGGGCGTCCGGATCCATGTCGACCAGCTCGATCTGGTCGGCTGCCCTCACCACCTCGTCGGGCACGGTCTCGCGCTGCTGTACACCCGTGATCTCCTCCACGACGTCGTTCAACGACTCGAGGTGCTGGATGTTGACGGTGGAGATGACATCGATCCCCGCCTCGAGCAGCTCGGCGACGTCCTCCCAGCGCTTGCTGTTGCGTGCCCCTGGGACGTTCGTGTGGGCGAGCTCGTCGATCAGGACCTGCGCCGGCCGCCGGAGGAGGACGGCGTCGAGATCCATCTCCGTCAGCACCGCTCCCCGGTGCTCGATCGTTCGCCGGGGGATCACTTCGAGGTCCCCGATCTGCTCGGCCGTCAGGGCTCGGCCGTGCGTCTCGACGAGACCGACGACGACGTCGGTCCCGCGCTGGCGGCGGCGGCGACCCTCGCTGAGCATGGCGAACGTCTTGCCCACCCCGGGGGCTGCCCCGAGGTAGATGCGCAGCGTGCCGCGCTTCACGCTCCCATCTTGTCGTCGAGGGCCAGGTTGAGCACCAGCACGTTCACCCCGGGATCACCGAGGATGCCCAGCGGGCGGTCGGTCGTGTGCTCGGCGACCAGCGCCAGCACGGCGTCCGGCTCGATGCCGCGCACTGCGGCAACCCGGGCCACCTGCAGCTCGGCGTTGCGCACGGAGATGTGCGGATCGAGCCCCGAGGCCGATGCGGTCACGGCGTCGACCGGGACCAACGCGTCCGGACCCAGCCCGTTCACTGACCGGTACTCGGCGACGCGCTCGGCGACGGTCGCCAGGAACTCCTCGTTGGTGGGGCCGAGGTTCGAGCCGCCGGACGCGGCCCCGTCGTAACCGTCGCCCGCCGCCGACGGACGAGGGTGGAAGTACTGCGGTGAGGTGAAGGACTGCCCGATCAGCTCGGCGCCGACGACCACACCGTCGCGCTCGATCAGCCGGCCGTTGGCCGTGTCCCGCCACCCGAGCTGGGCGATCGCCGTGACGAGCAGCGGGTAGACGAGCCCGCAGACGACGGTGAAGGCGAGCACGGCGACGATCGCCGGACGGAGCTGGCGCAGGATCGGGCGCATCACGACACCCCCAAAGCGGTGACCAGGAGGTCGATCAGCTTGATACCGACGAACGGGACGATCACTCCACCGAGGCCGTAGATCAGGAGGTTGCGCCGCAGCACCGCCGGTGCCGACTCGGCACGGAACCGCACCCCGCGCAACGCCAGCGGGATCAGCACCACGATGATCAGGGCGTTGAAGATGACGGCCGAGACGATCGCCGAGCGCGGGGTGTCAAGGCCCATGACGTTGATCTCGTCGAGGGCCGGCAGGACGGCGGCGAACATCGCCGGGATGATGGCGAAGTACTTCGCCACGTCGTTGGCGATGGAGAACGTGGTCAGCGAGCCCCGCGTGATGAGCAGCTGCTTGCCGATCTCGACGACCTCGATGAGCTTGGTCGGGTTGGAGTCGAGGTCGACCATGTTGCCCGCCTCCTTGGCCGCCTGCGTCCCCGTGTTCATGGCCACCCCGACGTCGGCCTGGGCCAGCGCCGGCGCGTCGTTGGTGCCGTCCCCGGTCATCGCCACGAGGTTGCCGCCGGCCTGCTCGCGTTTGATCAGGGCCATCTTGTCTTCGGGCGTGGCCTCGGCGAGGAAGTCGTCGACCCCGGCCTCGGCGGCGATCGACGCCGCGGTCAGCGCGTTGTCGCCGGTGATCATGACCGTGCGGATGCCCATCGCCCGCAGCTGGTCGAACCGCTCGACCATGCCCGCCTTGACCGTGTCCTTGAGCCGGATCACCCCGAGGACGCGCGGCGGCTCGTCGCCCCGCCGATCGGTCACGACCAGCGGCGTGGCGCCGTCGCGCGAGACCTGCTCGACGAGCGGGCCGAGCTCGAGCGGCACGGTCCCGCCCTCGCTCCCGACCATCTGGCGAACGGACTCGGCGGCGCCCTTGCGCACGGACCGTGCCGGACGGCCCGGTTCGGTCGGGAAGTCCATGCCGCTCATCCGGGTCTGGGCCGTGAACGGGACCAGATCGGCGCCCCGGCCGCTCGGTGCGCTGAGCCCGAACCGCGTCGATCGCGAAGTCGACGATCGAGCGGCCCTCTGGCGTCTCGTCGGCCACGCTCGACGCCAACGCCGCCTCGGCCAGCTCCTCGACGCGCACGTCGTGGACAGGCAGCAGCTCGGCGGCCTGGCGGGCGCCGTAGGTGATCGTGCCGGTCTTGTCGAGCAGCAGGGTGGTCACGTCGCCTGCGGCCTCGACGGCGCGGCCCGACATGGCCAACACGTTGCGCTGCACCAGGCGGTCCATGCCGGCGATGCCGATCGCCGACAACAGCCCGCCGATGGTCGTCGGGATCAGGCAGACCAGCAGGGCGACGAGCACGATGATCGGCTGCTCGGCGTTGGAGTAGATGGCGAACGGCTGCAACGTCACGACGGCGAGCAGGAAGATGATCGTCAGGCCGGCCAGGAGGATCGACAGGGCGATCTCGTTGGGCGTCTTCTGCCGGTCAGCTCCCTCGACGAGAGCGATCATTCGATCGAGGAAGGTCTCGCCGGGCCGGGCGGAGACGCGCACGACGATCTCATCCGACAGGACACGGGTGCCGCCCGTGACCGCCGAGCGATCCCCACCGGACTCGCGGATCACGGGCGCCGACTCGCCGGTGATCGCCGACTCGTCGACCGTGGCGATGCCGTCGATCACGTCGCCGTCGCCAGGGATCACCTGGCCCGCGGTCACCACGCACAGATCGCCGATCCGCAGTTCGGACGACGCGACATCGACGAGGCCGCCGTCGCGTCGAACACGGGCGGTCGTGTCGCGGCGCGTCGCCCGCAGCGACGCCGCCTGCGCCTTGCCTCGGCCCTCGGCCATCGCCTCGGCGAAGTTGGCGAACAGCACCGTGAACCAGAGGAACACGACGACCAGGACGCCGAATCGGTTCTCGTCGCCGCTGGACCCGGCGAGGTCGCGGAGGAACAGGATCGTGGTCAGCACCGCTCCCACCTCGACGACGAACATCACGGGGTTGCGGGCCAGCGTTCGCGGGTCGAGCTTGACGAAGGCGTCGAGCATCGCGCGGCGAAGGATGGCGCCGTCGAACAGCGAGCGAGCACCGGCTGGGCGCGAGCGCACCTTCGGTGGGCGGTGCTCGCCGATGGCGGCGCTGCGGACAGTCTGGCGAGCGTCGAGTAGCGGTCACGATCGACCGGCTCAGGAGCGGAAGCTGCTCCACGATCGGGCCCAGGGCGAGGGCAGGGAAGAACGTCAGCCCGGCGACGATGACGATGGTCCCGGCGACGAGGCCGCCGAACAGTGGGGTATCGGTCGGGAAGGTTCCGGCCGTCACCGGCACCCGCTGCTTGCGGGCCAGCGATCCGCCGATGGCCAGCGCCGGGATGATCAGGAAGAAGCGACCGATCAGCATCGCCAGGCCCTGGGTGACCGTGTACCAGTCGGTCCCGGTGCCCTGGCCGGCGAAGGCCGAGCCGTTGTTGTTGGCGACCGACGAGAAGTTGTAGAGCACCTCGGACAACCCGTGCGGCCCGGGGTCTTGGATCGTCGACGCCGCCGAGTCGAGGACCACGGAAGCGGCGGCGAAGGCGAGCATCGCGGCCGGCATGGCCACGAGGTACAGCACGACGAGCTTCATCTCGGCGGCCTGGATCTTCTTGCCGAGGTACTCCGGCGTTCGACCGACCATGAGGCCGGCGATGAACACGGCCAGCAGGGCGTAGATCAGGATCCCCATCAGCCCGACCCCGACGCCACCCGGGCTGATCTCGCCGAGCATCATCTGCAGCATCGGCATCATCCCGCCGACGGGCGTGAAGCTGTCGTGCATGCAGTTCACCGAGCCGTTGGACGTCCCGGTGGTCGATCCGGCCCAGAGGCCGCACGACGCCGGCCCGTAGCGCACCTCTTTGCCTTCCAGGTTCCCGCCGACGAGCGCGGCCGACGTCCCTTGGTCGACGCCGAGCGGTGCGAGGTTCTGGTTGCCGCCACTCTCGGCGACCATCGCCAACACACTGAAGGCCAACAGGATCCCCGCCATCACGACCAGCAGCACGCGGGCCTGGCGCTTCGAGCCGATCAGGATCCCGTACGCCACGACGAGCGCCAGCGGGAGCACGAGGATCGCCCAGTTCTCGACGAGGTTCGTCCAGCCGTCAGCGTTCTCGAACGGGTGGGCCGAATTGGCGTTGAAGAACCCGCCGCCGTTCGTGCCCAGCTGCTTGATCGCCACCTGGCTGGCCACCGGTCCGCCCGGGATGGACTGCGTGCCGGTCTCCAGCGCCGCAGCGGCGGCCGGGTCGATCGGTGTCGCCTCGGTGAAGCCGTTGAGGTTCTGCACGACCCCACCGATCGACAGCACGATGGCGACGACGAACGACAGCGGCAGGAGCACGCGCAGCGTGGTGCGGGTGAGGTCGACCCAGAAGTTCCCGATCGTGCGCTGCGCCTCGCCGGGTGATGCCGCGGATGATCGCCACGACGACGGCGATGCCAGCAGCGGCGGACACGAAGTTCTGGACCGTGAAGCCGAGCATCTGGGTGAGGTGGCTCATCGTGTTCTCGCCGCCGAACCACTGCCAGTTCGTGTTGGTCATGAAGCTGACCGCAGCGTTGAACGCGCCGAACGGGGCGACGTTCACGACCCCGGTCGGGTTGAACGGCAGCTGCTCCTGGACGCGCTGCAGCAGGTAGACGACCAGGAACGACACGAGGCTGAAGGCGAGGAGCGCGAAGGCGTAGACGTTCCACCGCTGCTCGCGCTCGGGGTCGACCCGCAGGAAGCGGTACACCGCTCGCTCGACCGGACGGAAGACGCGATCACCGGGCGCCGAGCCGTCAGCGCGACCGCCGTAGACCGCCGCCAGGTACCGGCCGAGTAGCGGAGCGGTGACTGCCAGCACGACCAGGAGCGCGATCAGTTGGAAGATGCCCGAACCGGTCATGAAGTTCCCGACGCTTCGGCCCCCGGCCGCAGCGCGCGTGAATGGTCAGGTCGGCCTTGCCCGACCCAGCGAGCGGAGCGAGCCATCAGATCAGAAGCGTTCCGGGCGTACGAGCACGACGATGAGGTAGATCGTCAGCAGCGCGGCGACGCCGAGCCCGATCCAGTTGTCGAGGTCGGCGGCGAAGATCGTCGAGGTCATCGAACGAGCTCCCGTTCATCGCTCGACGCCTCGGCCGTCTCGTCGACCGGCGAGGGGTCACGACCGATGATGCGGTCGCACCACCGGACGTAGCTCACGCAGAGCGCGAAGAAGGCGACGGTGACGACCAGCACGACGACGTCCCTCATCGGGAGACCTCCTTCGGGGTCGTGGATGACGACGGTGACGGACTGGCCCACACCGCACCGACCTGGTCGGCGATGGCCACGGCGACCAAGCGGTCGTCGAGGGGCACCGCCCTGCCCGGGCTGGGAACGAGCACGAACCGGCCGATCTCCTGCCCACGGGCCAGCACCGGGAGCTCGGCGCCGCCGGCCGGAAGCTCGAAGCCGGTGCGGCCGTCGTCGCCCACGGCGAACCGGACGTGGGCTTGCAGCTCCACCGTGCCGTTGCGGGCGATCCGCGGGTATCGCGATGCGTCGACGAACGGCATGGCCTCGAAGTGACAGTCGCGCAGACCAAGGAGGTCGCTCAGCTCGCCCTGGGCCACGGCGATCACGTCCGCCGGTTGGCGGCCGGATGCCGCAACTTCGGCGACGTGGTGGATGCGCCGGATCTCGCTGCGCGCCGTCCCCTCGCGCCGGCGTGCGCGCTGCCCGGCGGTGGCGATCGTCCCGACGAGCAGCCCCACCACGAGCAGGAGGATCGACGTCTCGACGTCCTCGCGGGAGTCGATCGCCAGTGAGAGGTACGGGCGGGTGTGGAAGAAGTCGAAGGACGCTACGGCGGCCAGCGCGGTCACCACCCCGGCCGCACGGCCGCCGAGGGCGGCGACGGCCACGACGGCGATGGTCAGCACGAGCGCGGCGTTGGTGGTGTCGAAGAAGGAGCGCACCGTTGCCATGGCCGAGCCGAGCAACACCGTCGACGGAACTCCGACGGCAACCCCGATGAGCAACCCCCGACGGTCGAAGAACCGCGCCCAGCGCCCGACCACCGGGGATGACGTCATGCGGCCAGCGAACCGCCACTCGACGCCCGTGGTGAGTGCCTTGACGCGCTGTTCAGCGCGCCGGCGGACCATCTCAACGCGCGCCGCTCCCGCGGCCCGCGGGGCGGGCGCGTCCTAGGGTTCCCCACCGTGCTGGAGGTGGGCGTCGTGCTCGCAGTGGTCGTCGGCGCCGCCGTCCTCGGCGCGATCTTCCGCGTGCGGTCCGTCCGACGTGCCGGTGACGACAACACCGACGACGCGCGGGCGATGGCCGAGGGCATTCACATGGGCGACCTCAGCGCACCCCTGCTGACGCTGGTGTCGCTCCTGCTGGCCTTCGTCCTCGTCCAGACGTTCTTGTCGTACCAGGACGCCAACGACAACGCAGTGCGCGAAGCCGGCGCGGTCGTCGCCGAGGGCCAGGCGGCGCGGCTGCTCACCCCGGGATCGGCGAGCAGGATCATCGGCGCGCTGCAGTGCTACGCCCGCGCCGTCGCCGGTCCCGGTTGGGAGGCCCTCGAGGAGACGCGCCAGACGGCGCCGATCACCGACGAGGCCAGCACCCGTGTCGGCGAAGCGTTGCTCGAGGCGCGCGCCGTTCCAGACGACCAGCAGGCCCTCGGCACCGTGCTCGACGCCGACGCTGCTCGGCTCGACGCGCGCGCCGGGCGCCTGGCCGAAGCGCAGCGTTCCGTGCCCGTCTCCGTCACCTTGCTGTTGATCGTCTCGGTCGCCATCGTGATCGGCGGGCTGGCCGCCCTCACCAGCAGGCGGGCCCGCCTGAGCTACGCACTACCCGTGCTGGCCGCCACGGTGATCATCTTCGCCGGGACGCTCGTGGTGATCATCGACCTCGACCGCCCGTTCGGCGGCGCGGCGAGCATCCAGCCGACCGAGATGCGCGCCGCCGAGCGCAAGCTCGCCGCGCTGCCGGAGGCGGTGACGCCGCCCTGCGACGAGGACGGAAGGCCGCTTCCGAGCTGAGGTGCCGATCGTCCGGTTGACGGGTCAGCTCACGACGACGGCGGCGGCAGCGGCGGCGGCGGATCGCCCGGCGCCACGACGGCTCCGATCGAACGGAAGACGTAATCGCTCCAGTTCGGGTAGTTGCCCTGGGCATCGAAAACAGCAGGAAAGTAGGTCGTTGCCACGGCGATGGCGATGTCCTCGCCGGGGAGGTAGGCCTCCGTCGATCCGACGCCGCTGAGTGACGGGTTCTGCAGGATCCACGAGCCGGACCGCACGATCCCGAGCCCGTAGTTGTACGTGTCGGTCTGGGTGAAGCAACTCGGTTCGCACGCCGCGTCCTTCGTGCCGAACCCCAGCAGGTCCGGCGCCGTCATGGCCTCGTAGCTGGCGTCGGAGAGCAGCGCGCCGGTGCCGACCTGCTCGGCGGTGGTGATCATGTCGTCGATGGTCGTCGTCTGGTTGGCGCCCATCGGCGTCCCCCACTGCGTGTTCCAGTACGTGGCGTCCTCGTAGAACGAGCCCGTCGGCGGGATTCCGATGGCGACACGACGTTCGGAGCTGAACGTGTGCAGGACGGGCTCGGGGATCTCCGACGTGATGGAGGCGACGGTGTTGGTGAGACCCATCGGATCGAGCACCTTCTCCTGCAGCAGCACGTCGAGAGGTTGCTCCCCGATCAGCGCCAAGATCTCGCCGAGGATCATGAAGTTGGTGTGGGCGTAGCTCCAGTTGGCGCCGGGGGCGAACTGCAGCGGGCGGGAGAAGGCGTACTGGAGGCGCTCCTCGAAGTTCCAGATGTGGAACGGGTCGTCGTTGAACGCCGTCAGCCAGGCCGGATCGGTTTCGAAGTCGGGGTACCCGGTGGTCTGGTTGGTGAGCATTCGCAACGTGACCTTGTCGGCCTCGGGCAACGTGGGCATCCAGCGGTCGATGGTGTCGTCGAGACTGACCTTGCCCTCGTCGACGTAGATCAGCAGCAGGGTGCTGACGTAGGCGAACGCGACCGCGCCGTTGCGGAAGTTCATGTCCGTGGTCACCGGGACGTCCTCCATCGACGTGCCGAACGCCTGCTCCGTCACGGTCTCGCCGTTCCGCGTGACCTTGACGATCACGCCGCGCAGGTGGTTCTCCGCCATCGACTGCTCGACGATCTCGGCGATCTGCGCCGCTTCGTCGGAACCACTCGGTGTCGTCGATGCGCTCGACGAGGTCGACTCGGTGCTCGACGGTTCCGACGTCGCCCCGTCGGTGGTCGACGGCTCCGAGCTCGATGCGGCCGAAGTGGATGGCGGTGCGGTCGAGGACGTCGGATCCGCGCCGACCGTCGTCGTCGCTGCGCCGTCATCGCTCGCACAGCCGGCACCAGCCACCAGGGCGACCACCAGCACGAGCCCGCCGAGCTTGCTCATCGAACTCTCCCTCTGATCCGCTCCGACTTCGTCGTCGATCGAGCGACGCCACCCTAGGTGCGCCGCCCGGCGGCGGCCCGTCGGCCGTCCCGGCCGGCCCGTATCGTTGAACGGTGCCGGCTGGCGAGACCTCGATCTGGACGGACGAGCTCCGGGCCCGCCTCGAGGAGCTGATCGAGCACTACCGGACATCCCTGCTCGATTCCCTCAGCGGGTTGAGCGAGGACGAGGCACGGCTCCGGCTCGTGCCGTCGAAGACGACGCTGCTCGGTCTGCTCAAGCACGTCTCGTTCGTCGAGGGCGTGTGGTTCGACCAGGCCGTCACCGGGCGATCCCCGTCGGAGATCGGCATCGCCAGCACGGTCGACCGCTCGTTCACGCTGCGCGACTCGGACACCGTCGAGTCCATTCGTGCCGACTACGAGCGCCGATGTGAGCAGTCCCGGCGAGCCATGGCGGCGCTGCCGATGGACGCCGTCGTCGACGGTCGCGGGGAGCGTGCGGTGTGGGCGCTGCACCTGCAGGTGCTGCGTGAGCTGGCGCAGCACGCCGGGCATGCCGACATCCTGCGCGAGCAGGTGCTGGCCCGCCGGAACGGCGGGACGTGACCGCAGCCGGCTACTCGGCGCGTTTCTCGTCAGCCCCTGACGAGAACTGCGCCGAGAACCTCAACGCTTGGCCGTGGACTCGTTCAGGGCCACGGCGGCGCGGATCAGCGCCTTCAGCGCGGTGGCGTCGATGTCGACGCCCTCGTGGAAGTCGATGGCGCGCCGCGTGTTGCCCTCGAGGCTCGAGTTGAACAGCTTCGCGGGGTCGTCCAACGAGGCGCCCTTGGCGAACGTCATCTTGACGTAGTTCTTGTACGTCTCACCGGTGCAGATGATCCCGTCGTGCTCCCACGTCGGGACACCTCGCCACTTCCACCCCTCGACGACGTCGGGATCGGCGTCGTGGACCAGGGCGCGCAGCCGGCTGAGCGTCGCTCCACGCCAGTCGCCGAGCTCGTCGATGCGCTCGTCGATCAGCTCACGCGGCGACCTGGAGTCGTCCGAGCTGCCCTTGGCCATGGTCATCGCCCCTCCTCGTGCGCGCCTCACGATACGCGGTGCGCCCGATGGGCGATGGACCTCAGGGACCCGTGGTCGTGGTGGTGGTCATCTCCATCGCCGTCGCCAGCGGTGACGGTTCGTAGATCTTGTCCAGCGTCTTGTGCATCATCTCCACGGCCGTGAACTTGCCCTGGACCGACATGGTCAGGTTGGCCCAGATGACGAGCGTCATGCCGTTGGCGGGGTCGTGGGCGGCCTCCGAGTTGAACCCCGGGGTCTGGCCGCCGTGGAGGTCGATCGTGTACGGCCCCCAACGCAGCTGGTCGATGCCGTACCCGTACCAGTTGAACGAGTTGGCGGGGTCGATGATCTTGAGCGCTGTCCTGCCACAGGCGCTGGTACTCGGCGTTGAGGACCTTGCCACCGGCCAGGGCCTCGATCCAGATGGCGAGATCTGCGGCGGTCGAGATGACGGCGCCGGCGGCGAAGCTGAACGAGTGGTTGATGCCGGTGAAGTCGGTCGGCTCGAGGGTCCCGGCCTCGGCCTCAGCCTGCATCTCCGGCGTGTAGGGGGTGCCCGTCATCACGTGGGAGGCGCTGCCGTACAGGTAGCCGTGCGAGAACGGATCCGGGATGGAGTCGTCGGTCGGGGCCGGGAAGAACGTGTCGGTCATGCCGAGCGGCTCGAACAACCGCTCCTCGAACGATTCGGCCAGCGGCTTGCCGTCCAACTGCTCGATGATCAGACCGAGCAGGACGTAGTTGGTGTTGCTGTAGTAGTAGTCGGCGCCGGGCGCGAACATCGCCGGCTGGGCGAAGGCGATGTCGAGCAGCTCCTGCGGCGTCCAGACCCTGGCCGGATCGTCGTCCATGGCCTGCCGAGATCTCCGGGGCGTCGGTGAAGCTGTAGAGGCCGCTGCGCATCTCCAGCAGCTGGGCGAGGGTGATGTTGTCGCCGTTCGGCACCTGCGGCTCGTACTTCGACACCGGATCGTCGAGCTTCAGCTTCCCCTCCTGGGCCAACAGCAGGATCACCGCCGACGTCATCGTCTTGGTGATCGAAGCGATGCGGAAGTTTGTGTCGGCGTCGGGGCGGGTGTCGCCGCCCAGCTCGGTCACGCCGTAGGTCGCCGTGACGTCGCCCTCGGGAGTGCGCAGCACGACCACGGCGCCCGGGACGAGCATGTCCTTCATCGTCTCGTCGACCAGGGCCTGAAGCGCCTCCGGCTCGATCGGCTTCAGCACCGCCGGCTCCACTGGCGCGGCCGCGGTCGTGGCCGGGGCAGTCGTCGCCGCCGATGGCGGGTCGTCCGATCCGCCGCACGACGCGACGGCGACCAGGGCCAGCACGGTCGCCGCAGCGGCGACCACCGGCGGCCTCGGGCGGCCAGCGCTCGGCCCGGCGGGTGACTGGGTTCGGGAGACGATCCGGTCCATGGCGGTGATCCTCCGCCGATCCGCTGAAGCGGCGCTGAAACCGCCTCGGCGCCGCAGCGACCTCAGGCACGGCCGGAGAGGAAGGCGATCGCCTCGTCGTCGGTCAGGGCCGCCCCATGGGCGACCAGCTGCTCGAACTGGTCGTCGCCGAGCTCGGCGCGGGCCCGATCCACACCTTCCAACCACTGACGCCGGTTGTTCTCGACGTGGCGGGCCTCGAAGACGCCCACCACCGTGGCCACGTCATCGGCCGACCGGTGGACGAGCAGGAACGCGGCCATGGCGAAGATCTGCCACCGGCTGGCGAGGTCGCTGGTCCTGGCCAGCTCCTCGAACACCTGGGTGATCGCCGACGCGGCGATCGAGCCGGCGGACGACTCGGCCTGCTCGATCTCGATCCTCGCTCTGATCAGCTGGATCCGCAGCTGGGTGAACCGGTCGCGCACGGGTGCGATGACCTCGGCCGCCTCGGCCAGGAGCGCCCTGCGCGCCTGCCGGGTCGCGCTCGACGAGCACCAGGGCGAGCACGCAGAGCGACGACGCGTACGCCACCGGCTGGCCCTGTGCCCGGCAGATCTCGACGGCGCGGCGCGCCTCCGCTTCGACGTTTCGAGCACTGCTGTAGTACCGCGTCAGCACCTGCGCCCAGGTGGCGAACGCGACGACGTGCGGGGAGCCACCCTGCGCTCGGGCCTCGGCTGCCACCCGGCCGTACTCCTCGGCGGCCGCCGCCGGATCGTGCAGGGTCAGCAGGTCGGCCTTGATCGTCCGTACGGCCAGCGGGATCGGCAGACCCCACCCGGCAGCCAGCTGCTCGGCGTCGGCGATTTGCGCCAGCCCGTTCGTCAGGTCACCGCGCAGGTACGTCTCGTAGGCGCAGATGGCGGTCAAGGTCACCGCCACCGGCAGGCGCCGCGCGGTGGCCGGCCGACGCACCGCTTCGGCCCATCCCACCGCCTCGAAGTCGAGCCGGTAGTGGCCGAACTCCATGCCGACCTCGGCGATCCGGCCGGCCAGCTCGATGTCGTCGGCATCGAGGCTGCGTTCGAAGGCCGCCCGCACGTTGGGGATCTCCAGCTCGTACTGCTCCAGGGCGATGCCCTGCTCGGGGCCGTTGGCGAGGGCGGTGAGGGCGATCGCCAACTCGGCGTAGTGCTCGGCGTGAGCGTGACGGGCGGCGTCACCACCGTGCTTGTCGAGCAGCCCGGATCCGAAGTGCCGAAGCGTCTCCAGCAGTCGGAACCGGCGGGTGTGGCCGATGGCGTCCGGCTCGACCATCGACCGATCGACCAGCTCCACCATCAGATTGGCCGTCTCGCCTCGATCGAACCCCTCGACCAGCAGCACGGTCTCGGCGGCGCGCAGGTCGAACCCGCCGGCGAACACCGAGAGCAGGGCGAAGCCGAGCCGCTGGCGGGCGTTGAGCAGCTCGAGCGACCACTCGACCGCGGCCCGCAGCGTCTGATGCCGAGGGGCGGAGCGGCGACCGCCGCTCAGGCCGTCGAGCCGATCGGTGAGCGACGCCAACAGCCCGTCCGCGCCCAACGCCCGCACGCGTGCCGCGGCGAGCTCGACCGCCAACGGCAGCCCGTCGAGCCGCTGGCAGATCGCACCGACGACAGGGAGCTCGTCGGCGGTGACCATCTCGCCCGCGTCAGCGGCGCGGCGCAGGAACAGATCGACGGCGCCACCGGACCCTTCGACTCCGACCGGCAACGGGTGGACCGGCCAGACCCGCTCGCCGTCGACGTCGAGCGGCTGGCGGCTCGTGGCCAGCACCACCACCGACGACGAGTGGCGCAGGATCGTGGCCACCAACTCGGCCGCGGCGTCGAGGACGTGCTCGCAGTTGTCGACGAGGATCAGCCCCCGCAGCCCGCCACCGACGGCGCGCTCCAGCTCCTCGACGGCGGCGTCGGGGCGGGCCGGCACGCCCAGCGCCTTGCACACCGCGGCCGCCACCGCCGACGGCCCGCTCACCGCCGCCAGATCGACGAACCACACCTCATCGCCAGCATGGCCGGCGGCGGCATGCACGACCTCCAGCGCCAACCTCGTCTTGCCCACCCCGCCGGGCCCCACCAACGTGATCAGCCCAGGCGTGCCGAGCAGTTCACCCACCCGGCGCAGCTCGTCGTCGCGTCCCACCAGCGTCGACACCGGACGCGGCAACGGGCTCGAGGCCCGCCCGTCCGCCGGCACCGAACGAGGTGACTCGGCACCCGAGATGATCGCCGCGTCCAACGCGAACAGCTCGACGCTCGGTTCCAAGCCCAGCTCGTCGCCCAACCAGGTGCGATAGCGACGGAACACGCGGCCCGCCTCCGCCGTCCGCCCCGCCCGGGCCAGGCCGAGCATCAGCGACCGCCAGAGCTCCTCGCGCAACGGGTGCTCGGCGACGGCCAGCTCACCAGCCGCCACCACCTCGCCGTGCTGCCCCGCCGCCAACAACGCCTGGAGCAGCAGCTCCTGGGCCGCCCCGTTCAGCTCCGTCAGCCGGGCGATCTCCGCCTGACCCCACGAATGGTCGACCACATCGACCAGGGCGGGCCCCCGCCACCGCGCCAGCGCCGCGTGCAACAACTCGATCGCCTCGCCTGGACGTGGCTCCTCGAGCGCCACCCGGGCCGCCGCCACCTCCCGCTCGAACTGCATCGAGTCGACCGCCGCGCCGTCCAAGTCGAGGCGATACGCCCGACCCTCCGTCAACAGCCGACCTCCACCGAGCTGGCGGCGCAGGTAGCCGACATGGGCTTGGAGGCTGTTCGCCGCCCCGGCCGGCGCGTCGCCTTCCCAGACCGCCTGGAGGAGTCGACCCGACTCCAGTGGTCGACCCTCGTTCAGGATCAGCCGGATCAGCACGTCCCGCCGGCGCGCCCCGCTGATCGCCACCTCGCGGTCGCCGACCGTCACCGACAACGGCCCCAACACGGAGACCGACAACGCCTCGTCGTCAGTCATCGAACGTGGTTCCGACCCGGCAGCGGCCAGACACGGGCGTTCAGCTCATCTCCCTCGCGCACAACACAGGCCACGGCTCACGATAACGAGACGACGGTCTCGCCTGCAGGCTGTGCGCGCGTCGCTGGAACGCCGTGGTCGCGGAGACGTCAGTCGTGGGAGTCGGGGGACGGACGATCCTCGGCGCGAGTGCCGAAGCGCTGCAGCCAGGGGCTGCGCTCGACGACTGATCCGGAGACTTTGTCGATGACCCTGCCGGTCGCGGCAGCCCAGGCCAGGAGTTGGGTACCGCAGAGGACGCCGAGTGCCACGGCGAAGATCGAGCCGACGGTGGCGACGAGGTCTTGCGTGCCGCCGCCGCTGGCGAGCCGGGTGAGGCCGATCAGACCGAGCGAGCCGGGGACGAGCAGCCAGAAGCCCGGTAGGAACGACGCGTGTGCCGGCATCGACCCGGCGAATCGTTCCACCCAGAACGCCACCATGGTCATGACGGTCGCGCCGACGAGCCCGCTGATGTAGCCGCCGAACAGTTCGTTGGCCAAGACCTGGCCGGTCCACGCTGCGTACAGCACGGCGAGCAGGCCGGGAAACGACCTGGCTGGAGCGGAGTCCGCGACCATCACGCCGATGGCGAACACCAGCACCCCGATCCATGGGGACCATTCTCCGAGCAGCGCTTCGGTGCCGAACAGCACACGCGATCTGGAGATGCCGACGGCCTCGATGCCGGCGAGGATGCCGAAGGCGAGCAGCGCCAGCTGCACGGAGCCGGACACGAGGCGGCTGGCACCGGAGATCATTTGTCCTGCCGCCAGCTCGAGCACGGCCGTGGTCAACGCCGCGCCGGGCAGGAAGACGACGAGGGATGCCACCATCGGCCGCATCCCGAGATTGGAGATGTCCGCCCTCACCGCCAGGGCGCTGAGTGCCGACACCGCGAACGCAGCGATCACCGGCGTCAGGACGTGCAGGGGCTGCTGGCCTCTGACCACCGAACGCAGGAGCCCCACCAGCGCGCCGAACAACGCCGCTGCGACAACTTCGAGCGGCGCGGGATGCAGGATCAAGCAGATGCCCGTCGCCAGCACGGCGTAGCCGGCGATGCTGGTCAGCCGCGGGAACCGGGGACGCATGGCGCGAATGTCTTGCAGCCGGCGCAACCCGTCGCTCGGGCGGACCGCACCTCGTTCGGCCTCTTGCAGCAGCCGGTCCAGCGCCGAGATCTGGTCGAGTCGGGGCGAGTCGCCGAGCGACGTCGTCAACTCGACCGTCGCCGGCTCTCCACGACCCATCGTGACCATCAGATAGGTCGGGAAGGCGCTGATCGTCGCGGACCCGGCACCGTACGCGCTCGCCATCCGAGTCAGCCGCTCCTGGACGACGTACACCGGTTGGCCAGCGCTGTTCATCGCCGCGCCGAGCTCGACGACGAACGCCAGCAGCTCGGCAGCGTCGTCGCGGTCCTCGTCCATCACCTCCGTCCAGCGCGTCGCTGGCGGTCACGCCGCCCAGAGCATGGGCCTCGTGCGCGCTGCCGTCCGCCTCGGACCCGAGCGCCTCCTCGGCATCGCCGTCCACAGTGAGACGAATGGCCCCCCGGTTCGATGACGCGCTGCCCATCTCCAGGGGCCCGTCGAGGAGCGCGGCGCGCCACAGCGGAGGGACGCTACTCCTCGTGGTCGCCGGGGCGGACCGTACCCACCCCTGATCAGGCTGGCGCCGCGACTAGCGTTCGCAGTCGAGCAGCGCACACGCAGCAGCCCCACGGAGGACGATGACCGCCAGCTCCGACTCCGCCGTCGAACGCCGCGTCAGCGGCGCTGCGCTGCTGGCGACGTGCATCTCGACCCTGGTCGTCAACGCCAACACGTCCGCCGTGGCCATCCTCCTGCCGGCGATCAGCGAGGACCTCGACGCCCCGATGAGCACTCTCCAGTGGGCCGTGACCGGCTACATGCTCGTCGGCGCGGCGTTCATTGTCACGTCCGGCGCGTTGGGCGACGTGTTCGGGCGCCGACGCACCTTCATCGGTGGGCTGATCCTGTTCATCGCGTCCTGCGTCCTCATCGCGCTGTCCTCGAGTGGGGCCGGCGTTGTCATCGGCCGAGCGATCCAGGGTGCGGCCGGCGCGACGATCGTCGCCGGTGGCCTGAGCCTGCTCACGATCGCATCATCCGGCAACGAGCGTCTGCGGGCGGTCGCGCTGTGGGGTGCCGCATCAGCGATCGGGGCTGCCGCCGGCCCGCTCGTGGGTGGGGTGCTGGTCGGGTCGACGGGTTGGCAGGGCTTGTTCTGGATCGACGCCGCCATCGCTGCAGCGTGCATCCCCCTCACCCTGCGCTCGCTCGGGGAGTCTCGTGACCCGAGCCGGTCACGATCGATCGACTGGCTCGGCACCCTGCTCATCGCCGCCATTCTCGGACCGCTGATCCTTGCCCTCAGCGAGGGATCCGACTGGGGATGGACGTCGCTGGCGACCCTGGGTTGCCTGGTGATCTCGGTGGTCGCCGCCATCGCCTTCATCGCTGTCGAGGGTCGGTCTCCCGCCCCGCTCGTCGACCTCGCGTTGCTCCGCAACTCGCTGCTCATCGGCGGAACGCTCGGCATCCTCATCGGTGCCGGCACGATCAACGGCCTGATGTTTCTCGTCAGCCTCTACTTCCAGGATCCCGCAACGCTCGACATGACCCCCTTGCAAGCGGGGTTGGCCACACTCCCGGCGACTGTCGGCCTCGTGGTACTGGCCCCAGCCGTGCCAAGACTGGCGAAACGATTCCGCATCCGCAGCGTGGTCGCGGTGGGATTCGCCGTCATGACCGGCGGGTTCGCGGCGCTCATCGCGACCACGTCGTCATGGGGCTACGCAGCGTTCATGCTGCCCCTCGTCGCGGTCGCCGCCGGGATGGCATTGTCCAACGGGCCGTGCTCGTCGGTTGCCACCAGTTCCGTCCCTGCCGAGCAGGTCGGCTCCGCTTCCGGAATCTCGAACATGGCCCGCTACGTCGGCGCAGCCGTCATGACCGCCGTTGTCGCCGCCATCTACGGAGCCGTCAGCGCCGACCGGATCGAGTCCGGCGCCTCAACCGCCGACGCCCTCGCCAGCGCGTTCGTGTGGGCGTCAGTGGCGATGACCATCACCTCGGCGGCCGGCATCGCGTTGGTCCTGCTGACCCCCCGGCAACGACCCCCAGAACCCCTACCGATCGACTACGCCGCTGCAGCAGCCGCGGGCTCCGTCACCCTGCCCACGCCAACACCGGACGAACGCGGACGTGCCATGACGCA
Organism: uncultured Acidimicrobiia bacterium; assembly: GCA_963844175.1. GTDB lineage: Bacteria > Actinomycetota > Acidimicrobiia > Acidimicrobiales > Ilumatobacteraceae > JALZMG01. Next base: position 281,779 of record CAWJNE010000021.1, read on the forward strand.
ATGAGTCCACGACGACAGCCCGCGTCGATCGCTCCCGACCATGTCGTGAGCGGCGGATCGGAGCGAAGCACGCAAGTCCGGGCGTTACAGTTCGCCCATGACGGTGTCGCCTCCTGTCTGGGTTCCGGCGGGGACGGCGTTCGATGCCGACGACTTCGTGTACTTCCACGACAAGGGCCGCCGCCCAGTCGAGGACGTGTTGGGAGAGATCGATCTCATCCTCACTGGTCCTCACGCGTCAGCAGCGTTTCCCGAGGAGATGGGTCCGTTCGTCGACGACCGCCTCAGCTGCCGGTTGCAGCACGACTTCACGGACATCTCGACGAGCCCGGTCGGGCGCCGGTGGGCCGAGATCGACCCGCACGTCCTCTACGTCGAGAACCCCCACCCACGTGCCGTCCGTGACGCCAACCGTGCCCGACCCGACGATCTCGGTGCGGGACTGCGGGCAGCCTTCGAGCGGCTGCGAGGTGCAGGCGAGACCGAACGGCCATCGCTGGAGGGCGTCGACGCCATCCGACCAGTGACGTTCGGTTACCTGCCCGTGCTTCGTGAACCACGAACCGACGACGGGTGGGACGAGTTGATCGACGCCCTGACGACAGCCGGGTCGCTCGGTGTGGACGTCTACGAGCGGGTGCGAGACGACCTCATCGAACGAGCGGTGAACGCCAAGCTCGCCCGCTTGGCGTCGCTCGATCCGGCCGACGTGACGGTCAGTGAATGGCGTTCGGCGTCGACGCTGCTCGTGATGTCGCTGCACGACACCATGAACCACACCGCACGGTCTGACGGGGCGATCTGTTTGGAGCGCCAGCCAATCGACCGACTGCCGAACGTCGTCGCGCTGTCCAACCACGGTGGCCCGGATGCAGCGGTGCGAGCCAGCACCACCGGTGCGCTCCTCGCCGACGAGGACGTGCTCTCGCTCGATCCGACGACCATGCGGGCGATCGCCAACGCATACCGGTGGGCGTTTGATGCCTACGGGCCTGACGACGTGGCGTTCAACCGCCCGTACCTGGGGGGTTTCGAGACGAGGCACATCAGTCCGTGGTTGCGCTCACGAGCCGCCAACGCCACCGTCAGTTGCGATGGCGTGCCCGTGGCGCTGCAGCTCGGTGCGTGGCAGAACGAGTTCCTGCGCGAGTTCCTCCTCGGACCCGATGCGACCGAGCATCTGACCGAGCCGGGCGATGACTGGGTGATGCCGCCCGACGACCACGTCAATTGGCTCGCCGAACGGCTGCGCGCCGCGCACGACCGTGTCCGCCGATGGGGTCCGGCACTCGCCTGACTCGCCGATCGACACGTCATCTCCGCCGGACGAGCAGACCGCAGCGGATCGTGATGCCGCCGCTGCAGCACGAGGTGAGCTCGTCCGAGCGGCGCTGACAGCGGCGCCTGCGACGCGCTGGGCCAGTCCTCGCTCAGCGACGATCGTCGCGTCGGTCCCCGCGATCGTCGCGACGATCATCGCGACGATCCCCGCGGCGACGGACCCCGTGGGCCACCACCGCTGTCGTTCCGACGACGGCGGCCGTGCGGGCCACCGGGCGGCCGATCACGCCGCGCCGTCCAACTCGTCCACGTCCGAGGGGCATGTCAATCTCCTTCGCTCATCGACGCCTCGTCGGCCTCCATCGACGCCAAGATCGCCTGGACCGGGATCCGGCCATTGGCGACCAGCTGACCGCCAGCGCGGCGGGCAGCCGAGGCGAACGGCGCCGCCCACCGGTTCTCCCAGACGAGCACGCCCGCCACGCTGCCAGGCTCCATGGCGGCCGCGAGGTCCGCCACGTCGTCGGCGGCCAACAAGTTGGCCAGCTCGGTCTCCAACGCCCGCAGCTCGTCGAGACCCTCGAAGTCGTCGATCTCGAAGGCGTCGACGGTGCCGTCGTCGTCCTTGGTGACGATCATCAGGTCGAGGATGCGGATCGTCCCGGCGGTGACCAGCGACGACAGCTCGGCCGCCATCTCACCGCTGAAGTTCGCTCGCCCCGCAGGGAACTCGACGACCAGGTAATCGACCGGCCCCAGCTCGTCCATCTCGGCATCACTCATCGCAGCACTCCCTGTCACTTGCGCGGCCGGACTCCGGACCTTGACGGACATCATTGCCCCACGCCAGCAGGGCCACACAAACGGCGATCGCCATCGACCTCGGTCGACGGCCGTTGCCCCGGCCCCAGCGCCAACGTTCTGACGCGATGTCGCCGCCAGCTGATGACGCCAGCGATCATCCGACCCGGAGTGCCGTGGCCGGGCTGTTCGCTGTCGCCCGTCGGCTGAGCGCGAGCCCGATGGCGCCGGCAAGGGCGATCGATGCCACCACGACGATTCCAAGTGCCGGCCACGGGACCGCTCCCTGCTCAGCTCGGACTCGAGCCGAACCAACTCGACTGCCGCAGCGGCCGACCCCATCAGGACGACCTCCGTCAGCACAGCAGTACGTTTCGGGAGGCGAGCGACGACCGTCGGCTGCTGACTGCCCCCGAGCTCGACGCCATGACGCCCGACCAACGAGCAGCAGCGGTCGGCGAGCGCATCGTGACGAACCTCGATGAGCTGCCCGCCGAGTTCCGCCAACGGGTCGTCGACACTGGCGCACGCCTTGGCGCCGAGCGCCGCGAGAGCGAGTGACCCGCCGCAAGGGTTCGAGTCACAGCGTCGTTCTTCGACCGTCTCGACGAACTCCTGCCGCCCGAGCGGAGCGCGGACGGCACACCGTCCGCTACGGACTTCTTGCTGCACGACCTTCCGGCCATCATCGACCTGCTCGCTGAGGATTTCGAGCGACGAACCGTGCCCATCGCCGACGATCCCGAAATCCGTGCGCTGGTGGCCGCCGGCGTCCTCGTGGCGTTCGTCGCGGTCTACGACGGTGAACGACGAGCTGCTCATCGACGCCCGGAGGATCAGTGGCCAGTCCGACGCCGCGCTGATCGACGACGCGCATTCCGTCGACGTGCGTGACGAATGTGGCGACCGGCCGCGTTCCGGGACGCGACCGCATCGAGCTGATGGCGGGAAGCACCCGGCCGTCGGGTTGGCGACAGTTAGGGGGTGCAGCAGGAGACGAGGTCATACCAGGTGTTCGGGTGGCGCACGCCCTCGACCACTTGGCGAATCGCCTCGATCACCAGCGCCGGCTGCTCCAACTGGATGTAGTGACCCGACTCGGTGGCGATCACGTGGCGGGAGTCCGGCACCAGGGCCGCCAGCTGCTCCTGGCCCGCCCGCCCGGCATCCACCTGTGCGTCGAAGACCCCGGGTGGCAGTCCGGGTGGTGCTTCGCCCTCTGAGCCGTGCGAGAGGACCGCCAGCGGCAGCTCGGGCAGTGGCTGGGCGGCCACCGCTCGCTCCAGCGCGTCCAACACGGAATCGAAGTCAGCCCGCTCAACCTCCGGGTAGTCGAGCCCAGGTGGCGGGACGCCCTGGGTCGCGGCGAGGGGTGCCCACTGCTCCGGCGTCAGCCCGGCGCGGTAGTACTCGTTCGTGACGTCGATCAGCACCACACCGACGATCCCGTCGGGGTAGGTGGCGGCGTACAGCCGCACGTACGCGCCGCCGAGCGAGTGGCCGGCGAGCACGTACGGGCCCGGGACGTCGGCGGCGGCCAGCAGGGCGTGGAGGTCGGCCACCACGTCCTCGGGGGCGCGAGGCTGCGAGACGGGATCACTGCGGCTGCGCAGCGCAGGGTCAGCAACGTCGAAGCCGAGCGTTCCCGGCCGGTCATAGGCACAGACGCGGGTGAAGGCGGCGACGGCGGGCAGCACGTGCGGCCGCGGGAGCTCCGGCGCGTCGACGCTCCAGATGTTGCCGGTGTCGCCATAGCCGGACACCAACACCACCGTCGGGCTGCCCTCACCCCAACACTCGAGGTACATCTTGCGGCCGCCCCCGATGTCCACGAGGCCGGCGACGTCCGCTTGCGGGTTCGTGCTCCCGTCCGTGGGATCAGCGCTGCTTGGAGTTGTGGTGGCGGGTGCGACCGTCGACTCCGATCCGGATCCGGACGAGTTCGTTGTCGCCGGTCCGGATTCGGACGAGTTGCACGCGCTCGCCACGACCGCCGTGACGACGAGCACGGGCGCGACCCAACGTGGGCGGCGGCGACCCTGACACGCGACCATCGTCATGAGCACCCCTCTGTCTGCTTGGGTGGGCGGACCGGCACCGACGTCATGGCCGGGTACGGCTAGGGCGCGCAGCAGGAGACAAGGTCGGACCAGGTGTTCGGGTGACGCACGCCCTCGACCACTTGGCGGATCGCCTCGATCACCAGCGCCGGCTGCTCCAACTGGATGTAGTGACTCGACTCGGCGGCGATCACGTGGCGGGCGTCCGGCACCAGTGCCGCCAGCTGCGCCTGGCCCGTCCGATGGGCGTCCGCCGCTGCGTCGAGGAGCCCGGGTGGCAGGTCGGCGGTCAGTTCGGGCGGCAGTTCGTCCTCGCGGCCGCGCGAGAGGACCGCCAGCGGCAGCTCGGGCAGGGGCTGGGTGGCCATCGCTGCCTCCACCGCGTCCAACACGGCATCGAGCTCAGCCCGCTCCACGTCCGCGTCGTCCAACCCAGGTGGCGGGGTGCTGATGAACGCGAGGTAGGGCGCCCACTGCTCCGGTGTGAACGCGGCGCGCAAGAACTCGTTGAAGGCGTCGATCAGCACCACCCCGGCCACCCCATCGGGGTAGGTGGCGGCGTACAGCCGGGCGTACGCGCCGCCGAGCGAGTGACCGGCGAGCACGTACGGGCCCGGGACGTCGGCGACGGCCAGCAGGGCGTGGAGGTCGGCCACCACGTCATCAGGGGCGTGGGGCTGGGGGACGGGGTCGCTGCGGCTGTACTGCGCAGGGTCATCAGAGTAGGGGCCGACCGTTCCCGGCCGGTCATACGCACAGACGCGGGTGAAGCCGGCGACGGCCGGCAACACATGCGGCTGCGGGTACCCCGGCAAGTCAGCGTCCCAGATGCGGGCGGTGTCGCGATAGCCGGTCAGCAACACCACCGTCGGGGAGCCCTCACCGCAACACTCGAGGTACATCTTGCGGCCGCCCCCGATGTCGAAGACGCCGGCGACGTCCGCTTCCGTGTTCGTGCCCGCGTCCGTGGTGTCAGCGCTGCTCGGCGTGGTGGTGACGGGTGCGACCGTTGGCTCCGATCCGGATCCGGACGAGTTGCATGCGCTCGCCACGAGTACCGTGGTAAGGAGCGCAATTCCGACCCTGGGCGCAGTGAGGTGCATCAGTGGTGCCTTTCGGGGGATTGCGTCGTCGCGGGCGTCAGGCGGTGATGGTGCGCCGGCGCCGACGGTCGCGTGGTCGCGCCGACGTCGCCGGACTCGGTGAAGGCGGAGGCGGCCCGCTGAGCCGACCGCCGCGAGGTGAACGTGCCGAGCTGGCGGGGGCGGTGCTTGCCGGACTCGGTGTCGATGCCGTCGAAGCGGACCACCCACTTCTCGCGCTGCTGGCGGACCCGTCGGTCGGCCCGTCGGCTTCCACGCCATGGCCACCCATTTCCTGATACATACATGGGCCGAAAACGGCTGAGGACCCCACCTGTTCGGCGGGGCCCTCGGAGCGTATCAGACCTGCTAGAGCGGCAGATTCACTCAGCGCGCTCGGAGGGAGTCGAACCCCCAACCTTCTGATCCGTAGTCAGATGCTCTATCCATTGAGCTACGAGCGCTGGGCGGTCGGCAGTTTATGCCCGCCGACGCGTGATCTGGACGGCGATCAGCCGGGGTCGGTCTGCGACCAGGGGTCCCATCCGCCACGCAGGTAGATCTGGTAGGCGAGGGCGATGTTCGTGCGGGCGTCCCAGAGGTCCGACGGGTCGTCGATCCCGAACTGCTGCTTCAGGTCGTTCGGGATGTACGTGAAGTAGAGGGCGAACACGCCGTAGCAGCACCAGTTGTTGAGGTCCGGCCGGAGGTTCGCCTCGCGCTTGGCGATGCACAGGGCGCGCACCTCGATGTCGTCCGGCCAGATCTCGCGGATGATCGCCTCGACCTCGGCCGGTCCGGCGGTCGTCGACCCGTTCTGTGTGGGCAATGCGCCGCACACCCCTTCGGTGGACGGTGCGCCTTGGGGGACCGTTGGCGCCGGAGCCGGTGGCGCCGGGGCCGGGGCCGTCGTCTCAGGTGCCGGAGCGGGCTCCGCCGTGGTCTCGGGCGCAGGTGCCGGCGTCGTGGTCTCCGACGCCGGTTCCGGAGCAGCCGTGTTCGCCGGCGGATCGGTGGCCTCAGGGGCGGCGGTGTCGGGTGCCGTCGTGTCGGGCGCGACAGCCGCTGGGGCGCTGGGCGCCTGGGCACCGGCGGGGATGCACAGCTCGTCACCCTCGTACATCTGGGTCTCGGGCTCGGCGCCGTTGGCGTCCAGCCAGTCCTCGAGCGTCGCGCCGGACGACTCGACGAAGCGCAGCCAGTAGTCACCGGCGACGACCGTGTAGGTGCCGGCGCACGCTGGCTCCGACGCAGTGGCCTGCTCGTCGCTCGCCGCGACCGGCGCGTCGGATCCCTCGTCGGAGTCGTCGTCCGTCGAACCCTTCTCGCCGAGCGCCTCGGCGGCGGCCACCGCGTCGGCGTCCTCGTCGGTGTCGACGTCTGCGTCGGAGGGCACGGGACGGACCGCGGCCGTGATCTCGACCACGCCCGAATCGAGGGTGGACGCGCTCTGCGGGGCCAGGGTGGTGACGACGGTCGAGGCGCCTCCCTCCGAACGGACCCCGTCGCCCGAACCGCCGTCGGCGGTGACGGCCATCACCAACGGCACCAGCAGGACGGCGGCGGCGGCGAGGGCGCCCATGCGCATCAACCGAGGATCGACGCCGAGTGCCGAGCGTCGGGCGGGCGGCTCGGCGACCCAGGGATCGACGTCACCAGCGCCGAAGTCGTCCCACGCCTGGTCATCGCCGCCCTCGACCGGGTCGGTGTCGGCGTACTGGGCCTGGTCGTAGAAGGGCGGCGGGGTCGCCGACGGGCGACGGGGCACGACCTTGTGCTCCCGGGTCCGGTCGAACTCCGCCCGCTTGTTCGCTCCGGGCCGTTGGAGCCGCCGCGTGGGCTGCTCCCCCCAGAACGAGGGATCGTCGTCGAATTGGTCTGCCATGGTGTCCCAACACTCGGCGCCCCGTCCGGAGGCGGCACGAAGGCCAAGTGTCTACACCACTTGTCATGCAACCGCAACGTCGAGGTCACGCGTCCGACACCATCGATCGCAGCTCGCAACGTGGAGCGGCCGCGGACCGGCGGAGAGGGTGGGATTTGAACCCACGGACCACCTTGCGATGGTCAACGCCTTAGCAGGGCGCCCCGTTCGGCCGCTCCGGCACCTCTCCCGGGAAGGGCCGGAGTGTAGCGGTCGTCATCTCCGGGCTCCGGAGGCGTCGGTAGCGTCGGCGGCGGAACGGTGGCAGAGCGGACAAATGCACCCGCCTTGAAAGCGGGAGGCCCACAAGGCCCGGGGGTTCGAATCCCTCCCGTTCCGCTCTCGGTGTTCGTGGACATTCCCGTTCCGCAAACAGGGCTTTCGCTGTGGGTTGGCCGAGATGCCGGGGCTGCCTTGGGCGACGACGAAGCCGTCGCCTTCCTCTGCGAACCGCCCTGACGGCCGGTTTCAGCACCGCTTCAGCGCGTCCGGCGACGATCCCGATGAGGGAGGGGGAGCACCGAGCGCGCATCGCACGCTCGGCCCCGCCGAGCCCAAGCCAGCGAGGCAGGACGGAGACGATGACGACGACCGCGAGCAGGCCGACGGGCACCCGGCACCGGTGGGCGGCAATCGCCGCCGCGGCGACGGTCGTGGCGCTCGTCGGCGCGGCGTGCGGCGACGACGTCGGCGACTCGTCAGGTGCTGCGGCCGCCACCACCGCATCGGCCGCCACGACGGCCGCGGCGGCGAGCTCGACACCCGGGATCGACTGGACCCCCTGCGATCCCGGGTTCGAGTGCGCCAAGGTCCCCGTCCCGTTGGACTGGGCGGATCCGACCGGCGAGCAGATCGAGCTGTCGGTCATCCGCTACCCGGCCACCAAGCCGGACCAGCGCATCGGCGCGATGTTCTTCAACCCCGGCGGCCCCGGCGACACCGGCGTCGGCCTCGTGCGCGGTGCCGGGCCCGAGCTCTCGGAGTGGGGCGACGGCCGGTTCGACATCGTCTCGTGGGATCCCCGCGGCACCCACGGCAGCTCGCCGATGCACTGCTTCGAGAGCGATGCCGCTGAGGCTGCCTTCTGGAAGGACGTCGCCATCCCGTACACAGCCGAGCAGTCGGCCGCCTATCAACTGAAGCTGATGGACCTGGCGCAGCGGTGCGGCGAGGTGATGGGCGAGCTGCTGTCGCACATCTCGACGGCCGACACCGCCCGCGACCTCGACCACCTGCGGGCGCTCTCGGGCGAGGAGCAGATCACCTACGTCGGGTTCTCCTACGGCACCATGCTCGGCCAGACCTACGCCAACATGTTTCCGGAGCGGATACGGGCGATGATGCTCGACGGCGTCGTCGACGCGGTCGAGTTCACGGCCAGCGCCGAGGACCGGGCGATCAGCGGCGCGTCGTCCGCCGATGCCGTCTTCGACCAGTTCGCCACGCTCTGTGACGAGGCCGGCCCGACCCGCTGCGCGCTCGCCGGGCACCCGGGACAGACCGCGGCGCAACGCGTGGACCAGCTGTTCGAGACGCTGGGCACGGGGACGATCCCGGCACCCCACGCCGAACCGCCCGGCGAGCTCGTGTACAGCGATCTCCAGCTCAGCTCGTTCGCCGCGCTGCGGAACCCAGACCTGTGGCCGGCGTGGGCCGAGCAACTGAACGCCGCCGCCGACGGTGACGCCTCGGAGCTGAAGACCCAGGCGCGGCTGTCGCAGCAGCCCGAGGCGTTTGCCGAGGTCACGAAGTCGTCGGCGATCTCCTGCCTCGACGGCCCGGCCAAGATCCCCTCCACCGACTGGCCCACCGTGATCCCCGAGCTCGACGCGGTCAGCAGGTGGGAGGGGGCGATCCAGGGATGGTGGGTCTGGGCGCCGTGCGCGTCGGACTGGCCGGCCCGCAGCGACGACCGCTACGCCGGCCCGTGGGACGCCACGACCGACGTGCCGATCCTGGTGATCGGGACCCGGTACGACCCCAACACCAGCTACCAGAACGCCGAGCGGGTGACCGAGCGGTTCGGCAACGCGGTGCTGCTGACCCACGACGGCTACGGCCACGTGAGCGACAAGGATCACAGCACCTGCATCGACGAGGCGCGGGTGAAGTACCTCGTCGACCTCGTCACCCCGGCGCCCGGAACCGTGTGCGCCGCCGACACGAAGCCGTTCTCCGGCTGAGCCGTCCAGCGACCGACGGGAGATCGCCGGCGCCGGCCGGCCAGAGGACTTCTACGGCCTCGACGTCGTTGCTCACGAGCCGCTCGGCGTTCTCCGCCGGTTCACGCAAGGGGAAAGATGGTGCGTTGCACGCCAAGGCCGGCCAGTACGGAGTCGCGCTCGTCGAGCCACTCGGGGTCAGGGGTTCGCCCAAGCGCAAGCTGGGCGTGGGCGGCGGCGTCGAGGCTGAGGGCGAGCTCCACTCGGGCTCCGTGATCGCGGGCGAGTGCGACGGCCTGCTCGGCTTCGGCGAGGGCCGCGTCGGCATCGCCGGTGCGGCGTGCCGCATGCGACATGAGTCGCCGGATGGTGATGGGCAGCAGCTCGGCCGGCCCGAAGGCATCGACCTCGACCAGGAGTCGGGATGCCTCGGACGCGGCCGAGGCGTCGTCACCCGCGACCAACAGCACCTCGACGCCGGCGACGTCGCAGTCGAGCACCATCTGTCGGGCGCCGTTGTCGTCGAACCGGCGACGGGCCACGGCCAGGTGCTCCCTCGCCGCCGACACGTCGCGGGCCCACAGCGCCAGCCGGGCCGAGAGCCAGTCGACGTAGCCGAGGGTCAGCACGTTGCCGCTCGCCCGGAACGCCCGTCGCGCCGATGCACACAGAGCGGCCGCGCGGTCCGTCTCACCCAGCTCGGCAAGAAGGAACGCAGTGTTCAAGTGCGTCGTCGCCACCTGCGTGACGTTGCCGGTCGTCGTCGCCACGTCGGCCGCCCGCTCGTAGGACGCCCGGGCGTCGCCCCACCGTCCCTCGTCGTACGCCGTGAGCCCGCGGTTGATCAGGGCGTGGGCGAGGCCGACCTGGTCGCCGAGCTCCTCGAAGAGTGCAACCGCCTTCTCGGCGTAACCGGCCGCCTGTCCGTCACCGAGCATGCTGTGCGCCATCTCCAGGTGCAGATGGGCGTTGGCAAGCAGGCCCAGGTCGTCGGTGGCAAGGGCGTAGGCGGCCGCCCGCTCTGCCCACCGGATGCTCTCCCGATTGCGCCCCTGGTAGTGGTGGGTCGCTGCCTGGTCGAGCGACAGTTGTGCCCGTGCGGCCGCCGCGTCCTGGCCCTTGGCGCCGTCGAGCAGCCGCAGGCCCCGCGTGCCCCACGCCAACGCGCGGGCGAGGGCACCCCGCTTCTGCTCCACGCTCGCGCGGCGGCTGCAGAGCCGGGCGCGGTCGACGGGGTCGTCAACGAGTCGGGTCGCCGTCCGGTAGGCGTCGAGCGCCAGCTGGAACCGGCCGAGGGACTGGCACACGTCACCGTGCTCCTCGTGCACCGCGGCCAGCTCCGCGCGCGGCAGGCCGGTCAGTTTGGGCGCGAGACGCAATGCTCGGGCGTAGAGGGCGGCGGCGTCGACCAGAGCGACGCGGGCCCGGGCCCGCCGGGCGGCGTCGACCGCCACCGGCCACGCCGCCTCGGCGTCGCCGGACTCGAGCAAGTGAGTGGCGAGGAGCCCAACGGTCAGGTCGTCCGCTTCATCGAGGAGGCGAGCCGGTGGGCGACCCGGTCCGAGACTGGCCCAGATGAGGCCGGCGACCTCCGCGTGCATCGCACGCCGGCGCCGCACCGACAGACCGTCGTAGGCCACGGCACGCATGAGGTCGCTGCTGAACCGCAGATTTGCACCACCCTCGTCGCCAAGCTCGACCTCGATGAATTGGCGCAGGGGCGCCCAGCGCGCGCTGGGTCGGCCAGCTCGGGCCGACCGAGCCAGGTGGCGGCGAGTGCGGCGGACCCGGTCCGCCCGAGCACAGAAAGGTCGCGCAGCAGCTGCCGGTCGACGGGCGCCAGCGTGTCGATACGCGCCGCCAGCACCCGCTCGACGGTGTCGGGCACCTCAGGGTCGACGCCGACACTGTGCCGGGCCAACTGCTCGAGGAACAACGGATTGCCGTCGGCGGCGTCGACGATGCGCGCCAAGACGGCATCGGCCACGGCCACCGGCTCGGCCGCGGCAAGCACCAACTCGGCGGCAGCGTCGGCCGGGAGGGGACCGAGCGGAAGCACCGTCGCGCCGCCGGTCTCGGCGATACCGCACGGGTCGGGTGCATCCGCATCACCGATCGCACTGGTGCACACCAGCCACGGGTGAGCCGCGGTAGCTCGGGCCACGGCGGAGAGCAGCCCCCGGGTGGCAGCGTCAACGAGGTGCAGGTCCTCCACCACGACGAGCCATGGCTGGGTCCGGGCCGCGGCGAGCAGCTGCACGATCACGTCGCTGCTGCGCTCGGGGAGGAACTCGACGCCGAGCTGGTCGACTGCGGGCGTGGGCGCGACGCGGGCGCCGACGGCTTGGGCCACGAGGGGGAGCCACTCGAGAAGGTGCGGGGCGATCTCATTGACCCAGGCCCGTAGCCGCGTCCCGGCACGGTCGGCCGACACGTCCTCGGGGATGCCGGCCACCGCTCGCAACAGGCGCGCCGCCGTCGCGTAGGGCGCCGAGGCGCGGTAGAGGTCCGGCGCCACATCGGTGATCTGATGCGGCCCGGCGCCGCCGGCCGCGGCGGCTCGCCGCAACTCCGCCAGCAGGCGGGTCTTGCCCATGCCCGCCTCGGCGACCACTTCAATCGCCCGGCCCCGGCCCCGCCCGGCTTCCGCCCACGCCTCGCTGAGCGCGGCCAGCTCCACGTCTCGACCGACGAAGACCGATGCCGGCGAGACCGAAGATGGCGCACGCAGCGGTCGGGGCCGGTCGAATTCCGCAACGGACACCGGGCGGCGCCGACCCTTGACCGGCAGCGTGGCGAGGGCCGAGTCGTCGAAGAGGTGGGGAATGGTCGAGCGGAGCTCGGGTCCGACCAGCGCGCGGCCCGGATGGGCCGCGCTCGCGAGGCGGGCCGCCACGTTGACACTGTCGCCGATCACCGTCCATGCCCGTCGCTCCGGGTGGCCGACGTCGCCAGCGAACACCACGCCCCGCTCCAGCCCCACCTGCACCGAGCCGTGCGGTGCTGTCTCGAGGATCGAACCAATCGCGCCCACCATCCGCTCCTCGTCGTGCTCGGTGGCCAGGGGCGCCCCAGCCGTGAGCACGAATGACAGGGACCCATCGCCGAGATCGGTGGCCAGCCAGCACACGCCCCACCGCTCGCTGGCCGACCCGATGGCCGCTACCAGATCGTCGATGCGCCGCAGCGTGGGCCCGGGGTCCGCGCCTCGGTCGACGCCGAGACCCCGGGCGAGGACGAAGCCCGTCGTCGTGCGGCGCAGCTCGCCCGGGCCGCGTGGCGCGTCGATGAGGTCCCTCAGCGCGGGCGGTACCAGCGAGGCCAGGGGCGCAGATGCCAGTGGCGTCCGGTCCGGTACGTGGCCCGTGGGGCTGCGCCGAGCGCCAATGGAGCGGACGGGCCTGCAGATTCCCGTCGACTGCGGGCCCCCAACGGGCTCCCGGCGGCGCCGCCGGCACCGGCAAGGACACCAGCACCTGGCCGGGCGTGGCCAGCTTCTCGAGTCGCACGGCGGTGGCCGCCGTCTCGCCGATCACCACGAGCGCGTGTTGCCGGCTGCCCGCCAGAGCGGCGACGAGCGCACCCGATGCGACGCCGATCGTCATCCGCAGCGTCACCCGCTGGGTGCCGTGCGGCCGCTCGACGGCGCCCAGGGCCTGCTGCATCCCAGCCGCGGCGCTCACCGAGCGCTCGGCGTGGGCGTCGCCGGTGAAGGCAATGGTCGCGGCGTCGCCCCCGAAGTACAACACGTCACCGCCGGCATCGATTGCCGGGGAGAGGATGGCCGTGAACGTGGCGTCGAGGACCGCGCTCACCTCCTCCGCCCCGTGTCGGCCGAGGGCGGCGAAACGCTCGGTCAGGCGGGTGAACCCGGTCAGGTCGGCGCAGAGGAGCGATCCGTCGACGACGAGGGTGTCGCCGCGAGCGGCGACCCGGCCTGCGAGTCGGGGGACGTAGGCGGTGAGCCGCAGCACTGCGTCAGCGGGAGCGGATGCCACCGGTGGGGGCGAGGGTGGGGCCCTCCCCGCAGTCGACTTCGCCGTAGCCGTCGTCGATCGCCCCGAAGCAGAGCCTGGCGCCGATCTGGCTCAGATCGCGCAGCGATTCGGAGGCGCCCCAGGCCAGGGAGGTGTTGCCCGCCTCGTCAGTGCAACGGTCGTCGACGTCGACCCAGACGAAGATCGACGCGAACCCCGCCACGTCAAAGCCTGTGGACGGCGCCAGCGTGAGATCGTCGACCGTCAACTCGGCGGTCGACGGGTCGTCGCCGTCCTCTGCGGTGACGTTGGCGCCGACAGCCTCGACGAACACGTCGGCGGGGTCGGGCGTCCAGCCGGCGGAGCCCGATGGGCAGCGGCTGTCGTCGGGGATCCCCTCCACAGTGATCGTGATGCTGGCCGAGTCGCCGTCGGAGTCGACCGCGCCGATCACGCTCGCGGCGCGGTCGTCCGGCGGGTCGAGCGGGGGCTGCCGCTCGGGGCACGACGACGCCGTGGCGTCCGCTCTCGCAGTACGTTCGGTGCCGTCGGCGCCGGTGAGCGTCCACGTGGGTGGGACGGCAGGGTCGAGCAACTCCGTCCAGAACACGACGCCCTGCTCGCCGGTGGCGAAGACCTCGGGCTGCCGGTCGGTGAGTGGGGTGCCGTCGGGGAGGGCGACGCGGTTGGTATCACCGACGGCGATCTCGACCGGCGCCGAGCCGCTGTTGGTGTAACCGAAGTAGGCGGCGCCGCGGTTCTCATCGACGCAGATGACGACGGGTGTGACCTCGCCCACGTCTTCGGCCAGCGTCGTCGGCGGGTCGCTGGACTCGGCCGTCGTGTCGGCGGTGTCCGCCGTGTCGGCCGTGTCGGCCGTCGTGTCGGTCGTGTCGGTCGTGTCGGCCTCGTGTCGGCCGCGGCTGTCGTCGGCCGTCGCGGCTGTCGCGGCGGTCGCGGCGTCGTTGTCGTCGGAGTTGCACGCTCCAACGGCCAGCGTGAGCACCGCCATCAGCCCCGCGATCGAACGATGCGCCCCCCTCCCGCTCCGCCGATGCGCCATCGTCTGGTGTCCCCTCGTTGCGCACCCAGTGTGTCACTGCACGGCACGCCCGCGCGTCACCTCGGTGGATCGCTCAGCCGACGATGTGGTGCGCGGGCCCGCACCCGTCGACGGCTGTCCGCCGAGCGTCAGCCGCTGGTGACCACGACCGGACAGGGCGCGGAGCGCACCACATGGTCTGACACCGAGCCCAGCATGGCGCGGCGCAGCCCGCTCCGCCCCCGGGTGCCCAGCACGATGACGCTGGCCGGCAGCGTCGCCGCCAGATCACACAGCGCCGGGCCGGGCTGCCCGTCCAGCACAACGGTCTCGACGCCGCTGAGCGCCAGGTCGGTCACGGTCTGGTCGAGCAGCCGCTGCCCGTCGAGGCGACTCTTCGTGTCGGCCTGGTCGGCCTCGGCCGGGGACACGACGCCGCCAGCGTGGCCGCCGCCGACGACGTCGACGGGATGCGTCAGCTCGACCACCGTCGCGATCACGATCCGATCGGGCGGACCGACGACCTCGAGACCACGCTGCAGCGCCGTCGTCGCGAGCGCCGATCCGTCGGTGCACATGAGCACGGTCATCGTCACCACCACAGCGTGGCAGGTCGCGCCAGGTTCAGTGCCGAGTCCTGCCGGACCGGCGCGTGCCGAGGAGCACACGGCGGGCGTCGGTCGCCGCCACTGCGGCCGCCACGAGCGCAGGCTGGAAGAGCAGGCGCACGAACCGCTTCGTGTCGCTGTCGAGGCCGAAGGCGTCGCGGCGCTCGGTGAACTGGGCGATGTTGCCCGGGAAGACGGCCACGAAGAACGCCGCCACCACCGCACCGACCACGGCGCGGCGCGGCTGGTGCCACGAGGTCAACAGCGCGCCGCCCAGCGCGATCTCGACGACGCCCGACGCCAGCACCACCAGGTCGGGGTCGAGCGGCACCCACGGCGGGACCTGCGCCTGGAACTCCTGACGCTGGAACGTCAGGTGACCGACGCCGGCGAGAGCGAGCGCAGCACCGAGGGAGACCTGACCCACCTTGCGCACCGTGCCGGCCGTGCCCTCGCCCATCGGCGGCACCGTACGTGCTCGGCAGCTTGCGGGGCTTCACTCCCGGCCGAGCCGGTGCTAGTCATGCACTCCGTCGAGGCGGTGCGGTCGAACCGCCATCCGAACACGAACGACGGAGGACCGATGGCGAAGACCCACCAGCCTGCCGGCGGGAAGCCGAGCCCCGAGCCCAAGCTCCTGTCGGGTGGGAACCCGCAGATCCCGAAGGGCGAGGGTGACGAACCGGTGCAGGCCTACATCGCCGCCATGCCTGGTTGGAAGCGCCCGCTGGGTGAGCGGCTCGACGAACTGATCGTGCGCACCGTCCCCGACGTGCACAAGGCGGTGAAGTGGAACCAGCCGTTCTACGGCCATGCGGGCGAGGGCTGGTTCCTCGCCTTCCGCTGCTTCACGAAGTACGTCCAGTTGCAGTTCTTCCGAGGAACGTCGCTCGACCCCGTGCCGCCGAAGGCGTCCAAGCACGACGAGGTTCGGTACCTCGACATCCACGAGGACGACGATCTCGACGAGGACCAGCTCGTCGCGTGGATCGAACAGGCGAGCAAGCTGCCCGGCGAGCAGGTGTAGCGACCGACCGGCGCCCGCGCGTTGAGCACGCAGGATCCGGGAGCTCGTGCGGGTTCGATCGCCGTCATGACAGCACGGCGATCGTGTGCCAGGTCACGAAGATGACCATCGGAACCGTGAGCACGCCGACGACCATGTGCTGCACGTCGACGACCACGTCGTGACCATCGGTGGGCAGGATCTTCAGCGTCCGGGAGTACTCCCGGCGGTACGCCGCTCGCTGGGCCTCCGTGCTGCGCCCGAAGTACGGCAGCCACCACGAGAGCACGTGTCCGACGAGCCAGACGACGACAAGGACCTGGGCGACGATCGCACCCACCGTGGTGCCAGTGATCACGCCACCGGCGATGACAACCAGGACGCTGTAGTTGACGGCGCCGACCCGCAGCCGTTCGGCCGGCGACGTGGCGGCGAGATCGTTCAAGGGCGCCAACGGCACCCATTCCGTGACCAGCAGCCAGATCAGCATCAACAGGCAGCTGCCGGCGGCGAGGACATCAACGCTCATGCCGGGCCCGACTGCGCGCCGGATCCGTCCACCGGCGAAGCGCTGAGCACGAGGACCGCGGTGCCCTCCCAACGATCCCGATCCTCGGTCGTCAGGCGGTCGACGGCGTAGCGAACGGCATCGGCCAGGACCGGGACCGTGAAGACGAAGTCCTGACCCATCCCGAACCGATCCAGCGCCAGCCAGGCGGCGTCCGTCCCGGCGAGGTCACCGCGTCCGGATGCGGTGGTGAAGATGACCTCGGCGAGGTGGGGGCGGAACACCTCGAGGATGCGCTGCAGCTCCGCCTCGTCCCGCCCGGCGACCACGCCGATGAACTCGACGCCGTCGTGGTGGGCGGCCAACGCGGCGCGGGCGACGGCGACATCGTCGGCTGACGCGATGTCAGCGACGAGGACCAACGGCTCCGTGCTCACGACGTGCAGCACCGTGTCGTCCTTCGGGAGCGGGACGGCTCGCAGCGAGGCGGGGACGCCACTCTCGTCGTCGATCGGCGTGGGATGCCCGAAGAACCCGTCGACGCGACTGATCAGCTGCGAGCCCGGCTCGAGCGTCACGCCAAGACGCCGCCGGTGCCGCAGGAACCGACGCCGACTCGCTCACCACCACGGCCAACGCCCTCGTCGCCTTCAAGGACTGGACGTTCCTGCTCGGACCCGGCCTGATCCCCGTGCTCAACGCGCTCCTCCTCGCCACCATCATGTATCGATCCCGGCTGGTGCCTCGGCTCATCCCGACGATCGGTCTGATCGGAGCGCCGCTGCTCCTCATCTCGTCGACGGCAACGCTGTTCGGAGCCTGGGACCAGGTGTCCTCGACGGCGCTGCTCCTGGCCCTGCCGATCGCCGCCTGGGAGCTGTCGCTCGGTGTGTACCTGACCGTCAAGGGCCTCAAGCGCCCGGCTGCCGTCGACGGCACGATCGAGGTCGCCGTGCCGACGGCGACGCTCGAGACTGCAGCCGCCTGACCCACCCCACCTCGTCGTGCCGCCGCCAACGCGCGGCGGCACGACCGCGTCCAGGCACGGATCGACGCCGGTCGCTCTGCGCTCAGGTCCCCATGCCACCGTCGACGGACAACCCGGCGCCGGTGATGAACCTGGCGGCGTCCGAGCACAGGAACACGACGACGTCGGTCATGTCCCCGATCTCGCCGAGGCGGCCTGCCGGGGTGAGGGCGATGACGTCGGCGACTGCGGCTTCGGGCGACGGCCACAGCCCGATCTCGGCCATGTCGCCCGCCAGCTTCATGCCCATCTCGGTGGGCACGAGTCCCGGGTAGATGCAGTTCACACGGACCCCGTAGCCGAGCTTGCCGGACTCGACGGCGCCGACGCGGGTGAGCCGGTCGACCGCTGACTTCGTGGCCGAGTAGCCGGAGATGGCCGGGAACGGGATCGTCGCCGCCACCGACGCCACGTTCACGATCGCGCCGCCGCTCCCCGCTGCTCCGCCTGGACGCATCGCCCGGAAGGCGTGCTTCATGCCGAGGCTCACGCCGACGACGTTGACGTCCAGCATCTTGCGGAGATCGTCGGCATCGGTGTCGATCACCAGCGCCGAGATCTCGATGCCGGCGTTGTTCACGAGGATGTCGAAGCCGCCGAGCAGGTCGACGGTGCTGCTGACCGCGGACTCCCAATCGGCATCCTGCGTCACGTCGAGGTGCACGAAGCCCGTCGTGGCACCGGATGCACCGATCTTCTCTGCGGTCGTGCGCCCGAGGTCGTCGAGGACGTCGCCGATGACGACGCTGGCGCCGGCCGCGGCGAGCGACTCGGCGATGCCCGCACCGATGCCCCGCGCACCGCCCGTGACCAGCGCCTTGCGACCGGAAACGTCGAGACTGCCCATGGTGAACCCCCGATCGATCGCCCGGTGGGCCGATCCGGGCGCACCGTAGCCGAGCACGCGATCCGCCCGGATCGGACGACACGACTCGACTGCTGACCACTCGATCTTCGTCCTCGTCCGACATCTGGCGGACCGTGGCGCCAGAAGTCGGACCAGGACGCCGACGGGGACTTCAAGTAGAAGTCGGTGCGTGACGTTCGACCGACTCGGCTTCTACACCTTGGCCGGCGGGGCCGAGGATCCGCGCCAGCTGATCCCGGAGGTCCACGACGCCGAACGGCTCGGGCTCGGGTGGGTGTTCA
Organism: uncultured Acidimicrobiia bacterium; assembly: GCA_963844175.1. Lineage (GTDB taxonomy): Bacteria > Actinomycetota > Acidimicrobiia > Acidimicrobiales > Ilumatobacteraceae > JALZMG01. Next base: position 300,406 of record CAWJNE010000021.1, read on the forward strand.
TCTCGGAGCGCTTCAACGTGAAGGAGGCGGCGACGCTGTCGGGAGCGGTCGGCGCGGTCTCCTCGACGCTGCGCATCGCCACGGCGGCGACCAACCACCACACCCGCCACCCGATCGTCACCGCCTCCTACGCCACCACGATGCACCGCCTCACCGAGGGGCGGTTCGTGCTCGGCCTCGGTCGCGGGATCGCCCCGCTGACGAACGCCCTCGGCCTGGCGCCTGTCACCACGGCGCAGCTCGAGGACTTCGTCGGCGTGATGCGCCGGCTGTGGCACGGCGAGACGATCATCGGTCACGACGGCCCCGCCGGCCGCTACCCCTTCTTGCGCCTCGACCCGGCCTTCGACGAGGACATCCCCGTCGGCTTGACCGCCTTCGGCCCCAACACCTTGGCGCTCGGTGGCCGGGCCTTCGATCACGTCGTGCTGCACACGTTCTTCGGCGACGAGACGCTGGACCGATGCGTCCGCGCCGTCAAGCAGGCGGCGATCGAGGCCGGTCGCGACCCCGATCGGGTCTGGGTGTGGTCGTGCCTGGCGACGATCGGTGACCACCTTCCCGAGCCCGTTCGGCTGAAGAAGACGGTCGGCCGCTTGGCCACCTACCTCCAGGCGTACGGCGATCTCATGGTCACGACGAACGGCTGGGATCCCGGGGTGCTGGCCCGCTTCCGCGCCGACCCGTTCGTCGCCGGCTATCGGGGCGCCATCGACCAGACGGCGACGACTGCCGAGCTGGAGCACGTCGCCACGCTCATTCCGGACGAATGGCTGTCGGCGGCGGCGACCGGGTCGCCCGCACAGTGCGTGGCCACGGTCCAGCGGCAGTTCGACCTCGGCGCCGACGGCGTGATCCTGCACGGTGCCGCTCCGGCCGAGCTGGCGCCGATCATCGAGGAGTGGTCGGCGCAGGCGGGCGCAGCGGACGCTTGACGGCCGGCCGGCCGGTGGTGCCGTCGGCGAACCCGGCCGAGCGGGCGAACGCCCCGTTCGGATCGGTCATCCCCACCAGGCGGGGCCCCGCCGCCGCCAGCGCGCCGTCCACCCGGATCGCCTCCCCGCTGACGAACGTGCTGTCGGGACCAGCCAGCCACACGACCAGCCCGGCGATGTCCTCCGGACGGCCGAGGTCCGGCCACGGCTGCACCCCGGAGATGAGGTCGCGCACCCGCTCGCGGTCACGGTCGTTGCGGATGGCCAGCGGGGTGTTGATCAGCCCCGGGCAGATGGCGTTGACGCGGATGCGGTGCGCCGCCAGCTCGATCGCCGACGAGTAGGTCAGGTTGATCACCGCCGCCTTGGCCGCCGAGTAGGCCTGCGGGCCGCCGCCGCCGGACAGCCCGGCCACCGACGCCGTGTTGACGATGCTGCCGCCCTCACCCTGTTCGATGAGCGTGCGGGCGGCGTGCTTGGTGCCGAGGAACACGCTGCGCACGAGGACGGCGAACGTGCGGTCCCAGTCGGTGGCGTCGATGTCGGTGATCGGCCCGAACGCCCCGCCGACGCCGGCGTTGTTGAACATGACGTCCAGCCGTCCGAACGCGTCGACCGCTGTCGCCACGAGGCGCTCGACGTCGGCCTCTTCGGCGACATCGGTGGGGACGAACCGCAACCGGTCAGGGTCGTCGACCTCGTCGGTCAGTCGCTGGGCGTTGTCCAGGTTGAGGTCACCGAACACGACCCGGCCGCCGCCGTCGATGAACCGGAGGACGGTGGCCCGCCCGATCCCGGAGGCGCCGCCCGTGATCACTGCGACGAGTTCGCTCATCAGCAAGATCGTTCACTCGCGCTTCGCGGCTCGTTCACACACGTGGAAGCTACGCAGCCACCCCGTCGCGCTGGGCAACGGCGGGCCGCTGAGCGCCCGACGAGCACGCCCGCCAGAACGCCCAGTAGCTGGGGTACTCGACGGCCGGCGTGATCCAGCCCGACGCCACCAGCTCGTCGTGCAGCCGGGGCAGGTTCCGCCACGGCACGCCCATGTCGACGTGGTGGGCGAGGTGCCATCCCGTGTGGTACGGCACGATGCAGAAGCGGGCGAGCAGGCCCTGACGGATCACGTGGGTGGTCCGGCGACGATCCGCCGACCGCTCCATGCCGCCGTGCTCGGCGATCGCCCGCAGCCGGTTGGAGAACTTCCACAGCGTGCTCCACGAGCCGATCCACACGAGGTAGGCGATCGGCGCTCCGACGGCGATCGACGCGCCCAGCAGGACGGCCTGCACGACGACGATCTGCAGTGCCTCGGGAGCGCGCCTCCGGATGCTGTGGCCGAGTCCCTTGAAGTTCTTCCACGCACTCTCACCCAGCAGGTCCCGCCGCAGCTTGCGGTGCCACGAGTCGATCGGCACCGGATACCCGGCGTACAGCCCGAGGTCCGGTTCGTCGGGTCCGAGCTCGTCGCGGTGGTGGGCGAAGTGCACGCGGCGGTAGGCCGTGAAGGCCTGGAACGTCGGGTAGGCGAGCACCCACCGACCGACGAAGTCGTTCACCCTGCGGTTGGGGAACAGCAGGCGGTGGGCGGCCTCGTGGCCGAGGATGTTGAGCAGGCAGTGGCCCCGGCCCATCAGGATGAACGCCGCCACCCAGCCCCACCAGCGATCGATCACCACAGCCGCCACCATCACGCCGAAGGTCTGGGCCACGGCGCCGACGACGCTCAGCGCGTTGCGCAGCGTCGGGATGCGCCGCAGCTCGTCGCGCAGCGGCCGCACGGGCATCGCCCGAGCGTTCAGGCGGTCCGTCGGCAGCACATTGGGCAGGAGGGCCTCCGCGGGCACCATCGTCACGCCACCATCATACATCTTGAGATCGTCATGATCAACTGATGTAATGGCAGTACGTTGCCCGTGTGGTCAGCCACCTCGGCATCCGGCCGTTCAACGCCCGGTCGCTCGTCCTCTCCGTGCTGCTCGGCCTCGACCCCCCGTCGCTGCCGACGAGGTCGCTCGTGGAGTTGGCTCGAGGGTTCGGGATCGCCGAGGGAACGATGCGCACGGCGCTGTCGCGGATGGTCGCCGCCGGCGAGCTGGTGGCCGAGGACGACGGCTACCGGTTGATCGGTCGGCTCCTGGAGCGCAAGGAGAGCCAGGACATCGCCCGGCGCCGCATCAGCGACCGTTGGGACGGGGAGTGGTGGCTGGCCGTCGTGACGGTCGAACGGCGCACCGTCGCCGAGCGGCGGGCGTTCCGCACCCACATGGCCAACCTGCGGATGGGCGAGCTGCGGCCCGAGACGTGGCTGCGGCCGGCCAACCTCGGCGGTCCCGACGGTGGCGACGGCCTGGCCGTCGTGCGCGGGCCGTTGCACGGCGAGGACCCCGTCGAGCTGGCGGCGCGGTTGTGGCCACTGGCCGAGCTCGCCGCGACGGCCCGTCGGCTCGTCGGCCTGCTGGACGAGGCCATCCCCGGTGAGTCGCTGCCGGCGGCGATCACGCTCTCAGCGGCGATCGTGCGGTTCCTGCGGTCGGAGCCGCTCCTGCCACCGACGCTGACCCCGCAGCCCTGGCCGCCGGACGAGCTGCGGGCTCGGTACCGCGAGCACGATCGCGCCCTCGGGCGCGCACTGGCCCACACGCTCGGGGGGTGACCGTCGAGCTGGGGTCAGCGGGGGCGGATGTCGAGGCCGAAGTGCTGCTCGAAGCGGGCGTAGTAGTCGGCATCGTCCTCGGCCGCGCCGAGGGCGACCCAGTCCGCGTCGGACATCGCCTGGCGGCCGGCGGTCAGCTCGCGCCCGCCCCAGCTGACGGCGTACCGCAGCTGCGGGTCGTCGGTCGTGATGGCGTGGCGGATCACCTCGGCCACTTCGAACGGATCGGTCGCCTGGGCCAGCCCGGCGGCGTAGAACTGGAACATCCGCCGGTACGGCGCGTCGTACGCGCCGGTGGCGTTGGGGGCGTCGATCGACTTGGCGAAGATCGCCGACTTGGTGACGCCGGGCTCGACAATGACCACCCGGATGCCGAACGGTGCCAGTTCCTGGGCCAGGCCCTCGCTGAGCCCCTCGAGGGCGAACTTCGACGCCACGTACGGCGACTGGGCGATCGCCGCCAGCCGCCCGGCGATCGACGTGATGTTGACGATCGTGCCCGCACCGCGCTGGCGCATCTGCGGGAGCACCGCTTGCTGGCAGCGCACCGCTCCGCACAGGTTGACGTTCATCACGTCGAGGTACAGCGCCGGCGACCCTTCCTCGGCGACGGCGTTGCCGCCGACACCGGCGTTGTTGACGAGGTGGTCGACGCGGCCGGCTTCGTCGAGGATCCGGGCGAACCCGTCGCGCACGGAGTCGTCGTCGGCCACGTCGAGTTCAGCCAGGCGGACTTCGACCCCGGCCTGCTCGGCCATCGCCACGAGCTTGTCAGTGCGCGACGTCGACCGGACGGTGCCGTAGACGGTGTGCCCGGCGGCGGCGAGGTGGATCGCCGTCGCCCGTCCGATCCCCGAGTTGGCGCCGGTGACGACGGTGACAGGAGCCTCCATCGCAGCGAACCGTACTGCCGCAGAGCTCCCGAGCGTTCGTACCGCAGCGGGCATGGATGGTCAGGTCGGCCTTGCCCGACCCAGCGAGCGAAGCGAGCAACCAGTACGTCGTGCCGCAGCGCCGATGGATGGTCAGGTCGGCCTTGCCCGACCCAGCGAGCGAAGCGAGCAATCAGTCACCGGATGCGCGAGCGCAGCCCGCTGACCCAGTCGTCGGCGTTGCGCCAGCGGGCGTCGGCGTGCTCACGCGCCGTGTGGGCGTGCTCGCCGGCCACCGGATAGCTGCCGAGGAACTTGACCGCGCCCTGCTTGGCGTGCAGGGCTCGCAGCGCGTCGGCGAGCACCTCGTCGTCGATGTGGGCGTCGGCGTAGATCACGAAGCAGTAGTCGCCCAGTCCACCGGCCTTGGTGGGCCGACTGAGCAGGTTCGACAGGTTGATGCGGCGAGCGGCGAACTCCTGGAGGATGGAGATCAGGCTGCCGGGCTCGTCGGCCCGCTGGAACACCACCATCCCGGTGCGGTCGTGCCCGGTGCGGGCAGGGATCCCGTCCCGCGCCACGACGACGAAGCGCGTCTGGTTGCCGGGGTGGTCGGCGATGTCGGCGGCGATCACGTCGAGCCCGTACCGGGCCGCGGCGACCCGCGGTGCGATGGCCGCGCTGGCCCCGTCGTCGTCGGCGACCAACCGTGCCGCTTCGGCCGTGCTGTTGGCGGCGTGCGGTTCGATCCCGGGGAGCCGCTGGCGCAGGAAGCGGTGGCACTGCGCCGTTGCCACCGGGATCGACAGCAGCTCCTTGACGTCGTCGACCGAGGTCCCGGGCTTTGCCACCAGACACAGCTCGATGTCGAGAACGATCTCGCGCGTGATCAAGAGGTCGTAGTCGAACGACAGGGCGTCCTGGGTGAAGTTCACGACGCCCTCGATGGAGTTCTCGATCGGCACGACGCCGCACTCGACGTCGCCCGCAACGACGGCGTCGAGCACGTCCGGCACGGTGGGGAACGGGACCGCCTCGGCGGCGTCGAGATCCGGCTGCGTGTGGAGCGCCTGCTCGGCGAACGTGCCGAACGGACCGAAGAACCCGACCCGCCGCCGTCCGTCACCAGCCATGGCGCCCGAGGCTATTGGCGCCGGTCGGGCTGCGGCCGGTCAGTTGTCGCCGACCATCTGGCACCATGGCGCCATGGACGAGGCGGCACTGCGGGCGATGCTCGACGACGTGACCGCCGGCCGGTTGAGCGCCGACGACGCAGTGGCGGCATTGCGCCGCCTCCCGTTCGCCGACCTCGGCGACGCGCTCGTCGATCACCATCGTCTCCTGCGCCAAGGCATGCCCGAAGCGGTGTACGGGCCCGGCAAGTCGCCGGAGCAGTGCGCCCGCATCGTCGGCGAGCTGCTGACCAACGGCCACGGTGCCGTGCTGCTGACGCGGGCGTCCGTCGATCAGGTGAAGGCTGTCGAGGCCGCCAACGGACCGGCCCTCGTGCGCGGACCGACGGTTGCCTACCGGCTGCCGGAACCGTGGCGAACGGGTCGCGCCCTCGTCATCACCGCGGGAACGGCAGACGGTCCGATCGCCGACGAGTGCACCACGACGTTGTGCGCCCACGGGTTCGTCCCCGATCGTCTGGACGACGTCGGGGTCGCCGGGCTGCACCGCCTGCTCGCCCACATCGACCGGGTGACGTCGGCCGACGCCGTCGTCGTGCTGGCCGGCATGGAAGGCGCGCTGGCCAGCGTCATCGGCGGGCTGACTGCGGCGCCGGTGATCGCCGTGCCGACGAGTGTCGGCTACGGCACGTCGTTGGGGGGGATCACCGCCCTGCTGGCGATGCACGCGTCGTGCGCCAGCGGTGTGACCGTCGTCGGGATCGACAACGGCTTCGGCGCCGCCTGCGCCGTGGCGCGGATGCTGGCCTGACCGCTCCGTGTCGCGCGTCGCCTACGTCAACTGCTCGGCCGGCGTGGCCGGCGACATGCTGCTCGGCGCGCTGGTCGACGCCGGAGCGCGGCCCGACGTCATCGCCGCCGCCGTGGCGGCGATGGGGATCGACGGGTGCGGCGTGGACTTCGAGCGCACGCAACGGTGCGGCGTGGTCGCCACGTGGGCCAACGTCGTCGCCAGCGAGCACCGCGACCACGAGCATCGGCCCGTGCGGGTGATCCTCGACCTCCTCGCCGCGGCCGACCTGGCGGACGCCGTCCGGGTGCGTGCAGAGCGGGTCTTCGGCGTGCTGGCCGACGCCGAGGGAGCCGTCCACGGGGTCGACCCGGGCGAGGTCGAGCTGCACGAGGTCGGCGCGCACGACGCCATCGTCGACGTCGTCGGCATCGCCGCCGCGCTCGACGATCTGACCATCGACCGCCTGGTCGCCTCGCCCATCGCCGTCGGCCACGGCACCGTCCGATCGGCGCACGGGGAGCTGCCCAACCCGCCGCCCGCCGTGGCCCGCCTGGCCGCCTCGCGCAACGTGCCGCTGTTCGGGATCGACACCGGGATGGAGGTCTCAACGCCGACGGGGGTCGCCGTCCTCGTCGCCCTGGCCGACGGGTTCGGCGCCATGCCGGCGATGACGGTCGACGGCGTCGGCTACGGCGCCGGCACCGCCGACCCGCCCGGCCGCCCGAACGTCGTGCAGGTGATCGTCGGCGACGCCGTGGAGGCGTCGCTGACCCCGGCACCGGGCCAGCCGATCGTGGAGCTGGCCACCAACGTCGACGACGTGACGGGGGAGGTCCTCGCACACACCATCGCCGTGCTGCTGGCCGCCGGCGCCCACGACGCTTGGGCCAGCCCGACGGTGATGAAGAAGGGTCGGCCGGCGCACACGCTCCACGCATTGGTCGATCCGGCGCACGTCGAGCGGCTCGCCGCCCTCCTCCTGGTCGAGACCGGGAGCCTCGGAGTGCGGGCCACGACCGGTCAGCGGTGGCCGCAGCGGCGGACGACGGCCACCGTCGACGTCGATGGTCACGCCGTGCGCATCAAGATCGCCGGCCACCGGGTGAAGGCGGAGCACGACGATGCGGCGGCCGCCGCCGCGGCGCTCGGCCGTCCGCTGCGCGACGTGCTGCGCCACGTGGAATCCACGACGCCGCCAGACGACGCCGCGCCCTAGCGTCGGGTGGTGGGCTCGATCCAGGTCAGCCACGTGAGCTGGCGACGACCGGGCGGCGCCGAGCTGTTGCACGACATGAGCTTCCACGTCGGCAACGGGCAGCGGGCGGCGTTGATCGGTGCCAACGGCGTCGGCAAGTCGACGCTGCTGCGGATGATCACCGGCGAGCTGCGACCGAGTGAGGGGACCGTCACCGTCGACGGTCGGTTGGGCGTGATGCGCCAGCTGGTCGGGACCGCCGACCGGTCACCGGGGGCGCCGACCACCGTGCGCCAGCTGCTGGTCTCGGCCAGCGAGCCGCAGCTTCGAGCGGCCGCCGATGCGCTGGAGCGAGCCGAGCGGCAGGCGGTCGAGGAGCCGATGCGCTACGCCGAGGCACTCGCCGCCTGGGGCGACCTCGGCGGCTACGAGGCCGAGGTGCTGTGGGACGAGTGCGTGATGCGGGCGCTCGGCGTCGACCTGACGCCGGTCGCATCCCGCCCGCTGCGGACGTTCTCCGGCGGGGAGCAGAAGCGCTTGGTGCTCGAGGTGCTGCTGCGCGGCCACGCCGACGTGCTGCTGCTGGACGAGCCGGACAACTTCCTCGACGTGCCGGGAAAGCGCTGGCTCGAGCGGGAGCTCGTCGCCACGCGCAAGACGGTCCTCTACGTGAGCCACGACCGGGAGCTGCTGGCGGCGACGGCCACGCGCATCGTGACCGTCGAGCCGACCGGGGCGTGGACCCACGGCGGGGGCTTCGCCGGCTACGCATCGGCGCGCCGTCAGCACCTCGAAACGCTGGCCAAGGACCGGGCGCTGTACGACGGCGAGCGCCAGCGGCTGGAGGCCTTCGTCGCCCTGATGCGGCAGCGGGCGAAGATCTCGGACAACTTCGCACCCAAGCTCAAGGCGGCCGAGACGCGGCTCCGCCACTTCGTCGAACGCACCGAGCGCCCGGTCGACGTCCGCGACCAGCGCGTCGACATGCGCCTCGGGGGTGCCCGCACAGGCAAGCGGGCCGTGATCGTCGAGCAGCTCGAGCTCGACGGGCTCACCGACGCCTTCGACCTCGAGCTGTGGTTCGGCGAGCGGGTCGCCGTGCTCGGCGGCAACGGCGTCGGCAAGAGCCACTTCCTGCGGTTGCTCGGCGGCGACGAGAGCGTCGCCCACCACGGCGCGTGGCGGCTCGGAGCAGGCGTCGTGGCGGGCCTCTTCCACCAGACCCACGAGCACGGCGAGTGGACCGGACGCACGCTGCTCGACATCCTCCACGACCACGACGTGGTGCGCGGACCGGCGATGGGCATGCTGCGTCGCTACGAGCTGCAGGGGTGCGCGGAGCAGCCCTTCGACACGCTGTCGGGCGGTCAGCAGGCGCGCTTCCAGATCCTGCTGCTCGAGCGGTCCGGCGCCACGCTGCTGCTGCTCGACGAGCCGACCGACAACCTCGACCTGGTCTCGGCCGAAGCGCTGGAGTCCGGGCTGGCCGAGTTCACCGGGACGGTCATCGCCGTGACCCACGACCGCTGGTTCCTGCGCGGCTTCGACCGCTTCGTGGTGTTCGGCGAGGACTGCACGGTCTCGGACCACCTCGAGGTCCCGCCCGCCTGGCGGTAGCCGTTCTGACCGTCACAACCGGCCGCTGTGAGTCGATCCAGACGGCCAGAACGAGCTGTTGATTCAAGCAAGTGCGGCGTCGACCAGGGCGTCGAGCTGGTCGACGGGCAGCTCGCCGACGGCGCGCGCCTTGACGGTGCCGTCGGCACCGAGGACGACGAAGTAGGGGTAGCTCGGGCCGCCGTAGGCCCTGAAGGCTGATCCCTCCTCGTCGTCGGCCAGCGCCGGCCAGGTCCAGCCGCGGTCCTGCAGCCACTGGCCGGGGGGAAAGTTCGGCCGCTGGTCCGTGACACCGGTGCTGACCCCGATGATCTCGAGATCGGCCGGCACGGCACCCGAATCACGCCACTCGTTGAGCACGGGGATCTCGGAGTTGCAGTGCGGGCACCAGTGGGCGAGAAACACGACCATCGTCGGCCCGCTCTCGCCGGGGACGACCTCGACCGGCTCGCCGGCGTACGAGGTGCCGGTGATGACCGGCGGTGTCATGCCGATCGCCGGATCGTCGGGCTCGCGCGTGAACTCCGGCAACGGGTCGCCAGCGATCTCGACGGCGCCGTAGACCAGGGCGTCATCGGCCGGCTGGTCGCCCGCCGCGTCCGCACCGGTCGCCGTCGTGGCCGTGCCGCCGTCACTGGTGCTGTCGTCGTCGGAGTCGCGGGTCAGCACGACGGCGAGCAGGCCGGCGACGGCCGCCACGATGATCACGGCGACGATGACGAGGGGGGTGCGGGATCGCGCGGTCACCATGCCTCCTGCAGGTCGTGGGCGTCGTGCTGGTCCTTCGGCATCACGAGCACCAGGATGGCGAAGAATCCGGCCAACGCCATGAACGCCAGGGACACGAACCCGAGCTCCCGGAACCACACGTCGGCGCACGACGGCCCGACGCCGCACGCCCCGCCGTCCAGCGACGGACGCCATTCGGTGAGGTAGTGGTACGTCGACACGAGGCCACCGATGACGGCGAGGGGCATGACGTACCAGCGGACGCTGCGGTCGCGCCGGATGGCCGCCACGAGCAGGATGACCGCCAGCGGGTACATGGCGATGCGCTGGAACCAGCACAGCCGGCAGGGCACGTAGTCGGCGACCTCGGAGAAGTAGAGGCTGCCGGCGGTCGCCGTTGCGGCGACGAGGAAGGCCAGCCACAGGCCGGCGTCGTCGACGGCGTCCACGACACGCCGGATGCCCGCCGATCGCGGAGCCACGGCGCGCCCGATCAGCAGGAGCACCGCACCCCCGCCGGCGATCAGCGCCAGCAGCGATGCGAAGACCTGCGCGGCCTCGACGTCCACGGCCGGAAGTATGCGCTCCGCCCGCCGCCCGCCCTCGACCCACCCCATCAACTCACACCCCCCTCTCAACTCCCGAAACCAGGTTCTCAAGCGTTTTCAGGGGTCAAAGATGAGCCCGAATCCTCAGAAGAACCATCATGTGGCCATGTCGAGCGTGGTGGCGGAGCTGCGCCGGACCCGCCGGATCAGGCGGCTCGGCGAGCTGGAGTGGTTCGAGGTGGCGTACCGCGCCTACCTCGCTGCGCTGGCCGGAGGCGTCGTGGTCCTCTGGCTCAGCGGGTTGGTCCCCGACGAGCCGGCCACGGCCGCCGAGGTCGCCGACGTGAGCCGCTACGGGCCGGCGGTGATCGGCACGATCGTCGCGGTGGCCCTGGCGCTCGGCCTGCGCAGCGGCAGCGACGGCGGTCCCGTGGCCCTGGAGGCCGCCGACGTCCGCCACCTGCTGCTCGCCCCCGTGCCACGACGGCAGGTCCTGCTGACCCCGGTCGTCCAGCGGCTGCGGGCGATGGCCTTCGGCGGCGCCCTCGTCGGGGCGATCGCCGGGCAGCTCGCGGCGCGGCGCCTCCCGGGTTCGGGGCCGGCGTGGGCGGCGTCGGGCGCGCTGGCCGGAGCGGCGACCGGCTGTGCCTTCGTCGCCGTCGCCGTCATCGCTCACGTCACCCGGCTCCCCAGGTGGGTCACCACCGGGCTCGGCGCCGTCCTGCTCGCTGCCCAAGCAGGGGCGGTGGTCGGCTGGTGGCCCGGACCCGGCGACGGGCTCGGCAGCCTGGCGATGTGGGGGTGGCGCCAGCACCTCGCCGACCTCGTCGCGCTGGGAGTCGTCGTCGCGTTGACCGGCGTCGCCCTGGCGATGGCTGGGCGACTCCGGGTCGAGCCGCTCGTGCGTCGCGCTGACCTCGTTGCTCAACTGCGCTTCGCTGTGACGATGCAGGACCTGCGCACCGTGATCCTGATCCGTCGCCAGCTGCGCGACGAGCGCCCGCGCAGCCGCCCGTGGCGCCTGTTGCGCCCGCAGTTCGGCGGACCCCGCTGGGCCGTGTGGGACCGCGGCTGGCGCGGCCTCGCCCGCTACCCGGTCGCCCGCATCGGACGGATGGGGGTGCTCGCCGTCGCCGCCGGGCTGACAGCTGCGGTGACCGTCCGCGGCACGACGCCGGCAGTGGCGGCGATGGTGATCGCGCTGCACCTGCTCGGTCTCGACAGCGTCGAGCCCCTGTCGCAGGAGATCGATCACCCGGATCAGGGTGACGGTCTCCCGCACGATCGCGGGTGGCTGCTGCTGCGCCACGTTGCCGCGCCGGCCGCCCTCGTCGTCCCCTTCGCCGGCATCGCCGCCGCTGCGTTCGTCGCGCTCCAACCCGGGGCGTGGGCGGCCGCGCTGGCCCTCGCCGTCCCGGTGACCTGGCTCGGGGTCGGGGGTGCTGTCGTCAGCGTGGTGCGCGACGCCCCCGATCCGATCGCCCAACCCTCCGCGGTCATGCCGCCGGAGATGGCCGGGTTCACCTCGTCCATCCGCCTCCTGCTCCCGGTCGTCGTCAGCGCGCTCGCCGCGCTGCCCGTGCTCGCCATGCGCGCCGAGCCGACCGCCGGCGCCGTCCTGCGGTCGGTGATCGGCGCCGCCGTAGCCCTCGCCGCCCTCCTGTGGTGGGTCCGTCGGCGGGACGAGTGGCTCCGGCGGTGGCGTGCGTTCACCTCCGGCGCGGGCCGGCCGGCCGGAGCGGGGACGTGACCGCCGCCCTGGAGGTCAGCGAGCTGACCAAGGACTACGGCGACGAGGCGGTCGTCGGGCCGATCACGATCGATGTACCAACTGGTCAGCGGCTGGTCCTCATCGGGCACAACGGCAGCGGGAAGACCACCCTGCTGCGGATGGCCGCCGGTCTCCTCGAACCGTCCTCCGGGACCATCGCGGTGGGCGGCGCGGCGGTCGGCTCGATGGCGGCACGTGCGTCCACGTCGTTCCTCGCCGACCAGCCGGTCTTCTACGACGACCTGAGCCTGCGCGAGCACCTCGAGTACGTGGCTCGACTGCACGGACGTGAGGACTGGCAGGACGACGCCGACCGGCTGCTCGGGCGGCTCGCCCTGATCGATCGCGCCGACGCCCTTCCCCGCACGTTCAGCCGCGGGCTGCGCCAGCGGGCGGCGATCGCCATCGCCTTGATCCGCCCGTTCCGCCTGCTGCTCGTCGACGAACCGTTCGTCGGCCTCGACCGGGACGGCCGCCAGGCGCTGCTCGAGCTCCTCGCCGAGGCGCACGCCGGCGGGGCCGCGTTGGTCATCGCCACGCACGAGCTCACGACGGTCGCCGGATCGGAGCGCGTCGTGGCGCTGCGCGACGGTGCGGTCGCCTTCGACGGGCCGGCGACCGACGCCGACGTCGGCACGCTCACCACCAAGTGAATGCCCGGTTGTTATCGTCCTGGCCATGTCAGAGTTCGACTCCGTCAGCGTCTCGAGCTTCGAGGCATCCACGCTCGCCGCCAAGCTCACCGAGAAGTCCGGCGACGGTTGGGACGTCATCGCCATCGTGCCGACGGGCAGCGACGTCACGGCCTTCCTGAAGCGCGACACCGCGTCGTCGAGCCCGGCGAGCACGTCGTCGACCGACTCGACGAGCACGTGGGCGGCCACCTCGGCTGCAGCCGAGCCGGCGACGTCCGGGTCGTCGAGCTCGCCGACGGAGCCGTCGGGTTGGGGCAGCGCTCCGGCGGCCAGCAGCGCTGGAGCATGGGGCCCGTCGTCCACCGACCCGGGCTCGACCAGCTCGTGGGGCAGCGGGACCAGCTCGGCCACCCCGGCCGCCGGTGGCGCCGCATGGGGCGCGTCGAGCCAGTCCAGCACCCCGACCGCGCCGGCCAGTGCGCCGAGCACACCGTCGGTCCCTGCCGGCTGGTACTCCGACCCTGCCGGCCGCTTCGAGCTGCGCTACTGGGACGGCTCGGCGTGGACCGAGCACGTGTCGCGCGCCGGCCAGCAGTACACCGACCCTCCCGTCGCGTAGCTGACACGGCGGGGAGGCGAGCTTCCCCGTGATCGGTAGGTTCGGGCGACGATGATGCGGGCGACATCCCTCGGCCACGCCGGGATCCTGATCGAGTCCGACCACGGCTCGATCGTCTGCGACCCGTGGTTCCGGCCCGCCTTCTTCGGCTCCTGGTTTCCCTTCCCGCGCAACGACCAGCTCGATGACGACCTCCTCGAACGGATCGAGCGAGCCGACTTCCTGTACGTCTCGCACCTCCACGGCGACCACCTCGACGAGCCGTGGTTGGCGGACCACCTGCGCCGCGACATCACCGTGCTGCTGCCCGGCTACCCGACGCGCGAGCAGCAACGCCGGATGCGCGCTCTCGGCTTCACCGACCTCGTCCGCACGAACGACGGCGAGGAGCTCGACCTCGGCGGTGGGCTGACGGTGGCGATCCACGTCGAGACGTCGATCACCGACGGCCCAGGTGGTGACTCGGCGCTGGTCGTCGCCGACGGAGAGGTGCGCATCGTCGACCAGAACGACTGCCGGACGACGGACCTCGCCGCGCTGCGCGCCCATGGTCCCGTCGACCTGCACTGGCTGCAGTACAGCGGTGCGATCTGGTACCCGATGGTCTACGAGCTGCCCGAGGACGTGCGCCGCGCGCTGGTCGGCGCCAAGGTGGAGAGCCAGCTGGCCCGGGCCATGCGCTACGTCGAGTCCGTTGCCGCCCGGGCGGTCGTCCCGAGCGCCGGACCGCCGTGCTTCCTCGACCCCGACCTGTTCGAGCTGAACGTCATCAGCGGGGACGAGCAGAGCATCTTCGTCGACCAGCGGGTGTTCCTCGATCGGCTGGCCGGCTCCGGCCACCACGGCATCCTCGCCGTCCCCGGCACCACCATCGACGTGCGCGCCGACGGGATCGCCGTCGACCACCCGGTGGACGCTGCGGCGGTCGACGCCATGTTCACCGACAAGAAGGCCCACCTCGAGGCCTACCAGGCCGACTGGCTGCCGTGGATCGACGAGATGAAGGCGTCGTGGCCGGACCACACCGGCACCGACCTGGTCGCCACGCTCCGCGAGTGGTGGGAACCCCTGATGGCGATGGCGCCCACGGTGTGCGAGCAGATCGGTGCCGGCGTGCTGCTGCGCGCCGGCGACGTCGAGGTGTACCTCGACATGCCGGCCGGCCAGGTGCGGCCCTACGACGGCGAGCCGTACCGCTACCGGTTCGAGATCGAGCGCCCACTGGTCGAAGCGGTGGTCGCCGAGCGGGCCGTCGACTGGAGCAACTCACTGTTCCTGTCCTGCCGGTTCCGGGCGTGGCGCGACGGCGAGTTCAACGAGTGGGTCTACAACTTCTTCAAGTCGCTCTCCCGCGAGCGGATGCGGCGCACCGAGGCCGAGGCGGCCCGTCGCCTGCACCCCCCGACGGAGGTCGAGCCGGACATCGAGCTCGACGGTTGGATCGTCCCCCGCCGTTGCCCCCACCGCAACGCCGACCTGGCGGTGTTCGGCGAGATCGAGGACTGCACGCTGACGTGCACCCTGCACGGCTGGCGCTTCGACCTCGAGTCCGGCGCCTGCCTGACCGCCGCCGACCACCCGATCCGCGCCCGCCGCGTCCGCGAGTTCTGACGGCAGATCGTTCTTACTCGCGGATCAGGTGTGGACCCAGACGGGGATCTTCATCGGCATCAGGCCCCGATCCCAGATGTAGTCCATGGCCTGCACGGTGACCCGGACGCAACCGTGCGACGCCGGGTAGTTGGGCACGCTGTTGGAGCCGTGGACGGCGACACCACCGACGAAGTACTTCGGCCGGTAGATCCGCCCCAGGTCGCCCTCCCACCAGCCGGACGGACGCTCACGGTTGACGTTGTGCAACCCGGCCGGGGTGATCGAGCTGCCCTCCTCGACCTTCGTCGGGTCCTGTTTGTTGATCTCGGTGTACGGCACCTCGCTGCCGGTCGACGTGTTGAAGACCCACTGCGTGCGGCCGTCGACGACCATGAACAACAGCTGGCGGGCCTTGTCAACTTCGATCAGCGTGCCGGCGTCGGCGCGGCCGTGGGCCTGCAGATCGAGCGCGGAGAGGTACGCCGCCGTCGTCTCGTCGACGGAACCGCTGGCGGGCAACCCGATGTACTTCTGGAAGGCCATGACGGCCTGGTCGGTGGTCAGCCCGTACTGCCCGTCGGCGCCCTCCAACCAGAAGCCGAGGTCGAGCAGACGCTGCTGCACACGAGCCGTCTCGCCACCGTTGTTGCTCCCGACCGCGACGAGCGGCGCGCCCAGCGGGGCGATCGGCTCGATCCCCGGCGACGGCGGCAGCGGCGGGAGCGTCGTTGTGGTGGTCGTCGTCGGCGCCGTCGTCGTCGGTGCCGCCGTGGTCGTCGAGGCCTCGGTGGTCGTGGTCCGCGGCACGGACGTGGTCGTGGTCGGGCGGGTGACGGTGGTCGCCGTGACCTGCCGGGCCGCTGCTCCAGCGGCCCCACCGGCCGCTTCGATGGACCGTGGCGCGGAGCCCGAGCAGGCGCCGACGGCGAGCGTGGCGAGCCCGGTCAGCGAGGCGACGAGCAGCCGCGCCCGACCGGGGGCGTCGCGAAGCAGGCGCGAACGAGAGGGGGCCACCACCGCCGGCAGGATACCAACGGCGCCCTGCGGAGCCCGGTCACTCCTGTGACACTCGGGTGAAGATCACCTGACGCCTTGCGGGGGTGATCAGGGGTAACCGGACAGCGGCAGTTCGAACCAGATCGTCAGCCCGTGGCGGACGCCCCGGCGCAGGGGCGCTGTCTCGTGCGGGTGGGTCACCATCGAGGGCCAGGCCAGCAACGCTCCGACGGGCAGGGTGGCCGTGTCGACGCCCTGGCGCGGGAACCGCAGCTCGGCCCCCTCGTGCTCGTCGTCCAGGCGCACGGTCGCCGACACCTGAGCGATGTCGTGGTGCTGGCGCAACGACTCCTGCTCGCCCATCGCGTACCGGATCACGAACGCGTCAGCCGACGAGCCCGGCGGCGCGGACGACGGCGCGGCAGAACGACGGCGTCCAGAACGGCACCACCAGCAGCTCGGCGCCGAGCTCACCGACCCCGACGGCCTCGTCGACGGCGTCCTGGTAGCCGAGGATCCGTGCCAGGTCGTCGGGCCCGACGCTCGCGCTCACCGGTGCGCGCTCGACGACTCCCTCGCTCACGGCCAGGATCGTTGCAGCTCGGCGAGCGTGACGGGCGACCGCCCGCGACGGCGTACGTCGGCGAGGTCGAAGTCGTCGGGCCCCCTGTCCGGGTCGACGCCGAGTGACGCCGAGAGGCCGCGGCGGACGTCCGCCGGGGAAACGCCCCGAGCCGCCAGGTCGGCCAGTGTGACGGCGCCGTGGCGCTTGGCCAGGCGCTGCCCGTCGGCACCGACCACCAGCGGGACGTGCACGTACTGCGGGGTCGGTCGGCCGAGCAAGCGCTGGAGCAGGACCTGGCGGGGGGTCGAGCCGAGCAGGTCGTCGCCACGCACGACGACCTCGACGCCCTGGTCGGCGTCGTCGACGACGACGGCCAGGTTGTACGCGGGGACGCCGTCGTTGCGGCGCAGGACGAAGTCGTCGACGACGCCCGTGTGCGTGCCGGCCAGCCCGTCGGCCACCGTGATCTCGGCGTCCGTCGGCGCGCAGGCGAAGGGCCGGCGGCCGGAGCTGACGACGGGCCGCTCGCTCACCCTCACTCAGGTCGCGGCACGTCCCGGGGTAGGCGCCGTCGGGTCGCTCCCCGTGCGGCGCGGCGACGGCTCGCTCGATCTCCATCCTGATCTCGCGGCGGGTGCAGTAGCACTCGTACGTCAGGCCGCGCTCCACGAGCCGCTCGATCGCCGTGGCGTAGCCGGCGGCGCGGGTCCGCTGGCGCACCACCGCACCGTCGTGGTCGATCCCGAGCGCGGCGAGGTCGGCGAGCTGCTGACGCTCGTGCTGGGTCGAGGAAGTGGCGGCATCGAGGTCCTCCATGCGCACGAGGAACTCCCCACCGCCCGACCGGGAGACGAGCCACGCCAGCAGGGCCGTGCGCAAGTTGCCGACGTGCAGCGGACCGGTCGGCGACGGAGCGAAGCGGCCACGCACGGTCGTCCAGTCTGGCGAGCGGGGTGCACGGTGGCGCTCCCATGGCCACGCGTAGGCTCGACACCATGCAGTGTCCGTCGTGCGGCACGGACATCAACGCCGGCCAGAAGTTCTGCATGGAGTGCGGCGCGCCCTTGCACGGGCCGGCCGATCCCCCCGCCACCACGACCTCGGCCGCCCCGCCAACCCGCCCGATGACCGTCGGCGCCTCCCGCCACGCCGACGACCCGACGCGGCCGCTCGTCGTCCCGCGCCGCGAAGCCGGACCCGGCCCGCCGCCTGACCCGTTCGCACCACCGACCGGCGGGCGTGGCGACCCCCGACCGGGCGTCACGCCGGGCTTCACGCCGGCCGTCGCGCGATCCACCGATCCGACCGTCGAGATGACGGGCAGTCGATCGGCGACCACGACGGCGCCGGTCGCCGTCGTGTCGACCGACCCAGCCCGGCGCATGGCCGACACGGGCGAGCTGCCGGCGACGGCGGCCTACCGGTCGCCGACCCGCAGCCGGCAGTTCCGGCTGCGTCCCCTCGCGGCCATCGCCGTGCTCGCGCTCGCCGCCACCGCCGTCGCCGCCTTCAGCCCACTGATCGAGATCAGCGCCGAGAGCCCGGGTTTCTTCGAGGTCGGCACGTGGCGGGTCAACGACCTCGGCACGAACAACGCCGTGGCGGGGATGCTCGCCGCGGCGACCATGGTCATCGGCGCGGTGGTGTGGTGCTTCGGGTTCCGCTGGGGCGCCGGGCTCGCCGGTGGCGCCGGCGCGGCGCTCGCAGGATGGTCCGCGCTTGTCGTCGGCGCGGCCGAGCTGCCCGTCTCGACGGCCGAGGCGAGCGGGGGGGCGTTGATCGAGCGCCCGTACGGCTACTGGGTGCTGATCGGCGCGGGAGGGCTCGGGCTGCTGACGCTCGTCGCGTCGCTCGCCGCCTCCGGACGCGCCGGGCGGTCGGGACTCGACCCGTGGATCGCCGCGCTCGGCGCGGTCTCGTTCCTGCTCGCCGCGGGCGGACCGCTGCTGCCGGAGGGGACGGCGGACTGGACCGGGAACTACGACTCGGCGACGCTGCAGATCGAGGTGCCGACGCTCTTCTTCGTCGGTCGGGCCGTGCAGCTCGGGCTGCTCGTGCTGTGCGGCGTCGTCGGCTTCCTCCTCGTGCGGCGCTGGGGGCTCGGGCTGGCGATCGGCGGCGCCGTCGCCGCCGGCTGGCTCCTGGTCACGGCGGCGACCCAGCAGACCGCCGACCCGATCGGCCCCGGCTACACCAACCCGGCCAGCCCGGAGGCGTTCGATCTGCAACCGCACGCCGTCACGGTCGTCGGGTTCGCCATGGTCGGGTTCTTCGCCCTGGTCGCGGTGGTGATGGCGGTGCTCGACGGCGAGCGCTGAGCGACGTTGCCCACGGGCGTGCCACACTGACCGCAGCGGGACACGACAGCTCGAAACGCGAACGCAGAACAAGGAGTGCCGCCGATGGGGATCCTGGACAAGCTCAAGGGGCTCGTGAAGGGTCGCGAGGAAGAGGTCAAGGGAGGGATCGACAAGGTGTCGGACACCCTGGAGAAGAAGGTCCCCGGCCACGCCGAGAAGATCGACAACGTCTCGGACAAGGCGAAGGACGCCGTCGACAAGCTGTCGGACGAGCCGGGCGCGGCCGCCCCGGCGACGAGCACGACGCCGGCGCCGAAGCCGCCGCCACCCGCGGCCACGCCGCCTGCGTCCACGCCGCCTGCGTCCACGCCGCCCACGGCGACGCCACCGGCGCCCTGAGCCGAAACGCGAAGAAGGGGTCCCGACCACGTGGTCGGGACCCCTTCGTCGCGTTCGAGGATCAGTCGCCCTTCAGCTTGTCCTTGACCTTGTCGACGGCGCCCTTCACCTTGCCGGCGCCCTGGTCGACCTTGCCTTCGCGCTGCAGGTCCTTGTCGCCGGTGAGATCACCGACGGCCTCCTTGATCCGACCCTTGGTCTGATCCGCTTCACCGCTCACGGTGTCGTCCTTCCTGGCTCCGTTCTCGTCGACGGGTACCACTGGGAACCGTTGCCATTCCGCGGGGTCGCCCAAACCCTCCGCGGGGCCCGCTCACGGGATCAGCAGGCCGTAGAGCACGAACTCGGTGCGCCGGTTCAGGGCCAGCGAGGAAGCGTCGTCGTTGATGCTCAGCAGGTCGGCCTCGCCGACGGCTCGTGACGACATCCGCGACGGATCGACGCCCTGCGAGGCCATGTAGATCACCACGGCGTCGGCGCGGGCCTCGGAGAGGGCGAAGTTCTGGAGGTCGTTGCCCCGCTGGTCGGCGTGGCCGATCACGAGGACGGACACCTTGGGCAGCAGGTTCATCACGTTGACCACCCGGTTCAGCTCGGCGGCGTGCGCCAGCATCACCTCGGCGCTGCCCTCGGGAAATCGGGTCGACGTCAGCTCGAGCACCCGGACGCCGACCCCTTGGGGCACGGCGGGGTTGATGGTCAGGTTGTTGACCAGGGTCGTGTTGGCCGGATCGCGACTGTTCGCCAGGGCCAGCCCGGCGAGCCGGTCGACCGCCGCCTGGTCCGGCACCGCACCGTCGAGCGTGGTTCGACCGACGTCGAAGGTGGCGTTCACGGGCTGCGGGCTGCCGTCGGGGAGGGTGGTGTAGGGAACCGCGCCGGCGTTCGTCGCCGGCGGAGCCGTCGTCGCCGGCAAGATCTCCGGAGGGGCGGTCGTCGCGGACGATGCGGCTGTGCTCGGCGCTGCCGTCGGGGGCGTCAACACTTGTTCCGATGTCGACGTCGGCGCAGTCGTCGTGCTAACGGACGTTGCCGTGTTCGACACCGCCGAGCCCGCTGGCGCCGTCGCGCTCGACGCCGCCTCCCGCCGGTCGGTGGTGGGTGGATCAGCGGCGGTCTCCTCGAGCGCCGTGGTCGCCGCGGTCAGTGGCGCATCGTCGTTGTCGCCGTCGATCAGTCTCGGTTTGACGACGAACCACCCGGCCGCCGCGAGCGCCCCGACCACCACGACCACGACCAGGATCGCTACCGGCGATCGACCCCTGTCGTCCCCCTCGTCGTACTCGTACACGACCATGCACTCCTGATTCGAGGGAGCAGGACGAGGTACGGCCGAAAGCGCGAAGCCGCCCGCTCCAATGCCGCGTCATAGTTTCGCACACCTGTCGAACCTCGCGCTTCCCGCGAGGCGGCGCGCCGGGTCGAGCACGTCATCGACGATCCGGCACACTGGCGAACGCGGCGCCGCGGTGGTCGACGGTGCGTTCGTCGCCGCCGGACGGATCCGCGTCAGGAGGCTACCGCGCAGACGCAATGTCAGAAGCCATCGACGATGCCCGGCACTCGTTCGCTTGCTACGGGAAGACGGCTTCGCATCATCGAGACGGTCGACGCCGCCGTCACTGCCCTCGCCGGCCGGAGGGTGGTCGCCACGTCGATACCCTCCACTGGTGGCTGACGTCGGAATCGCCGGTGCTGGCTTCTCGGGCGCCGTCGTCGCCCGCCGGCTGGCGGAGGCCGGACACCGCGTGGCGGTCTTCGACCAGCGCGACCACGTCGCCGGGAATTGCCACACCGAGCGCGACGACAGCACCGAGGTGTTGGTCCACGTCTACGGCGCCCACGTGTTCCACACGCAGTGGGAGCACGTGTGGTCCTTCATCAACCGATTTGGCTCCATGCGGCCGTACCGACATCGCGTCAAGGCGACTGCGGGGGGAGCGGTCTACGCGATGCCGATCAACCTGCACACGATCAACCAGTTCTTCGGGACCACGATGGGTCCAGCCGAAGCCGAGGCGTTCGTGACCGGCAAGACCGAGCCGCGCGACGAGATCGTCTCGTTCGAGGACCAGGGTCTCGCCTTCGTCGGCCGCCAGTTGTACGAGGCCTTCCTCGCCGGATACACGCGCAAGCAGTGGGGGACGGAGCCAGCGGAGCTGCCGGCCAGCATCCTGCAACGGCTGCCGCTGCGCTTCACGTACGACGACAGCTACTTCAATCACCCATACCAGGCGATCCCCGAGCACGGATACACACCGATCGTCGAGGCCATCCTCGACCATCCGGCGATCGAGGTGCGGCTGTCCACCGCGTTGCGCCGAGCGGAGCTGGGCGCATTCGAGCACGTCGTGTGGACCGGGCCGATCGACGCCTTCTTCGACCACGAGCACGGACGGCTGGCCTACCGGACCCTCGACTTCGAGCGCGAGGTCCACCGCGGCGATTTCCAGGGTTGCCCGGTGATGAACTACTGCGATCCCGACGTGCCGTTCACCCGGATCACCGAGCACAAGCACTTCGCCCCGTGGGAGCAGCATGCCGGGACAGTGACGTACCGCGAGTTCAGCCGGACGGCGACGGCCGATGACATCCCGTACTACCCCGTCCGCCTCGTGCGCGAGAAAGCTCTCCTGTCCGAGTACGTGGACCTGGCCCGCCGGCAGCGAGCCGTCACGTTCGTCGGCCGTCTCGGCACGTACCGCTACCTCGACATGGACGTCACGATCAAGGAGGCGTTGGACGTGGCCGACGCCCTTGAGTCCCACCTCGCCGCCGGCACAACGCCGCCGGCATTCGTCGTCGACCCTCTTGCTTGATGGCCTCGCTCATTGGCGAGGCCACCGGTTCAGGACTTGACGAGTCGGTCGATGGCGTTGGTCGCCTCGCTGATCAGCCGGTCGGCCTCGCCGTCGCCGCCGGCGGCGACGGCGCCGGTGACGCAGTGGCGCAGGTGCTCGTCGAGCAGCCCGACCGCCACGCTCTGCAACGCCTTCGTCGCCGCTGAGACCTGGGTGAGGATGTCGATGCAGTAGTCGTCGTTGTCGACCATCCGCTGCAGGCCGCGCACCTGGCCCTCGATCCGGCGCAGGCGCTTGAGGTAGTCCTCTTTCGCCATCGTGTAACCGCGCTGGGCCACGGCTTCCTCCTGTCATCGTTGGACACCGGGAGTATACGGGCTACGGGTATCCCCGTCCTGCATTGCACTGTTACCCCTGGGAGGTATACGCTCGACAGCGATGGACCACCCTCACGGCGGTCATGACCAGCACGCCGGGCACGACCCGGAGATGTTCCGTCGCCGCTTCTGGCTCAGCTTGCTCCTGACGGTGCCCCTCGTCGTCACCAGCGACATGGTGATGGACTGGTTCGGTTACGAGCTGTCCCTGCCGGGGATGGAGTGGTACGGGCCGGTGCTGGGGTCGCTCGTGTTCTGGTGGGGCGGCTGGCCGTTCCTCGTCGGCGGTTGGCGAGAGGTTCGTGACCGCCGCCCCGGGATGATGCTCCTCATCACGATGGCCATCACGGTGGCGTACGTCGCGTCGATGGCCACGAGCCTCGACGTGCTGGACCTCGAGTTCTGGTGGGAGCTCGCCGCGCTGGTGACGATCATGCTGCTCGGGCACTGGCAGGAGATGAAGGCGATCGGCCAGGCCCGCAACGCCCTCGCTGCCCTGGCCGAGCTGCTGCCCGACGAGGCGGAAGTGGTGGACGGTGACGACGTCCGCACGGTGCCGCTGAACGCGCTGGCGGTCGGCGACGTGGTGCTGGTCCGAGCGGGCGGCCGCGTTCCGGCGGACGGCTCGATCGTGGACGGTCGGGCCGAGCTCGACGAGTCGATGATCACGGGTGAGTCGAGACCGGTGGGCAAGGGACCCGGCGACCGCGTGGTGGCCGGCACGGTGTCGACCGACTCGTCGGTGCGCGTGAGCGTCGCGGCAATCGGCGACGACACCGCTCTGGCCGGCATCCAGCGCCTCGTCGCCGACGCCCAGTCCAGCCAGAGCCGAGCCCAGCTGCTCGCCGACCGCTTCGCCGCACTGCTCTTCTACGTGGCCGTCGCGGCCGCTGCCGTCACGTTCGTTGCGTGGTGGGCGATCGGCGATCTCGACGACGCGATCGTGCGCACCGTCACGGTGCTGGTGATCGCCTGCCCGCACGCCCTCGGGCTGGCGATCCCGCTGGTCATCGCGCTGTCGACCGCCGTCTCGGCGAAGGCGGGGATCCTGGTCAAGGATCGGGCCGCGCTGGAGCGGATGCGCTCGATCGACACCGTGCTGTTCGACAAGACCGGCACGCTCACACGCGGCGCCCACGTCGTGACCGGCGTTGCCGCCGTCCCGTCGCTCGACGGGCCGGCGGTCCTGCGCCTCGCCGGCGGGGTCGAGTCCGACAGCGAGCACCCGCTGGCGCGAGCCATCGTCACCGCAGCTGCGAACGAAGGTGGCGCCGCCAGGGCACGGGACTTCCGGGCGCTCACCGGTCGTGGCGTCGACGCCGACATCGACGGTGTCCGGCACTCGGTCGGCGGTCCGGCGCTGCTGCGCGAACGTGGCCTGCGCGTTCCCTTCGAGCTGGACCGCTCGATCGCTGAATGGCACGACCGGGGCGCGGCCGTGCTCTACCTCGCGCGCGGCGACGAGATCATCGGAGCGATGGCCCTCGAGGACGAGGTGCGCCCCGAGGCCCACCAGGCCGTAGCCGAGCTGCAGGAGATGGGGGTCGAAGTGGCGATGATCACGGGCGACGCCCACCAGGTCGCCTCGGCCGTCGGCCGCCTACTCGCCATCGACGAGGTGTTCGCCGAGGTGCTGCCGGAGGACAAGGACCGGGCGGTCATCGAGCTGCACGAGCGTGGTCGCTCGGTGGCGATGGTCGGCGACGGTGTCAACGACGCGCCGGCGCTGGCGCGCGCCGATGTCGGCCTGGCGATCGGCGCCGGCACCGACGTGGCCATCGAGTCGGCGGGGGTCGTGCTGGCCTCCAGCGATCCGCGCGGCGTGGCCGGGGTGATCCGGCTGTCGCGCGCCAGCTATCGCAAGATGCTCCAGAACCTGGCTTGGGCCGCCGGGTACAACGTGGTCGCCATCCCGCTCGCCGCCGGCGTTCTCGCCTGGGCCGGCGTCTCGCTGTCCCCCGCCGTGGGTGCGGTGCTGATGAGCGTGTCGACGATCGTCGTGGCATTGAACGCCCAGCTGCTCCGGCGCGTACGGCTCACCCCGACCGCTGACGACATCAGCCCGGCCACGTTGACACCTATACCCCCTAGTGGTATCTTGCAATCGTGATCCGATCGCCCCGATGGCTCGACTCGGCGCCGGCCCGCCTCGGCGCGTTCGGCGTCGTCCTGGCGCTGGCCCTCGGCGGTGGTGCGCTCGTCGGGGCGGCCATCGGCCCCGACCCGGCCGACGAGGGCGAGCACTCCATGACGGACGCCGACTCGGCCACCTCGGTGGCGAGCGACGGCCCAGGAGGCCTGGCCGTGAGCCGCGACGGGTACACCCTCAACCTCCTGACGCCCGTCGTCGATGCCGCGGTGCCGGCCGAACTGGAGCTCGTCATCGAGGGTCCGGACGGCATCGCCCTCACTGCGTACGAGATCGAGCACGACAAGGAACTGCACCTCGTAGTCGTCGGTCGTGACCTCGCCCACTACGCCCACGTCCACCCGGCCCGCGATGCCGACGGGCGGTGGGTCGTCGAGGTGCCGCCGATGCCAGCCGGGTCCTACCGCGTGTTCGCCGACTTCACGCCCGCCGGTGCGGCCGGCCTCACGCTCGGGGCCGACCTCACCGTGCCCGGCGACAACGCCCCGGTGCCGCTGCCGCCCCCGTCGTCGACGACGGTGGTCGATGGCTACGACGTGACGATCGACGGAACGCTCGTGGCCGGCACCGAGTCCGAACTGGCCGTGACCGTGACCCGCGACGGTGCGCCGGTCACCGACCTCGATCCCTACCTCGGCGCACTCGGCCACCTCGTGGCGATCCGCAACGGCGACCTCGCCTACCTCCACGTCCACCCGATCGAGAACGACGAGAACGCCGGTGGGCCGACGGTTCGGTTCGCCGTCGAGGTCCCAACCGGCGGGACCTACGGGCTGTACTTCGACTTCTCCCACGGTTCGACCGTGCGGACGGCGAGCGTCATCGCCTCGGCCAGCGATGCGACGAGCAGCTCGGTCGGCGACGAGCACGACGACGGGCACGGTGATTGACGTGAGCGACACGCAACGGCGCGCCGAGGTCGCCACCGAGGTCGATCTGAGCATCACCGGGATGACCTGTGCGTCGTGTGCGGCGCGCATCGAACGGCGCCTCAACAAGCTCGAGGGGGTCACGGCGTCGGTCAACTACGCCACCGAGCAGGCCAAGGTGCGGGCCCCTGCGGGTGTCGACGTCGCCGATCTCCTCGCCCAGGTCGAGGCGGCAGGGTACGCCGCCCGGCCGGCCGGGCGGATCGGTGGGGAGCCGGCGGCCGCCGACGGTGACGGACCGTCGACCGACGAGACACGCCCGTTGCGCGATCGGCTGATCGCCTCGGCACTGCTGTCGGTGCCCGTCATCGTGCTGGCGATGGTCCCGGCGTTGCAGTTCGACTATTGGCAGTGGCTGTCGTTGACCCTCGCCGCGCCGGTGGTCACGTGGGGCGCCTGGCCGTTCCACCGGGCCGCCTGGCTCAACCTGCGCCACGCCACGGCCACGATGGACACGCTCATCTCCATCGGCGTGCTGGCCGCCTTCGGGTGGTCGCTCTACGCGCTGTTCCTCGGCGACGCCGGCGTGCCCGGCATGACCCACGGGTTCAGCTGGACCGCCGATCGGGAGATGGGGTCGAGCCTGATCTACCTGGAGGTCGCCGCCGGCGTCACCACGTTCATCCTCGCCGGCCGCTACTTCGAGGCCCGCGCCAAGCGCCGCTCCGGCGCCGCGCTGCGGGCCCTGCTGGAGCTCGGCGCCAAGGAGGTCGCTGTCGTGCGCAGCGGTGTCGAGCAGCGCATCCCGATCGATCAGCTCGACGTCGGGGACCGCTTCGTCGTCCGGCCGGGCGAGAAGGTGGCCACCGACGGCGTGATCGAGGAGGGCTCGTCGGCGATCGACGCATCGTTGCTCACCGGCGAGCCGGTTCCGGTGGAGGTCGGCCCGGGCGACGCCGTCACCGGTGCCACCGTCAACGCCGGCGGCCGGCTGGTGGTGCGGGCGACGCAGGTCGGCGGCGACACCAAGCTGGCCCAGATCGCCCGGCTCGTCCAGGACGCCCAGAGTGGCAAGGCGCCGGTGCAACGGCTGGCCGACCGCATCTCGGCCGTGTTCGTGCCGATCGTCATCACCATCGCTGTCGGCGCGCTCGGCTTCTGGCTCGGGACCGGCGAGGAACCGGCCGTCGCGTTCACGGCCGCCGTCGCCGTGCTGATCATCGCCTGCCCGTGCGCCCTCGGCCTCGCCACGCCGACGGCGATCATGGTCGGCACCGGTCGTGGCGCCCAGCTGGGCGTGCTCATCAAGGGACCGGAGGTGCTCGAGTCCACGCGACGCGTCGACACGATCGTGCTCGACAAGACCGGGACCGTGACCACCGGCCAGATGGCGCTCGTCGACGTCGTGCCGGCCGCCGGCACCGACCGCGCCGAGGTGCTGCGGCTGGCCGGTGCGCTGGAGGACGCCTCCGAGCACCCGATCGCCCGCGCCGTCGCCGCCGGCGCCCGCCAGGCCGGGATCACGCTCGCCCCCGTCGAGCGCTTCGCCAACACCCAGGGCCTGGGCGTGACCGGCGTCGTCGACGGGCACGCCGTCGTGGCCGGCCGGGAACGGTTCCTCGCCGACTGGTCGATGCCGCTCGACACCTCGCTCAGGGCGGCCCGGGATTCGGCCGAGGCCGCCGGGCGCACCGCCGTCCTCGTCGGCTGGGACGGCGAGGCGCGAGGTGTCGTCGTCGTCGCCGACACCGTGAAGCCGACCAGCGCGACGGCAATCGCCGAGCTGCGACGGCTGGGGCTGCGGCCGATGCTGCTCACCGGCGACAACCGCCGAGCCGCCGAAGCGATCGCCGGCGAGGTCGGCATCGACGCCGGCGACGTGATCGCCGAAGTGCTCCCGGAGGGCAAGGTCGAGGTGGTCCGGCGCCTGCAGGCCGAGGGTCGCGTCGTCGCCATGGTCGGCGACGGGGTCAACGACGCCGCTGCGCTGGCCCAGGCCGACCTCGGGCTGGCGATGGGCACCGGCACCGACGCCGCCATCGAGGCCAGCGACCTCACGCTGGTGCGCGGCGACCTGCGCGTCGCCGTCGACGCCATCCGCCTCTCCCGCCGCACGCTGGCCACGATCAAGGGCAACCTGTTCTGGGCCTTCGCCTACAACGTGGCCGCCCTGCCGCTGGCCGCGGCGGGGCTCCTCAACCCGATGCTGGCCGGTGCGGCGATGGCGTTCTCCAGCGTGTTCGTGGTCACCAACAGCCTGCGCCTGCGCCGCTTCCAACCCGTCACCGCCACCACCGGAGGAGCACCGTGACCGCGAGCACGATCGACCTGGCCGTCCCCACGGTCCACTGCACCGCCTGCAAGCTGAACATCGAGGAGGAACTGGAGGAGCTGCACGGTGTCGAGTCCAGCGCCGTCGACCTCGAGGCCAAGCAGGTGACGGTGAGCTACGACCCGGAGGTCGTCGACGCCAGTGCCATCGCCGCCGCCGTCGAAGCTGTCGGGTATCCGGTCACCGCGTCGCGCCCTTCTCCCGCGGCGTGAGCTGACCAGCTCTTCGTCAGGGTTCCGGCCGGACGGCCGGCCAGAACTCTGACCATGACAGCGTTGCGGGAGGATGGGGGAAGTGATCGACGAACCCGTCTCGCCGGGCCGACCCCTCGAGCCGGCGGAACGGGCGGAGCTGCAGCGGCGCACGTTGCGGGCGTTGGCGTCCGGCCAGGTCGTCGGCGCCGCGGCGCTGGCGGCAGCCGTCACCGTCGGAGCCTTCGTGATCCAGGACATCCTGGGCCAGGACACGCCGTGGGCCGGCGTGGCGACGGCCATGGTCACCATGGGCACCGCCTTGATGGCCCAGGTGCAGTCGCGGCGCATGCAGCGCCGCGGCCGCCGGCCTGGACTGGTGTTCGGCTACACCATGGCTGCCGTCGGCGGGGTCGTCGCCGCCGTCGGCGTCGAGACGCAATCGCTGACCGGTCTTCCTCGTCGGCCTGTTCGTGTTCGGCAACGGGCAGGCCGCCAACCTCCTCGCCCGCTACGCAGCGACCGACCTCGCCGAACCCGACGAGCGCAGCCGGGCGATGAGCCGAATCGTGTTCGCCTCGACGTTCGGTGCCGTGCTGGGGCCGCTGATGATCGGACCCACCGAGCACGTCGCGGAGGATTGGTTCGGCCTCGACCGCTACGCCGGGCCGTGGCTGTTCTCCGCCGTGTTCTTCGTTGCCGCAGCGGCAAACACGGCCATCCGGCTGCGGCCCGATCCGCTCGTCGCCTCCGGCGGCATCGCCGCGGTCGGCACGAGCCAGCCGCCGCTGCAGTTCAGCACGACGGTGCGCACCATCAGCAGCCACCCGGCCGCTCGGCTGGCGGTCACGGCGATGGTCATCTCGCAGGTGACGATGGTCGCGGTGATGGCGATGACGCCGGTGCACCTCAAATTGCACGGTCACGAGGGGCTCAGCCAGTACGTGGTGTCGCTGCACATCGCCGGCATGTACGCCTTCAGCCCGCTCGTCGGTCGCTTCAGCGACCGCCGGGGCCGGATCCGCACCATCTCGATCGGGGGCGTGCTCCTCGTCGCCGCCAGCACGATGTCGGCACTGTCCGGCGACGCCGAACTGCTGCTGTTCCCGTCGCTGTGGTTGCTCGGCCTGGGTTGGAACTTCGGGCTGATCGGTGGATCCAGCCTGCTCGTCGAGAGCGTGCCGCCGACTCAGCGCGTCGCCGTGCAAGGTGTGGCCGACTTGTCGATGAGCTTCTGCGGCGGTCTCGCCGGGTTCTCGTCGGGGTTCATCCGCCACGCCGTCGGGTTCCACCTCCTCGCCACGATGGCGACGATCGCCGCCGGGGTGCTGCTCGTGGCGTCCGCCCGAGCCCACCTGACCTCCCGGAAGCGCCACGGTGAGCTGGTGGCGCCTTGATCGCCGCTGTGGCGACGGGTCGCTGCCGCGGGCGGCCCTACGATCGCACCGACGAGCATCGTGGATCTCGAGGGGGCGACATGGGCTGGTACGGCGATCGGGTCCTGCCACGGATTGTCAACATGGCGTGCGGCATGAAGTCGAACGAGCCGCTGCGCCGGCGCGTGTGCGACGGCCTGCGCGGCCACGTGGTCGAGATCGGCTTCGGCTCCGGCCACAACGTGCCGTTCTACCCACCCGGCGTCGCCGAGGTGACCGCGATCGAGCCGGCCGATCTCGCCTGGGAGCTCGCCGCCGATCGACTGGCGGGCACGACCACCCCCGTGCATCGCAGCGGGCTCGACGGCCAGCGGTTGCCGATCGACGACGACAGCCACGACACCGCGCTGTCGACCTGGACGATGTGCACCATCCCGGACATCGCCGCGGCCCTGGCCGAGCTGCGCCGCGTGCTGAAGCCCGGCGGCACCCTGCACTTCGTCGAGCACGGACTGGCGCCTGACGCCAAGGTGCAGCGCTGGCAGCACCGTCTCGATCCGTTGCAGAACCGACTGTTCGGCGGCTGCCACCTCACGCGACGGATCTCCGACCTGCTCACCGACGCTGGGTTCGAGATCGTCGAGCGCGACGAGTTCTACGACGCCGGCGCGCCGAAGTTCCTCGCCGCGCTCACGCTCGGCACGGCCCGCTCCGCCTGATCACTCGGAACAGCTGCGGCTCCACCGTCGCAGACGCAGAACTCGTTGCCTTCTGGGTCGGCCATCACGACCCACCGCGTGCCGTGCTCGTGCCGGGCGCGCGGTTCCAGCCGACGGGCACCGATCGCTTCGAGTCGGGCCACCTCGGCGTCGACGTCGGCGGTCTCGATGTCGAAGTGCATCCGGTTCTTCGTCGTCTTGGCGTCGGCGACCCCTTGCAGCAGCAACTTCGGACGGTCACCGTCGGGGGCGACGAGCATGACGTAGCTTCCGGCGGCGCCGGCGTTGCAGTAACCGAGGGCCTCGGACCAGAACGCGGCCAGGCCGTGCGGGTCAGCGCAGTCGAGGACGAGTCCGACCGTTGCGGCCATGGGTGCCTCCTGACGTTGTCACGTGCGCCGGGCCA
This sequence comes from uncultured Acidimicrobiia bacterium, assembly GCA_963844175.1. Taxonomy (GTDB): domain Bacteria; phylum Actinomycetota; class Acidimicrobiia; order Acidimicrobiales; family Ilumatobacteraceae; genus JALZMG01. The sequence continues at coordinate 330,982 of CAWJNE010000021.1, forward strand.
GGAACGCGAACCCGTACACGTCGAAGGTGCGGGCGTTGGACTCGCCGGCGGCGCCAGCGAACGTGTCGACCGCGTCGCCGATCACGACCGAGTCGAAGCCGGCTTGTTCGAGCATCGTCCGCCAGCCCGCCCGGGGCAGCCCGCCGGCGATTCAACCGGTCCACAGGTCGACGTCGCGCATCGCGTCGGCCGGCACGGAACGCCCGTTGGCGATGTCGGCGAACTGCAGCCAGCCGCCGCGCCGCACCACGCGGTGAATCTCGCCGAAGACGGCTCGCTTGTCGGCGCACAAGTTGATCACTCCGTTGGCGATCACGACATCGGCCCACCCGTCCTCGACCGGCAACGCCTCGGCCAGGCCCTCGCGGAACTCGACCTGGTGGGCCCCGAGCGTCGCCGCCGTGCCGCGAGCTTTGGCGAGCATCTCGGCCGTCATGTCCACGCCCACCACCCGCCCCGTCGGACCGACCGCACCAGCGGCGACGAACGAGTCGAACCCGGCGCCCGACCCGACGTCGACCACACGCTCACCCGTTTCGAGCTGGCGCAGCGAGAACGGGTTGCCGACGCCGGCGAACGACTCGACCGCCCGATCGGGCAGGCCGTCGACGATCACCGGGTCGTAGCCAAGTCGCCCAGCGAGCGGCCGCCCGGTGTGGAAGTGGAAGCGATCTTCCGGCGCCTCGGCCACCTGGCGGTACTTCTCACGCACCTGCTCACGCAACACCGCAGGGTCCGGAAGGAGGTCGGTTTCCGACCTATGTTCCATTCGTCCATGGAACATGAGAACATGGTGGCATGTCAACCGCCGGTCTGTACGACGCAGTGGCCCGGGTCGGTCAGGCGCTGAGCAGCGGCAGCCGCCTGAAGATGCTCGAGCTCCTCGCCCAAGGAGAACGACCGGTCGTCCAACTGGCCGGCGTCGCCGGGTTGAACGTGACGACGGCGTCGGCGCACCTGCAGGCACTGCGCCAGGCCGGGCTCGTCGGCTCGCGGCGAGACGGACGCCGGATCCTCTACCGATTGTCTGGCGCCGACGTGGCGGCGCTCGTCGCGCAGCTCTGCGCGGTGGCCGAAGCGCACCGGCCCGATGTCCGCGCCGAGCTCGATGCCGCCCTGCCCACCGACGACATCCGGCTGATGGACCGCGCCGAGCTGCTCGCTGCGTCCGACGCCGGGCAGGTCGTCGTCCTCGACGTCCGCCCTGGCGACGAGTACGCCGCCGGCCACCTGCCCGGCGCCATCTCGATCCCGCTCGACGAGCTGACGGAACGGATCTCCGAGATCCCCGCCGACGTCGAGGTCGTCGCCTACTGCCGCGGTCGTTACTGCGTGCTGTCCCATCTCGCCGTGCGCCTCCTCGCCGAGCACGGCCTCGACGCCCGACTGGCCGCCGACGGGATGCTCGAGTGGTACGGCGACAGGGTGCCGACAGCCACCTCACCGAGATGACGCCGCCGCCCATCCCTCATGACGCGGCTCGGCACTGGGACGACCGCTACGAACGCGACGGGGACGTGAACGTCTCGTGGTTCCAGGCCCGGCCCGACACCTCGCTCGAGCTGATCGACGCGCTCGGCGTCGGTCCGTCCGCACCTGTCGTCGATGTCGGCGGCGGCAACTCCCGGCTCGTCGACGAGCTCGTCGCCCGCGGCTTCGAGGACGTCACCGTGCTCGACGTGTCCGGCACTGCGCTGCGACTCGCTCGGCGGCGCGTCGGCGACCCCGACGTCGTGACGTGGCTGCGGGCCGACATCCTGACGTGGCAACCGCCGCGCCGGTGGGGCCTGTGGCACGACCGAGCCGTCTTCCACTTCCTCACGGAGCCGGCGGACCGAGCGACCTACCTGGGCAACCTGGGCCGAGCTCTGCGACCCGGCGGGTCGTTCGTCATCGGGACGTTCGCCTCCGACGGCCCCGAGCAATGCTCTGGGCTCCCCGTCAAGCGCTATGACGTGACCGCTCTCAGCGAGCTCGTCCTCGCTGCGATCCCCGGCGCGACGGTGTCCGAGTGGCGCGACGAGACGCACCTGACGCCGAGCGGTGCCACCCAGCCGTTCACCTGGATCGCCGGCACGGTCTCGGGCTGATGCCGTCGCCCGAGGCGAGTCGATGCGGGCGTCCGTGATGATCCAGCTCGTCGCTGTGGGCTCGTCAGATCGGCTCGATCTCGCCGGGCTTCCACGTCTTGTCGAAGAACGGTTGCAGTGGGCTGTACAGGCGGAGGATGGCGAAGAACCCCTTGTCGGGGTCCGTCTGGATCCAGTTGCCGTCGCGGACGTCGGCGGGCTGCGCCGGGCCGATGTGGATGGTGGTCGAGCCATCAGCGTTCGGCACCGCGGCCGGCGTGGGGCACGACTGGCTGCCGGCGCGGGGATAGCGCTGCGGGGTGACGAGCATCGAGCGGGTCTGGTTGTCATACAGCGTGAGCGACCAGAACCGAGCCTGCGGGACGTCGGGCGGCAGGGTCACGGTGTAGGACCTCGATCCGTCCAGGAACGTCTTGTTCGAATCCATGAAGGCGGCGAGGTACTGGGATCCGATGCCGGTGAGGCGCATGGCCATCGCCGGGGTGATGCCGGTGTAGCCGTAGAAGAACAGGCTGCGCAGGTCGTGCTTGCGGGCGCCGGTGGGTGGGTTCGGCTTGATCCCCTCGGGGGTCACTTGTGGGATCGGTGTCTCGAACAGGTAGCCGCCGTTGAACAGCATGTTGGTCCATGCTGAATCGGGATAGAAGTAGACGTCTTCCTCGCCGCGGGAGTCGAACATCAGCGCCCGCGAGATGGCATTGCCGACCGCTGCCGCCTCCTCGAGGATGCCGCGCATCCGCTCGTCGGGGGCGAAGGGCTTTCCCTTGACGATGCCGAGCTCGGCGAGGTGGCCGACGATCTCCGGGTTGCCGGCGTCGGCCGGCTCGTCCTGCAGCAGGGCGTGCACGGTCTCGAAGAACCGGACGTCGGTGGGCGGGATCGTGTTGAAGGCGGTGCCGGTGCCCTCGACGAAGTTGGTCGCCGGCACGTCGGTGGTGGCCGGTGCGAACGGCACCTCGCCTTGGAGGAGGGTGCCGACGCTGGTCCCCGACCCACCCGGGCTGTAGGGGTAGATCTTCAGCGTCTTCTTGATAGTCGCCACCGTCGGCGCCGGGTCGTTGTCTTCGAGGAAGGAGCGGCAGAGCATCAGCACTCTGCTGGTGCGCGAGTGCGCGACGTAGAAGCCGCCCTCGGGCAGCGACCCGTCGTAGCCGGGTGGGACGAGCAGGAACTTGCCGCCTGCGCCGCGATCGGGTCCGGGCATGCCGAAGTCGATGATCCACTGGAACCACATGTCGTCGAACGTGCCCAACGCCATCGGTGGGGTCTCGACGACCATCGGGCCGTCCGAGAGGTCGACGAAGGAGAGGCAGTAGACGGTGTCGGCGTTGGCCGTGAGGAACCGTGACGACGAGTCCATCAGCTCCGAGAACATCAGCACCGAGTTGTCCTCGACGCCGATGCCGAGGAACCCTTGGCGAATGGCCTGGGTGGAGGCAGCCGGGAACGCGGTCAGGAAGGCGTTGAGGCCGTGCACGTAGTCGAGATGGTCGTACAGGGCCTCGACCGTCTTGCGCGCCGGCGCCCCGTCGGTGAACTCCAACCGGCCCAGCCGAGCCTCAACTCCATCGGGCGTTGACAACGACGCCAACACCTCCGCAGGCAGATCTGTCATCTCTGAAACTCCTTCCAAACTGTTGGAGGATCGGCGCGACGGCCCTCGTGACCGCCAGCCAACATCGATCCGGGGCCGGGCGCATCACCAAGTTCGTGTGATTCGTCCGGCGTTCTCGGTGTCAGATCGCCGAAAGCATCGACGCGAGACGGTGCCGGTCCGATTGCCACCGCTGCGGCCGACGATCGGCGCTTCGTCCGTCGTGCCGACGAGCGCTCTTTGGTACGGTGACCTCGCTCGAGGGCCTCGGCTCGATGGTCGCTCCAGACCTTGGCGACACATGCGTCGACGAATGGGAGGGGGCCACACACCATGGACGATGCGGCCGTGCGCCCCCTTTCGGGTTCGATGCGTTCTGATGGACACTCGGTCGACCGCGATCAGGACCCGGTGTCGCAGACGAGCGGCGCGCTCGACGCGTTGCTGGTCGACGCCAAGCTGTCGGTTCCGCAGCCTCGTCCCGGCGTGGTTCCTCGCTCGCAGGTGATCGAGCGGGCTCGGACCAGCGGATGTCAGGTGGTGGGCGTCAGCGCGCCGGCGGGCTACGGCAAGACGACCTTGCTGGCCGAGTGGGCCCTGGCGGAGGATCGTCCCGTTGGGTGGGTGTCGCTCGACCGCTTCGACGATGATCCTCATCTCCTGCTCACGTTGTTGGCGTCGGCGTACGCCCGGGTCTCGCCGGGCGAGACCGACCTGATCGCCGACGTCGGAGGTTTGGGCGTCTCGACGTTGGGACGTGCGGCTCCACGTCTCGCCGCCGCCTTCCGCGCGAGTCCGCATCCGTTCGTGCTCATGTTGGACGACCTCCACGAGCTGCGGTCGCCGGACTGTCACGATGTGCTGAGCGTGGCGATCTCAGGCATTCCCCGAGGCTCGCAACTGGTCGCCGCGAGCCGTTCCGAGCAACCCCATCTCGCCCGGCTCCGGGCCACGGGTGACGCGTTGGAGCTGCTGGCCGGAGATCTCGCGCTCGACACGGCCGGCGCCACGCGCATCTTCTCGCAGGCCAACGTCCACCTCAACCCCGAGCAGGCTGCGTCCGTGACCGCACGGACCGAGGGCTGGCCGGTCGGGCTGTACCTCGCCGCGCTGATCGCCACGGACAGCAGCGGCAAGGGCTTGACGATCTCCGGAGACGATCGGTACGTGGCGGACTACTTGTATCGCGAGGCCCTGCTGCAGCTGTCCGAAGGCGACCAGCGGTTCTTGCGACGCACGGCCGTGCTCGATCAGCGTGTGTGCTCCGCTGTGCGACGCCGTGGTTGGAGAACCAGGCGCTCAGGAGCGGCTGCGCAAGCTCGAGGCAGCGAGCTTGTTCCTGGTCCCCCTCGACCGGCGCCGGGAGTGGTACCGCTACCACGGCTTGTTCCGAGAGTTCCTGCTCGGTGAGCTTCGTCGGGTCGAGCCCGACGTCGTCACCAAGCTGCACCTGCGCGCCGCCGACTGGTACGAGTCGAATGGATCCCCGGTGATGGCGGTCGAGCACTTGTTGAACACCGACGAACGGGACCGCTGCATCCAGTTGGTGACGGCGTTGGTCCTGCCGACCTATCAGGCCGGCAACATCTCCACCGTGCTGCGTTGGCTGTCGGTGCTCGGCGACGCCGCGATTGCGGAACACCCTCCGCTGGCCGTGCTCGCCTGCTGGATGGCGATGTTCAGCGCGCAGCCCGCCGAGGCGGAACGGTGGGCGGCGATCGTCGATGCGGCGTCGTTCGATCTGGCGCCAGCAGACGGCTCGGCGTCGTTCGACTCGGCTCGCGCCATGGTGCGGGCCGGGATGTGCGCCGCCGGTCCCGAGCAGATGCTGGCCGATGGGAGCTTCGCAACTGCCCAGGAGCCGGCATGGAGCGTCTGGCGCGACACGGCGCTCTGCATGCATGCCGAGGCGCTGCTGCTCACCGGCGAGGTCGACGAGGCCGCAGCCGTGTTCGCTGAAGCGTCCACGCTCGCAGCCGCCATGTCAAACACCGATTCGCTCGTTGACAGCGAGGCCGAGTTGGCCATGTTGGCGATGGATCGGGGACGCTGGGCGGAGGCGGCCAAGCACGTTCAGTGTGCGGTCGGTGCTATCGATGAGTATCGGATGCTCGACTACCCCACGAGCGTGCTCGCGTTCGTCGGCGCAGCCCGGGTCGCTGTGCACCGTGGCGACCTGAACGAGGCCGAACGGCAGCTGACGCAGGCGATGCGAGCCCGTCCGTCGCTGACGTTCGCGCTGCCCTATCTCGCCGTGCGCGCCCGGCTGCAACTCGCCAAGGTGTACTGGGCGCTCTCCGACGTGATGACCGCACGCCACCTGTTGCAAGAGATCGACGACCTCCTGCACCACCGACCCGCGCTCGGCACACTCGTCGACGAGGTCGCGGACTTTCGCCGCGCCATCACGGCGAGCGGCCACGACGGAGCACCCGGCGCGTCGCCGCTGACTGCGGCGGAGCTACGGCTGCTCCCGTACCTGCAGACCCACCACACGATCCGAGACATCGCCCAGCGGCTGTTCGTCTCCCGCAACACGGTCAACTCGCAGGTCAGCTCGATCTATCGAAAGCTCGGCGTCTCATCGCGTGACGAAGCCGTGCAACGGGCGACCGCAACTGGTCTCCTCGGCGGCTAGGCAGGCATCACCCGGCGAATTGGGGTTCGATGTCGTCGGTGTCGTAGCCGAGCGCCAGCGCCACCTTCGGGGCCGCTGCCACCGCGCGGGCAAGCCCGACGATGGGCAGGACGCCGACAAGCACGTCGACGATCTCGGCGGCCGTCGCCCCCGCGCTCACCGCCACGTCGGTCTGCGCGCCGTAGGACGGGACGGCACCATCGACGGCGACCAACGCGGCCAGTCGGACCAACGCCAGCGTCTTGGCATCGAGCACGTCGGACTCCACTCCGGCTCCGCGATCGTGGTCCTCCGCGAGGCGGGCGTCGTTGATGGCCAGCCGGCGCAACCGTTCCATGTAGTCCAAGACCTACGCACCCTTCTCTGAACCGCCCGCTGTACCCATCATCAACCCAGCTGACACCAACCGCATCATCAACATCGTGTGAATCGGCAACCGCCTCGAGCGACGGGCGACGCTCGTCGTCGAGCCGGCGCGATTTCACGTGTTCTGTGTGACGACGGCCGCCACGGCGTGTCGGATGATGTCGCGGATCCGGGTCATCGATGCCGCTTCCGCACACCCGCCACCTGTTGACGCAGCCACACACGAGGAGATCGACATGATCCGACGACGACAGCGGGCCCGATGAACATCGTCTGGGCCGCGCTCATCATTCTGGTGGTGACAGCGGCTGCCGTCGCGGTGATGCTCGCGGTCCGGCGCCGCGCCCCGGAAGGCAGCTACTTCGCTGACAGCGACCGTGCCGCCGGCATCTTCGGGGTCCTCGCCACCGGTTTCTCCGTCCTGCTCGGGTTCCTGATCTTTCTCGGCTTCGAGAGCTACGACGCCTCTCGTGTCGGAGCGGAAACCGAAGCGTTGACCGTCGCCCAGCAGATCCAGACCGCCCAGACCCTGCCGACCGACGTCGGCGCGCCGCTCACCGGCCAACTGGTCTGTTATGCGCGGTGGGTCATCGGCGATGAGTGGGGCCGCATGGAGAACGGCACGCTCGGCGAGGACATCAACCCGTGGGGCGCGGCGATGTTCCAGACGCTGCAGAACGTCGAGCTGAGCACTCCGCAACAGGAGACGGCCTACGGCACGTGGGTGGATCAGACCACTGACCGGCAAGCGGCCCGCCAGGCTCGCATCCACGGGTCCGCCGGCCTGATGCCGACCCCGTTGTGGCTCGCCCTCTTCTTCATCTCGGCCATCGTGCTCGCCTACATCCTCGGGTTCGCCGACAGCAGCGAACGAGCCTGGGTCCAAGGGATGTTCATGGGCAGCGTGGTCGCCGTGATCACCACCATGCTGCTGCTCCTCGCGTTCCTCGACCAGCCGTACCGCGGCGACATCGGCGGGCTCCAGCCAGTGGCGATGGAACGCACCGAACTGCTCATCGATCAGCAACTAGCGGTCCTCGGTGGCGACCTGGCGATTCCCTGTGATGACGCCGGCAACCCGGCATGACTGCGTCCGCGACGCCGAGCACCGACGCGCCGGCACGGCGGGACTGGGTCGAGATCGTCGCCACCGTGCTCCTGGCGTTCGCCGCCGTCGCCACCGCCTGGAGCAGCTACCAGGCCAACCGCTGGAACGGCGAGACGATCAAGGCGTCCAGCCGGGTCAATGCCCTGCGCATCGACGCCTCCCGGGCCCAAGGACTGGCCCAGGCCCAGACACAGGTCGACATCGCCATGTACTTCCAATGGGTCAACGCCACCGAGACCGACGAGGCCGACCTCGCCGAGTTCTACGAGGCCAGGTTCCGGCCCGAGTTCCGACCGGCCTTCGACGCCTGGCTGGCCACCGACCCCCTCACCAACCCCGACGCTCCACCCACACCGTTCACCATGGACGACTACCAGTTGCAGGCCCGCACTGACGCAGAGCGGCTCGACGCCGAGGACGAAGCGATGGCCGCAGTCGTCCGCCGCAACATCCAACGCTCGGCCAACTACGTGCTCGCCGTCGTCCTGTTCGCCGTCGCCCTCTTCTTCGCCGGCATGAGCACCAAGCTCCGCGGTGCAGGGACCAGGAAGGCGCTGCTCATCGTCGGCTGCCTCGTGTTCGTCGGCACCGCCGCGTGGATCGCCACCTTCCCGATCAGCGTGTCGGTGTAGCCGCGGCCACGGAGGTCGTGGGGACGACCTGGCTGGAACAGCGCGGTGATCGACTCGGGGTCTCCACCGCCGGCATGGCCTGACCTCAGCAGCCCTTGCACCTCGAGCCGGGATTGCACGCCGTTGCTACTCCCCGATCAGGGCGAACCGCTGAGCGCCCACGCGAGGTTCGGCGATGGCGACGTCGTGTGGACGTCGACCGGTGCGCTCCCCGGCTCGGCGGCTCGGCGGATGCGGGGGCGGAACCAAACCGAACGAGCTCATTCGCCCCGACGACCAGGGCGAGCACGACGAGCGCCCGCTCTTCCGAACGAGGTCCCGAGCGCCTCTTGAGCGCTTCGTCGATGATCGCGTCGACTTCGTGCACGACGAAGCTTCGGGCGGGGAAGCCGAGCAGCTGCTCGGCGACGTCGCGGCGCTCTCCAGGCAGGCACTCCGTCGACAGCTCGGCGCAACGAGGCCGATCAGACCGACGCAGTCACGGTCGCAGGCCGTATCACGTCGTCGACGGCGTCGATTGTGCGCACGGCCCGGCGTCTAATGAGTCGAGCAACGTCCGGGCTGACGTGGCGAGGCCCGCCACGGCGGTTACGGCTGCTGCGGCGCCACCGGAGTCGAGGTTCGCCACCGCAGTCTCCACTTCGTCGACGGCGTCTTGGACTGCCTGCACGTCCGCCTGCAGCTCGGACCCGGCCGAGCTCCGTAGCGCCGCGAGATCGTCGTTCACGTCGCTGACTGCCGCCGTCATGCCGTTTGTCCCCTCGGCGACCACGTCGAGGTTCGTCAACGCATCGATCGACGTGCTCAACGCCTCTCGATCCGCGCACACGTCACCCGACGGCGCATTCGAGCTCGCAGCCGCTGAGGATTCTGGGGCCGGCGCCGTTGTCGCTGTGCTGGTCGGCCCGGCCGTTGCGGACGATGCGGCTGACGTCGTCTCGGAGGTCGTCGCCCCGTCGTCGTCACCGCACGAGATCATCACGGCGCCGAGCACGGCGCACGCCACAACCGCTCGAACGATGGATGGCGAACTGTCGCTGAATCTCATTGACGCGACCGTCACGGCTCGTCGTCGTCAGCTTCGGCGCCGAGCACGGCGATCCCGAGGGCGCGAGCGATCTTGGACCCGGCCGAGACGACCCGTGCGGATCCGACGAGGGGCGCGAGGGCGAGCAGCACGTCCTCGACCTGCTCGCCATTGATGCCGGCCTCCTGGCCGACGGCGAGATGGGTGAGGTAAGACAGCGGGGCGGCGTCGAGGGCCACGAGCGCGGCGAACCGGACGAGTACCACGGTCTGGGGATCGAGCCCCGTGACCTGCTCCAATGACGCGAGGTTCATCGCGGCGATGGTGTCGAGCACTCGGCTCTCGGTGTCGGACATGGTCAGGCCCCTTCTCTCGGTCGATACCGCTTCCACTGTCGCAACCGGCACGTCGTCACGCATCACGTCATCTGTGTGATCCGCGGCAATCCCTCTGCTCGTGAGCACCTGGGAGATGTGTCGGCGGTCGAGCCCGACGAGAACAATCACCTGATGTAGGTGATGACGTCACCCGGCGGGCGACTGCACGATGGACGATGATCCGAGCGATGACGTCTGCGGGACCGACTCGGAGACCGACATCGCACACACACGGCAGAAAGGCACCGAGATGACCGACAACACCTACGAACAGCCCGACTACCCGACGCCCGACAGTTACGAGACGCGACGCACCGGCTGGACGGGGTGGATCGCATTCGCCGGCGTGATGATGATCATCAGTGGCGGCCTCAATGCGCTCTATGGCCTGGTCGCTGTTGTCAACGACGAATGGGTGGTGTGGACGAACCGCACAGAGCTGCTCGTCGACATCTCCCAGTGGGGCTGGATCCATCTCATCGTCGGGCTCGTCATGGTGTTCTCTGGCTTCGGGGTGTTCAGCGGCCACTTCCTCGCCCGGACCGTCGGCGTCATCGCCGCCGCAGTCAGCTTGATCGCCAACTTCGCGTTCATCCCGGCCTACCCCCTATGGGCGCTCGTCGTCGTCACCATCGACGTGCTGATCATCTGGGCCCTCACCGCCCATGGCGGCGAAGCGCGCAAGGGCTGACCAGCACACGGGCTCGCCGGGACCGCGTGCTGCACGTCAGTCGCGGTGCGCGGTCGCGACTGACGTAGCCGTCGCCGCGCGGATCGTGAGCCGGTGCGTCGCTCCACGGGACCTTGGTGGGATGTGGGCAGGGTGTCTGGTCGGATCGTCAATCACATGGTCTGTGTGATGACGCCGGGCGTGGCGTGCAGTCGGATGGCGGCATGGATACCGCATTGCGGGGAGACCGGACATGAGCACGGAGCACGATTCGGCGGTGTCGGGGGGCCAGCGAGCCCTCGCCTGGCTGTCGATCGGCTGCGCGCTCGTGTTGACGGTGGTTGTCGTCATCTTCTCGGTGCGCAACCTCGCCGCGCTCGTGGCCGTGGTTGTCGGAGTGGCCGTCGCCGGTGCTGGCGGGTGGTGGCTGATCACCGAGCACCCGCCTCGCCGCTGGATCGGGCTCGGCGGCGCGGTCGTCGGCGTGGGCGTTGTCGTCGCTGCTGTGGTGATCGCAGCAGACGGTGATCGGCCGCTGTTGCGCTTGGCGGTAGTGCTGGTCTTGTTCGCGGTGACGATCGGGTCAGCGCGTCTGGCAATGGTCCGGCAGTTGCACGCGCAGGACGCGGCCGGGTCGCACGTCGTGACTCGTCCCCGTCATCCGGTGCTCATCTGCAACCCGTGGTCTGGCGGTGGAAAGGTCAACAAGTTCGGTCTGGTCGAGCTGGCCAACGAGCTCGGCGTCGAGACGGTCATGCTCGACCATGGACTCGACCTGGAGCAGCTCGCACGCGACGCCGTCGCGCGAGGTGCGGACTGCTTGGGGATGGCGGGTGGAGACGGCTCGCAGGCGCTCGTGGCGTCGATCGCGGTTGAGTGCGGGGTCCCATTCGTCTGTGTCACAGCGGGCACACGAAACCACTTCGCCCAGGACCTCGGCTTGGATCGCGAGGACCCTCGCACGAGTGTTCACGCGTTCCGGGACGCTGTCGAGCGGCGGATCGACTATGCCACGGTCAACGATCGGTTCTTCGTCAACAACGTCTCGCTCGGCGTCTACGCGGCGCTCGTTCAGCAGGAGGGCTACCGCGACGCGAAGGTGGAAACGACCAAGTCCATGCTCCCGGAAGTGTTGGGCAAGACGAACGAGCCCTTCGATCTCCAATTCGCGGCACCGGATGGCACCGAGGTCGACGGCGCTTTCATCATCCAGGTCTCGAACAACCCGTATGCGCTCGACTCGTCGATCGACGCCGGGCAACGCCGCCGCATCGACACGGGCGAGCTCGGTGTCATCGCCCTGACCGGAACCACCGGGAAGGACGCCGCGGGCCTCCTCGCCCTGGATGCCGTCGGTCGACGAAGTCGCAGCAGGAACTGGCACGAGTTCACCACCGCGAGCTTCGAGGTTCGCTCGCGATCGGGTACGGCCTTCGCTGGCGTCGACGGGGAGGCGCTCGAGATGACGACACCGATGGCCTTCCGGATCTTCCCTCGTGGACTTCGTCTCCTGGTGCCCGAAGGAAACCTCGAAGCGGCCGAGCGACGTCAGGCCCGCAACGTCAGCCTCCACGAGCTGCTCGATGTCGCAAGGGGATGATGATGGGGCTCCGGACCAGCGCGAGCGTGTTGAAAGGCGATGCCATGAGGAGTTCACGGTGAAGAGGATCGAGCATCCGACGGTGGAGGAGCGCAGAGCGCAGGGCAAGGCGGCGCGCGATCGTGTGGCCCCGTCGGGTCATTCCGGGTGGGTGCCCGCTGATGACCGGCCCGACCCGGTCGCGCTGTTGGAGGAGCAGAACGCCACGCGCGAGCCCGACCTGGTGCCGGTGCGGCATGGCCGCATGATGGTGTCGCCGTTCACGTTCTACCGCGGTGCGGCCAAGATCATGGCGGCTGACCTGAAGGACACGCCGACGGCCGGGCTCGATACCCAGCTGTGCGGCGACGCGCACCTGTCGAACTTCGGTGGGTTCGCGTCGCCGGAGCGGGTGTTGCTGTTCGACCTCAACGACTTCGACGAGACGCTTCCCGGACCGTTCGAGTACGACGTGAAGCGCATGGCGGCCAGCTTCACCATCGCCGCCCGGAACAACGGTTTCACCGCCGCGGAGGCGCACGCGGCCTCGCTGGCCTCGGCATCGGCCTATCGCCTAGCGATGTTGCGGTTCGCCGAGATGCGCACGATGGAGATCTGGTACTCCAAGGTCGCCGCACAGGACGTGCTCGATGCCATCAACACCGCGGCCCGCTCCCTGAAGGGCGCGCAACGGAAGAAGGCCAAGACGGTCGAAAGGTCAGCCTCGAAGCTGGCCGCCAAGGCCCACAGCCGCGACAGCACACAAGCCCTGTCCAAGCTGGCCGAGCACGTCGACGGTCGCTACCGGATCATCAGCCAACCACCCGTGATCGTCCCGGCGCGAGACATGCCAGCGAGCTACGGCTACTCGGTGCAAGAGATCGAACACATCGTCCACGAGCAGTTCCGCGCCTACCGGGCCACCCTGCGAGACGATCAACGTCGCTTGTTGGAACGCTTCGAGGTGATCGACGTGGCCCGCAAGGTCGTCGGCGTCGGCAGCGTCGGCACGCGGGCCTTCATCGTGTTGTTGCAGGGCCGAGACGAGCAAGATCCACTGTTCCTGCAGGTGAAGGAAGCGACGAGGTCGGTCCTGGAGGATCACCTGCCGAAGAGCCGCTACCGCCAACCGGGCGAACGGGTCGTGCAGGGCCAACGGATGATGCAGGCTGCCAGCGACATCTACCTGGGCTGGACCAAGGGCGACGAAGCCGACCGGTACCTGTACTGGCGCCAGCTACGCGACATGAAGGTCTCAGCAACTGTCGAGACGATGGCACCGGGCGTGCTCTCCGGGTACGCCCGCTTCTGCGCCCAGACGTTGGCACGAGCCCACGCCCGATCCGGCGACCCCGTGGCCATCGCCGCGTACCTCGGCAAGAAGGACCGCTTCGACCAGTCGATCGCCGACTTCTCCAAGCGCTACGCCGATCAGAACGAGCAGGACTACCAAGCATTCTGCGAGGCGATCCGCACGGGACGCCTCCAAGCTCTCGAAGGCACCTGAACGCCATGCTGGACAGCGGCCATGGGTCGGGACGGCATCGATACCCCAGGGCGAGGCTCGCAGCGTGAGGCAACGGGGATGAGCTGGCGCCGGAGGTTTCGTCGGCATGTCAGCCTGCTCGAAAACCTCTGGGCACTCCCGTTCATCGGAGCCGTTCTCGGTGCGCTCCTCGGCTTGATCGTCTCGGTCGCCGACGAGCACTTCGGGGCGCCATCGCTGTGGCAGTACTCGCCATCGACGGCGAGCGCCGTGCTGACCTCGATCGTCGGTGCGACGGCTGCGCTCACGGGCTTCGTCGTCACGGTGACCGTTCTCGTCGTGCAGATGGCGACTGGGACGCTCTCCGCGCGCATCCTGCGTCTCTGGTACCGGGACCGCGTCTTGAAGGCAACGCTCGCAGTTCTCGTTGGCACCCTGACGTTCTCCTTCTCGGTGCTGCGGCGGATCGACGACGACTTCGTCCCGGACTTCGGCGTGACACTCGCCGCGCTCTTGCTCGCGGTGTCCTTGCTGGCCTTCATCGTCTTCTTTGATCGGTGCATCCGCCGGCTGAGACCGGTGGCTGTCGCCGCCGACGTCGCACGCGCTGCTCGTTCGACGTTCGTGCAGATCGTGCGCCTCGCCGACCGGCCGGACATCCGCTGGGATTTTGGGTCGACACGCGCCGATCCAGCACTCGTCGTGCGAGCGAGTCGCGGAGGCGCAATCCAAGCTGTCGATCCCGACGGCCTGGTCGAGTGGGCTCGCGCGCATGGCGCCGAGCTCGTCCTACCGCACCCGGTCGGCGACTTCGTGCAGACCGGCGAAGTGCTGGTACGTGTCTACGGAGGCGAGCTCGGCCCTCGAGCCGCGGAGGAACTCGAGGGATTGATCGCGCTGGGCGACGAGCGCACCTTCGATCAGGACCCGGCGTTCGCGTTGCGGATGATGGTCGATATCGCAAACAGGGCGCTCTCACCCGCAGTGAACGATCCCACGACCGCCGTGCAGGTGCTCGACCACATCGGCGAGATCCTCGGCCACATCGGGATGACCGATCTCGAGGCGCGCACGAAGCTCGTCGACGCCGACCCGCCGGCCGCGGTCGTCATGGTCACTCGCCGTTGGGAGGAGTTCGTGACGCTCGCGCTCACCGAGGTCCGCGAGTTCGGCGCTACCTCGGTGCAGATCATGCGACGACTCCGAGCGCTGCTCGAGGAGCTCCTCGAGACGGTACGACCCGAGCACCGCGCAGCGGTCGAGGAAGAACTCCGCCGTCTCGACGCCACCGTCGCCGCGAGCTGGCGCGATTCGGTCGACCTCGATCGCGCGAGCCAGGCCGACCGCCAAGGGATCGGTGGCCCGGTGCACGGATCAGAGCGCCACCACTCGTCAGACGCTGAAGACCGGGGGAGCGGCGGGTCAGGATGATCTGTCGCAGTGGGATGGATTCCGGTCGCTAGCGGCAGGCCGCGACGTCCCTTCGACCGTCCGCCGAGTCATGCGCAATTCGCAGGATTCAGCGTCGCCGCGCCGCGATCATCTCGGCCGTTCCTGCAGGTGTCATTGCAGCAGTCGTGTCACGGTTGGTTCGGCTCGTACGGCGACCATCTCAGCGATGCCTCGCGAGCGGAAGCGGGAGATCGCATTGCGGGCGATCACGTAGGCGGGCACGGCGAGGAGGAGGCCGACGATGCCGCCGAGCAGACCGCCCAGGGCGGTGACAACGAGCACCGTGAGGGGGTGGATGTCGAGGCTCGTCCCCATCACCTTGGGCTCGACGAAGTTCTCCAGCAACAGATTGGAGGCGAGCACGATGGCGAGCATGATCACAGCGTCAGGGAGGCCGCCGTCGCCGAGAGCGACGATCACGGCCAGCCCGCCGCCGAGGAAGGCGCCGATGTAGGGGATGTAGCCGCCGATGAAGTTGACGACCATGATCGTGAACACGAGCGGGAGGCCGAGCAGCAGGGCGCCGAGGCCGACGACGACCGAGACGATGGCCGACATGACGCTGCGACCTTTTCCGTACTCGCGCAGGATCCGGAACGAATCGCCGAGGAAGGCGTCGACGTCCCCCCTCAGCGCCGGACTGAACGCCCCGACCACGGCCCGGCGGAAGCCATTACCGTCTTTGACCAAGTAGTACATGATCAATGCGCCGAGGATGATGCCGCTGGCCAGGGCGATGACGCTGCTGACGCCTTCGACCAGTTTGGCCGGGACACCTTCGCCGATCATCGGTGCTGCCGACTCGGTGGCCGCCCTGGCGTCCTCCAGGGCAGCTTCGCTGATACCCACCGCGTCGAGATGTTCGGCGGCGGTGGCCACGGCCTCGTCGGTGACCTCACTGATCTGATCGGCCTGCTCGGTCACGCCCCGGACGGTGGCGACGACGACGCCGGCCATCAACAGCAACAGGCCGAGCACGACCAGGCCGGCAGCCAGGGACGGCTTGATCTTGTGGCGTTGGAGGACCCCGGACAGCGGCTTGAAGATGATGGCCAGCACGGCGGCGAACGTCATCGGGAGCACGATCTCGCTCAAGGCGCCGAGCGCGATGACGACGATGACCGCGGCGGCCGTGAAGCCGACGAAGGCCCACGACCACACCCCGAGCTTGGGCATCGGGGTCCGGCGGGCCGCAGGCTCGACGGTCGCTGTGTCGGAACCGCCGGCGGGAGGTTCGTTGCCATCGGCGCTGCTGGCTTCGACAGTGACGTCGGTGGTGTCAGTCATCGGAGTCGCCCTCCAGGCGTTACTGGTCGGTGGATGAGGTCGTGTTCACGTGTCGTCGGTGCTGCGGAACGCGTCGCGAAGATTCAGCTCGTGAGCGGGCGCTGGCAGCGGTGGGCTTGCGCTGTCGGTGAGCGTCTGCGTCTTGGCGCCCCGGACGAGCGAGCCGATCCATCCGGGATCCTCGGCGAGGACCACGCCGGCGCAAGCCCCGACCAGGATGCAGATGGCCGCGCCGGAGAACCAGGTCACCAATGCGAGGGCAACACCGAAGACGCCGAACTGGTCCACGTTGCTCGTCACCACCTCGGGCATCCAGATCGTCGCGATCGCCGCGTACGCGGCCATCGCGACACCGGTGATCACACCCGTGGGCGCAAGCACGCGCGCCCGCACCTCGCCGAGCAGCAGGAACCATGCGCTGAACCACCACAACCCCGACGTCGCCGCCAGCGCCGTGATGGCGAAGAGCCCGACTTGCAGCCCACCGTCGAGTTTGCCGCCGAGACCACCCAATACTGCCGTGGCGACCAGCACCGCGAGTAGGCACACCAAGCCACGCCAGTACACCGCGGCGCCGCCGTGGCGCGGTCGGCGCCACGCATGGAAGTAGACCCGCTGCAGCGCCGTCGTGAACGAGCTGGCGAAGAAGATCGTGAGCAGGAGACCGAGCACGCCGGTCGCCTGGCGCACCTCGTCGGACGATGCGAATGCTCCCTGGGCGAGCGCCAGAGCGTCGCCGCGCAATCCGAGACGGACCGTGACACCGCTGATCATCGACGAGCGGATGCTCTCGGGCATGAACGCGGCGATGACGATCACGAGGGGAAAGAACGACACGAACGCCTTGCCCGCCAGGGCCACGCTGCGATCGATGAACTCGATCTCCAGCATCCGCTCCCATACCCGCCACACCAGCAGCTGCTTCAACCGGGTCCGCAGAGCAGCCATGCGCGTGCGCCTTTCGTTGCTGCCTGTCCATGGTTCGTTGGTGGTCTCGTGCGGCGGCGCCGACTACGAACTGCCCGACCCCTCTTTTGCCTTCGCGATCTCGGCCTCGATCTCGGCGTCGAGATCGCCCCAGGTGGTCTGCACGACCACCTTCTTGCTGGCGCCTGCGAGCAACGCCTCGATGTCGGCGCCCTCCCTGTTGACCGCCACGACGATCAGCCCCGACTGCCCCGACTCGAGCAGCTCGGAGATGGCCTCGACGTCGTCCTTCGGGATGTTGTGGTGAAAGTGCCCAGCGAGCGCCCCGGCACCCGCGCCGGCCGCCAGGCCCACACCTGGAGCGACGACGGCCAGCGCTGCGCCGACCCACGCCAGGTGCTTCGCCGTGGTGTCGTGCCGCTCGACCTGCAATTTGCCGGATTCGTCCTTGGTCAGCACGGCGACAGCGGTGTGATCGAGCTCTCCGCCCTTGTGCGCGTCCCAGACCAAGTGGAACCCCTCGACCGCGGCGTCGCGATTGCTGTACCTCGCGGCGGCCAGCGTGATCGGCGTGTCAGCGTCCATGTGCCAAATCTCCTCAGTTGCGTCGTGGCGTGCCCGTCACGCCGATCGACACCGTGATCTTCCGCCTCCCAACATCGGGCGTCGTCACACAGAAGACGTGAAATCACCCCGCCGCCCCCGGCGATGGTTGGTCCGGGGACCTGCGAATCACACAGACTTCGTGATGCGATCCGCGTCGAGTTCGTGTTGGCTCGGTGCCAGCAACGTCGCACGCGGATCGATACACGTCGGATGTGACGCCGACCATCGACCGCGCTGACGAGCCGTACGAAGGAGGGATCCGATGGCTAGCTCGACAGTGCCACACGTCGTCTTCATCGTCGGCGACAAGGTCGGCTGGGGTGCCGGCTACGCAACCGGGGCGCGTTGCGCAAGTGGCACGTCGGCGACTTCGAGGGCCGGCTGCCAACTGATCAGGGCTTCGATGGGTGGTTCGGCATGAACAACACCTCCGACGGGGCCGCCGAGGGCGCTCAGCCCAAGCAGTCCATTGGTCGGTACCGCAATGCCACGCCGGGTGAGGACTTCACCGGTTACTCGGGATGAGCACGCCAACCCGCTGGACCGAGCTCGACCGACGTCGACGCAGCCGCGAGATCATCACCACGGCGATCGCCGTGATCCTCGCCTGGATACTGGTCTTCGGGGCCTTCTACCTCGTCCCGTTCGACGACCGAACGGGCGGGGAATCGCTCATTCGCCTCGTGATCGGCATCGCCGCCTTCATCGTCGTCCTCGCCTTGGAGCTCCACGGAGTCAAGCGAGACGAGGTACCCGGTCTGCGGGCGATTCAGGCGCTCGGCGTCACCATCCCGCTGTTCCTCGTGGTGTTCGCCATCGTGTACCTGTCCTTGTCGCAGTCCGCGACCACACACTTCAGCGAGCCACTCGACCACACCGGCGCCCTCTACCTCGTCATCACCGTCTTCTCGACGGTGGGCTTCGGCGACATCACCCCCGAAAGCAACGGCGCCCGCATTGTGGTCAGCATCCAGATGCTCCTCGACCTCGTCGTCATCGGCGCCGTCGTCCGCCTGCTCGTCAATGCCGCCAAGTCCGGGCTCGACAGCGACAGCTGATCGTCGGCGCTCGCAGACCCCGCCTCAGCAGAGAACCACGGTGGGCGAGGGGGGACTTGAACCCCCACGAGGTTTCCCTCACTGGCACCTGAAGCCAGCGCGTCTGCCATTCCGCCACTCGCCCGAGTAGCACGGCAACGCTACCAAGGCGACTCGGTGGCGCACCTCGGGTTCTGGGCGCAGTCAGCCCCCGGATCCGGGGCTGAGCGCGCCCCGGATCAGGCAAGGGGACGGATCGCGTCCAGACCGGCGGAGGGCGCGACGGTCAGACCTTGCGCGTGAGGACGATGGTGTCGCGCAGGGAGCGAGCGCAGGCGGCGGCGAGGCGCCGGGGGACGAGCCACGAGCGGCGGCCGGGGGTGGCGCGGGCCGTGACGGGGACCTCGACGATGCGCCCACCGCGGCGGGCGACCGTGACGACGAGGAGCACGGACGGGGCGAAGGCATCGCGGGGCGCAAGGTGGAGGGCGCCGTCGAGCCACTCCCTGCGCACGAGCTTGCACGGCACATTGGCGTCGGCGATCGCGCGGTGGGCGGCGAGCCGGACCACGCCGCGCAGGGCGGCGCTGACCGCCCGGCGGCTGACGCCGCCCGACCGGTCGGTCCGCTGTCCGAGCAACAAGTCGGCATCGTTGCGCCGGGCCCACAGTGCGACCAGCTCGGCGACGGGGACCTCGCCGTCGCCGTCGAGGAGACCGATCCACGCCCCCGTCGCCTCCTCCAGCCCGGCCCGCAGCGCCGGACCGTGACCACGGTTGTCGGCCAGGTGCAGCACGCGCAGTCCGGGCCGTGTTCGAGCCATGCCATCGAGGATCGCCCCGGTGCCGTCCGTGGATGCATCGTCGATGACGACGATCTCGTACGGGACGTCGAGGTGCTCCAGGGCGTCGACGGTCTCGCCGACCACTGACGCGATGCGCGCTTCCTCGTTGAACGCCGGCAGCACGACAGAGAGCTCCACCGGCACCGAGCGATGTTATGGTCCGCCCGCTGCGATGAACGCCCTGGTGCTGCTGTTCCTCGTCGTCGTCGTGTCGGTCGGCGTGGCGCTCACCTACCTCAGCGGCTTCGAGATGCGCCTCGAAGAACGGCTGGGCGTCGGCACGGTGGCCGGCGTCATCGGCGTCACGATCGCCACGATCCTCGCCGCCCAGCCGTTTGGCTTCGACGACCGGGCCGTCGGGCTCGGCACGCTGGTCATGGTCGGGCTGTCCATCCCGGGCTGGCGGGTCGCGACCCCGTTGCTGCGCGACGAGGTGCGTGACCTCGGCGACCGGCTCCGGCGCCCGTGGCGCGCCGCCGACAGCCTGCGTCCGCTGGCGATCGTCACCGTTGCCTCGTGGCTCGTCACCGTCCGCATCCTGTCGCTCGCCTACCAGGACGACGGCGCGGGTGGCGTCGTCGCCGGCCACCTGAGCACCTTTGGCGACTGGAACGCCCACCTGGCCTACGCCGGTTCGTTCGCCTATGGCGACAACCTCCCGCCGGAGCTGCCGATCGCCGCCGGCAACCGGCTCAGCTACCACGTGCTGACGAACGTCTTTGCCGCCGACGTCGCAGTCCTCGGCATCCCGATGCCGTCGGCGCTCGTCGTCACGAGTGGGCTGCTGGCGATGGCGTTCCCGCTCGTGTTCTGGTTCGCCGGCCGGCGCATCGCAGCGTCCACGGCGATCACGCTGACGGCCTACGTGCTGTTCACGCTGTCGGGCGGTCTCGGCTTCGTGTTCGCCGTGGCCGACGTCGCCCGCGACGGGCTGGGAGTGCTCGGTGACCTGCCCCGTACGTACGCCCGTCTGACCGAGCACGACATCTGGTTCGACAACTCCGTGCTGGCGTTCATGTACGCCCAGCGTCCCGGGTTGGTCGCCCTCCCGGTGGTGCTGATCGCCACCGCCGTCACCTGGACCGTCCGCCAACGGGGGCCGACCCGGGCCCTGTGGGCCGCCGGGCTGTTGGTCGGAGCCAGCGCCGGCTTCAGCGCCTTCGGCTTCCTCGGAGCGCTCGGGCTCGGCGGCTGGCTGACACTGCGCCAGCCGCGCCGCTTCGTCCGCTTCGTCGGACCGGCGTTGGCCCTCGGCCTGCCCGTGCTGATCGCCATCGCCCCGACTTCCAACCACGTGCGCTGGCAGGTCGGCTGGATGGCCAACACGCTCGGGGTCTTCTGGCCGTGGTTCTGGCTGCTCAACGTCGGGTTGTTCCTGCCTCTCGCCGTCGTCGTGCTCGTGCGGCGCGGCGTCCTGTCCACGGGGTTCGACCGAGCAGTGGCCGTGCCCGCGTGGACGATCTTCGTCGCCATGAACCTCGTCGTCCTCGCGCCGTGGGAGTGGAACAACACCCACTTTCTGATCATCTGGCAGCTGTTGCTGGCGTTCCCGATCGCCGGGCTCCTGGTGGCCGGCGTGCGGGCGGCCCGCCGACCGCTGCGGTACGTCAGCGCCCTCGTCGGCGTGACCCTCGTGCTGTCCGGGGGACTGGACGTGTGGCAGGCCACGGACGGTTCGTCGTTCCGCGCCGAGCTGTCCGACGCCGACGGCCTCGCCGCGGCCGCATGGGCGCGCGCCCAGCCCGACGACAAGGCCGTCTACCTGACGGCGCCCGAGGTCACCGAGCCGATCCCGTCCTTCGGCGCCCGCCGGGTCGTCTCCGGGTACAGCGGGTGGCTCTTCGACCTCGGCCTCGACGACTGGTCACAGCGGGCCGCCGACATCGGCTCGGCGCTGCGCGGGGAGGCGACGACGGACGAGGTGCTGGCCCGGTATGGCGTCGACTATGTCGTGATCGGGCCCGTCGAACGGGCCGCGCCCTACTCGGCCAACGTGGACTACTGGGAGCAGCGCGGCGAGCTGGTCTACGAGAACCCCGGCTACCGGATCTACCGCACGAGCTGAACGTGCCGCGCTAGTCGGCCGAGCCGTCGCGGCGTCTCACGGCCAGCGTCATCGCCACACCGGGGACGGCCAGGGCCAACCCGAGCCACAACAACGACCAATACGGCACGCCGCTGTTGCCCGTCGCCGGCAGCGTTCCACCCTTCGTGGTGGTCGTGTCGCCAGCCGTGGTGGTCGAGCCACCCCCGGTGGTGGTGGTCGTCGTGCCGTCCGGCGGGCACGGGTCAGCGGGCGGCGCGAATGGGATCGGCCCTTCGGTTGTGGTGGGGGTGGGTGGTGGGTGTCGCGGTCGGGGTCGGACTCTGCGGCGTGGGGGTGGGTGTGGGTGTCGCGGTCGGGGTCGGACTCTGCGGCGTGGGGGTGGGGGTCGGCGTCGCGGTCGGGGTCGGACTCTGCGGCGTGGGGGTGGGGGTCGGTGTCGCGGTCGGGGTCGGAGTCTGCGGCGTTGGGGTGGGGGTCGGAGTGGCGGTCGGGTGTCGCGGTGGGTGTCGCGGTCGGCGTCGCCGTCGGGCGTGGCGGTCGGCGTCGCCGTCGGGCGTGGCGGTCGGCGTCGCCGTCGGGCGTGGCGGTCGGCGTCGCCGTCGGCGTGGCGGTCGGCGTCGCCGTGGGCGTGGCGGTCGGCGTCGCCGTCGGCGTGGCGGTCGGCGTCGCCGTCGGCGTGGCGGTCGGCGTCGCCGTCGGCGTGGCGGTCGGCGTCGCCGTCGGCGTGGCGGTCGGCGTCGCCGTCGGCGTGGCGGTCGGAGTCGGCGTTGGCGTGGCCATCGGCGTCGAGCTCGACGAGGCGGTCGTGGCCGGCGTGGTGGTCGTGGACCCGGCAGTGGTGGTCGTGGACCCGGCAGTGGTGGTCGTGGAGCCGCTCGTGGTCGTGGTCGGCGCCACCGACGACGACGTCGGCGACACCACGGTGGTCGTCGAACCATCCGGCGCGGTCGTGGTGGTAGCCGGCGGACACGGCGTCGGCGGGAGGTTTGCGGAGACCGATTGCGGGGACGCCGTGAGCGCGCTGGCGAAGAGCACGCCGAAGATCGCGGCGGTGAGCAGAGCCGCAAGGACGCGCCCGCTACGGTTCACCGGTCGAACGGTACCACATCGCCCCTGGTCGCGCCGCCGATGTGGTCCGCAGACACCCGCTCGCGGTGATACTCGGCGTCGTCGCGTTGGCCGCCGTCGCGTGGCTACGCCTCGCCGGTCTCGGCGATCGACCGATGCACCACGACGAGAGCCTCGACGCCTGGTTCTCGTGGCGGCTCGCCACGGGCCAGGGCTACGAGTACGACCCCGTGTACCACGGCCCGCTGCGGATCATCTTGACGGCCGGGATCTTCAAGGTCTTCGGCGCCGGTGACCTCACGGCCCGCTTGCTGGCGGCGGTGTGCGGCCTGGCGCTGCTCGCTACGCCGCTGCTGATCCGGCGCACCCTCGGTCGCGCCGGCACCGTCGGCGCGATGATCGCCCTCGCCCTCTCCCCGTCCCTCGTCTACTTCGCCCGGTTCGGCCGAGAGGACACGCCGTTCGTCCTGGCCTCCACCGTCTGCACACTGTGCGTCGTCGAGTACCTCCGCCAGCCGCGGGCGTGGCTACCGCCGGTGATCGGGATCTCCGCTGCCGCCGCAGCGACGATCAAGGAGTCCTTCTTCATCACCGCCTTCATCATGGTGACGTTCCTGTTGGCCGTCGTCGTACACCAGTGGCGCCGGCAGCCCGACGTGCGATGGCGGGACCGACCGATGGCCAAGCGGCTGGCCGCCGTCGGCTCGTCGCCGTGGTGGTGGGCGTTGTCCGCGTTCCTGATCGTCTTCCTGCTCAGCTACACGGTGTTCTTCACCGACCTCGCCGGGCTGTGGCGTGGCACGTTCGGCGGGCTCCGCTATTGGCTCACCCAGCACGACGTGAACCGCAGCGCCCAGCCCGCGGGGTTCTACGCCGTGCTCCTGGGCGCCTACGAGTGGCCCCTCGTGCTGCTCGCCGGGCTCGGCACCTTCGTCGCGCTGCGCCGGCCGACCGTCGTGACGTTGTTCCTCGTATGGTCGGCCGTCAGCCACGCCGTGATCTACACCTGGGCCGGCGAGCGGTACCCCTGGCTCCTGGTCCACCTGCTCGTCCCGATGGGCCTGCTCGCCGGGCTCGCCGTCGGCTGGCTGTGGGCCCAGCGCGCCACGACGGTCCGCGTTGTCGCCGGGGCGGCGTTGGCCGCCACGGCGGCGTGGATGGCGTGGACGTCGGTGAGCACCAGCCACCTCGAGCCCACGGACCCGTCGGAGTTGCTGGTCGCCGTCCAGGCCACCGACGACGTCCGAACGGTCGTCGACGAGCTCACGGCGTTGGAGGAACGGCTCGGCGAGGAGCGCGACCCGCGCATCCAGATCGACAACGGCTCGAGCGGCGCGTGGCCGCTCGGCTGGTACCTGCGCGACGTCGCCGGCGTCAACTTCGTCACGATGGCCGACGGGCAGACCGGCGAGTTCGACGCGCTGGTCATCGAAGAACGCAACGTCCACGATCTTCGGCTCGACCCCGCCCGCCACGAGGTGATCCGCTTCTCACTGCGGGCGAATTGGCTGCCGGACTACGACAACGGCACCCCGTCGCGCTGGCTCGGCTGGCTGCTGCACCGAGAGATGTGGAACCCGCCCGCCGACGAGTGGATGTGGCTCGTGATCGACCGCCAGGCGACGGCGACCTGACGGATCACGAGCGGGGTGCGAGCGGCGCAACGGCCAGCGCGTCGGCCAGCACCTCCTGGTCGACGGCGATGATCCGGTGATCGCCCGAGCGGAACACCACTTCGGTGCCTGGCACCTGCTCGATCACCGCAAGCCCCTGCGGGGTCCCGTGGCGCCGCTCTTGGGTTCCGATCACGACGTAGCGCACGCCGTAGGCGCGCAGGAACCATGCGTCGAAGTCGACGTCGCCGGCCGTGAAGAAGCGCTCGACGTCCTCCATCCGCTCCGTCACCAGCGAGCTGTACCCCAAGCGCTGCTGCGTCTGGTGCCACGGCCACCCGATCACCGTCGGCAACCCCGTCGTCTGCGAGATGCGCCCGGCCCACGTGTAGCCCTGCCCGGCCATCTCGACGATCGTCGGCGTGCCACCGACGTTGGCCCGCAGCCACTCGATCAGCGCCAGGTCCTCACCGAGTCGCTGGGGTGGATCGTTGATCACGGGGTCGGCGCGCAGATAGTCCAGGCCGTCCAGCGAAACGGAGCCGCCGACGATGCGATCGTCCAGCCGGGGCCCGATGGCCAGCACCGGGAAGGCCAGCCCGGCCGCCAGCAGACCGGCGCCGGCGGTCGTCAGGACCCGGCGGGTCGCCGGCACGGCGAAGGCGCCGGCGATCACGATGACCGCCGGTCCGATGCCGATGGCGATCAGCTGCCAGGCCTGGTACGTCAGCTTGAACACGGTGTTCATGCGCTCGATGTCCGGCGTCACGACGACGACCTCCGGCACGGTGGCCAGGGCGATGCCCGCAGCCACCAGCCCTCCGCCGACGACGACGGCCCAGGACCGTTGGTCGCGGGTGCGCCAGATGGCACTCGCCACGAGCGCGACGAGCACCGCCGACGTGCTGGCCACCCATGAGACGGCCAGCCCGGCCATTATCACCGCGGGCGCGGCGACGACGGCGGCGAGGAGCAGCCGGCGACCGGGTACCCCGCCGGCGCGATGGTGGACGGCGACGGCGAAGACGAGCGCCACGGCCCACAGCGCACCGAGGTGGACGAGCTGGTCGGCGAACGCCGTCGTGGCCGGTGCCGGGTCGACTCCGCTGTTGAACACCAGCCCGCGCCCGCGATACGGCGCGGTGACGAGCTGGGCCACCGCGCCCACGACGAGCAGCTCGAGCGCGAGGGCGCCGATCGTGTGACGCAGCGTGCCGGTGCGCCGGCGTGAGCGCGACCACGCGACCGCGGCCACCACGATCAGCGCCGCCATCGGCAGGTCCCACGTGTGGACCATCCGGACCAGACCGAGCGCAGCGCCGGCCAACCCCAGCAGCACCCATCGTCGGCGGCCCAGTGGGGCGACTGCGACGGCGAGGGCCAGCAGCACGACGAGGCCCGTCGTGACGAGGCCCATCACGTGGGGGTGGAGGTCACCGAAGACCATCGACCATGCCGGGAACTCCGTGATGTCGATGACGCCGTCGTGGACTCGCGAGGTGGCCCACCAGTCGAGCGGGCCGGAGGACGAGCCGACCCACCCGAACGCCTGTCGCACGGTGTCGAGGTTGCCGGCGGCGAGCAGCACGGCGACGCTGACCAGCCCGGCGACCACAGGTGCCCGCCCGGATGGCCGATCGGCCAGCCGACCCTTCCGCCGGCGGGTCAGCGCGACGGCGTCGTGGGCGACGGCCATCGCAGTCGCCGCGGCGAGGGCGGCGACCGTGGCCAGCCCGAGCTGGTAGGCGACCTCGGGCAGGATCCCCAGCGCCCGCGTCGGCACGGCCAGCACGAACCACCCTGCGTAGTAGTAGTTGAGCACGCCGCCGGCGAACCACGGGTCGAGCGCCGGCAGCTGCGTCGTCCTGGCGATCGACGTGAAGTAGGCCATCTCCATCGGCTTCTCGCCGCCGCGCGCCGGATGCCACAGGTCGGGGTTGGCGGCGCGCAGCGCGAGCACGGCGGCGAACACGGCAGCGGCCACGCCGATGACCGCCATCCACGCCCGACCGTCGACACGGGCGGCGCGACGCAGGCTCGGCCAGCGGCGCTGGCCAACGAGGGAACCGGCTACGACGACAGCAGCCGTGACGATCCAGATCAGCCCCGTCGACAGGCCGACCACCTTCCACGCCACCAGCGACCAGACGACACCGACGACGGCCAGCGGACCGAGCACGACCGCCAACGCCATCGCGCCGGCCGATAGTCGCGGCGCCAGCAGCGTCGTCAACGGCAACGCAGACGCCGCCAGCAGCGCCCACCACAGCACCCACAGCACCACGGCCCACGCCCCGCCGCGATGCAGCACCTCGTCGAATGTCGCCCCCGATTGGGCAGTCGCGGCCTCGTCCGGACGGGCCAGCAGCGCGTTCGCCCCGCCGTCGCGCAGGTCCGGCGCGACGGCCAGCTCGGCGCTGGCGGGGTCGAGGATTCGCCGGGCGTTGGCCGTCGAGTAGGCGTCGGTCTTGCGGTAGATCTCGACCGGTGGGTGGTCGTACACCGAGAACGCCTCCTCGGCGCCTTCCGTGTCCACGCCCAGCGGTCCGAGCTGGGGCTCGTTCTGGAACTCGGCGACGCGCTCGAACCCGAGCGAGCCGTCCTCCAGCGCGTCGTAGTACCGCAGCATCGCCGGGAAGCGGGCCGGGAGCCGTTCGACGCTGGCCCGGGCGCGTTGGCTCGACACGACGACCCAATCGATGCGATCGAGCGCGGCGAGGTGCCGCTCGACCTTCTCAGCGGAGTCCGGATCGAACGGGTTCAAGGCCTCCAGCTCGTACGGGGGGACGTCCGGTCCGAGCCCCAAGGGCAGGGCGTCGTCCCAGCCGTCGACGCTGAGCACCGAGCCGGCCGGCACGTTGGCGGCCAGCCACTCGGTGGCCTCGACACGGCTGTTCGGTCGCCCGTAGACGCCGGCGACGAACGCCACGCACCACAGTGCGGCCAGCACCGCCAGCGCCCCGCCGCCGACGAGGCGGGCCGGACGGGCCCGGCGAGCGGCGGCGAACAACGTGGCGAACCCGATCCCGGCGAGCACCGCCAGGGCGGGATAGATGGGCAGCAGATAGCGCATGGTCGGCGTCCAGCTCGTGGCGATGATCACGAGCCAGCCGCCGATCCAGACCGCCAGCAACAGCAACTGTCCGGAGCGGCGGCGCCAGCCGACCACCGCGCCGATCAGCGCAGCAACGGTCAATGCCGGTCCCAGGCCCCAGAGCACCAGTTGCTGCATCGGGTACACGAGCGGGGTCCTGCCGACCCATTGGATCGAAGGGGGGACATCAGCACCTGCCTGCAGATCGCGCAATCGACGCAGGTCGTCGAGCCACTGCTGATTCAGCCCCCACCCGTCGAAGGCGTACGGGTTCGCCACGCGGAAGACGACCACGGCGAGCGCCCCGGCGCCGAGGATCCCCGCGACGGCCCGACCGACCGAGCCGGCAGCAGCTCGCGCCCGCACCAGGGCGGCGACGACCACTACGACCAGGATCACCGCCGCTTGCAACCGGCACGCCGTCGCCGCGCCGGCCAGCGCTCCGGCCGCGAGCAGCCACGCCACGCCGCCCCGCCGGACGTGGAGCAGCGCGGCGAGGACGGCGGCGGCGACGAACATCGTGGTGAAGGAGTCGGCGCCGAGGAAGTGGGCCTGCTGGATCGGCAGCACGGCCAGGGCGTACGCGCCGGCGCCGAACAGCGCCACCCTCCGCCCCGCGACGACCCACCCGATCAGCCCGACCACGACGATCGTCGCCGTATCGGCGAGCGCGGTCAGCAGGCGGCCGACGAGGTTGGCTCGGTACTCGGCGTCGAATCGGGCGGCACCGTCGTCGTCGAGCAGGTCGACGCCGATCCGGTCGAGTCCCTCGACGAGCGGCTCGGCCACGGAGGTCGTCAACACCGACGCCACCGCCTTGGTCGTGAACAGCGGCAGCGTGCCGTACACGAACGTGTCGCGGTCGCGATACGGGTTGAGCGGAGACGACTGGGTGTCGAAGTACTGCCCGACGCCGTCCGGTGCCTCGATGTCGTCGAGCACGAAGCTCCAATGGCGCTCGTCCGGATGCAGGTGTTGACCGCGATCCCAGTCGAGGTTCCAGACCCGGGCGAGCAGACCGACGAGGGCGATGAGCGCCAGCGCCGCGACCGTGCGGCGGCGCGTGCTCACGGCGAGATTCTGACCCAGCGATCGGTTCGCGACGGCGCGCCGCTCGGTCAGCCGTCGACGGCGTAGGTGACGAAGAGCAGCGCGTCCCGGTAGCGCACCTCGTCCGTGACGCCACCAGGAATCGTCGAGCGCACGACGTCCAGCTCGCCCAGCCGCTCGGGGAGGAAGGCGAAGACGGTCCGGCCACGCACGGAGGGCACGTCGATCGGCGTCCGGAGGACCTTGTCGAGCTCGACGCCGTCGACGTGGTCGGCCAAGAACGGCACGGTGCTGTGGCTGGAGAACGACATGCGCGGCGAGAACGCGGTGTACACCGTGGTCCCATCCGGCTCGTCGTCGAGGACACCGACCAGCTCGTGGGCGACCAGGGAATTGGGGTCGCTCCAAGCGGTGAGCGTGTTGGCGTCACGGAAGAACCAGGTGACGCTCCACACCATCACGCCGACCACGATCGCCGAGACGATCGCCGTCGCCCATCGAGCAGGGACCGCGAGCCGGTCGCGCATGACTCGCCAGGCCGCTTCCAGCCCAATCGCCGCCATGATCGCGACCAACGGGTAGGCGAGGACCCAGCGCTGAGGATGCAGTCCGACGGTCAGCCCCACGCCGAACAGCGACAGCCACCACGCCACAGCGACCGAGGCGTATCGACGGCGACCGATCGCTGCGGTCGCGACGGCCACGCCGAGCGCGGCGAGCAGGGCGACGGGCAACCCGATGATCGGAGCCGCGGGGTGCCAATGCCAGCTGACGGCGGGCGTGGCGAACGGGAGCAGCGCGGCGTCGACGAACTGATCGGCGATCATCGCGGTCGCGCTGTCGCCGGTCGTCTCGCGGGCGGCGTCGAAGGCGGGACCGAAGAACGCCACCTGGTTGAAGCGGCTGGTCAGGTCCTCCGGCCGGTCAGCGTAGTGGGCGGCGAGGGGCAGGAACACAAGGACGGCCGTCGCCGCGATCCAGGCGCCGGCAGCGGCCACCCGCCGGAACGCGGCGCTCCACGAATCCGCCCGACGATGCCACCAGACGATGAAGTAGGCCAGCTGTACGACGACGAGCACGGGCAGCAGCCGGGCACCCCAGTAGAAGTACTGGCTCAGGCCCAGCGCGACGCCGGTCAGCACGGCATCGATGCGGCGACCGTCGACCAGGGCGCGGTCGAGCAGCCAGAGCACGAGCACGAGGAAGAGCGCGTCCTCGACGAGGTTCACCGAGATCCGACTGAAGTAGAGGTGGATCGGCAGCACGGCCAGCACCGCCGAGGCGATCAGCGCAACCTTCACCCCGAGCAGGCGTCGGCACCACCCGTAGGTCGCCAGCACCGTCAGCGAACCGACCGCCGCGCTGAGCAGCCGGGCGCTGACCAGCGACTCGCCGAACACCTTCATCACCGTGCTCTGCATGAACGGGTACAGCGTCGAGCTGCCGAAGAAGGCGGTCGAAAACGGGTCGCTCAGCTCGCCGTCGGTGAACTGGCGACCCAACAGGCTGAGGGACATGCCGTCGCCCTCGACGATCGGGAACCGACCGAGGGCGATGAATCGGGCGGCGATGGCGACGGCCACCACGGCACCGACGAGCGCCCACTCCATTCCGGCGACGCGGCGCCTCCGGTCGACACGGTCGTGTCGCCCGTCCCGGGCCGGCCATGCGGCGATTACCAGGACGACGACACCCACTGCCCAGAGCACAGTGATGTCCGTCCAGTCGGCCTGTTCCGGGCGCCCACGCGCTCTGACCCAGATCGTCAGGCCCGTGACCACGACACCGCCGACGAGCGCCCACCGCCACCAGGCCAGCCGCCGGCGACCGTCCTCGACCGTCGGAGCGGTCGCCTCGCCGACGGTCGGCCACTGCAACCACACGAAGAGACCGAGCCCGGCCACCCAGACGGACAGGCCCAGCAGCAGCGGGGTCGACTGCAACAGCAGCCACTGGCCGACGCACACGAGGGCGACGGCCGCGGTCCAGAGCGCGGCCGTCCGCGACGATGGATCGCCCCGCGCCGACGGCGCGACCGCCGTCACGACCCGACCGTTCCCACCAGCGGAGTCTGGCGCGGCGCGCTCGCTGGTGGGCGCGGCCGGGGTCAGCTCAACCGAGCGCGTCGGTCACGAACAGCAGCTCGCCCCGATAGCGGGTCTCCTGCGCGGTGCCGCCGGGACGGGCGGCCCGCACGACCTCCAGCTCGCCGAGCCGTTCGGGAACGAAGGCGAAGACGGTTCGACCGGCGACCGGTGGGACGTCGCCCGCCGCCATCATCGGCCGCTCCAGTTCGACGCCGATCACGTGGTCGGCCAGGAACGGCACCGTGGAGTGGCTCGTAGAGGACACGCGCGGAGAGACTGACCAGCGCACATCAGACGGACGGAGGTGACCCAGATCATCAAGGCCCGCGTCGACGGCTGGGCGCGGGCCGTGTCAACGACGGGGCTGGTCATTCTTCAGCGGCGCTGGCCCGCTTGCGGGCCACGATGAAGCACCCGGTCGCGTCCGGCGGATCGTGCTCGGCGACGAGCGGGACGAGCAGTCGCTCCTTCGGCGCCAGCCACCACCGCCTGGGTACCATCACCCAGCGGCCGGTCAGCCGTCGAGTGACAACGGTCGGCAGCCCCGTGACGTGGCCGACGTCGAAGATGCGTGCCGCCCGCGCCGACATGTAGCCGCGCTGCTCGACGACGTCGAACCCGGCGTCGACGACGCGACGAGCCCACTCCTCGGGGGTGTACATGTGCTCGTGGCGCTGCATCTTGGCGAAGCCGCGGCGGTACCGAGCGGCGGTGCGTGGCGCACCGACGGCGAGCAGGAGGCGGTTGCCGGCGAGCTCGTCGTTGAGCCTCGGCGTTGGCACCGTGAGCACGAGCTCTCCACCCGGCCGCATCACCCGGTGCACCTCGGTCAGGACCGCCGCGAGGTCGGCGATGTGTTCGATGACGCAGTTGCTGAACACCGAGGCGAACGAGCCGTCGGCGAACGGCAGGGCCGTGGCGTCGGTGCGCGCGACGGCTTGGTACACGTCGCGGCGGCGCGCCTCGTACAGCGCCTCGGCGCTGCGATCGACGCCGACATCGACTCGGCCGAGCACGGCGGTCGCGAAGTGCCCGTCGCCGGTGCCGAGATCGAGCACGGGAGCGGGCAGCGGAGCTCGCCTTCCCACGAGTCGGGCCTCCATCGCCCGGATCATCGCCCGGAAGCCCGGCAAGTCGCGCAGGTGCGGCCACAGCAGCTCGCGGGCCTCGGCGCGCGCCTGGTCGACGTGGACCAGTTCCTCCAGCAGCTGTTCGTAGCCGTCGGCAGTGCGCGCCGGCGAGTACGAAGCCGTGACCTCGCGACGACGGGCCCGGAAGTCGTTCGGCGCGCGCAGCACGTTGCCGATTGCCGCGGCCAGCGCCGGCGCGTCGCCGGGCGGGACGACGAGCCCCATCCCAGTCGTGGCGATCGGTACCCGGACACCGGGCAGCGCGGAGGCGACGACCGGCGTGCCGCAGAGCATCGACTCGATCTGCACGAACCCGAAGCTCTCCGTGCGGTTGAGGCTGGGCAAGACCGTCACGTCGCAGGCGGCGTAGAACACCGCCAGCTCGGCGCCGCTGACCACCCCGAGCGGAACCCAGTGATCCCCGGCCCGAGTCAGCAGGGGCCGGAGCCGTTCGCGGTAGCCCTCCTCGCCGATGACGTGCTCGAATTCGCCGGCGTGCAGCACCCGCAGATCGGGGAACTCCTCGAGCAGTCTCGGGACCGCATCGAGCAGGTGCTCGAAGCCCTTTTCGGTGGCGAAGCGAGCGGCGATGCCGATCGTCGCGCGGCCGAGCCCATGGGCCTCGCGGAACCGGGCCACGTCGGCCGGGGCGGGTGGGGCGAGGTCGACCGGCGGAGGGATGATGGTCACCCTGCCCAGCCGGCGACGCATCACGGGGCTGTGCTCGGCGTAGTCGGCCGTGTAGGCGACGACGCGGCGAGCGAGGAGGGTGGCCAGCTGATTCCCGACCAGGATGACCCGGTCGGCGACACGGTTGAACCAGCCGCCGGGCAAGCGGACGTCGCAGTGATAGGTGAGCACGGCGGGCACCTGCATGAGCCGGGCGAGGGCGGCGAGGATCGGGGCCTCGAACTGGGGGACCTGGATGACGACGGCGTCGCTGGCCCGCAGGATGCTGCGGGCGACACCGAGGTAGGTGGGCATCAGGACGCCCTTCGAGATCCGGGCCAGCACCGGGATGCGCACGATCCGTACGCCATCGACTTCCTCGTCACGGGCCAAGCCGGGCTCGTAGCGGGAGGTCAGGATCGTCACCTCGTGCCCGCGGCGGACCAGTTCGGCGGCGAGGTTGTCGGCGTAGACAATCGGCCCGCTGACATACGGGCGGTAGTACGTCATGGCCAGGACGATCCTCATCCCGGCGGTCGTCCGCTCGTGGCGGCCATCTCGATGCGCAACCAGTCGTACAGCGTGGCGATCGCCTGGCGCACATCGATCACCGGGCGCCAGTCGACGACGGCGGCGAGCTTGGAGATGTCCGACACGTAGCAGCGCTGGTCGCCGGTCCGGGCCGCACCCCACTGCACCGCAACGTCGTGGCCGACGAGTGCCTCGAGGAGCGGCCCGAACTCGCGCCACACGGAGATCGTGTTGGTGGGTCCGCCGCCGACGTTGAACACCTCGCCCGCGGTCAAGTCGATCCGGTCGACGACGGCGTCGTAGGCGTCGAGCAGGTCGTCGATGGCCAGTACGTCGCGCACCTGCTTACCGTCGCCGTACACGGTGACCGGCTGACCGGTGAGCGCCGCGATGATCAACCAGGCCACCCAACCCTGGTCCTCGATGCCGATCTGGCGCGGACCGATGATGCACGACTGGCGCATGACGACGGTGCGCAGCCCATAGACGCGGTGGTAATCGCGGGCGTACTGGTCGCCCGCCGCCTTGCTGCAGCCGTACGGGGAGTGGGGATCGACCGGCGCCGTCTCCGGCACGCCGAGTGGCCGTACAGCGTCGTGCCAGCGGGTGGCGTGCTCGACCAGACCGCCGCCGGTGAGGTTGCCATACACCTTGTTGGTGCTGGCGTAGACCACGATCGGGTCGTCAGCAACCAGGCGCGCCGCCTCCAGCACGTTGATCGTGCCGAGCGCGTTGGCGTGGAAATCGGCGCGGGGATCGAGGATCGAGCTGGTGACGGCGACCTGCCCGGCGAGGTGGTACACACGCTCGGCACCAGCGAGATACCGCTCGACGACGCGCCGATCGCCGACGTCGCCCCGCACCAGGTTCAGCGGTCCGTGGCGGGTCCGCAGCCAATCCACGTTGCTGATCGCACTCGCCCGGGACAGGTCGTCGACGACGATGACATCGTGGCCGGCGGTCAGGAGCCGATCGACAAGGTTGGACCCGATGAAACCCGCTCCGCCGGTCACCACCGCCCTCGCCACGCCGCCACGATGCCACGCCGGTGGCTTCACGGGTTCTGGAGCGGCGAACGGGACGGGCCAGCAGGTCGCCCGGAGCCTTGCCGATGGGCTGCCCGGGGCCGTGCGGGGGTCGTCGGTAGCATCGGCCGCCACCATGGGCCTGCAATCGTTGGAGCGTCGACTGGAGCGTATGGTCGAGGGCGTGTTCCGGAGCTCGCGGTCGGCGATCCGTCCGATCGAACTCGGCCGTCGGTTGGTGCGGGAGATGGACGACCAGCGCTCGGTCGACGTCAAGGGTCGACGGGTCGTGCCCAACGACTTCGCCATCGAGCTGAGCGGTCGGGACTACGACGGCTTCAGCGACATCATGGACGTGCTTCGGGCCGAGCTCGTGGAGGCGGCCCGGGAGTACGCCCGCGAGGAGGGCTACCACTTCATGGGCCCGGTGCGCGTCCAGCTCGTGCACCGCGACGACCTGCGTCCCGGTCGCTTCGAGGTCGTCGCCCAGCTGCGCCAGGCGGCCGGAGGTGTCGGCGCTGGTTCGCTGGTGCTGCCGTCGGGGCAGCGGATCTCGCTCGGTGACCGAACGATCAGCGTCGGCCGCCTGCCCGAGTGCACCATCCCGCTCAGCGACCACAACGTCAGCCGCAAGCACGCCGAGATCCGACCCGGCCGCGGGGCCTACGTGGTCGTCGACCTCGGCTCCACGAACGGGACGATGGTCAACGGCACCCGCATCACCGGTGAGCAACGGCTCGGCGACGGGGACATCTTGAGCTTCGGCTCCACCTACGTGCGGTTCGAGGCGTCGTAGTCAGACGTAGCGCGCGACGAGCGATGACAGATCAAGCCCTCGACATCCTCAAGCTGGTCCTGCTGGGCCTGCTCTACCTCTTCTTCGCTCGCGTCCTGTGGGCGGTGTGGAGCGAGGTCCGCCGCACGTCGACCAAGCCAGTGGCGCCGGTGAGCGTCGACGATCGGGACGCCACGACGATCATCGGTCCCGCCTCCCGACGCGACGAGCGCCGCGCCCGTCGTTCCGTCCCGCGCGGCCGGTCGGGCCACGTGGCGCGCCTCGCCATCGTGGAGCCCAAGGCGCAGCGGGGCAAGGTCTTCCCGCTGGGTGCCGAGATCACGATCGGTCGTGACCCGTCCTCGACGATCGTCATTGGCGACGACACCTTCGTGTCGCAGCACCACGCCCGCATCTACGAGCTCGAGGGCCAGGCGATGGTGGAGGACCTCGGCTCCACCAACGGCTCGTTCCACAACGGCAACCGCCTGGTAGGTGCCCGCCTGCTCCACCCCGGAGACCGTGTCCAGTTCGGCTACACCGTGCTGGAGGCCCAGTGACGGCGTTGCGCTGGGGCGCATCCACCGACCCGGGACGCATCCGACCCGAGAACGAGGACAACCTCCTCGTCGAGTCGCGTGCCTTCGTCGTCGCCGACGGGATGGGCGGTCACCGTGCCGGCGAGGTCGCCAGTGCGCTCGCCGTCGACCTGCTGCGCTCGCGCCTGAACGTCGACGAGGCCTCCCTCGCCGACGTGGTCGCCGCGGTCACGGATGCCAACGACGACATCTACCGCGCCGCCAACGCCAACCCGGACCAGCAAGGCATGGGGACGACGGTCACCGCGCTCGTCGTCATCAGGACGCCGGTCACGTCGGACGCCGAGGCCGATGCCGACACGACGCAGCCCATCCCCACCCAGGGCGAGGACGACCCCCCGCCACCCCCGACCGACGATGGCGGCGACGACGACGTGGTGACGGCGGACACCGGTGAGGATCGCTTCGCGCTGATCAACGTCGGCGACTCGCGCACCTACCTGCTGCGCCACGAGCGGTTGCGGCGGGTCACGGTCGACCACAGCTACGTCCAGGAGCTGGTGGCCACCGGCCACATCACCGATGACGAGGCGCGCACGCACCCCCGCCGCAACATCGTCACGCGCGCCCTCGGCATCGATCCGGCGGTGCGCGTGGACGCCTGGACGCTGCCGATCGTCCAGGGCGACCGGTTCGTGCTCTGCAGCGACGGTCTGGTCGACGAGGTGGGCGACGACGAGATCGCCGCGGTCCTCCGCAGCAACCCGGACCCGCAGGAAGCCGCCGACGCCCTCGTCGCCGAGGCGAACCGCCAGGGCGGCCGGGACAACATCACCGTCGTCGTGGTCGACGTGCTCGAGGGCGAGGCGCCGCCGGCGCCCGACACCGAGCTCGACCTCGAGCCGGCGTGGCAGGACGGCGCCGCCCAGGGCACGTGGGCCGTCGACGACCCGGACGGCGAGGCGACCGAGTTCGCCGACCTCGCTGCCCTGGTCGGGGGCCAGGATCCGGAAGCGGTCGAGTCGGCGACCGAGGTCCGGGAGACCACCGACCAGCTCCCCGTGGTCCCGCCGCGGTCGCGCCGCAAGCGTCGCGTCACCGGGTTCCTCGCCGGTCTCGGACTGCTCGCCGTCGTCGTGCTGGCCTTCGTCATCGCTGCGGCATGGGCCCGCCGGGGTTACTTCGTCGCCTTCGATGCCGCCGAGGAGGTCGTCATCTATCGCGGGCAGCCCGACGGCTTCCTGTGGTTCGAGCCGACCGAGGACGCGCCCACGCTGTTCAGCCGGTCGACGCTCGACCAGGCCTCGATCGAGCGGGTCGAGCGAGAGCCGCGCTTCGACTCCCGACGCGCCGCCGACCGCTTCGTGTCCGAGCAGCTCGAGAACACCACGACAACGACGACGACCACCACCACCACGACCACGACGACAACGACGACCACCACCACGACGACCGTGCCGCCGACGACGGCCGCAGCTACGACGGTGGCGGCCACGACCGTCGCACCGTGACGGCGGCGTCGGTCTGATGGCTGCCAGCTCACCGATCGCTCGGGCCCGCCGGTCCACCGAGCTGTCGCTGGTGGTCATGGCGGCGATCATCACCGCCGGCGCCTACACGCTGGCCAGCCTCGGCGAGTTCGCCGTCATCCCGCCGCGGATCATCCCGTTCCTCGGCGTGCTCCTCGGCCTGCTGCTCGTGGCCCACCTGGCCGTGCGTTGGTTCGCCCAGGGCGCCGACGCCACGTTGCTGCCGCTGGCGGCGATCCTCCACGGACTCGGCTACGTGATGATCACCCGTCTCGACGAGGACCTCGCCGCGCTGCAGACGACGTGGAGCATCTTGGCGGTCGTCGCCTTCACGGCCACGCTGCTGCTCGTCCAGCGAGCGCCCGACCTGGCCCGTTACCGCTGGCTGTTCCTCGTCACCGGCATCGGCTTGTTGATGCTGCCGTTCGTCCCCGGCGTCGGCAGCGCGTTCGGAGGCGCCCGCATCTGGGTCAGCCTCGGTCCCGTGAACTTCCAGCCGGGGGAGTTCGCCAAGCTCGCCCTGGCCGTGTTCTTCGCCGGCTACCTGGCCGAGCATCGCGAGCTGATCGCCAGCTCGGGGTGGCGGGTCGGGCCGTTCCACCTCCCCGAGCCCCGGTTCCTCCTCCCCATCGCCGTCGCCTGGGCGTTCGCCGTGCTGGTGATGGTCGGCCAGCGCGACCTCGGGTCCTCGTTGCTGTTCTTCGCCCTGTTCGTCGTGATGATGTGGGTCGCCACCGAGCAGGCCGGCTGGCTGCTGCTCGGCCTGGTCCTCTTCGCCACGGCGGCGTACATGTCATGGCGGCTCTTCGGCCACGTTCAGACGCGCGTCGACATCTGGCTCGACCCGTGGAAGGACTCGCTGGACAGCGGCTACCAGATCGTCCAGGCGCTGTACGGGCTCTCGGACGGCGGGCTGGCCGGGACGGGCCTCGGCCTCGGCAGCCCCAACCAAGTCCCCGCCGCGCGCAGCGACTTCATCTTCACCTCGATCGGCGAGGAGCTCGGACTGTTCGGTGCGGCGGCGATCCTGATCGCCTTCCTGCTGATGATCGGCGCCGGGCTGCGCACCGCCATGCGCACGGACAACCCGTTCGAGAAACTGCTCGCCGTGGGGCTCACGACGATCATCGGCGTGCAGGCGTTCATCATCGTCGGCGGCGTGATCCGCGTCGTGCCCCTGACCGGGATCACGCTGCCGTTCGTCAGCTACGGCGGATCCTCGCTGCTGTCCAACTACGTCCTGCTGGCGCTGCTGATCCGGCTCAGCGATTCGGGCGCCCGCCGACTGCGCGAGCTGCCCGACACCCCGACGCCCGCTGAGCGGTGGGCCGCCTGGCGCTTGCGCCGCCGCACTCCGCACGTGGTGGAAGCCGGATCGCGTCGTTCAGAGGTGGAGCCCCGGTTCGGCACGGCGGGCGCGCCAGCGCCGTCGCCGGCCGCATCGAGGACGGCATGAACCGTCAGATCCGCCAGCTGGCCGGCGGCCTGATGGTCTGCTACGTCGTCCTCTTCGTCGCCCTCAACTACTGGCAGGTCGGCCAGGAAGAGGAGCTCAACGCCCGCTTCGACAACACCCGCGCCATCCGCCGCGAGTTCGAGGAGCCGCGCGGTCCGATCATCACGTCCGACGGCGTCGTGGCCGCCCAGTCGGTGGAGAACCCGCCGGACAGCCAGTTCCGCTTCCAGCGGGTGTACCCCCACGGCGAGCTCTACGGCCACCT
Source organism: uncultured Acidimicrobiia bacterium (assembly GCA_963844175.1). Lineage (GTDB taxonomy): Bacteria > Actinomycetota > Acidimicrobiia > Acidimicrobiales > Ilumatobacteraceae > JALZMG01. The sequence continues at coordinate 369,580 of CAWJNE010000021.1, forward strand.
CACCGGCTACTACACGTTCGCCTTCGGCTCGACGCAGCTCGAGCGCACCCAGAACGCCGTGCTCACCGGATCGACAGCAGAGCAGCGGCTGCGCTCGCTGCCCGGGCTGATCACGGGCGGCGGTGACGACTCGGGAACCGTGCGGATGACCATCGACAGCCGGCTCCAGCAGGTCGCTCGCGACGCGCTCGGCGAACGGGACGGATCGGTCGTCCTGCTCGAGCCGTCGACCGGCGCCATCCGCGCCATGTGGAGCTTCCCGACCTACGACCCGAACCTGATCGCCGATCCGGACTTCGAGGCGGCGTCGGCGGTGCGCTTGTTCTACGAGAGCTTCCCCGGCGATCCGCTGCTGGCCAACAGCTACCAGCAGCGCTACATGCCGGGGTCCACCTTCAAGGTGCTGACGACGGGCATCGCCCTGACCGACGGCGTGATCGACCTGGCCACGGTGTTCCCGGACGAGAACCAGTTCGTGCCCCCGCAGACCGACGACCCGATCGAGAACTTCGAGGGCACGACGTGCGGCGGCGACCTGACCGAGGTCTTCGCCAGGAGCTGCAACATCCCCTTCGCCCGGATCGCCCTGGACATCGGCGTCGACCGGATGCTGGCCGGCGTGGCGAGGTGGGGGGTCGGTGAGGCGCTGCCGATCGACCTGCCCCGCCCGGCGGCCAGCACGTTCGGCCCGAGCGACGACCTCGATCAGCAGCTCCCACTGCTCGCCATCAGGGGGTTCGGCCAGAACGAGGTGCAGATGGTGCCGCTGCACATGGCCATGGTCGCGGGGGCCGTGGGCAACGGCGGGGAGATGATGAAGCCGTACGTCGTGGAGGCGACGATCGCCCACGATGGCGATCTCCTCGACCGCACCGCTCCCGAGGTCTGGAAGACGCCGATCGCGCCCGACGTGGCGGAGACGCTGAACGGCCTCATGCAGGAGGTGGCGCGGACCGGCACCGCCAGCTGCTGCCTGCAGCTGGACAACGGCATCTCCGTCGCTGCCAAGACCGGGACGGCGCAGCTCAACGCCCGCGGCGAACCCGAGCGGTCGCATGCCTGGATCGTCGCCTTCGCCCCGGCCGAGGACCCGCAGTTCGCCGTCGCCGTGACGCTGCTCGGGACCAGCGAGGAGATCAACGCCGGAACGGGCGGCCGGCTGGCCGGCCCTGTCGCCGAGCAGGTGCTCAACGCCGCCCTGTCGGGGGGTGGGTGATGCGCCGGCCGGTGGTGCGGGCCCACCGCGGGCCATGCGCGGTGGAGGTCATCGGTAGATTCGTCCGGCGGTCCGGGCCACCCGGACGGATGAGGCACGTGTGACCACGAACGACCGACCAGCGATCGTCAACGATCGCTACGAGCTGTATCGGCGGATCGGCCGCGGGGGCATGGCCGACGTGTTCCTCGGACGCGACCGGTTGCTCGACCGCCAGGTCGCGCTCAAGGTGCTGTTCCCCGAGTTCGCCGTGGATCCCAACTTCGTCGAGCGGTTCCGGCGCGAAGCGCAGGCGGCGGCCAACCTGAGCCACCCGAACATCGTCAACGTGTTCGACTGGGGTCGGCACGCGGGGACCTACTTCATCGCCATGGAGTACGTCGACGGGCGCACGCTGGCCGAGATCCTGCGCACGAACGGGCACGTCACGTCGCGCCAGGCGGCCGAGATCGCCGGCGAGGTCGCGTCCGCGCTGGGATTCGCCCACCAGGCCGGGCTCGTGCACCGCGACATCAAGCCGGCCAACATCCTGATCGGGTCGAACGGCCAGGTGAAGGTGGCCGACTTCGGGATCGCCCGAGCACTCAACGCGCCGACCGAGTCCAACCTGACCCAGGCCGGCGCGGTGATGGGGACGGCGACGTACTTCTCGCCCGAGCAGGCCCAGGGAGCGCAGCCCGACCCGCGCAGCGACCTCTACTCGCTCGGCATCGTGATGTACGAGATGGTCGCCGGGCACCCGCCGTTCCGCGGTGAGAACCCGGTGGGCATCGCCTATCGCCAGGTCCACGACCACCCGCAGCCGCTGAACCAGATCGTCAGTGACATCCCGCTGCCGTACGAGGCGATCGTGGCCAAGCTGCTGGCCAAGGACCCGCGCATCCGCTACCCGACGGCCGAGGCGCTGCGCGACGACCTGCGGCGCTTCCGCAACGGCGACCCCGTCCAGGCGTTGGCGGCGGCCACGGTGCGCAACGGCGGCATGGCGCCGACCGCCGTCCTCGCCGGCGGCGCGGCGGCCGCGGCGACCGTCGCCATGCCCGCCCAGCCCCCCGTCATCGACGACGACGAGCTCTCCGACGGACGCCCGACTGGGGCGTCCCCGGACGCCCTGTACTACGAGCCGCCGCCGTCACGCACCGGGTGGTACGCGCTGGCCGCCTTCCTCGCCCTGGTGGCGCTCGGCATCGGGGCCGTGCTGCTGTTCAACGCGCTGTCGGGTGACGACGCGGCGAGCAGCAACGCGCTGCCCAACTATGTCGGCATGCCCTTGCCCGACGTCGTCGCCGACATCAACGCCAGGAACTTGACGTCCGAGGTGTTCGCCCAGGAGAACCGCAGCGTGGCGCCCAATGTGGTCTTCCTGACCGATCCGGCTTCCGGCGCGCTGGTCGTCGAGGGCCAGAACATCAAGCTGTACTTCAACCCCGAGCCGCAGCTGCAGGAGATCCCCAACGTCGAGGGCCAGACGCTGCTCGAAGCCCGCGCCAACCTCAGCGCCGCCGGCTTCCAGGTCGGCCAGCTGATCAACGAGGAGAGCGAGACGATCGCCGACGGCGCCATCCTCCGCACCGACCCGCCGGCCGGACAACGCGTCGAGCAAGCGACCACGGTCAACCTGGTCGTCTCCTCGGGACCGAACCAGGTGGCCGTGCCGGCGAACGTCGTCGGTCTCCCCGAGGACGAGGCCCAGGCGCTGCTCGAGGACGACCCGTACCGGTTCTCCGTGAACGCGCTGGAAGAGGAGAGCGACAGCGTCGCCGAGGGGCTGGTGATCAGCACCGACCCGGCGCCCGGTCAGCTGGTCGATGTCGGCGGAGCAGTGACGCTGGTCGTGTCGTCGGGGGCTCCGGGCGTCGAAGTGCCCGACGTGACGGGCGAATCGGAGGGCGAGGCCCGCGAAGAGCTGACGCAGTTCGAGGTGGTGATCAGCTTCGAGGAGCTCGACCCCGGGAGCCCCAACGACCGGCTCGTGCTGAACCAGAGCATCGCGCCGGGACAGCTCGCACCGGCGGGGACGACGATCGAGCTGGTCGTCGGCCTGGCCGCCGATCCGCCCCCCGAGACGGACCCGCCGGAGACGGACCCGCCCGACACGGAGCCCGAGGCGACGGCGGCGGCGGTCGAGCCGACGGCTGCCGCGCCACCCGGGACCTGACGCCGTCGGTAGCGTGAGCGCATGCTGGGCACGATCCTGTGGGTCGCCGCCGGCCTGCTGGTGGGCTACCTGGTGTGGAAGGTCGGCATCGCCATGTTGCGGTCGCTGACCCGGCCGCTGCCCCCACCTCCCCCGCCGGGCGAGCTGCGCCGGGTCAACCTGCGGTACCGGTGCGACGTCTGCGGCGTCGAGGTGAAGCTGACCATGGCGCCCGACGAGGACCCACCGCCGCCGCGTCACTGCCTCGAGGACATGATCGTCGTCGCTCCCGTGATGGAGTGAGCCGAGGTTGTCCACAGGTTGTGGACGATCCAGTGGAGAACCACACGGATGTCATTCGGTCACCCTCCGTTCCCCCCACGGGCCCCCGCCGTCCACGTACGGGTCGGGGACATCGAGCGCCAGCGGGTGGCCAGGAACAGGCCGCCGAGCAGGCACACCAGCCCGACGAGCAGCGGGATGTTGCTGTCCGAGAAAACCAAGTAGCGGGCCATGATCGCCAGCCCGCCGATGACGAACAGGGCGAGCATCACGACCGGCAGCCACGGCGGGCTCTCCTTGGCCGACATCGGCGTCGGCGGTGTGTAGCGCGACGACGGCGCGACGCGCCCATGGGCCGGGTGGCCCGCCGACTCGCTGCGCGCCGGCGCCGGGCGCTGACCCGGCTTGGTGCCCGCCGGTGTGACGCGACCGCCACCCGTCTTGCGTTTCGGAGGAGCCACGGCCGCCGAGCCTAGGAGCAACGACCCGACGACCCGCCACCGCCGCCTTCCTCTCGGGATCCATGCCACGGCGTGATCTGGGCGGCATGCGTGCCGCACGCGGCAACGAACCCGCCCGGTTCGGTGGGCAGGCCGGCGGTACCGTCGGGCGCCGTGCGGATCCTCGTGCTCGACAGCTACGACAGCTTTGTCTTCAACCTGGTCCAGTACCTGGGTGAGCTCGGGGCCGAGCCGATCGTGCACCGCAACGACGCCATCACGATCGACCAAGCGGTCGACCTGGCGCCCGACGGCGTCCTGCTGTCACCGGGCCCGGGCCGCCCGGAGGACGCCGGGATCCTCTGCGCCGCCGTCGAGACGTTCGGCGCCGGCGGCACCCCGGTGCTCGGCGTCTGCCTCGGCCAGCAAGCGATCGGCCACGCCCACGGGGCAGCGATCATCGGCGCCGCCGAGCTGATGCACGGCAAGACGTCGCCGATCGATCACGACGGCCGGGGCATCTTCGCCGGCCTGCCGACGCCCCTGACGGCGACGCGCTACCACTCGCTGACCATCGATCCGGCGTCGCTGCCCGATGTGCTGCAGGTGACCGCCACCACTGCCGACGGCACGATCATGGGCGTGCGGCACCGGGATCGTCCGGTCGAGGGCGTGCAGTTCCACCCGGAGAGCGTGCTCACCGCGGCCGGGCACGACCTGCTGCGCAACTGGTTGGCGACGTGCGCCGAGCGGGCGCCGGTCAGCGGCCGTTGACGTCGTCGACCTGGCCGATCTGGCGCAGGTAGCCGAGCGAGTCCCAGTAGTCGGTGCGTTCGGTGATCAAGCCGTCGACGACCTCGAAGACCATCGCCCCGCGGACCTCGACCGGCTGTTGCTCACTCGTCGCCGTCAGCCGGTACGCCACGGCGACGTGGTTGCCGTCGGCGATCACGCGCTCGACGTGGTAGGCGAGGCCGGGGAACCGCTCGAGGAAGCCGGGCAGGCGCCGCACGTACTCGTCGCGGCCCGCGCATCCGCTGCCCAGCGCGGACGCGTGGGCGTTGACGAATCCTTCGCTCACGTGCCCAGCGATCGTCTCGGGATCCCGCCCGGCGAACGACGCCAGGTAGGCCAGGGCGACCGCCGCCGGCGGTGACCCGCCCGTCACGCCAGCCTGCGCCCGTCGCTCACCCGCCGCCCCACACCTCCTGCGCCTTGGCGTACACGCCCTGGTCGAAGGAGAACTCGACCATGTTCCCGTCGGGATCGCGCAGCATGCACACGTAGCCGACGGGGTCCGGGAGCTGCTGCGGCGGCATCGCCAGGCAGCCGGCGGCCTCGCCACGGGCGGCGATGGCGTCGATGTCGTCCCGCTCCGGGAGCTCCACGCCGAAGTGGGCGAACGGCGCCAGCACCTCGCGGGGGTAGTCGCGGAACGGGTCGGTCTCGGGGAGGAACTGGGCCAGCACCAGGATGAACGGCTTGTCCGGCGAGTCGGGTTGACCGAGCCAGGCCCCGAAGCCCATGTAGTCCTGGCGCTTGTCGAGCAGCTCGAGCGGCGTGAACTCCTCGTACCAGGCGATGGAGGCGTCGACGTCGGCGACGCGCAGCGCGATGTGCGTCCAGCGCGGCTGCGTCGGACGAAGGGCGTTCACGGCCACGTCGTGCGCCCGCTCGGCGACACCCTCACTCACTCGTCGTCCCCTCGGGGATCTGCGGGTCGTCGCCGCCCTTGACCCAGAGGATCAGCGTGTTGCCCCACGGATCCTTGATCGCCGCGTTGAAGCCGTTGAACTCGGCCCAGTAGTGGTCGCGCCAGAGGATCTCGGCGCCCCGGGCCGCGGCCTCGTCGAGGATCCGATCGACGGAGTCGTCGTCGCTGACGAGGATCCACGTCCGAACGGTGCGCCCGTCCGACGCGATGTGGCGCGGCTCGACGCCGTCGGGCTCGGGGTGCGGGCGGGCGTTGGCCACGTTGTGGATCCCCATGTGCAGGTTCCCCGTCGGCCCCGGTGTGCCGTCGTCGAGGGGGAACTGCCCGCCCGGCACGATGCGGTGGAAGACCCCGTCGGGGCGGGGCTCGACGTCCCACCCGAACACGGCGCGGTAGAACTCGGCCGACGCCGCCGGGTCGGTCGACGGGAAATCGACGAAGATCAACGTGTTCGGCTGGCCCATCGCGACCGACCCTAGCGTCGAGCCCTCGGTCGGATGGTCAGACCAACAGGCCGATCGGCCAGATCGTCAGGAAGCGGCGAGTACGGTGAGCGCGTGGTCCGATCAGCCGACTCGCCTCGGTGATGACCGACGCCGCCACGAGGCCTGCCGAGCGCCTGGAGCCGGTCTTCGAGCCCGTCGCTCGGGAGACCCTGAGCACGATGATCCGGGACCGCCTCGCCGCCCGCATCACCAGCGGCGAGCTGGAACCGGGGGCTCAGATGCCCTCGGAGCGCCGGCTCTCCGAGCAGTTCCAGGTCGCCCGCACGTCCGTGCGCGAAGCGATGCAGGGGCTCGTCTCGCTCGGCGTCATCGAGCGGCGCGGGAACCGCTCCTACGTCGCCGAGCGACTGCCCGACCTGCAGCTCAACGGCCACCGGGACGACGATCGCAAAGCCTTCGTCCGCCAGCTGTTCGAGACCCGGCGGGCGCTGGAGCTGCCGATCGTCGAGCTGGCCGCGAAGCGTGCGACCGACGACGACCGGGCCGAGATCGACGAGCTGGCAAAGGGCTTCACCCCCGGGATGCCACTCGCCGACTTCCGGACCCTCGACCGAGCGTTCCACGGGGCGATCGCCAGGGCGTGTGGCAACCCGCTGCTCGTCGAGCTGTACGGCAAGGTGCTCGCCCGCCTGTTCCGGTCCGACGACTTCGCCTCGCTGCTGTCGGCCGACGCCAACCAGCTCGAGGTGGAGCGGATCGTCAACCGCGCCGTGCGGGACCACCGGATGATCGCCAGGGCCGTGTCTGCCGGCGATCCGGTCGCCGCCGTGGACGCCGGCACCCGCCACCTCGACGCCGTCGAGCACAGCATGATCGACAAGTTGGTCTGAGTCGGAGGCTTCGCAGCGAGCGAGGCCATCATCGGCAGGGCGGTCCCCGAGCGTTCGTGCCGCAGCGGGGGTGACAGCCCAGGCCGGCCGTGCCCGGCCCAGCCGAGCGAGCGGAGTCTTCGCAGCGAGCGAGGCCATCGCGGCAGGGCGGTCCCCGAGCGTTCGTGCCGCAGCGGCGATGACAGCCCAGGCCGGCCGTGCCCGGCCCAGCCGAGCGAGCGGAGTCTTCGCAGCGAGCGAGGCCATCGCGGCAGGGCGGTCCCCGAGCGTTCGTACCGCAGCGGCGATGACAGCCCAGGCCGGCCGTGCCCGGCCCAGCCGAGCGAGCGGAGTCTTCGGAGCGAGCGAGGCCATCATCACGGTTATGGTCTGACCATCGGACCGTTGGGCAATGAGTACTGCCATTTCTACGACGATGCGGCGTTCGCCGAGACCGAGCGCCCTGGCTTCCGCCACCGGGTGATCACGGGGAGCGAGCTGCAGCTGTGCTTCTGGCGGATCGAGGGGGGCGCCACCGGTTCGGTCCTGCACCACCACACCGGCCACGAACAGCTCGGGATCATCGTGCGCGGCGGGCTCGACTTCCGCATCGGGGACCCCGACGACGACCGGCGCGTGGTACTCGGCGAGGGTGACGTGTACCTGGCGCCGCGTTCGGTCTGGCACGGCGACTCGATCTTCCTGGGCGACGAGGAGTACGGCGAGTGCTGGATCCTCGACGTGTTCGCGCCACCCCGCCCGGAACTGGTGCACCAATGAGCGAGCGAGTCTTCGAGCGAGCGAACCATCATTACGGTCTTTTCGGTCATTGGTGCCCGGTCGAGATCACTGAGACGAACGCGTCGCAGTGGTCGACGGTGCACCAATGACCGACTGGCGGCTGGCCGTCGACATCGGCGGCACGTTCACCGACGTCGTGCTGCTCGACGCGTCGTCGGGCCAGGTCGCCGTGGACAAGACGCTGACCACGCCCGTCCAACCCACTCGACGGGGTGCGCCGCGGCGTCGAGCAGCTGCTCGGCCGGTCCGGGGTCCGACCCTCCGACATCAGGGCGCCGATCGTCCACGCCACGACGCTGATCACGAACGCGCTGATCGAGGGCAAGACGGGTCGAGCGGGCCTGGTCACCACGGCCGGGTTCGGGGACACGCTCCTGATCCGCGACGAGCACCGCTACGACATGTACGACCTGCAGATCGAGTTCCCGCCCCCGCCGGTGCCACGGGAGCTGACGTTCGAGCTGGTCGAGCGCACCGGTGCCGAGGGCGCCGTGCTCGTCGCTCCCACCACCGACGCCCTCGACGCGCTGACGGCGACACTCGGCGCGGCCGAGGTCGAAGCGGTCGGCGTCTGCTTGCTGAACGCCTACGTCGACGCGACGAACGAGCGGGCCGTCGCCGACCACCTGCGGCGCGAGCTCGGCGTCCCGGTGTGCATCTCGGCGGAGGTCTCGCCGCAGATCCGCGAGTACCCGCGCATGGTCACGACGGCGTGCAACGCCGCCACGATGCCGGTGATCGGGCCATACCTCGACGAGCTGCAGAAGTGGCTGTCGACCGAGGGGTTCGGCGGCGCCGTGCTGATGATGCTGTCGAACGGGGGCGTCGTCGCCGCCGACGATGCGGCGCGCACCCCGATCCGCCTGGTCGAGTCGGGTCCCGCCGCTGGTGCGCTGGCCGGTACGTGGCTGGCCGGGCGCCTCGGGCTGGATCGACTGCTGTGCTTCGACATGGGCGGCACGACGGCGAAGGCATGCCTCATCGACGGCGGCGAGCCGGCGTTGACGAACACGTTCGAGGTCGGGCGGGTGTACCGGTTCAAGAAGGGCTCGGGGTTCCCCGTGTCCGTGCCGTCGGTCGACCTGGTCGAGATCGGCGCCGGCGGCGGGTCGCTGGCGCGCGTCGACCGCTTCGGGCTGCTCAAGGTCGGACCGGAGTCGGCGGGCGCTGTGCCGGGCCCGGCCTCGTACGGCAACGGCGGGACGGAGCCAGCGGTGACCGACGCCGACGTCGTGCTCGGCCTGCTCGACCCGGGGGCGTTCCTCGGCGGCGACATGCCGCTCGACGCGCAGCTCGCGGCGTCGGCCGTCGACGCGGTCGGCGCCGAGCTGCACCTCGACACCACCGACACGGCCGCCGGCATCCACGACATCGTCGCCGAGAACATGGCCGCTGCCGCCCGCATGCACGCCGTGGAGCTGGGCATCGACCTGCGCGGCGTCCCGCTGCTGGGCTTCGGCGGCGCCGGTCCGGTGCATGCCTGCGTCGTGGCCGAGCTGCTCGACTCCGACCACGTCGTGTTCCCGGTCAACGCCAGCGTGCTGTCGGCGTTCGGGTCGCTGGTCTCGCCGATGCGCATCGACCTCGCCCGCTCCATGCCGCGCCGGCTCGACGCCGTCGACCCCGCCGAGCGCGACGCCCTGCTCGACGAACTTCGGACGGAGGGTCGCCGGGTGCTGTCCGCCGCCGGTGCGCAGGAGCAGGCGATCCGGTTCCGCTACGGGCTCGACGCCCGATACACGGGGCAGGGCAACGAGGTGACCGTGTGGTTGGGCGAGGGACCGACGTGGCCGGCCGACGACACCGAGGTGCTCGGCGCGTTCGAGGCCGAGTACCGCCGGATCTACGGGCTGACGATCCCCGACGTCGGGATCGAGGCCGTGACGTGGCGGCTGTCGGCCGTGGCCGAGGGCGTGACCGTCGAGCCGGTCGAGCTGGCGGCCGGCGTGGCCGACCCGACGCCCGTCGCCTCCCGCCCCATCGCGTTTGTGCGCGGGGCGCCGCCCGACGACACCCCGGTGCACAAACGCCATCACCTGGCGGCCGGCGCGACGATGGACGGGCCGATGATCATCGAGGAACGGGAGACGACCGTGGTGATCCGCCCGGGATGGACCGTGACGGTGGGCGCCGACGGCACCCTGCACGCCCGACGCGGGCAACTGTCGTGAGCGCTTCGGCCCCCGACCGCAGCAGGCATGCCACCACGGGCGAGCGCCAGCGAGCAAGCGAGCGGAGCGAGCCATCGTGATGGACCCGATCGAGCTGGAGATCTGCTGGCAGCACCTGATCGCCACGGTCAACGAGCAGGCCAAGGCGCTGCAGCGGTCGGCGTTCAGCCCGATCGTGCGCGAGGCCGGTGATCTGGCCAACGCCGTCTTCGACCGGCGGGGTCGGATGGTCGCCCAAGCGGTCACCGGCACCCCGGGCCACATCAACAGCCTGGCCATGGCCGTGGTCAACATCCTGGAGCAGTACCCGGTCGACGAGCTGGAACCAGGGGACGTCCTGATCACCAACGACCCCTACAAGACGGCCGGCCAGTTGCTCGACGTCACGGTGCTGGTGCCGGTGTGGCGGAACGGCCGGCTGATCGCCCTGTTCGGCTCGACCATCCACCACACCGACGTCGGTGGCTACGGCATCGGTGCAGGCGGGCGCGACGTCTTCGAGGAAGGGCTCTGGATCCCGATCGTCAAGCTGATGCGCCTTGGCGAACGCAACGACGACGTGTGGCGGTTCATCCTGTCCAACGTGCGCCAGCCGGACCACATGGCCGGTGACCTGCACGCCCAGATGGCGTCGGGTGAGATCGGCGCCCAGCGACTGAACGCCCTGTGCGACCGTCACGGTCTCGACGACATCGAAGCGCTCGCCGACGAGATCATCGAGCGCTCCGAGACGGCGACGCGCGCCGGGATCCGCGAGCTGCCGGCCGGCACCCATCACGCCAGCGCGCTGCTCGATCTTGCCGACGGCAGCGAGATCGAGATCCGCTGCGCCCTCACGGTCGATCCCGAGGCGGGGCGCATCGTCGTCGACTACACCGGCTCCGCCGACGCCAGTCCGTGGGGCATCAACGTGGTGCGCAACTACACCCACGCCTACACCACGTTCACGGTGCGCTCGGTGCTCAGTCCGGACATCCCCAACAACCATGGGAGCCTGGCGCCGATCGAGGTCGTGGCCCCCGAAGGCTCGATCGTCAACGCCGTCTCGCCGCAGCCCTGCACGGCTCGACACGTCGTCGGGATGTTCCTCCCCAACGCGCTGCTCAAAGCGCTGGCCCAGGTCAAGCCCGAGCAGTCGATGGCCGAGGGATCCGGCGCCGTGTGGACGATGCAGGTCAACGGCACCGACGACGACGGCCGGCCGTTCATCACGGCGATGTTCACGTACGCCGGCGGCGTCGGCGCCCGAGCGGGCAAGCCCGGACTCGACGCCTGCTCCTACCCGACGGGCGTCGCCGCGGTGCCGATCGAGGTCGTCGAGGCGTCGGCCCCGATCCGCTTCACGACCAAGGCGCTGCGGCCAGGCTCCGGCGGGGCGGGGCGACAGACCGGCGGGTTGGGCCAGACCATCGAGTTCACCGTCGACACCCGCCGGCCGTGGCAGCTGAACGCCGTGACGAGCCGCCTGGCCGAGGCCCCGCAGGGCATCTTCGGCGGCGAGCCCGGCGCCGCCGGACGGTTCAGCGTCAACGGTGAAGCCGTCACCACCCAGGCCCGCATCACCTTGCAGCCCGACGACGTCGTGCGCCTCGACCTACCGGGCGGCGGGGGTTACGGCGAGCGGGAGGATCTCCCCCTGAGCGAAGCGGCTCGATGACGAAGCTCGCACCTCATCTCCTGGCCGCGCTCGACGCCTCGACGACCGACGTCGCCACGGCACGCACGCTGCCGGCCGAGCTGTACACGTCGGCCGACGTGCTCGCTGTCGAGCGCGACGTGGTGTTCGGCCGCGAGTGGCTCTGCGTCGGCCGCGCCGACCGCGTCCCCTCGCCCGGCGACTGGTTCACGGTCACCATGTGCGACGAGCCGATCATCGTCGTCCGGGACAGAGCGGGCGCGATGCGGGCGATGTCCGCGGTGTGCCAGCACCGGGCGATGCAGGTCTGCGACGGCGCCGGCAACAGCTCGACCTTCAAGTGCCCGTACCACCACTGGACGTACGGGCTCGACGGGCGCCTACTCGGTGCGCCGGCGATGGAGCGAACCGAGGGCTTCGACAAGGCCGACTTCGGCCTGCCGCAGCTGCGCGTCGAGGAGTGGCAGGGCTTCGTGTTCGTCAACCTCGACCCGGCGGCGGAACCGCTGGCCCCCACACTGGCCGGCTACGAGCCGTTCATCGATCACTACGACCTCGCCGACACGTTCTGCCCGGGCACGTTCACGCTGCCGGGGCTGCCGTGGAACTGGAAGGTCATGTTCGAGAACTTCAACGACGGCTACCACGCCAATCGCCTGCACCAGTACGTCCAGGACTTCGCCCCGAGCGGGATGAGCGCCTTCCCCGTCCCGTGGGACGAGTCGTCGAACGTGATCTTCCGCACCGCTGGCTACACCCACATCGACGGCGGCTTCAACGCCACCCACCAGGCGATCATGCCCGTCTTCCCGCGGCTGACCGACGACGAGCGCAGCCGTTCGACGTTCGCCCTCGTCCCCCCCACGCTGTGCTTCGGCACGGCGCCCGACCAGTGCTTCTTCTTCCTCGTCCGGCCCACCGGCCCGGAGACGATCGACCTCGAGATCGGGTACCTGTTCCATCGCTCGGCGCTCGACGACCCGCTGTTCGAGCACAAGCTCAAGCTCGTCGACGTCGGCGTCCAGGTCTTCGTCGAACAGGACCAGGACGCCACGACGAAGGTCCAACGCGGCCTGCGCTCGCGCTTCGCGCCACGTGCCCGGTACTCGTGGCAGGAGGAGAGCCACGTGCAGTTCAACCGCTGGCTCGCCCAGCGGTACCGCCACCCCTGACCGCGAGTCAGGGGGCGGGGAGGTGGGGCCAGACGTGGGGGACGGTGATCCCGGCTCGATCGAGCAGCGCCTGCTGGGCGTCGGCCGCCGCGGCCCAGACCGATTCGGCCTCGACGGTGACGCACCGACCATCACGGATCACGGGCCGGCCGGCGACCAGCACGTCGCGCACCGATCGACCGTCGGTGCCCCACACGAGCTGCAGCCCGACGTCGCCACGCGGTGACCACCCCCACCCGTCGGCACGGTGGACGACGAGGTCGGCCTCCTTCCCCGGCTCCAGCGACCCGACCCGATCGGCCATCCCGATCGCCTCGGCGCCGGCGATCGTCGCCAGCTCGAAGGCGGTGTGGGCACCGAAGCGCTCGGGGTCGATGCGGGTGTCCCGGGCGATACCGGCGGCCGCGGCGGCGACGCGCAGGATGTCGGCCACGTCGCCGGCGTTGGACGCATCGCAGCCGAGGGCGACCCGCCCGCCCCGTTCGACCAGCTCGGCGTGGCGACCGGCGCGGGTCACGCCCTGGCCGAGCCGCAGGTAGGCCCACGGGCAGTAGGCGATCGCCGTTCCCGTCTCGAGCACGAGGTCGACCTCGTCGTCGTCGAACCACACACCGTGGGCCAGCAGGAGGTGCCGACCGAGTACTCCGAGGTGATGGAGGTGGGCGACCGGGCGTCGTCCGGTCCGAGCCAGGTAGCGCTCCGGGTCCGACGACGTCGGCGACAGGTGCATCGTCATGCCGGTGCCGGCGGCGCGGGCCAGGTCGGCCGCCCCGACCAGCAACTCGTCGGACGCCAGGTCGTGGCCGACCAGGGTGACCCAGCCGGTGACCGACCCGCCGGCGGGCCATCGTTCGACCACCGCCCGCTGGCGGTCGAGGACCTCGGCGGTCGACGCAGTGAACGGCTCGTCGCCGACGTCCCAACCCCAGGTGCCGATGGTGCCGCGCAGCCCGACGGCCTCGAGCCCGGCGACGACCCGGTCGGGGTGGGCGACGGTGCCGGCCTCGACGACGGTGGTCACCCCGTTCTGCGCCGACTCCAGGGCGGCGAGTGTGGACGAGATCTCGTCGTCGTCGCCGGTGTGGGCGCCGTGCAGCGGCACCGACCACTCGAAGATCGATGCGCCCGGCGCCAGCAGGTCGGGGATGCAGCTGCGGACCAGCGGGTCGCCGGTGAGGTGCTGGTGGGCGTTGATCATGCCCGGCGTGACGACGCACCGGCTGGCGTCGAGCACCTCCGCATCGGGGTGGGTCCGCCGCAGGTCCGACGTCGAGCCGACGGCCTGGATGACCCCGTCGTCGACGAGCACGGCGCCGCCGACGAGCACCTCACGTGCCGGGTTCATCGTGACGACGTCGCCGTGGGCGACCAGCAGCGCCGTCACCGGCACCCCCCGTCATGGTCCGGCCTTCGGCGGCTCGACGTGATGGATGCCGCCGCGCACGGGTTCCGGGCGTGGAGTAATCTGCGCCGCACCAATGGTCTGACCATCAGTCCGGCCGAGGTGCGGGCAGCGTGGACGAACAAGGGACAACATCATGACGAAGCAGGCGGGCCGCTGGGCCACCGTGCTGGTCGCCGCGACGCTGGTCGTTGCGGCGTGCGGTGGCGACGATGACGACAGCAGCGAGTCGACGGGTGCCGCCTCGACTGCCGCCGGCGCCGAGACGACTGCCGGCGCGGCGACCACGGCCGGGGCGGGGACCACGGCCGGCACGGAGACGACCAGCGGTGGGTCGGAGCCGGACACGACGGAGGGCACCTCGTCGTCGGAGGCACCGGATGGTTCCACCGAGCCGTCGGGCTCCGAGGGGACGGCAGCGTCGGGCGGCAGCGTCGATCTCGACCTCAACGCCGATGGCGAGATCGTCGTCGGCATCGCCGCCGCCGGGCCGGCCGACGACGGCGCCTACTACCAGGCGGTGGTCGACGCGGTCCAGGAGCTCTCCGAGGAGAACGGCTTCAGCGAGCCGGTCGTCGTCGAGAACATCCAGGCCGCTGACGCCGCCACGGCGATCGGCGACCTCGCCCAGCAAGGCGTGGACGTGATCATCGTCGGCGCCTCGGAGATCGCCGAGCCGCTGCCCCAACTGATCGCCGAGTACCCCGACATCTTCTGGTATTGCAACTGCGGCGCCGGCTTCCCGGAGGACCCGGGGCTGGCCCAGAGCGTCGACGACGGTGCCGAGATCAGCTACACCGCCGGCTACGCCACGGGCCTGCTGCTGCAGGACAGCGGCGGTGACAACGTGTCGTTCATCGGCTGCTGCGAGCTCGGCTTCGAGAAGCAGGCGTTGCTCGCCTTCGAGCTCGGCCTGCAGGCGGTCGACCCGGCGTTCACGGTCACGTACGTGCCAACCGGGGACTTCCCCTTCGACTTCGACAACACGGCCAACGCCACCGCGGCACTGCAGACGGCCATCGACAACGGCGCCGATGCGGTGTACCCCTACCTCGGTGGCGCCCACCGCCCCGTCGTCCAGGCAGCCAACGAGGCCGGGCTGATCACGATGAGCGCTGGGTCGTCGACGGTGTGCGAGGACACGGAGGAGCTCGACTACTCGTTGGCCGTCAGGTTCGACGGCGGCGACTACATCAGAGCCATCTTCGCCGACATCATGAACGGCACCTTCCAGGAGGGCGACATCAAGCGGTTCCAAGTCGGGATCGATCCAGAGCCCGGGGCCGTGATCTGCGACCCGACGCCGGAGCAGCAGGCGGCGATGGACGAGGTGTACGCCCAGATCGCCGCCGGCGAGCTCGCCGAGACGTTCGGCCAGGTCAACGCGGAGGCCTTCGCCGAGGGCGGCTGATCCACTCCCGATGACCGCATCGATCGAGCCGACGGCGGGTGGGGCACCCCCACCAGCCGTCGAGCTGCTCGGCATCACGAAGCGCTTCGGCTCGGTCGTGGCCTGTGATCACGTCGACCTCGAGCTGCGCGCCGGGCGGGTCCACGGGATCCTGGGGGAGAACGGAGCCGGCAAGTCGACCCTCATGAGGGTGCTGATCGGGTTGGTGCTGCCCGATTCCGGACAGATCCGCTTGTCCGGCGAGACGGTGCGGATCGACGACCCGGTCGACGCGGCCGAGCACGGCATCGCCATGGTCCACCAGCACTTCAGCCTCGTGGAGGCGCTGACCGTGTGGGAGAACGTCGCGCTCGGCGACGTCGGTCGATTCGACGCCGCCGCCGTCCGCCGACGGGTCGGCGAGATCAGCACCCAGTACGGCTTGTCGATCGAGCCCGACCAGCGGATCGCCGACCTGCCGGCCGGGATGCGTCAGCGGGTGGAGATCATCAAGTGCCTGCGGCGGGACCCGCAGGTGCTCGTGTTCGACGAGCCGACGTCGGTCCTCACGCCGGAGGAGTCGGAGTTCCTGTTCGGTGCGCTGCGCCGGGTGGTCGAGGAGGAGGGCAAGGCCGTGGCGCTCGTCAGCCACAAGCTGCCCGAGGTGCTGGCGGCCACCGACGAGATCACGATCATGCGCGACGGCCGGGTCGTCGACCACCGGGAGACGGCGGCCAGCGACGCGTCGTCGCTGGCCCGGGCCATGGTCGGTCGCGACGTCTCCCTGCGCGGCGAGCGGTCGGCGTTCGGGTTCGTCACCGCCACGGGGGCCGAGTCGATCGTCGATCGGCCGGTCGAGCCGGACGGTCCGCTGGCGTTGCGCATCGTCGACGCCGAACTGCGCGGCCGCGACGGGCGGGTCCTCCTCGACGGCTTCAGCGTCGACGTCGCTCCCGGAGAGATCGTCGGACTCGCCGGCGTGGAGGGCAATGGCCAGCGCACCGTCGGCGACGTGCTGTCCAGCCTGCGCGCCCTCGACGGCGGGATCGTCGAGGTCGAAGGGCAGGCCGTGCCGACCGGGAAGGCCGGGGCGATGGCCCGGGCCGGTGTGGCCGTGATCCCCGAGGACCGCCACGACTCCGGGTGCGTGCTGGAGTTCACCGTCGCCGAGAACCTGTTCATCGCTGATCCGGGCCGAGTGGCGCGCCACGGCTTGATGGACCACGGGTTGATGCGCCGGCAGGCCGCCGAGCTGATCGATCGCTTCTCCATCGGCTGCGCCGGACCGGACGCGCCGATGTGGTCGCTGTCCGGTGGCAACCAGCAGCGGGTCGTCCTGGCCCGCGAGCTGTCCCACGGACCGCGGGTGCTCGTCGCCGCCCAGCCGACCCGAGGGCTGGACGTCGGCGCCATCGAGTACATGTCCGGCCGCTTGAAGGAGGTCGCCGCGTCCGGGGTCGGCGTGCTGCTGATCTCGACCGAGCTCGAGGAGATCCTCGACCTGTCCGACCGCATCGTCGTGCTGTCGCGCGGTCGCGCCGTGGGCCAGATGTCGCGGGGCGACGTCGACCTCGAACGGCTGGGGATGCTCATGGGCGGCGCCGGGACCGACGATGGGTGACCTGCTCGGGCCGAGCGTCGTCACCGATCCCGAGGCCCGGGAGGACGTCGCGGCGGCGCAGTCCCGCTCGGGCCGGAGCGCGGTGGCGGAGATCGTCGTGCTGTACGCCATCTGCCTCGGCGGGGCGCTGACGCTCGCCGCCGTGCTGGTGACGGCGACGGGCGGATCGTGGACCGACGTGTACCGGTCGATGCTGGAAGGAAGCGTCGGCGCGCCTGGGCGGTGGGGGCTGACGCTGGGAGTGGCGGTGCCGATCCTGCTCGTCGGGCTGGGCACGATCGTGAACGGCAGGGCCGGCCTCGTCAACATCGGCCAGGAGGGCCAGCTCGTCGCCGGCGCGTTCCTGGCCGGCTACGTGGGGACCCGCTTCGCCGGCCCCGGCCCGCTCAACCTCGTGGTGATGCTCGTCGCCGCCATCGTCAGCGGTGCGCTGTGGGCCGGTATCGCCGGGGTCCTGCGCTACTGGCGCAACGTGCCGGAGGTGCTGAGCACGCTGCTGCTCACAGCCGTCGCCGCCAACCTGCTCGGCTTCGGCCTGCGCCAGCGATCCCTGCTCCTCGCCCCCGCAGCCGGGCGCGCCAACCGCAACCAGGTCAGCGCGCCGCTGGCCGCCGACGCCCGGATCCCTCGGGTCACGGTGTTCGGCAACACGTTCCCGCTGAGCGTCGTGCTCGCCATCGCGCTGGCGATCGTGCTGTCCATCGTCCTGTCCCGCTCCGTGGTCGGCTTCCGCCTGCGGATGCTCGGGCGCAACCCGCGCACCGCTCGCCGCGCCGGTGTCTCGGAGCGTCGCTACGGCGTCGGCGCGATGCTCGTCTCAGGCGGGTTCGCCGGCCTCGGCGGCGGCGTCATGCTCGCCGGCGGGGATTTCGGCAACTACCAGCTGGTCGCCAACTTCGGCACCGGCATCGGGTTCGCCGGCTTGCTCGCCGCCCTGGTCGCCCAGGAGCGGGTGCTGGTGCTGATCTTCGTCGCCTTCGTGTTCGCCGGGCTGCGCACAGGTTCCGGGTTCCTCCGGGCGACGGGCGTCTCCGGCCGCATCGCCGACGTCGTGCAGGGCCTGCTCGTCCTGGCGCTCCTCCTCCCGCCGGCCGTCCTCTTCGTCCGCCGGCGCCGCCGGGCCCGGGCCCTCAGCCGAGCCGTCGCATGAGCGACTTCTTGTCAGCGCTCGGGGACATCGCCACCAACGAGAGCGCCTACCGCAACGCGGCGATCGCCGCCACGGTGCTGCTGTTCGCCGCCGCCGGCGAGCTGGTGGCCGAGAAGGCGGGCGCGATCAACATCTCGCTCGAGGGGATGATCCTCGGCGGGGCGTTCGCCGGCGCCATGGGCGCCGATTGGACCGGCTCGACCTGGCTGGCCCTCGCGATGGCCGGCGGCGCCGGCGTGCTGGTGGCGGCGATCCAGGCCAACATGAGCCATCGCCTGACCGCCAACCAGTTCGTCGTCGGCCTGGTCCTCAACGTGCTGATCCTCGGCGTCGTCGGCTTCCTCGCCGGGGAGCTGGAACCGGAGACGACGGTCGTCGACCGCGTGGCCGTTCCACTGATCAGCGAGATCCCGCTCGTCGGGCCGGCGCTGTTCGACCAGCCGTGGGTGCTGTACCTCGTCTACCCCCTGATCCCGGTGACCTGGTGGCTGCTGTACCGCACCCGCTGGGGGCTCGACGTGCGCGCCGTCGGGGAGGACCCGAACGCCGCCGACGTGTCGGGCCTGCACGTCAACGCCATCCGCCGTCGGGCGATCTACCTCGCCGGGTTGACGGCCGGGGTCGGTGGCGGGTTCTTCCTCTTCGCTCGTGCCGGCCGCTTCGAGGACTCCCTGGTCGGCGGTCGCGGGTACATCGCCATCGCCGCCGTGATCTTCGGCGGGTGGACGCTGAAGGGCACGGTCGGCGGGTGCCTGCTGTTCGGGTTGGTCGCCTCGTTCGCCCTGACCATCCCATCGCTCGGCTACCAGTCCGTCGACCCGGCGATCCTGGCCATCGCCCCGGCGATCGTGACCATCGGAGCAATGGCAGTGTTCGCCAAACGGGTCCGCCAGCCGGCGGCCCTGGCTCGGCCGTTCGTCCGGGGACTCAAATGAGCGGCCCGAGGCGCGAATGGCGGGCCGCAACCAAGGAGGAACGCCGATGAAGCCGGACCGCACGCTCGGACGCACCGGCATCAAGGTCAGCCCGCTCGGGCTGGGCACGATGGTGCTCGGCGCCTGGGGCAACACCGACCACGCCGAGTGCGGACGGATCATCCACCGGGCGATCGATGCCGGCATCAACCTCGTCGACACGGCCGACGTCTACGCCGCCGGGGAGAGCGAGGAGATCGTCGGCGGTGCGTTGCGGGGTCGACGCGACGACGTGGTCCTGGCCACCAAGTTCCACGGCTCGATGGGCGACGATCCGAACCGCCAGGGCAATTCGCGGCGGTGGATCAACCGCGCCGTCGAGGCGTCCCTGCGCCGGCTGGGCACCGACCGAATCGACCTGTACCAGGTCCACCGGCCGGACCCCGAGACCGCCATCGAGGAGACGGTCGACGCGCTGACCGACCTCGTGCGGGCGGGCAAGATCCTGGCCTGGGGCACGTCGACCTTCCCCGCCGCCGACCTGGTCGAGGCCCACTGGGCGGCGGCCCGCCACGACGTCGCCGGCCCGCACACCGAGCAGCCGCCGTACTCGATCCTCAACCGGGGCATCGAGGCCGAAGTGCTCCCGGTGTGCCGCCGCTACGGGATGGGTGTCCTGGTGTGGAGCCCGTTGGCCGGCGGGTGGCTGACCGGGAAGTACCGGCGCGACGACCCGGCGCCGCGCGGAACGCGTGCCGAGACCAACGCCGAGCACTTCGACGGGGGCAACGAGGCCAAGTTCGATGCCGTGGAGCGTCTGGCCGGCATCGCCGCGCAGGCCGGCCTGCCGCTGGCCCACCTGGCGCTGGCGTGGTGCACCGAGCACCCCGCCGTGACCTCGGCGTTGATCGGCGTGCGCACCATCGACCAGCTCGAGGAGCTCGTCGCCGCCGGTGACGTGACGCTGGACGGCGACGTCCTGGACGCCGTCGACGAGGTCGTGGCGCCGGGCGTCGACCTCAACCCGGGTGATGCGGGATGGACCCCGCCGGGTCTGGCCGTCGAGGCCCGCCGCCGCCCGCCGACACGCTGAACACCCGCCCAGCCGCTCTTCTGGGCGCGGACGTTCCCATCCTCGAGAACGTGCGCGCCCAGTGGCCGGTTTGAGAACGTCCGCGCCCAGATTGGGTGGGTCAGGTCGGGTCGTGCTCGGCGAGGTACTCGTCGACGTCCTTGTCCTCGGTGTTCACGACGGGCGGGCGCTCGCGGGCGGCGCGGAACTCGAGCCAGCGGCGTCCCAGCTCGTCCCGCGTACCGACGTCGGCGTTGAGCCGGAAGTCCGACAGCGCTTCGCGCTCCTCCTCGGCGATGTGCTTGCTGTTCTCGGTGCGCGCCCGACCGACGGCCTCCCACCACTCGTCCGTCCCGACCTCTCGCTGCCCGGCATCGCGCACGGCGTCGCGGATCTTGTTGTGGTCCTCGATGGCGTCCTCGGCCTCGTCCTCGGCGTGGTCGCCGACCTCCAGCAACCGGGGGTAGAACACGACCTCCTCGGCCTCGGCGTGCAGGTCGAGCAGATCGGCCAACGGCTTCCACGCCGCCTCGATCGCCGACCGCTCCCCGCTGGCCTGGGCGTCGTCGAGGTCGGCGAAGTGCCGCCGCAGGTTCTCGTGGTCGAGCAGGACGAGCCGGGTGATGTCGGGCATGGCGGCCTTCCTACCCCAGGGCCCACGGGACACACTTGCGTCCCCACGACCTTTGTGTCATTGTGTCGATACAATGTCACAGACGACCATCGCCCCGCTGCTCTTCTGGCTCCTCCCGCTCGGGGCCATCGGACTGGTCGCCTCTGTGTTCGTCACCAACCGCGCCGCCACCCGGCGGCTCCCGCAGCTCGGCAGCCCGGCCTTCACGGCGATGCAGGCCGGCCTGCCTCCGTCCCGGGGTGACGACCCGGCGCTGGTGCGCTACGCCCGGCGGACGAGGCGGTGGCGGATCGGCGGAACCCTCGCCGCCATCGCCGCCATGGTGGCGGTGGCCACCCTCACCGAGGGTCGCACGGCGATGCCGTTCCAGGCAGCGATCGTCGGGTGGTTCGCCGGCGGCTTGATCCTCGACCTCTTCGCCCGCAACCGATCCACGCCGGACGTCCGCGTCGCGCAGCTGACGACTCGCTCGGTGCTGCGCTACGTCACTCCCACGGCGCGACGGTGGCTGATCGCCAGCTTCGGGCTGACCGCCGTTTCGGCGGCGCTGTCGGTCATCGCCGGGCAGCCGCTGGCGTGGCGCCACGACGGGCTGCCGACCGCCGCCGCAGTGCTCCTCGCCGCTGTCGGCAGCGCGGCGACCTGGCGGATCGCGACTCGACCCCAGCCCGCCGGCGACGCCGCCGACGTGCAGGTCGACGAGGCGATCCGGATGGTCGGCACCACGCGCACCATCAGCGCCTGGACGGCGCTCCAGTTCTCGCTCGCGACGGCGTACGTCCCGTCTCCCGTGCGCCCGGACTGGTGGTTCGAGCCCGCCGCCGTCGTGTCGTGGTTGGCGCTGGTCGGGTTGATCGCCGCGTGGGCATGGGTGCCGACCCGCATCCCGCGCCGCCCGCCGACACCGAGCATGGTCGTCGCCGCGTGATCATCCGCATCGACCCCGGATCACCGACACCGCCGTACGAGCAGCTGCGCCATCAGCTGGCGACGATGATCGACGCCGGCACGCTGCCCGTCGGGCACCGGCTGCCGTCGGTGCGCCAGCTGGCCAACGACCTCCAGCTGGCCAACGGGACGGTGGCCCGGACCTATCGCGAGCTCGAGGCGGCCGGGTTCGTCGTGACCGCCGGCCGTCACGGCACCATCGTCGAGCGAGGCGCGGCCATGAGCAACGCCGACCGCCGGTCGAGGCTGCGCGATGCCGCCGACGCGTTCGTCCGCGCCGCCCACCAGCTCGGCGTGGCCGACGACGATGCGCTCAACGCGCTGACGAGCGCCGGGCTCAGCTCGCCAGCTGGGCCTTGACCGCGGCGGCCATCGCCGCCGGGTCGTAGTCGTCCGGCACGCCGGGCACGAGGATCGCTTCGCCCTCGATGTGGTCGGTGCGCAGGTGCAGGATCGCCTGGTACGCCGGCGAGTCGTACCAGGCGCGGCACTGGTCCATCCCCGGGAACCCGATGATGACGATGGTGCCGGGCCACGGGCCCTCCTTGACCTCGACATCGCCGCCGTGGACCAGGAAACGACCGCCGAACGGATCGAGCGTCGCCTGGATCCGCTCGAGGTAGTCGAACACGTCGGCGTTGAACTGAGGGGTGCGCAGATGGGCAACGGCGTAAGCGTGCATGCCACCACCATGGACAACCGGCGGCCGCGGCGCCATGACCCGCCGGGTCATGGCGTCATGACCGGCCTGCTCCAGCCCTTCTCCACCCGAAGTCCAAGCGCTGCAACCGCGAGATCACCAAGCTCGTGCGCATGACGTTGACGAACGACGCCCCGACGATGGGCGACACGATGGAGGACGCCAAGCAGCTCTGCATCCGCTCGATGCAGCTGATGGTGGACGGCACCCGACAGCAGTTCGACGAGGTGGTCCACCCCGAGGCGATCAACCGCGAGGGCAAGGACGAACCGCCCGAGTCGCGCGGCCAGGGGCCGGCGGCCTTCTACGCCACCGCCCTGTGGCTGCGCGAGTGGTTCTCCGACCTGGCCTTCGAAGTCCACGAAGTCGTCGCCGAGGGCGACCTCGTGGTGGTCCACAACACGATGTCCGGCCGCCAGACCGGTGTGGCCACGATGTACGGACCCGACGGCGGGATCGCCCAGGCGATGCCGGCGACCGGGAAGCCGTTCGCAACGACGCAAACGCACTGGTTCCGGATGCGTGACGGACTGGTCGTCGAGCACTGGGCCAACCGCGACGACAACGGCATGGCGATGCAGCTCGGTTGGATCCCGCCGTCGCCGTGGTACCTCGTGAAGATGGCCCTCGCCACGCGCCGGGCCCGCCGCCGGGAAGCCACGCGCCCGCGCTACGAGTGACCCGGGCGCGCCTGGTGCCGATCGGCGGCTGACCACCGCACGCGCCCGGCGGTTGGTACGACAGACTGACCACCGTGAGTGAGGCACCTGCGTGCTGACCGAACGGACCGGTCTGGGCGACCACTGGCACGTCGTCGCCGAGACCGCCGACGTCGACGACGAGCCGCGGGCCGTCCGGCTGCTCGGCCGGGACCTCGTCGTGTGGCGCGGGCCTGACGGCGCCCTCGTGGCCGCCCCCGACCGTTGCCCACACCGGGAGGCGCCGCTGTCCCTCGGACACATCGAGCACGGGTGTCTCGTGTGCGCGTACCACGGGTGGACGTTCGGCGAGGGTGGGCGATGCGTCGCCGTGCCGTCCGCCGCGCCCGGCGTCCCGGTGCCACCCACGGCGCACCTGTCGACCGTCGAGGTGACCGAGCGCTACGGCCTGGTGTGGATCTGCCCGGGCACGCCGACCAGCGACGTACCCGTCGTCGCCGAGGAGGACGATCCCGCGTACCGGCGGATCAACTCGGGCGTGGCCGTGTGGTCGGCCTCCGTGACGCGGATGACCGACAACTTCCTCGACATCTCGCACTTCCCCTACGTGCACACGGGCACGTTCGGGCTGGCCGCCAACACCGAGGTGCCGAAGTTCGAGATCGTCGAGCTCGACCACGGCTGGGTGGGCTACGCCTATGACGTCGAGGTGGCCAACGAGGCCGGCAAGGCGGCGTCAGGGCTCGAGGCGGCGGTGATCAAGCGGCACATGACGACCGGGTTCCACCTGCCGTTCGCCGTGCGCAGCACGATCCACTACGAGACCGGGCTGGACCACATCATCCTGCTCTGCAGCACGCCGATCGACGACGAGCACTCCTACTTCACGTTCGTCGTCTGGCGCAATGACGACCACTCGGTCCCGGCCGAGGAGGTCATCGCCTTCGACCGGGCGATCGGCGCCGAGGACCAACGCATGCTCGAGCGGGTGCCGGGCGTGCTGCCGGTCGAGAACACGGCGACCGTCAGCGTGCAGGCCGACCGGGCCTCCGTCGAGTGGCGCCGCCGCCTCGCCGCCCTCTGATGGCCTCGCTCGCTCCGAAGACTCCACTCATCAGCCGAGGCGTTCGATGAGCGTGGCGTTGGCCATGCCGCCGCCCTCGCACATCGTCTGCAGCCCGTAGCGGCCGCCGGTGCGCTCGAGCTCGTTGAGCAGCGTGGTCATCAGGCGGGCCCCGGAGCACCCGAGCGGGTGGCCGATGGCGATGGCGCCGCCGTTGACGTTCACCTTGTCCATGTCCGGGTGGAGCTCCTGCTCCCACGCCAGCACCACCGAGGCGAACGCCTCGTTGATCTCGACGAGGTCGATGTCGTCCATCGTGGTCTTCGACCGCTCGAGCAACTTGTGCGTCGCCGGGATCGGGGCCGTCAGCATGAACCGCGGGTCGGCGGCGGCGAGCGAGAAGTCGACGAACCGCGCGCGCGGTGTCAGCCCGAGCGCGCTCGCCTTCTCCTCGCTCATGATCAGGATCGCCGCCGAACCGTCGGTGATCTGCGACGAGTTGCCGGCCGTCACCCGGCCGCCCTCCTCCTCCGGCTTGAACGACGGCTTGAGCTTGGCCAGCGATTCGAGCGTCGTCTCGCGCAGTCCCTCGTCGGCCGTCATCATCTGGCCATCGGCGCCGAGGACGGGCAGGATCTCCCGCTCGAAGCGCCCCTCGGCCGTGGCCTTGGCGGCGAGCTGCTGGCTGCGGGCGCCGAAGGCGTCGAGCGCGTCGCGGGACAGGTTCCACTTCTCGGCGATCAGCTCGGCGGAGATGCCCTGCGGCACGAGCCCGCCCTGGTCGGCGTAGCGGGCCCCGACCTTCGGACCGAACGGGTAGCCGAACTTCCCGTCGGCCATCGAGGCGCCCATCGGCACCCGGGTCATCACCTCGACACCGGCCGCCACGACCACGTCGTACGCACCGGCGATCACGCCCTGGGCGGCGAAGTGGGCGGCCTGCTGGCTCGATCCGCACTGCCGGTCGACGGTCGTGCCGGGGACCGCCTCGGGCCAGCCGGCGGCAAGCACGGCGTTGCGGGCGATGTTCACGCCCTGCTCGCCGACCTGCATGACGCAGCCCATCACGACGTCGTCGACGAGCTCCGGGTCGATGCCCGTGCGGTCGACCAGCGCCCTCAGCGTCTCGGCGGCCAGGTCGACGGGGTGCCAGTCCTTGAGCTTGCCGTTGCGCTTGCCCAGCGGGGTCCGGACGGCATCGACGATGACTGCAGTACTCATCGCCCGATTGTGCCGACGATGACGCGGCGGGCCCAAACCCTGCGGTCAGGGGGCGAGGTGGTCGAGGGCTCGGGTCAGCGCGGCCACGTCACCGTCGGACAGGCGCGACGACACGTTCGCCTGCACGGCGCGCCGATAGGTGACGTTCATCTCCCGCCACAATGCCCGGCCGCGACGCGTCAGATCGATGACGACGGCGCGGTGGTCGCCGTCGGTCGGACGCCGACCGCGCGCCACCCACCCCTCCTCCTCCAACCGGTCCAGCCGGCGACTGAGGCTGGACCGCACGATCCGCAGATCGGCGGCGAGCTCCGACGGGCGCGCCGACCCACCGGCGCGCGCCAGCGCGGCCAGCACGTCGAACCACCCGAGCGGAACGTCCCAGTCGGCCATCAGCTGCTCGTCGATGCGGCGGCCGAGCTCGGCCGACACCGACTGCAGCTCCCGCCAGGCCGCGACCCGAGCAGCGTCGAGGCGCGGCACACGTCAACGTTAGGCCTCGCTCGCTCGAACGACCGGCGAATGAGCCCGCTGCGGAACGGGCCGGACCGGGATCGCCGACAGCCACGCTGCCGGGGACCCCGGGTCAGGCCGCGAACGCCGCCGCCAGCACGTCCGCATACGTCGTCGCGAGGTGGAACGTCATCACGTCACGAACCGCGTCGGGGACGTCCTCGAGGTCGGCCTCGTTGCGCTTGGGCAACACGACCTCCGTCAGCCCGGCCCGGTGGGCGGCCAGCACCTTCTGCTTGACGCCGCCGATCGGGAGCACCGCGCCTTGCAGCGTGATCTCGCCGGTCATGCCGACGGTCTCCTTGACCGGCTCGTCGCGCAGCAGGCTGACCAGCGCCGTGGTCATCGTGACGCCCGCCGACGGCCCGTCCTTGGGCACCGCGCCGGCCGGCACGTGGACGTGGAACCGCCCGCGCACCGCCTCGGGGTCGACCCCGAGCTCGCCGGCGTGGGACCGCACGTAGTTGAGGGCGATCTGCGCCGACTCCTTCATCACGTCGCCGAGCTGACCGGTCAGCGTCAGCCCGGGCTCGGCGTCGGCCGACGTGGGGAACGCCGTCGACTCGATGAACAGGACGTCGCCGCCGTGGCCGGTGACGGCCAGCCCGGTGGCCACGCCGGGCAGCTCGGTGCGCTCCGGCACGTCGTCGACGACCTTCGAGCGACCCAGCCACTCGTGCAGGTTCTCGGCGTCGACCGCCGGCAGCAGCTGCGCCGAGGCGATCTTCGCCGCCGCCTTGCGGGCCAGGCGGCCGAGCTCGCGCTCGAGCGAGCGCACCCCGGCCTCACGCGTGTACCCACGGACCACGGCGAGGATCGTGTCGTCGTCGACGGTCAGCTCGTCCTCCCGCAGCCCGGCCCGCTGCAGCTGGCGCGGCAGCAGGTAGCGGCGGGCGATGAACACCTTCTCGGCGTCGGTGTAGCCGTCGAGGCGCACGATGTCCATGCGGTCGAGCAGCGGCGCCGGCACGGTGTCGAGCAGGTTGGCAGTGGCGATGAAGACGACCTCGGACAGGTCGAGGTCCAGCTCGAGGTAGTGGTCGCGGAACGTGTGGTTCTGCGCCGGGTCGAGCACCTCGAGCAGCGCCGCCGTCGGGTCGCCCGACCAGGCACCGGCGCCGAGCTTGTCGACCTCGTCGAGCAGCACGACGGGGTTCATCGTGCCGGCCTCGGTGATCGCCCGGACGATGCGGCCCGGCTGCGCGCCGACGTAGGTCCGGCGGTGGCCGCGGATCTCGGCCTCGTCGCGCACACCGCCCAGGGCGACGCGCACGAACTTGCGGCCCATCGCCCGGGCGATCGACTCGCCGAGGGAGGTCTTGCCGACGCCCGGCGGCCCGACCAGCGTCACGATCGCCCCGGCCCCGCGACGAGTGGCGGCGCGTGCTTCGGCTTCGTCGATGTCGCGATCGCCGCGCAGCTTGCGGACAGCGAGGAACTCGACGATGCGCGACTTCACGTCGGCCAACCCGTAGTGGTCCTCGTCGAGGACCCGCTGCGCCTCGGGCAGGTCGAGCGTGTCGTCGCTGCGCACGCCCCACGGCAGCTCGAAGGCGCGGTCGAGCCACGTGCGGATCCAACCGTGCTCGGGCGACTGGGCGCTGGTGCGCTCCAACCGGTCCAGCTCCTTGGCCAGGAAGTTCTTCGTGGAGTCGGGCGCGTCGAGGGACTCCAGCTTGGTGCGGTACTCGCCGACGACGTCGTCGTCGCCCTCGCCCAGCTCCTTGCGGATCGCCGCCAGCTGCTGGCGCAGCAGGTACTCGCGCTGCTGCTTGTCGACGCCTTCGGTGACGTCATTGCGGATCGTCTCGGCCACCTGCAGCTCGGCGAGGTGGTCCTTGGCCCAGGCCAGCACGAGCTCGACACGGTCGGCGACGTTGACCGCGGCCAGCGTGTCGCGCCGGCGGTCCTCGTCGAGCTCGGCCCACGACACGACGGCGTCGGCCAGCGCACCCGGCTCAGGACCGCTGCGCAGCAGCTCGGGCAGGCGCCGCGAGCGGCGCAGCTGAGCGATCGGCTCGAGGGTCGCCCGCAGCTCTCGGGCCAATGCCTCGACACGCGGTGTCGGGCGCGGGTCGGTGAGCACCTCGGCGTCGGCGAACGTCGCCCCTCGCTCGGCAGCGTGGACGGCGGTCACCCGCGCCCGCTGGTCGACCCGGATCACGGCCACCGGCTGACCGTTGGGCAGCGCGCCGATGTCGGGGACCTGGGCGATGACGCCGAGGTCACTGCCGGCGGCGCGCAGCAGGAGGCGGCTGCCGGCCGACTCCCTGGCCGCGTCGACGGCGCGACGCAGGGCGTCGGAGTCGATGGCGAGGGTGACGACGGTTCCCGGCAGCACGGTCGCCGGCAGGTCGGCGAGGGGGAGGCGGACGGTCGGGCCGGCGGTGATCGTGCCGCTGGTGACATCACTCATGCCGCCAGGCTATCGATTCGAAAGTGACCCACCTCGGAGGCCGCCAGAAGCTGCGTCGATGCGGCTCAGCTTTGTTGCGACGCCGCCAGCGCCTGCGCATCGTCCCAGCTGGCGCCGCTGGCCAGCAGCGAGCGGTAGCGCATCAGCAGCTTCGGCACGTTCAACCCGAGAACGCCGCGCAGGCGGCCGCGACGCCCGTAGAGCGCCAGGAACCGGTGCTCGGCCGGGTCACCGACGACGATCTCGGCGACGTCGTCGTCGGCGACCGTCGGATCGGCGGCGCGGCCGAGGAACTGCACCCGGTGGCGGCCCTGGTCGCTCCAGAAGAACGGCACCGGCGCGTAGGCCAGACCCGGTGATCCGGCCGCCGTGGCCAGCAGGTTGCGGGCCGCCGCCGCGCCCTGCTCGGCGGCGTTGGTCCAGTGCTCGACACGCTGCTCCTCGGCGAACAGCTCGTTCGTCCAGCGGGCGACGTCGCCGGCGGCGAAGACCCCGGGCGGTCCGGCGGCCAGCGTGGCGTCGCAGACGACACCATCACGCAGCTCGAGCGGGCCGCCCTCCAGCCAGCCGGTCGCCGGTGCGACGCCGATGCCCACGACGATCACGTCAGCCGGGACGACCTCACCGTCGGCCAGGCGGACACCGTCGTGCTCGAGGTCGGCGACGGTCACGCCACAGCGCACGACGATGCCGTCCGGCTCGTGAACGGAGGCCACCGCCGCGCCCAGCTCGGGGCCGAGGCCGCGGATCAGCGGCGCCGACGCGCCCTCGAGCACGGTGACGGCGTTGCCGAGACCCCGAGCCGTCGCCGCCACCTCCAGGCCGATGAAGCCGGCGCCGATCACCACGACTCGGCGGTCGCCCCGGAGCACCTCGGCGCGCAGGCGCAGCGAGTCGTCGAGCGTGCGCAGCTCGTGGACGCTGGCGACGGCGCCCTGGTCGGGCAGACGGCGCGGCGCCGCACCGGTGGCCAGGACCACCCCGTCGAAGGGCACCTCGACGCCGTCGGCCAGCAGGACCGACCGGGCGGCGAGGTCGAGCCTCGGCGGCAGGGACGCCGAGGAGGCGATCCAGCCCGAGCGACTCCAGGTCGTCGGGCTTGCGCAGGGCGATGCGATCCGGCTCCCACTCGCCGGCCAGCAGCTTCTTGGACAGCGGCGGCCGGTCGTACGGCAGGTGGGTCTCGGCACCGATCAGCGTGATGGCGCCGCCGAATCCCTCGGCACGCAGTGTCTCGCACGCCCGCAGCCCGGCCAACGAGGCGCCGACGACGGCGACACGGCGGAGCTCCGGTTGGGCCACGAGCGACACCATGCCAGAGAATCCGCTGATGGCCCGCCCCACCGTCGACGAGATCAACGAGATGCTCCGCACCGGGTTCCCGGGCACCTCGAACCTCTGCGCCGAGGTCGGTAGCGACTACGCGGTCGCCCGCCGGGACGTGCTGGCGAGCGAGCTGCGGCCAGGCGGGTTCATCTCGGGGCCTTCACAGTTCGGGTTGGCCGATGCCGCGCTGTGGTTCCTGGTGTTCGCGGTCATCGAGCGCGTCGAACCGATGGCGCTGACGTCCGAGCTCTCGATCCGCTACGTCCGCCCCGCCGTCGGCCGAACGCTCTGGGCGCGGGCCACGGCCGACGTCGCCGGCCGGCGCAACGTCGTCGGGACGGTGCAGATCTGGGTCGACGACCGCTCCGACAAGCCCACCGCCGTCGCCCAGGGCACCTACATGCTCCCCTGACGCCCGATCCGGCCGGGCAGGCGGCGATCGGCGCCGTAGCGGTACGTGATCGAGATGCGCGGACCGGCCGAGCGGACCTTGGGGACGCAGTGCTCCCAGTCGTGCTGGCAGGCACCGCCCATCACGAACAGGTCGCCGTGCCCGAGGTCGAACGACCGGGCCCGGCCGCCGCCGCGTGGTCGCAGGCGCAGCGGTCGCGGCTGGCCGACGCTGACGATCGCCACGACGGGGTCGGTGACCGTGTGGCGGTGACGGTCGCCGTGCCACGCCACGGAGTCGCCGCCGTGGCGGTAGCAGTTGAACCCGATGGAGTCGAACGTCTCGCCGTAGTGGCCGTCGAGCGCGCAGCGGGCGTCGGCCAGCACCGGCAACGGCTCGGCGGTGGCACCGTCGACCGCCCACCACCAGGTGAGGCGCGGTTCGGCCACGCGGCGCTCATACATCGTGACCGTTCGCTGCCGCCAGGGCAGCTCGTGCCAGAGCTGGTCGAAGACGGCCTCGTGACCGTGCAGCCAGCCCGGCGCCACGTCGAGCCAGCTCGTGGCATCGAGCTGGGAGCGATGGAGCCCGGTGAACGCCGGGTCGACGGCCGGGGCATCTGATCCGAACAAGGAGCCCTGTAGCTCGATCGACTGCGTCTCAACGGCCAACATCTGTTCGATGTTCGCGCCGCCCCGCCCGCTGGTCAAGATGGGGAATGGGCGACGTCATCCTCGTCGACGACCCGGCCGACGCCAGGCTGGCCGACTACGTGGCGCTGGCCGATCCCACCGAGCGGCGGCGCCGGGAGCGCAACGACGTCTTCATCGCCGAAGGGTTCACGGCGATCGAGCGGCTGCTCGACTCCGACCACGTCGTTCGCTCGATCCTGCTCACCCCGCAGCTCCACGCCCGGCTGGCGGAGCGTCTGGAGGCGGTGGCGGCACCGGTGTACGTGGCGTCTCGCCCGGTGCTGGCGTCGACCGTCGGCTTCGACCTCCATCGCGGTGCGGTCGCCGCCGCCGAGCGACGGCCGCTGCCGACCGTCGACGAGGTGCTGGCGGCCGGACGCCGGATCGCCGTGCTCGAGGGGCTCAACGACCCCGAGAACGTCGGGGCCATCGCCCGCTCGGCCCGGGCGCTGGGGATCGACGGCCTCGTGCTCGACCCGACGTGCATCGACCCGTACTACCGGCGCACCATCCGGGTCAGCATGGGTGAGGTGCTGCACCTGCGCGTGGCCCGCGCCATGGCGTGGCCGGCCGACCTCGCCCGGCTCCGGACGCACGGCTACGAGACGTGGGCGTTGACGCCGGCGCCGGACGCCGTCGACCTGTTCGACGTGGCCGTCCCGGAGCGGCTCGCCGTCCTCCTCGGCGCCGAGGGGGACGGTCTCTCGGTGGCGGCGATCGGAGCAGCCGACCGTCGCCTGCGCATCCCGATGGTGGCGGGCGCCGACTCGCTGAACGTCGGCCACGCCGCCGCCGTCGCCTTCGCCCGGATCGCGTCGAACGACCTGCGGTAGCGTTGATCGCTCCCCCGGGGACGTGGCGCAACTGGTAGCGCACCACCTTTGCAAGGTGGGGGTTGCGGGTTCGAGTCCCGTCGTCTCCACCCGGCGCTCTCGTGTTGGCGGCGGTACAGGACGCAGCGAGCCGACTCATTCCCCGTCGTTCCCGGACGCGTCCCGCATCCGAAGAACCGACGGGAGCATGTCGGTCGCCTCGGCTGCGCTCAGTCGTTCCGCAGCGTCGAGGACGCTGGAGGAGACCCATTCGTGCAGCGGCGAGGTGGTGGCACGGTGGGCGCCTGATGAGGTGTGCTCTTGGGTCACGACGAGCAAGGCAGCGTCGTCGAACCGGACTGCCAATCGCAGGAGCGCCGGCCAAAGACGTCGGTGGACGAGCGTGACCTTGTTGTTCACGAGCCGCATACGGGCGACGTCGGGAGAGTCTGCGAGGCGGTTGATCGCCTCGAAGATCTCGTGACTCGCCGGATGCCCCCACCAGCTTCCTGTGATCGGTTCGCCGGCGACGAGCTGCGCCACGCTTGGGATCGGCCCCTTCGCCGACTCCAACAGCACACCATGGGACTCGAGCAGCTCGCCCAGGTCGGCGGTCACGACCCATCCTGACAGTTCCGAACGCTCTCGGCGTTGGCCGTGCCTTTGGGTAGACATGCGTCATGACTACGTCCGTTGTCGCCCGCGGGATCGACCAGCTCGGCGCCCTTCTCGGCGCTGTCACGCCTGAGGATGTCGAGCGAGCGACGCCATGCTCGGAGTGGACCGTCGCCGATCTGAGTGACCACATCGTCAACAGCACGGCCGGAATGGCCACCATGGCGCGGGGTGGTGAGCCCGACTGGGCCGTCTCGACCCATCACGACGACCCGGCGGCGGCGCTCCAGCGGGAGGGCCGCTCGCTGGTGGAGGCGCTCGCTACCAGTGACAGTGCGTTCCCGGAGGGGATGGCCGCCGCAGAGCTCGCTGTTCACACCTACGACCTGGCGACGGCCCTGGGCAGGGCGACCGACGACCTCGATCCCGAGGTTGCGGAGGAGGGCCGCAGCTTCATGACCTCGTCGATGACCGACGAGATGCGGGGCGATGCGTTCGGGCCTGAGCAGCCGGCACCCGCCGACGCCGACGCCTACCAGCGCATCGCTGCGTTCGCCGGCCGATCGGTGTGACGAGCCCGCCGAGCTCACGTTCGAGCAGAGGGTGAACGTCGTTCGGTGTCGTCCGGCCGGGGCTGAGGACCTCACTTTTCTGGCCGCGATGCTCGGCGAGGCCGCCGTCTGGCGGACCGACAAGCAGACACCGACCGGCGACGAGGTACTGGCCGACCCGCGCTCATGCGATGTATCTCGCTGGGTGGCCGAGGCACGGCGACTACGGACTCATTGCCGAACGAGATGGACCAGTGGGTGCGGCCTGGTATCGGACGTACACGGAGGAGCGCCATGGCCATGGCTTCATCGCTCGGTCACGCGCAACGCTGCAACGATCGGGCCGTGCGTTCGATCGATGATCACAAGCGGGTGATCAACCGGCTGTTCGACGAGGTGTGGAACGGTCGCCGGACCGAGGTGATCCCCGACCTCTACGCGTCCGACTTCGTGGCCGACTACCGACCGTACGCGCCGCTGCGACGCGGTCACGACGGCGTGCGCGCCATGGTCGCTGGTGCCGCTACGGCCTTCCCGGACTACCACGAGCAGCTGCTCAGCGTCGTCGTCGAAGGTGATGAGGCCGCAGTTCATCTGCGCATCACTGGCACCCAGCTCGGCTCGTGGGGCCGGTTGCCTCCAACGGGACGGGTCCTTCAATTCGAGGAGATGATCCGTCTCAGCTTCGACGCCGACGGTCGAGTGGTCCGCCAACGCGGCATCGTGGACAACCTCAACGTGCTTCGCCAAGCGGGAGTCCTGCCTGACCCGCCACCGCCTGGTGCATCAGACGCCAGCGACGGCGGCGCGTGAACGTCCTGTGTCGCCGCGCAGCCGTTCGCGCCGAGTCGCTCACTCCGATGGCCACGGAACGGCACCGGTAGCGAAGGTCAACGGGTGCCTACTCGTCGGCCTGCGGCGCGTGGCGCGAAGTTGGTATCGCCGCGCCGGTGCTCAAGCGGGCGGGGACCTGTCCGTGTGCCGTCCGCGCGACGCGCGATATTCGATGCGTGCACGTCACCGGAGTCACCGCCAACCTGCCCGTGTCGGACGTCGAGGCGGCCCGCCGCTTCTACGGTGATTATCTGGGTCTCAGCGTGGAGGAGATGAACCTTGGGTGGGTCGCTCGCTACCGCACGGAGGACGGGAGGGCGTCGGTTCAGCTGGTCACGCGTGACGCCACGAGCCCGGTGGACTCGGTGCTGTCAGTCCACGTCGGCGATGCCGTCGAAGCCGCCTACGCAAAGGCTCAGAGCCTCGGGTACGAGGTCGTCTATCCGCTGACGCTGGAACCATGGGGGGTCCGACGGTTCTTTGTGCGCGACCCCGACGGCAACGTGATCAACGTCGTGAGCCACAGCGACGACTGAGCACTGTGCACGATCCGGTGATCCAGGACCCGACGACCATCTCGCGCCGCTCCACCGGGCACGGCCGCCTGCCACGACCGGTTGGCGCTGCGACACACCCATGAGCGGGCCGGTAGTGCCATGCCGCTGCCACGCTCATCGCCACGGAACGGCGGTCCGACGAGATCGACTGAGGTACCGATGTCGGCGTCGTCGTAACTGGCGGCCAGCTGCGGCGGCGTTGCGGTGCCGACGTCGTGGCGACTGGAGGCCGAGGTGAAGGCGCGTGTTGCTGTGGTGCTCGCCGGCGCGGCGCTGATGCTTGGACCTGCCGCCGCGAGCGCAGCTCCTGCACCGCCGCCGATCCTGATCCTCGAGCCGCCCATCGTCGCTCCCGGAGGCTTGTTCACGGCCACGCTGGACAACTACTGCAATTCCGACAACGAGGAGCGTCAGCTCCTCTTCGAGGTCGAGAGCGGCAGGCAGTCGTTCGTGTCGTGCCGCGACGACGGGCTCGCAATCGCCACGCTGCAGGCGCCCAGGCGGATCGGACAGTTCTACGTGCTGGTGGACACGCTCAACGGCGACACCACCGCCACGATCGAGGTGCAAGCGGGTCTCGGTGGCCCGGATGAACCACTGCCGGACACGGGCGCTGGGCACCCAGGTGTGGTCCTCGCCGCCGGTGGCGTCCTCCTCGTCGCCGGGCTCGTCCTCGTCCGCACGGCGCGGATGCGTCGGCCGGGGACACGCTCGGCGTCTGCGTGAGCGAACAGATCAGATCCGGCGTATTCGCTCAAGCTGAGGGCGAGGGTCTCGCCGACGCGGCGGTGTTCAGTCGTCCTTCTGGGCCACGGCGTTCGGGGTCACGTTGACCTTCGGCTCGTACTCCGGCACAGCGACGACGCGACGCTCCCTGACGAGCTCGGCGCGCAGCGTGTCGCGACACGTGTCGCACGGTCCGTAGAACCGGGCCTCGACGTCCTGGCCACAGCGCGGGCACGTGATCGTCACGGGCTCGAACGTAGTGGTGCGGCGGCCGGCTCGATGAGGACCTCCGAGCACACCGGCACGAACCCGGCGGCGAGGAACGCTCGCAGCGACGTGGCGTTCCCCGCTGCGACCTGGGCCCAGCACCACTCGCCGGCCGGCACCCGGTCGAGGCCGGCGGCGATCAGCCGGCGGCCGTGGCCCTGACCGGACGACGATCGGTCGAGGAGCTCGACGGACAGCTCGCGGCGCCCGACCAGCCCCCGACCGAGCACGACGAGCCCGGCTTCGTCGGCGTACACCTCGACGTCGCGCCGATGGTGCGCGGCACGGACGACGCGGGGGTGGTGGTCGAGGTCCGTGCGGTGCTCCGGCGGTCGCGGCTGCACGCCCGCCACCAGCGGCCACGAGCACGACGTCGAGCGACCCGATCTCCCCCGCCGGGCCGGCCAGCCACACCAGCAGCTCCGGTGCAGTCGCCCCGCCGTAGCCGTCGGCGTCGGCGGGCTGTCAGCTCGTCCGGGTCGACGTCGGCCAGCACGTAGGCCCGCCCCGAGAAGGCGACGACCGCATGCGGTCCGCCATCAGGCGGGAGCACCTCCACCGCCCCGTCGGCGGGCGGGAAACGACCCGCCGACGGCATCGGCGAGGATCGCCGCCAGCGGGTGCGGCGGCTCGTCAGCCAAGGACGCGGTCGAGGTACGGGTTGGCGAACGTGCGGTGCGGGTCGACCTGCTCGCGGACGTCGGCAAAGGCGTCCCACTGGCGGTACCGACCCTTCAGCGTCGATGCCCGCTGGCCGTGCAGCTTGCCCCAGTGCGGTCGTCCGTCGTAGTCGTCCATGATCCGCTCGACCCCGGCGAAGTACTCCTCGTAGGGCATCCCGCGGTACTGGTGCACGGCGACCCACCCTGACGTCCGACCCGACGCCGTGGACAGCGGGATGTCGTCGGCGGCGGACACCCGCACCTCGATCGGGAACAGCACGGGCGTCGGCAGGTCCCGCATCAGCTCGCGCACGCGACGAACCGCGTCAGGGAGGTGCTCCAGCGGGACGCCGTACTCCATCTCCACGAAGCGGACCCGCCGCGGGCTGCAGAAGATGCGGTCGCTGCGGTCGATCAGGTCGCGCTCGGTCGCCGAGCCGGCGACGAGTTTGGCCACGCGCGGTGCCAGCGCTGGGAACCGCCTCCCCACGCGGCACACGGCTCCGAAGGCGAGGTTCTCGCCGATCCACTTGTCCCGGGCGTACGCCAACCGACCCTGCGGCGCCGCCGGCGCCTCGGTTCGCTGGTTGCGCTTGACCTGGCAGCGGCGGCTGCCGGGCATCCAGTACAGCTCGAAGTGGTCGACGGCCGCGGACTGCTCGGCGAAGCCGTCGAGCACGTCGTCGAGCACCTCGACGGTCTCGCGGGCGTGCAGCCGGAAGGCGGGGACGCACTGCAGCGTGACCTCGGTGACGATGCCGAGCGCACCGAGCCCGACGCGGGCGGCGTGGAACACCTGCTGACGTTCGTCGGGCGAGCACCGCACGATCTCGCCGTCGCCCGTGACGAGCTCCATGGCGACGACGGTGGTCGCCAGGTTGCCGAGGTCCAGCCCGGTGCCGTGGGTCGCCGTGGCGATGGCGCCGGCGATCGTTTGACGGTCGATGTCACCGAGGTTGGGCATCGCCAGGTCGGCCCCGGCGAGGACCTCGTTGAGGCGGTGCAGCACGATGCCGCCGCCCACCGTCACCTGCTGCGTCGACAGGTCGACGTCGACGACCCGGTCGAGGCCGTCGAGGACGATCTGCACGCCGTCGGTCGCCGCAGCAGCCGTGAACGAGTGGCCGCCGCCGATCGCCTTGACCCGCCGGCCGTCACGGTGGGCGGCGGCGACCACCTCGGCGACCTCGGCCGCCGATCGCGGGCGGACGACCTCGGCCGGCGACCACGCCTGGTTGCGTCCCCAGTTGCGCAACACCACGGCCCCGGATCGTACGCCGCCCACCTCATCCACCCCATCCGAGGGTTTGCGTGCATCCGAGGGTTTGCAGAGGGGAAGCCCCGCAGGTGGCCCTCGGATGCAGCAAACCCTCGGATGGGGTGGATGGGTAGCGTCTCGGGGATGTCGGTCGACGAGATCGTGCACGGCACGTGCCACCACGACTGCCCCGACTCGTGTGGTTGGGAGGTGACCGTCCGCGACGGCGTGGCCGTCAAGCTGCGCGGGCGCGCCGACCACCCGTACAGCTACGGCGAGCTGTGCCCCAAGGTCAACCGCTTCATCGATCGCGTGTACAGCCCGGACCGCGTCCTGCACCCGCTGCGCCGGGTCGGTCCGAAGGGCGAGGCCCGGTTCGAGCAGATCACGTGGGACGACGCGTTGACCGAGATCGCCACCCGCCTGCACGGCGTGATCGACGAGCACGGCGCCGAATCGATCCTGCCCTTCAGCGACGCCGGCAACCAGAGTCTCCTCGCCATGTCCAGCATGGACGGCCGGTTCTTCCACCACCTCGGCGCCAGCCTGCTCGATCGGGCGATCTGCGGCCCGACCGTCGGCGCGGGCGTGCGGATGACCAACGGCACCAGCCTCGGCCTCGACCCGCTCGAGCTGCGCCACAGCCGCCTCATCATCATCTGGGCCAGCAACACCCGGCTCACCAACCGCCACCTGTGGCCGACCATCGAGGCGGCGCGCGCCGACGGGGCGAAGGTCGTGGTGATCGACCCGTTGCGGACGACCACCGCCGACTCGGCCGATCAGTTCATCCAACCCCGCCCCGGCACCGACATCGCCCTGATGCTGGCGATGATCCACGTGCTGGTCCGCGACGGGCTCGTCGACCGGACATGGGTCGACGAGCACACGGTCGGGTTCGCCGAGCTGGCCGACCACGTGGCCGGCTGGACGCCGTCGCGTGCGGCCGAGATCTGCGACGTCGAAGCGACCGTGATCGAGGAGCTGGCCCGCGAGTACGGCACCATCCGCCCGGCCGCCATCCGCACCTTGATCGGCGGGGAGCACCACGAGAACGGGGCGATGCTCTTCCGGACGATGGCCGTGCTGCCGGCCCTCGTCGGCGCGTGGCAGGACCGGGGCGGTGGGCTGGCCCGCAGCGTCGGCTCGTACCAGGACGCCCTCGTCGACGGGCCAGCGGTGACCCGTCCGGACCTGCTCGCGGGGCGCACGCCGCGCACGCTGAACATGAGTCGGCTGGGCGAGATCCTGACCGACCCGGAGCTCGATCCGCCGGTGTCGGCCCTGATCGTCTGGAACTGCAACCCGCTCGTCATCGTGCCCAACGCCGAGCTCGTCCGTCGCGGCCTGGCCCGCGACGACCTCTTCACGGTCGTGCACGAGCAGTTCGTCACCGACACCGCCCGATACGCCGACCTCGTGCTGCCGGCCACCACCCAGCTCGAGTCCACCGACGTGGTGCTGTCGTGGGGCCACCTGTGGATGGGCTGGAACGAAGCGGCCATCGCGCCGCGCGGTGAGTCGTGCAGCAACCCCGAGCTGTTCCGCCGGATCGCCGCGGCGATGGACCTCGACGAACCTGCGCTGCGCGCCGACGACGAGACGCTGCTGCGCGACGCCCTCGGCGCCAAGGTCGATCTCGATGCGCTGGCGGCGACCGGTTGGCTGCGCGTGCCGTACCCGGAGGACGGTCGCCCGTGGGGCGCTGGTGTGTTCCCGACGGCCTCGGGCAAGGTCGAGTTCGTCAGCGACGCCCTCGTGCGCATGGGGCAGCCGGCGCTGCCGACGTTCGTGGCCCCGCGCGAGGGCCCGCACGGTGACCCCGAGCTGATCGAGCGGTTCCCGTTGCAGCTCCTCACGCCCAAGCACCACACCCGCTTCCTCAACTCGGGCTACTCGCACCTGCCCAAGCACGGCCCGGCAGAAGGTGCTCCCTTCGTCGAGCTCGGCGCCGCCGACGCCGCCGCTCGTGGGCTGGCCGAGGGCGACACCGCGACGGTGTGGAACGACCGTGCCTCGTTGCAGCTGCCCGTGCGCATCTCGACGCGCTTGCGTCCCGGTGTCGCTGCCATCCCGTTCGGGTGGTGGCAGTCGCAGCACCCCGACGGCAAGTCGGCCAACGCGCTGACCAACGACACGCTCACCGAGTGGGGCGGCGGCGTGGCCTACAGCGACACGCTGGTGCAGGTGGTCCGGACGTAGCATCGGCCGCATGGCCGGCGACCTCATCTACGCGTTCCGCGTGATGCGGCTGCCGCTGCTCGACGCAGGCGGCGCCACCATCGGACGGATCCAGGACCTCGTCGTCGTGCCCGGTCATCCCGGTGCCGAGCCTCGCCTCGTCGGGTTCGTCGCCGAGACGCAGCGGCGGCGCGTGTTCGTCAACGCCCACCGTGTTGCCGAGCTCGCCCCCGATGGCGCCCGGCTGCGCAGCTGGGACGTCGACCTCAACCCGTTCAAGCCACGCGAGGGCGAGGTGCTGATCGGCGCTGACGTCATCAACGCCCGCGTCGGCGACGAGACGGTCAGCGACGTCGCGCTGCGAGCCGTCGAAGGCGGGCGCGGGCAGTCGTGGGAGATCGCCAAGGTCCGCCTGGCCCGCCGCAACTCGTTGCGGCGGCGGCCGAGCTTCCGCCTCGTCGACATCGACGAGGTGCCATCGCTGTTCCCCGCCGTCACGGGGATGGCCGCCGAAGCGGCCCGCCTCCGCGACCTTCACCCGGCCGAGGTGGCCGCGGTCGTGCGCGCCCTGCCGGTGCCGCAGCGGCGCCAGCTGGCGGCGGCGATGGACGACGACCGCCTCGCCGACCTGCTGGAGGAGCTGCCGGAGTCCGAACAGGTCCAGGTGATCGAGGGTCTCGACCTCGATCGGCTCACGGGCGTGCTCGAGGAGATGGAGTTCGACGACCTCGCCGATCTGCTCGGCGAGATGTCGGGCGAGCAGCAGCGCATCATCCTCGACGCCATGGACGACGACGACGCCGCCGTGGTCCGTCAGCTGCTGTCCTACGAGGCCGCCACCGCCGGCGGCATGATGACGCCAGAGCTGATCCTCCTCGGCGCCACGGCCACCGTCGCCGAAGCGCTGGCCCAGCTGCGCCAGCCGGACTGGGTGGTCAGCATCGCCGCCCAGGTCTTCGTGTGCCAGCCGCCGTTCAAGGCGCCGACCGGCAAGCTGCTCGGCACGGCCCACTTCCAGCGCCTGCTGCGCGAGCCGCCGAGCATGGAGCTGCGGCACTGCGTGAGCCAAGACCCGGTGGTCGCCCCGGAATCGACCGACCGCGACGTCGCCGAGGTGCTCGCCAGCTACGACATGCTGGCCGTGGCGGTGTGTGATCCAGCCGGCCGGGTGCTCGGTGCGGTGACCGTCGACGACGTGCTGGATCGCCAGCTCGGCGCTGGTTGGCGCCAGCGCGAGCTCTCGGCCAGGGCCCGGACGGCATGAGGGGGCCCCGATGGTCAAGCGTCGCGAAGACCTCACCGCGCCTCGCGCCCGCCGTCGCCGGATGCGCTACGACTCGGACGCGGTCGGCCGCTTCAGCGAGACGATCGCCCGCTTCTTCGGCACCGGCCGGTTCCTGGCCATCCAGACCGTCATCGTCATCGTCTGGATCATCATCAACGTCACCGTCGTGGCGTTGCAGTGGGACCCGTACCCGTTCATCCTGCTGAACCTGGCGTTCTCGACCCAGGCGGCGTACGCCGCGCCGCTCATCCTGCTGGCCGCGAGCCGCCAGGAGGCCCGCGACCGTGTGCAGACCGAACTCGACCGCACGGTCGCCGAGCGAACCCGGTTCGAGACAGAGTTCCTGGCCCGGGAGATCGCCGGCGTGCGGCTGATGCTGTCCGACGTCGTCACCGGCGAGGAGCTGCGCGACCAGCTCGACGAGCTGCGGCGGTCCCTCGACCGGCTGGCCGAGCGGCTGGACGATCCGGCGACGTCAGGCGACGGGGAGACGCCGTCGGTCGGCGTCGGCTGACGCCACGACGAGGTCGATCAGCTCGACGGTCAGTTCGGCGAAGCGGTCCGGGTCCGACAGCGCGGCGAGGTGGTCGGCCGGCAGCTCGCGCACCGTGGCGGCGAGCGCGGCGGCCAGGGCCCGCTGCTTGCGCGGCGGCACAAGGCGGTCCTTCGTGGTGACCAGGCTGCCTGCCGGCACGCCGAGCGACGCCGCCCAGGGCCGAGCGTCGTAGCGGGCCAGCGCGCGGCCGGCGTCAACCATGGCGAAGGCGTCGTTGCGCGACATCTCGCTGACCAGCCAGGGCACGAACGGCTCGAGACGGTGGCCGGCGCCGACCAGCTTGGCGACGGCCCGACGCAGGTACCAGCGATAGCCGCGGCTGCGCATCCACGACCCGGCGATCGGGAACACCCGCCAGATGGCCCGCTCGCGACGGGTGCCGCTCCACTCCAGGGCGGTGGCCTGCACGATCAACCCCCCGACCAGGTCCGGATGGCGCCGGCACAGGTGCAGGCCGACCGGCCCGCCCATCGAGTAGCCGATGGCGACGACCGAGCGCAGGCCGAGCGCCCGCACGACGGCAGCGGCATCGTCGGCGGCGTCCTCGAGCGTGAACTTGTCCGGCGAGCGCAGCCCACGCCCGTGGCCGCGGTGGTCGATCCCGACGAACGAACACCGTTCGGCGAGGCGTTCGTAGGCGGGGAAGAACTGCAGGTCGCTCGACGCTGTCCAGCCGTGCAGCAGCAGCACGACCGGGGCGTCGGGATCAGCGTGCCGGTGAACGCGGACGAAGAACTCGCCGCGCCCGTCGATGCGCACCGTGCGCCCGTCGGGCAACCACGGCAACCTCAGGTCACCCATCGCCGGGAGGGTACCCACGCCGTCCCCGTCCGAGGGTTTGCGGAGGGGCTTCCCCGCAGCTGACCCTCCGATGCAGGAAACCCTCCGATGGACTACGTGGGCAGGGCGATGCCGGTGAAGGACTGCAGGCGGACACCGTGGCGGGCGACGGTCGCCAGCAGTGCAGCCGTCGGCAGATCCTCGTCCGATGACGTGACGACACCGGGCGGCACGTCCGTCGCGGCGAGGTGGTCGACGAATGCCGCAGCGACGGCCGCCGCCGCCGTGCCGAGCAGCTCGGCGATGCCCAGGATCAGCGTCGCCCGCACCGCTCGGTCGTCGTGACCCCGAGCTTCGACGCGCAGGGCCCCGATCCCGCCCTCTCGATGCGGCGGGCTGAGCATCGGCAGCCGGGCGGTGAACCGATCCCGTCTGGTCGCCGAGGTCCGGGCCGAGATGCGGTCGACCTCGGGGAAGCTGCGGTGCAGCAGCCACGGATCGGGCAGCTCGGCGCGGTAGCAGTCACGGGCACCGACGGGCTCCGGGAACCAGCAGAGCTCCCGGCCGCTCCCGGCCGGCCGCTCGATCCACTCGTCGTCGTGCCACCCCACCGCCCACCCGCGCAGGGCGCGGTGGTGCTCCCGGGCGCACGCCGGGCCGGCCGTGCCGTGGACGGCGATGTGCAGCTCCTCGCAGCCGGCCAACGACGACGCCAGGCGGCGGGCGAGCAGCCCGCTCAGGCCGGGCGACACCGCCGCGCCGACGACGAGGGTGGCGCCGTTGGCGCGAGCAAGGTCGTCGAGGTCGAGCAGCTCACGCACGTCCTGCGTCGAGCCGCTCGTCGAAACGACGTCGATGCCGGCCGACACCAGCTCGGCGGCCCGCTCGGCGTGGGGACCGGCAGTGGCCAGCACGGCCAGCCCGGCCCCGCGGCGTGTCGCGGCGTCAGCACCGACGAGGCGGTGGCGGTCGGCGACGGCCCGGCGCAGCCGTTCGGCGACGACGCCGCGCCCGATGATGCTGACCGCGTCCGTCACGGGTCTGGGAGCTCGACGGGCTGCCAGCCCCCGTGCTGCGGTGGCGTGCCGCCTCGACCGCGAGCCCGGAGCGCACCGGCGATGGCCCCGGCGAGGAACAGGGCGACGAAGGCCCTGCGGAGGAGACGCACCACGGGTCGTCACGTTGGCAGGCGCTCGCGGGCGGCGCAAGCCGCGTCAGCCGGCCGTGTGCGCGGCCCACAGCTCGGTGGCGCCGAACCCCTTGAGCTCGTAGATGCCGAGCGACGGCCAGGTGCCCCCCTCGGGGTGGGCATCGCGCACCGCTCGCGTCACGGCGACGACCCCCGGCGGGGCGGCGGCCACCGCGCGGCTGGCCACGTTCACCGCCGGGCCGTAGAGGTCGCCCTCGAACCAGAATGCCGAGCCGAGGTCGAGTCCGGCGCGCATCTGGGGGATGCCGAGCTGGCGCCGACCCTCGCTCAGCGCCGACGCGATGGCGACGGCCGACTCCGTGTCGGCGGCGGCGAACATCACCTCGTCACCGATGGTCTTGACGAGGCGGGCGCCGTGGCCGGCGACGGTGTCGTACACCAACTGCTCGAACGCCTGCACGAACGACGCCATCGCGCTGGCCCCGTGCTGTCGGGTGAGGGCGGAGAAGCCGACCATGTCGGCAAACCCGACCGTCCGCATGGTCCCATCGCGTCCCGGGAGGCGGGCGCTCAGCTCGCGGCGGATCGCCGCCTGGAGCTGGTGGCGGTGGACGTAACCGAGCAGCCACGTCAGCCGATCGAGATCGAGGTAGGGCAGGATCAGCTTGGGGACCTCGTCGGGGCTGAGGTCCTCGTCGAGCAGGGCGCGGATGTCGTCGACCCACACCTCGGCGATGCGGGCGACGGCGGCGCTGATCACCCGCGTCTGGCGCACGAGACGCTCCAGCCCGCCCAGCGAGTCGACCTGCTCCATGGCCCGGCGGAACGCGGTCACGTCGAGCGCGGTGCCGATGCGGTCCGTCGGCACGGGGTCGGCGAACCCCATGGCTCGCCACAGCCGCCGGCCGAAGGCGGGGTCGACACCTGCGGCATCGGCGACGTCGTCCAGGGTCAGGTCGTACGGACCGGGTCGGATCGCCTCGTCGAACGCGGCGGCGAGCCGGGC
The DNA here is from genome assembly GCA_963844175.1 of uncultured Acidimicrobiia bacterium. Lineage (GTDB taxonomy): Bacteria > Actinomycetota > Acidimicrobiia > Acidimicrobiales > Ilumatobacteraceae > JALZMG01. The sequence goes on from CAWJNE010000021.1 coordinate 413,816, forward strand.
CAACCCATCGTCCGCACCTGGCGACGCCTCCGTGTCGGTCACGGCTACGGACGGTACCCGTGGCAGCAGCGCGCCGCTCTCACGGGTCGGGCGGCGGAAGGTGCACATGAACGCGTCGGCGAGCTGCGTTCACTGCGTCTCGACACGGTGTCCCAGCGCTTCGACGTCGCGGCAAGGATGGCGGGCGTGACCGACCTCCATGCGCCGGCGGCCGAGATCGCCGGAGCCCGCCGCCATGACCTCGGCTCCCTGCTCGCCCGCACCGCGGCCCGGACTCCGGACCGGACGGCGATCGTGTGGGGCGGCCGGCGCGAGACCTACGGCGAGTACAACGCCACCGTCAACCGGACGGCCCACGCCCTGCTCGAGCGCGGCGTGCAGCGCGGCGACCGGATCGCCGTGCTCTCGCACAACTGCCGCGACTTCGTGGTGGCCTACTTCGCGCTGGCCAAGCTCGGCGCCATCTCGGTGCCGATCAACTTCATGCTCAACGCCGCCGAGGTCGCCTACATCCTCGGCCATTCCGGCGCCAGCGGCTACGTCGTCGAGGACGCGCTGGCCGGCACGATGCTCGAGGCCATCGAGCAGGTCGACGCGAGTGGCGCGGCGACCGTGCGCGGCGTCATCACCACAGCGGGCGGTGCACCGCCCAACGGCTGGGAGACCGTCGGCGCGTGGGCCGACCACCCCGACGAGGGGGAGCCGAACACGATCATCGACGACGACTCGCCGCTGCAGCTGATGTACACCAGTGGCACCGAGTCTCGGCCCAAGGGCGTCACGCTGACCAGCCGGTCGCTGATCACGCAGTACACGAGCTGCATCGTCGACGGTGGGATGGACGCCGACGACGTCGAGATCCACTCGCTGCCCTTCTACCACTGCGCCCAGCTGCACTGCTTCTTCACCCCGGACGTGTACCTCGGCGCGACGAACGTGATCCTGCCGGGTCCGGACCCGGAGCTCATCCTGCGCACGATCGAGGCCGAGCGGGTGACGAAGCTGTTCTGCCCACCGACCGTCTGGATCTCGTTGTTGCGGGCGGCTGCGTTCGACAGCTGCGACCTCTCGTCGTTGCGCAAGGGGTACTACGGCGCATCGGCGATGCCCGTCGAGATCCTCAAGGAGCTCAGCCGGCGCCTGCCCGGCGTCGGGTTCTGGAACTTCTACGGTCAGACAGAGATGTCGCCGCTGGCCACCATCCTGCGCCCGCACGAGCAACTGGCGCGCCTCGGGTCGGCGGGCAGGGCGGCGATCAACGTCGAGACGCGCATCGTCGACGACGACGACCGACCCGTCGCGCCCGGCACCGTCGGCGAGATCGTGCATCGCAGCCCGCAGGCGATGGTCGGGTACTGGGACGATCCGGACAAGACGGCCGAGGCGTTCCGAGGCGGCTGGTTCCACTCGGGCGACCTCGGCGTGCTGGATCCGGACGGATACCTGAGCATCGTCGACCGCAAGAAGGACATGATCAAGTCCGGCGGCGAGAACGTCGCCAGCCGCGAGGTCGAGGAGGTGCTGTTCCAGCACCCGGCCGTCGCCGAGGCCGCCGTCTTCGGTGTCCCCGATCCGCACTGGATCGAGGCCGTCGCCGCGGTGGTCGTGCTCCGCCCGGGCCACGAGGCTGCGCCGTCCGAGTTGATCGAGCACGTCCGCCGTCACCTCGCCGGGTACAAGACGCCGAAGCACGTGACGATCGGTGCCTCCCTGCCCAAGAACCCCAGCGGGAAGATCCTCAAGCGCCAGCTGCGCGAGGAGTTCGCCCGGCCGGACGCGCCGTGAGGCTGGGCAACGTCGCCGGGCGGGCGGCCCTGGTGCTCGGCGACGAGATCGCCGACGTCGAGACCGCGTCGAATGGTCGGTTCGGGCCCGACCCGAGGACCGTCTACGACGAGTGGGGCGAGTTCCGCGACTTCGCCGCGACGGTGACCGCCGGAACAGGTCCACTGCTCGAGACCGAGCTCGGATGTCCCGTGCCCATGCCACGCCAGGTCTTCGCCATCGGGCTCAACTACCGCCGCCACGCCGCCGAGACCGGAGCGACCGTGCCCGACGTGCCGGCGACGTTCACGAAGTTCCCGGCCAGCCTGGCCGGTCCGTTCGACGACATCGCGATCCACGGGACGTCCGTTGACTGGGAGGTCGAGCTCGTCGTCGTCATCGGGGCGCGCGCCGAGCAGGTGGCGGTCGACGATGGGTGGTCGCACGTCGCCGGGGTGACGGTCGGCCAGGACATCAGCGACCGCCAGCTCCAGGTCGCCGCGGGACGGCAGTTCTCCCTCGGCAAGTCACGACGGGGCTACGGACCGATGGGGCCGTGGGTGGTGACCACCGACGAGCTCACCGACCCGGACGACCTGGCCCTCGGCTGCTCGGTCGACGGCGAGACGGTGCAGGATGCCCGCACCTCGGACCTCGTGTTCTCCGTGCCACATCTGATCGCCGAGCTCTCGTCCGTGCTCCCGCTGCTGCCGGGCGACGTCATCTTCACCGGGACGCCAGCCGGCGTCGGCGTCGCCCGCCAGCCGCCGCGCGCCCTGCAACCGGGCAACGTCCTCGAGACGTGGATCGAGGGCATCGGGACGATGCGCAACCGGTGCGTCTGAGCTGACGGCCTTGTTCAGGTCGGCATGACCAGCGGCGTGTCTGGCGCCATCACCTCGGAGATGCGGGTGCCGAGCGTGACCGATGCGTTGCTGTCGCCGGTGTGCGTCACCGAGCCGGTGGAGTAGACGACGATCGTCACCTCCGGGTCGCGCAGCTGGCCGGTGAACCCCTGGTAGCCCTGCAGGCTCGGGTTGCCGATGATCCAGTCGTCATCGACGACGACCATCCCGAAGGTGAAGTAGGTCTGTTCGGTCATGCTGGCGAGTCCGGCGGTGTTGGCCGCCATCTGCAGCTCGAACGAGTCGTCGTCGAGCAGCTCACCGCGGTTCAGGGCCAGGCTCCAACGACCGACGTCCGCCACGGTGGCGTTCAGGTTGCCGCTGCTGAGGGCCCACGTCGGGTTCCAGAACGTCGTCTCCTCGTACACGCCGCGCTCGTGGCTGTAGGCGTGGAACGTCGGGGTGCCGATCTCGTTGGTGGTGAAGCCGGCGCTGTGCGTCATGCCGAGCGGCTCGAAGATGCGCTCCGCCAGCAGCTCGGGGACGGTCTGGCCCGTCGCCGCCTCGAGCACCTCGCCGAGCAACATGATGTCGGTGTGCGAGTACGCCCAGCCCGTCCCCGGCTCGAACAGCGGCGGCGACTGCTGGGCCGCAGCGAGGAGCTCGGCACCCGTCCACTCGGCGAACGGATTGGCGTAGACCTCGTTCACGAAGTCATCGTTGTTGAGGAAGTCCGGGGTGCCGGACGTCGTGTTGGCCAGCATGCGGGGCGTGATCTTGTCCCCGTTCACGAGGTCGGGGACGTAGTCGGCGACCGGGTCGTCGAGGCCGAGCACACCTTCGTCGACCAGTTGCAGGAGCACGGTGCCGAGCATCGCCTCCATCGGCTGGCCGACGCGGATGACGGCGTCCGGGCTCGTCGGCGCCAGGGGCCCCGGTCCGTCGAGGGCGGTCCGGACGATCTCCTGGTCGCCCTCCCACACCCCGAACACGACGGATTGGAGGTGGAGCTCCGAGAGCGCCGATTGGACCAGGGCGACGATCTCCTCGGCCCTGGGGTCGTCGTCGGCGATTGCCGTGGTCGTCGACGCGTCGCTTCCGGTCGTGGACGTCGACGCGTCGCTTCCGGTCGTGGCACGTCGACGCGTCGCTGCCGGTCGTGGCCGTCGACGTCGATGTCGCTGTCGACGACGTCGCGGCCTGCTCGGTGCCGGTCACGGCGGGCGTCGTCGACGTCGTCACCGCCTGATCGGACCCGTCGTCGGAGCACGCCGCAACGAGCGCGACGCTCACCGCGCAGATCACGAGGACGCCGGACCGCCTCCTGCGCCATGGCGCGATTCTCCGACGCAATCCATCGTTCGCTGGCTCCACGCCTCCGCCTTCCTCGCCGGTCCCGACTCGCCGGCGACCGGAGTCGGACGATAGCGGTGCCGCCGCTCGCGCGGGATCCGGGACCGCCGTCTGGAGCTTGACGACCGAGTCGCCGGAGTCGGCTCAGATGCGTTGGCGAGCCGCTTTCTGATGAGACGGTCAGGAATGGGCGGTGAGGGCGTGCTGCATCTTCTGCACTTGTTGTTGCACTTGGGCGTCTTCGACTTCGAACATGGCACCGCTGATCCCGGCGGTCTGCAGTTCGCGGTTGGGGTACTGCCGGTAGGTGGGGAGCAGGCTGAGCGCCAGGGCTCCCATCTGCGGGGCTTGCCACGTCTTCTCGGCCCAATTGGTCATGAAGATGTCGTATCGCTCGCCGGGGTCCTGCCACAGGTCGAACAGCTCAGGCACGATGTTGGTGTACTCGGCGGCGCCCCTCCAGCCCGTGCGGATGTTCCAGATCGCCTTCCACTTGCCGAGGCGGACCGCTCCTGGAATCAGCTCCGTTTCAGTCATGTAGAACCAGTGATCGCGCGTCGAGGGCCCCTCACCGGTCAGGAGCGCGGTCTGGTCGCAGCTGTCGAAGATCGTGGGTTGACCCTCCCGGTCCTCGGTCGGCAGCTCGAGCCCGGCGAGGGCGGCGAACGTCGCCAGGAAGTCGAGTGATCCCACGATCTCGGCATTGCGCTGCCCCGCGCCGATCGTGCCCGGCCACCAGGCGATCGCCGGGACACGACTGCCACCCTCGTAGTCACTGCCCTTCGTGCCCCGGAACGGCGTGTAGCCACAGTCCGGGTACACGTCCTGCCACGCCCCGTTGTCCGTCGTCCAGACGATCAGCGTGTCCTGCTCGATACCGAGCTGCCGCACCTTCTCGACGACCGTACCGACGTGGTGGTCGAGCTCGACCAACGAATCGGCGTACTTGCTCTTGGCCATCGACGAGCCGACAAAGTCCGGGTGCGGCAGGTTCGGCTGGTGCATCTTGGCGGTGTTCAGGTACAGGAAGAACGGTGCATCGCCAGCGGCGTGCGCGTCCAGGTAGTCGAGGGCGTGGCGAACGGACTTCTCGTCGATGAACGGGATCGCCGCTGCGTCGAGCTTCTCGGCCTCATGCCACGGCTCGCCGGCCTTGCCCTCGACGGCGCCGATGACGTTGCCCCACATGGCCATCGTCTGGTCGTCGTCGAACGGGAAGTCCGGGTTGAACGTCGGATCGGTGTACGTGTAGGCGTTCAAGTGATACAGCGTCGTGTTGTACATCTCATCGAAACCGTGGGCCGTCGGCATCGAGTAGTCGGCCTCACCGAGGTGCCACTTGCCGATCTGACAGGTGCTGTAGCCGGCCTGCTTCAGCAGACTGGCCACCGTCCATTCACCGGCCGGAAGTCCACCGCCCTGGCCCGGGAACGACACGGTCGTCATCCCACTCCGGATCGGCAGCCTGCCCGTCATCGCTGCGGCCCGGCCCGGCGTGCAACTCGGCTGCCCGTAGAACGACAGGAACTGCAGCCCCTCGGCAGCCAAGCGATCGAGGTGCGGCGTGGGTGCACCCCGGTTCTCACCGCCGCCGTAGCACCCGAGATCACCCCAGCCCACGTCGTCGGACATGAACACGATGATGTTCGGCTTCGATCCCGCAGCTGCTGTGGACATGTGGCGACTCCCTCGCGTCCCGTTCGACCGGACGGACAGTGTCACACGTGCGACGATCCGCACCTCAACGCAGGTGCTCTGGCGGTCGTGTGGCGGCGACTGACGCCAACGGTGCCGGCCTGACGGTTCTCTTGGATCAGCACCAGGTCGGGCCAGGCGTCGAAGGGCGAGCTGTCGTAGTCTGCATCCCAGCGACCTGGGGGGCAGGCTGATGAGCACCGACACGAAGGCCGCGAAGGCCGATCACGCCGACGACGTGATCGTCCATCTCAGCACGGCGGAGCGGGTGGCGGTGGGCCGGAGCGCCCGGGTGGCGGTGCCGCGGGGATCACACGCTTCGTGGGAGCCGCAGCCGCATCGGCGCGATCCGGTCGAGCTGCTCGAGGAGGAGGCGGCGACGCGGGTGTCGGAGCTGGTTCCGATCCGGTACGGGCGGATGCTCACCTCGCCGTTCGCGTTCTACCGGGGAGCCGCCCTGCTGATGGCCGCGGATCTGGCCGGGACCCCTCGGACCACGCTGAAGGTCCAGCTCTGCGGGGACGCCCATCTGTCCAACTTCGGTGGGTTCGCGGCGCCTGACCGGCGGCTCGTGTTCAGCGTCAACGACTTCGATGAGACCCTGCCGGGCCCGTTCGAGTGGGACGTCAAGCGCCTCGTGGCCAGCTGTGCCGTCGCCGGCCGAGCAAACGGGTTCAGCCCGAAGGAGCGCGAAGGGGTGAACCTGGCCGTCGGCCGCTCGTATCGCGAAGCGATGAGCGGCTTCGCTCAGATGCGAACACTCGACACCTGGTACGCGCGTATCGACGTCGACGAGGTCAGACGGGAATGGGACGCCGGCGCGACCAAGGCCGAAAGGAAGCGCCTCGAACGCAACGTCGCGAAAGCACGTACGAAGGACAGCATGAAGGCCTTCGGCAAGCTCACCCGCCTCGTCGACGGTGAGCCGCGGATCATCTCCGACCCGCCGCTGATCGTCCCGATCAACGACCTTCTCGACCCGGAGCAGGCGCAGACGTTCGTCGACGCGCTACGCGTCATCATCCGCTCCTACCGTCGCAGCCTGCCGGCCGATCGCCGGCGGCTGTTCGAACGCTTCCGCTACGTGGACACCGCCCGAAAGGTGGTCGGGGTCGGAAGCGTCGGTACCCGGGCCTGGGTGGTACTGATGATCGGCAACGACGGCAACGACCCCCTGTTCTTGCAGATCAAAGAGGCCGAGGCGTCGGTGCTGGAGCCCTTCCTCGGCAAGAGCAAGTTCGCCAACCACGGTCGGCGGGTCGTGGAGGGACAGCGGCTCATGCAAGCGGCCAGCGACATCCTGCTCGGCTGGTTTCGCAGCCCCGGCATCGACGGCGTCACCCGCGACTTCTACATCCGACAGCTGTGGGACGGCAAGGCATCTGCGCTCGTCGAGACAATGTCCCCACGAGGGCTGAGGGTCTACGCAGAGGTCTGCGCCCGGACCCTGGCGCGGGCCCACGCCCGCTCCGGTGACGCCGTCGCCATCGCCGCCTACCTCGGCCGAAAGGACAGCTTCGACGTTGCGCTGGCCTCGTTCGCCGAGACCTACGCCGACCAGAACGAACGGGACTTTTCCGCACTCCGCGAGGCCGTCGACTCCGGGCGCGTCACCGCGCAAACGGGCCTCTAGCGGGGCGCGTTGCGATCCATGGCAGATCGCATGGATCGAACGAGTTTCGTCGTCGGCGTCGGGCCCCGCTCGCGTTCAGTCGTCGTCGGGAGCCGCCACTTCGGTGAAGAGCTCCCCTTGGGCGGCGCCCGAACCGGCCTTGCCACCGCCCCGGCCGCGCAACACGAACCCGAACACCACCGCGAGGGCCGCACCGGCGATCGGTCCAGCCACATAGACCCAGTAGTCCGAGAAGTCTCCGGCGACCAGATCAGGCCCAAAGGTGCGGGCCGGGTTCATCGAGGTCCCCGAGATCGGGCTGCCCCACAACCCGGCCAGCGCGATGTAGCCGCCGACACCAAAGGCCCCGATGACACCCAGGTTCTGGGCTCCCGACGCCGTCCCGAGGATCACGCTGACCAACCCCAGCGTGAGGACCAGCTCCATCCAGAACGCGGCGCCGGCCGAATACCCAGTCGCCGGATAGTTCGACCCGTAGCTGGCCGACACGTCGATCACGGCGTGGAGGAACAAGGCCGCCAGGGTCGCCCCCAGCAGCTGCACGACGATGTAGCCGGGCACGCGGCGCCACGGGAAGTTGCCGCGAGCGGCGAAGGCCAGGGTCACCGCCGGGTTGAGATGAGCACCGGAGACCTTTCCCATGAACAGGATGATCGCCATCACCATCAAACCCGGCGCCGTCACGGCCGCGGTGCGTTCGATCGTGTCTGGGAAGGCCTGGCCCATCATGCCGCCGCCGGCCGCGACCAGCACGAGGAAAAAGGTCCCAAGCGCCTCCGAGAACAGCCGCCGCCACTCCTGTCTTGGGTTGTTGAAGTCTTCGATCGGATGGATGACACTCGACTCGATCCATTCGATCGCTCGTTGCCGTCTCGCGGGTTCGTCGCTCACGGGCCATCTCCTTCGTTGCGGCTTCGGTGGAAACGGGGACGAAGGTGACGACCCGACTGCATCGTCGGTTGGCCCATCGCGCCACGGTGAACGTGAGTCGACCTCGGCGCCGGTGGAAGCGTCCTAGCGTTCGGAGTCACCGCCAGCACTGTCGTTCGAGGCGCGGCGTTCGGTCTTCAGCAGAGATCGATTGCGACCGCCACACACGCCACATCGTACGTGTCCTGGTCGACGCAGTCGCGTGATGGCAATCGTGTCATCGTCCGCCGCGATGGCACCGACGCGACTCGCATGCGATCGGGGTGATCGGACGCCAGTTCCGCAGGTCACCGGCCGGCGACGCTCAGTCAGTCAGCCAGCCCGGCAATGCCGTTGCCGATCAGCTTGGCCCCGAGGACCAGGAGCACGACCATCATGATCACCGCGTTGTGGTCGGACATGAACTGCTTGATCGACGCCAGCGGCCGGGCGGCCCGGTCACCGCCGACCAGATACCAGACCACCGGACCGACCACCGTCAAGGATCCGATCACCACGAACACGGCCACCGCGACCACGGTCTCGCCGCCGTCGAGCCCGGCCTGAGCGATCGACGCTGCGGCGGCCACCGTCAGCGCCAGGTTCTTCGGGTTGGCCCCCGACAGTGCCGCCCCGATCACGAGCGACTTGCCGGGCGTGAAGGTCTCGAGGGCGGCCATCCACTTCGATGGTGTCTGCTCCTGGCCGGGACGCGGCCGGTCTCGCCACTGCTTCGCCGCAAGGCCGAGGAACAGTGCGCCGAGGGCGAGCTTGAGGACGTCGACGACCGTCGACGAGCCCGAGTCGGAGTCGTCCGAGCCGCTGGCGACGAGGAGCACGACGACGCTGACAACGACCATCCCGAGAACCCATCCGAAGGCGAAGGCCGGACCGTTGGACCGCGCCTTCGGCGTGCCGAGCATCAGGATCACGGCAACGATCGGCAGTGGGCTCAGCGCGACACCGACGGCTGACGGCAGCAGGTCCCCGATCGCCTGGCCCACTGACTGCTCCTCCGTCGACGGACGAGCGGACTGTAACCGAGGTCCGTCAGCCAGGCCGGACCAGCAGCACGGTCCGAGACGTGACGGATCCAGTGATCGATCGGACCGGCCACGTCGTGCCGCGCATGACAGCCGACGAGCGATTGGGTCGCGGCTCGACGCAGCGTCGCCGTTGCGGTCGGAGTGCTGGCAACAAACGTAGTGTTCATCGCGGCAGGCGGCGTGCCGCGCCGACCGTTGGATCCGGCCTCGAGGTGGCCCGACATGAGCCTTGCCATCGCCATCCTTGTCGTCGCCGGAGTCAACCGCCGTGGCGATTGCGGTGATGCTGCTGGTTCGCCGCAATGCGCCCGACGGCAGTTACTTCCACGACGGAGATCGCGCCGCCGGCGTCTTCGGTGTGCTGGCGACCGGGTTCGCTGTCCTGCTCGGCTTCGTCGTCTTCCTCGCATTCACGAGCTATGACTCCGCTCGAGCCGGCGCCGAGACGGAGGCGCTGACGGTCGCCCAGCAGATCGAGACGGCGCAGTTCTTCCCCCCGGGGGTGGTCGAGGAGCTCACCGGCGAGCTGGTCTGCTACGCCCGCTCGGTGGTCGGCGTGCAATGGGCACGCATGGAATCCGGCACGCTCGGCGAGCAGGTCAACCCATGGGGGGTCGAGCTGTTCCAGACGCTACGGACGGTCCAACCGCAAACGGCGACCGAGCAATCGGCCTACGACAAGTGGCTCGACCAGAACTCGGCACGAGAGCAGGCCCGCATCGAGCGGATCCACGGCGCCGTCGGCGTGATCCCGGCGCCGCTGTGGATCGTGTTGTTCTTCAGCGCCGGCCTCATCTTCGTGTACATGCTGTTCTTCGCCGACAGCGGCGAGCGGGCGCCCGTCCAAGCGTTGATGATGGGCACGGTCGTCGCGGTGATCACGGCGATGCTGATGCTGCTCACGTTCCTCAACAACCCGTTCCATGCCGGTGTCGGCGGTCTCCGCCCGGAGGCCATGGAGCGCACCTTGGAGATCATCGAGCAGGAGCTCGAGATCGTCGGCGCCGGCGCCCCACCGTGCGACGCCGCTGGGAACGCACCGTAGGGCGGACGCATGGACTGGCTCGCCTCCCTGCCGGCGGGCCTGCTCGTCGCAGGCAGTCTCGCCTTCACCGTCCTGATCGCGTTCGGGGCGGAGCGAGTACGACCACGTACAGGGGCTGGCGTGACCGTTGATGCCCGCCCTCGGCGCGCGCCGTGATGTCGGGCGGCGAGAGGCCGTCGTGGTGGGGCTAACAAGAATCGAACTTGTGACCTCATCCTTATCAGGGATGCGCTCTAACCGACTGAGCTATAGCCCCGGGGCGGTCGTCGAGGCTACCGGAGCGTCGGGTCAGCCGCCTCGGCCGGTTCGGCCGGGAACTGCTCTCGGAGCGGCACGGTGGCCGGGTGCACCTCCGGCTCGCTGCCGGGCATCGGTTCGGCGTCCGGGTTGGCGGCGCCCGTCCGGCGCACGGTGAACCGGCGCATGGGCGCCGTCGTCTTCTCGACGACCTCTTCCTCCAGCACCGTCATGCGGACGCCGCCGACGAGGTCGGTGATCAGGTTGAACAGCGTCGCCGCCAGCACCGCAGCACCGGTCAAGCCGATCACGCCGAACAGCCCGGCGATCCATGCGCTGTGGTAGATGGCGCCACCGTTGAACTCGAACTCGCTCCAGCCGAACGACTCGAAGAACCGCTCGAGGTTGTCGATCGTGCCGGTGGCGTAGGCCACGTTCCACAGCAGCACACCGGCGGTCAGCAGCACGCCGTAGATCACGATGTTGAACACCAGGGCGACCTTGAACACGCTCCACGGGTCGACGTGGCGAAGGACGCGCGTCACCTTGCGCACCCGCGGCCGGCGACCGACCACACGCGGCACCGGAGCGACCTGGTGCGACGTCATCGTGGTACTGGTGACGTACGGCGGTTCGAACGGCACGTCGGGATGAGCGGCCGGCGCCCACGTCGGGTCCGGGAACACCTGGGTCTGCGATCCGCGCGCCGCCGGCGGCGTCGTGATCACCGGGATCGGCAGTGGCTGGACGTCCTCTTCCTGCTCCTCCGGCGTCTCGACCATCGGGATGCCGAACGGCTCGCTCATCGCCGCGTCGTCGAAGACCACGGCATCGGCGGTCGGCGACGGGAGGTCCGCCGGAGCGGCGGGCAATGCGATCGGCGCCGGTGGTTCGAGCAGGTTGGTCGTCGTGTCCTCAGCGACACCGGCCTCGGCCGCCTCGGCCGGCGGCGGCTCGAAGACGGAGGTTGCTGCGGCGGGCGGCGCCTCCGGCGCCGAACCGTTCGACGCCGCCGCAGCGGTGACCGCTGCAGCGATGATCATGCCCTCGCCACCGGTCGGGGTGTCGGTCTCGGCGGACGGCTTGCGGGCCACGGAGCTGGACGAGGTCCCGCGCTGCGAGGCCGAGCCCCGCTCGGGCTTCGGGACTCCCGTTGCGGTCGTCGAGCGCCGCTTCTTCGTCCGGGCCGCGTCTCCGTTGCCGTTGCCGTTGCCGTGCGCCCCGTTCCCGTTCGACCCGTGGCCGTTCGACGCCGAACCGTTGCCGTTGGTGGGCGCCTCGACGTCCTGATCGGGCTCGACCGTGGCGCCAGCACGGTTCCGGGCATTCACCTCGTCGAGTGTAGGCAAGGGCCTGGCGCGATTTCTGGCAACCCCGTCAACCGGTGCCGGGCGGCGGCCCCCCACCAGTCGCCCGGGCGACGGCCACGGCGTCGCCGATGCGCACCGACACCGTGATCACGGTGCCCTGTTGCGACCAGGCGACCATGGAGCCGCCGTGCTCGACCGCCATGCTCGACGCCGCCGTGCGGCCGCCCTCGATCGACGCCAGGGCCGCCGCGTCGGCGGCGGTCTGGGCTCGAGCGGCGTCGACGACGTCGGCGGCCATCGAGCCGACGGCGATCGTCAACAACCCGACCACCACGATCGCCGCCATGGCGAACGGCATCGCCTGGCCGCCATCACCCCTGATCCGCATCCGCGCCTCCCGATTCGGCGGCGCTCCTGGGCGCCGCTCCGGTCCGGGTAGCTGGTGCGCTACCGAAGGACGTCAGTCGTTGGCGAGGATCGCCGCGACCGATGCCAGCGTCTGGCCGTCGTCGAGGTTCATCACGCGCACGCCGGTCGCCATGCGGCCCTGCGAGGAGATCTCCCGCACCTCCATGCGGATGGTCACCCCACCGGACGACACGGCGACGATCTCGTCGTCGATGCCGACCATGAAGGCGGCCACGACGTTGCCCCGCTTGCCGGTCAGCTTGATGCCGATCACACCCTGCCCGCCACGGGTCTGGCGGTTGTAGTGCTCGAGCTGCGTGCGCTTCCCGTAGCCGGCCTCGGTGACCATCAGGATCGCCGTGTCGTCACGGGCCACATCCACCGACACGACCTCGTCGTCGGGGCGCATGCGCATCCCGCGCACACCGGCAGCCGAGCGACCCATGGGTCGCACGTCGTCCTCGTTGAACCGGATCGTCATCCCTCGCCGGCTGACCATGAGGATGTCATCGCCGCCGCCGGTCTCGATGACGCGCACGAGATGGTCGCCGGCGCGCAGGTTGATGGCGATCAGGCCGTCGCGCCGGCTCGAGTCGTAGGCGTCGAAGGCGGTCTTCTTGACCTGCCCCTTGCGCGTGGCGAAGAACAGGAACCGCTCGCCGGCGAAGTCGCGGGTGTCGATGATCGCCTGGATCGTCTCCCCCGGTGCCAGTGGCAGCAAGTTGACGATCGGCATGCCCTTGGCCGTGCGGTCGCGCTCGGGGATCTCCATCGCCCGCAGCCGGTACACCTTGCCGATGTTGGAGAAGAACAGCAGGTGGGCGTGGGCCGTGGTGAAGATCACGTGGCGCACCAAGTCGTCGGTCTTGAGCTTGGCGCCGCTCACGCCGCGACCGCCGCGCGACTGCGTCTTGAAGGAACCCGCCGGGACGGCCTTGACGTACTGCGCCTCGGTCATCACGACGACCAGCTCCTTGTCGTCGACGAGGTCCTCGATCGACATCTCGCCGACGTCGAGGGCGATCTCGCAGACCCGAGGCGTGGCGAACTCGCCGCGGATGGCCAGCAGCTCGTCCTTGATGACGGCCCGCAGCAGGCCTTCGTCGGCCAGGATCGCCTCGAGCTCACGGATCGTCGAGCGGACATCCTCCAGCTCCGCCTCGAGGTCGATGCGCGACAGCCTGGTCAGCTGGCGCAGCTGCATGTCGAGGATGTCGATCGCCTGCACCTCGCTGAACTCGAACGGCTCGGCCATCAGGCCGGCCTTCGCCGCCGCGGGATCGTCGCTGGCCCGGATCAGGGCGATGATCTCGTCGATCACGTCGAGGGCCTTGATCCGCCCCTCGAGGATGTGCTCGCGTCGGCGGGCACGGTCGAGGCGGAACCGTGACCGCCGGGCGATCACCTCGACCTGGTGGGCGACGTAGCCCGCCAGTGCCTGCGTGAGGTTCAGCGTGCGCGGCACGCCGTCGACCAGAGCGACCATGTTGATGGCGAAGTTGGTCTGCAGCTGCGTCAGCTTGAACAGCTTGTTCAGCACGACGTTGGCGTTGGCGTCGCGTCGCAGGGTCACCACGAGGTTCGTCTTGCCACCCGACGATCCGTCGTTGACGTCGGCGATGCCCTCGAGGTCGCCCCCATCGACGAGCTCCTGGATGCGGGCGGCGACCGCCGAGCAGCTGGTCTGATAGGGCAGCTCGGTGATGACGATCTCGATGGCGCCGCGGGCGCTCTCCTCGATCGTCGCCGTGGCGCGCATCTTCACGCTGCCCCGGCCGGTGCGGTAGGCGTCCATGATCCCGGCCCGGCCGAGGATGCTGGCGCCGGTCGGGAAGTCCGGGCCCTTGACGAACTGCATCAGGTCGTCGGGCGTGGCGTCCGGGTGGTCGATCAGGTGGATGGTGGCGTCGATGACCTCGCCGAGGTTGTGCGGCGGGATGTTCGTGGCCATGCCCACGGCGATGCCCTGGCTGCCGTTGACGAGCAGGTTCGGGAACCGCGACGGCAACACCCTCGGCTCCTCGATGGTGCCGTCGTAGTTGGGCTGCAGATCGACGGTGTCCTCGTCGATGTCGGCCAGCAACTGCATGGCCAACGGGTGCAGCCGGCACTCCGTGTAGCGGGATGCAGCGGGACCGAAGTCCGGGCTGCCGTAGTTGCCGTGGAAGTCGATCAGCGGGTGGCGCAGCGAGAAGGGCTGGGCCATGCGCACGAGTGCGTCGTAGATCGCGCCATCGCCGTGCGGGTGGTAACGGGCCATCGTGTCGCCCGACACGCGGGCGCACTTGACGAAGGGGCGGTCGGGGCGGAAGCCCTGCTGCTCCATGTCCCAGATGATCCGGCGGTGCACCGGCTTCAGCCCGTCGCGCACGTCGGGCAGCGCCCTGGACATGATGACCGACATGGCGTAGTCCAGGAACGAGTTCTCCATCTCGTCCTGCAGCTCGATCGGCTGGATCGGTTCGGGTGGGGCGGGGGTGGTGTCGTCACTCATGTTCGTGGCCTAGAAGTCCAGGTTGCGCACGTCGCGTGCGTTGGTCGTGATGAACCTGCGCCGGCTTTCGACGTCGTCACCCATCAGGACGCTCATGACCTCGTCGGCCAGCGCCGCCTCCTCCACGGTGACCTGGAGCAGCGTGCGCGTGGCGACCGACATCGTCGTGGCCCGCAGCTCGTCCCAGTCCATCTCGCCCAGCCCCTTCAGGCGGGCGAACTCCTTCTTGTGGTTCGGGCGCTCGTCCAGGAAGCGGGCCTTCGCCGCGTCATCCTTGAGGTACAGCTTCTCCTTGCCGACCTCGGTCGAGTACAGCGGCGGCTGGGCGATCAGCACGTAGCCCGCCTCCACGAGGGGGCGCATCTGGCGGTAGAAGAACGTCAGCAGCAACGTGCGGATGTGGCTGCCGTCGACGTCGGCGTCGGCCAAGGCGATGACCTTGTGGTACCGGGCCTTGGTGACGTCGAACTCCTCGCCGACGCCGGCGCCGATCGCCGTGATCAGCGTCTGGATCTCGTTGTTCTTGAGCATCCGATCGACGCGCGCCCGCTCGACGTTGAGGATCTTGCCGCGGATCGGCAGGATCGCCTGCGTCCGCGGATCACGGGCATCGACCGCCGTGCCTCCGGCGGAGTCGCCCTCGACGATGAACAGCTCGCTCTCGGCGGCGTTTCGGCTGGAGCAGTCCTTCAGCTTCTCGGGCATCCCGGCGCCGGTGAGCGCCGTCTTGCGGCGGATGGCGTTGCGGGCGTTCTTGGCGGCGACACGCGCCTGGGCCGCCGACTGAGCCTTCTTGACGACCTTGTTGGCCTCGGTGGGGTTCTCGTCGAGCCATTCGGCGAGCCGCTCGTTGGTCGCCCGCTGGACGAACGAGCGCATCGGGACGTTGCCCAGCTTGGCCTTGGTCTGCCCCTCGAACTGCGGGTCGCTGAGCTTGACCGACACGATCGCCGTGATGCCCTCGCGGATGTCCTCCCCGAGGAGGTTGTCGTCCTTCTCCTTGAGATGGCCCTTGGCCCGGGCGTACTTGTTGACGACGGTGGTGAGCGCGGTGCGGAAGCCCTCGACGTGCATGCCGCCCTCGGTCGTGGAGATCCCGTTGGCGTACCCGTGGATGCCCTCGTAGTACCCGGTGTTCCACTGGATGGCGATGTCGAGCGTCTGCTGGTCCGTGTCCTCGTCCTCGAAGTGGCAGACCTTGGCGAACAACGCCTCCTTGGAGGCGTTGAGGTGCTTCACGAAGTCGATCAGGCCGCCCTTGTACTGGTACGTGACCTGCTGCTGCTTCTCCGGGCGTTCGTCCTCGAACACGATCTCGAGGCCGCGGTTGAGGAACGCCATCGTCTGCAGGCGCTCGAGCACGGTGCGGGCGACGAACTCCGTGCCCTCGGCGACGAACACCAACGGGTCGGGCCAGAACGTGACGGTGGTGCCGGTGGTGCGCCCACGCTTGGGCGTCGGGCCGACGATCTCCATCTTTCCCTGCGGCTTGCCGCCCTTGGCGAACTCCTGGCGGTAGCGCTGACCGCTGCGATCGACGTCGACAACGAGGCGTTCGGACAGCGCGTTGACGACACTGACCCCGACGCCGTGCAGACCGCCCGACTGCTTGTAACCGCTGCCGCCGAACTTTCCGCCGGCGTGCAGCACGGTCAGCACGACCTCGGCCGCGCTCTTCCCGCGATGCGGTCCAGAGGGATAGGCCTCGACCGGGATGCCCCGGCCGTCGTCGTCGACGCGGCAGCCGCCGTCGGCCTGCAGCGTGACACCGATGCGGGTGCAGAACCCGGCCATCGCCTCGTCGACGGCGTT
Source organism: uncultured Acidimicrobiia bacterium (assembly GCA_963844175.1). Taxonomy (GTDB): domain Bacteria; phylum Actinomycetota; class Acidimicrobiia; order Acidimicrobiales; family Ilumatobacteraceae; genus JALZMG01. The sequence goes on from CAWJNE010000021.1 coordinate 430,367, forward strand.
GTCGACGACTTCCCAGATGAGGTGGTGGAGGCCGGCCAGCCCGGTGGAGCCGATGTACATGCCGGGGCGCTTGCGCACCGGATCGAGGCCCTCGAGGACCTGGATGTCCTTGGCCCCGTACTCCGCCCGGCGCATCTGCCCGGTGGAGTCGGGTCCGGCGGTCTTGTCGTCAGTCGGCACGCGTCGCTCGCTCGATCCTGTAGGTCACGGGCCCCCTTCGGCGGAGGGCGAGGGATCGTCGAAGCGGCCTGGTCGAGTCACGTCGCACCAGGTCCGCACTGCCGCGAAGGACGATCCGGGGCTTCGCAGCGATGACACACATCCTACCAACGGGGTGTCATCGGGGGACGGAAGGTCGGCGCGGGTGACGCTGCACCCGGACGTCGATCTGCTCGATCTCGACACCCGTCGTCTCGACCAGCCGAGCGCGCAGTTCGTCGGCGAGGAGGTGGACCTGGGTGGCCCACGCCGGATCGCTGACCTCGAGCAGCAGCCGGCCCGCCTCGAGCCGCACCGGACGCACGTTGGCGGCGATCGGCGCGCCGACGGCCTCCTCCCACCGGCCGAACACGCCACCCACCTCGCGCCGCCCCGCACCGGCGCGCATGGCCCGCAGCACCTTGTCGAGGGCGGCGCCGATCGGCACCGGGTCGTCGTGCTGGCCCGCCATCGACGCCTCAGACCCCGACCGGGTCGAGCGCTTCGTCGGGCCCGTCGACGACTCGTCCCTCGCTGATGCGCAACCGGCGCTGCCGACCCGCCGCCGCCGGGACCTGTCCAGCGGTCGTGATCACGACTTGTCCGGGCGGCAGGCCACCGAGCAGCGCAGCGGCCCGGTCGGGGTCGAGCTCGGAGAGGACGTCGTCGAGCACGAGCACCGGCGACGAGCCCGTGCGCTCGGCGACGAGCCGGTGGGCCCCGAGGCGCAGCGCCAGTGCCAGCGTGCGCTGCTCGCCCTGCGAGGCGTGGGTCCGCGCCGGCAGGTCGCCGATGGCCAGCGTCAGCTCGTCGCGGTGCGGGCCGATCGTCGAGACGCCCCGCCGCACGTCGTCGCCGCGCGCCTCGGCCAGGGCGGCGGCCAACCCCGTCTGTCGCCAGGGCGGATCGTAACACAACCGTAATGTCGTAGGTCGGCCGGCGAGGTGGTCGTACGCCGCCGCCACGTGCGGCTCGATGCGCTGCACCAGCAGGGCCCGGGCCTGACCGAACTGCTCCCCCGCCGCGGCCAAGCGGGCGTCCCAGACGTCGAGCGTCGTCGCCGCTGACTCGTCGAGTCGACCACCGGCCTGGCGCAGCAGCGTGTTGCGCTGGCGGACGATGCGTTCCAGCTCGAGGCGGGCGGCGTCGTACTTGACGGCCAGCGCGACGAGCGTGTCGTCGAGGAAGCGGCGCCGGTCGGCAGGCCCGCCCTTGACCAACGTCAGGTCATCGGGCGAGAAGACCGTGACCCGCACGGTGCCGAGCAGGTCTCGGGCCCGGGCTAGCCGCTGGCGGTTGACCTGGACGCGGTTGCGGCCGCCGGGCACCAGCTCGGCCTCGATCTGCGACGTGCGGCCGTCCTCGTCGCGCACCTCGGCGCGCACCACGGCGGCCCCGGCGCCGACCCGCACGAGCGCGTCCGGCGGGGCCGATCGGAAGCTCCCCAGCGTGGCGAGGTAGGCGAGCGCCTCGGCGAAGTTCGTCTTGCCCTGCCCGTTGCCGCCGACGACGACGGTGACGCCGTCGGTCAGCTCGAACGTCGCGTGGTCGTAGTTGCGGAAGTCGACGAGCTCGAGCCGCTCGACGATCACGGCGCGAGCTCGCCCGGGTGCGCCGCCGATCTGGGCGGGCTCATCTCGTCGACCCAGCTCCTTACGGGACCCGCACCGGCATCAACAGGTACAGGTAGTCGTCCCGGCCGACGGCGCGGATCACGGCGGGCTTCATCGGATCCACCGTCGACAACGTGATCTCGTCGACGTCGACGGCGTCGACACCGGCGGCCAGGTAGTCGGGGTTGAAGGCGACCGTCATCTCGGCGCCCACGTAGCTGGCGTCGATCTCCTCGGCGGCGTTGCCCACGTCCTGGGTGATGGCGGTCAGCCCGACCGTGTCGCCGCCCAGCGCCAGCCGCACCGGCGTGGCGTCACGAGCCAGGATCTTCACCCGGCGCAGCGCCTCGAGCAACGCCTCGCGCCCGACCGTGAGCACGTTCGGGTGGGCCGGCGGGAGCAGGTTGCGGTAGTTCGGGTACTGGCCCTCGATCAGCCGGGTGGTCAGGCGTGTGCCGCCGGACTCGAACACGGCGTCGCGGGCGCCCAGGCGCACCTTCAGCTCGTCGGTCCCCCCGAGCAACCGCTGCAGCTCGTTCAACGCCCGGCTCGGCACGAGCACCTTCTGCCCGGCAGTCAGCAGCTCGGTGTCGGGCAGGTTGCGCACGGCGAGGCGATACGAGTCGGTGGCCACCATCCGCAGCCCGTCCTCCTCGGCCGAGATCAACACGCCGGTGAGCACGGCACGCGCCTCGTCCGTGCTGGCCGCTCGCACGACCTGACGCAAGGCCTCGGCCATCACCCCGGGATCCAGCGTGACCGGGTCGGCGGCCGGCTCCTGCTGCACCGGGTAGTCGTCGAGACCGAGGGGGCGGATGTCGAACTGGGTGCGCCCGGCGGAGATGGTCAGCGTGTCAGCACCAGGCTCGCGCGGCAGCTCGACCTCGACCGCGCCGGCGGGCAGCGAGCGCACGATGTCAGCGACGAGGCGGGCCGGGACGACCGCCGCGCCGTCGCGATCGCCGCCGACCTTGATCGACAAGCGGATGGACAGTTCGAGGTCCGTTCCGGTGACCGCCAGCTCGTCGCCGGTCACCTCGAGGCGCAGCCCCGAGAGCACCGGCAGTGTCCCCGTCCGGCTGGTCGCCGCCCGCCCGGCCGTGGCCAGCGCTTCGGCGAGGACGTCTCGCTCACATCGGAACTTCACAGGGCGCCCTTTCCCACGACGAGGTGGTGAAGAAGATCAGTAGTAGTAGTAGGTGCTGTGGATTGTGGATGATCGAAGGATCGAGCAGCGTAGGTGGCACGGCGATGACGGTGGTGTTGTCCACCACTGTCCCCAGCGCGCGGATGACAACGCTGTGGTTCGGTGGATGACGGGCGGTTGTCCACGAGTCGAGCGGGCGATGTCCACATCATGACGACAGGGTGCGCGCACTCGGCCGACCGGGCCAGGCCCGCCGGCAGCGTCATGACTTGAGGCGCTCCTGCAGATCGGTCACCTGGTCGTAGATCTGCTTGCGCTCGCTCATCAAGCGGCCGATCTTCTCGCAGGCGTGGATGACCGTGGTGTGGTCGCGGCCACCGAAAATCCGGGCGATGGCGGGGTAGCTCAGATCGGTGAGCTGGCGGAACACGTACATCGCGATCTGGCGGGCGGTGACCAGTGGGCGCTGCCTGGACTTGCCCTTCAGGGCGACGACCTCGAAGCCGAGGATCGAGGCGATCTCGGCGAGCAGCTCTTCGTCGGTGCGCGGCTTCGGCGAAGCCCGCAGCAGGTCGGCCAGGAGGTGCTGGGCGAGCTCTGTCGTGATCGGGACGCGGTTCAGGCTGGCGTACGCGGTGACGCGGATCAGCGCGCCCTCGAGCTCGCGGATGTTGGTCGAGATCTTGGTGGCGATGAACTCGAGGGTCTCGGCCGGGACCTCGACACGGTCGCGCTCGGCCTTGTTGCGCAGGATGGCCAGGCGGGTCTCCATGTCCGGCGGCTGGATGTCGGTGATCAGCCCCCACTTGAAGCGGTTGCGCAGCCGTTCCTCGAGTGTCGGGATGCCGTCCGGGACCCGGTCGGACGAGATCACGATCTGCTTGTTGGCACCGTGCAGGGCGTTGAACGTGTGGAAGAACTCCTCCTGCAGCCGCTCCTTCGTCTCCAGGAACTGGATGTCGTCGACGAGCAGCACGTCGACGTCGCGGTAGCGCTTGCGAAAGGAGGGGTTCTCGTCCGTGCGGATGGCGTCGACGAACTCGTTGAGCATCGTCTCGGTCGAGACGTAGCGGACGGTGTGGTGCTGGTAGTTCTCGTGGACGTAGTGCCCGATGGCGTGCAGCAGGTGCGTCTTGCCCAGTCCTGCCGAGCCGTAGATGAACAGCGGGTTGTACGAGCGGGCCGGCGTCTCGGCGACGCGCAGCGCGGCGGCCAGGGCGAACTGGTTCGACGAGCCCTTGACGAAGGTCTCGAACGTGTACCGCGGGTTCAGCCCCGCTTCGTCGAGCATCGCCAGGCCATCGGCGCCGTCGAGCGCCCCGTTCATCGAAGTCGAGCGCATCGCGTGGTCGTCGATCATGTCCACGCCGCGCCGCGGCGGAACGACAACGATCTCGAGCGCGCACCCCGGCGACACGACGTCGTCGAGGGCCGCCCGCACCAGGCCGAGGTAGCGCGTCAGGATTTTGTCACGCACCATGTTGCTCGGCACGCTGACCTGCAGGTGCTCGCCGTTGGCGGCGAACGGGACCACGTCTTGGAAGGTGGAGTACCAGACCGCGTCGGTGAGCTGGTCACGCAGCTGGCTCGCCACGTCCATCCACACCTGATCGTGGTCGCTCACCTGCACCTCCTGCCTCTCGGCCCGGCCCGGATCCACATCGTTGTCCACACTTTGGGGAAAACCGGCGCCGTACCGAACGACCGAACGTAGCAGTTGCGAGACCCCGATGATTCCGTGCTGACCGCCTCGTTCGCTCCGCAGCTGCGCTCGCTCGGCTGGGTCGGGGCACCGCCGACCGTCGCAGGCACTGACCAGGGTCGACCGGCGGTGACGTTGCCGGTGCCAGGCGGTAGGGTGACCGGCGAAATCCGTCAGCCGGGCGGCCGTTGCCTCGGCTGGCAGCGCAGCGCGCGTGGAGGCGGATGCGCCCGGTGCGGCCCCAGCCGACCGGCCGCAGCGATGACGCCTCCCGAACGGGCGAGGCCACAGCAGAGGAGCCGCGGTGAAGCGCACCTTCCAACCGAACACTCGTCGTCGGGCCCGCAAGCACGGGTTCCGTGCCCGGATGAGCACGCGCGCCGGACGGGCCATCCTGAAGGCACGGCGCGCCAAGGGCCGCACGCGACTGTCGGCTTGATCGGCCGGATCGAGCGACGGCGCGAGTTCGCAGAGCTGTCCCGTGGCCGCCGTGCCAAGACCGAGACGCTGTGGTGTCGATACGTCGACGACCCGCAGCTGGTCCCGCCGCGGGTGGCCTTCGCCATCGGTCGAGTCGTCGGGACGGCCGTGCGCCGGAACCGGCTCCGTCGTCGCCTGCGGGCGATCCTCGGTGCCCAGGCCGGCGTCGCTGGGCCGCTGCACCACGGCGGACTGCTGGTCGGAGCGATCCCAGGCGCTGCCGAGCGGTCGTTCGAGCAGCTCGACGGCGAGGTCGTCCGCCTCCTGGCCGACGTGCTGGCGTCGCCTCGCTCCGGTGGAGGTGGGCGGTGACTGACCCCACGACCGCGAGGGGCCGCCTGATCCGCCTCGTCGACTGGTACCAGCGGGGCATGGACGGCCGCCCGTCACCGTGCCGGTTCACCCCGTCGTGCTCCAGCTACGCCCGTGAGGCCTTGACGGTGCACGGTTCAGGGCGCGGGCTGTGGCTCACGGCGCGCCGCTTGTTGCGCTGCCGTCCGTTCGGTCCGTCCGGGTATGACCCGGTGCCGGAGCCGACCCACTCCCACCATCCGGGCGTGCCCATCTGCCCGACGACGAAGGATCGCTGATGTTCGAGGCCCCCGCCTGGTTGCTGTCGTGGTTCTACAGCATCACGCACAACTACATCGCGGCGATCGCTCTGATCGCCGTCGTCGTGATGGCGTTGATCACGCCACTGACCTTGAAGAGCACCAAGGGGATGCTCGAGATGCAGCGCCTGGCGCCGCAGATGCGCCGGCTGCAGCAGCAGCACCGCGGTGACCGTCAGAAGCTCAACGAAGAGATGATGAAGCTCTACCAGGAGCACAAGGTCAACCCAATGGCGTCGTGCCTGCCGTTGCTGGCCCAGATGCCGGTCTTCATCATCATGTTCCGCGTCCTCCACGGGCTGACGTACCGGCCCATCGGCGAGGCCGCCCCGGTGTCCCAGGCGATCCTCGCCGCTGCCGGCCAGCCGACGGTCAGCGAGTTCGGCTTCGTCCCTCGCTACCTCAGCCACGACAGCGAGCTGTTCACGTCCCTGTTCGGCCAGGATGAGATGAACTCGCTCGGACTGGACCTGGCCAAGTCACCGGCTGCCGCGCTCAGCGAGGGGCTCGGGCAGGGGATCGTGTACGCCCTGCTGGTCGTCGCCCTCGCCGGCCTGTACTTCCTCCAGCAGCGGATGGTCGCCGCCCGGGCTGCGGTCAGCCCGACGATGTCACCGACACAGCAGAAGATCATGCAGTACCTGCCCGTGGTCTTCGCCGTGTTCCAAGTCTTCTTCCTCGCCGGTCTGATCATCTACTACATGGCCCAGGCGCTGCTGCGCATCGGGCAGCAGGCCTACATCACCCGACGGTTCTACGGGCACGACGAGTCGCTCGGGCGGCAGGCGCAACGGGCGTCGGAGACGGCCCGTGAGCTGGCCAAGGAGCAAGGTGGTGGGGGCGGGATGTTCGCCCAGGCCAAACGCGACCTGGCGGGTGGCAAGGGCGAGGCCTCCCAGAACGGCAAGAAGAGTCCGGCGACCCCAGCCGCGCCTCGGCCGTCGGGTTCGAAGCGCACGACGGCGCCGAAGAGCCGACCGACGCCGACGGGCAAAGCGGCGCGCGCCCCGGCGCCGAGACCCGGGGGCAGTCGGGCCAAGAGCACCGGAAAGCGGCGCCGCTGATGGAATGGGTAGAAACGACGGCGAAGTCCGTCGATGAGGCCAAGGAGCTGGCGCTCGACGAGCTCGGCGTGGTTGCTGACGAGGCCGAGTTCGAGGTCCTCGAGACACCACGGCCCGGACTGTTCGGCCGGATCCGCGGCGAGGCTCGCGTCCGGGCGCGCGTCCGGCCGACCCCGGTGCGACCGAAGCAGGAACGACGGCGCGGCCGACGAGGCGACGCGCCGGCCAGCGCACCGCCTGCGGCGTCGAGCACCCCGAACGGCGAGGGTGCCGCCCGCTCGGCGGACGACCGCCCGTCGCGACCGAACCGCCGCCGCCGCCCCGCCGGCGGCCGGCCCCCGACCATCGAGCAAGGAGCCGAGATGACGGCCGAGGACGTGCCCACCAATGGCGAGCCGCGCCCGCCTGAACCGCCGCCCGAGCCCGTCGACATCGACCGGGTGCGCGATGCGGCGCTCGAGTTCGTCGGCGGCCTGACCGGAGCGTTTGGCTTCGACACGTCGGTCGACGCCGAGGTCGACGGCACGGAGATCGACGTGCGGGTGAGCGGTGAGTCGCTCGGACTGCTGATCGGTCCCGGCGGACGGACACTGCTGAGCATCCAGGACCTCGCTCGCGTCGCCGCCCAGCGGCGCCTCGGTGATCACGAGACGCGCCTGCGCGTCGACGTCGCCGGGTACCGGGAGAAGCGCAAGGTCGCCCTGCAGAAGTTCGCCTCGTCGGTCGCCGAGCAGGTGCGCGAATCGGGCGTCGCCCGTTCGCTCGACGCCATGCCGTCGGCGGACCGCAAAGTGCTGCACGACGCATTGGCCGAGCTCGACGGCGTCTCCAGCAGGTCCGAAGGTGAGGAGCCGAACCGACGCGTGGTCGTGACGCCGACGGCGTGAGGGGCCCGCTGATTCGGACGCCCGGGATCGACGACGGTCCGTTGCTCGATGCGCTGCGGTCGTCACAGCGACTCGGCACCCTCGGCCACCGACCGATCGAGGAGACCGTCGAGCACGCCGGGGCGTTCGTCGACGCCCTGTGCCCCGTCGCCGGTCACGTCGTCGATCTCGGCAGCGGTGGTGGCGTGCCGGGCTTGGTCGTCGCCTGGCGCCGTCCGGACCTCACGGTGCTCCTGGTCGAGCGCCGCCAGTCCCGGGCCGATCACCTGCAGCGGCTGATCGGTCGCCTCGCCCTCGCCGATCGGGTCTCGGTGGCGGCCATCGACGCCGCCCAGCTCGCACCGGCATCGGCCGACGCCATCGTCGCCCGCAGCTTCGGACCCCCGGCGGCGGTGGCCGAGCTCGCCGGCCGACTGCTCCGCCCGGGCGGTCGCCTCGTCGTCAGCGAGCCACCGGACCCCGAGCCGGCTCGCTGGTCGCCGGCGTTGCTCGGACGCTGCGGCCTGCGCCGCCTCGAGGACGTCGATCACCGCGTCTTCGTCGCTGTCCGGCACCGTGGTTCCACGTGAAACCTCAATGGCTCGTCGAGGCCTGGTTGCACGTGAAACCGGCAATGCTTGACCCTTCACCGTCACCCGCGCCAACCTGGTGGCGCGGACCGCCCGGTCCGTCCGAGCGAACAACGTGCGATGAGGGTGCCTCATGACTGCCGCCGACGACGTCTTTGTGTCCCCACCGACCGCGCTCGAGGTCGTGCCCGCCCCGGCGGCGCCCGGCATCCCACTGCCGCGGATCATGGCCGTCGCCAACCAGAAGGGCGGCGTCGGCAAGACCACGACGACGATCAACGTCGGCGCCTGTCTTGCTGAGCTCGGCCAGCGGACGTTGATCATCGACCTGGATCCGCAGGGCAACGCCTCCACGGGGCTCGGCATCGAGAACCGCGGCCTGGACACGTCGATGTACCACGTCCTGATGCACGACGTGCCGCTCGAGAACTGCATCGAACCGACGGACGTGAAGGGCCTGTTCGTCGCCCCGGCCAGCCTCGACCTCGCCGGCGCCGAGATCGAGCTCGTGCCGGCGTTCAGCCGGGAGACCCGGCTGCGACGAGCAATCGACGCCGTCATCGAGGACTACGACTACGTCCTCATCGACTGCCCACCCTCGCTCGGCCTGCTCACCGTCAACGGCCTCAGCGCGGCCAGCGAGGTGATGGTCCCGATCCAGTGCGAGTACTACGCCCTGGAGGGGCTCGGGCAGCTGCTGCGCAACGTCGACCTCGTGCGCCGCAACCTCAACCCAGAGCTGCACGTCAGCACGATCGTGTGCGTGATGTACGACGCTCGGACCAAGCTCGCCGACCAGGTCGTCGCCGAGGTGCGCGACCACTTCGGGGACAAGGTGCTGCGGACCATCGTGCCGCGGTCGGTCCGGTTGTCTGAGGCGCCGTCGTTCGGCCAGCCGATCATCACGTTCGACCCCCGGTCGCGCGGAGCCGTCGCCTATCGCGACGTCGCCAAGGAGGTGCACGATGTCTCGACGCAGCGGGCTGGGTAGGGGGCTCAGTTCCCTCATCCCGCCGAGCCAGGTCGGCGACGAGCCGGCGACGCTGGCCGACATCTCCGTCGACGACATCGTCGCCAACCCGAACCAGCCGCGCCTGCACTTCGACGAAGACTCGCTGGCCGAGCTGGCGTCGTCGATCGCCCAGCTCGGGGTGCTCCAGCCGGTGCTCGTCAGGCCGGTCGACGGCGCGTACCAGCTGATCGCCGGCGAGCGGCGCTGGCGGGCCGCTCGACGCGCCGGCCTGAGCACGGTCCCGGCGGTGATCCGAATGTCCGATGACGTCGGTGCCGTCGAGGAGGCGCTGGTCGAGAACCTCCACCGTGACGACCTCACGCCGCTGGAGGAGGCCGCCGCCTACCAGCAGTTGTTGGAGGACTTCGAGCTGACCCACGAGGAGATCGCCCAGCGCGTCGGCAAGAGCCGGTCGGCGATCACCAACACCCTCCGGTTGCTCGGTCTGCCGCCGGCCGTGCAACACCTCCTGGCCGACGCCAAGCTGTCCGCCGGCCACGCCCGTGCGCTGCTCGGCACGCCCGACCGTGCGTTGCAGGAACAGTTGGCCCGCCAAGCGGTGACCGACGGCTGGTCCGTGCGGACGATCGAGGAGGCGGTGCGGCGCGCCGGAGCGGCCGTGCGACGACCTCCGGTCAACGACGGGGCGGGGCTGGCATCGACCACGCGCCTGCGCCCGCCCGGGCTGTTGGAGTTGGAGCAACTGCTCGCCGACCGCCTCGACACCCGGGTCGGTGTCCAGATGGGCGCCAAGCGGGGGAAGGTGACGATCGACTTCGCCGACCTCGAGGACCTCGAGCGGATCTACCGCCGGATCATCGGCGACGAGGACGGCGCGCCGACCTGACGTGTCGCCGGTGACGGCGCACCGACGCCGGCTGCACCTGTGGTCCAGCGTTACGCACAGGAGTGGACAAGCCTGTGGACAACAGTGATAACCCCTGGTCAGCGCTGGGACCAACGGTGAACGTTCGGTCTCATCCCATGACCGCGCGAGCGACGTTGAGACCGGACGTCGCGGCGGTCAGACCGGCACGGTCGCCGGCGAAGCGGCCCACGCGGCAATCGCTCCGGCGACGGCGTTGCTCACCGCCGGGGCGGCGTCGACCACCCGCTGGACTGGACCGAGCGAGCACATCACGGCCGTCATGCGGGTCTCCCGCAGCACCTGCAGGCGGCGCCCATCGGCGTGCGCCTGACCGAGCCCGCCGATGCGGGTCAGCTCGACGACGAGGTTGCGGGCGAGGGCTCGCCCGCCAGCGGACTCGAACCCGGAGGTCGAGTAGTAGGTGATGTCCACGGCGGCTTCAACCCTGGACTCGAACCCGACGTAGACACTGGCGTCGTGGCGGTTGGACGTCGCGGCGTGGATCGCCGGGTCGAGCTCGTCGACGGTGATCACGTTGGCACCGTGCTGGCGCAGCCCGATCGTGACCTGGCGGGCCAGCGGACCGAGTCCGCCGAAGTCCCCCACGACCAGACGTAGCTCGCCGAGTTTCGGCGCGACGGCGCCGAGCTGCTCCAGCTCGCGGATCGCGGCGACCCCAGGTCCTGAACCGGAGCGGGCACTGTTGACCTCGACGGCGCGGACGGTCAGCGGCCCGCAGACACCATCGACGTCGAGTCCACAGTTGCGTTGGAACTCGACGAGGGCGCGCGCCGTGCGCGGACCGAAGATGCCGTCGACCCGGCCAGCGTCGAACCCCAGGCGAGCCAGGCGGGTTTGCAGGACGTCGACGTCGTCGCCGCGCAGGTGGGGAGCGACCAGCTTGAGGTGCCGGTCACCGAGGCGCCACGACGCCTCGACGAGCGCCAGCCAGGTGGCTTCGTCGCAGCGGCCGTCGTCGACCAGGCCGCGCTGGCGCTGGAAGGCACGAACGCTGGCGGCCGTGGCCGGACCGAACGTTCCGGCGTCGTCGTCGTGCGGGCCGAAGCCCGACGCGGCGAGGCGCCGGTGGAGGTCGCGGATGGCGTCGCCGCGTTGACCGATGGTCAGCGGGAGGAAACGAGGAATTCGTCGAGCTCCTGGAGCAGCTGAGACTTGCCCTTGGCGCCGACCACCCGCTTGGTCACCTCGCCCTGCGAGAACACCAGCAGGGTCGGGATGCTCATCACGTTGTACCGCATCGCCAGGTCTGGATTGTCGTCCACGTTGACCTTGCTGATCGTCACCTGGCCGTTGAGGTCGTCGGCCAACTCGGCGAGGATGGGAGAGATCGCCTTGCACGGCCCACACCACTCCGCCCAGAAGTCGACCACCACGGGCCGATCGGCGCCGAGCACCGTCTCGTCGAAGGTGCTGGTGGAGAGGTTGACGATTCCGGTCATCGAAGATCCTTGCTGTTCGAGGTGGCGGTCACCATCGGCCTCGGCAGCGAGGCCAGGAGTGTACCCAGCTGCAACCGAACCCAAGCCGATGGCATTCCAGGCCGACGCCCGCTCACCAGTTCGAACTGGTGTTCGTCGCCGACCCGTGCGCCAGCCATCGCTCGGCGTCGATCGCCGCCATGCAGCCGCTGCCGGCGGCGGTGATCGCCTGGCGGTACTCGTGGTCCTGGACGTCACCGCAGGCGAACACGCCCTCGATGTTGGTCGCCGTCGAACCCGAAGCGGTGACCAGGTAGCCGTTCTCGTCCATGTCCAGCACGCCGGCGAAGAGGTCCGTGTTCGGGCGGTGCCCGATGGCGACGAACATGCCCGTCACCGGCAGCGTGACGACGTCGCCGGTCTTGACATTGCGCACGACGGCACCTTCCAGGCGCTCGGTGCCGAGGAGCTCGTCGACGACCGTGTCCCACATGAACTCGATCTTCGGGTTGGCGAAGGCCCGCTCCTGCATGATCTTGGACGCCCGCAGCTCGTCACGGCGGTGCACGACGGTGACCTTGTCGGCGAAGCGGGTGAGGAACAACGCTTCCTCCATCGCCGAGTCGCCGCCGCCGACGACGGCGATGTGCTGACCGCGGAAGAAGAACCCGTCGCACGTGGCGCACGTCGAGAGGCCGTGGCCGATCAGCCCCGGCTCCTCGTCCAACCCCAGCATCACGGAGCGAGCGCCCGTGCTGATGATGACCGCCGAGGCCTCGTACAGGTCGTCGCGCACCCACACTCGGAACGGGCGGGCGGACAGGTCGACCTTCGTGGCCTTCTCGGTGATGAACTCCGTCCCGAAGCGAGCGGCCTGCTCGCGCATCCGCACCATCAGCTCGGGGCCCATCACCCCGTCCGGGAACCCGGGGAAGTTCTCCACCTCGGTCGTCAGCATCAGCTGGCCGCCCGGCTGGTCGCTGGTGCTCGAGGGCTCGCCCTCGATCATCAGGGGCGACAGCTCGGCACGTGCGGCGTAGATGGCGGCCGTCAGCCCGGCCGGGCCGGATCCGACGATGATGACGTTGCGCCGCATGGAGCCTCCGGAGGGTGCGCGCTCAGGCGTCGCTGGCGCGACGCTGCCTCAACACCAACAGCCCGGCCAGGCACAGGATTCCCCCGAAGATCAGGTAGCTGAGGTACACGGCCTGCGGCCTGCCGACGAAGATGTCGAGCAGCGACTGCAGCGCGCGGGTCGATGCGATGATGACGAGGACCAGCGCCGTCACGCCGAGGAACGCCGCCAGCAGTCCATAGACAGCGGCCCGGGCGAGGTGGACCAGCGGAGTGGTGGCGCGGTCGCGGATCGTCCCGACGTAGCGCTCGACGCGATCGGCCAGCTCGGCGGCGAACCGAGGGTCGCTCAAGGGGTTCCCGGCCATCGCCGGGACACTAGTCCCGGCCGCGTCGACGCGATGTGTGAACCCAACCGACTCACTGACGCACGCTGCGCTCACAGTTCGCGCTACGGCGTCGTCGTGAGGAGCACCTCGCACGTCGTGGCATCGGCGGCGACCAGCTCTCCACCGTCGTCGAGCACGAAGATCTCGACGTCGCGTGCCGTGCTGTCGTCGGGTTCGTACCGGGCAGCGATGACGAAGCGGCCGAGGTCGCATTGCGGCTCGCTCCTCGTGGCCGTGTCCCCCGGAGCGTCGCTGCCGGCCGCTGCGTCGGCGGCCGCGAGGAACGTGACCACGTCGCGCAGGTCGTCGGCGTCGGCGACGATGATCGGCGCGACGAGCGCCTCGTTGGAGGTTCCCGCGGTCGCCGCGGCGATGGTCGACTCGGCGAACTCGGCGGCCGCCTCCGTGCCCTCCGCCGCCGTGGCGACGGTGGTGGGGACCGCTGCCTCCGGCTCCGCAGCCGCGCTGGCCGTCGTCGCCGCAGCGCCACCCGAGTCGCGCTCGGTCCCGTCCTCGGCGTCGGTCTGCTCGGCGACGGGTACGTCGCGCGCCGCGTCGTCAGCGGAATCGTCGTCGCCCCGGCCGCTCCGCAGGGCGATGATCCCGCCGACCACCAGCACTGCGACGGCGGCGGCGGCCAGTGGCGCGTACCACCGGGCCCGCCGGCGGGCGGCGACCGGCGGCGGCGATGGCGCCTCGACCGTGGCTCCGGCGGCGGCAATGGCGGCAGCGATCGCCGCCTCGCGGCGCTCGGAATCGGGTTCCGGGACGACGGCGAGCGCGGCGCGCACCGACCGCAGCGCCTCGACCTCGGCCTGCACGGCCGGGTCGCCCTCGGCGCGCGCCCGTTCGGTCGGCGACAGCTCGTCGTCGAGGTAGGCGCTGGCGAGCAGGCGTCGCTCGTCGAGCAGTTCGTCGTGTTCGTCGGTCATGGTGCCGCAGTCGGGGAGTGAGGAGGGTCGTCGGTTGGACGTGCCGACGGGCTGATGCGGTTCCCGAGGAGGTCGGCCAGTTGGCCACGACCGCGGGCGATGCGCGACTTGACGGTCCCGATCGGCACGCCGAGGACCTCGGCGATCTCGCCGTAATCGAGGTCGGCGACGTCGCGCAGCACCACGGCGGCGCGGAAGTCGTCGGCCAGTTGCTCGACGGCCTCGTCGATGGCCATGCGGTCGGGGATGGCGTCGAGCACGCCCTCGGCCCGGCGGTCGACGACCTCGCCGGGTCGGTCGTCGACGGCGTGCAGCTGCGGCCGACGTTTGCGGCGGCGCAGCTCGTCGAGGGCGGCGTTGGTGGCGATGCGGTAGATCCAGGTCGAGAACGCGGAACGCCCGTCGAACCTCGGCAGGCCGCGGACGATGCTGATCATCGCCTCCTGGGTGGCGTCGTCGGCGTCGCGCGACCCCCCGGCGATCCGCCGGCACACGGCGTGGATCCGGTCGTAGTGGCGACGCAGCAACCGGTCGAGCGCGTCGCGATCGCCCGCCTGGGCGGCCGCGACCAGGGTCCGATCGTCAACCTCGCCGATGGCCGCGAGCGTACGGCCGGGCGATCGGTGTCCTGAGGCTTTGGCACCCGTCCGCAGCGAGCATGACAGTGCTGGCCGGCCTTGCCCGAGCTACGCCGAAGAGCGGAGTCTTCGGAGCGAGCGAGGCGTCTACGTGAAATTCACCTCGGCCAGCGAGCCGCGGAACGGATAGCTGTCGCTGCAGCCGGCGTCCCGGGGGAGCTCGTGGAACACGATCAGCAGGTGGCGCACCGGTCGGGGTGCCGGCACCTCCAACGTGCCCGGCTCGTCGCCGACCGTCAGCGGCGCCAGCGGATCGCCCCACCCGTCGAACTTGGTCGGCCGGTCGACCGAGGCCGTGCCGAACACCTCCAGCTCGTACGGCGCCACCGGCACGTCGAAGCGCAGCGTGCCCACCTGTTCACGATCGAGGTCGACGGCCAGCGCCACCCCGGACTTGGCCATCCGCTCCGACGAGTAGCACTGCGTGCGCCACATCGTCTCCGGGTCGCCGTCGGCGCCGGCCAGGGTGGCTTCGGCGTCGTTCTCCTCGCCGTCGCCCTCGGGATCGAACGCCTGGAGGGTGACGATCACGCCCGACGAACCGGCGGCGTCGGTGACCGGCGTCGAGCCAGGGTTCGCTACCGACGTGACCGGCGTGTCGGCGCCGGCGCCGTCGCCGTCGTCGGGGCCGATGGTCGCCCACAGCACCAGCGCCACGAGCACGGCCACCCCGACGAGCAGGCCGACGACCACCAGCGACGGCGTCAACCGCGACTCCAACCCGCGCGCCGGTGCGCCGCGCAGGCGCGGACCGGCGTCCGGCGTGTCGTCGCGTTGGCGCAGCTGCTGGCGTCGACCCGACGGCGTGGCCTCTCCAGGGATCACCGGTCGGACGGCGCGGGTGCGTGGCTGCTGGCCGGTCGTGCGCACGCGCGGCGCGTGGTCCAGCATGTCGGCCGGCAACGGCGAACTGACCAGCCCGGACAGGTCGGGCGGCGGTTCGTCGGCGACGCGCTGCAGCTCGGCGCGCAGCTCGGCCCCGGTGGCCGGGCGGTGGTTCGGGTTGCGGGCCAGCAAGCGGTGGACCAGGTTGACCAGACCCCGTGGCAGCGTCGGGCGCAGCCGGCCGAGATCGGTCGGGTCGCGCTGCAGGCGGGCCAGCGCGGTGTCGGCGTCGGTCTCGCCGAGGAACGGCACCCGCCCGGCGAGGCACTCGTAGAGGACGAGGCCGAGCGAGTAGAAGTCGGCCCGACCGTCGAGCTTGCGCCCGCGCACCTGCTCGGGCGACAGGTACTTGGCCGTCCCCATCATCACGTTGTCGCTCGTGAGGTCGTCGCCCGTCGTGTCGAGGCCCTTGGCGATCCCGAAGTCGGTGAGCAGCACGCGGCCGTCCGGCGTCACCAGGATGTTGCCTGGCTTGACGTCGCGATGGACGAAGCCGGCGTGGTGGGCGGCGTCGAGCGCGGCGGCCACGCACGTGCCGATGTGGATCGTCAGCTCGGGGCTCAGCCGGGTCTGGACGTCGAGCAGCTGGCGCAGGCTCTTGCCGTCGACCAGCTGCATGACCACGGCTTGGCGATCGCGATCCTCGAACACGTCGTGCACGGCCACGATGTTCGGGTGCGTGAGCCCGGCGACGGCGATGGCCTCACGGCGGAACCGCTCCGCCACGACGGGGTCCGAGGCCAGGCTCGGTTTCAGCCACTTGAGCGCCACCTTGCGGTCGAGCGACAGGTCGGTCGCGACCCAGACCTCGGCCATCCCGCCCTGCGCCAGGCGACGCTCCAGCCGGTACCTCCCGGCGAGCACGATGGGCTGTTCCCCGTGGGCCGGCGTGGTGCTGGAAGTGGGAGGAGGGGTGGTCGACGCCGGCATTCCGCACGGTGAGGCTAGTTGTGGCTCCCTGGCCGGTGAGGGATGCCACCAGGGCAAACGGTGGCGCTGATCACCTGCCCGTCGCCTGCGTCAGGCCCGCTGCTCCTGGAACGCGACACCGATCGTGCCGCGGCCGGCGTGCGCTCCGATCACCGGGCCGATCTGCCCGACGACGATGCCGTCCGGGGCCATCGGCCGCAGTTGCTCGACGAAGGCGTCCACGTCGGGGCAGTCGGCGTGGAGCACGGCGAGATGCTCGATGCGCCCGTCGAACGACCGGACCTTGTCGATCAAGAAGGCCAGCGCCTTCGAGCGGGTGCGCTGCTTGCCGTGCTGCTCGACGACCCCGTCGGCGACCTCGATGATCGGCTTGATCGCCAGGGCCGTGGCCAACATGGCCTTGGCGTTGCCGATCCGCCCGCCCTTGCGCAAGTTCTCCACCGTGTCGAGGGCGCCGAAGACGCGGGTGCGACCGACCAGCTCGCGGGCCAGGGCCTCGACGGCGTCGGCATCGGCGCCGTCAGCGGCGGCCGACGCGCAGGCCAGCACGATCGTGCCCAGTCCGAGCGACACCGTCCGGCTGTCGACGATGCGCACGTCGAGGTCGACGTCGCGAGCGGCCAGCTCGGCGCTCTGGATCGTCGCCGAGAGCGCGCCGGAGAGCGTGATCACCACGACGCTCGTGGCGCCGCCGTCGGCGAGGCGGCGGTAGGCCTGCTCGAAGCGGCCCGGTGCGGGCGCAGCCGTCGAGGGCAGGTCCGGCGTTGCCGCGCAACGCGCCCAGAACTCCGTCGGGGACAGCTCCTCCCGGTCGACCAGCTCCTCGTCGCCGAAGCGGATCGTGAGCGGGACGATCTCGATGCCCATGCGCTGCACCAGTTCGTCGGGAAGGTCACACGAGCTGTCGGTGACGAGGCCGACCCGCCGTGTTCGAACGCTGTCCGCGGAGTCCGTCACGGTCGGGGGACGCTATCGGACCCGACCTCGACCGCCGGGGCGAGGTCGTCGTCGTCAAACCCGCCGGGTGGACCGGCCGCCTCGGCGGCGTCCGGGGAGATCTCGTCGAGGGCGGCCGCCGACTCGCGGCTGGCCACGGCGAGCGAGCGCCGGCGCCGCTGCCGACGTAGGTGGCTGAACCACCACGACACCAGGACGAGCAAGGCGCCGACCGTGATCACCTGCCCGAGACCGGTCAGCGCGTTGACGTTGGCGGTCAGCACGACCGTGCCGTTGATCTGCTGGTCCAAGTGCCGGGGTCACCAGTTGCACCTCGATGGACGACGTGCCGTTGGCGCGCGCTTCCACCGGGATGACGACCTCCGTCGACCCGGCCGGGACCAGCTCGACGAGTTGCTCACCGTCCGGGAACGTCAGCTTCGGTGACCGCGCTCGGACGAGGACCTGCAACGACTCGTCGGAATTGTTGCGGACGTTCACGCGCAGCGTGCTCGATCGCCCGGTGAGCGTGAAGTCGAAGGGCTGGGGTGAAACGACCGAGGCGCGGATCGCCTCGGCCTCGTCGGCGATGTCGGCGAGGGCCTCATCGACCTGCTCGTCGCTGAGCGCCGTCGTGATCAGCGCGTCGAGCTCGGCCCGCCACCGCGTGCGATCGGTGTCGTCGAGCTGCATCGAGGCGGCGCTCTCGGCCGACACGCGCGTGAGCTCGATGCGGTCGAGGCGGGCGGCGAGATCGGGCCCGGCCTGCGCCGGCAGGCTGACGGTCGTCGGGCGGTCGTCGACGACCATCGTGTCGATCGCGCCAGAGATGGTGGACAGCTCGACCAGGCGGACCTCGTCGAGCTCGCCGGCCATCGTGGCCAGCGCATTGGCCACGTCGGCGTCCGGACGGCCGTCCGGGGCGGTGAGCACGACGCCGCGGCGCTGGTCGTCCCCGAGCAGACGTTGCGTGGTGATGAGGTTGGCCAGGATCTGGACGGCGGTGGCCGCTGGTCGATCGGCGGACGGCCGTCCGGGGTCGAGGAGCACGCCGAGAGGGCTGAGCACCACGGCCGGCACGGAGCCTCCGTCGCCGAGGTCGACGTCGACAGCCAGCGTGGTGTCCAAGAAGCCGCCGATGTTGCCGTCGAGCTGGCCATACGTCGCCTCGTCCAGCACGAGCAGGTCGAAGGCGAGGTCGCGCAGCATGGTCGCCGCGCCCGTGCTGATCGGGGTCGTCGCGACCCAGCCCGAGCGGGCTGCCGCCGACCCGGGCAGCGCTTCGTCGAGGGCGTCCTCGCCGTCGCGTAGACGCCTGACGAAGGTGTCCGCCTGGCCGACGGCGACGGCTGACGACGGGTCGAGGGGCGACGACGGCAGCGAGAGCAGCTCGTCGCCGTCGAGCGCCACGCGCAGCGCGTCCTCGAGCTCCGGGGCCTCGGCCGAGAGCCCCGGGAGCGTGGCCGGCGGGAGGGCCACGGTCAGTGGGCCCTCGTACCGCTCGGCCAGGTCGACGAGGGCTTCGAGCTCGGCGCGCTGGTCGTCGCTCAGCTCCTCGGCGTCATCGGGCCCGACTGCCGGGACGCTGGCGAGCAGGGCGATGCTCAGCGGTGGTGCCGTGCTCGCTTCCAGCGGGCGGCGATCGAGGAAGGTGCGGTGCTCGGCGACGACGTCGCCGTCGACCAGGACCTGCACGGCGATCGGGTAGAGGCCGGCGCGGCGCAGGTGGAGCGCTCCCTCTACCGAGGGCTCGATCGTCGTCGCCACGTCGACGTGCAGCTCCGTCTCCCCGCCGGCCGACGTAGTGACGGCCGGCGCCAAGGGGTCGACCAGTTCGTCGATGGCGTTGCGCTCGTCGCCGTCGATGAACTCGGCCAGCTCGTCGCGGTTCTCGATCGGCCGGTAGACGACGGTGCGCAGCTGGGCGTCGCCCTCCGCCGCCGCTGGTCGGGTCGCCGGCGGCACGGTCTCGGCGGCGTCAGTGGCGGGCGGGGGGCTGGTCGTGGCCGTCGTCGTCGTTGTCGTGGTCGGGGACAGGTCCAGTCCAGCGACGTCGCCCTCGAGAGCGAACGTCGCCACCCAGCGACCGTTGGCGGTGACGGCGAAGCGCTGCTCGACGAGCACCACCTCGAGATCGCCCGAGGGCGGTTCCCCGGCCTGCACGCCATGACCAGCCAAGGCCCAGGTCGGCGCCAGCACGCCGACGGCGACGGCACCGACGAGGAGTCGCCGCATCAGCGGTCGGCCGGGAGGTCGAACTGCATGACGACGAGCTGCTCCGGCAGGCGGCGGAACCCAAGCGATTCGTACAGGCGCAGCGCCGGCGCGTTGGAGACGGCGGTGTTCACCACGCCGTGCTCGAGGCGGCGGCGGCGCATCCACGCGAGGGCGTCGATGACCAGGGCTCGACCGTGCCCGGCGCGTTGGTGCTGCGGGTCCACGGCGAGCCGCTGGAGGTAGCCCTGGCCGCCGGCAGCACCCGAGATGGCGAACGCGACGAGCCGGCGTCGAGCCGGAGGTCCCACGTAACGGGCGGCGGCGTGGTGGGTCGGCGTGGCGTGGCGGATGTCGGCGAGGTCACCGGCATCGTTGCCCCACGGGTCGCCGAACGCGGCACGGTCGAGCGCGGATGCCTCCCGGTGCCGCCGGACGGCCAGGCGCGCCGTGCCTGGCGGCGGCGCCAACCGGATGCCCGCCCGCACGAGCGCGACGCGCAGCAGCGCCAGCGTGTCGATCACCTCGAAGCCAGCCTCGACGAAGCGCGCCGCGGCGTCGGGGAACAGCGCCCCGGTGCGCACGGCGCGCACGTCGGGATTGCCGGCGGCGACGACGTCGACCCACTGGGCGACCTCGTCAGGCCGCGGCACGACGGTCTGGTCGGCGAGCGTCAGGTGGACGACGCGGTCGTCGAACGACCAGGGCCGGGCGCGCACCCGGGAGCCAAGACCGGGGATGCGCACCTTCACCGCTCGGCAACGGTAGTGCGTGACCCGCGACGTGCCCCGGCGCCCCGGCACTGCGACCGGACGAGCGGCATAGGCTCGCCGAACATCACGGTGTTGTTCGTCACTCACGAGGCGTACCTCGGGCACCTCACCGGACCGGGGCATCCCGAGCGTCCGGCCCGCTTGGAGGCGGTCATCGCCGGTGCCCGTCGGCAGGGCGTGGTCGATGCGCTGACGGAGCTCGAGCCGGTGCCCGCCAGTCGCGTCGATCTGGAGCGGGTCCACCCGTCGTGGTACCTCGACCGGCTCGACGAGATGTCCGAAGCCGGCGGCGGCTGGATCGACGCCGACACCAGGTTGAGCGCCGGCTCGGCCAGTGCCGCCGGGCTGGCGGCAGGTGCCGGGCTCACGGCGGTGGCGGCGCTGCGGGAAGGTCGCGGCGACGCGGCGTTCTGCGCCGTCCGGCCTCCCGGCCACCACGCCACGCCGACCGACTCGATGGGGTTCTGCCTCGTCTCCAACGTGGCCGTCGTGGCGGCCTCGCTCGCCGCCGCCGGCGAGCGGGTCTGGGTGTTCGACTACGACGCCCATCACGGCAACGGGACCCAGGCGGCGTTCGAATCCGACCCGCGAGTGCTGTTCGTCAGCCTCCACCAGTGGCCGCTGTACCCCGGAACGGGGCGGCTGACCGAACAGGGCGCCGGCGCCGGCATCGGGACCACGATGAACCTGCCGATGCCCGCCGGCACGACGGGCGACGTCTACCTCCGGGCCTTCGACGAGGTGATCGCCCCCGTGGTCGAGCGGTTCGCGCCGACCTGGCTCCTCGTCTCGGCGGGCTTCGACGCCCACCGCGACGATCCGCTCGCCGAGCTCGGGCTCACCGCCGGCGACTACTCGCTGCTGACCCAACGGGCGGCGCAGTTCGTCGGTCGAGGACGGACGGTGGCGATGCTCGAAGGTGGGTACGACCTCGACGCGCTGTCGTCGTGCGCGGCCGCCGTCCTGTCGACGCTGGCAGGCGCGCCGACCCATCCCGAGCGGCCGAGCGCCGGCGGCCCGGGCCGCCACGTCGTCGACGACGCAGCGCGGCTGTGGACGACGAGCCCACCGTCCTGAGCGCCGCGCCGTAGCCTCCGCGACGTGCGGCTCGAAGGGACGATGTCGTGATCCCGGCCCGCTTCGCGCCCGTCCTGGCCGAGCTGCAGCCGCTCGCCGCTACCTTCGGCGCCGCCGGTCATCGGCTGTACCTGGTCGGCGGCGCGGTGCGCGACCTGCTGCTCGGCAGCGAGCGGCAGGACTACGACCTCGACCTGACGACGGACGCCCGGCCGCCGGAGATCAAGGCCCTCGTCGCCGGTTGGGGTCACGCCGTGTGGACCCAGGGCGAACGGTTCGGCACGATCGGGGCCCGGCGCGACCAGCCCGGCGGGTCGGCGCGCACGATCGAGATCACGACGTTCCGGTCGGACGTCTATGTCGACGACTCGCGCAAGCCGCACGTGACGTTCGGCGACGACATCGAGACCGACCTCCACCGTCGCGACTTCACGATCAACGCGATGGCGCTGGAACTGACCGGGGACGACGGCGGGGTCGCCCTCGTCGATCCGTACGGCGGCGCCGTCGACCTCGCCACCTCGACGCTGCGCACGCCCGGTCCGCCCGAGGTGAGCTTCGACGACGATCCGCTGCGGATGCTGCGGGCCGCTCGGTTCGTCGCCGGCTACGACCTCGCACCCGTGCCGGAGCTGGTCGCCGCCGTCGTCGAGCGCGGCGGGCGGCTCGACATCGTGTCGCGCGAGCGGGTCCGCGACGAGCTCGACAAGCTGATCGTCGTGCCCCGGCCGTCGGCGGGGCTGTGGTTCCTCGTCGACACCGGGCTGGCCGAGCACTTCCTCCCCGAGCTGCCGGCGCTGCGGCTGGAGCGCGACCCGATCCACCGTCACAAGGACGTGCTCAGCCACACGATCGCTGTGATCGAGAACGTGCAGCCGGGTCCGGACCACGACTTCCGGCTGACCCGGCTGGCGGCACTGTTCCACGACGTCGGCAAGCCGGCGACCCGCGGTTACCAACCTGGGAAGGGCACGACGTTCCACCACCACGACGTCGTCGGGGCGCGCATGACGAGGCGGCGGATGGAGGCGCTGCGGTACCCGGCGGCGGACATCGCCGCCGTGGCCGAGCTCGTCTTCCTGCACCTGCGATTCCACACCTACAAGATGGGCTGGAGCGACGCCGCCGTTCGGCGGTACGTGCGCGATGCCGGCCCCCTGCTGGCCGAGCTCAACGTGCTGACCCGGTCCGACTGCACCACCCGCGACGAGCGCAAGGCGGCCCGGCTGGCGAAGCGGATGGACGAGCTCGAAGCGCGCGTCGACGAGCTCGCCGCGGAGGAGGAGCTGGCGGCGATCCGCCCCGAGCTGGACGGTCGGGCCGTGATGGAGCACCTCGGGGTGGCGCCAGGACCGGTCGTCGGGGAGGCGCTGGCCCACCTGCTGGAGATCCGCCTCGACGAGGGCGAGATCGGCCACGCCGAAGCCCTCAAGCGCCTCGACGCCTGGTGGCGGGACCGCGCCTGACCGCAACGTCTCCCCGTCCGAGGTCTCAGCGCACCGGAGGGTTCCACCCCGCAGGCGGTGCCGCAGGCCCCCGGGTGCAGGGAAACCTGCGACGGCGCGACGGCGCCTCCTAGCGTGCAGTCGTGCGCGCTGACGTCACCGATGGCTCGGGCATCCGCCGTCGAGCCAAGACGTGGCGCTGGGTGCTGTCGGTCGTCGTGGCCGGCGCCCTGCTCGTCGGGCTGGTCGTCCTCGTCATCCGCCTGGACACCGACCGTTCGGCGCGCGCCGTCGCCGCGGCCATCGTTGCCGCACTGCTGGCCGTCGCCGCAGTGGTCATCACCTGGCTCGAGTCGCGGCGCATCACGGGCCACCTCAACCGCACGATCGACCGGCTGATCGAGGCCGAGTCCGAGCTGCGCGTTCTGCTCGACGACCTTCCGGAAGCGGTGATGTCGGTCGACGATCACGGGATCGTGCGCGGCGCCAACGCCCGCGCCGCCGAGCTCGTCGGCCAGCCCGTCGAGGACCTCGTCGGGCGCCGACTCGACGGGTTCGTCGAGTCGTCGCGCCTCGACGAGCTGACGTCCTGGCTGGCGGGTGGGCGGCGCGGTGAAGCGGTCCCGCCGATGTCCCTGCGCGTGCTGCGCGCCGGCGCCCCGACGGCGACGCTGGTCGAGGCCCTGGTCGAGCGGCCCCACCGCAGCGCCGGCGCGGCGATCGTGCGGCTGCGCGACATCACCGAGCGAGAGGCGCGCGGTCAGGCCCTGGAGCAGGCCCGCCAACGGTTCCAGCAGGCCTTCCACTCGGCGCCGACGGGCATGGCCCTCGTGCGCATGCACGACTCGACGATCATCGACGCCAACCGTTCGCTGGCCGAGATGCTCGAGCGTCCGATCGGTCAGCTGGTCGGCCGATCGATCCGCGACTTCACCCATCCCGACGACCTGCGCGTTGCCGAGGCCCACGGCGCCCGGCTCGAGCTCGACAGCAGCGACAGCTACCTGCTCGACCAACGCTTCCTGCGCAGCGACGGCGAGTTCGTGTGGGCGCGCACTCGCGTCGCGCTGACCGAGGACAACGGCGTGGCGCTGGCGATCACCCACATCGAGGACGTGACCGAGCAGCGCCGCACCGCCGAGCGCCTGCAGTGGGCGGCCAGCCACGACGACCTGACCGGCCTCCCCAACCGCACCGAGCTGCTGGCGCGCGTCGACGCGTTGCTGGCCGACGCGGTGGTCGGTGACATCGCGCTGTTGTTCATCGACCTCGACAACTTCAAGACCGTCAACGACAGCCTCGGCCACGGCATCGGCGACACGTTGCTGACGGCGATGACGGCGCGGCTGCGGCGCGTCGTCGGTGACGACGTGCTGCTGGCCCGCTTCGGCGGGGACGAGTTCGTGGTGGTGCTGACCGAGGTGGCGACGGGCGGCGCGCCGCCGGTCGAGGTGGCCGAGCGGCTGCGCACCGCACTGCGCGACGCGGTCGACGTCGAGGGGACGGAGATGTTCGTCACGTCGAGCATCGGCGTGTCGGTCAACGACCGGGAGGGCACCACCGCCACCGACCTGCTGCGCGACGCCGATGCGGCGATGTACCGCGCCAAGGCCCGTGGCCGGGACTGCGTGGAGACGTTCCTGCCGGGCACCCGCGAGACCACCGTGATGGCCCTGCGCACGGCCACCGAGCTGCGCCGGGGGCTCGAACGGGGTGAGATCGTCCCGTACTTCCAGCCGATCGTCGAGCTGACCACCGGGCACGTGACCGGGTTCGAGGCCCTGGCCCGCTGGCTGCACCCCGATCGTGGCCTGCTGGCGCCCGACCAGTTCCTCGTGATGGCCGAGGAGACAGGGCTCGTCGACGAGATCGGGGCCGTGATCCTGGAGGACGCGCTGGCCCAGCTCGCCTCGTGGCGGGCCCGCCAGCTGCCGTTCGCCGACGCCACGTTGGCCGTCAACGTCGGGACCCGCCAGGTGGTCGACCCGGCCTTCGCCGCCATGGTCGGCGACCTGCTGGCCCAGACGGGCATCCCGGCCGACTCGCTGTGGCTGGAGATCACCGAGACCGCCCTGCTGGCCGACGTGAAGGCGTCCACGGTGGCCCTGCGCAACCTGCGCAGCCTCGGGTTGCACCTCGCCGTCGACGACTTCGGCACCGGCTACTCGTCGTTGACGTACCTCAAGCGGTTCCCGGTCGAGGCGATCAAGATCGATCGCAGCTTCGTGGCCGGTCTGGGGCTGGACGTCGAGGACACGACGATCGTGGAGGCGGTCGTCAACCTGGGGCACTCCTTCAACATGGCCGTCGTCGCCGAGGGACTGGAGACCCCGCTGCAGCTCTCCCGCCTGCGCGAGCTGGGCTGCGACCGCGGCCAGGGGTACTTGTTCGGCCGGCCGCGCCCGGCGTCGATCGTGGAGGCCGAGCGGGCCGGCGCCTGACGCGTCGCCGGCGCCTCATGCGGTTCGCAACCGGATCTCATGGGTTGGCGCCGAACGTTCGTCCCACTACGGTCCGCCGCCCGGGCGGGCCCGGCGGAAGCGGCTGCGCCGCATGAACCTGGAGGGACGATGAGACGGACGAGTCAGCGGTTGCTGCTCCTGTGCGCACCAGTGGCGTTGGTCGTCGCCGCGTGCGGCGGCGGCGGATCGAGCAGCGACGAGCCCGAGGAGACCTCGGCGCCGGCGACGCAGGCGACGACGGCCACGACGGCGGCCTCCGAGACCACTGCGGTCACGGAGACGACCGAGGGCACGGAGGAGACGAAGCCGACCACCGAGGGCACGGAGCCCGACGACACCACCGAGGGCACGGAGCCCGACGACACGTCGGAGGGCACTAGCCCGTCCGGGTCCGGCGAGATCTCGAGCTACGAGGACGTCCAGCCGGCCGTGATCCAGATCGAGACCCAGGGGTCGTTCCGTGACCCGGAGATCGGGCAGGCGTCGGCCTCGGGCAGCGGCAGCGGGTTCATCATCAGCCCGGACGGGCTGGCCGTGACGAACAACCACGTCGTCACGGGCGCGGCGACGCTCGAGGTCTACGTCGGCGGCGACCGAGAGACGAGCTACAACGCCCAGGTGCTCGGCGTGTCCGAGTGCTCGGACCTCGCCCTGATCCAGATCGACGCCGACGAGGAGCTCCCCTACCTCGACTGGTACGACGGAGACATCACGGCGGGCCTCGACGTCTACGCCGCCGGGTTCCCGCTCGGCGACCCCGAGTTCACGCTGACCCGTGGCATCGTCACCAAGGCCGAGGCCGATGGCGACATCACCGGCTCGTCCTCCATCGACCACACGGTCGAGCACGACGCCAGCACCCACCCCGGCAACTCCGGCGGCCCGATCGTGTCGTCCGACGGCGACGTCGTGGCCGTCCACTACGCCGGTGTGAGCCTCGATTCCGGCATCCAGAAGTTCGGCATCGCGTCGGACCTCGCCCAGCCGGTCGTCGACCGGCTGCAGGACGGCGACTACGAGGCGCTCGGCATCAACGGGTGGGCCGTGGTCGACGAGGAGCAGGGGCTGTCCGGAATCTGGGTCGCCGGGGTCGAGCCCGGTTCGCCCGCGGCGGACGCGGCGATCCTGGCCGGCGACATCGTCACGACGATGAACGGCCTGCCGGTCGGCAGCGACGGCACGTTCCGCGACTACTGCGACATCATCCGCACCGCCGGCGAGGGCAACCCGATCGGCGTCGAGGTGCTGCGCTACGACACCTCGGAGGTGCTGCGCGGCGAGATCAACGGCGATGGGCCGCTCGAGCTGGCGTTCTCGTTCGCCGAAGAGGTCAGCGACGAAGTCGGTGAGGACACCGGCGCCGCTCCCGTCGCCGCGTACGACCAGGTGACCGACGACCTGAACCGGATCTTCATGGACGTGCCGACGGCGTGGACGGCTCGCAACACGTCGCCCTTCATCCTCGAGGACGGGAGCCAGGCGCCGTACATCGCCGCCTCCACCAACCTCGAGGGCTTCATCAACGGCTGGACGGATCCCGGTGTCCTCTACGTGCAGATCCCCGCCGGGGCGGACATCGACGACGTGCTGACGTTCTTCGGCTTCGCCGGGGACTGCACCGACGGCGGGCGGGTCGACTACGCCGACGGCGTGTTCACCGGCAAGTACCAGCTGTGGCTCGACTGCGGGGGCACGGCGACCGACGTCGTGACGCTGGTGGCAGCCGAGGACGGCGGCGGGGACCTGGCGCTGATCCAGGCCCAGATCCTCACGGACGCCGACATCGCCGCCCTCGACCAGGCCGTCGCCACCTTCAACGTGGTCGGCGGCTGAGCGACCGCTGACGAGCGCCGAACGCGGTGCCCCGCAGCCATGCGCTGCGGGGCACCGTCGCGTTCAGGAACCCTGCTTGCGGGTCTTCACGACGAGCGTCGTCGGCACCGGGTGCTCGGCGTCCACGCCGAGCTCGTGGAACGCCTCGATGCGGAAGTTCGTGCGGGCCAGTGCGGTGAGCAGCTCCCCGACCGTGCGCTCGTCATCGCCGTACCGCCGCAGCGCGCCGTCGGACCCGACGCCGACGGAGGCGAACGGATGGGCCAGGGCGACGACGAACGGAGCACCCGCCTTCAGGACGCGGTGCACCTGGCGGAGCGTCCGCCCGAGGTCGATGTCGTCGTCCATCGTGTGCGACGACAGGACGAGGTCGATCGTGCCGCTCGGCGCGAAGCCGAGATCGGCGAGGTCCCCGTGGTGGCACTCCACCGAGACCTCGGCCCGGGCGGCGTCGGCGCGCAGGTCAGCGATGCGATCGACGTCGGGGTCGAGGGCGATCACCTTGGCGCCCTGGGCGGCCAGCGTGACGGCGTTGCCGGCGATCCCGAGCTCGATGACGCGCTTGCCGCCCGACACGTCGCCGACGAGGTGGAGCTGGTCGTCGCCGGGGACGTCGTCGCCATAGGTCACGGTCACCTGCCCAGTGTGGCGCGCCGGGGCGGGCCGGGAGCGAGCACTAGCCTCGCGTGGCGATGACGTTGACGGCCGACTCGCTGCGCGGGCGGAGCGGACGCGGGCAGATCGACCACCGGCTGACCCGCCAGCACCTCATCAACGAGTACCGCCGCGGCAGGCTCAGCCAGGACCAGGTCTGCGACGCCCACCCGGAGCTGATCCGGGCGGCCAAGAACGTCGGCACCGAGACGCAGAACCTGTGCCCGATCTGCGCCACCGCGCAGCTGCGCCTCGTCACCTACGTGTTCGGGCCGCGCCTGCCGGCGCATGGCCGCTGCGTGTCCACGGCGCGCGAGGTCGCCGCCCTCAACCGGCGCCGTGAGGAGCTGTCGGCGTACGTCGTGGAGGCGTGCGTCGAGTGCCGCTGGCACCACCTCCTCCGCGTGCTGCCCGTCGGCGGTCGCTAGCCCATGGCCAAGGGCCTCGGGGGGCGCCTCGCGGCGACGCTGGTCCTGGTCACGGCGGCGGCGGCGTGCGGCTCGAACGGTGGTGACAGTGCGCCGGCCGGGCAGCCGCAGGGCTTCGACCGCGTCGCCGTCGAGGTCACCACGGCCGAGGGCAAGCTCTGCGAGCTGTGCCTGTGGCTGGCCGAGAGCCCGGCCCAGCGGGGGCGCGGATTGACCGAGGTCACGGATCTCGGGCCAGCCGACGGGATGCTGTTCCGGTGGGACGAGCCAGCCACGTCGGGGTTCCACATGCGTGAGGTGCCGATCCCGCTGTCGATCGCCTGGTACGGCCCCGACGGTTCGTTCGTGTCGACGGTCGAGATGGCCCCGTGCACCCAGGAGCCGCTCTCGGACTGCCCGGTCTACGTTGCGGCCGACTCGTACACCGAGGCGATCGAGGTCCCGGCGGGAGCGCTCGCCGAGTTGGGCATCGGCCCGGGCAGCCGGCTCGTCGTCCGCGACGAGCCCTGTCCGCAAGCCTGATTCGCCGGCCTGGGCTGTCGTGCTCGCTGCGTAACGAACGCTCGGGAGCTGTCTCGAGGATCATGGGGCCGGGGTGGACCCATGACACCCCTGCGTCAAGCTCCGAGATCGTGGGCACCCCGGTACACTCCCGCCGTCACATTCGCCCTGCCCCGCAACGGGGCCCCGACCGCTTCGCGCGGGCGGGTCCGAAGGGAGGTCCTCACGCATGATGCGTGCGTACGAGCTCATGGTCATCATCGACGGGGACGTCGAGGACCCGAAGGCCCAGTCATGGGTCAAGACCGTGACCGACGGCATCACCGCAGCCGGTGGTTCCGTGCACGGCAAGCCCGATTGGTGGGGCAAGCGCCAGTTCGCCTACCCGATCAACCGCAAAGAAACGGGCTACTACCTGGTCGTCGAGACCGTGGCGCCTCCCGGCGCGCTCGACGAGCTGGAGCGCGCCCTGCGGCTCGCGGACGACGTCGTCCGCCACAAGCTCATCCGCCTGCCCGACGCCGAGGCCGAGCGGCGCGGCATGGCGGGCGTGGCGGCCTGACGCCGCCCTGCTGGAAGGACCACAACCATGGCAGACAACACCATCACCCTCGTCGGCAACCTGACCCGTGATCCCGAGCTGCGCTACACCAGCGGCGGACGCGGGGTGGCCAGCTTCGGCCTGGCCGTCAACCGGCGCTACCAGGTCAACAACGAGTGGCAGGAGCAGACGTCGTTCTTCAACGTCGTGGCCTGGGGCACGCTCGGTGAGAACGCCGCGGCCTGCCTGAACAAGGGCACGCGCATCGTCGTCAACGGTCGCCTGGAGCAGCGCTCGTGGGAGACCCAGGACGGTGAGAAGCGCTCCGTCGTCGAGGTCGTCGCCGACGAGCTGGGACCCAGCCTGCGCTGGGCCCAGGCCCATGTCGAAAAGACCGCCCGCACCAACGTCGAGGGCGGCGGCGGCGCCGCCCCTGGTGGCGGCGGCCGAGCCCCCGACCCGATCTACGGCGACGAAGAGCCGTTCTAGAACGAGAGCACAGGACCGATGGCGAGCAAGAAGAACCGGGCCCGGGCGTCCAAGGACACCACGACCCGCAAGTACAAGAAGAAGACCAGCGCCCTCATCACGGAGAAGGTCATCTACGTCGACTACAAGGACGTCGACCTGTTGGCCCGCTTCATGAGTGACCGGGCGAAGATCCGCAACCGGCGGGTCAGCGGCAACGACGTGCAGCAGCAGCGCGAGGTGGCCAACGCCATCAAGGTGGCCAGGGAGATGGCCCTGCTGCCGTACGCCCGTCGTGTGTCGACCCAGCGCACCCGTCCGCCGCGCGACGGCCGTCGCGAGCGTGACACCGAGCTGCGTACCGAGGCGCCCGAGCAGCCGGTCGACGAGGTCACCGCCGACGAGGTGGTCGAGCAGCCAGTGGCTGACGAGGTGCGGGCGTGAAGCTGATCCTGCGCGCCGATGTCGGCGGCCTCGGCAAGCGGGGCGACATCGTCACCGTCGCCGATGGCTACGGCCGCAACTTCCTGCTGCCACGCGGGTTGGCGTTCGTCGCCACCGCCGGTGCTGTCGACCAGGCGGCGCGCATGCGCAAGGCCCGCGACGTGCGGGACGCCAACGATCGTGAGGCGGCGCAGTCGATCGCCACCCGCCTGGTGCCGAAGATCATCACCATCCCGGCCAAGAGCGGTCAGGAAGGTCGGCTGTTCGGTTCGGTCACACTGGCCGACGTCGTCGAGGCGGTCCGCGACCAGACCGGCGTCGAGCTGGAGCGGCGGCAGCTGGACAGCGACCCGATCAAGGCGCTCGGCCAGCACACGGTCACGGCGAAGTTGCA
Source organism: uncultured Acidimicrobiia bacterium (assembly GCA_963844175.1). Taxonomy (GTDB): domain Bacteria; phylum Actinomycetota; class Acidimicrobiia; order Acidimicrobiales; family Ilumatobacteraceae; genus JALZMG01. The sequence continues at coordinate 460,975 of CAWJNE010000021.1, forward strand.
CTCCGACGTGTCGTTCCCGATCACCGTCGACGTCGTCTCGGTGTAGATCGGACGAGCTGTGCGATCCACAGCTCGTCCCCAGCACTCAGCGCAGTCGTCCACACCGGATCGGGCCGCGCCCACCGACTGCTCACAGGCAATCGGGTCTGGTTACCCACACGTTTGGCCTGCGAGGGTCGACTGATGGATCGGCGGGACCAGCGCGACGACCGGCGGGGTCGCAACAGCGAAGAACGGCGGCCAGCGCGCTCGGGGAGCCGGGTTCCGCCGCACAACCTGCAGGCCGAGGAGTCCGTGCTCGGTGCGCTGCTGCTGTCGCGTGACGCCATCGGAGCCGTCAGCGAGCAGGGGCTGCGCCCCGACGACTTCTACAAGCCGGGCCACCAGCACGTCTTCGACGCCGTTCGCGCCCTGTACTCGACGGGCGCGCCGGCGGACACGATCACCGTCGCCGACGAGCTGCGCAAGGTCGGGCTGCTCGACCAGATCGGCGGCGTCGAGGCGCTGCACGCGCTGCAGAACGCCACGCCGGCGATCTCCAACGCCGCCCACTACGCACGCATCGTGCAGGACACGGCGCTGTTGCGACGCCTGATCCATGTCGCCGGCGACATCGCCGAGCTGGCGTACGGCGAGCCCGATGACGTCACCAAGGCCGTCGACGAGGCCGAATCCAAGGTGTTCAAGGTCGCCGAAGAGCGGATCACCGACTCGACGCAGTTGCTCAGCGACTCCATCAAGGGGGTGATGGATCGCCTCGAGGAGACGTTCGCCCGCGGCGACATCATCACCGGCACGGCGACCGGCTACCACGACGTCGACGAGCTGCTGTCCGGCCTGCAGCCGTCGACGCTGACCATCGTCGGTGCGCGGCCCGCGATGGGAAAGTGCATCGCTGCCGACACCCCCATGGTCGACACCGCCACTGGTGAGGTGGTCACGGCCCGCCAGCTCGCCGGCCGAGCCGCGGCCAGTGGGCGACTGCAGGTGCGGGCGATCGACGGCAGTGGTCGCCAGCGCGATGCCGACGTCGGCGCGGTGATCGAGGACGGCGTGAAGCCGGTGTTCAGGGTGACGACGCGCTCGGGACGCACCGCGACGCTCACGGCATCGCACCCGCTGCTCACCCCGGCGGGTTGGCGGCCGCTCGGCGAGCTGACGGTCGGCGTCGACATCGCCGTTCCAGCCGCGCTCCCCGTCTTCGGCACCGACGACCTCCCAGATGCCGAGATCGACCTCATGGCATTGCTCATCGGCGATGGAGGTGTCACGTCGTCTCAGTGCAGCCCATCGCTGACCACGGCCAGTCGCGAGGTCTACGTCGCAGCGCGCGAAGCAGCTGCTGCGTTCGGCGTTCGTCTCCGGATGGCGGGGCCGGCGGGAACGGCGACGACGTGGCGCATCTCGGCCGGCCACGCCGGTGGTCGACCGAATCCCGTGACCACCATGCTTCAGCGCCATGGGCTGTGGGGCGGCGATGCCCACGCCAAGCACTTCCCTGCGGCGGTGTTCCGGCTACCGCGTGCCCGGCTCGCCCGCTTCTTGAACCGCCTCTTCGCCACCGACGGCACGGCGTGGGTGAGCGCAGTCGGCTACGCCCGCATCGGTTACGCCTCCGTCAGCGAGCGTCTGGCTCGCGACGTGGCGCATGCGTTGCTGCGATTCGGTGTACGCACCGAGCTCCGCCGCCGCGCCGTGCAGTACCGAGGGGAGCGACGGACCGCCTTCGAGGTGGAGATCACGGACGCTCGGTCGCTGCAGACCTTCGTCGATGAGATCGGGATCCTCGGCAAGGACGATTCCGTGGCCGCGGTCACGGCGATCGCTCGACGGGCGTCGGCGGGCTCCACGATCGACACCGTGCCCGTCGCGGTGTGGGACGACATCATCAAGGCGAAGGGCGACCGGTCGTGGGCGGACGTCAACCAGTGCTGCGGGCGGCCGACCTCGTACAACTGGCACCCGTACCGAGGTCGGGTCCGTCGAGAGACGGTCAGGCGGCTGGCCGAGGGTCTCGATGACGACCAGCTGCGCTGGTGGGCGTCGCCGGATGTGTCGTGGGATCGAGTCGTCGAGATCGAGCCGATGGGCGTGGCCGACGTGATCGACTTCACCGTCCCCGAGCTGCACAACTTCGTCGCCGCCGACGTGTACCTGCACAACACCGCCTTCGGGCTGGGGATGGCGACGCACGTGGCCCGCACGTCGGGGTTGCCGGTGCTCGTGTTCTCCCTCGAGATGGGCCACCACGAGCTGACCCAGCGGATCCTCTCCAGCGAGGCGCTGGTCGACTCGACCCTCATCCGCAACGGCCGGCTGAAGGAGGCCGATTGGGCGCGCATCGGCCAGGCCATCGGTCGGCTCGAGGTCCCGCTGTTCCTCGACGACAACCCGCGCGTCACGGTGATGGAGATCCGCGCCAAGGCCCGCCGGATCAAGGCCCGCCACGGTGCGCTGGCGCTGATCGTCATCGACTACCTGCAGCTGATGAGCGCCGGCGGCAACCCCGAGAACCGCCAGCTCGAGGTCAGCGACATCAGCCGCAACCTGAAGATCCTGGCCCGCGAGCTGGAGGTGCCGATCGTCGCCCTCAGCCAGCTCAGCCGGAACCTGGAGAGCCGCAGCGACAAGCGACCGATGCTCGCCGACCTGCGCGAGAGCGGCTGCCTGACCGCCGACACCCGGCTGGTGCGTGCCGACACCGGCGCCGAGGTGGCGCTCGGCGACCTGGTCGGGACGACCGACGTACCGATCTGGTCGCTCGACGAGCGGTACCGGCTCGTCCCCGCCCGGTTGCTCCGGGCCTTCCCGAGCGGCGTCAAGCCGACGTACCGCCTCCGCCTGGCCTCGGGTCGCTCGGTCGACGCCAGCGCCAACCACCCGTTCCTCACCGTGGGCGGATGGCGCCCGGTCGAGGCGCTCGTTCCCGGTGAGCACCTGGCGGCTGCACCGCACGTCGCCGGCGCGCCGGTCACCAACGACGTGCCGCTGGCCGTCTGGGAGCACGTGCGCACGAAGTCGGCCCCCGCCGCCGGCCTGTCGATGGCCGAGCTCGGCGACGTCCTCGGTCTGCGCTACTTCGGGGCGACGCTCGAGCGGTTCCGCCTGACTCGCCACCGGGTCGCCCGCATCGCTGCCGCCACCGGCGACGACTGGCTGGAGGCGCTGGCCGCCGCCGACGTGGTGTGGGACCGGATCATGTCCATCACGCCGCTCGGCGAGCAGCCCGTGTTCGACGCCACGATCGAGACGACGCACAACTTCGTGGCCAACGGCATCGTCGCCCACAACTCACTGGAGCAGGACGCCGACGTCGTCATGTTCCTGTACCGGGACGAGGTGTACAACAACGAGTCACCCGACAAGGGCTCGGCCGAGGTGATCGTCGCCAAGCACCGTTCCGGGCCGATCGGCACGAAGCGACTGGTGTTCCGCGGCCAGTACACCCGCTTCGACAACGCCGCCCGCGGCGTGTAAGCGCCGCTCCGGACGGCGGTCACCACGGGTCGTCAGGCCTCCTCGTAGAAGCTCCCGAGCGTTCGTGCCGCAGCGAGCCTGATCGCCCAGGCCGGCCGTGCCCGGCCCAGGCCGAGGAGCGGAGTCTTCGGAGCGAGCGAGGCCATCAGGTCAGACGAATCGCAGCTGGACGCCGCAGATCGTCGTCGACTCACCGGCGCGGGCGCGGTCGGTGGCGACCAGGTCGATGGCGTCGATGCCCTCACCGCGCGGACCGGCCGGCACGAAGCGCACGGCGTGATCGACCTCCAGTTGCCGCCACCGGGCCTGCATCGCCGCCGGATCGTCGGCGCCCACGTCGATGCCGGCGATCGCCGTGGTGACGGCGGTCTCCGCATGGGCCCGCCACGGTCCGGCCCACGGCCACGCCCCGGGCGTCTCCGGCTGGTCGATCGAGACGATCGCCCCACCGACGTCGCGTGGGTGGAGGTGGCGGCCGCGGATCTCGGGTGCGTCCGCCTCGAACACGATCCGCACGCCGGCGGCGGTGACGAGGTCCACGCGCCGATCGAGGTCGTCGCACTCGAAGATCGCCATGTAGCCACCGTCGCCCGAGCGCCGGTCGAGCAACCGCCCCGCCGTGGTGCCCTCCTCGACCGGACTGACCACCTCGATGAACTGGTCACCGACGGTCATCAGCGCGTTGTGCAGGCCGAACACCTCCACACCAGGGTCCTCGAAGCAGACCGTCACGCCGAGGTGAGCGCAGAGCGCGGCGACGACCGGATCACGCTCCTCGGCGACGAGCGCCACCTGGCGCAGGCGGATCATGGGCGCACCGTACGTCACCCGGGCCGAGGGCGAGTTCTCATGTTCCTGCCGTAGCGTCCTCGCCCGTGGCGCAGCTCATCGCCAGCCGCTACGAGGTCGGACCGTTGCTCGGAACCGGCGGAATGGCCAGGGTGGTGCGCGGGCGCGACACCCGCCTCGACCGTCCGGTGGCCATCAAGCTCGTCCCCGCCGACGCCATCGATCCGGTCGGGCGTGAGCGGTTCGGGCGCGAGGCTCGTTCGTCGGCCGGCTTCGCCCATCCCAACGCCGTCACGGCGTTCGACGCCGGCGAGTCGGACGGCTTCCTGTACCTCGTGATGGAGCTGGTCGACGGTTCGTCACTGGCGGAGCTGCTCGCCGATCGGGCCCCGCTCCCGATCGAGCAGGCGTTGCACATCGAGGATTCGATCCTGGCTGCTCTCAGCGCGGCCCATGCCGCAGGGATCGTCCACCGCGACGTGAAGCCCGGCAACGTGCTGCTCGGCGACCACGGGCGCGTCAAGCTTGCCGACTTCGGCATCGCCCGGCGGCTCGACGACCTGACGTCGGATCTCACCGGCGTCGGGCAGTTCATCGGCACGCCGAAGTACCTGGCCCCGGAGCAGCTGGCCGGCGAGCCGGCCACGCCGGCGTCCGACCTGTACGCCGCTGGCGTCGTGCTCTACGAGATGCTCGCTGGGGAGCCCCCGTTCGACGCGGCGACGCCGATGGAGCTGGCGTGGGCCCACCACAACGCGCCGGTCCCCGACGTGCGCGTGTTGCGGCCCGACGTGCCGGCACCCGTCGCCGCCACCATCGCCACGGCGATGGCCAAGCACCCGACCGAGCGTTTCGCCACCGCCGATGCGATGCGCCGTTCCCTGACCCTCCCCGCCATCCCGGCCGGCGGGCCGCCGGCGACGGCACTGCTCGCCGCGCCGGTGCTCCCGCCGACCGTCGTCGGTCCGGCCCCGGGCCGACCGGCGGAGGACGGGTCACCGCCGCCGAGCGGTCGCTGGCGCTGGGTCGTCGCCCTCGCCGCGCTCGTCGCGCTCGTCGTCGGCGCCGTCGCCGTCGGTTTGGCCCGGCAGGACAACGGCGCCGATCCCACGGCGACGACGGCCGGAACTGGCAGCGGGGTGGCCTCCGAGACGATCTCCTCGGCGACGATGGCTGCGCCGGCGACGACGCTCGGTCCGGCGACCACGGCTGTGCCGACGCAGCCGCCACCGCCGGCCACGACGTCGCCACCGACGGCTGCGCCGAGCACGGCCGAGCCACCGACCGTGCCCGGGATCCCATCACCCCTCGACGATCTGCTGAACGGCGGCACGGACGTGTTCGGGACGCGCACGAACGAACTGCTCGACGAGATCGCCGGAGTGCAGAACGACCCCGAGCGCGCCCGTCGCGTCCTCGAGCAGGCCGAGGAGTGGGTGCAGGACGGCGAGCTCGACGTCACCGTCCTCCCGATCCTGAACGACCTGCTCGGCGACGTGGCTGCGCAGGACCAGGACGGCAACAGCGGCCAGGGGAACGGCAACGGGAACGACGACGGTGGCGACGACTAGCACCTCGCCGACGGTGACGCGGTGAACCCCCTCGGTGACGACCTGCTGGCGTGGTTGGTGCTGGCGCTCGGTGGGGCACTGCTCGTCGGCAACGTCCTGGCCATCGTGCGGCCTCCCGGACGTCCCGACGAGGGCACGCTCGAGCGGGCACCGATCGCCCGCAGCCTGGTGATGGCTGCCGTGGGGCTGGTGGCCACCGTCTGGGCGCTGGCCTCGCTCATCGTCGGCTGATCGTTTGCGCCACGCGGCGGGTCGGGTACGACGACGCAGGCGGTCGATCAGGAGGTGCAACCGATGGCCAAGACGCGCAAGGAGGACCTGCCGGGGACGCTCAAGCGGTCACCGGCGAAGGCCCAGCGCACCTACGCCGAGACGCTCGACTCGGCGCACGAGCAGTACGACTCCGAGGAGCGGGCCCACCGCACCGCCCTCGCCGCCCTGAAGCACAGCTTCGAGAAGGTCGGTGACCACTGGGAGCCGAAGGCCGAGAAGGGACCGTCCGACGACCGGGCTGCCGCCGGCGGGCTCGGTCCCGAGGAGACGGCGGGTGGCGTCGACGAGCGTGGGCACTCGAAGCAGGAGCTGTACGACCGGGCCAAGCGGCTGGGCGTGAAGGGTCGGTCGTCGATGACCAAGCACGAGCTGGCCGCCGCCATCGCCCGCCAGCAAGACTGACGCCGTGCCGCAGTCCGCGCCCGGATCGCTGGATCCCAGCGGGCCGGCGGCGGGCGACATCGCCGGGTTGTGGTGGCTGTTGCTCGGCGGTGGGACCGCCGTCTTCGTCCTCGTCCTCGCCCTGCTCGTGATCCCGATGCTGCGGCGGCGCGGCGTCGCCGACGAGGTCGACGAGGGCCACCGCGCGGAGGTGCCGCCGCGGTTGGCCAACCGGTTGATCATCGGCCTGGGCATCGTGATGACCGGAGCACTGCTCGTCGTCGTGCTGGTCGTCAGCGTGGCGACGATGCGCGACGTGTCCCGCGCCGCACCGGCGGGCAGCACGCGCATCGACGTCGTCGGCTACCAGTTCTGGTGGTCGGTCCGCTACCCCGACGCCGACGTGACGGTCGCCAACGAGCTGCACATCCCGGTCGGCGAGCCGGTCGAGGTGCGGCTCACGTCGGACGACGTGATCCACAGCTTCTGGGCGCCGGAGCTGCACGGCAAGCTCGACCTCCTTCCCGACGGGACCAACACGCTGGTCCTCGAAGCCGAGCGGGCGGGCGTGTACGGCGGCGAGTGCGCCGAGTTCTGCGGCATCCAGCACACCAACATGGGCTTCGTCGTCGTGGCCGAGCCGCCGGATCAGTTCGCCGCATGGCTTGCCGATCAGCAGCGGCCGGCCGAACCGGCTGACGGTCCGGGCGCCGAGCTGTTCCGGTCCGAGGGGTGCGCCGAGTGCCACGTCATCGAGGGCGTGACGGCGGCGTCGTCCGCACAGCCCGGCCCTGACCTCACGCACCTGTCGTCGCGCCGGACGATCGCTTCCGACACGCTGGAGAACACCGCGGCCAACCTCGCCGAGTGGCTGCGCGATCCGTCAGCCGCCAAGCCCGGCACGACGATGCCGACGCCCGACCTCACGACCGAGCAGATCGAGCAGCTCGTCGAGTACCTGGGGTCGCTCGAGTGAGCGAGCGTCCGGGCCGACCGCACACCGGCGAGCGAGGGTGTGCGAGCGAACGGGGAGCTGCGTGAGCGAGCGTCCGGGCCGACCGCACACCGGCGAGCGAGGGTGTGCGAGCGAACGGGGAGCTGCGTGAGCGACCAGGCACCGGAGCGGTCGCCGGACACACCGGCGGTCCACGAGCCGGAGGAGACGTCGGACCGGCTGGCCCGCCTGTGGGACGATCCGCCAGGTCTGCGGGGACGGTTCATGGCGGTCCAGAACGACGTCATCGGGAAGCGCCTCCTCTACACGGGCTTCTTCTTCCTGCTGCTCGGCGGCAGCGTCGACTCGCTGGTGATGCGACTGCAGCTGGCGTTCCCCGAGAACGACCTCATCAGCCCCGAGCTGTACAACGAGATGTTCACCAACCACGGCTCGGTGACGATGTTCCTGGTGATCCTGCCGATCACCGAGGGCTTCACGATCCTGCTGCTGCCGTTCCTGCTCGGCACCCGCGAGATGCCGTTCCCCCGCCTGGGCGCCTACAGCTTCTTCACGTTCTTGATGGGCGGGCTGTTCTATTACAGCGGCACCCTCTTCAGCGCGGTGCCCAACGCCGGGTGGTTCGCCTACACCCCGCTCAGCCTGCTGCAGTACTCGCCGGACCTGAACCTCGACTTCTGGGTGCTCGGCCTGTCCGTCGCCGAGGTGGCGGCGATCGCCGCCGGGATCGAGATCGTCATCAGCATCCTCAAGTTCCGGGCTCCGGGGATGACGCTGTCGCGGCTGCCGCTGTTCGCCTGGGCGATGCTCGTGACGGCGTTCATGATCATCTTCGCCTTCACCACGCTCGTCGTCGGCAGCCTGCTGCTCGAGCTGAGCCGCAGCTTCGACTTCAAGTTCTTCGAGCCGGACGTGGGCGGCAGCTCGCTGCTGTGGCAGCACCTGTTCTGGATCTTCGGGCACCCGGAGGTGTACATCCAGTTCCTGCCGGCGGCCGGGGCGGTGTCGATGATCCTGCCGGTGTTCGCCCGTCGCCGCCTGGCCGGCTACGGATGGGTCGTGGCGGCCTTCGTCGCCATCGGCTTCATGTCGTTCGCGCTGTGGGCGCACCACATGTTCGCCGTCGGGCTGTCGCCGGTCGTCGCCAGCTTCTTCTCCGCCGCCAGCATCGCCATCGGCATCCCTGCCGGCGTCCAGATCTTCTCGTGGCTGGCCACCCTGTGGGTCGGCCGGCCGGTCTGGAAGACGCCGCTGCTCTTCGTCGTCGGGTTCCTCGTCACGTTCGTCATCGGCGGGATCACCGGGATCATGGTCGCCTCGGCGCCGTTCGACCTGCAGGCCCACGACTCGTACTTCGTCGTCGGGCATCTGCACTACGTCCTGATCGGCGGCGTCGCCTTCCCGATCTTCGCCGCCGCCTACTACTGGCTCCCGAAGTTCAGCGGGCGACTGCTCAACGAGCGTCTCGGCAAGTGGAACTTCTGGTTGATGTTCGCCGGGCTCAACCTGGCGTTCTTCCCGATGCACATCGTCGGGCTGCTCGGCATGCCGCGGCGCGTGTACACGTACGAGGACGAGTCCGGCTGGTGGATCTACAACCTCCTGTCGACGATCGGCGCGTTCGTGCTGTTCAGCGGGATCCTCGTGTTCATCGCCAACCTGCTCTACAGCAGGTACCGCGGCCAGTTGGCCGGGGACAACCCGTGGGGCGCCGACTCGCTCGAGTGGTCGGTGGCATCGCCGCCCCCCAACCAGGGTTTCTCGATCCCGCCCATCGTGCGCAGCCGTCACCCGCTGTGGGACCAGGACGATCTGCACAGCGGTGAGCCCCGCGTGCGCAACCTGCTGCGGGCGCTCTCGCAGTGGCCGCTGACGTGGCGCGCCGCCCTCGTCACGGGGGTCAACGACGGTCAACCCGAGGAGGTGATCCGGGTCTCCGGCCCGTCGATCTGGCCGTTCGTTGCGGCGTGCGGCACCGTGCTGCTGTTCGTCGGCGAGATGGTCCATCGCCTCGAGGTCATCGCCTTGTCGGCGGCGGTGATCATCGGCGCCGTCATCATGTGGAACCGGCCCGAGCCCGTCGCGACCACGGACGAGGAAGAGGACGAGTTCGAGCGGGAGCACGGCATCTCCGTACGGGTGGACGGCGGCCGCACCCTGGCCACCTGGGGCATGGGGATGTCGCTCCTCGTCGCCGCCGTCGCCTTCAGCACGTTGCTGCTGACGTACTTCTACCTGCGCATCGAGAACCCCAGTTGGCCGCCCGAGGGCGTCGCCGACCCGGCCCTCGGCCCGGCGGCGATCGCCGCCGTCGCCGTGTGCGTCAGCGCGCTGTTGGTGCGGCGTGCCCACCGAGGGATCAGCGGCGGGTCGACGGCCACCCTGCGCAACGGACTCGTCGGCGCCGGCGTGTTGACGGTCGTCGCCGGCGCCCTGCTGATCTACGACCTGACGACGCTGGACTTCCGCGCCCAGGACCACGCCTACGGCTCGATCTTCTACCTGCTCGCCGGCTTCCTGCTGGCGCTGGCCCTCATCGGCCTCGTGATCCTCTCCGTCGTGCTCGGCGGCGTGGCCAAGGGGCACTTCTCGCCCCGGCGCCACGCCGCGGTCACGAACACCGGCCGATATTGGTCGGCGTTCACGGCGATGTGGCTGATCGGCTCGGCGACCCTCTACCTCGTACCGCGGCTCGTATGACGAGTGACCGCAGGTCGTCAGCGACGGGGTGCACCAATGAGTTCGCTGCGCCGGCTCGGCTCACCGTGGGCCGTGCTCCTGGCCGGGCCGGTGGTCGGCATGACGTACTTCTGGGTCGTCTACCTGCTGGCCGAGGCGAGCTGCTCGGGTGACCTGGAGCTGCTCGGCACGGCCACGCTGCGCACGACGGTTCTCGCCGTGACCGCGGGTGCCATCGCCCTCTTCGTCGCCTACGCCTGGCGGGCTCGCCGGCTGTGGGTCACCCCCGGCTCGGCGGACGTCGGTGCCGGCGGCATCGGTGCGGGCGACGGGGCCGACGATCGCCGTCAGAACCGCCGGTTCCTGCTCGTGACGGGCTCGATGCTGCTGGGGATGTTCGGGCTCTTCGCGCTGTTCATCGCCGCACCCGTGGTCGGCGGCTCGCTGTGCGCCGCGCCGTCGTGATCGGTCACCACGCCCCGATCGTCCCGGCTGAACTGTGGACGTCGTGGAACACCGACGTCCTGCTCGTCACGGCGTTCGTCGTCGCCGGTGGCTGGTACTGGTGGGCGGCGGCGCGCCGACGGCGAGCGGATCCGTGGCCGGCTCGCTCGTTCGCCGCCGGCCTGGCAGTGGCCGCCGTCGCCCTGCTCTCGCCGCTCGACGCGATGAGCGCCTCGCTGGGATCGGCGCACATGGTCCAGCACGTGCTGCTGACGATGGTGGCCGCGCCGCTCATCGTGCTCGGCGCACCCGTGCGCACGATGTCCAGGGCCCTGCCGGTTGGCGGTCGACGCCAGATCGGTCGGTGGCGGTCCGGCCGCCTCGCCCGTGCGGTGTCCGGCTGGATCGCCGACCCCGTCCTGACGGCCGGCGTGTTCGTCGTCGTCCTGTGGGTCTGGCACGCCCGTGGCCCCTACCAGGCGGCGTTGGAGAGCGATCTCCTGCACGGCGTCGAGCACGCCACGTTCTTCGTCGCTGCGCTGGCGTCGTGGGCCGCGATCTTGGCCATCCGCCGGCGCCGGGGCCGGTCGGGCATCGGTGTGCTGGTGCTGTTCGGGCTGTCCGTGCAGTGCGGGTTGCTCGGTGTGCTGCTGACGTTCGCCACCGAGCCGTGGTACCCGGCCTACGAGTCGACGACCGCGGCCTGGGGCTTGTCGCCGCTGGCCGACCAGCAGCTGTCGGGGGTGATCATGTGGGTGCCGGCGGGCGCCATCTACCTGGTCGCCGCCCTCCTCCTGCTGCGCACGTGGCTGGGTCTGGGCGACGATTCCGGGCGGGACCTCCGTCAGCAGGTGGTGCCGAAACCGCCCGGCTCCGTTACCCCAGGTGCCTCGTAGCGGCGCGCCGCAGCACGTGGTGCAGCCGGGCGCGGTTGTAGCGCTGGGCGACGATGCACGGACCGTTGGCGATGACGGCGATCGTGGCCAGGGCGATCACGGTCGGAGGGTGCGTCCAGAGCGCGAAGAGCGGGACGACGGCCAGGCTCCCCCAGTGGGCGACCTCGGCCCGCCGGGTCTCGGTCTCCAGCCGCCGGAGCGCGTCCGGATCGCGGACCGCGAGGTGGCGCTTGTCGAGGCCACCCGGGAACAAGGTCGCCGCGTCGGGCAGGTGGGCCTTCCACCGGCGAACACCGAGCGCTTCGTACCGCCCACCGTCGCGCTCCCACACCCGCAGGCGAGTGACCGGCCCGTCGTGGTCGAAGGCCGTCGTCGGGACGAGGTGGGCGAGCACACTCACCGCGACGGTCCACAGCGACCAGGCGATCACGACCTGCACGACGCTCATGCTTCGGCTCCGCTCAGGGGGCCGATCGTAGATCGAGATCGTTGCCGGCTGGCAGACTCCGGCCGATGACCTGGGCTCCGGATGCCGGCGCGTTGGCTGGTCGCGTCGCCGTCGTCACCGGCGCGACGCGCGGCGCCGGCCGAGGGATCGCCGTGGCCCTCGGCGAGGTCGGTGCGACCGTCATCTGCACGGGCCGCAGCAGCGTCCGCGGGCGCGGCGGGTCGGACTACGACCGGCCGGAGACGATCGAGGAGACGGCCGACCTGGTGACCGCCGCCGGCGGCCGTGGCGTCGCCGAGCAGGTCGACCACCTCGACCCCGCCCAGGTGCGTCGCCTGGCGGAGCGCATCGCCACCGCGCACGGCCACGTGGACGTGCTGGTCAACGACATCTGGGGGGCCGAGGTCCTGAAGGGCGGCCCGGCGGACTGGAACACGCCGATCTGGGAGCACGATCTCGACGCCGGGTTGCGCATCCTCCGCCTCGCCCTCGACACCCACCTGATCACGTCCCACCACCTGCTGCCGTTGCTCGTCGACCAGCCCGGTGGGCTGTTGATCGAGGTGACCGACGGGACCACGGAGTACAACGCGTCGAACTACCGGATCTCCGTGTACTACGACCTGGCCAAGGTGGCCGTGAACCGCCTCGCCTTCTCGCAGGGTCACGAGCTGGCACCGTTCGGCGCCACTGCCGTGGCCGTCACGCCCGGCTGGCTGCGCTCGGAGATGATGCTCGACAACTTCGGCGTCACCGAGGCGAGCTGGCGCGAGGCGCTGGAGCCAGATCGGGCGGGCGGCGCACCGACCGCCCCGCCGGGGTTCGCCAGCTCCGAATCGCCGCGCTACGTCGGCCGGGCGGTCGCCGCACTGGCCGCCGATCCTGGCCGATCGCGCTGGAACCAGCAGTCGGTCACCGCCGCCCGACTGGCCCGGGAGTACGGCTTCACCGACGTCGACGGCGCGCAGCCCGACAGCTGGGCGGCGCTCTGACAGTGACCGCCGGGACGGTCAGGCCGCCGGCACGGCGTAGGCGCGCAGCAGCCCGTTGGAACCGACCGCCGTCGTCAGGCCCTCGAGCCTGGCGGTGCGGACCGATGCCGAGACCGTCAGGCAGAGCCCGGTGGCGGTGATGACCCACGTCGCCACGGTGGTCGCGCCGACGAACGTCGCCGTCGACACCGTCCACAGGAGCGCCAGGCTCACCGCCCCGAGGGCCAGGTTGACGCAGGCCCACTGGAACGTGAGGCGGCGGAACAGCCGGGCGACGCCGGGTCGCGTCACCACCTCCTCGTCGAGCGGGCAGAAGTCGTTGGCGAAGCGGGCGATCAGCGGTCGCCCGACGGCGACGGACAGGGCGAACGCGGCGGCGGTGAGCAAGGTCCGCAGCACCGGCTGCAGGTAGTAGATGACGGGGTTGCTGCTCCACACGTAGATCCCGGTGCGGACGCTGATGCCGAGGCAGGCCAGCACGAGCAGGCCCGGCACGGTCTGGCGGAACACCAGGCGCCGGGCCACACAGGCGAAGGACCAGCCGGCCGACGCGATGAAGGCCCAGAACAGCCCGAACGTGGCGAGGAAGGCGTAGAAGATCGCCGTGGGGATGATCGTCGCCTCGATGAGGAACGGCACGAGGCGGCGCACGACGGCCCGGACGACAGAGCGCCGGGTGGGGTGGAGGCGCCAGCTCACCTCGTCGACCGACGCTGACGTTGATGCTGCCGACATGGAACTCCTGGAGCGCTCTTCGTTCGCGCTACCAATGTCCCGAGCAACGCAAGAGGCCGGTCAGCTGGCGTGGACACCAGCGTTCGAACGGCCTCGGAGATCACCCTACGGCGCCGGTCGGTCGTTGCCGTCGCGGGTCCAGCAGTCCCGGACCCTCCTCATGGTCAGGTTCCTGGCCGACCATCCGGCCAGAAGCCGGACCGGGAGGACCGGTTGGCGTCAATGGGGCAGCGACGGTTCGTCGTCCCACTCGCCGACGGCCAGGAAGCGGCTCACGGCGAAGCACCACAGCGCCGTCAGGACCCCCAGCAGCAGCAGCGCCAGGAGCCACGGCGCCGGCCGGACCCAGCCGACGAAGAGCGCCGCGGCGGCGCCGACGGCCAGCGCGACGCCGAGGGGGCGGTACACGCTCTCGAGGCGTCGAGCGTCGGCCAGCGATCGAGCCGTGACGATCAGGGCCAGCAGGCCGGTCGTCACGGCGCCGGCCAGCACCCACGCAGTGCTGGCCGGTGTGCGGGCGTCGCCGGCGTGGGCGATCAAGCTGACCATCGCCGCGCCGGCCGCGGTGATCGACAACGTGATGGGCAGGTGGCTGAGCAGCCACTGCACCGTGGCGCTCCCTTCGTCACGCGGCAGCCGCCCGCCGACCAGGTCGAAGTAGATCCACCAGAAGCCGAAGCCGATGGTCAGCGCGACCATCCCGGTCGTGATCGTCTTCGCATCGCCCTCCGACGAGGTCAGCCCATCGACCACGCCGAACACGACCTCGCCGAGGACGATGATCGTGAACAGGCCCAGTCGCTCGACCAGCGAATGCGTCGGCGGCATGGCTCGACGCATCGCTGTGCCCGACCGGGCCAGCAGCACGAAGGTCAGCACCCAGCCGATCGAGACGCCGGCCCACACGAGGAGTCGGGGGACGGCGGGGAGGAAGGCACTGGCGAAGACGGCACCTGCGGCAACGACCATGCCGACGAGGTAGCGCCCGGCGAGGTCCAGGAACTCGAAGTGCTGGCGGCGGTCCTGGCGCCGCACGGCGTACCACAACAACGCGGAGAACGCGAGGAAGATCGAATAGACGAGGGCGAACGAGCGCCCGCTGCCGTCGGCGGCGTCAGCCGTGAACACGGCGAGCAGGACCAGCACGCCCATCTGGACGAAGACGATGTTGCGTGTCCGCCCGTCCCCGCGTCCGTGCAGCTCGAGGTACACGGACCCGTTGACCCAGGCGACCCAGATCAGGGCGAAGACGACGGCGAACTCGGCGACGGCGCGCGCTGACACGTGCTCCGCCAGGTGGTGGGCGGCTTGCCCGATGACGGCGACGTAGACGAGGTCGTAGAAGAGCTCGAGCATGCTGACGGTCCGGCCGGCGACGACCTCACCGTGAGCTCGCGGCGGGCGCCAGAACCAGTGCTTGAAACGCCGCCCGAGCGTCTCGTCGCTCACCGCCTCAACGTAGCGACCGATCCTCGGTGCCCGGATGGCGATCAGCCGCCGGCGAGCAGCAGCGTGTTGTGGAACGTGGTGACCGCCCAGCGGTCATCGACCGGAACGAGGGTGGCGGTCAGGCGGGAGCGGTTGGTACCGGCCATCGGGCCGGCGGGTGCGTCGAGCCGTGCACCGACGACGGCGACGATGGAGCCCGTCCCGAGCAGCCGAGTCGTCTCGACGGCGTAGCCGACGGTGCTGCCCCGGTAGATGGTGTCGAGGATCGCCTGGTGCCCGGTCTCGATGGCGACACGGCCGCGATGGTGGACGCCGCGGATGTCGACGAAGTCGGCGTCGTCGGTGAACTCGGCACCGAAGGCAGGTCCGTCCGCCCGGTTCCAGGCCTGCTCCAGCCGTTCGAACGTGGCCGCGGCGATGTCGGCGGGCGTCGCTGGCGGCCGGTCGGCGGTGGTGGTGGACGGTGCGGTGGACAGGGCGGTGGACATGGCAGGACCTCCGTGAGTGGAATCAAGGACTAGTTACTGGAACAACTATAAGATCAACGGAACGATTGTCAAGTGATAGATCTGGAGCGATGCCCGAACCGCCGCCGACGTTGCGCCAGCGCAAGGCGCAGCTGACCCGCGACGAGATCCTCGCCGCCGCCCGCCGCCTGTTCGCCGAGCGCGGCTACGCCCGGACCAGCGTCCGCGACATCGCCCAGGCGGCCGGTGTCTCGGCGCAGACCGTCTACGACAGCATCGGCTCCAAGCAGGCCGTCGTCGCTCAGCTCAACGACCTGATCGACAGCGAAGCGGGCATCGCCGCCATCGCCGCCACCGTGGCGCACGCCGACAACCCTATGGAGCTCGTCGCCACGAGCGCCCGGACCTGCCGAGCCATCCTCGAGCACTGCAGCGACATCGTCCACGCCCTCGTCAGCGGCGCGGCGGCCGAGCCGGCCCTCGCCGCAGTCCTCGAGGAGGGCCAGCGTCGCCATCTCGGGGGGGCCAGGATGATCGTCGGCCGGCTCGCCGAGCTCGACGCGCTGGCGCCTGACATCGGCGTCGACGTGGCGGTCGACACCCTCGCCGCACTGTCCGACGTCCGCTTCGCGCTCGTCCTCCAGCAGGGCTACGGGTGGACGCTGGACCAGATCGAATCGTGGGTCGCCGGCGCCAGCCGCGCACTGCTGCTCGGCGCTCGGGGCTCCAATCCCGATTGACCTGGTCAGGATTGCCTCGGCGCGCCGCTACCGTGGAGACGGTGTCGTCGGTGCTCGGGTTCCCGGACCCGGTCAACGAGAAGGCGGCGCGGGTCGTTGCGGGCGGCGTGGCGATCCTCGCCCTCGTCACGCTCGTGACCGGCTGGCAGTGGTTGCTCGTCCCGCTCGCCCTCGGCTTCCTCGCTCGTGTGCTCACCGGTCCGACGTTGAGCCCGCTCGGCCAACTGGCCACGCGTGTCGTGGCGCCCCGGTTGGGCCCTCCGGTGCTCGTGCCCGGGCCGCCGAAGCGGTTCGCTCAGGCGATCGGGCTGACGCTGACGACCGCCGCGGCCGTCGTCAGCCTGGTGCTCGACCTCCCGCTCGTGGCCTCGGCCCTGCTCGGCGTGCTCGTCATCTTCGCCACGCTCGAGTCGGTCGTCGGGTTCTGTGCCGGCTGCTGGGTGTTCGGCCGGCTGATGCGCCTCGGCGTGATCCCCGAGGCGACGTGCCTCGCCTGCGCCGACATCTGGCGTGGCGCGTGAGATCGAGCGGCGAACCCGACGAGGTCGTCAACCTCGCCCAGAAGCTGACGCTCTTCGACGAGCACTGGGCGCCGCGCACGGTCGCCCAGTTCAACGGCCACGACGTCATGGTCGTCAAGGTCAAGGGCGAGTTCGAGTGGCATCACCACGACGACACGGACGACCTCTTCCTCGTGCTCACGGGTCGGTTGACGATCCGGCTCCCGGGTCGCGAGGTCGTGCTCGGGCCCGGTGAGCTGTACGTCGTGCCGGTCGGCATCGAGCACCAGCCGTTCGCCGAGGAGGAGACGGAGCTCCTGCTCATCGAGCCGAGTGGGACGCCGAACACCGGTGACGCAGCCACCGCGGCGGCGCGGACCACGATCTGACGGCCGCCAGCGGCCGCTCCGTTCAGCGAGCGTCGGCGACGAGGTCGGTGAGGTGCTGCAACGAGCGCTCGAGGTAGTCCTGGTCGAACGGCGGGAACTGGATGATCTCGCGCACCGGGGGTGGGACGGCCGACCAGTCATAGGTGAGCGTGACGGCGGTCTGCGCCGGGCCGTTCGGTGTCAGTTCGTAGCGCCAGACCCACCCGCCGAACCCGAGCTCGCCAGTCTCCGGCGACTCCTGCCCGGGCTTCCAGCCGATCTCCCTCGGTGGGTGGAAGTACTCCACGCGGTTGGCCATCTCGTAGTCCTTGTCGGGGTGGTTCTCGTGGAACATCGCCATCCGGAAGACCTGGCCCGTCCCCGTCAGCGGGGCGGCGTCGAGGGACGATCGGACCCAGCCCGTCCCGTCGATGTCGGCGTGCGCGGCGGGGTCCGCCAGCACTGCGAACACGGCATCCGGCGCGGCCTCGATCGTGGTCGTCGCGGTCATCCGTTCTGGTTCCATGCCGACGCTGACCACCGCCGGGTGCCGAACTCATCGGCGCCTCGGCTCATCGGCGCATCGACGCGGGCACCCGGTACGCCGCGCTGAACGTGCGGACGGCTGCTTCGACGCGCCCGTCGATCTCCTTCTGTGGCGGCGGTCGGAGGCCGAGGGCCAAGCGGAGCTGCTGGTGCCCGATGATGCCGCCGAGGAACTGCTCGGCGGCGATCTGGAGGTCGGGGACGTCGATCTGTCCGGCGGCGACCTTTGCGGCCAGGAACTCGCGCAACCGGGCGTAGGTCCGCCGGGGCCCGTGCTCGAACAGGGTCCGGGCGAGCTCCGGGAAGCGGGCCTGCTCGCCGAGCGCCAGGCGCAGCATGTGGATCGTGCGCGGATCGAGCGCTGACCGGGCCGTCGCTCGCCCGAGCTGGCGCAGGCCGTCCTCGAGCTCGACCTCGTCCCAGCGGTCGCGCCCGGCGCTGTTCACCGCGGCGGCGACGTCGTCGATGATCGCCTCGAACAGTGCCTCCTTCGAGTCGAAGTAGCGGTAGAGGGTGGCCTTCGAGCCGCCGGCCTCGGCGACAAGGTGATCCATGCTGACGCCGTTGAACCCGTGCTGCAGGAAGAGGCGAAGTGCGACCTCGAGGTAGTGCGCCCGTCGGTCCATGTTCGCCAGTGTGGTCCACCCTTGACCGGAAAGCAAACTGTACTGTACAGTTTCATCATGACCCAGTCACTCCTGACTCGCGGCGAGCAGGCGCTCGCCTTCACGACCACCCCGACGGACACGATGCGCTTCCTCAGCGCCGGCGACGACGAGACGCCTGACGTGACCGATGAGCGCCTCATGCCCGGCGACGGGCCGCCCCTCCACCGTCACCCGTGGGCGACGTGGGAGGTGGTCGTCGAGGGGAGGATCGCCGTTCGCATCGGCGACGACGACTTCGAGGCGGGGCCGGGCGATCTCGTCTACACACCCGCGGACGTCGTCCACGCGTTCGTCGTCATCGGAACCGAACCCGCCCGCCTCGTCGGGATCAACTGGCCCGGAGGCTTCCACCGGCTCTACGCCGAGCTGGCCCGAGCGTTCGCCGCGGAGGGGCCGCCGGACTTCCCCGCCATGGTCGCCGCCGCCGCCCGCCACGGTGCCGAGATCCTCGGCCCGCCGCTGTCCGCCGGTCGGAGCGTGTGAGGTGGAGCGAACGGCGATCAACCCCTGGCCGTGGTCGGTCGAGGTGGGCTACCACCAGGCCGAGCTCGTCACCGGCGTCAACCGGACGCTGCACCTCGCCGGGCAGACGGCGATGGACGCCGACGGTCGGCCGCAGCACGGCGGCGACATGGCCGGGCAGGTCGGGCTGGCGCTCGACAACGTCGAGGCCGTCCTCGCCGCCGCCGGCATGTCCCTCGCCGACGTCGTGCGGATGAACATCTACACGACCGACGTCGACGCGCTCCTCGAGAGCTACGGCGTCATCGCCGAACGCCTCGGTGGAGCCGGGGTCCAGCCGCCCGGGACGCTCCTCGGCGTCGCCCGCCTCGCCTACCCGGAGCTGTCGAGCTGGAGGCCACCGCCCAAGACTGACGATCAACCCAGCATCGGTTTCGTACGATTCGCTCGATGCCGGAGGTCGAGCCACGGTTGATCGCCTGGGCGGAGGGCGTCCTCGGTGCCACGGTCACGTCCGTCCGGGGGTTGCGGGCCGGCGGATCGCCGTGGCGCCTGGAGACCGGGCGGGCGGGGGCGATCATGCGGGTCAGCCGGCGCGAGGAGGTGGCGACGATGCGCGTCGAGCAGGCCGGCCTCGAGTTCGCGGCGGCGACGACCGTCCCGGCGCCGCGGCTCCTGGCCGTCGAGCTCTCCGGTGATCCGGTGGCCCTGCTCACTGAGCTGATGCCCGGCAGCAGCGCGATCCCCGTGGAGCCTCGGCCGGCGCGGCTGCGCGCCCTCGGGTCCGCCGCTGCCGTCCTCCACGCCGTCGCTGTTCCGCCCGCCGCTGGACTCCCGAGACGTGATCAGCCGATCGGCCCGGTGGACTTCGACCAGCTCCGGGCCTCGGCGCCCCGCCAGGACCTGCTGGTGCGGGCCGAGCAGGCGCGCGGCGACCACCGACCGTCGAGCGCCGACGGCTTCACGCACGGAGATCTGTGGCAGGGCAACACGTTGTGGGACGGTGACGAACTCACCGCCGTCATCGATTGGGAGTGCGCCGGCGTCGGACCAGCGGGCGTGGACCTCGGATCAATGCGTCTCGACGCGGCGATGTGCTTCGGGCTCGACGCGGCGTCTGACGTGCTGGCCGGCTGGGAGGCCGAAGCCGGTCGCCGGGCCGACGCCGTCGCGTATTGGGACGTGGTCGCCGCGCTCAGCACGCCGCCCGACGTCGGCTGGTTCGCCGACACCATCAGCTCGCAAGGTCGGCCCGACCTGAGCCGTGAACTGCTCGAAGAACGACGCAACCGCTTCCTCGCCTCGGCCCTCGATGACCTCGAGCACGCCGTGCGGTCGACCGCCGATCGCTGATGCACCGGACCCCGTCAGGGGTCTCAGGAGTGCATGCCGGCGGGCTGGACGGCACGCCCATCGTCCCCGCCATGCCCAACGTACGACGCCTCGGGGGGCTTGCTGCAAATCAGCTTTGTCGCTTCACTCGAACCCACGGCGTGCTCGTGGACCACGAGCACGGGACCCATCCACGACGTCGCGGCTGGCGCCGCGCGTCCACCAGGCCGGGAGGTTCCATGGGGTTGGCGCATGCCGAGCGGAAGAGCGGCGAGTCCATCCCGTTCGTCGGTGACCCGTCGATGCCGGAGGGACGACGGTGACCGACCATGCGGTGGTCATCGCCGGAGGCGGTCCGACCGGGCTGATGCTGGCGGGCGAGCTGGCGCTGGCGGGGGTCGACGTCGTCGTCGTCGAGCGGCGGGTCGACCAGGAGCTCGCCGGGCTGCGCGCCGGCGGGCTCCACTCGCGCACCATCGAGGTGCTCGACCAGCGGGGGATCGCCGATCGTTTCCTCGCCGAGGGCCAGGTGATGCAGGTCCAGGGGTTCGCCTTGATCCCCCTCGACATCAGCGACTTCCCCACCCGCCACAACTACGGGCTGGCGCTGTGGCAGAACCAGATCGAGCGGATCCTGGCCGGTTGGGTCAGCGAGCTGGCGGTGCCGATCCTGCGCGGACGTGACGTGACCGGTTTCGCCCAGCACGACGCCGGCGTCGACGTCGACCTGTCCGACGGCCAGACGCTGCGGGCGGAGTACCTGGTCGGGTGCGACGGAGGCGCCAGCCTGATCCGCAAGGCCGCCGGCATCGAGTTCCCAGGGTGGGATCCGACGACGAGCTACCTGATCGCCGAGGTCGAGATGGCTGAAGAGCCCGAGTTCGGCGTCCGTCGCGTTGGTGCCGGCATCCACGGTCTCAGCCGTCTGGAGGATGGAGGGCCGGTGCGCTTCCTGTCGTCCGAGCCAGAGGTCGGACGGACCCGTGAGCCCGGCCTGGCCGACGTGCGCGAGGCACTGATCACCCTCTACGGGACGGACTTCGGGGTGCACAGCCCCATCTGGATCTCGCGGTTCACCGACATGTCCCGGCAGGCGGCGTCCTATCGCGACGGCCGGGTCCTGCTGGCCGGCGACGCCGCCCACGTCCACTCCCCGGCGGGTGGTCAGGGCCTCAACACGGGCGTGCAGGATTCCGTGAACCTCGCCTGGAAGCTGGCCCAGGTGGTCAACCGGACGTCCCCGGACCGCCTGCTCGACACCTATCACGCCGAGCGGCACCCGGTTGGCGCCCGCGTGCTCCACAACACCATGGCCCAGACCGCGCTCACCGGCACCGGCGACCGCTTGGAGGCCTTGCGGGACATCACGACCGAGCTGCTCGGCATGGACGAGCCGCGCCGGCGGATCGCCGGGATGATCTGTGGTCTCGACATCCACTACGACCTCGGAGCAGGACACCCGCTGCTCGGGCGCCGGATGCCTGACCTCGACGTGGTCACCGCCGACGGCCCGTCGCGCGTGTACGAGCTGCTGCACGAGGCCCGGCCAGTGCTCCTCAACCTCGGCGCACCCGGCGCCCTCGACATCACGCCATGGGAGGCCCGAGTGCGGCTGGTCGACGCGCACCACGTCGGCCCGTGGGAGCTGCCGGTGCTCGGCGCGGTCACCGCTCCGACGGCCGTGTTGATCCGGCCCGACGGCCACGTCGCGTGGGTCGGTGAATCGACTGGAGACGGCGGGCTGACCGACGCGCTGACGACGTGGTTCGGGCCGCCCACGGCGGCGTAGCGCGACCGTGGAGCACCTCGTTCGCCGCATGGCTGGCCGGCGTCGCCGCCTTCCAGCTCGCCCTCGCGGCCGGCGCGCCGTGGGGCGCGGCGGCATGGGGCGGTGCCCACCCCGGTGTGCTCCCCGCAGGCTTGCGCGCCGGCAGCACCGCCGGCACCGTGGCATGGGCCGGAGCGGCGACCGTGGCGGCCGGCCGGGTCGGTGGCGAGACCGCCCGCCGGCGTGTGCTGCGCACGACGACGGGCTTCGCCGGGCTGAGCGTGCTGCTCAACGCCGCGTCACGCTCCCGGATCGAACGTCGGATCTGGGTGCCGCTGACGGCGGTCGGAACTGCGCTGGGCGCGCTGGCGCTCCGGGAGACGGCGCGCCGCTGATGGCGCCGGCGGAGCTACCTGCCGGTGCGCTCGCGGTGCGTGCACCCCGGCCAGCAGCAGGGCCGGCGCTGGCCGTCCTCCAGCTCCTCCTGGGTCCGCCGGATGCGGCGTTGGCGGGTCGCGTCCTGCTTGGCGTCCTCGACCCAGCAGATGAACTCGTTGCGCGCCAGCGGCGTGATGGACGTCCAGGCATCCAGGGCCGTGCGGTTGGCGATCAGCGCCGTGCGCAAGTCGGCGGGGAGCTCGTGCACCACCCCGGCGGGCACTCGCTGGCTGCTCACGGTGCCAACGGTAGCGAGCCGATGGTGACGGCTCGCCCGTCGGCGTGGCGCCGCCGTCCGGCCTGATCCATCAGCTGGAGGTGTTCATGGAGCTCATGGCTCCGCCTCGTCCCGCCACGCCGACGCGATCTCACCGAGCGTCGTGATCCACGCGCCGTGGTGTCCCGCGACGTACTCGACGAAGCGCTCGAACATCAGGAAGGCGTGCGCCCGTCCGATCGTCTGCGGATGGACGGTGAGGGCGAAGACCCCGTTGGGCACCCGCTCGTAGGCGAAGTCGAACTGCGACTTCCAGCGGGCGAAGAGCTCGTCGGGCGAGCCCATGCCGCCCGTGCGCGGGAGGAGCTCCAGCGCCGGGAAGTCGTCGAGGTACCACGACACGGGGATCTCGATGATCGTGCTCGGCGGTCCGAACTGGTTGCCGGCCTCCTGGTCGACGACGACGACGGGCCGGGGCCGGTAGGCCTCGAAGTCGCGTCCCATCAGCGACGAATCCCACACGAAGCCGTGCTCCTCGAGCAGGCCGAGCGTGGCGTCGGAGAAGTCCCACGCCGGCGACCGGTAGCCCTCCGGGCGCCGGCCGACCAGCTGCTCGTGCTCGGCCAACTGCAGTTCGAGCAGCCGCCGCTCCTCAGGCGCATCGAGCGACGGCACGCGTTCGTGGTAGCAGCCGTGCGCAGCGATCTCGTGGCCGGCGTCGACGATCCGCCGGAACTGCGTGGGGAAGGTCCGCATCGTGTGGGTGGGTGTGCACCAGGTGGTGCGCAGGTCGTGCCGTCGGAACAGGTCGAGCAGCCGGGGCACGCCGACCTCAGCGCCGAACTCCCCACGGGACAGGTAGCTCGGCGAGGAGAGGCCGAAGGTCCCCATCCAGACGCAGTGGGCGTCGAAGTCGGCGGCCAACGACACCGCCAGCGTCTTGCCGTCCGGGAGCTGCAGCGGCATCAGGTCGCGTCCCAGCCGCCGTCGATGCGGATCACCTGACCGGTGATGTAGGCGGCTTCCTCGCTGGCCAGGAAACGCACGACGGCGGCGACCTCATCGGGCCGTCCTGGCCGGCCCACCGGGATCAACCAGTCCATCTTCTCGCTCGAGGTCCCGACACCTCGTTCGACGTCCACCAGGTCCCCGAGCACCTCGGCCGAGTTGCGGCGGATGTCCGTCGTGATCACACCCGGGGCGACGACGTTGGCGGTGATGCCGTGCGGGCCGAGGTCGATCGCCAGCCGGCGGGTCAACCCCTCGATCCCCGCTTTGGAGGCGGCGTACGCCAGGCCGTCGGCGCCACCGTGGCGCCCGGCCACCGACCCGATCGTGATGATCCGCCCGGCTCCCCGCTCGGTCATGACCGCGCTGGCGGCCCGGCAGCCGTTGAAGCAGCCGGTCAGGTTCACGTCGATGACCGTGCGCCACAGCTCCGGTGACGTCTCCGCGATGCTGGCGTAGCCGTCGAAGACGCCCGCCGCGTTGACCATGACCAACGCCTCGCCGTCGTCGGCCGCGGCGCCGACGAGCGCCTCCACGGCGGAGTAGTCGGTGACGTCGACGACGTGGCCGTGCACCTGGCCCACGGCCGACAGCTCGTCGACGGCCTCGCCGATCCGGCGCGACGAGATGTCTGCGGCGTGCACGACGTCGCTCACCTCGGCGAAGGCCGACGCGATCGCCTTGCCGATGCCGGAGGCCGCTCCGGTGACGACTACCGATCGTCGGGCCACCCTGCCTCCAGTCGGTCGGCGCGCAGGTCGCGGCGAGCAACGTCGCCGTAGTCGACATCATGGTCGGGCACAGTCCGGATCGGTCGCCCGGCGCGCAGCTCCTCCGAGATGTGGGCGATCACTCCCGGCATCGTCGACAGGATCGCCAACCCCGTGGTCTCCTCGGGGGTGAAGTCGAGCTCCGTCAACACGACGGCCATCATCCCGACGTCGTTGATCGGGATCTCCGGCCGCCCGACCGCCTCCGTGAAGTGCCGATGGACGAGCTCGTAGAGCTCGGCGCGGCGACCCCACACCCCCTCGTCGATGGCGATCTGCCGGAGGCGTTGGGCGCGCGGGTCGACGTGCCGGAAGCGGGGATGTCCGAACCCCGGGATGCGCCGCTTGTGCGCCCGGGCGTCGGCGACGATCTGGCGGGCCGCGCCGTCGAGATCGCCGTCGTCGCCGACCTGGTCGTACGCCTCGGTGATGAACCGCGCCGTGTCCTCGGGCGCCAGGGTGAGCGTCCCGACCGACAGCACGGCCGTCGCCAGGCCGGCGACCATGCTCGGGTTCGCCGACACCGCGTAGCGGGCGGCGACCGTCCCGGGCTTGAGCAGCGCGTAGTCGAGCACGGCGTTCAACACCGCGTCGAGCACCCGGGCCTCGCCCGGGGTCGGCAGTCGCCCACGCAGGAGCAGGAAGCACGAGGCGGTGAACGGCTGACCCCCGATCAGCTCCTCGAGGTCGTAGCCCCGCACGAGGACGGTGTCCTGCTCGAGGCGACTGACCTCCGTCCGCCAGTACGGGTCGTCGGCGGTCATCGTCCCGATGCTCCCGCTTCGCCGAGCAGGGCGTCGGCGACGAGCAGTTGCAAGATCTCGTTGGTGCCCTCGCCGATCGCCATCAAGCGGAGCGTCGCGGTAGAACCGCTCGACCGGGAACTCGGTCGTGAACCCGTACCCGCCGAGCACGCGCATCGCCTCCATCGAGCAGTGGATCGCCGCCTCTGACGCGAACACCTTCGCCATCGCTGCTTCCTTGCTGGCGCGGCCGAGTCGGTCGATCCGGCGGGCGGCGTCGTGCGTGAGCAACCGCGCCGCCTGCACCTTGATCGCCATCCCGGCCAATGCCAGCTTGATCGCCTGGTGCTCACCGATCGGCACGCCGAACGCGGTTCGCTCGGTGGCGTAGCGGGTCGCCACCTCGAGGGCAGCGCGGGCGATCCCCACGCTCGAGGCGGCCATGTAGATACGCCCCCGGTCGAGCGCCGAGAGCATCTGGTACATGCCCTGGCCGGGCTCGCCGCCGAGCAGGTTCGCCACTGGGACCTCGGCGTCGTCGAACTGGACCTCGCAGAGCTCGACGCCCCGGTGTCCCAGCTTGCCGATGTCGCGGCTCACCGAGCACCCCGGCGTGCTGCGCTCGACGAGCAGCAGGCTCATCCCCCGGTGCGGGGGGTCGGCGCTCGGGTCGGTGCGCGCCAGCACGACGAGCGGATCGGCGTGCCGGGCGTGGGTGATCATCGTCTTCGTGCCGTTGACGACGAAGCGGTCGCCCTCACGTCGGGCGGTGAGCAGGATCGACTTGAGATCGCTGCCCGTCGAGGGCTCAGTCAGCGCGATCCCGCTGACCCGGGTGCCGCCGGACAGATCGGCGAGGAAGCGGTCCCGCTGCTCATCCGTGCCGTAGCGGCTGATCAGCCAGCAACCGCTGCTGGAGCTGCCGACGACGCTGGCGAGACCCATCCATCCGCGCGCCAGCTCCTCGAACACGAGCGAGTAGCCCACGAGGTCGAGCTCGGACCCACCACGGTCAGCCGGGATCGACATGCCGAGGACACCGAGCTCGGCCAAGGCCGGCAGGAGGTCGTCCGGGTACGCGCCGGCCCGCTCGCGTTCGGCGACGGACGGTTGGACCTCCCGATCGACGAACCGGCGAACCGTGTCCCGCAGCGCCCGATGCTCGTCGGTGACGTCGAGGTCCGATTCGGCGATCACCATTGCACGCGGTCGCCGGCGGCGATCGGCTCGAGGTCGCGCTTCCAACGACATTCGGCGAGGTCGATCTCCGGCTCCTCACCGGTCAGCAGCTGGCTGACCAGCTTGCCCGTGAACGGCCCGGTGGCGTTCCCGAAGACGTGTCCGGCGGCCACGATCAGGCCGGGGCCGACCTCGTCGATGATCGGGACAGAGGTCCGACGTGAACGGCAGCACCCCCGCCCACATCCGGGCGATGCCGACGTCACGCAGCCCGGGGAAGTCGTCGATGATCGCCTGGGCGGTGGCGTGCAGACCGTCGAGGGTGACGTCGTGGGTCAGTTGCGTGGGGTAGTCCATCGGGCAGCCGAGCAGCGTCTCGCCGTTGGCTCGCTGGGACACGAGCTGCAACATCCAGCGCCCAGTGGCGATCTCGTACGGTGCCAGGAACGCCGACTCGTCCCACGACGGCAGGTCGCTGAACAACGTGTACTGCTTGGCCGCCAGCGGCCCGTACACCACGGGCTCGATGTCTCGTGGCCGGGGCACGGTCGCCAGGACCTGGAGCCGCTCCATCCCGATGGGCAGGTCGTGGCCGGAGCCGGCCAGGAGGCGACTGGTCCACGCGCCGGTGGCGATGACGACGACGTCGGCCTCGATCGTCTCGGTCGCCGTCTCGACCCCGACCACCGCCTCGCCGGCGACGGCGAGCCGCAGCACTTCGGCGTTCTCCCGCACGTCGGCGCCCTCCGCTCGCGCGCCGGCGGCGAGGGCGTCGACGACGGTGGGCGTGTTGATCTGGGCGTCGTTGCTGCAGAAGCTGGCGCCGAGCACATCGGGGCGGATCGGTCCGACGAGCTTGCGCACCTCGGCCCCGTCGATCAGCTCCATGTCCAGGCCGTCGATCTGGCGCTGCTCGACGAACTCCTCGAAGACCCGCCCCTGCTCGGGCGTGTTGAAGTAGATCATCCCGCCCTCGGCGCGGAACTCGAACGGCACGGGGAGGTCCTCGGCCAGCTCGTCGTAGAGCCGCCTCCCCGCCAGCGATGCCTCGAGGGCCCAGCCCGGGTTGCGGCAGTGCAGCCAGACGAAGCCCGGGTTGCGGCCGGACGCCCCGAACCCGATGCGCTCCTGCTCGAGCAACGTGACCGATAGACCGGCGCGAGCGGCGAAGTACGCAGTCGCCGTCCCGACCAACCCGCCGCCGACGACGACGACGCGACGGGTCACGGCTGGGCCGCCGTCGCCAACGTCTGCATCGCCTCGTGGTCGGTGAGGCGGGCCAGCACGTCGGCCGCCTGCGCGCTGTCGTGGACGTGGTGCTGCTGGTAGTAGCCCGTCCGGCTCATCCGGTACTGGCCACTCGCTCGGAGGTCGGCGAACATCTCGGCCACCTTGACGGCCATCACGTTGGGGTTGATCACCGACACCGACGCCAGGTCGGCGTCGTCCAGCGCGGCCAGCTCGTAGCAGGCCGACACGATGGTGCATCCGATGACCACCGTCTCGGCGCCCGTCGCATCGAGCACCTGGCGGACCTTGACGGCGGTGTCGCGGGCGACCGCCTTCGGGTCGAGCACCATGTCCTCGACGAACCAGGCGATGGCGTCGATGCCGCGACAGTTGCCCTCGAGCCCGTACAGCCGGACC
The DNA here is from genome assembly GCA_963844175.1 of uncultured Acidimicrobiia bacterium. Taxonomy (GTDB): domain Bacteria; phylum Actinomycetota; class Acidimicrobiia; order Acidimicrobiales; family Ilumatobacteraceae; genus JALZMG01. The sequence continues at coordinate 488,917 of CAWJNE010000021.1, forward strand.
CGGTCGCGCAGCTCGGGCACGGCCTTGTCGTGGTCGGTCAGGACGGCGAAGGAGTGCCCGAAGAGCCTGGACAACATGACCGAGGCCTCCAGGGGGCCGATCACCGGGATGTCGACCAGTTCCCGGCACTGCGTCAGCGCCGGGTCGTAGCAGCACCCGATCACGAAGGCGTCGAAGCCCTCCCGCTCGGCGGCGACAGCGGCGGACATCACCTCGCTCTCGACGAGGTGCTTCGGCGCGTAGTAGTCGATGTCGGCCGGCGCATGGGCGAGGTGGCGTACCTCGACCTCCGTCGCCCCCTGCAGCGCCGGCCGCAGGGAGGCCGTGATCAGGTCGTCGTACGCCGACGTGCCGAACGGGTTGAGAAAGCAGATCCGTGACACGTCGAGACCTTCCTCGGGCGGTTGATGGCGCTGGGCGCGGGTCGAGCGTAGGTGTCAAGGGCTCCGGGAGTCGATCGAGCGGCCCGCGCTGCAATTGCCGACTGTGGCGCGCGGCGTCGATACTGCCGGCGTGACTGGTCGCGCCGGGATGCTGTTCGACGAGTTCGAGGTCGGTCAGGCGTGGGACAGCCCGGGCCGGACGATCACCGATGCCGACGTCGTCGCATTCGCCGGCCTGTCCGGCGACTTCAACCCGCTGCACACCGACGAGGAGTTCGCCCGCTCGACGCAGTTCGGCGGGCGCATCTTCCACGGTCCCGGGGTCTTCGCCATCGCCACCGGGCTCGAGTCACGACTCGGCATCAAGGAGGGCACGGCGATCGCGTTCCTCGGGATGACGTGGAACCTGCGCGCTCCGGTCCGGATCGGCGACACCATCCACGTCCACCAGGTGGTGGCGGCCACCCGACCCACCAGCAAGCCCGACCGTGGGATCGTCACGTTCGACGTGTCCGTGCTGAACCAGCGTGGTGAGATCTGCCAGGACGGGCAGTGGCTCGTCATGTTCAGGACCGCGTCGGCCCCGCCGGACGGATGAGCGCCGTCTTCGACCGTTGCCTGGCTGCCCAGGCTGCCGGCCGCCCCGACGATGCGGCACTGGTCGACGACGGGGTGGCCGTCAGCTACCGGCAGTTGGACGAGCGGACGACCGAGCTCGCCGACCGTCTCACCGCCGCCGGCGTGCGGTCCGGCGACCGGGTGGTGCTCGTCGCCGACAACTCGATCGGACACCTCATCGCCGCGTTCGCCGTCTGGCGGGCCGGCGCCAGCCTCGTCACGATCTACCCGTCGTCGACGGTCGCCGAGTTGGCCCACGCCATCGCCAGCACCGAGCCGACGATGGTCATCGCGGGGAGCCGCGTCGTCGGGGCCGCCCGGACCGCCACGGTCGACGGGACGGCCGTCGTGGAGCTCGCCGACTCCGGTGAGCTCGACGGGCTGCCCGGCGGTGGCGTGGGCTCACCGGCTGGTCACGCGCTCGATCCGGCTGGGCTGGCGCTGGTGTGCTTCACCTCCGGGTCGACGTCGCGGCCGAAGGCCGTCATGCACACCCACGAAGGACTGCTCGGTGCGGCGAGCTCGTACGCCCGTGTCTGGCACCTCGGCGCCGCCGACACCACCCTCGTGGCACTTCCACTGGCATGGGCGTTCGGGCTCGTCACCGCGTCCATGGCGACGCTGAGCGCAGGAGGTCGGGTGACCATCGCTCGGCGGGCCGATCCCGACGACCTGCTGCGACGGATGGTCGAGCACGGCGTCACGTTCTTCCCGGCGGTCACGACGATCTTCGCCAAGCTCGTCGGTGCGCTCGAGCGTCGGGGCGACCGCCCCGATCTGTCGAGCTTGCGGTTGTGCATCTCCGGCGGGGAGCCGCGCAACGAAGCTGCGTTCGCCCGGTGGCACACCCTGTCCGGGTGTCCCGTGCACGACGTCTACGCCTCCTCCGAGTGCTTCCCCGTCGTCACCTACGACCCGGTGCAGGATCCGCAGCCCCGGCGAGGCGCGGCCGGACGGGTCGTCGCCGACGCCGAGCTGCGGGTCGTCGGCGAGGACGGACGAGAGGTCGCGCCGCACGCCGTCGGCGAAGCCTGGACCCGTGGGCCGGCGATGACCATCGGCTACTGGGGCGACCCCGAGCTGACGCGACACGTCCTCACCGCCGACGGGTGGTACCGCACGGGTGACCTGGTCCGTGTCGACGAGCTCGGGTACGTGCAGGTGGTCGGCCGGTTGACCGACATGATCATCCGCGGTGGGGCGAACGTGTCGCCGGCCGAGGTAGAGGCGGTGCTCGTCGCCGCCGATGAGGTGATCGAGGCCGCCGTCGTGGGGATCCCCGACCCCGACTACGGCCAAGAGGTCGTCGCCGCCGTCGTGGTGCGCCCAGGCCACGATGTCGACGAGCACTCGCTGCGGCAGCGATGCGCCGGCGAGCTCGCCGGGTACAAGCTGCCGACCAGGATCGAGTTCGTCGATCGGCTGCCGCGCAGCGACCACACCGGCAAGGTGCACCGGCGCGCCGTCGAGGCGCTGTTCACCGACTCGTCGAGCCTGGCCGAAGGCCGTCCATGACGGGGGTCCTGCGGGTCGCGGCGGCGCAGTTCGAGCTGCGCACCGAACCGTCGATGGATGCCTTCGCCGAGCACGTCGCGTCCGTCGCCGGGCTGGCGGCCGAGGACGGTGCCGACCTGCTCGTCCTGCCCGAGCTGGTCACCACGGGGTTGCTCGCCACCCACCCCGACGCCGCCTCGCTGCGTGTCGCCGACGTGGCCGAGGCGTATCGCACGGTGTTCCCGCCCCTCACAGCGCAGTACGAGGACGTGCTGCGGCAGCTCGCCGCCGACCGGTCGATGACCATCCTCGGCGGCAGCCACTACCGCATCGCCGACGATGGCACGACCCGCAACACGGCGATGCTCGCCCATCCAGACGGCACCGTGGTGCTCCAGGACAAGTTGCACCTCACGCCGCAGGAGGTGGCGATGGGCACGACCCCTGGCGACGGCGCCGTCATCACCTCGGTCGGCGGCGCCCGGGTGGCGGTGCTGATCTGCGCCGACATCGAGTTCCCAGAGGTGACCCGGCACCTGGCCCTCGCCGGCGTCGAGATCGTGCTGTGCCCGTCGCTCACGTGGAACCGGCGCGGGGCCAACCGAGTCCGCTACGGCGCCCATGCCCGAGCAATGGAGAACCAGGTGTACGTCGTGGTCGCTCCGCTCGTCGGCAGCTCCGGCATCCCGCGCGACGGTGCCATCCACGGCACCGGGACGGCGCTCGTGGCCAGCCCGATCGACCGCTTGTTCGGCTTCAACGACGGCGTCGTCGTCAACCACGACGACACTGGACGGGAGGGGATCGTCGTCGCCGACCTCGACCTCGGTCTCATCGCTGCGTCGCGCGCCGATCCCGAACCACCGGGGCTGGCCAACATCCGTCCCGACCTCTACGCGGCGATCTCCCGCAGCCACCCGGGAGGAGCGGCGTGAAGACCGCGCTGACCGCGATGTTCGGCATCGAGCACCCGATCGTGTCGGCGGGCATGGCCAGGGTGTCCCAGGCCCCGCTCGTCGCCGCGGTGAGCGAAGCCGGGGCGATGGGTTGCCTCGGGGGGGTCAGCTTCCTCGCCGACGACCTCCGTGCCGAGATCGAGGCCGTCCGCCGTGCCACGAGCGCACCGTTCGCCGTCAACCTGCTCGTCCCGCCGTCGTTCCTCGACGAATCGGCGAGCTCGTGGTCGGCGGTAGAGGTCCGATGGGCGTCCTTGACGGACGACGAACGAGCGAAGCTGCGCGGCATCGCTCCGATGGTGACGCCGGGCGCGGTGCAGCAGCAGGTCGAGGTGGCGCTCGACGCCCGGCCGGCGGCGATCGTGCTGACCTTCGACGTCCCGCGTTGGTTCCTCGACGAGTGCCACGAACGCGACATCAAGGTGATGGCGCTGGTCGGTTCGGCGTCCCGAGGTCAGCAGGCGGCCGCCGCCGGCGTCGACGTCGTCGTCGCCCAAGGCACGGAGGGCGGCGGGCACACGGGACACATCGGCACGATGGCGCTCGTGCCAGCCGTCGTCGACACCGTCGACATCCCGGTGCTCGCCGCCGGCGGCATCGTGGACGGGCGGGGGCTCGCCGCGGCGCGCTGCCTCGGCGCCGAAGGCGTCTGGATGGGGACGAGGTTCATCGCCAGCGCGGAGGCGTACGGCCATCCGGCGTACAAGCAGCGCGTCGTGGACGGATCAGCACGAGACACCGTGATCAGCCGCAGCTACACCGGCAAGCCCTTGCGAACGTTGGCCAACGAGTGGACGCGCCGATGGGCCGATCGTGCCGAGGAGATCGAGTCGTTCCCCGCCCAGTACCTCGTCGCCGGCGAACGGGTCGAGAGCGGCTACCAGGACGGCGATCTCGTGGAGGGCATGATGCCCGCCGGCCAAGGGCTCGAACTGGTCCACGCGGTCCAGCCCGCCGCGGCGATCGTCCACGAGATCGTCGCCGAGGCCGAACGACTGCTCGGCCGCTGAACGCATCGTCGAGCGGCGTCACCGCGCCGTCGTGGCCTTCGGCGGGGTGAGTCGGGCGAGGAGGTCCCGCAACGTCGCCAGCTCGGCCGGGGTGAGGCCGGCGGTCAGCTCGCCGGCGGTCTCGTGGCACCGACCACCGGCTGCGCCCGGACACGCTGCGTCGCGTGGTCGCCTTCGCCACGCCGTATCGCCGCGCCATCGCGCTCTTCCTGCTCCTCGTCGTGATCGACACGATCGCTGGAGCGGCCACCCCGTTGATCTACAAGGCGATCATCGACCAGGGCATCGAACAGGGGCGCACTGGCCTCGTCATCGGCCTCGCCGGGCTCGTCGCCGCGCTCGCCGTGCTGTCCGCCGCCAACGGCCTCGCCCAGCGCTGGTTCTCGGCGCGCATCGGTGAGGGGCTCATCCACGACCTCCGCACCAAGGTGTTCGACCACGTCCAGCGGATGCCGATCGGGTTCTTCAGCCGGGCCCAGACGGGCGCCCTCGTCTCCCGCCTCAACACCGACGTGCAGGGTGCTCAGCAGGCCTTCACGTCGACGCTCTCCAGCGTCGTCGGCAACGTGCTCGCCGTCGTGACGACGCTCGGCGCGATGTTCGTCTTGTCCTGGCCGATCACCCTGCTGTCGCTGGTCCTCCTGCCGCTGTTCGTGCTCCCGGCCCGGTGGACGGGCAAGCGGTTGGCCGACATCACGCGCGAGAAGTACCGCCTCAACGGCGAGATGGGCCAGATGATGACCGAGCGCTTCAACGTGTCCGGTGCATTGCTCGTGAAGCTCCTCGGCCGACCGCAGACCGAGTCCGAGGGGTTCTCGGCTCGCGCCGGGCGGGTGCGCGACATCGGCGTCACGTCGGCGATGTACACGCGCGTCGTGATGACCGCGCTCGGGCTGCTGGCCTCGCTGGCCGTCGCGCTCGTCTACGGGGTCGGCGGGGTCATGGCGATCTCCGGCTCGCTCGGCATCGGCACGCTCGTCGCCCTGACCGCCTATCTCAATCGGCTGTACGGGCCGTTGACCTCGATCTCCAACGTGCAGGTCGACGTCATGACGACGCTGGTCAGCTTCGAACGCGTGCTCGAGGTGCTCGACCTCGAACCGACGATCGTCGACGCCGACGCACCCGTCCCGCGCGACGGTGTCGGTCGCCGTCGAGCTCGACGAGAAGCAGCGCATCGCCATCGCCCGGCTGCTGCTCAAGAACCCGAGCGTGGTCATCCTCGACGAAGCGACGGCACACCTCGACACCGGCTCGGAAGCCGCAGTGCAGACCGCGCTGGCGACTGCGCTGGCCGATCGCACGTCGATCGTCATCGCCCATCGACTGGCGACGGTGCGCGCCGCCGACGAGATCGCCGTCATCGACGGTGGGCGGGTGGTCGAGCGAGGCACCCATGACGCCTTGGTCGCCGCCGGCGGGCTGTACGCCACGCTCAGCCGCACCCAGTTCGCCGAGCCCAGCGCCATCGCCGCCTGATCCGCCATACCGGGCCGGTCCGAGCGGAGCCGACTCCGTAGGTTCTCGGAGATGGGCCGGTTGCGAGAAGAGCATCGGGCTGGTCTCGACCACCTTCAAGCCGCGACCGCGCTCCTGCAGCGGATCCGCGGTGCTCACCCCACGGCAGGGTTGTACGAAGCCGCCGATCTGCAGTGGTGGTGGTCGCAGCGGCCGCGCTCGACCGACGACCTCCCGCAGCTCTTCTGGTTCGATGACGCCGACCGCCCGGAAGCGGCCGTGATCGCAACCGACGGGGGCGATCGGATGCAGCTCGACCCGATGGTCATGCCGGGGGCGACCCCCGACTGGGTCGCCCACGTCGTCGACCGCGGGCTGGCGCACGCCAGCCGGTCAGGGATCGAAGTGGTTGGACTCGAGGTCGACCGCGCCGATGACACCTTGTGCGAGGTGTTGGGCGGGCACGGCTTCACGGCGGACGAAGAAGGCCTGGTCGAGACGTGGCTGGCGACGGACGCACGGCCAGCGATCAGCCCGCTGCCGGACGGCTACCGGTTGTCGAGTCGCGCCGACACGATGCAGCGTCCGCACCACATGATCAGCGCCGAACGGAACCACCCCGACCCAGAGCCGCGGCTCCGTCAGACCTCGCTGTACCGCCCCGACCTCGACCTGGTCGTGCACGACAGCGGCGACGACGTCGCCGCCTACGGGTTGTTCTGGTACGACCCTGCGACTGCCACCGGGCTCGTCGAACCCATGCGCACCGAGGATGGTCACCAGCGACGTGGTCTCGCTCGCCACCTCCTCACCGCCGGCCTCGACCGGCTCGCCGAGGCCGGCGCGACGCGAGTGAAGATCTGCTACGAACCCGACAACCCGGCGTCGGGGCGTCTTTACCTCAGCGTTGGCTTCGAACAGGACCGGCAGACCGTCATCTTCTCGGGCATGACGAGCCGATGAGCGTCCTGACGGGCGCGGCGTCTGATCGGGTGGTCAGATGGCCGTCGTGGTGCTGCGCCACTGCGCCCGCCAGTCCGGTGCCGGCCAGGGCTCGGTGACGTAGATGCGTTCGAGAGCGATGCGGTCGCCGCGGAACTCGAGCGCGGCGACGCCGAGCATCCATGGGCCGCCGTCGTAGCGGAGCGAGAGCTCACGGACCCAGACGTCTCCGGATCCGCTGATCCGTCGAACCTGGAACTCGACTGCGGCCGGGTACTGAGAGCGCCATTCACGAAAGTTGGCGACGCCCTCGAAGCGCTCACCTGACTGGGGGAACTCCAGGACGGCGTCGTCGTGGTAGAGCGCATGTGCATCGATCGAGCTGTGGCCGGCCAGCTCGACCTGCCGCTCGATCGCAGCTCGGCGACGGTCGTCATCGGTGTCTGTGGCCACGAGACCATCGTGGTCGCCCGCATTGCACCGCGCTTGGAGACCATCTGGAGAGGGCATGGAGCCGTGCCGCGAGCGGCTGGCTGGGAGGCGCATGCGACGTGTGCGCATCGAGCGCCGCGCCCGGGCTCCCGTAGCATCGGCCCTCGCAGCTCGGGCGTGTCGAGCGGCCGCGCAGACGAGGAGGATCGGATGACCGACCAGCTGGGCAGCGTCGTCATCGTTGGGGGCGGCCCGGCGGGCGCCAGCGCCGCCACGTTCACCGCCCGCGCCGGGCTGACCACGGTGGTGGTCGACGCCGACAAGGGGATGACCCGGCGAGCGTGGGTCGAGAACCACCTCGGGTTTCCCAACGGCACCACTGGACCTGATCTGGTCGACGGGGGACGTGCCCAGGCCGAGCGTGCTGGGGCCACGTGGATGGAGGGAACGGCCGACGCGATCGAGCGGACAGCTGGCGGGTTCTCTGTTCGTACCGCCGACGGTCAAGCGCTCGACTCGACGAGCATCATCCTTGCCACCGGCAAGAGCGTCGATCTCGCCGAGGCGGCCGGTGTGACGACGGCGGCCGGGACGGAGCCGTACATCAAATCGATCATCGTGGTCGACGCCGATGGGCGGACGTCCGTGCCAGGGATCTGGGCGGCCGGCACGGCGGCCGGGGTGAGCGTGCACACGATCATCACGGCCGGTGACGGTGCCCGCGTCGCGATCAACCTGATCAGCGAGGTCCGCGGCGAGCGTCACATCGACCACGACGTCCTGCCCACGAGCTGACGCGCGAGGTCACACCAGCAGCGCCTCCCGGTGACCCGCCAGGGGCGCCGGCTTCCTCGATGCGCTCTGCGCCGAGCGACCGCCCTACAGGTACTGCTCGAGGAAGTCGTAGCTGCTCTCGGTGTCGACCCGCCACGAGTAGTCCGCGCCGTGACACGTCGCGCTCGGCCCGAACGACACCACTGCGAGCACCAGGTTGGTGTTGTTGATGAACACCGGTCCGCCGGAGTCGCCGAAGCACGAACCGCCCTTGCCGCCGACGGCGCTCGGGTTGTTCAAGGTGTGCAGGTTGCCGCTCGCGGCGTTCTTGCCGGTGACCTCGACGATCCGGGAGGTCGACTTGTATCGGGTCTCGACGTCCTGGGGGTGTGGCTGCACGGACTGGATCCCGTAGCCGACCGTCTCGACGAGCGCGTTGTTGCGGTTCCGACCCGTCTCGCCGGCCAACTGCTCGACCGCTCCGAGGTCGGCCAGCTCGCCGTAGCTGTCGAGGTCAAGGTCTTCATGGAGCTCCACGACACCGACGTCATAGGTCACCGGGAAGCCCGAGAAGTCGTCATAGTCCGGGTGCGGGATGGCCGTCCCCTGGATGTAGCCGTTGGCCTCCAACCACGCCCGGCGAGCGATGTACAGGGCTTCCTCCGTGGGGTAGTCGGCCCTCGCCGGCCAGCCGGCGAGCACCTCGTCACCGTCGAACGTGACCCACACGTCGGTCCCCCGGTGGTCCCGGGCCGGCTCGCCGTCGATGCCGATGCCCCACGTGCAGTGTCCAGCGGTCAGGAAGGTGTCCTCGTCGAGCTGGGTCCCGGTGCAACTGAACCAACCCGGCTCGTTCGGATCGAAGTAGATCATGAAGCCGACGTAGGGGTGCTCACCTGCGTCGGGTTCGCCGTAGGTGATCGCTCCGGCGGGGATCGCCGTCGCGGCCAACAGCCCCACTGCTGCGATCGTTACCAGTGCCAGTCGTTTCATCGGCTGATCCTCTCGACCCATGCGACGGACGTTCAAAGTGTCGGCTGCGCAACGTACTCCAGGGGCCGCACACCGTCACCCGTCGCTCCCGGCGCTCGTTGGTGCGGACGTCCTGTCGTCGGGAGGCGCCGCCGGCAGCTCGGCGCTGAGGGCGAGTGCGGTTGCGACCGAGGCTGCGCGTACGACCACTGCGGCGAAGTAGCTCGCAAGGGGGCCGCCTCCGGCGAGTGGGGGGTCGCCGAGCGACTGCAGCAGGGCGGCCGGGTTGTCCGGGGGCGGCAGCAGCTCGACATCGGGCAGCGGCGCAGGTACCAGCCAGGGGTCGACGGGTTTCGTCGGTCGGCGCGCCGTCGTGCGACGCGCGGGTTGACGCTTCCTGCCCGGTTGGTTCACGACCAATCCTCCGTGAGCAGTTCGTCAGGCTGCAGTCCGAGGGCGTGGCGGAGCTGATCGATGTCGAGGTCGGCGATCGAGCTCGACCGGGGCAGGACGAGTTGGGCGATGTGGCGCTTGCCGGCAACGACCTCCTCGACGCGCTCGTCGATGGTGCCGGGGCAGACGAGGCGGTGCGAGATGACGGTGCGCTGCTGTCCGATCCGCCAGGCACGGTCGCGGGCCTGATCTTCGACGGCAGGGTTCCACCAGCGGTCGTACAGCACGACGTGGTTGGCGGCGGTGAGGTTCAGCCCGGTCCCGCCGGCCTTCAACGAGAGCACCAGCGCGCCGGGTCCGGAGCCCTGTTGGAACTCGGTGACGATTCGGTCGCGAGCGCCACGCGCCAGGCTTCCGTCGTAGCAGGCGATGGGTGTCCCGGTGAGCTCGGTGAGGTGGCCAGCGAGGCGGCGCCCCCACGTGGCGAAGTGCGTGAACACCAGGACTCGCTCGCCCGCGGCGAACACCGCCTCGACGATCTCCTCGAGCCGGGCGAGCTTGCCGGAGCGCCGGGCGAGGGGTTGACCATCATCGCGGTACGCGGCGGGGTGGTTGCAGATCTGCTTGAGCGCGGTGATCGCCGCCAGGATGGCTCCCTTCTTCTGCTCGCCGCGGCCGTCGACATCGGCCACCTCGGCGACGAGCTCGTCGAGTACGGCCTGGTACAGCCCGATCTGTTCAGCCGTCATCGTGCAGTGATCGAGCTCGTCGATCTTGTCCGGGAGCTCGGCGGCGACCTCCGGCTCTTGCTTGGTGCGTCGGAACACGAGGAGCCCGTTCAGTGCTCGCAGCGCGCTCTCGGCGTCGCCGGCCAACTGGGCGATGAACGCCGGACGGGTGCCGACGAGGCCGGGATTGGTGAAGTCCAAGATCGCCCACAGGTCGCCGAGGCCGTTCTCGATCGGGGTGCCGGTGAGGGCGAGTCGCATTCGCGACGGGATGCGCCGTAGCTGCTGGGCCGTCTCGCTCGCCGGGTTCTTGATCGCCTGTGCTTCGTCCAGCACACAGGTGGCCCAGCGCGTCGCAGCGAGCGCGTCGATGTCTCGGACGGCGGTGGCGTACGTGGTGATGAGGACATCGGCCGCAGCGATCTCCGCCTCCAGTGCAGCAGCGGTGGCTCGTGACGTCCCGTGGTGGATGACGACGCGCAGTTCGGGGACGAAGCGCGCTGCCTCGGCCGCCCAGTTGCCGACGACGGCCGCTGGAGCGATCACGAGCGCTGGTCCTGACGCCGCGGCACCGGCCAGGTGGGCGAGCACCGTCGGGGTCTTTCCGAGACCCATGTCGAGGGCGAGGCACCCACCGAGGTCGGCGCGCTCGAGGAACCCGATCCACGCCAGCGCCTCGGCCTGATAGGTCCGCAACTCGCCGGTGAACCCCGCCGGTCGCGTGACCGGCGACGTCGACAAGTCGGTCGCCAGCTCCAGGATGTCGGTCGCCCAGCTGTGGCCCCTGACGTCGACGCGGAACGGGGCGCCGTCGAGGCCGAGGCTGTGCCGGAGGATCTCGGCGCCGGTGAGCTGACGGTCCTCGGCGCGCTCGGCGAGCGCGGCGGCGGCCTGCTCGAGGTCGAGTCGATCGACCTCGACCCAGCCGTGCCGCGACTGGACCAGGGGGCGCGCCTGCTTGGCGAGCCGGGCGACGTCGGCCGCCGAGAGCTCGACGTCGTCGAACAGCACGGACCAGGCGACATTGCTGAGCTGGTTGGCGCCGACCACCGTGTCCGACGACTCGGCGAAGAGCCCGAGCATCGGTGTGGCCTTGCGGCGCGACATCCTCGGCACGCGCACGTCGAATCCGATGGTGGCGAGCGTGGGACCGGTCGTCGTCATCAGCTCCCAGGCCTCGTCCTGGGTCAGGGCCAACTGGCCGCGCCGAGTCCCGGTCGACCGGCCGATGGACGGGAACGCCCGACCCAGCCGCTCCCACTCGGCGGTGAGCGTGCGGCCGCCGCGCTCCCGCCGCAGGGCCCCGTCGATCGGGACCGGCTCGCTGCCGCCCATCGCCACCAGGACCGAGACCAGCCACACGCCGGCCTCGCCGGGGGCATCGAGCTGCACAATGAGGTTGGGGCGCGACACGGACGTGACGCCGCGCGTCCAGCGGTCGAGGGCCTGGGACACGTCGTCGATGAGCCGTTTCGGGCCGTGGAACGGGGAGCCGTCCATGCCGGCGATGACTGCATCCTGCAGGTCACGCGGCGACCGCACCGACGGCGGGGCCGCCGGAAGGTCCAGTCGTTCGACGCCCTCGGCGACGATCGCCTCGACCACCGCCGTGAGGACGGCGACGGTCGTCGCCCGCCCATTGTCAGGGTCGATGGCGGCGACGGGTCCCGGCATGGCGGCCGCCAGCGCTGTGATGGTCGGGCTGTCCACCAGGGCCGGCCGCCACCGCACCTCGGCCGTGACCTGCGATTCGCGTTGTCGAGGGCGGGCGCGCACGGTTGGCACGATCGTCCCCGATGCCGTGAGGCGAACACCCTCGAAGGCCACTCGCCCGAGCCAGCGCAAGCTGGCGCCGACGTCGTCCGCGCGGTGACCGGCGGCGATCGACACGAGCCATCCGAGCGCATCTGCCAACCCGATGGCATGGCTGTCGGCCGTCGCCCCGCCAGGGAGGGGAACGCCCGGATGCGCCTGCCAACCCACCGGTGCGGCGCCGACCGCCTCGAGCCGAGCCGACACCTCGTCGTGCGACTCCGCCGCACGGCCCGGGCCGCCGGCCCAGACGACGATGCTGCCGGCCGACCAGGACCCCTGCAGCTCGACCTCGCCCGGCACCGCTTCACGAGCAGCGTCGGGACCGTCGGACTCATGCTGCGGCGACGTCGGTCGCCGGAGCCGAGCGGCGACGTCGCGGACGCTCTGCAACGTCTCGGTGAGATCGGCGACCACCTGATCACGCTCATCGCCGGTCAGCGATCGCACGGAGCCGAGATCATCCTCCGTCTCCCGGATCAGCGCGTCGATCACAGCGAGCGACGTCTGCTCGTCCGCGCGCAGGAGGTCCAGGTCGTCCTCGGAGCCACGACCGTCAGCGACCCTCCAGATCACCGATTCCAGATCGGGACCGTCAAGCGTCAATGGCGTGCTCACGTCATCGTGGGGACAACTGCGGCCGGCATCGCCCCCGCCCCACGCAGTTCCTGACCCACCAACCTCACGACGACGCCAACCCTACGAGCTGACCGCGACAACACCGCCTGAACATCCCCGATCGCCGCGCCAGTCATCGGACAGCGATCGCACCGCCGTGCGGAGGGCCGGCAGGGTTGAATGGACGGATGAGCGCCGGCCACACCGTCACGATCACGCCGACCGACTTGCTCGTCGAGGTGCGCCTCGGCACCGAGGTGTTGGCGAAGAGCAGCCGGGCTTTGCGACTCGAGGAGACCGGCCTGCCCCCACGCTTCTACCTCCCGAAGGATGACGTCCGCATGGACCTGCTGCGACCGACGACGTTCGAGACGACGTGCCCCTTCAAGGGAGGTGCCTCGTACTGGTCAGCGACCGTGGACGGCGACACGCACGACGGCATCGTGTGGGCGTACGAGACGCCCATCGAGGCTGCCGCCGACATCGCCGGCTACCTCTCCTTCTACCCGCACCGCGCCGAGGTGTCCGTCGACGGCGAACGGCTCGCCGGCTGACCGAACGACGTCAGCAGGTGGGCGGTGGGCGCGCCGCTGATCGTTCAGATCAGGGTGCGATGGCGGACGTACACGACACCGTTGCCGAAGCGGCGCTCGTCGAGCAGCTCGAGAGCGGTGCGCAGGTCGCTGGGGAGCGATGGCTTGCCTCGACCGACGACGACCGGGCGGATGACCTGGCACGTCCTGCGGGCCGTGGTATGGCCGAGCGACCCAGCAGATTTCAGCGTCGCTTCAGCGCTCCGATGGAACGTCACCGCATGAAGTGGAGGGTCACGGAGTGAGGCGCTGGTCAGTGGGAACCGAACACCACGCGAGGTGGTCGCGATGGATCGCCGTCCTGGCCGTCGCGGTCGGGGTCACCGTCGTCGGGTCACCGACGATGGCGAATGCCCGTGAGGTCTCGCCGTCGGCGGCCCGCGCCGATGTCCCGACGGCGACTGGCCTTTCTCCGTCGTCGGGGCCGGTCGCCGGGGGCACGGCAGTCACGTTGACGGGCACCAACTTCGTGCCGGGCAGCACTGACATCGTCGTCGCGTTCACGTCGGGTGGGCAGGTGAGGATCCCCGCTTCCGACGTCCGTGTCGACTCGACGGGGACGGCGGCGTCGTTCACGACGGTCGCCCATCCGCGTGCTGCGGGTGGCCAGGCCGGGTTCTTCCCGACGACACCTGCCGGTCGGCCGGCGACGCCGCAGGTCTTCACGTACGTGCCGGCGACACCGCTGCCGCTTCCGACGGCGACTGGCCTCTCTCCGTCGTCGGGGCCGGTCGCCGGGGGCACGGCAGTCACGTTGACGGGCACCAACTTCGTGCCGGGCAGCACTGACATCGTCGTCGCGTTCACGTCGGGTGGGCAGGTGAGGATCCCCGCTTCCGACGTCCGTGTCGACTCGACGGGGACGGCGGCGTCGTTCACGACGGTCGCCCATCCGCGTGCTGCGGGTGGCCAGGCCGGGTTCTTCCCGACGACACCTGCCGGTCGGCCGGCGACGCCGCAGGTCTTCACGTACGTGCCGGGGAACGGTGCGACGCCCTCGTTCGAGATGCGCCGCCTGCCGGCGACGGGCTCGGCGTCGTCGTTGCTGCTCGTGCTTGCCGTCTCGGCGGTCACCGTCGGTTGGGCGCTCGTCGGTGTGGCCCGGAAGTCGACGCGCGCGATGCTCTTCAGGACCAGGTCGTCGAACGGGCGCTGACCGTGCTGGGGACGTCGAGGAGGCGGGCGTGGGTCGGACGGATCAGTTGCCGACGAGTTCGATGATGTCGCCGTAGAGGCGGGCAACTCGGAGCCGGAGCACGACGCGCTGCTCCGCGACCTGCAGGGCGAGGAACGCCGCCTCAGCAGCAGGGTCCGGTTGCGGGAACATGGCCAGGAGCTCGCGGCCGGTGGCATCGCCCGGCTCGACGGAGGGCGGCGAGACCTCGGCCTGTCCTTCGGCGACGACGAACGACCACCGATCAGGACCCTCGACGAACAGGCTGGCCCGCCCGTCAGCGGCGATGTTGCGGGCCTTGACCCGGCCGGCGCGGGTGGTGATCCGGGCCGTCGCGGTCGCCGGGTCCCAGCGGTAGAGCACCGGCGACTGATGGGGGACGCCGTTGCGACCGACCGTCGCCAGGACCCCCTGCTCGCCGGCTTCGACCAGCTGGGTGCGCTCGTCGTCGCCGAGGGCGCGCAGCGGGGGTTGCTGCTCGAAGATCGCAGTGTCCTTGTCGTTCCGGGTCATGGTCATGTCCGAGCCTCCTCGATACGATACGGAGTAGCACTCCGAATATTAGGAGGGATCCTCCGCTTTGGCAACGTCCGCACCTGATCGCGCTCCCGGCAATCTGCGCGCCGATGCCCGGCGCAACCGCGCCCGGTTGCTGGAGGTCGCCCATGCGGCGTTCAGTAGCCGGCGGTGTGACGGCCTCGATGGACGACATCGCCCGGCGCAGCGGCGTTGGCATCGGCACGTTGTACCGGCACTTTCCTACTCGGGAGGATCTCGTACTGGCGCTCGTCGCCGACGACCTGGAGCGTCTTTCCGTTCGGGCCGACGAGCTCAGGACCGCCGGCGCGCCCGACGGAGTCGAGCAATGGCTTGGCGAGCTCGTGCAGCACAACCTGACGTACCGAGGACTGGCCGAGTCGGTGCTTGTGGCGAGCGGCCAGCCGACACCCCTTGGTGCTGCGTGCGACCGGGTGCACGCCGCTGGCGGGGCGTTGATCCGGTCGGCGCAGTCGGCCGGCACCGTGCGCACCGACATCGAGCCCACCGCAGCGCTCGACTTGGCGTCGGCGATCGCTTGGGCGACGCAGGCCGATCCGGATGACGCTCGACGAGGCGAGTTGCTGCGCATCGCACTGGATGGGTTGCGCGCCTAGCGCCACGCACACGATGGACGGCGGCTTCGTCGAACGCCTCGTGCGCTAGCGCGATGGTGTGACAGCGGTCATCGGCACCCGGTGCTCGAGTACCTGCTGCTCGGTTACCGTCGTTGCTGGCCACCGTGCTGTGGGCCATCCCGAAGCACGACGAGCTCGACCGTTCTGGTCAGTCCTCTGCCACCATCGACAGCCTGCTGGCGGCGAACCTCGTCCGATCGTTCGCTCTCACCGTCGTGGCACTCACGCTGACCTGGGTCGTCGTCAGCATCGTCACTGACCGGACGTCCCGTCGGGTCTTCCATCGGAGCTGACCGTTGCCCATCCTCGCGATGGTGCGCCGTGCGATGCCAGTGCTGGACCGGTGGCGTATGATCCGTCGAGCACCGGGGCTGGAGCCAGTTCGACGTCGGTGATGAGGGGCGGCCGTGATGCACCGACGAGGGATGCGTGGGCGGAAGTGGTGGCTCGGGCTGCCGGTCGCCGCCGCGCTGGCGCTGCCGGTGCCGCCGACGGGAAACGCCCCCGTGGTGCACGCCGGCACCGTGCCCCCAGTCGTCGTGGAATTCGACTTCACCGGCGCCGCGCAGACGTGGACGGTGCCTGCCGGGGTCAGCGAGGCCACGTTCGACGTCTTCGGCGCACAGGGCGGCAGCGGGAACATCGAGCAAGGCCCAGAAGGCCACCCGGGTGGACTCGGCGGGCGAGCGACGGCGACGATCGCCGTCACCGCCGGCAGCACCGTGACCATCATGGTCGGCGGCAAGGGCGACGATTTCGTCAACGATCCCATGATCTGCAACACGCAGGGAGGGTTCAACGGAGGCGGTGACGCCGGCGCGCAGGACGGCGACGAGGGGTTCTGCGGACAAGGCGGTGGTGGCGCGTCGGACGTCCGCATCGGAGGCGCCAACCTGAGCAATCGCGTCCTCGTTGCGGGTGGCGGTGGCGGAGCATCCGTCAACCTCCTCTGCCCGACTGCGGGCGCGGGTGGTGGCGCCGAGGGCACGTCGGGGGAGTGCGCAGGAGCTGGTGCCGGCGGCAACCAGAGCGGTTCCAGCGGCAGCGGGCAGCTCGGCGTCGGCGGCAACGGAGTGGCCGCCCAACCTCCGCTCGGACCCGGGGGCGGTGGTGGCGGTGGCCACTACGGCGGCTCGGGCGGCTCGACGAACGGCTTGAGCGGCGGTGGTGGTAGCGGCTCCGGGCCGGCGGGGACCGTCTTCGCCACCGGCGTGCGAGAAGGTCATGGTCACATCACCGTCACCTATGACGCTCCGCTCGCCATCACGGCGAATCTCGTTCCGGCCTCCGGGCCGGCCGGCACCACGGTCACGATCACCGGCCGCGGCTTCAACCCGACCCCGGGGGCGACCCTCGTCAACTTCGGCCCGTATCCGGCGACCGAGGTGAGTTGTTCGAGCACGACCCAGTGCACCGCGGTCAGCCCATCGACGGGCTCCAACGACTTCGAGCTCGTCTTCGTGACGGTGTCGACGCCGGGCGGTCCGGGCACGACGAGCAACCCGGTGCAGTACATCTACGTCCCCATGGGACTGGCGTTGACGGAGGTCAGCCCCGCCAGCGGGCCAGCGGCCGGCGGCACACCCGTCACGTTCCGCGGCGTCGCCTTCGAAACGACGCCGAACGGCACGCTGTTCTTCTTCGGCCCGATCGACGACGAGCGAGTGGCGACGGCGGTGAGTTGCACCTCGTCGACCGAGTGCACCGGGCTCACCCCGCCCGGCACGGGCTCCATGACTGTCACCGTGGCCACGCTGATCGGCGGTCAGGTGGCGGGCCCGTCGTTCACCTATGCGGCTGGTGAGCCGCCACCGACCACGACCACCGCGCCATCGACGACGACGACCGCGCCACCGACCACGTCGACCAGCTCGACGACGTCGTCGTCCACGTCGACCAGCTCCTCAAGTTCGACGTCGACGACTCAGGTCGACGCGTCGACGACCTCCACGTCATCGACCGCATCGACGTCGTCGACGTCGCCGACCACATCGTTGCCCGCGACGAGTGTCGCCGGCAGCACGACAGATCCGGCGACGTCGACCACAGCGGTCCATGCTGGCGTCACCACCACGAGGGTCAGTGGCGGACCGGGGACCCTGCCGCGCACCGGTGCCAGTGGCTGGAACACGAGCTTGATCGTCGCCCTCGCATTGGTCGTCAGCGGAGCCGTCTTCCTCCTGTTGACGCACCGCCGCCGAGGCGCTTCCTGATCCGGCGGGTCGGAGCGCCAGCGGACCGCTTCTGTCCGTCGACCGAGGAGCTGGACCCATCGATCGTGCGGGTCGAGGCCTCGGCTACGGTGCCCACGGCGTTGGAGGAGAGCCGTTTGGCGTCGTTGATGTCGTCTCCTGCCGGCGCGAGAGGCACATCATGGGGACCAACCAACCACGCCGACGACTTGCCGGATGCCTCGCGGCAGGGGCGGTGCTTGGGGTTGTCGGGCATCGTCGCCGGGGTTGCGCCGCACGCGTCCGCTCAGGAGGTGTTGAGCGTTGGCTGCGCCTTCTTGAACAGTGCGAGCTTCGACGTGGAGAATGCTGGCGGCGAGTCGGACCTGAGGGACTTCGTGGCGGGCGAGGTGATCACCGTCCGTACCGGGGAGCCCGCTGGCGGTGGTGCACCAGAAGACACCTTCCTCTTCATCAACAACGACGTCGTGTCGTCGTCGGCGGGCTTCCCCGTCTCGCTGTCGTACACGGTGCCCGCCGACGGCGAGTACTCCGTCAAGTGGGAGGTGATCAACGGGGCGGTCACCTGGAACGTCTCGTGTACGGCCGCTCGTCCTGACGCCGACGGCGACGGCGTGCCCGACACGATCGTCGAGCCGCCGCTTGCCGAGACCGGCGCCAGCACTGCGCCCATCGGGATGCTTGCGGCCGCGCTCGTGGTCGGCGGTGCGTCGGCGCTGCTCGTTGTGAACCGCGGTCGCCGCCGCATCTGATGCGACGACGTCAGCTTCGTCGGCGGCCAAGCGGGACGAGGACGTTCGTCCGTCTCGGCACGATCGTCGGCACCGTGGTGGTCGGCTTCGGACTCGCCGCCGATGCGTCGGCGGGCACGATGCCAGCCATCGCCCTGTCGTCGACGACGGTCGCGCCGGGAGGCGGCGTCGACGTCATCGTCTATCGCTGCAACGCCGGCGACGAGATCGGGTACGTCGTCGACGGGGTGTCCTACACCGAGACCTGCCTGCTCACCGGTGACGCAGTGCTGCAGGCCCAGGTCTCGAACCAGCCCGGCAGCTACCAGGTCGTCGCCACCACGCCGAGCGGGCAGCTGACCGCCGACTACACCGTGGCTGAACCGGGTCAGCCCGCCCTGGACGTCCTCGGCATCAACTTCCCCGGCCGTTTCGTCTCCTTCTCGGTCCGGGGGTGCACCGCCGGCACGCAAGCGGTCGCCGACGTCGCCGGCCAACAGCTCACGGCCGATTGCGAGTCCGGCACGTTCGGGCCATCCGCCGTCTTCGGCTACCTCTCCAACGACGCCGCCTCGTCGATCAACCCGCTGACCGTCACGCTGACGCAGCCGGCGGCCGTCCTCCAGGGGACGATCTTCTTCAGGCAGTTCGGCGCGGTCGAGGAACCTGGCCCCGTCACCACGCCGGACCCAGGCTTGGCCGGCACCGGTCCGGGCGACTCAACCGTCACTCAGCTCGTCGCCGCGGCCGGGGCGGTCGGTCTCGGCATCACGTGTGTCGCCTGGGCGCGCCGTCGCCGCGCCACCACCTGACACCGAGCGCTTCGACCGGAGCGGATGAGGGGAATCGAACCCCCGTATTCAGCTTGGGAAGCTGATGTTCTGCCATTGAACTACATCCGCGAGCGGGCTGGAGGTTAGCGGCGTCCGGCCGCCCTGTCGGCCCCGGCCGGGGCCTCCGTCGCCTGGCTATGGTGCGGCCCGTGATCCTGTCGGACCGCTCGATCCGTGGGGAGCTGGCGGCGGGACGGATCGTGATCGACCCGTTCGACGACGCGCTCGTGCAGCCGTCGTCGGTCGACGTCCGCCTCGATCGGCTGTTCCGCGTCTTCCGCAACCACACCGCCGGTGTGATCGACGTCAAGCTGGATCTGACGGGGCTCACGGAGCTGATCGAGATCGCCGACGACGGCGTGTTCATGCTCCACCCGGGCGAGTTCGTGCTCGGTTCGACGTTGGAGCGTGTCGCCCTCCCGGACGACCTCGTGGCTCGGATCGAGGGCAAGGCGCTGTCGACCTCGACCGCCATCCCCACCCCCGATGGGTGGTCGACGATGGGCGAGGTGCGCGTCGGCGATCGGGTGTTCAGCCACTCGGGCGCACCGGTGCGCGTCAAGGACGTGTCGGAGGTGATGCTCGGGCGCCCGTGCTTCGAGGTCGTCTTCTCCGATGGATCGACGATCGTCGCCGACGCCGCGCACCAGTGGTTGACGACCAGCGAGGACGAGCGACGACGCCTTCGCGGGCCGTCGCTGCGGACGACGGCCGAGATCGCCTCGACCCTTCGGCACGAGAGCGACGTCAACCACCACGTCGAGGTCGCCGGCGCCGTGCAGTGCGCGTCGCGCGAGCTGCCCGCGGATCCCTACGAGCTCGGTCGCCGGATCGGTGGTGGCGCTCCCACGTCCGGCGAGTCGGTGGACGACGACCAGTTCATCCCGCCCGACTTCCTGCGCGGTTCGAAGCACCAGCGCTGGTCGCTGCTCGAGGGGTTGCTCGACGCCAACGGCTGGTCCGACGGGGATCGGTGCGAGTACACGACGGTCGACGAAGCGCTGTCCGACCAGGTCTACGAGCTCGTGTGCAGCCTCGGCCGCCGAGCGACGGTCGCCAAGCGGCCGGCGATCGTGGACGGCATCGATCATGGCCCGCTGTACTGCGTGACGTTCGCGCCCGGCCATCGATGCGATCGGTCGCGTTCGATCGTCGACGCGCGCGTCGTGCCGTCCGTCCCCGTGCGCTGCATCGAGGTGGACGGCCCGGACGGGATGTTCCTCGCCGGCCGATCGTTCGTCCCGACCCACAACTCGTCGCTCGGCCGCCTCGGCCTGCTCATCCACAGCACGGCCGGCTTCGTCGACGCCGGCTGGGACGGCCACATCACGCTCGAACTGGCCAACGTCGCCAGCTTGCCGATCACGCTGTACCCGGGGATGAAGATCGGTCAGCTGAGCTTCATGCCGATGACCACACCGGCCGACCAGCCGTACGGCAGCGGTGCCGTCGGGTCCAAGTACCAGGGCCAGCGGGGCCCGACCCCGAGCCGGTACTTCCAGAACTTCGAGTGACGGGCGCGATGAGCGATGAGCGGTCATGCACCGCTCATCGCTCATCGCTCATCGCTCGCGCCGGCTGATTGCGCCGCCGAGGATCCGGGGAAGGAGGACGCACCTATGCCGCGGCTGCGTCGTGTCTCGCCCGACACGCCCGGTTGGACGCGCCGACGCCACGGCAAGGGGTTCACCTACCTCGACGAGGACGGCCGCCGCCTGGCCGTGACCGAGGTGGCCCGGATCAAGGCGCTGGTCATCCCACCCGCGTGGGAGGACGTGTGGATCTGTCCAGCGCCCAACGGCCACATCCAGGCCGTCGGCACCGACGTCGCCGGACGCCGCCAGTACCTGTACCACCCGACCTGGCGCGAGCAGCGCGACGAGGCCAAGCACGTCCGCGTGGTCGACGTCGCCGCCCGCCTGCCCGCCGCCCGGTCGACCGTCGCCGACCACCTCGCCCTGCCGGGCATGCCGAAGGAACGGGCGCTGGCCCTGGCCTTCCGGTTGCTCGACATCGGCTTCTTCCGCATCGGCGGTGAGGGGTACGCCGAGGAGAACGGCAGCTACGGGCTGGCAACGATCGAGCAGCAGCACGTCCGCATCGACGGCGGCGCCGCCGTGTTCGACTACGTGGCCAAGTCGGGCCAAGCCCGCCTGGTCGCCGTCGAGGACGCCGCGGTGGTCGACGCCGTGCGGACCCTGTTGCGGCGGCGCGGTGGCGGACCGGGCCTCCTTGCCTACAAGGACTCCCGCCGATGGCGCGACGTCACCTCCGACGACATCAACGCGTACGTCAAGGAGGTCGTCGGGGGTGAGGTGTCGGCCAAGGACTTCCGCACCTGGCACGGCACCGTGCTCGCCGCCGTGGCGCTCGCCGGGATGACGGACGAGCAGCCGTCGCCGACGAAGCGCAAACGGGCGGTCAGCACGGCGATGAAGGACGTCGCCGAGTCGCTCGGCAACACCCCGTCCGTCGCCCGCAAGTCGTACGTCGACCCTCGTGTCGTCGAGCGCTTCGAGGAGGGTGTCACGATCAACGGGGCGCTGCACAGCGCCCGGCGCGGGAACGCCGCGCGCACCCGGCGCAAGGTGGAGCGGGCGGTGCTCGACCTGCTCCAAGGTGATGATTGACGCCGGTTCGGCGATCCGGGGACAGGGCGGCCACGAACCACGGGGGTGAACGAGACCCCATCCGCCGGTGATTCCGCCGTCGCCGTCGAGGCGGAACTGGAGCCCCGCGCCTCGACCCGTAGCCGCCCGGCGTGGTGGATCGCCGTGCTCGGGGGACTCATCTCCGCCTTGGTCGCGCTCGGCGTGGCGGAGCTGATCGCCGGCTTCAACCGCAGCTGGCGCTCGCCGGTCCTCGACGTGGGTGATCGCGTGATCGACGCCGCCCCGCCGTGGCTCAAGGAGTTCGCCATCGACCGGTTCGGCACGAACGACAAGCCGGCGCTGCTGATCGGCATCGGCGCGCTGCTCGCCGTGTACGCCGCGGTCATCGGGTTCTTCGCGCTGCGCCGGGCGTTCGTCGTCGGCGTCGTCGGGATCGCCCTGTTCGGCGTGATCGGCGCCTGGGCCTCGCTCAGCCGGCGCAGCGAAGCGCCGTTGCACGCCGCCCTCCCGAGCGTGATCGGCGCCGCCGCCGGCATCGGCGCGCTTTGGTTGCTGCACCAGTCGCTGCAGTCGCGTGAGCAGGCCGGGACGTCCGGCGGCGGGACCGACCGGCGGGCGTTCCTGGCCCACACCGGCATGGTCCTCGGCGGGCTGGCCGCAGGTGCAGCCGCCTTCGGCGCCATCGGACGCCTGCTCGGGAACCGCTTCAGCGCCTCCGAATCGCGCTCCGACGTGGCGCTGCCGCCGGCCGCCGAGCCGATCGGTGAGCTGCCCGCGGCCACCCAGGTCGACGTTGCCGGCATGACCCCGTTCGTCACCCCGAACGACGCCTTCTACCGCATCGACACCGCCCTCACCGCGCCGCAGGTCCCGACCGAGGGGTACACGCTGCGGGTGACCGGCATGGTCGACAACGAGCTCGAGCTCTCGTACGACGACCTGCTCGGTCGGGAGCTCATCGAGCGCGACGTCACGCTGACCTGCGTGTCGAACGAGATCGGTGGGCGGCTCGTGGGCAACGCGAGGTGGCTCGGCACCTTGCTCGCTCCGTTGCTCGAGGAGGCCGGTGTGCAGCCGGGCGCCGACCAGCTCGTCGGTCGGTCCTTCGACGGGTACGAGTGTGGGTTCCCGACGGCCGTGGCCATGGACGGGCGCGACGCCATGATCGTGTTCGGCATGAACGGAGAGCCGCTGCCCATCGAGCACGGCTTCCCGGTCCGCCTCGTCGTCCCCGGGCTGTACGGCTACGTCTCGGCCACGAAGTGGTTGACCGAGCTCGAGCTGACGACGTTCGCTGAGTTCGACCACTACTGGTTGCGGCGCGGCTGGGCGCAGCAGGCGCCGATCAAGCTGATGAGCCGGATCGACACCCCCAAGGGCCTGGCCAAGGTGCCCGCCGGGGTCGTCCCGGTCGCCGGCGTGGCGTGGGCGCAGACCGTCGGCATCTCGGCCGTCGAGGTCAACATCGACGACACCGGCTGGCAGCCCGCCGAGCTCGGCGAGGTCACCACCAACGACACGTGGCGTCAGTGGGTGTACCGCTGGGATGCCCAGCCCGGCCGCCACACGCTGGTCGTTCGCGCCATCGACAAGAACGGCGCAATCCAGACGGCCGAGCGTGCCGAACCAATACCCGACGGAGCGTCCGGACTGCACCAGATCGTGGTGACGGTCCAGTGATGCCGACGTCATCGTGAACACCCCCAGAAAGAGGATTTGATGAGAGCACGACGCATCCGAGCGACCGCCGTTGCGGCGATCGCCGGCCTGACCTTCGCCGCCGCAGCCTGTGGCGACGACTCCAACGACAGCGCCGACACCACCGCCGCCGGTGCCACGGCCACGACGATGGCCGGTGGCGACACCACCATGGCGGGCAGCGAGAGCACGGAGCCGATGTCGACCGAGTCGATGGGCAGCGAGCCGATGTCGACGGAGGAGATGGGCTCCATGCCGATGTCCTCCGATTCGATGGCCGGCGAGATGATGGAGCCGATGGGTCCGGCGTGCTCCAGCCTGCCCACCGAGGGCGAGGGCAGCGTCGAGGGCATGGCCGACGACCCCGCCGCCACCGCCGCCAGCAACAACCCCGAGCTGTCCACGCTCGTGGCTGCCGTCGAGGCCGCCGGCCTGGTCGACACGCTGAACGGCGAGGGCCCCTTCACCATCTTCGCCCCGGTCAACTCGGCGTTCGAGGCCCTGCCGGAGGGGACGGTGGACGCGCTGCTCGCCGATCCGACCGGTGACCTGACGACCATCCTCACCCAGCACGTCGTGCCGGGCGAGTCCCTGGTCGCCGAGGACCTGATCGCCGCCGGCACCGTGTCCAACGTTGCCGAGGGCGAGCTGACCATCACCGCCGAGGGCGACACCGTCACCGTCGACGCTGGTGGTGGCCCGGCGACGGTGGTCTGCGCCAACGTCCCGGTGGCCAACGGCACCGTGCACCTCATCGACACGGTGCTGCTGCCGGCGGGCTGACCTGACATCGCCGCGGGCGCGCCCTCGGGCTGCGACCGCTGCGGCTCCGGCCACCGGTGGCGGAATCGGTGGACAGGAGGATGACGGCGAGGGACCCTTCCGGGGGTCCCTCGCCGTTGCGCGCCCGGGCACCAATCCGCAGCGCTCGGCGCTCCGAACCCTCGACATGGCGGTCCTGGCGGTTCCCGTCGCGATCCCGGGCCTCCTCGCCCGACCGATCGTGCGCAGGTCGCGGGTGCGCGCGCCGCTGACCCGGGTCGGTCTGGCATCGTGGTCGTCCTTGGACGAGGAGCTGCTCGCTGGCCTGATGGCCCAGGTCGCCGACGGCGATCAGACGGCGTTCGCGCAGGTCTACGACCGGCTGGCGCCGACAGTGTTCGGCGTGGCCCGGCGCGTGCTGCGCGACCCTGCCCAGGCCGAGGAGGTCGCCCAGGAGGTCTTCGTCGAGGTGTGGCGTCAAGCGTCGCGCTTCGACGGCACCCGGGGGAGCGTCCGCACGTGGGCGGTCACGATCTCCCACCGGCGGGCCGTCGACCGCGTGCGCAGCGAGCAGGCTCATCGGACGCGGCACGTGCGCACCGGCGCCGTGATCGGCGTGGCCGATGCCACCCCGGAGGACGCCGCGGTCGAGCGCGAGGAGCGGAGCCGGGCGGTCGGCGCACTCGACTCCCTGACCGACGTGCAGCGCGAGGCCTTGGAGCTGGCGTTCTACGACGGACTGACCCACGTGCAGATCGCCGAGCACCTGGGCGTAGCGCTGGGCACGGTGAAGACGAGGATCCGGGACGGCCTGATCCGCCTGCGGGGCGTGATGGGGAGCAACCATGACTGAGCCCACGATCGACGACGAAGCGCTGCGGGCGATGCTCGCCCTCGATGCGGTCGGTGCGTTGACCGCCGACGAGAGCGCCGAGTTGGTCCTCGCGCTGCGCGGCCGCCCCGACCTGCAGGCCGAGCTGGAGGAGCTGCGCGCCGCGGCGATGCTGCTCGCCGACGACGTCCAGGAGGAGCCGCCGCCGTCGCTGCGCGCCGGCGTGTTGGCCGCCGTTGCGGCCACGCCGCAAGAGCCCGCCGCTGCGCCGGTCGCACCGGTCGTGCCGTTGGCCGGTCGTCGCCGGCGGACGAGATGGCTGGCCGTCGGCGCCGCCGCGGCCGCCGCCGTCGTGGCGTTGGCGGTCGGTGTGGTCGTCACCCGCGACGACGGACCCGACGACCAGGTCGCCGCCGTGCTCGATGACGCCGGCGCCCGCACGATCGCCATGGAGGGCGAGCTCGCTGGGCTGTCGATCGTCTACTCGGCGGCCGAGGACGCCGCAGTGCTGACCGGACGCGGCCTGCCCGTGCCGGCGGACGAGCGGGTCTACGAGCTGTGGGCGGTCCGGGGTACCGATCCGCCGCAGCCGGTCGACACGTTCCGTCCCGACAGCGACGGCGAGGTCGAGCTGCTGCTGACGGGCATCGACCCGGACAGCGCCACGTGGGCGATCACCGAGGAGCCGGCGGGCGGCAGCGACGCCCCGACCACCCCGGTCATCGCCATCACCGCCTGACGCCCGCACTGCTCAGCAAGAACGAGTGGTCTGGCAGCTCCCGAGCGTTCGTTACGCAGCGTGCGTGAGAGCCCAGGCCGGCCGTGCCCGGCCCACGCCGAGGAGCGGAGTCTTCGGAGCGAGCGAGGCGATCAGGTCAGTTGGCCGTCGGCGAGGGGGGTGTCCTGCTCATCGAAGCGTCGTTCGCCGGCCTCGATGGCGTCGAGGAGGTGGATAGCGATGTCGCCGACCTTCACGCCTCCCGGCTCGCCGTAGTCGGGGGCTCCGACCGCCTTGGTGCCGTCGTCGAGCATGATGTAGCAGAACGGGCAGGCGGTGGCGATGCGGGTGGCACCGGTGGACAGCGCCTCCCGCGAGCGCTCGTCGTTGACCTTGGTGCCCGTGTCCTCCTCCATCCACATGCGCGCCCCGCCGGCGCCGCAGCACATGCCCTTGGTCCCGTTGCGCGGCATCTCGACGACCTCGATGCCCTTGATCGACCCGACCACCTTGCGCGGCGCGAGGTAGATGTCGTTGTGGCGGCCGAGGTAGCACGAGTCGTGGTACGTCAGCCGCTCGTCGAGCGTCGCCTGGCTGACGTCGAGGCGACCGTCGGCGATCAGCGTTTCGAGGAGCTGGCTGTGGTGCACGACCTCGTAGCGACCGCCGAGCTGCGGGTACTCGTTGAGCAGCGTGTTGAAGCAGTGCGGGCATTGGGTGATGATCTTCTTCACCCCCATGCCGTCGAGCATCTCGATGTTCGGTTGGGCGAGCATCTGGAACAGGTACTCGTTGCCGGATCGGCGGGCCGAGTCCCCGGTGCACATCTCCGACGGTCCGAGCACGGCGACGGCGATCCCCGCCCGCTGCAGCAGCTTGGCGACGGCCTGGGTGACCCGCTTGTTCTTGTCGTCGAAGCTGCCGGCGCAGCCGACCCAGTAGAGGTACTCCGCCTCCAGGGGCTCGCCAGGGTCGACGATCGTCACGCCGTCGAGGCCCTTCGCCCAGTCGGCCCGGTCGGACTGGCTCATGCCCCACGGGTTGCCCTGGTTCTCCATGCCCCGATAGGCGTTGCCGAGCTCGCTCGGGAAGTCCGACTCCATCAGCGTCAGGTACCGACGCATGTCGAGGATCTTGTCGAGGATCTCGATGTTCACCGGGCAGATCTCGTCACACGCCTTGCAGGTGGTGCAGGCCCACAGCTCCTCGGACGTGATCCGCTCGAAGAGCGAGTCGGCCCCGATCTTGATCTCGGGGACGGTGCCGATCGGCGGTGAGACGACGGGGTCGCCGGTCGCCGCCATCACCTCGCCCGTCTTGAGCACGATCTCTCGCGGGTCCAGCGGCTTGCCGGTGGCGTGGGCCGGGCAGACGCTGGTGCAGCGGCCGCACATCGTGCAGGCGTCCGTGTCCAGCAGCTGCTTCCACGTGAAGTCCTCGACCACCGAGGCACCGAACGTCTCCAGCTCGGTCTCGGCGAGGTTGGGCATCGGCTTCATGGCGCCCTTGGGCCGCTCGCCGCTGCGGTCGCGCAGGTACATGTTCAGCGGCGACGTGAACATGTGCCGCAGCATCGTGAGCGGCAGGAGCACGAGGAAGGCGATGAACGCGACGACGTGACCGATCCACCACCACTGGTGCCAGGTGGACAGCGTCGACGCCGACCACCCGTCGACCAGCGTGCTGAGCGGGTAACCGATGAAGCTCCAGCGCTCGTAGCCGACGTCCTCACCCTCGGCCGAGAGCAGCGCGATGCGGAACATCTCGGCACCGAAGCCCGAGACGGCGATGGCGAAGAATGTGCCGAGGATGGCGGCGTGCTCGGGCTTCGACTTGATCCGGATGCGGTAGGGCCGTCGGACGTACCGCCGGAACAGCGCCCAGATGACCCCGCCGAGGAAGACGGCGCCGGCGGCGTCACCGATGAGGGCGTATGCCGAATAGGTGTGGCCCTGAAGGAACTTGAGGTCCTCGGGCAGCTGGTGGTCGACCTCCAGCACCGTCGTGACGCCGAGCAGCACGAGGAAGCCGAAGTAGATCATCGAGTGCATCAACCCGGCCGCCGGGTCGCGCAGCAGGGTCTTCATGTAGACACCGGCGCGGTAGTCGGCGAAGCGGCGCTTGGCGTTCTTGGCCGTCGTCCGGCGGGTCGGCGCCGCCTTGCCCCGCTCCCAGTTCTTCATCCGGTCGGCGAACCGGAACGCTCCCCACACGATGACCACCGGGATGACGGTGTAGAAGGCGACCTTCAGGGGGCCGGGGATGTTGACGAACACCTCGCGGTGGACGGGGTCGTCGTTCTCCCACTCGGTGATCAACGGGAGTACGCCCGAGATCACGGTGAACGCGGCGAAGGCGACTCCCAGCCCGATCGCCAGGTGGCGCGGTCGGAACCCCCCGCGGGGAGCGGTCTCGACGTCGGTCTCGGGCTCGGCCGCCTGCGCAGTCATGGTGCCGGGAAAACTACTGACCGGACCGAACCGCCACCGCCTCCTCAGGGGTGAACGCGCTCGGGGACGTCAGCCGTAGTAGGCGCGGTCGAGCTCGCGGATGCGGCCGGCCAGCGAGGAGAGCAACTTGTGGCCGATCGTCGGCACGTCGTCGAGCACGCCGAGGAAGTGGCGTTGCGAGATGACGAACAGCGCGCAGTCCGTCTCGCACACGGCGGTGGCCGTGCGCGGCCCGTGGTCGAGCAGCGAGAGCTCGCCGACGATGGCGCCCGGGCCGAGCGAGGCGACCTTGCGCCCGTTGCGCTTGACGGCGACGGTGCCGTCGAGGACGACGAAGGCCTCGCGACCCGTCTGGCCCTGGTCGACGACCAGGCTTCCCGCGGTCATCGTGATCTCGTCGCCGGACTTGGCGATGCGCTCGAGCTCGCGCCGAGTGCACCCCGCGAACAGCGGAACGTTGCGGAGGTGGTCGACGTACGCCTTCTTGCTCGCCATGGCCGGTGACACTAATCACACGACACGTCGGCGAGTGACGCCGGGCGTCGTCAGCGCTTGCCCTGGTTCTTCACGGCCTCGATGGCCGCTGCTGCGGCGTCCGGATCGAGGTAGGTGCCGCCCGGGCGGATTGGCCGTAGCTCGTCGTCGAGGTCGTAGCGCAGCGGGATGCCCGTCGGCACGTTGAGCCCGACGACGGCCTCGTCCGTCATCCCGTCGAGGTGCTTGATCAACGCCCGCAGGCTGTTGCCGTGGGCGGCGACGAGCACGACGTCCAGCTGCTGCAGGTCGGGGACGATGGCGTCGTACCAGTACGGCAGGGCGCGGGCCACGACGTCGGCCAGGCACTCGGTGCGCGGTCGGATCTCGGGAGGCAGCGCGGCGTACTGGGGATCGAAGAACTGCGAGGAGGGGTCGTCGTCGGGCAGGGGAGGCGGAGGCGTGTCGTAGGAGCGTCGCCAGAGCATGAACTGCTCCTCACCGAACTCGGCCAGCGTGGCCGCCTTGTCCTTGCCCTGCAGCGCGCCGTAGTGGCGCTCGTTGATCCGCCACGAGCGGCGCACCGGGATCCACATCCGGCCGGCGGCCTCGAGCGCCAGCTGGGCGGTGTGGATGGCCCGTCGCTGCAGTGACGTGTGCACGACGTCGGGCAGCACCTCGTGCTCGACGAGCAACGTCCCGCCTCGTCGCGCCTCGGCCACCCCCTTCTCCGTCAGCTCGACGTCGACCCAGCCGGTGAACAGGTTGCGTCGGTTCCACTCGCTCTCGCCGTGGCGCAACAGGATCAGCGTGCCGACCATGGCGGCGACACTACGGGCCGCGCCACGGCCGCTCGGGTTCTGCTCGACGAGCGTGGGTAGTGTCCGCAGCCATGAGCATCACGAGTGACCAGATCAAGTCCGACTGGGAGCTGGGCGACCCGATCACCATCACCATGGACGCCGATGGCGATGGTGCAGATGGCGACGGCGGCGCCGACGGCGATGGCGCCAAGGATGGCGACGGCGGCGCGGATGGCGACGGCGGTGATGCGGACGGCGGCGACGCCTGACGATCACTCGGGCTGACCCCGGTGCGGCCGCCTGGGTCGAGAAGCGGGTGCCCCACCCCGATGCGCCGGGGCTGGAGGTGCTCGTCGACGACCCGGCGGCCTTCGTCGCCGGATCGCTGCATCGGGCTCCGGTGCTCGGCGCCGGTCGGGATGTCGGCCTCGTCGCGGAATCGGATCGGCTGTGGGATGACGTCCTGACGCGCGGCGCCCGCGCCCCGGCGTTCCGGCTCGTGCGGGCCGGCACGACGCTCCCGCCGAGCTCCTCCTGCCGGTCGGCCGGCGTCGGGCACCGCACCATCGACGACGTCATCCAGCCCAACCGGGTGCTCGAGCTGTACGACGACGGCGCCACCGTGGTGCTGCAGGGCCTGCAGTTCAGCGATCCGCACCTCGCCCGCGTCGCCAACAACCTGGCGCTGGCCGTGGACCAGCCCGTGCAGGTGAACGCGTACCTGTCGCCACCAGCGGCCCGCGGCCTCGACCTGCACGTCGACCTGCACGATGTTTTCGTCCTGCAACTGGAGGGGTCGAAGCGCTGGAGGGTGTTGGAGCCGCTCGAGCGCACGCGCCAGCCCGTCAAGGGGGGCCCTCCCATGGCGCCGCCGACGTTCGCCGAGCTCGGCGCTCCCGACCTGGATGTGACGCTGCACCGCGGCGACGTGCTCTACCTGCCACGGGGACATCCCCACTGCGCCGAGACCGTCGATGACTCGTCGGCACACCTGACCGTCGGGGTGCTGGCCATCACGTGGCAGCGGGCGCTGCGCGGCGCGCTCGACGCCGCCGTCGCCGACGGTGAGTGGCGCTCGGAGGTTCGGCTCCACGGAGCGGACGTCCTGGCCGCGCCGGAGGACGTTGCTGGCTCGTTGCGCCCCTACCTCGGCGCCGACGCGGTGCGCCGCTGGATGGTGGCCGAGGTGTGGCGCCGCCAGCCGGCGACCCGCTTGCGCCCGCGCCGACCGCCGGTGATCGACCGGTCCGCGCCGCTGGCGATCACGCCGGGACCGCTGGTGTGGTGCGAGCGTGACGGTGACGCCTGCGTGATCGGCCTCGGCGACCGTCGCCTGGTCGTTCCGGGGGTGGCCCACCACTTCGTCACCGGGCTGCTGACCGCGCCTGGGCCGGTCGCCGCCGCCGATCTCGGTTGCCTCGACGACGACTCGCAGCAGGTCGTCGTCGATCGGCTGGCCCTCGAGGGAGTGGTCGCCGCTGGTTGACTTCCAGTGCGCGGTCGCCGCCCGGGAGCGCCACGAGCCGCTGACCGCCACCGCATCGCAGGTGCCGGCGTGGCTGCTGATCGAGGTCACCGGGTCGTGGGGCCACGACGCCATCGGCCAGAGCGAGCTCGGCCCGTACGCGCCGAAGGTGTGGCGGGAGGCGATGCGCCGCCATGGCGTCCGCCTGATCGCCATCCGCCGCGACCTCACCACGGCCGGCCACCACGGCCACCACGAGGTCCGTCTTGTCCACGTCGTCGCGCCGGCGATCGGGGCTCGGCCCGTCGCCCACCGGCGGGTGATCGCCGACCTCCACGAGGTCGTGGCGGCGACCGAGTCGCTGGCCGTCGAGGGCACGGTCGGTGCCAACTGGGAAGCGGACCCCGACCGCTACGTGCTGGTGTGCACGAACGGGCGCCACGACAGCTGCTGCGCGACGTTCGGTCGCCCGCTCGTGCGCAGCCTGCGCGAGTCGCAGTGGGCCGATCAGATCTGGGAGTGCTCGCACGTGGGTGGCGACCGCTTCGCCGCCAACGTGGTGCTGCTGCCGGACAGCCTCTACTTCGGCGACGTCGACGCCGACACGGCACCGTGTCTCCTGGCCGCGCACGATGACGGCCGCCTCGATCTCGACCGCTTTCGCGGTCGCTCGACCCTGCGGTTGCCGGCGCAGGCGGCCGAGCACGCCGTGCGGACCCGGCTCGGGCTCGATCGCCTCGACGCCATCGACGCCGTCACAAGCCGGAGCGCAGGCGAGGTCGAGGTCCTGCTGTCCGACGGGCGGACGGTCCTCGTGGGGATCGAACGGGTCGACCGCCCGTCGCCCAGCCCGCTGACCTGCAAGGGCAGGCCCGGCCTCGCCTACCCGGAGTGGCAGATCACCACGTTCGACGAACGCTGAGTCGATGGCCTCGCTCGCTCCGAGGACTCCGCTCGCTCGGCTGGGCCGGGCAAGGCCGGCCTGGGGTGTCACGCTCGCTGCGTCACGAACGCTCGGGGACTCCCTCCGGTGCCGTCAGACGGGAGTCTCCGACTACGCGAAGCCGACGACGGGGTGGGGGACGTAGGGCGCCTCGAGCTGGGCGACCTCGTCGTCGGTGAGCTGCAGGTCGACCGAGGCGACGGCGTCGTCGAGGTGGTGGGGCTTGGTCGCGCCGACGATCGGGGCGACCACGGCCGGGTGGCGGGCGACCCAGGCCAGCGCGACCTGCGCCGCGGGGACGCCGCGCTGCTCGGCGACGCGCAGTACAGCGTCGACGATCGCTCGATCGTCGTCCTGGTACAGGTACTTGCCGAACTCGTCCGTCTCGCTTCGCGACGTCGTCGCCTCCCACGGGCGGGTCAGGCGTCCGCGGGCCAGCGGGCTCCACGGGATGACGCCCACGCCCTGGTCGACGCAGAGCGGCAGCATCTCGCGCTCCTCCTCGCGGTGGAGGAGGTTGTAGTGGTCCTGCATGGTGACGAACCTCGTCCATCCGTTCCGCTCGGCGACGTGCTGGGCCTTGGCGAACTGCCACGCCCACATCGACGATGCACCGAGGTACCGCGCCTTGCCCGCCCGCACCACGTCGTGCAGCGCCTCCATCGTCTCCTCGATGGGCGTCGTCGGATCCCACCGGTGGATCTGGTACAGGTCGACGTAGTCGACGCCGAGGCGGCGCAGGCTGTGGTCGATCTCGGTCAGGATCGCCTTGCGCGACAGGCCGGCGCCGTTCGGGCCGCGCCGCATGCGGCCGTGGACCTTCGTGGCGATGACGACCTCGTCGCGGGTCGTCAGCTCGGCCAGCGCTCGGCCGGTGAACTCCTCGCTCGTGCCGGCCGAGTAGACGTTGGCCGTGTCGAAGAAGTTGATGCCGGCCTCGATCGCCTGGCGGAAGAAGGCGCGGCTGGCTTCCTCGTCGAGCGACCACGCGTGCGTGCCGCGGCCGGCCTCGCCGTAGCTCATGCACCCGAGGCAGATCGGCGAGACGTCCAACCCGGTCGAACCAAGCTTCACCCAGCGCATGGGCCCATCATGTCGGCCGCCGGTCCCTGAGCGGTGACCGACCCCTAGCGTGGCCGGCCGTGGTGGTCGCCGGTGCACGTCGGAAGCGGCGAGCGACCGAGCGCCAGCGCGAGATCGACGGACGGGGACCAGGCAGCGCCGTGAGCGTGATGCAGTCGGCGGGCTACCGCCGGCTGTTCTACAGCGCGGCGGCGACGATCTTCGGCGTGATGGCCCAGGCCGTCGCCCGTGGCTGGCTGGCCCGCGACCTGACCGGCAGCAACGCCGGCCTCGGCGGCGTGTTCCTCGCCTTCGGCTTCGCCATGCTGCTGACCACGCCCTTCGGCGGGGTGGCCGCCGACCGCTTCCCCAAGCGCACCGTGCTGCTCGTCGCCGTGACGCTGCTGATCGTCTCGTCGCTCGGCGTCGGGCTCGCTGTCGTCACCGGCGCCATCCACTACTGGATGCTGCTCGTCGCCAGCATGGTGCAGGCGGCGGCGTTCGCCATCTACCTGCCGGCCCGCATCGCCTTCATCGCCCAGGTCGTCGATCCTGACCAGATCGGCCCGGCGATCGTGCTCAGCCAGACTGCGCAGGAGGCGATGCGCGTCATCGCGCCGGCCCTGGCTGGCGTGCTCATCGGGTTGTCGTGGTTCGGTGTCGGCGGGCTGTTCCTCATGGCCGCCGTCACGAGCACGATCGCCGGCGTCGTGCTGCTCGGCCTCCCGCCGGGGTCGCCCGTCCAGGAGTCGCATCGATCGCCGTTGGCCGAGATGGCTGATGCGGCGCGCTACGTGCGGGCCAATCGCAGCCTGGGGTTGATCGCCCTCACGACGATCGGCGTCGTCGTGATCGGCTTCCCTTACCTCACCTTCCTCCCGGCGCTGGCCGACGATCGCTTCGACGTCGGGGCGGTCGGGTACGGGTTGATGGCCGGCACGGCCGGGCTCGGCGCGGTGTGCGCCGGCATGATCGCCCCGCGGCGAGGGTGGGTGGTGACGCGTCCATGGCGCACCATCGCGTGGTCCGGTGCGCTGCTCGGCTTCGCACTGATCGGGCTCGGGCTGATGCACTGGTTCGCCCTTGCGCTCGTGATGCTGGCGGCGATCGGCGCGACAGGGCTGGTGTTCCAGACGACCACGCAATCGCTGATGCTGTCGTTGTCCGACAGCGAGTACCACGGCCGGATGCAGAGCATGGTCGTGCTCGGCTTCAGCGGCTTCGGGCTGGCCGCGCTGCCGCTCGGCGCGTTCGCCGACGCGTTCACGCTGGAGTTGACGATGGCGCTGATGGGTGTGGCGGTCCTCGCCGTGACCGCCGTCTTCATCATCAAGCGCCGCCAGCACCGCCGGGCGCTTGTCGCCGTCGAGCTGGCGTGATCAGCGCTCCCACTCGACGTTCGGGAACGTCGCCACCCAGTGCTCGGCGATGCGGCCGTCCTCGATCCGCTGGACGATGAGCCACGAGACGACCGAGCGTTCACCGGTCTCCTTGTTGATGCCCTTCGTCAGCGCTCTCGTCCAGACGCAGTCGCCATCGACGGTCCGGGCGAGGATGGTGGTCTGCACCCTGGAGAGGACGCGCTGGAACTCGGCCAGACGGCCCCGGTAGGCGTTGCGCGACACGGTCTCGCTCCCCGTCGCGGTGTGGCGGGTGAACGGCTCGGCGAACAGCTCGTCGACCACGGCGAGGTTGCCGTCGCGCCAGATCTCGTCCCACCACCGCTGGCTGACGGCGAGCGGATCGGCGGCGGAGGCCTCCACGGCTCGCAGTGTAGGGAACCGGGAGGTGCCGGTCGGCCAGCGCCGAGGCAGCTCCCGAGCGTTCGCTCCGCAGCGCACGTTCCAGACAGGCCGGCCTTGCCCGGCCCCCGCCGAGTGAGCGGAGTCTTCGGAGCGAGCGAGGCGATCAAATGCGATGCGAGCGACCGGCGACGGTCGTGACAACCTTCCCGCGTGAGGACGGGAATCGACGATGGCTGACACACCGAGCTTGAACGGACCGGGGGTCTGGAGCGGGGCGCTGCGCTACGGCGACCCAGCGGAGGCCGCCGAGGCGGCGGGCGAGCTGGAGGACTTGGGCTACGGCGCACTGTGGATCCCCGACGTCGGTGGCGACGTGTTCGCGTCGGCCGCCAACCTCCTGCAGGCGACTGAGGCGGTGACCATCGCCACCGGGATCCTCAACATCTGGATGCACACGCCGGAGGAGACGGCGGCCAGCTTCGACGCGCTGACCACGGAGCACGGGCGACGCTTCCTGCTCGGGATCGGGGTCAGCCATGCCCCGTTCATCGATCACGTGAAGTCGGCGGGCACCTACCGCAAGCCGCTGCAGCAGGTCCGCGAGTACCTCGACGGCCTCGATGCCGCGCCCTCGCCGGTCCCCCAGCAGGACCGTGTGATCGCCGCGCTGGGGCCGAAGATGCTCGAGCTGGCCCACCAGCGCACGGCCGGGACGCACCCGTATCTCGTGACGCCCGAGCACACGGCGACGGCTCGAGAAGCGCTCGGCGCCGGTCCGGTGGTCGCCGTCGAGCAGGGTGTGGTGTTGGAGCGCGACGCCGACACCGCCCGCGGCCTGGCCCGCCAGCACCTGGCGACGTACCTCGGCTTGCCCAACTACTCGAACAACTGGAAGCGCATCGGGTTCACCGACGACGACCTCGTCGACGGCGGCAGTGACCGGCTGGTCGACGCGCTGTACGCGTGGGGTGACGAGTCGACGATCGCCGGGCGGGTCCAGGAGCACCACGACGCCGGCGCCAACCACGTGTGCGTGCAGGTGGTCATCGCCGATCCGCGCGGCTTCCCGCGCGACGAGTGGCGGGCCCTGGCGCCCGCGCTCACCTGATTTCGATGGCCTCGCTCGCTCCGAAGACTTCGCTCCTCCCCGCTGATGCGAGTTGCCGGGCTGCCGCGAGCTCGCTGCGCTCGCGAAGCCGGGCAAGGCCGGCCTGGGGTGAAGTGCTCACTTCGTCGTGGGCCAAACGGTTCTGATGGCGTTCGGCTCGATCCGCCACGAGCTGCGCATCAGCCGGCCGGCCGCCGAGGTGTGGTCACTGGCCGGCGATGCCACCCGGCTGCACGAGTGGTTCCCCGGGATCACGGCATGTCACGTCGAGGGTGACGTGCGCACCATCACCCTCGGCACCGGCATGCAGCTGCCGGAGGAGATCCTCGTGCGCGACCCGGTGCAGCGGCGCTTCCAGTACCGCATCACGGCGCCGGTCTTCCGCCACCACCGTGGGACCATCGACGTGATCGACCTCGGCGACGACACGTGCCTCGTCGTGTACTCGACCGAGGCCGACCCGCGCACGATGGCACTGACGATCGGCGGTGGGACGGCGGGGGCGCTCGACGAGCTGCGCCGCCAATTCGAGGACGGCGGAGGCCACTGATGGGCCGCAAGATCCTGTTCGTCACGACCGACCAGCAGCGCTACGACGCGCTCGGCTGCAACGGTGGCGCCATCGCCCGCACGCCCGTCGTCGACGCGCTGGCCGCCGCCGGCCATCGCTACGAGCGGGCCCAACCGCAGTCGGTGGTCTGCATGCCGTCGCGCTCGACGATGATCACGGGGCAGCACCCGAGCACGCACGGGGTGTGGATGAACGGTGTGCCCCTGCCGGTCGACGCTCCGTCGGTGGCGGCCGTGCTCCACGACGCCGGGTACCGCACCGCGTTGGTCGGCAAGCCGCACTTCGAGCCGTTCCTCGACCCGTTCGCCCGGTTCGCCGAGAACCGCTTCGCCCGCGACGGGCAGCACGGCGTGCACCGCGGCTTCGAACACTTCGAGGCGGCGACCCACAGCGGCGCCGGTCCGCTGCACTACGCCCGGTGGCTGGCCGCCGACCACCCGGAGGCGGTCGGCATGTTCTACCCCGTGCTCGACGGTTCGCTGGAGGTCAACGCCGCCGGCGGCGGCGAGACCGGCGCACCGCAGGTGCACGACAACACCATCCCCCGCGAGTGGTACCACACGGACTGGGTGGCCGACCGCACGATCGCTTGGCTCGACTCGCTCGGCGCCGACGACGACTGGTTCTGCTGGATGAGCTTCCCGGACCCGCACCATCCGTGGGACCCGCCGGCCTCGGAGCTGGGCCGCGTGGACTGGCGCGAGGTGCCCCTGCCGGCTGGGTACGTCGAGGACGCCGACGAGCGCGAGCGCGTCCTCGACGCCAAGCCCCGCCACTGGCGGGCGTGGTACGACGGCCGGCTGGTCTCCAACTTCGAGGCGCCGCACGACTGGGTGCCGGCCACCCTGACCGCCGACCAGGTGCGTGAGGTCAACGCCCGCAACGCCGTGGAGTGCGAGCTGATCGATGAAGCGCTCGGGCGCGTGATGGCCGCCGTCGAGGCGCGCGGATGGGGCGGCGACGTGGACGTCGTCTTCACGACCGATCACGGTGAGCTGCAGGGGGACTTCGGCCTGCTGTTCAAGGGGCCGTACCACGTCGACGGGCTGATGCGACTCCCGCTGGTCTGGCGTCCGGCTCCGTCGGCGGGCGTCGCACCGTCGACGATCTCCCGCCCCGTGGGGTTGGTCGACCTGGCTCCGACGTTCTGCGCCATCGCCGGGCTGCCGGTCCCGGCGTGGATGGAGGGCGACGTGCTGCCCGTCAGCGACGCCGACGCCGACGAGCGAGGGCGAGAGCGCGTGCTCACCGAGTGGGACAGCGTGCTGTTCGGCGTCGGCGTGCACCTGCGCTCGATCACCCGTGATGGCTGGGTGTGCACCGCCTACCGCCCGGGGTGGTGCCACGACGGCACGGAGGGCGAGCTGTACGACCTGGCAGACGACCCGTTGCAGCAGGTCAACCGCTGGGACGACCCGGCGCTGGCGGCCACGAGGTCAGACCTGCTGGCCGACCTCTGGGACCACCAACCCGAGCCCCAGCACCCGCTCCGCCGCCTCGAAGCTCCCGTCTGATCGAGTCGATGGGCTCGGTCGCTCCGAAGACTCCGCTCACTCGCCTGGGCCGGGCAAGGCCGGCCTTGGATTCACCTTCGCTGCGCAACGAACGCTCGGGATCTACCTGACTGAATCCGCAGCGGGCCCTCGGGCGCCGGGGCGGTCGCCGGTGAACAAACGCGACAGAGTGGGGTCCATGACGGAGGTCCACGAGACACCGGGGGGCGTGACGTTCGTGCGCCCGCCCGAGGAGCGGTTCGCCGACCTGCCGGGCTGGGCGTACGAGGCGCGGGCCGTCGACGTGGACGGGTTGCGCATGGCCTACGTCGACGAGGGCCCCGAGGACGGGCGGACGATCCTCCTGCTGCACGGCGAGCCGACCTGGGGGTACCTCTACCGGCGGATGTTGCCGCCGCTGATCGCCGCCGGCTACCGCTGCGTGGTGCCGGACCTCGTGGGCTTCGGACGCAGCGACAAGCCGACCGAGCGGGAGGCCTACACGTACGCCGGCCACGTGGCGTGGCTGGCGTCGTTCGTCGAGCAGCTCGACCTCGGCGACGTCATCGCCTTCGTCCAGGACTGGGGCGGCCTGCTCGGCCTGCGCGTGGCCGCCGAGCACCCCGACCGCTTCGCCCGGCTCGTCATCGCCAACACCGATCTCCCCGACGGTGGCCCGATGGGCGACGGGTTCATGGCCTGGCAGGCCGCCAGCCAGACGATGACGATGGATGCCGGTGCGCTGCTGCAGCGGGCCACCCTGGCCCGCCAGCTGACGGACGGCGAGGTCGACGCCTACCGGGCGCCGTTCCCGGACGAACAGCACCTGGCCGGCGCCCGCCAGTTCCCGATGCTCGTGCCGACCGGGCCGGACGATCCTGCCGTCCCCGCCAACCGGGCGGCGTGGGAGGTGCTCGAGCGGTGGACCGACCCCGTGCTCACCCTCTGGGCACCGGACGACGTCGTGCTCGGGCGCAACCAGAAGAAGTTCCTGCGCCGGATCCCGGGGACGGCCGACCAGCCGCACCAGACATTCAGCCCGGCGGGCCACTTCATCCAGGACGACGTCGGCGAGCAGCTCGCCGCCGCGATGATCGGGTGGCTGCGCTGATGGCGGCCTCGTACGCCTTCGACCGGTACCTGCGCTACGACGAGCTGACCGCGTGGCTGCAGGCGCTGGCCGCCGAGCACCCCGACCTCGTGACCGTCGAGGCGTACGGGCGCAGCCACGAGGGCCGCGACCTCTGGCTCGTCACGGTCACCGACGCCGCCACCGGGACCCATGACACGAAGCCGGCGCACTGGGTCGACGCCAGCATCCACGCCGTCGAGCTGACGGCCACGGTCGCCGCATGCCGCCTGTTGCAGCACCTCGTCGACGGCCACGCCGGCGGGGACGCCACCGTCACCAAGGCGCTGGCGACGCGCACGTTCTACGTCGTGCCGCGGGTCAACCCCGACGGCGCCGAATGGGCGCTGTCCGACCCGCCTCGCTTCCGACGGTCCAGCACCCGTCCCTGGCCGTACCCCGACGCCCACCGCTGGCCCGGCGCGCACGTCGAGGACGTCGACGGCGACGGCCGGGTGCTGCAGATGCGCCTGCCCGACCCCGACGGGGCGTGGATGCCCCACCCGGAGGACGCTCGGCTCCTGGTGCCCGTGCCGCCGAGCGGCGCGCCGGACGGCGTGCCTCGCTACCGGCTGCTCGACGAGGGCACCATCGTCGACTTCGACGGGTTCACGGTGCCGACGCCGGCGCCCCCGGAGTCGCTCGACCTCAACCGCAACTTCCCTGCCGGCTGGGCGACCACGGTGCGCGGCTCCGGCGACCACCCGATGTCCGAGCCCGAGATCGACGCCCTCGTCCGGGCCATCGTCGCCCGTCCGAACGTGTGCGGCTACAACGCCTTCCACACCAGCGGCGGGGTGCTACTGCGGCCGTCGTCGATGGCCGCCGACACGACGATGCTGCCTGCCGACCTGTGGGCGTGGGCCGAGCTCGGCAAGATCGGCACCGCGCTCACCGGCTACCCCGTGCACTCGGTCTTCGAGGACTTCACCTGGGACAAGTCCGACACCATGAGCGGAGCCGCCGACGACTGGGCCTACGAGCACCTCGGTGTCATCTCGTGGACCACCGAGTTCTGGGACGCCGTCCACGCCGCCACCGGCGCCAAGCTGTCCAGCGACTTCTGGTACCTCGGCCCGACCGATGACCAGGCGCTGGCCGTGCTGGGCTGGGTCGACGAGCACGATCCGGGCGGCTACGCGGCGTGGTACCCGTTCGATCACCCCCAGCTCGGCCCGGTCGAGCTGGGCGGTTGGAACTACCTCGGCACCTGGACCAACCCGCCGGCAACGAGGTTGGCCGCGGAGGTCGCCCCGCACGCCGAGTTCGCCGTCGCCCAGGCGCTGGCGTCACCCTGCCTCGAGGTGGGGCACGTCCGTGGCGTCGACCTCGGTGGCGGCACGTGGCGGGTCGAGCTGGGCGTGACCAACACCGGCTGGCTGGCAACGGACGTGACGGCGCGTGCCCGCAAGCAGCACCTGGTGCGCCCGATCCTCGCCGAGCTGACCGGGGCTCCGGTGGTGGGCGGCCCCGCCCGCCAGCAGGTCGGCCAGCTCGACGGGCGGGCCGCCGCCCGATTCAGCTCCTGGCACGACGGCACGCCCGATCGCCTGCTCGTCACGTGGGTCGTCAGCGCGGCCGCAGGGACGGCGCTCGAGCTGACCGCCCGCCACGACCGGGCCGGGGCCGTCGGCGCCGCCCTCACGCTGGCATGACCGGCGCGGATGGCGCGGTGGGCATCTTCCACGAGGCGACCGGTCAGGGTCCGGCCGTGCTGCTGACGCACGGGTTCGCCGCGTCGTCGCAGATGTTCGCGGCCACGGTGGCCGATCTGTCCGCCGACCACACGGCGATCGTGTGGGACCAGCTCGGGCACGCCCGCAGCGACTCGCCGGAGGACCCGGCGGCGTACTCGGTGGCGGAGTCCCTGGAGGCGATGCTCGGCGTGCTCGACGCGGTCGGCGTCGACACCGCGGTCCTGCTCGGCCACTCGCTCGGCGGCTACCTGTCCTTGGAGCTGGCGCTGGCCCGCCCCGAGCGTGTGCGCGGGCTCGTCCTCGTCGACACCGGCCCGGGCTATCGCAGCGACGGCGGCCGCCAGCAGTGGAACGAGATGGCCGAGGGGTACGCCCGAGTGTTGGACGACGACGGGCTCGCCGGGCTCGGCCGGATGTCGGGCAGCGCCGAGGTCGACTCCGGTCTGCACCGCAGCGCCGCCGGGCTGGCCCGCTCGGCGCGCGGCGTGCTCACGCAGGCGGACGGCCACGTGATCGACGGGCTCCCGTCCATCGCGTGCCCCACCCTGGTGATCGTCGGCGAGCGGGATCGGCCGTTCCTCGCCGGCTCCGAGTACATGGCGGCCAAGATCCCAGGCGCCCGCCTCGCCATCATCGACGGCGCCGGTCACGCGCCGCCCGTCACCCATCCGGCGGAGTTCCTGGCTGAGCTGCGCGAGTTCCTCGGGCAGCTGTGAACCCGGAGAAGGTCCGGCACGAGGTCGGCGCCTGGCTGGCGGCGAACTGGGATCCCGATCGTCGGCTCGCCGACTGGCGGCACCGCCTGCTCGACAGCGGGTGGGCGGCGCCGACCTGGCCGGAGGAGTGGTTCGGCAAGGGTCTGCCGGCGTGGGCCGACGGGGTGGTCGCCGCCGAGCTCGCCGCCGCCGGTGCCGTCGGCGCGGCGGTCGGGAGCGGGATGACGCTGGCCGCGCCGACGCTGCTGGCTCACGGCTCCGACGAGCTGAAGCGACGCTTGCTGCCGCCCACGGTGACCGGCGAGCAGACGTGGTGCCAGCTGTTCAGCGAGCCGACCAACGGTTCCGACCTCGCCGGGTTGATCACGCGCGCCGAGCTCGATGGCGATGAGTGGGTCGTCAACGGGCAGAAGCTGTGGAGCACCAGCGCCCACCACGCCGACCACGGGATGCTGCTCGCCCGCACCGATCCCTCGGCGCCGAAGCACCGCGGCATCACGTACTTCGTGCTGCCGATGCAGCAGCCGGGCGTCGAGGTGCGCCCGCTGCACCAGATGAACGGCCACTCCTCGTTCAACGAGGTGTTCCTGACCGACGCCCGGGTGCCGGTGGCCAACGTGGTCGGCGCGCCGGGCGACGGGTGGGCGGCGGCGATGACGACGTTGAGCCACGAGCGCGGCTTCGCCACGATGCGCCGGCCGCAATTCGATCGAGCCGCTGGACGGACGGTGAGCGAGGCGGCCGCCGAGGCGGAGGAGTACTTCGCCACCTACGCGTGGTACCCGCAGCGCGCCGGCCGACCTGACCTCGTGGCGGACCTGGCGCGCGGCCGCGGTCCGAGCGCGCGGCAGTCGGCGGCCGCGCTGCACGCTCTCGCTCGCGCCAACGAGTGGACGGCGCGCCGTGCCGCCGCCGCACGGGCCGCCGGTCGCCCGCCGGGCGCCGAGGGGTCGCTCGGCAAGCTGGCGGCCAGCCGGGTGGCACGGGCGGCGGCGCAGGTCCACGGTCAGCTGGCCGGGGCCGGCGGGACCCTTGTCGGACCGGACAGCCCGCTGGGCGGCGTGGTGGCCGAGATCCTCGTCTCGGTCCCGGCGCAGTCGATCGCCGGCGGCACGGACGAGATCCAGCACAACATCATCGGCGAACGGGTCCTCGGACTCCCCCGCGAGCCGCCCGTCACCGGGTGACTCGCGATCACCAGCCCAGGAACGGAGGCTCCTTCGAGTCGACCTGGTTCCAGTAGTCGCGGTGGTCGACCACGAGGCCGTCGTCGTCGAAGCGCAGGAAGGTCGAGCCGGCCATCGTCAGGCGCTCACCGTCCTCGACCCACGTTGCCCACCACTCCACGGCAGCCCGATCGCCAGCGGCCACGGGCGGGCCGAAGCGGCACTCGATGTCGTGCTCGACGGCGAAGTTGCGTTGCAGGTAGTCACGGACGCCGGCCGAGCCGAGCTCGGGCGGTCGCAACACGAGGGCCCGGTACTCGGCCGCCTCGGCGTACAGCTCGACGATCGCCTCGACGTCCTTCGCTGCCCACGCCCGCTCCCACACGTCGCGCCACCGCTGCGCCGACCGCTCGATGTCCACGGACCGACGCTAGGTCGCCGCGATCGGGCCGTTGCGAGACTGCGATGGTTGTCGGATGCGGGCCCGCCGTGGCGAGGAACCTCGACAGCGGACCCGTCTAGCCTCGACGGACGTGGACGGCACGATCGCCGAGAGCGTCGTGTGGCGACCGCCGACGATGCTGCAGCCGTACGTCGAGTCGTACGTCGGCTACCACT
This sequence comes from uncultured Acidimicrobiia bacterium, assembly GCA_963844175.1. Classification (GTDB taxonomy): domain Bacteria; phylum Actinomycetota; class Acidimicrobiia; order Acidimicrobiales; family Ilumatobacteraceae; genus JALZMG01. Next base: position 532,267 of record CAWJNE010000021.1, read on the forward strand.
ACGCCGGGTTCGCCGCCGGCGAGCACATGGGCCTGCCATCCCGGCACCTCACGTTCATCGTCACCTTCGACGCCCCGCTCGAGCTGACCCAGCTGCCTGATGGCTCCCATCGGCGCGCATCGTTCGACACGCTGGTCGGTGGGCTGCACACGTCGCCGGCAGTGATCCGCCATGACGGCAACCAGCACGGCATCCAGCTGCAGGTGACACCGGCGGGCTCCCGGGCGCTGTTCCGCATGCCCGCCGCCGAGCTGGCGTCGACGGTGGTGACGCTGGACCAACTGTGGGGCCAGCTGGGGCTCGAGCTGCACGACCGGCTGGCCTCGGTGACCGACTGGCCGGCGAGGTTCCGGGTGCTCGACGGCGTGCTGCTGCGGGTGCTGTCGACGACGGTCGAGCTCCCCACCGGCGCCCGTCCGCAAGCGGCCGTGGCGTTCCGGCGGCTGGCCGCCATGCACGGTCTCGTCGACGTCGCGTCCCTGGCCGATGACATCGGCTGGAGCCGACGGCACCTGACCGAGCAGTTCTCGGCCGAGTACGGGGTCGGCCCGAAGGCGATGGCGCGCGTGCTGCGCTTCGAACGGGCGCGTTGGATGCTCGTCCAGCCCGACCATCCGTCGCTGGCCATGGTCGCGGCGACCTGTGGGTACGCCGATCAGGCCCATATGACCCGGGAGTGGAGGTCGTTGGCCGGATCGAGCCCGGGCGCGTGGCTGGCCGCAGAGGGTCTGCCTTTCGTGCAAGACGTCGGACTCGACCTCGATGGAGGATGACGTCATGAGCGAGCGAGTCTTCGAGCGAGTGAATCATCAGGCACGGTCTTCGGCTCATTGGTGCACCAAGGCCAAGGCCGGGTCGTCGCATGACGTCAGGGTGCACCAATGAGCGAACCGTCGAAAACCGTGTGGCCGTGCCTCAACTACCGCGACGCCCGGGCGGCGATCGCCTTCCTGGTCGAGGCCTTCGGGTTCGAGGAGGCGCTCGTCGTGCCCGGCGAGGACGACGGCGCCGTCGCCCACAGCCAGCTGCGCTGGCCCGAGGGCGGCGGCGTGATGCTCGGAACCGCCGGCCGGGAGGACAGCGAGTTCGCCCGGTTGCCGACGAGCTGCGCGTCGCTCTACGTCGTGACCGACGATCCGCACGCCGTCTTCGACCGGGCGACAGCGGCGGGCGCCCGCGTGGTGCGCGAGATGCGCGACGAGGACTACGGCTCGACGGGCTTCAGCGTGCTCGACCCCGAGGACAACATCTGGAGCTTCGGCACGTACCGCGGCGAGGGCTGACCCGCCGCGCCCCGACCCATCTGGGCGCGGACGTTCCCAAGGCGGCTTCCGGGCGCGGACGTTCTCGATCTCGGGAACCGGCGCGCCCAGATCGAACCGGCTCCGTAGTGTTCGGCCCGTGCCGGCACCGCAGGACCTGCTCGACGCGGCGCGCGAGGTGCGCCTCAACGCCCACGTGCCGTACTCGCACTTCGCCGTCGGGGCAGCGATCCGCACCTCGTCGGGGAAGATCTTCGCCGGCGCCAACGTCGAGAACGCCTCGTACCCCGAGGGCATCTGCGCCGAGGCGTCGGCGATCGGCGCCATGGTCTCGGCCGGGGAGCGGGAGATCGTCGAGGTGCTGACCGTCGCCGGCGGCGAGCACCTCGTCACGTGCTGCGGCGGCTGCCGCCAGAAGCTGGCCGAGTTCGCCAGCCCGGCCACGCCGGTCCACGCCGCCGACCCCGATGGCGTGCTGCAGACGTTCAGCCTCGGTGAGCTGCTGCCGGCCTCCTTCGGCGCTGCGCACCTCGCCTGACTGGGGGAAGTTGAGCGGAGACGACTCAAGTTCTTTGGTTGGTGGGTTGCCAGGAGCGGGTGTGACGGCCTAGCCTGACGAGGACCTTCCCCCGATCTCTCAGCAGGAGCGCATCACATGTCCAAGGCCGTCGGCATCGACCTCGGTACCACCAACTCTGTCGTCTCCGTCCTCGAGGGCGGCGACCCGGTCGTCATCCCCAACGCCGAGGGCTCACGCACGACGCCCTCCGTCGTCGCCTTCTCCAAGAGCGGCGAGGTCCTGGTCGGCGAGGTCGCCAAGCGCCAGGCCATCACCAACCCCGACCGCACGTTCCGCTCGATCAAGCGGCACATGGGCGAGGACTGGAAGAGCGACGACATCGACGGCAAGCGCTACACGCCGCAGGAGATCGCCGCCCGCATCCTGATGAAGCTGAAGCGGGACGCCGAGAGCTACCTCGGCGACACCGTCAACCAGGCCGTCATCACCACGCCGGCGTACTTCGACGACGCCCAGCGCACGGCGACCAAGGAGGCCGGCCAGATCGCCGGCCTCGAGGTCCTGCGGATCATCAACGAGCCGACGGCCGCCGCCCTGGCCTACGGCCTGGACAAGGACGCCCAGGACGAGACCGTCCTCGTGTTCGACCTCGGTGGCGGCACCTTCGACGTGTCCGTGCTGGAGATCGGCGACGGCGTGTTCGAGGTCAAGTCGACGCACGGTGACACGCACCTCGGTGGCGACGACTGGGACCAGCGGATCATCGACTGGCTCGTCCAGCAGTTCAAGTCGGCCCACGGCGTCGACCTGGCCAACGACCGGATGGCCGCCCAGCGCCTCAAGGAGGCGGCGGAGAAGGCCAAGATCGAGCTCAGCCAGGTCCAGCAGACCCAGATCAACCTGCCGTTCATCACGGCCACGGCCGACGGTCCACTGCACCTCGACGAGTCGCTCAGCCGGGCGAAGTTCCAGGAGATGACGGCCGACCTCATCGAGCGGTGCCGCATCCCCTTCGAGCAGGCACTGAAGGACGCTGGCGTGGCCAAGGGCGACCTCCACCACGTGATCCTCGTCGGCGGCTCCACCCGGATGCCCGCCGTGCAGGACCTCGTCATCAACCTCACCGGCAGCGAGCCGAACAAGTCGGTCAACCCGGACGAGGTGGTCGCCGTCGGCGCCGCCATCCAGGCCGGCGTGCTGCGCGGCGACGTCAAGGACGTCCTGCTGCTCGACGTGACGCCGCTGTCCCTCGGCATCGAGACCAAGGGCGGCGTGATGACCAAGCTGATCGAGCGCAACACCACCATCCCCACCCGCCGCACGGAGGTCTTCACGACCGCCGAGGACATGCAGCCGTCCGTGGAGATCCACGTGCTGCAGGGCGAGCGCGAGATGGCCAGCTACAACAAGACGCTCGGCAAGTTCCAGCTCGTCGACCTGCCGCCCGCGCCGCGTGGCGTGCCGCAGATCGAGGTCACGTTCGACATCGACGCCAACGGCATCGTGCACGTGTCGGCCAAGGACCGGGCGACGAACAAGGAGCAGTCGATGACCATCAGCGGCCAGTCGACGCTCGACAAGAACGTGATCGACCAGATGGTCAAGGATGCCGAGGCCCACGCCGAGGAGGATCGCCGCCGCCGCGAGGAGGCCGAGGTCCGCAACAACGCCGACTCGCTCGTGTACCAGACCGAGAAGGTGCTGCGCGACCAGGGCGACAACGTCCCGGCTGAAGAGAAGGCTGCCGTCGAGCAGCCCCTCGCCGACCTGAAGAAGGCGCTCGAGGGCAGCGACACGGCGGCGATCAAGGCGGCCAGCGAGACGCTGATGTCGGCCAGCCAGGCGTTCAGCCAGAAGCTGTACGAGGCGGCGGCGCGCGACACCAACGCCGCCGGCACGTCGGCGTCCGGTCAGGGCGGCACGGGACCGGTCGACGACGACGAGATCGTCGACGCCGAGATCGTGGACGAGGAGCCGAAGGAATCGTGAGCGCGTCGGACCCGGACGCCACACCGCCCAGCGGGGTGCCGGCCGCCGAACCATCCCCCGATGGCTCGGTGGCCGCCGCCGCCGATGCTGTCGGCGCGTCCGAGACGAACGATGCGGCCGAGGAGACGGAGGAGCTGGCGTCGGAGATCGCCGCCGAGATCACTGAGCTGAGCGAGCAGCGCGACCAGTACCGCGACCTCGCCCAGCGCGTCCAGGCCGACTTCGAGAACTATCGCAAGCGGGTGCAGGCGCAGATGCGCGACGAGGCCGACCGGGCCACGGCGCGCCTCGCCGCCTCGCTGCTGCCCGTGCTCGACGCCACCGAAGCGGCGTACCTCCGCCATCCGGACGAGATCGGTCCGCTGCTCAACGTCCTACTGTCGGAGCTGAAGAAGGAGGGCCTGGAGACGCTGCACCTGGACGGTGAGCCGTTCGACCCGAACGTCGCCGAGGCCGTGGCCCACGAAGCCGGCGAGGGTGGCGAGGTCATCGTGGCCGAAGTGCTGCGCAGCGGCTACCGCTGGAACGGCCGCACGCTGCGGCCGGCGATGGTCCGCACGCGCGACTGAGCGGGAGCAGCAGATGGCCGCCCAACGAGAGTGGTTTGAGAAGGACTACTACGCCATCCTCGGCGTGCCCGACACGTCGACGCCGAAGGAGATCACGAAGGCCTACCGCAAGCTGGCGCGCGAGCTGCACCCCGACAAGAACCCGGGCAACGCCGAGGCCGAGGAGCGGTTCAAGGCCGTGTCGGCGGCCTACGACGTGCTCGGTGACGAGGCCAAGCGCAAGGAGTACGACGAGGTGCGGCGCCTCGGCCCGATGGGCGGGCCGGGTGGCGCGTCCGGACCCGGCGGGTTCACGTTCAACATGAACGATGCCGACGTGGGCGGCATCAACGACCTGCTCGGCCAGATGTTCGGCCGCCGCGGCGGCGGTCGACCCGGTGGCGCCACCACGTCCGGCGCCGGACCGCGGCGTGGTGCCGACGTCGAGGCCGAGCTGACGCTCGACTTCGTCGACGCGGCGCGCGGGCTGACCACCACGTTGCACCTGACGTCGGACGCCCAGTGCTCGACGTGCCACGGCTCGGGGGCTCGCCCGGGCACGGTGCCCAAGCTGTGCCCCCAATGTGGTGGTCGGGGCGTGATCGACGACAACCAGGGTCTGTTCTCGTTCTCGACGCCGTGCCGGCGATGCGGTGGGGTGGGCACCGTGATCGAGGATCCGTGTCCGACGTGTGCGGGCTCCGGCGTCGAGAAGCGGGCCCGCGAGGTCCAGGCCCGCATCCCCGCCGGGGTGTCCGACGGTCAGACCATCCGGCTCAAGGGGCGCGGTGCGCCCGGACGCAACGGCGGTCCTGCCGGCGACCTGCTGGTGCAGATCCACGTCGCCCCGCATCCGCTGTTCGGGCGCACCGGCAACGACCTGACCACGCGGGTCGCCGTGTCCTTCGCCGAGGCTGCGCTGGGGGCCCAGATCGCCGTCCCGACCCTCGACGGTTCGGCGGTCACGCTGCGCCTGCGGGCCGGCACCCAGCCGGGCAGCCGGCACCGGGTGAAGGGCAAGGGCCTCGAGACGAAGAAGGGCACCGGCGATCTGATCGTCACCGTCGACCTCGTCGTGCCGACCACCCTGTCCGAGCCGGAGCGCTCGGCGATCGAGGCCCTCGCCGCGGCGAGCGGGCGTCCGACGGCGGCGAGCAGCTCATGATCCGCCGGCGGACCCAGGCCGTGTACGTCATCTCGGTGGCCGCCGAGCTGGCCGGCATGCACCCGCAGACGCTGCGCATCTACGAGCGCCGTGGACTGCTCAGCCCGGCCCGCACGTCGGGCGGGAATCGCCGCTACAGCGACGCCGACATCGAGGTGCTGCGGCGCATCGCCGACCTCGCCGAGGTGGGCATGAACCTGGAGGGCATCCGCCGGGTGATGGAGCTGGAGCAGGAGAACGAGCGGCTCCGCACCGAGCTGGCGGCAGCCAAGGAGCAGGCCGCCCGAGCCGAGGCCGACGCCGACCGGCGAGCCCGTCGCGACCTCGTTCCGCTGCGCCAAGCGATCGCCGTCTTCGGCGAGCACTTCCCGCCCAAACCCGACAAGTCCTGACCATCCGAGGGTTTGCTGCACCGGAGGGTTTCCTGAGGGGCTTCCCCGCAGCTGACCCTCGGATGCAACAAACCCTCGGATGGGTTCAGGTGCCGCCGACGAGGACCCGGTGGATCAGGGGGACGCCAGGGCGGTAGACGAGGTGGTCCTCGCTCGGCGCATCGAGCACGACGAGATCGGCACGCGACCCGGGACCGAGCCAGCCGACGTCATCACGCCGTAGCGCCCGAGCACCGCCGAGCGTTGCCGCGCCGACCGCCTCGGCCGCTGTCATCCGCAGGTCGCGCACGGCGAGGGCGATGACGAAGCTCATGGACGTGGTGTAGCTCGACCCGGGGTTGCAGTTGGTGGCCAGGGCCACCGTGGCGCCGGCGTCGATCACGCGGCGGGCGTCGGGGTAGGGCTGGCGGGTCGAGAAGTCGGTGGCCGGCAGGAACGTCGCCACGGTGTCGCTGCCGGCCAGCGCCTCGACGTCGGCGTCCGACAGATGCGTGCAATGGTCGGCCGACGCGCAGCCCACGTCGACGGCCAGCTGCACCCCCGGCCCGTGACCGAGCTGGTTGGCGTGCAGCCGCAGCCCGAGCCCGGCCGCCCGCCCGGACTCGAGGACGGCTCGGCACTGGTCGGCGTCGAACGCGCCGACCTCGCAGAACGCGTCGATCCACGAGGCGTGCGGCGCCGCGGCGGCGAGCATCTCGCCACACACCAGGGCGACGTAGTCGTCGGGCCGGCCCGTGTACTCGGCCGGGACGACGTGGGCACCCAGGAACGTCGTGTCGTCGGTCAGCTGGCGTCCGAGGCGCAGCAGCCGCGCCTCGCCGTCCACGGTGGCGGCGTACCCCGACTTGATCTCGATCGTGGTGATGCCGGCCCGGCGGGCCTCGTCGAGGCGAGCGGCGGCGCCGGCGCGCAGCTCGTCGTCCGACGCCGCACGGGTCTCGCGAACCGTCACGTTGATGCCGCCGGCGGCGTACGGCGCGCCGGCCATCCGGGCGGCGAACTCGGCGCTGCGGTCGCCGGCGAAGACGAGGTGGGTGTGGCTGTCGACGAACCCGGGCAGCACGCACCGCCCACCCGCGTCGATGCGGTCATCGGCGGCCGGTGGCGATCCGGTCCCGAGCTCGACCACGTGCTCGCCGTCGATCACGATCCAGGCGTCCGCCAGCGCGCCCTCGGGGCCGTTCGTGACGAGCCGGCCGATGCCGTCGACGAGCAGGGTCATCGCGCCGCCTGTTCGCTCGCACACCCTGGCTGGTCCTCGTTTGGTCGGCCCGGACGCTCGCTCACACGAGCACCGCTCCGAGCTCGGCGGCGACGTCGATCGTCGCGTGGTGCCCGTCGACGACGACCACCCGGCCGCCGATCACGACGTGGCGGACGTCGGCCGCCATCGCTGCGAACACGGCGACCTCCAGGGCGTCGTCGGCCGAGGCGCCGACGGTGCGCACGGAGTCGAGCGAGATCGTCGTCAGGTCGGCCAGCGCGCCGACCTCGATGCGCCCGGCGTCGGGCCACCCGAGGCTGGCGTGGCCGCCCTCGGTCGCCGCCCGCAGCAACGACGCCGCGTCGTGGCTGCCGCGGATGCCGCTGGCCAACCGTTCGTCGAGCTCGACGGCGCGCGCCTCCTCCAGCAGATCGATCACGGCATGCGAGTCGCTGCCCAGCGTCAGCCGGACCCCCGAATCGCGCATCGCCCGGGCGGCGCCGATGCCGTCGGCCAGATCGCGCTCGGTGGTCGGGCACAGGCAGCACCACCCTCCGGCGGCGCCGAGCAGATCCAGATCGGCCTCGGCGGCGTGGGTGGCGTGCACCGCCGTGAACCGGTCAGTGAGCGCGTGCCGATCGGCGAGCACCTGCATGGGGGTGCGACCGAGGACGGCGAGGCACTGGTCGTGCTCGGCGGGCTGTTCCGAGACGTGGGCGTGGAGGGGAGCGTCGCGCTCGGACGCCCATGCAGCCACCACGTCGATGTCCGCCGGCTCGACGGCACGCACGGAGTGCACGGCAGCGCCGATGCGCAGGCCCGGCCGGGCGGTGTGCGCCGAGGCCCGGGTGGCCCACGCCAGGACGTCGCCGTCCGAGAACCGACGCTGCGTCTCGTCGGCGGCGACGTCGAACCCTCCCTGGAGGTAGCAGGTGTCGAGCAGCGTGATCCGCAGTCCGGCCTCGGCGGCGGCGGCGACGACCGCCGCACCCATCGCGTTGGGGTCGGCGTAGGTCACGCCGCCGGCCTGGTGGTGGAGGTAGTGGAACTCACCGACGCAGCTGATGCCGGCCATCGCCATCTCGGCGAAGGTCGCTCGGGCCAGCGCCTGGTAGCTGTCCGGGTCGAGTCGGGCGGCCAGCGCGTACATCTGCTCGCGCCACGTCCAGAACGAACCCGAACCGGCCTGGGTGCGGCCGCGCAGCGCCCGGTGGAACGCGTGGCTGTGGGCGTTGGCCAGCCCCGGCAACGTCAGTCCCGCGAGGTGAGTCGAGTCGGGCGGGGCGGTGGCCCCGGGCTCGACGGCGGAGATGCGGTCGCCCTCGACGGTGACCAGGACGTCGGCGGCGGCCCGATCGTCGCCGAGCCACGCCAGCTCGCAATGGAAGGTGGCCACGGCGTGATGTTGCCACCGAGGGATACCCTCTGGGTTGCGTGCGCAGCCCGGGACGGCCCTGATGTTCGCCGCGGCGACCGCGGCGCTGGTCGTGGCGATGGCGACCGGGGTCGGCGCCCAGCTCGGCGTGATCGACACCTCGTCCGTGCGCTGGGTCCACCACAGCCTCTTCGGTGCCTCGCTGGCGACCGCGGTGGGGGCACTGGTGACGACCCGGCGGCGGTCGGAGCGCACCGCCCTCATCCCCGCCGTCGCCGTGCTGGCCACGCTGCCGCGCACCAAGGGCGGCACGCGCGCCCATGGCGCGACGGCGGTCCTCGCTGCGGCGTGCTACGCCGCCGGATGGGCCGGTCGGTCGTGGAGCTGAACGACGCCGTCATCGGCCGGCGCACCACGAACGGACCGTTCCTCGACCGGCCCGTCAGCCTCGACCACCAGCGCCGCTTGCTGGAGGCGGCCAGCCGAGCACCGTCGCACTTCAACAGCCAGCCGTGGCGCTTCGTCGTCGTCGAGGACCGCTCGACGATCGAAGCCGTCGCCACGCTGAGCGGCGACAGCATGACCCAGCTGATGGAGGAGGGCACGTTCTGGCAGCGGTATCGGCGCTACTTCCGCTTCAGCGAAGAGGAGCTGGCGGCGACCGGCGACGGCATCCACTTCGATCGCATGCCACGCGCCCTCAAGCCGTTCCGCAAGTTCATCTTCGGTGACACCGGCCAGGCCGTGATGAACCGGTTCGGCGTGCCGCGCACGCTCGGGTCGGACAACCGGGCCCTCGTGGCCGGTTCGCCCCTGCTGCTCGGCTGCGCCCTGGACCGGGTGGAATACCGGCCCGGCGAGCTGTCCGGCTTCTACTCGGTGTTCGGGTTGGGCGCGGCGATCGAGAACGTCTGGCTGACGACGACCGAGCTGGGCATGGGCATGCAGTTCGTGTCCACGCCGATGGAGTTCCCCGAGCGCTGGGCCGAGCTGATCCGGCTGCTGGGCATCCCCGACGACCTCGAGCTGATGGCCGTGTTCCGCCTCGGCTACGTCCCCGTCGATGCCGACCGGCCGACGATCGACTGGTCGAGCCGGCATCGCAAGCGCTTCGCCCAGTTCGTCTTCCGCGAGTCCGGAGACCGTCCCGACGACCGCCTGGACGGTCTACCGTGACGGTCCGGATCGCGTCGGTGGCGACGGCGGTGCCGCCGAACCAGGTCAGCCAGGACGAGGCGGTGGCCTACGCCAGGACGCTGTTCCCCGGGCTCTCGACCCGGGCCTTCGATCGGTTGGCGCCCGTGTTCGAGCACGTGCGCATCGCCCACCGCCACGTGTGCGAGCCGCCGTCCTGGTTCGCCGTGGACCACACGTTCGCCGAGCGCAACGCCCTCTACCAGCAGTGGGCCACCGACCTCTCCCAGCAAGCCGGTCGTGCCGCCCTCGACGCCGCCGGGGTGGACCCGGCCGACGTCGGCGGGCTGGTCTTCGTGTCGACCACGGGCCTGGCCACGCCGTCGCTGGATGCCCGGCTGCTGGCCCGCCTCGGCCTCCCCGCCCGCCACACGCATCGCGAGTCGATGTTCGGGCGCGGCTGTGCCGGCGGTGCCGTCGGGCTGGCGCAGGCCGCCGACCGGGCGCGGCTCACCGGCGGCGGGCGGCCGGTGCTGCTGATCGTCGCCGAGCTGTGCAGCCTGACGTTCAGGCGGCGGGACGCGTCGGTGGCCAACGTGATCTCCACCGCCCTGTTCGCCGATGGAGTCGCGGCGGCCGTGCTGTCGGCGGACGACGACGCGTCCGGTCCCGAGGTCCTCGGCCACGACGGGGTGACGTGGCCCGACACCGAGGAGCTGATGGGGTGGACGTTCGGCGCCGACGGGTTGACGGTGATGCTGTCCAAGAGCATCCCCAACCTCGTGCGGCGGGAGTTCCGGACCAGCTTCGACGAGGCCTGCACGACCCTCGGCGTCGACCCTGGCGACGTGCGCCACCACCTCGTCCACCCGGGGAGCGCGATCGTGCTCGACGCCGTCGAGGAGGCGCTCGGGCTCGACCCCAAGGCATTGCACCTCTCGCGAGACGTCCTGGCCGACCAGGGCAACATGTCGGCGGCGACCGTGCTGTTCATCCTCCAGCGGTTCATCGACGGTGCGCTCGGGGCGCCGGGTGACCTGGCCGTGATATCGGCGATGGGCCCAGGGTTCTCCGCCGACCACGTCGTCCTCAGGTGCTAGTCGGTGGCTCGCTGCGCTCGGCCGTCGGTGTCGCGGCGATGGCGGCGCAGCGACTGCTCGAGCTGCGCCACGCACGGCGCAACGAGGACGCGCTGCGGGCGGGCGGCGCCGTCGAGTTCGGCGCCGGCCACTACCCGGTGATCGTGGCCATGCACACGGCATGGCTGGCGTCGACGCTCTGGGAGGGGCGCCGCGCCCGCCGGGTGCTCCCAGTCCCGCTGGTCGCCTTGGTCGCCGCCCAGGGGCTGCGCTACTGGGCCATCCGCAGCCTCGGAGCGCAGTGGACGACGCGCGTCCTCGTCGACCCCGCGGCGACGCCGGTGGACCGTGGGCCGTACCGATACCTGCGCCACCCCAACTACGTCGCCGTCGCCGCCGAGATCGCCGCCTTTCCGATGGTCGTCGGTGCCTGGCGCACGGCCACGGGCTTCTCGGTCGCCAACGCCATCGTCCTGCGCCACCGCATCGGGGTGGAGGACGAGGCCCGCCGCGCCGCGCCGATGAGTCGTGGCGGGCCGGGAGGTCGTGTCCGCCATGGATGAACCACAGGTCGTGACCGTCGAGTCGTCCCCGACGGCCGTCGTGCGGGGCACGGTGCCCGCCGATCAGCTCCCGGCGTTCTTCGACGCCGCGTTCCAGCGCCTGCCCGCGGCGATCGCCGCACAGGGCGTCCAGATCGCCGGGGCGGCGTTCGCCCGGTACCCATCGCCGCCGGCGGACGTGGTCGAGCTCGAGGTCGGCTTCCCGGTCGACCGTCCCATCGAGGCGACCGAGGACGTCGGGTCCGGGTCGCTGCCCGCCGGTCGGGTCGCCCGTGTGGTGCACGCCGGCAGCTTCGAGGAGCTCGGGACGTCGTGGGAGCGCCTGCAGGTGTGGATGGACGAACAGGGGCACCATCGCGGCGACGGGTTCTGGGAGGTCTACCTCACCGAACCATCGCCCGAGATGGATCCGGCCGATCTGCGCACCGAGCTGAACTGGCCCATCGTCGGCTGATCGAGGTCAGCTGACGAGGCGGACCAGCGCCGTCGCGCCGGCGGCGAGGACGAGCACCACGAGCAGGTTGACCCGCCGCCACAGGGCGATGCCGGCGACGGCGACCCCGGCCGCCCGGGCGTCGAGGACGAGGGACTTCCCGTCGGCGAACGTCTGCACCACGACGATGGCGGCGAGGACCGCCGCCGGCAGGGCGATGACGAACCGGCGCACGGCCACCGGCAGCTCGCGGCCGCCGAGCACTGCCGGTCCGGCGCCCTTCAGAGCGAACGTGATGAGGGCGCCGAAGACGACGGCCAGCCAGACCTCGGTCATGGTCGGCGCGCCAGCAGGACGGCGCCGCAGGCGGCGACGATCGGCACCCCGGCCGGGGCGAACGGGACGAGCACCAGGGCGATGACGGCCGCCGCGGCGGCAATGGCCCGCCGCTCCGGGATGCGCAGCTCGGCGGCCAGCAGGGCGAGGAAGAAGGCGGGGAACAGCACGTCGAGACCGAGCGCCTCGGGGTCGGGGATGCTGTCACCGGCAAGCACCCCGACGGCGGTCCCGCCCACCCAGACCAAGTACTGCGGCGCGGTGGCGCCGATGAGGCGGCGCCGGGCGAACGTGCCGTCCCCATTGGCGGCGAGCACGAATGAGGCGTCGACGAGGGTCTGGCCCTCGACGGCCCGGCGCACCCGTCCCCCGACCAACGACGGCGCCAGGGCGATGCCCATCACGAGGAAGCGCATGTTGATCAGCACGGCGGCGGCGAGCGCGGCAATGAGCGTGCCGCCGTCGCTGAGCACGGAGAGCAGGGCGAACTGGGCCGAGCCGGCGAACACGACCGTCGACATGACGATCGGGGCCAGCGACCCCCACCCTGCGTCGGCGGCGTTGACGCCGAACACCACACCGATCAGCCCGGTGGGAACGATGAGGGGCAGCGCCGCCCGGAACCCGGCGCGATAGGAGTCCTCCGGGCGCTCGTCGACGTGGGGTCCGGCGCGCCTCACGCGGCGAGGCGCTCGACGAGCGCCTTCTCGCCGGCGCCGAACCACGGACCGTCACCGGCGGCGGCGTTCTCGACCATCCGCTCCGGGCGGGTCGTCGCCGGGATCGACACCGTGGCCGCTGGGTGGCTGAGGCCGTACTTGAGCAGGGCCTGGGGCCACGTCGTCACGCCGAAGTCGGCGAGCGGCGCCAGGTCGGCAGCACTCGGCGACCGACCGACGAGCCCACCGGCGGCGAATGGTCGCATCAGGATCACGCCGATGCCGAGCTCCTGGGCGAGCGGGAAGATGCGCTGCTCGACCTCCCGCTCGCGTGGGTTGTACGGCACCTGTACCGCGCCGATGCGGCCCGTGCGCATCACGGTCTCCAACTCGTCGAACGCCGAGGCCTGCCAATGGGTGGCGGCCACGACGTCGATCTCGCCGGCGTCGCGGCGCCGCTCCAGCTGGTCCAGGCGAGTCGGCCACTCGACGAGGTTGTGCACCTGGAACACCTCGACGTGCCCGCCGTAGAAGTCGAGCGAGGCGGCGATCTGCCGCTCGGCCTCGTCGTCGTCGGGCGTCCAGACCTTGGTCGCCACGGTGGCCTCGGATCGGCGAGCGCCGAGCGTCTCGCCCAGGATCCGCTCGGCGTGCCCGTACATCGGTGACGAGTCGACGAACGTGGCGCCACGATCGAGGGCTGCGTCCGTGATGGCCTGGCGGGTGTCGTCGACCGTGCCGACGTCGAAGGTCTTCGACGTGCCCATGCCGATCACGGCGACGTCGAGGTCGGCCAGGGCGCGGTGCTCCATGGCGGCCAGGATGGCCCGTCGGATCCCCTGACCCGTCGTCGGTTCAACCGATGTCACGCCGCAGGGTGGTGATCCGTCCGATCAGCGCCAGGGCGACGGCGTAGCCCGAGAACACGACCAGACCCGCCCATCGGGGCAGTAGCTCCCCGTCGCCGAGCTGGTTGAAGAACCCAGCCCCCATCACGGCGTCGGCCGCCGCCCCGGGCAGGAACTTCCCGACCTCGTCCAGCCCGTCGACGGCACCGAGGCCGAGTCGGGCGACCGGCTCGACGAGCTGGGTGACGGCGAGGATGATCACGATGGCGGCCACCTGGTTGGACACCACGCTGCCGAATGCCACGCCGAGCACGGTCCACAGCGCAGTGACGACCACCCCGAGCAACAGCACCTGGAGGATGGCGCCGTTCGAGAGGTAGGCGCCGTCACCGCGCCACGCCAGCACCGGCGCGCCACCGACAACCACGGCCGCCACGCCGACGAGCCCGTACACGAGCCCCAGTGGGATCGAGGCGACCATCTTGGCGACGAGGAGGGTCGTCCGATCCGGCTCGACGAGGACGGACTGCGTGATCGTGCGGTAGCGGAACTCGCTCGTCATCGCCAGGCTGCCGATGACGAGCGGAAACACATAGCCGACGCCGTTGATCAGCGAATACACGGACGATGCGGCGTCCACGCCATCCAACGACGGGATGCCGGGGCGGCTCGCGGCGTCGTCGGCCGAGATCGAGAAGGCCAACGCCGCGCCGATGAGGACCAGGTAGGCGGCCGAGACGATCAGGAGGACCCACCACAGCGGCGTCGAGATCAGCTTGCGGTACTCGGCCCGCAGCGCCGCCCTCACGGCACCGCGTCGGAGCGGTGGGGGGGCGGTGAGGCGCAGGAACACGCTCTCGAGGTCGGTGCGGCGAGTGGTCAGCTGGTGGAGCTCGATTCCATCGGCGTGGGCCGCGGCGCCGACCTCGGCCGCGGTGACGCCGACGATCCGCAGGCCGGCGCCGTCGTCGGCGACCGTCCACCGCCGGCCGGCGCTGACGGCCCGCAGTGCGTCGCGATCGGGCGACTCGGCGTACACGTCCACGCCGGCCAGCTCGTCCAGGTCGGCGAGCGGCGAGGCGTGGGCCAGCCGTCCGTTGGCGATGATGACGACGTCATCGACGGTCGACTGCACCTCCCCGAGCACGTGGCTGGAGATGAGCACCGTGCGTCCTTGGTCGGCGAACCATCGAAGGAGGTGACGCATCCACACGATGCCCTCGGGGTCCAGACCGTTGGCCGGTTCGTCGAGGACGACTGCGGGCGGGTCACCGAGCAGAGCGGTGGCCAGGCCGAGTCGCTGGCGCATACCGGTCGAGTAGCCGCCGACCCGACGCTTCGCTGCGCCGGCCAGCCCGACCAGTTCGAGCACCTCGCGACATCGGCTGCGATCGACGCCGACCTGTGGCGCGTACACCTCCAGGTGGGCGAGCCCGGTGCGACCGGGGTGGAAGCCGGACGCGTCGAGCAGCGCACCGACCGTGCGGCCGGGGCGAACGAGATCGGCGTACGGGCGATCGCCGACCAGCGCACGGCCGCCGCTCGCCGCGGCCAGGCCGAGGAGCACCCGCAGCGTGGTCGTCTTGCCGGCGCCGTTGGGTCCGAGAAATCCGGTGACCCGGCCGGGCCGCACGGTGAAGCTGAGGTCGTCGACGGCGTGGATCGTTCCGAACCGCTTGCTCAGCTGATCGACGGTGAGCGAAGGAGCGTCCACCGGTCGTCAGGCCCGGGTCGCCATCACGACCCGACCCGCTGCACGAATTGGGTGATCCGCTCGACGAACGCGGCGCGGTGGAAACGCTCGAACTGCTCCCACGTTGTGAGGGTCGTGGTGTCGGCGACCCGGTCGAGGAACAGCCGACCATCGAGGTGGTCGCACTCGTGCTGGAACGTGCCCGCCGTCAGGCCCCGTTTCACCTCGTCGTGCGGGACGCCGTGGCGGTCGAGGTAGCGGACCCGGACGTTGACGTGGCGGAACACGTTGCCGCGGAGGTCGGGGACGGAGAGGCACCCCTCGTTGATCTCGACCAGCTCGTCGTCGAGCGGCTCGATGATCGGGTTGACGACGACGGTCAGCGGGATCGGCGGCTTGTACGGGTAGCGGGCGTTGTGGTGGACGTGGATCACGGCGATGCGCACCGGCTCGTGGACCTGATTGGCGGCCAGGCCGGCGCCCTCGGCGTGGCGCATCGTGTCGATGAGGTCGTCGATCAGCGTCTGGATGTCGTCGGACACCAGCTCGTCGGTCGTGACCTCCCGGGCCCGCTGGCGCAGCACGGGGTGGCCGACGGTGGCGATCGGCCGGACGGTCACGGCGCGGCGGCCTCGGCCCGGGTCCAGAGGACGGGGAACAGCGGGTGGTCCATCGGGGCGCCGGCCGGCAGCTCGTCGGCCAGCCCGGTGAACGGGGGCGACGTGGCCCACGGGCGCGGCGCGTGGGTGATGTCGTCGCCGAGGAAGCGGACCGACAGCACCCGCCGGCGGTGCGGGCCGTTGACGCCGGCGGCGCCATGCAGCGTGAGGTAGTGGAAGAACACGGCGTCGCCCGGCTCCAGTTCCCAGCCGAGGATGCGGAACTCGTCGGGCCGGCCGTCGATGTCGGGCAGCTCGGCGAGCGCGCCGTCCGGGAACCACTTGGCCTGGTCGTCGCGGAACGACCGGGGCAGGTACCACTGGCCCTGGTGCGAGCCGGCGACGAGCTCGAGCGTCGAGGCTCGTGGGACCGGGTCGACGGGCAGCCACATGCTCACCCCCTGCCGTCCGTCGATGTTGTAGTACGGCAGGTCCTGGTGCCACGGCGTGCGCTGGCGGGTGCCTGGCTCCTTGACCAGCACGTGGTCGTGGAAGAGCCGGACGGTGTCGCTGCCCATCAGGTCGGCGGCGATGGCGGCCACCCCCGAGGTGCGGATGAACCGCTCCATGACCGGCAGGTGGCTCCAGGTGCAGAAGTCCTCCACGAAGGCGCCGTCGTCGTCGGCGCTGGCTCGCTTGGCCAACGGCGAGGGGTCGGCCAGGACGGCGTCGATCGCCTCGGCGGCGAGGGCGATGTGCTCGGCGTCGACAGCGCGGCGCACGCACACCGCGCCGTCGCGCTGGAAGTCACTCCGCCGGTTCTCCTGAGGATTCGGGGTCATTCTTGACCCCTGAAAACGCTTGAGAACCGGATCATGCCGGGGGGTCGAGCATGGGGAGGCGGACGCCGCGGGTGTGGGCGACGTCGATGGCGCGGTCGTAGCCGGCGTCGGCGTGGCGCATCACGCCGGTGCCTGGATCCGTGGTCAGCACCCGCTCGAGCTTCTCGGCGGCGAGGGACGTGCCGTCGGCCACGGCGACCATCCCGGCGTGGATCGAGCGGCCGATGCCGACCCCGCCACCGTGGTGGATCGACACCCACGTCGCCCCGCAGGCCGTGTTGGCCAGCGCGTTGAGCAGCGGCCAATCGGCGATGGCGTCGGAGCCGTCGGCCATCGCCTCCGTCTCGCGGTAGGGGGAGGCGACCGAGCCGGAGTCGAGGTGGTCACGGCCGATCACGATCGGCGCCGACACCGCACCGGTGCGGACCAGCTCGTTGAACCGCAGGCCGAGCCGGTGGCGCTCGCCGTACCCGAGCCAGCAGATCCGGGCCGGCAGGCCCTGGAACGCCACCCGCTCGCCGGCCAGCTCGATCCACCGGGCCAGGGCGGCATCCTCAGGGAACTCCTCGAGCACCGCCCGATCCGTCACCGCGATGTCCGCCGGGTCGCCGGACAGCGCCACCCACCGGAACGGACCCTTGCCCTCGCAGAACAGCGGGCGGATGTAGGCGGGGAGGAACCCGGGGTAGGCGAAGGCGCGGTCGTAGCCGCCCAGCTCGGCCTCGGCGCGCAGGCTGTTGCCGTAGTCGAAGACCTCGGCGCCGCGGTCGAGGTAGCCGACCATCGCCGCACAGTGGGCGGCCATCGAGTCCCGGGCCCGGCGGATGAGGAGCTGCGGATCCGTGCGGGCCATCTCGATCGCCGCCGCCGGGGTGACGTCGACGGGGACGTACGACAGCGGGTCGTGGGCGCTCGTCTGGTCGGTGACGATGTCGGCCGGGAAGTCGAGGTCGAGCAACCGGGGCAACACGTCGGCGGCGTTGCCGACCACGCCGACGGACAGCGCTCGCCGCTCGTCGCGGGCCCGGGTCGCTCGGGCGATGGCATCGTCGAGGTCGTCGGCGATCTCATCCAGGTAGCGCGTCTCGACGCGTCGCTCGACCCGGGACGGGTCGACGTCGATGCACAGCGCCACGCCGTCGTTCATCGTGATGGCCAGCGGCTGGGCGCCGCCCATGCCGCCGAGCCCGGCGGTCAGCGTGATCGTGCCGGCCAGCGAGCCGCCGAACCGGCGGCGGGCGATCTCGGCGAAGCACTCGTAGGTGCCCTGGAGGATCCCCTGCGTCCCGATGTAGATCCACGAGCCGGCCGTCATCTGGCCGTACATCGTGAGGCCGGCGGCCTCGAGGCGCCGGAACTCGTCCCAGTTGGCCCAGTCCGGGACGAGGTTGGAGTTGGCGATCAGGACCCGCGGCGCCCACTCGTGGGTGCGGAAGACGCCGGCCGGCTGGCCGGACTGCACGAGCATCGTCTCGTCGTCGGCCAGGGTGCGGAGGGTGGCGAGCATGGCGTCGAACGCCGGCCACGAACGAGCGGCGCGGCCGGTGCCGCCGTAGACCACGAGGTCGTCTGGGCGTTCGGCGACCTCCGGGTCGAGGTTGTTCTGCAGCATCCGGAAGGCGGCCTCCTGCGGCCACCCGCGGCACGACAGCTGCGGACCACGGGGCGCGCGGACGGGACGAGCACCAGGCAACACGCCGCCAATCTCCCACACCGAACAGCGTTTGTTCACCGGTGACCGGCGGGCCGGCGCCCGGTGAACAAACGCGGTGGTGGGGGTGGGATGCTGCGCCCGTGATCACGGTGGAGGAGTTCGCGGCGCAGGCCCGGGACTGGCTGGGCGCCCATCGCGACGACGCCCCGCCCGACTACGGAGCGATCTGCCCGCCCGAGCTGATCGACGCCGGGGTGGCCTGGCAGCGGGTGCTGAACGCCGCTGGGTACGCCGGGATCCACTGGCCGGTCGAGCACGGCGGGCAGGGGTTGACGCCCGAGCACCAGGCGGCGTGGCTGCTCGAATGCGCGACGGCCGGGGTGCCGGCGGTGCTGAACATGGTCGGGCTGGTCCTCGCCGGCGGCGCAGTGCTGCGCTACGGCACGCCCGAGCAGCAGCAGCGACACCTCCGGGCGACACTCGGCGCCGATCACGTGTGGTGCCAGCTCTTCTCCGAACCGGGTGCCGGCAGCGACCTGGGATCGCTGACGACCCGGGCCGAGCAGGACGGCGACCGGTTCGTCGTCAACGGCCAGAAGGTCTGGTGCTCCGGTGGGCGGGTCAGCAATTGGGGGATCCTCATGGCCCGGACGGATCCGGACGCCCCCAAGCACCAGGGCATCTCGTTCTTCCTCTGCCCGATGGACACGCCCGGCGTCGAGGCCCGACCGCTGCGCCAGATGACCGGCGGCGCCGAGTTCGACGAGGTCTTCCTGACCGACGTGTCGCTACCCGCCGACCACCTGCTCGGCCCGCTGCACGGCGGCTGGGGCGTGGGCATGGACGTCCTCACGAACGAGCGCGGCCACATCGGCACCGCCGTGATCTCGCTGGAGCGACGGCTGGAGCAGATCGCCCGCATCGGTACCGAGCGGGCGCTGGGCGCCGCCGACCGCGACCGGCTGGCCCGCCTCGTGTCGACCGGCACCGCCTACCGGTCGTTGGCCCAGCGCGCCGGCCCGCAGGCGACGACGGCCAGCTCGCTGCTCAAGCTGGGCATCACCGAGATGATGTTCGGCGTTGCCGAGCTGCGCGCCGACACGGCCGGCGCCGGCGCGCTGGTCGCCGGCCCCGACGCCGCCGGAATGCTCGCCGCGCCGGGCGGACGTATCGCCGGCGGCACCAGCCAGGTCCAGCGCAACATCATCGGCGAACGCCTCCTCGGCCTCCCCCGCGAACCCAAGCCCTGACCATCCGAGGGTTTGCTGCATCCGAGGGCTACGTGCGGGGATGCCCCTCTGCAAACCCTCGGATGCACGAAACCCTCGGATGGGTCGCGGTCGGGCACGACGGTGGTGAGCCGTGGCGACCATGCTGGATGCATGGCCACCTGGGAGGACGTCGTCGCCATGGGTCGTGAGCTGCCCGAGGTCGACGAGGCCACGTGGTACGGCTCCCCCTCGCTGAAGGTGAAGGGCAAGGGGTTCGCCCGGCTGCGCTCGGAAGCGGAGGGCGGCCTGGTGTTGATGTGCGATCTCGACGAGAAGGCAGCGTTGCTCGCCTCGGGCGACCCGACCTTCTACACGACGCCTCACTACGACGGCTACGGCTCGATCCTCGTCGACCTCGACCGTGTCGATTCCGAGCAGCTGCGCGAACTGCTCGAGGAGTCGTGGCGGCGCAAGGCGCCGGCCAAACTGCGGGCGGCCTTCGACGCCGACGCCGGCGCGGACTGATCAGTCGAGCGGTTCGTCCAGCGCCGACTCGGCAGCGGCGACGACGTCGCCGCCGACCACGAGCGCCTCGACCGCTGCCAGTCGCGGCGCCAGCCACTGGTCGGGGCCAGGCTCGCCGGCGACCGCCCGCACGGCCCGTCCGACCGCGCCGGACGCCGCCGCCGGCCGCAGGGGCGCACGCAGTGCCTGACCCCACGACGCGGCGACCAGCTCGACGGCCAGGATTCGCGCCAGGTTGGCGACCGCCGCCCGCAGCTTGCGCGCCGCCGCCCACCCGAGCGACACGTGGTCCTCCTGCATCGCGCTGGTCGGCATCGTGTCGGCGCTCGCCGGGACGGCCAGCCGTCGGTTCTCGGCGACCATGGCCGCCTGCGTGTACTGGGCGATCATCAGGCCCGAGTTGACCCCGGCGTCGGGCGACAGGAACGGCGGCAGCCCGTGCGACCGGCTGCGGTCGAGCAACCGGTCGGTGCGCCGCTCGCTGATCGCGCCGACGTCGGCGATCGACACGGCCAGGAAGTCGGCGACGGCTGCTACCGGCGCACCGTGGAAGTTGCCGCACGACTCCACCCGCCCGTCGGCCAGGACGATCGGGTTGTCGATGAACGATCGCAGCTCGACGTCGGCGACCCGGCGGGCGTGGTCGGTCGTGTCGCGCGCCGCGCCGTGCACCTGCGGGGTGCAGCGCAACGAGTAGGCGTCCTGGACCCGGTCGTCGCCGTGGCGGTGGCTGGCGACCATCGGCGACCCGGCGAGCACGGCGCGCAGGTTCGCCGCGCTGATCAACTGCCCGGGCTGGGGCCGCATCGCCACCAGGTCGGCGGCGAACGCCCGGTCGGTGCCGAGCAGCGCCTCCGTCGACATCGCCCCGGCGATGTCCGCCGTGCGCCACAGCATCGCCAGGTCGGCCAGCGCCAGCACGAGCATCCCGAGCATCCCGTCGGTGCCGTTGATCAGCGCCAGCCCCTCCTTGGCCCGCAGCGCGAGCGGCTCGATGCCGGCGGCACGACAGGCGGTGGCGCCGTCGACGACCGTGCCGTCGCGCTGGCGCGCTTCGCCCTCGCCGAGCAGCACCAGTGCTGCGGTGGCCAGCGGGGCGAGGTCGCCGCTTGCGCCGAGCGAGCCGTGCTCGCGCACGATCGGCGTGATGCCCGCGTCGAGCAGGGCCAGCATCGAGTCGACGACGGCGACGCGAGCGCCCGAGTAGCCCATGGCCAGGCTGCGGGCGCGCAGCAGCACCATCGCCCGCACGACCTCACGCTCGACCTCGGCGCCCATCCCGGCGGCGTGGGAGCGGATCAGCGCCGTCTGCAGCTCGGCCGACCGTTCGGTGGGGATGACGGTGTTGGCCAACGCGCCGAACCCCGTCGAGACGCCGTACACCGGTTCGGGCGAGTTGACCAGCCGCTCGACGACGTCCGCACCGCGTCGCATCGCCGTGCGGGCGTCGTCGCCGAGTACGACTCGACGATCGAACCGGGCCACCGCCACCACCTCGTCGGCTTCCACGCCCTCCGCGCCGAGCACGAGCGGCGGTCGGTCGGGCACGGCTGTCGACCGTATCGAAGACGTCAGCGCTTCGGCCCCCGACCGCAGCACGCGCTCGCACAAGGCCGGCCTTGACCGGCCCAGCGAGCGCAGCGAGCCATCAGCTCAGCTCAATGCCGTTTGACGCCGCCGTACTTCATGCGCGTATCGCTCATCGCCGCCGCCCGGGCGTCATCGTCGTTGACGCCGGCGTCGACGACCTCGCCGACGAACAAGGTGTGCGTGCCGAGGTCGTGCGCGGCGCGCACCGCGCAGTCGAGGTAGGCGATCGACTCGGCGAACACGGGCGCTCCGGTGGCCCCCTCGCGCACGATGCGGCCGTTCAGCGTCAACGCCTCGGCGTCGAAGACCGCCGGCTTGGAGAACTTGACGAACACCCTCGTCTCCTCCGCTGACCACAGGTTCACGGTGAACGACCCGCCCGCCGTGACCAGCCGGTGCGTCACGGCAGTGTTGTCGATGCCCACGCCGATCAGCACCGGCTCCATCGACAGCTGCGTGATCCAGCTCGCCGTCATGCCGTTCCACTCCTCGCCCGAGCGCGACCCGATGATCGCCAGGGCGTTCGGGATCTTCCACGTGACGCGGTTGAGCAACTCGTCGGGAGGGTGGTCGGCCATCGGAGCAGCCTAGAAAGCGCGCTCAGCGGTACGCCGTGGCTTGCAGGCCGAAGAGCTCGGCGTACTGCCCGCCGCGGGCGAGGAGCTCGTCGTGCCCGCCGACCTCGACGACCCGCGCACCGTCGAGCACGACGATGAGATCGGCCATCCGCACCGTGGAGAACCGGTGCGACACGAGGACGGTGATCCGCCCGGCAGCGGCACCGCCGCGGGCGGCTCCGGCGTAACGCTCGAACAGGGCGTGCTCGGTCTCGGCGTCGAGCGCCGCCGTCGGCTCGTCGAGCACCAGCACCAGCGGCTCGTCGCGCATGAACCCGCGGGCCAGCGCCAGCTTCTGCCACTGGCCGAACGAGACCTCGACGCCCTCGTCCCACGTCGGTCCGAGCTGGGTGTCGAGCCCGGCGGGCAACCGATCGACGACCTCCGCCGCACCGGCGCGGTCGACGGCAACCTCGACGGCGGCGTGGTCGTCGAGGCGCGGCGCGTCACCGACGCCGACGGAGTGCCGGGCGGGCAGCTCGAAGCGGAAGAAATCCTGGAAGGCTCCGGCCAGGCGGTCCCGCCAGCGGGCCGTGGCGATCGTCGCCAGGTCGACGCCGTCGATGGTGATCCGTCCGGACGTCGGCCGGTACATGGCGGCGAGCAGCTTGACCATCGTGGTCTTGCCGGCGCCGTTCTCGCCGACGATCGCCACGACGGCGCCGGCCGGGAGGTGCACGTCGACATCGTCGAGCGCCAGCCGGTCCGTTCCTGGGTAGCGGAACGAGACGTGCTCGAAGCGCAGCCCGTCCACCATCCGTTCGGGCGGCGGGTCCGTGGCCCGGTCCGACTCGGCGGTGGCGTAGTCCTCCAGCCACGTCAGCCGCAGCGACGCGTCGAGCCAGACGCCGCGCAGGAAGCCGAGCTCGCCGATCGACTGGGCGAGGTACTGCGCGAGTCGCTGGCCGGCGACGAGCACGAGGACGACGTCTCCGACCCCCCGATCGAGCCCGTCGGCGACCCACACGATGCCACCGACGTAGGCCAACGCGAACAGCGCCCAGGCCGCCGCCTGCCATGCCGACGACGACCACCGGGCGGCGGAGATCGGACCGTGCCAGCGCGCCCTGGCCGCCCGCCGGTCGACGCGCAGCCGGTCCTCGATGCCGAGCAGGCGGACCTCCTTGGCCGGGGAGGCCGTCGTGCCGAGCGTGAACAGGTGGCGGGCCAGGCGGTCGTGGGCGGCGACCCGCTCCTGCACCTGGCGCTCGACGCCCGGGCGCCACAACGAGATGGACACGGCGGGGAGCCCGGCCACGACGAGCGCGCCGAGGAGCGGGTGGATCGAGGCCAGCAGGATCGCGGTCACGGCCAGGCGGGCGACGAGACCGATGTTCGTCAGCAGCGATGAGAACAGGTGGTCCAGCGTGAACGCCTGGTCCCGGAGCACGGCCAGCCGATCGAGCAGCTCGGTGCGCTCCTGGTGCTCGATCGTCGGGACGGACGCCTGGAGCCGGGCGATGTGCGCCTCCATCGCTGCGCCGATGCGGTCGCGGAACCGACGCTGCACCCGGTCGTTGACGAGGCCGACGTACCACGTGGCGGTGGCCGACGCGGCCAGGCCGGTGGCGGCGACGAACACCGCCGTGCGGTCGCCCTCCAGCACCCCGTCCGTGAGGAGCTTCATCCAGAGCGCCAGCAAGGCGTCCGGCAGCATCATCAGCAGCGTCGTGACCAGCGAGGCGACGAGCAGCCGCGGCTCCATCCGGTAGCCCAGCCGGAACGTGCGCCACAGGGCGGGCACGGCGGCCGGGAGATCGTCGGGAGAGGTTCCCTCATTCGAGGGTGTCATGGACGACCTCCTCGCCGTGCTCGTCGACCTCCACGAAGCGCGACGCCTGCAACTCGAACATCGTTCGGTAGCGGCCGCCGCGCCGCATCAGCTCGTCGTGCGAGCCGAGCTCGACGACCCTGCCGCCCTCGAGCACGCAAATGCGATCGGCGTGGCGCACGGTGGAGAACCGGTGGGAGACGAGGATCGTCGTGCAGCCGCGGGTGGTGGCGAGGATGCGTTCGAAGATCTCGGCCTCGCCGCGCACGTCGAGCTGCGCGGTGGGCTCGTCGAGCAGCACGACGTCGGCTCCGGCGTGCACCGCGTGGAGCGCACGCGCCAAGGCCACGCGCTGCCACTGCCCGCCGGAGAGGTCGGTGCCGCCCGGGTAGCCCTTGGCGAGGACGGTGTCGAGGGCGGCGAGGTCGCCGGCGCCGGCGCCGGCCAGCGCAGCCAGCACGGCAACGTCGTCCGCGCCGGCTGGCGCCACGTTCACGCGCAGGGGCTGCTCGAAGCGCACGAAGTCCTGGAACACGGCGGTGACCCGCTGCCGCCACTCGTCCAGCGGCAGCCCGCGGATGTCGGTGCCGTCGGCGAGGATCGCGCCGTCGACGGGGTCGTAGAGCCGGCACAGCAGCTTGGCCAGCGTCGTCTTCCCGGCGCCGTTCTGCCCGACGATGGCCAGCGACGAACCCGCCGACACGGCGAGGTCGAGGTGCTCCAGCACGGGTGGTCCGCCTGGGTAGCTGAACGAGACGTCGGCGAAGCGCAGCTCCGGCCCACTCCGACGACCGCGTTTGTGCACCGGCGCATCACCGACCGACCGCGACCGCACAAACGCGTCGTTGGGGGCGCCGTCGAGCTCTCCGGCGATCGGCATCGTGGCCTCGAGCCGCTCGACGGCGGCGACCGGTGCGGCCGCGCCGTCGACGGCCCAGCTGAGCCCGCCGAAGGCGATGGCGCTGACGCCGATGGCCGCCTGCAGCGCGACGACCACCGCCGCCAGCTCGAGCCGGCCGTCCGCCGCACGATCGGCGAACGACCAGAACACCAGGACGTTTGCGGCGATCACGATCACGAGGCAGAGGGCGACGGACCGCTCACGCAGCCGCGTGGCGTGGTGCTGCAGGTCGAGGAGGCGCCGGCGGTTGCGGGCGAAGCGGTCGATCACCCAGTCGGTCAGCCCGAACATGCGGACCTCCTTGGCGGCCGGCGGGTCGACGGCGAGGCGGTAGGCGTAGTCGGCGTGGCGCTGCGCGGCGCGCACCTCCGGCGTGTTGCGATCCCGCCATACGGCGCTCTCCCGCAGCAGCCAGTGGGTCGCCGACCAGGCGAGGACGAGCACGATCGCCTGCCACCACCCGTACCGGGCCAGCACGACGGCCGACGCCACGCCGACGACGAGGTTCGTCAGCCCGTCGGCGAGGAAGTTCATGGCGTACGACAGCGGCGGGCCGGTGATCCCGAGGTCGAAGTCGCGCGCCATCGTCAGGTCGGCGGACAGGTCGGCCCGCTCGAGGTGGGCGATGCCGGGCGGCGCCAGCGTCGCTGCCATCAGCCGATCGTTGAGCGACGTCGACGTGCGGTCGCCGAGGTTGTAGCCCACCGCCTCGTGCAGGGGGCCGATCACTTGGCCGATGATGAAGACGGCGCCGAACGCCAGCAGCGGACCCGCCGTGCTGGTGCCGTCCGTGACGGCAGCGATCAACCAGCCGGAAGCGACGGCGAGCAGCGCCGGCAGCGTGCCGCGCAGCACGATCCCCGCCCACCACGCCGTGGTGAGCCGGCTGTCCGCTCGGCGCAGCGCACCCGCGAGGGCCCATTCCTGGCGTGCGCGCAGTCGGGCGATCACGGGTCGGGCGCTGGCGCCAGCTCGACGATCGGGCCCCACGCCTCCTCGCCGCCGGCCGGGTCGGCGTAGATCGCTGCCGCACCGATCGGTGTCCCGCGGGGGTCGACCAGGAAGTCGAAACGTCCGGGGATCACCCGGATGGTGCCGTCGCGGTGCAGTGTCGGGAGGTTGGTCGCCGCACCATCGAGACGGCACTCGCCCGTCGCCATCGCCCGGCGGAACCCGGCCCAGTGTCGCTCGCGGTACTCCGGCGGCACGATCAGGTCGACCGGCTCGCCGAGCGCATCATCGGCCGCGTGTCCGAACAGCTCGGTGGCGCGGGCGCTCCAGTGGACGATGTGGCCGTCGACGTCGGCGACGACCAAGGCGGAACCGGTCACCGGACGATCATGCGTCACGCCCGCCGTCCCGGATAGAACGATTGGCGGCCCGCGTCGACCGTTTCGCGGTCACATCGCCATCGTTTCCGATGGCGATGTGCCTCAGAACCGGGAGTGGCGGGTGGCGGTCGCTTGGAGGCGGGTGGCGAGGAGGTCGAGCTCCTTGCGCACCTCGGGTGAGTCGTCGAGGTCGACGTCGAACGGCAGGCTGGCCACGTACCGGGCGATCCAGTCGGGATCGCCGCCGATCGTGGCCACGCACGCGTCGTCACCGTCGGGCTCGATGATCGCCACCGTGGCCGGGATCTCCCGCGCCGCCATCTCGGCCGGCATCGGCAGGTGCACCCGGGCGTGGGTGTCATAGACCCGCACGGCCACCCCCTCGGCCACCAGCGCGGCGGCGTCCGGCGCGGCACGGTCGGCGCTGCGCGCGCCGGTGGCCGCCGGCGGACCGACCCGATCGATGCGGAAGGTGCGCCAATCGTCCCGGTCGAGGTCGAAGGCCACGAGGTACCACCGTGAGCGCAGCGACACCAGCCGGTGCGGCTCCACATGACGGCGACTCGTCCGGTCGTCGCCGGTGCGGTAGTCGAAGCGCACCCGTTCGCCCCGCCGGCAGGACTGGGCCAGGGCCAGCAAGGTCGACGTGTCGGTGCGCTCTGGTCCCGCAGGGCTCGGCCGGCCGAGCCGCACGCTCACCTCGGCCAGCGTGTCGACCCGCTCGCGCAGCGCGCTCGGCAGCACCTGGGCCAGCTTGGTGAGGGCGGCCAGCGCCGCTTCACCGAGTTGGGCGTCGGCGGCGCTCGACAGATCGCGCAGCGCCACCGACACGGCGACCGCTTCGTCGTCGTCGAGCAGCAGCGGCGGGAGACGACCCCCGGCGCCGAGCCGGTACCCGCCGTACCGGCCGGGGAGGCTCTCGATCGGATAGCCCAGGTCGCGCAGCCGGGTCACGTCGCGCCGCAGCGTGCGGTCGGTGACCTCCAAGCGGTCGACCAGCTCGGCCGCCGACCACTGCGGCCGCGACGAGAAGAGCACGAGCAGGCGCAGGAGTCTCGCGGGGGTGTCGATGGACACACAGCGTGCCAGAACATGCGGACATGTTCTGTCCACGATCGTCCGTACGTTCGATGCAGGAACCCGGACGAGGAGGACCCCCGATGGACTACATCAGCTTCGACACCGCCTGGCAGTTGCGCCACGACCGCCGTGAGCACGTGCTCGAGGAGTTCGCCACGGCTCGCCGGCGGCGCCGGCGGGTCCGCCGGCACCTGTTCCTGGTCCGCGGACCGGCCGATCAGCAGTCAGCCTGCTGACGATGAGCGGGACGGGGCGGCCCGTCAGCGCGTGCGCAAGGTCGCCAGGGCGTCGGCGAGGACGTCGGCCATGAGGTTCGAGAGCTCATCGTGACGCGCCATGGCGACCGGCAGGCGGCTCGGCACCCGGCGCGGCTCGGGCACTGGCCGGCGCAGCGTGATCGACGTCGCCAACACGTCGACCGGCTCGGCGGGAGCGCCATCCTCGACGGGTCCCGACCCGTCGGCGGTCGCCGGGCGGCCGATTCGTGACGGCCGTTCGTCGTCGCCGTCGGTGTCGGCGCGCCAGGTGGTCAGCACCTCGGGGTTGATGGCGACCTCGTCGGCCAGCACCAGCAAGGCGGCGAGCGCGTGCTTGCAGAACGCCCCGGGGGAGGGGCTGTCGTCCGGACACGTGCAGTCGGCGACGACCTCGTCGCGCCGCGGCACGAGGGCCAGCCCCTGGACGTCGGCGTCGACCGGGTCCACCCACACGTGCGCCTGGTACGGCTCGAAGCGGGAGCCGCGCACCAGGACGCGAACGACGCCGGCACTGATGTCGATGTCGAGCACCGCGCCGTCCCGGGCGTAGGCGACGGCCCGCCGGAACCGGGCGGGGTCCGACAGCTCGGCGGCCAACGCCCGGAGCATGACAGCGGCGACCTGCCCGCGCTGCGGGGCGCCGCCGGTGGTACGGCGCGGCGGTGTCATCGACGATCCGCCGTGGAGGTGACCGCGGTGGCGTCGAGCGTGACCAGCTGGCGCAGCTCCGCCGTCGACAGCTCGGACAGCCACGCCTCGCCGCTGCCGACGACGGCGTCGGCCAGCGCCCGCTTCTCGTCGATCATCGCCGCGATCCGCTCCTCGACGGTGCCCTCGCACACGAGTTTGTGCACGACGACGGTGCGACCCTGACCCATCCGCCACGCCCGGTCCGTCGCCTGGTCCTCGACGGCGGGGTTCCACCACCGGTCGTAGTGGATGACCTGACTGGCCGCCGTGAGGTTCAGACCCGTTCCGCCGGCCTTGAGCGAGACGAGCAGCAGCGGCGGGCCGGCCCCGGCCTGGAAGTCGGTGACCATCGACTCGCGACGTGTCCGGGCCACCCCACCGTGCAGGAACGGCACCCGCAGGCCGAGCCGCTCGGCGGCATGACGACGCAGCAGCTCACCCATCTCCCGGAACTGGGTGAAGACGAGCGCCCGCTCGTCGACGTCGATCAGCTCGTCGACGAGCTCGTCGTAGCGGGCCAGCTTCCCGGAGCGGCCGCCGAGCCGGGAGCCGTCGCCGAGGGCGTGGGCCGGGTGGTTGCAGATCTGCTTGAGGCGCATCAGCGCCGCCAGCACCAGGCCTCGACGACGCATGCCCGTGGTGTCGGCGGCGCCGGCGAGTAGCTGGTCCACGACGCGCTGGTAGAGGACGGCTTGCTCGCGGGTCAGCCCGGCCCAGGCGATCTGCTCGATCTTGTCCGGGAGCTCGGGGAGGAGCTGGCGGTCGGCCTTGGTGCGGCGCAGCACGAACGGCTGGGTGATGCGCCGCAGGCGCGCAGCGGCGTCGGCGTCGCCGGAGCGCTCGATCGGCTTGGCGTACCGGTGCCGGAACTGGTCGCGGCTGCCGAGCAGCCCGGGGTTCACGGCGTCGAGAATCGCCCAGAGCTCGGCGAGGCGGTTCTCGACGGGCGTGCCCGTGAGCGCCAGCTTCTGCCCGGCGCGCAGGGTCCGCACGGCCTTGGCCGCCTTCGTCGCCGGATTCTTGATGACCTGGGCTTCGTCGAGGACGATCGTCGACCACGAGATCGCGCCGAGGTGGTCGACGTCGCGTGGCAGCAGCCCGTACGTCGTGACGACCAGGTCCGCACCGGCGAGGTCCGCCTGGTCGTTGGCCGTCCGGTCGGCGCCGTGGTGCACGACCACGCGCTGACTCGGTGTGAACCGCGCCGCCTCGGCGATCCAGTTGTGCACGACGGACAACGGGCAGACGACGAGGTGCGGTCCCGGGCGGACGAGGAGGTGGGCCAGCGCCGTCGCCGTCTTGCCCAGCCCCATGTCGTCGGCGAGGCACCCGCCGAGGCCCAACCGATCGAGGAACTGCATCCAGGCCAACCCCCGCCGCTGGTACGGCCGCAGCTGCCCAGCGAAGTGCTGAGCTTCGGTGGCTTCGCCGAGGCGGTCGTCGGGGAGGCCGGCCAGGAGGTCGTCCGTCCACGCTCGCGGGCGCGTGGCGCTCGCGCTCGTGTCGACGTCGAGCTCACCGTCGGCAGCCAGCCGGAGCAGGGCGGCGGCGCCGAGTCGCCGGTGGTGCTGGGCGTGGTCCTCGAGGCGACGTCGCGCCCGGCGGAGCGCGGCCGGGTCGAGGCGGACCCAACGCCGACCGGTGTGCAGCAGGGTCGCACCGGCCGCCTCGGCCCGCTCCAGCTCGGCGGCGGACAGGGCGGCGGGGCCGTCGTCGTCGGCGATGACCAACCGCCAGTCGACGACGGCCTCACGATCGACCCCGCCGGGCCGCTCGGACACCGGCGCCGGCGTCACCCGCCCGCGCACGGTGACCCCGCCGCGCACCAACCGCTCGGGTCCGACGAGCTCGATCCCCAGCCGCTCCAACTCGGCCGGCGCCTGCTCGACGAACCGCTCGGCCGCCTCGGCGTCGAAGGTCACCGAGCACGGCTCGTGTTGGGCGGCCAGCTCCGCCAGCCCGTCGACGGCGCCGGCGACGGTCGAGGCGGTGGTGGTGAGCGCACGTGTGAGGACCTCGACGCCGTCACGCCCGCCGGCCAGCTCGACAGCCAGCGGGGTGTGGTCCCAGACGTCGTCGGCCGAGCACCACCGCCCGGCGTCGAGCTCGTCGACGAGCTCCAGGCGCACCTCCCAGTCCAGGTCCACCTCGTCCGGCACGACGAGACGCAGGCGCGGCAGCACGACGGGTTCGCCGTGTGCCCGCTGGCCGCGCCGTCGCAGCCGGAGTTCGACGGCACCGAGGGCGTCGGCGTCGATGCGCTCGTCGACGAGGGGGTCGGGTCGCGACAGCGCCTGGAACACGCCGCGCACCGCGGCCGTGGTCGGCGCCCGGCGGCGCGGGACCTCCGGGATCCACCACCGGTCGGCGAGGTGCTGACGAGCGACGGCGTCGACCAGCGCGCCATAGAGGTCGCCGGCAAGGACGGCGGGATCGACGTCAGTCGCCCCTCCACCGAGGGCGATGGGCGGCGCCGCCGCCGTCAGGTCCGCCAACGCCTCGTCGATCACGAGGTCGGCGACGGGGAGCCAGCGGGCGACCGTCCGCCCGTGCTCGACGCGAACGACGGGGGTGACGTGGCCGTGGGCGACTCCAGCGGTGGCGAGTGCGGCGACGGCGGCCAGCCATTGCATGGTGTCGCTCGACAACGCTCGGCGGTCGGCCGAGCGCAGCCACACCACGAGTGCCGTGCCGGACAAGCGCACCGACGGCGGTCGGAACCGCTCTCCGTCCGGCAGCACGAGGTCGAAGGTGTCGAACCGTCCACCCCAGCTCGTCGAGCCGTGCCAGCCGAAGCTCGGTCGTACGGTGCGGTCCAGCCAGCCGGGCGGCATGGTCTGGCGACCGTCCCACCCCCACAGGTGCGCCGCCCCGCCCTGCCAGGTGAACAGCAGCGTGGCCGGCGCGGCGGCCGCCGACCTCGTCCGGTCCGGCGCCCGGAGCGGGCGGCGACTGGGCATGGATCCGAACCTACCGACGGGGTGTCACCGGAACTGGGAGCGCATGCTCGCGGTCAGGGAAGTGACCGACCGTCCGACCAGGATCCTCACCAGGACGGACGCTGGTGGAAGCGGGCTATTGCTGGTAGCCCTCGACGACGTCGGCTGGGCGGACGTGGGCGTCGTCGGGGTCCTGACCGGCGTTGCGGCGGGCGCGCCGCTGGCGCAGCAGGTCCCAGCACTGGTCCAGAGCGACCTCGAGGCTGGCCAGGCGTTGGGCGTCGTCCTCGCCGAGGGGTCGCCCGGGCGCCGCGCCGCGCTCGAGCTGGTGCTCCTCGTCGACCAGCTCCCCGATCCGGGCGAACAACTCTTCGTCGGTCATCGTGCTCCTCTGCCCGAATGTTCGGCCGGGCTAACAGCTCGTTGCGAGCACCATCGTCCAGTACGGCGTGCCGCCCGACGAGTAGGCCAGCCCGACCCCGATGTCACGGTAGTTGCCGAGGATGTTCGCTCGATGGCCCGAGCTGTTCATCCACGAGCCCATCACCCGCTGGGCATCCGGCTGGCCGGCGGCCACGTTCTCCGCCCACGCGCAGGCCTGGTACCCGGTGGCGGCGATGCGCTGTCCGGCCGACGAGCCGCCGCTGCCGGTGTGGCTCATCGTGGCGTTGCGCGCCTGCCACTCCGAGTGGCGCTGGGCCGCCGTGCTCAGCGCGCTGCTGACCCGCACCGCCGGGCGGCCGTACTCGGCTCGCCGCTGGTTGGTGAGGTCGACGACCTGTTGCTGCTGGCTGGGCGGCGTGCACTGCTGCAGCGTCGGGACCAACGATCCGACGGCGATCAGCGCCGAAGCGCCGAGGGCGCCGAGGGGTGTGGCGCGCCGCCTGAGGCGGTGCCAGATCGACGGGCGGGCGGTGGTGAGATCCATGGGGCTCCTGGGGTTGGGTCGTGCCCGCCGTGCCCGACTCGGTCTCGGCCTCGCGTGGCCGACACGGGACCGTAACCCGACGGCAGGGTGACCGCAATGATCCTCGCAGTGCTGGGACGCGCCTAAATCCTGATATGAAGTGACTCAAGTTTTCTTCCGGACGATAGCCTGGTGGGATGGCGCTGGACCCCAAGAAGTGGACGCTGAAGACCCAGGAGGCGATGGCTGCGGCCATCGACCAGGCGAAGGCCAACTCGAACCCCGAGCTGACCCCTGACCACCTCCTGGCTGCCGTCACGCGCCAGGACGACACGATCGTGCCCGCCGTGCTGGCCAAGCTCGGCCAGGCGCCGCTGATGGTCCGCAACAAGGCCGACGAAGCCGTGGACAAGCTGCCCAAGGCCTACGGCGGCGACGAGCCGCGCCTCGGTCGCGCCGCCACCCAGGTGTTCGACGACGCCCAGCGCATCCAGAAGGACCTGCGCGACGACTTCCTGTCCGTCGAGCACCTCCTCCTCGCCATGCACGAGCGACTGGGGGTCGGCACGGAGGAACTGCTGCAGGTCCTCCAGGACGTGCGTGGCTCCCACCGCGTCACGTCGCAGAACCCGGAGGACCAGTTCCAGGCGCTCGAGCGCTACGGGCAGGACCTCACGGCGCGTGCCCGCGAGGGCAAGATCGATCCGGTCATCGGACGCGACGACGAGATCCGCCGCGTCATCCAGGTGCTCTCCCGGCGGACGAAGAACAACCCGGTGCTGATCGGTGAGCCCGGTGTCGGCAAGACCGCCATCGTCGAGGGCCTCGCCCGCCGCATCGCCGACGGCGACGTGCCCGAAGGGCTGAAGACCAAGCGCCTGATCGCCCTCGACATCGGGTCGATGCTGGCCGGCGCCAAGTACCGCGGCGAGTTCGAGGAGCGGCTGAAGGCCGTGCTCAAGGAGATCACCGACGCCGCCGGCGAGGTCATCACGTTCGTCGACGAACTGCACACCATCGTCGGCGCCGGCGCGGCCGAGGGGGCCCTCGACGCCGGCAACATGATCAAGCCGATGCTCGCCCGCGGTGAACTGCGGATGATCGGGGCGACGACGCTCGACGAGTACCGCAAGTACGTCGAGAAGGACCCTGCCCTCGAGCGGCGCTTCCAGCAGGTGTACGTGGCCGAGCCGTCCGTCGAGGACACGGTCGGCATCCTGCGGGGCCTGAAGGAGCGCTACGAGGTGCACCACGGCGTGCGCATCCAGGACTCGGCGCTCGTCGCCGCCGCCGTGCTGTCCAACCGGTACCTCACCAACCGCTTCCTCCCCGACAAGGCGATCGACCTCGTCGACGAATCGGCCAGCAAGCTGCGCATCGAGATCGACTCGATGCCGACGGAGATCGACGTCGTCCAGCGGCGCATCCTGCAGCTCGAGATCGAGCAGGTGGCGCTGGAGAAGGAGAGCGACGACGCCTCGCAGACCCGGCTCGACGCGCTGGTCGACGAGCTCGCCAGTCTGAACGCCGAGGTCGCCGTCATGAAGCAGCACTGGGAGGGCGAGCGCGAGGCGATCGACGCCATCCGGACGCTGAAGGAGGAGCTCGAGCAGTTGCGCACCCAGCTCGAGCGGGAGCCCGACCTCAACGTCGCCGCCGAAATCCGCTACGGCAGGATCCCCGAGCTGGAGCGGCGCATCGACGAGGCCACGTCGCACCTCGACGAGCTGCAGGCCGACAACCGGATGCTCAAGGAGGAGGTCGACGCCGAGGACATCGCCGAGGTCGTCTCCAAGTGGACCGGTGTCCCCGTCTCCCGGCTGATGGAGGCCGAGGCGGCCAAGCTGATCCACCTCGAGGAGCACCTCCACGAACGCGTCGTCGGCCAGGACGACGCCGTGCGCGCCGTCGCCAACGCCGTGCGCCGCAGCCGTGCCGGCCTGTCCGACCCGGATCGGCCGATCGGCTCGTTCATGTTCCTCGGGCCGACGGGCGTCGGCAAGACCGAGCTGGCCCGGGCGCTGGCTCAGTTCCTGTTCGACGACGTGCACGCCATGGTGCGCATCGACATGGGCGAGTACATGGAGAAGTTCTCGGTCTCCCGCCTGATCGGCGCGCCGCCGGGCTACGTCGGCTACGACGAGGGCGGTCAGCTGACCGAGGCCGTGCGCCGCCGTCCGTACTCGGTGGTACTGCTCGACGAGATCGAGAAGGCCCACCCCGACGTGTTCAACACGTTGCTGCAGGTCCTCGACGACGGGCGCCTGACCGACGGCCAGGGCCGGACCGTCGACTTCACCAACGTGGTGCTGATCATGACGTCGAACCTGCCGGGGGACCCGCTCGAGTTCTTCAGGCCCGAGTTCGTCAACCGGGTCGACGAGATCATCCGCTTCAAGGCGCTCACCGAGGACGACCTCACACGCATCGTCGACATCCAGCTCGAGCGCTGGCGCCAGCGGCTGGCCGAGCGGCGGATCGCCCTCGACGTGTCCGCCGACGCGATGGCCCACCTGGCCAAGGAAGGCTTCGATCCGGCGTTCGGCGCGCGCCCACTGAAGCGGATCATCCAGCGCGAGATCGGCGACCAGGCGGCGATGCTGCTGCTCGAGGGCAAGGTCACCGACGGCGGCGCGATCCACGTCGACGTCGGCGACGGGGCCCTGCGCGTGACGTCCTGACGAGGCTCGCTGCGCGCGCTGGGTGTGACTCTCTGACGCTGGCGGGAGGCTCGCTGCGCTCGCTGAGTCACCGCCTGACTCCTGCTCCCGCCGCCGTGGCGGATCGCTACCGTCCGGAGATGCCCCACCTCTCCGTCTCGACCGACACCGGGGTCGCCACGGTCGTCATCGACCACCCGCCGATCAACCTCATGACGATCGAGGTCTTCCTCGAGTTGGCTGACGTCACGGGGCGCCTGGCCGAGGACGACGACGTGCGCGTCGTGGTGCTCCGGTCGGCGCACCCCGAGTGGTTCGTCGCCCACTTCGACGTGGCCGCCATCCTCGGTTTCCCCACGGAGCCGGCACCACCGAGCGCAGACCTGAACACGTTCCACGTGATGTGCGAGCACCTGCGCACGATGCCCAAGGCCACGATCGCCGTGATCGAAGGCCGGGTCGGTGGCGGCGGCAGCGAGCTGGCGTTGAGCTGCGACCTGCGGTTCGCTGCGCCGGCGGCGGTCTTCAGCCAACCCGAGGTGGCGCTCGGGATCATCCCCGGTGGCAGTGGCACCGTGCGCCTGCCCCGGCTCATCGGTCGCAGCCGGGCACTCGAGGTGATCCTCGGCTGCGACGACGTCGACGCGGCGACGGCGGAGCGCTGGGGCTGGGTCAACCGGGTGCTCGGCGCCGGCGACCTGTGGCCGTTCGTCGATCGCCTGGCCCGCCGCATCGCCTCGTTCCCGCCGCATGCCGTCGCCGCCGCCAAGGCCAGCGTGCTGCGCGCCGAAGCAGGGGTCACCGAGCAGCTGCTGGCCGAGGGCGACGCCTTCGCCGCAACACTCGGCCACCCGGAGGCGCGGGTGGCGATGCAGCGCTTCCTGGACGCCGGCGGTCAGACGCCGGAGGTCGAACGCCGGCTCGGCGACCTGTTCGCGCCGTGACCCGATCGGTCCGGTCGAGCGACGAGCCCCGCTTCTACGGGGACCTGGCGGCGTGGTGGCCGCTGATCTCCCCGGCGGGTGACTACGCCGAGGAGGCGGCGTTCGCCGCCGGGCTGCTGCGCCGCGCCTCGATCCCGGTCCGGACCGTGCTGGAGCTGGGCAGCGGCGGCGGCCACAACGCCGTGCACCTCGCGCCGTCGTTCACCCTGACGCTGACGGACCTCTCGCCGTCGATGATCGAGGTGTCGCGCCGGCTCAACCCGGGGTGTGAGCACGTCGTCGGCGACATGCGCACGCTGCGACTCGACCGCCAGTTCGACGCCGTGTTCGTGCACGACGCTGTCGAGTACATGCTCACCGCGGAGGATCTGCGCCGGGCGATGGAGACGGCCTACGTCCACTGCCGCCCCGGCGGCGCCGCCGTCTTCATCCCGGATGCCGTGGCCGAGACGTTCGAACCGGGCGCCGATCACGGCGGCGACGACGGCTCCGACGGGCGCGCCGTCCGGTTCCTCGAGTGGACGACCGATCCCGACCCCGACGACACGTGGACGACGACCGACTACGTGTTCCTGCTGCGGGCGACGGATGGATCGATCGACGTCGTCCACGAGGAGCACCGCACGGGGCTGTTCCCAGCGGCGGTGTGGATGGACCTGCTGCGCGACGTCGGCTTCGATCCTGAGCCCGTCACGGAGGAGACGGCTGAGGATCGGACGCCCCGCCACTGCTTCCTGGCGCATCGACGCTGATGGCCTCGATCGCTCCGACGGTTCGGCCCGTCGGCAGTGAGCGTGAGCCAAGGCCGGCCTTGCCCGAGCCGCAGGCC
The DNA here is from genome assembly GCA_963844175.1 of uncultured Acidimicrobiia bacterium. Taxonomy (GTDB): domain Bacteria; phylum Actinomycetota; class Acidimicrobiia; order Acidimicrobiales; family Ilumatobacteraceae; genus JALZMG01. The sequence goes on from CAWJNE010000021.1 coordinate 568,814, forward strand.
GAGGAGCGGAATCGTCGGAGCGACAGGCATCACACACGGCGGCGCCGGCGGAGGGCGGCGGCGTGGGCGGGGAAGCCCTCGTGATCGGCGAGGGCGATGATCGACGGGGTCATGCGGGCCAGCGCCACGTCGTCGGCCCGGGCGACGGCGGTGCGCTTGAGGAAGGCGTCGACGGTGATGCCCGAGGACACCTCGGCGAACCCGGACGTCGGCAGCGACGCCGGACACCCGATCACGAAGTTCGCGGCGCTGAACGGTGTCGACTGGCCGATCAGGATCTCGCCGGCGTTGACGATGCCGTCGACGACCGCCTCGATATTGGCGGCGGACACGGCGACCTGGAGGTGCTCGGGCGCGTAGCGGTTGGCGACGGCCACCGCGGTGTCGAGGTCGTCCACCAGCACGCACCCGCCGTTCGTGCCGAGGGCAGCGCGCGCCGCGTCGGCGCGGACGGCGGGCAGGTCGTCGAGCTGGCCGGCCAACTCGGCGTCGGTGGCGTCGGCCAGCGCCGCCGACGTCGACACCAGGACGACCGAGGAGTCGGTGCCGTGCTCGGCCTCGATGAGGAGGTCGGCGGCCAGGCGCACGGGGTCGGCGGCATCGTCGCCGATGACCAGGCTCTCGGTCGGGCCGAGGACCATCATCGTCACGACGCCGTGGCGCTGCAGCTCGACCTGCGTGCAGGTGACGGCCGGTGAGCCCGGGCCGACGATCTTGCGGACCCGGGGGATCGACTCGGTGCCGAAGGCCAGCGCGGCCAGTCCGGCGGGCCCGTTGACCCGGAACACGTCGGTGATCCCGAGCTTGCGGCACACGACGAGCACGGCCGGATCGACGGCGCTGCCGCCGCCCGGAACGGGCGGCACGACGACGACGATGCGGGCCACGCCGGCGACGGTCGCCGGCACGCCCAACTGGTAGGCCACGCTCGGGTAGCTGGCCTTGCCCGACGGCACGAAGAGACCGACGGAGGCGATGGACGAGACCTTCTCGCCGACGATCAGGCCGGGCTCGGCCTCGTAGCTCCAGTCGCCCGCTCGCTCCAGCACGCGCTCGTTGAACGCCCGGCAGTGGGCGATGGCGTCGTCGAGCGCGGCGTCGACCTCCGGCGTGACGGTGGCCGCGGCCAGTTCGTCGTCGGTGATGCGCAGCTCGTGAGGCTCGATCGCCACACCGTCGAATCGAGTCAGCGCGTCGACGACGGCGGCGTCACCGCGGGTCCGGACGTCGTCGATCAGCGCGGCGATCGACTGGCGCAGGGCGGGATCGAAGATGGCGGCCAGCCCGCGGGCGCAGAACGCGGCGCGGGCGGCCTCGTCCATCGCCGCCCACTCGAGCCGCCGCATCACCCTGGCCATCGCCGCCCGACGGTACCCGGACCCACCCCATCGGAGGGTTTGGGATCACCGGAGGGGTTTGCGTCCCCGAGGGGGTGCGCCAGACCCTCCGGTGCGGCAAACCCTCGGATGACTCAATCGTGCGTCAAGGCCGGCTGGGGCAGGTCTCCCGGTAGGGGGCGAGGTCGCCGATGTACGTGTCCCATTCGTCGTGGGTGAGGTTGCGGCTTGCCAGCTCGCAGGCCGCCTCGCTCCAACGGGCGGGGTCGAGGTCCCAGACGACGATGCCCTCGTCGGTGGTCATCGCCACTGCCCCGCCATCGCCGCGGATGGCGGCGCCGATCATCCAGGGGGCGCCGACGACATAGGTGGCGTTGGGCGTGATATCGGTGGTGAGGTCGGTGCCGAGCTGGGTCCGGCTGGCCAGGTCGTAGAGCGCGGCGACGCCGTCGACTCGGCGGACGAACAGTCGAGCGTCGTCGTCGCTCAGGTCCATGGTGTTGTAGGCCACCGGTCCGGGAGTTGGGGAGAGCTCGCCGTCGGCAGCCAGCGTGTCGGGGTCCAGCGTCAGCACCTCGCCGTCGAACGTGTGGACGACGACGACCTCCTCGCCGGCGACCGTTCCGCCAACGTCGCGCACCTCCTCGATGACCGCACCGGTGGACGGGTCACGGCGCTGTACGACGCCTTCGACCTCGGTGTAGAGCTGTTCGTTTGTCGGCGCACGGATGTGGATCAGCCCCGGAGCTGGGTCGGTCAGGGGCGCGACGACACCCGAGGCGACGTCGACGGTGACCGTTCGTCCCTCGAAGAGGCCGTATTCGCCCCACACGAGCAGGCGGTCCCCGCTGACGACGAAATCCTCGACGGCGAACCCGACGTCAACGCTCGGCTCGAGGCGGCGCTGTTCGATGAGGTCGTACCGCCCGATCGTGCGGTCGGCGAAGAGGGCGACGACGTGACGCGGGTCATCGGTGAAGTGGGCGAGCACGGCGCCCTCGATCCGGGAGTGGACCTCGCCGGTGCCGGCACCGACGATCTCGACCGCCGCGTTCGGATACACGAACGCGGCGTCGGCGGCGGCGCGTCCCGGCGGCGCGTCGGTGGTGTTCACGAGCATGGTGGCACCATCGGGCGAATACTCGGTGACGAAGCCGCCATCGCTGCGAGGCAGCAGCGTGCTGATCAGCCCGCCACCGTCCAGCCGCCAGGACGTCACGGACCCGCCGGAGAAGAGGAGCAACGTCGTCCCGTCGGGGCTGACGAGCGGCATCGCGCCGTCCGGTACATCCCTGCGCGGCGGGACGATGGTGCCGGTGTCCAGGTCGAGGGCGATCATCCGTCCGCCGGCCGGACAGAGGAGGGCGTCGAACTGCACGATCGGGAGCGACGTGAAATCGCACCGCACCTCGGTCGGTCGAGTCCACAGCGGCAAGCCCGACGGCAGCGCGTAGCGCATGACGCCTCGCCGGCCTGACGTGGTCATCGCGCCGCCGTCGAGGTCGACCACGACGTCGGCTTCGGAGGTCTGCTCATGGCCCTCGATGCGTCCGAGCTCGTCTCCCGTGGCAGGCTCGATGAAGCGGATCGGGCCAGCTTGTGAGGTGACGACCAGCCGGCCGTCGGGTGCGTACTCGACCGAGACCGTGTTCATCCGGTAGCCAACGTCCTCCGGACGCGGGATCGGATCGAGCTCGCGTTGCAGCTGCCCGGTGGCGGCGTCGTACAGGAAGGTGCGCGCCTCGATCCCACCGGCCACCGCGACCTGTGAGCCGTCGGCGTTGATCGCCACCGAGCCCGCATTGATCGGCACGGCGACGTCGGCGAAGCGCTGCTCCCGGGTCTGCAGGTCCCAGACGGTCAGCGCCGCCTGCTGCACAGCGTGATCGCCGGACGAGGTGACGGCGGCGAGGTAGCGACCGTCGGCTGACGCCGACAGCCAAAGTATTCCGGACGGAAACGTGGTCTGCGCCTCGAGGCGCGCCACGACACGACCGCTGTTGAGATCGATGAGCCGCGCGGCCTGCTCGGTATCGCCGACGACGATCGTGTTGCTGTCCGGGAGCCACAGTGGTGCGGAGCCGGGTTCTCCTCCCTCCAGCTCCACGGTCGGACCGATCCCCGGGAAGGCGGTGAACAACCCGAACAGGGCGGACTCGGTGGCGGTGCTCGGGGCGAGACGGTGGGCTTCGACGGCGAGCAGGGCGGCGAGATCGGGGTCGGAGCTGCGCATTGCCACGGCGTTGCTGGTCAACGCCTCGAGCTCGGCGCCGCGGCGCTGGTCCTCGGCTCGCTGCCGTTCGGCGTCGGCTTCGGCGGCGTTGGTCTCGGCCCGTTGGCGCTGTGCGTCGGCTTCGGCGGAGTTGGTCTCGGCCCGCTCCCGTTCGGCATCCGCTTCGGTGGCACTCGTCTCGGCCCGTTGGCCTTGCCGGAAGGCGATGACGCCGGCGACAAGGGAGGCGACGGCAAGCAGGGCGACGCCGACGAGGGCGCCGCGCAGACGACGGTTCTGGCGAGCGTCGCGCCGGGCGCGCGCTTCGAGGGCGGCCAGTTCGGTCTCGGCGTGGGCCACGGAGGCGTCGAGAAACGTGATCTCGGCGGCGGTGAGGTCGGGATGGGCGCTGCTGCGCCATTCGAGCGCGGTGTCCAGCCGGGCGCCGCGATAGAGCTCGCTGTCGGCACGACCGAGCGTGTCCCAGCCGGCGGCGGCGGTGGCAAGGTGACGGAGGATGCGCAGGCCGGCGGCATCCTCGTCGAGCCACGTCTGCATGCGCGGCCATGCTCTGGCCAACGCTTCGTGGGCCAGCTCGACGGTGTCGGCTTCGGCGGTGACCAGCCGGGCGCGCACGAGCAGGGCGACGACCCGTTCGCGTTGCCGGTCACCGACCAGCGACCGGGTCGGGACCCGACAGCGGACGGGGTCACCGTCGACCGATGGGGCGACGAGGCGCAGCAAGATGCCGCGCAGCATCGCCCGCTGCTCGGCGGGCAGGTTGTCGTACAGCCGGTCGGCGGAGCGGGCGACCGCACCGCGGATGCCGCCGCTCTCCCGGTAGCCCTCGACCGTGAGCACGTGGCCGTCACGGCGTCGCCACGTCTCCACCAGGGCGTGCGACAGCAGCGGCAGCGCCCCGGGTTCACCTTCGGTGTCACGCACCAGCAGATCGACCAGCCCGTGCTCCAGGCGGTAGCCGGCGTGGCTCGCCGGTTGTTCGATCGCCTCGCGCAGCCCGTCGCCCGACAGCGGACTCACGAGATGGAGGCCCTGTTCGGCCAGCCGGGCGAACTCGGTGTCGATCGACAGCCCGGTGAGGTGATCAGCGCGGACGCAGATCACCACCGGCGCCTGCTCGTGGGCGTAGCGCGTGATCCGCCGGCAGAAGGCGCTGGCGACGTCGGGATCGACGGTGAGGGTGAACAGCGCCTCGAACTGGTCGACCACCACCACCGGGGTCCCCTCGGCGCCGCTCAGTGCCTCGGACAGCGCACCGTCGGCGTCGGAGCCGGGCACGATCACTACCGCCGATCGGCCACCGCGCACCAGTGCGGGGAGCAACCCGGCGCCGACCAGCGACGACTTGCCACACCCCGACGGACCCGCCACCACCAACAGCGGCGTGGCCCGCAACCGCTCCAGACATGCGGCGACCTCCTGGTCGCGGCCGAAGAACACGTCGGCGTCACCGACGTCATAGGCCGCCAGTCCCTTGTAGGGGCACTCGCCGGTCAGCGCGGCGAGCGGCTCCGGTGCGGCGAGCGCTTCGTCCTGGCGCAGGATCGCTGCCTCCAACGCCACGAGCTCGGATCCGGGGTCGATGCCGAGCTGGTTGACCAGCAGCGCACGCGCCCGGGCCAGCGATCGCAAGGCGTCCGCCTGGCGGCCACAGCGGTACTGCGCGAGCGCCAGGGTCGCCCAGCGTCGCTCGCGCAGCGGCTCCGCCGCAACCAGCGCCTCCGCCGCAGCAGCGACCCTGCCTTGCTCCCCGGCCGCCAACCGGGCGTCCAGCAGCTCCTCCTCCGCGCTGCGGCGCAACTCCTCCAGGCGAGCCGCTTCGCTGCACCCCGGCTCCCACCCGTCGAGGTCCTCGAACGGACGACCCCGCCACAACCCCAGCGCCCTCGTGAACGCGGCGGCGGCCCGATCCGGCTCCCTCGTCGTCGCCAACCCCCGCCCGTTCTCGACGAGCTGCTCGAACCGGTCGACGTCCACCTCGTCACCGTTCAACGTCAATCGGTATCCGCCGCCGATCGTCTCGATCGCCGAGGCTCCCAGGACCTTTCGCAACCGGCCGATGCAGATCTGCACCTGCGTCGGCCACGACGACGGTGGCCGCTCGCCCCACACGGCGTCCGCAACCTGGTCGGGCGTCACCACCTGACCGCGCCGAACCGCCAACACTCCCAACACCGTCCGGTCGCGCGGGGCCAGCGCCCCGTCCCCATCGACCAATGGGGGACCCAACATGCAGATGCCCACTAGCGGACGATAGTCGACCCGGCGGGCCACCTGGTCAACAGCACGGATAGCGGATGGATAGGTGACCGGGCCGGCCGCGGATAGCCGCCCGGCGCACCGTGCTCGCAACGCCCACATCAGGCGCCAACCACGACCCCGCACCGGCGGGGCCATGACAAGGGAGCATCCATGAACACTCATCAGCGGAGCCGAGTCCGGCTCACCGCCGCCATCACCATCGCGATTGGCGGGCTCTTGGTCGGCTGCACCAGCCCTGGCATCACGCCAGGGGTCGGCGATCCAGTCAAGGCCATCCGCGACGGTGGCCAGCACGCCCCGAGCAGCCAGCCGGCGAATCCGCCGACGGCTCCGAGTGCGGCCGGCGGACGGTTGAGCTTCCGATGAACCACCCCTACTTCACCGGGCAGGCGGTGGCCGATCACCGAGCTGACCTCATCGAGCAGGCACATCGCGACCGGCTGCTCCGGCGCGCTGTCGACGCTCAGGTCGGTGGTGACGGTGGCGCGTCTCACCATCGAACAGCCTGGCCACGGCGCCAACCCCGTGTCGGCGTCCACCGGAACCGGCGATCGCTGGCGCTGGTCAACCTGCTCGTGGCCACCGCGGCCCTCACCGTCGCCGTGGTGGCCATCGTCACCGACCAAGCCAGCAGCGGTCTTGCACCGCCCGTCGTCACTCCGCTCGAAGCGACCGACCCTGCCGCCGCACCGGATGATCCCCGACCACCCGAGGAGGAGGTCACGGGCGCTGACCAGCCGCGGCGAGACAGCCCGGACCAGCCGCGCCTCCCTCAGGCCGAAGCTCCAGCCGGCGATTGCCTGGTCCGTCGCGTCGTCGTCCGCTGCTGACCGAGGAACGTCGACGCCCTGCCGCTACCCCCATCGGAGGGTTTGGGATCACCGGAGGGTCTGCGTCCCGAAGGGGGTGCGCCAGACCCTCCGGTGCGGCAAACCCTCGGATGACACGGGGCGGTACGCTCTCGCCACGTGCCGGTCACCGTCGTCGTCGGTGCGCAGTGGGGGGACGAGGGCAAGGCCAAGGTCATCGACCTGCTGGCCAAGGAGCACGGCCACGTCGTGCGCTACCAGGGTGGTCACAACGCCGGCCACACCGTCGTCGTCGGCGGCGATCGCTACGCCCTGCAGCTGATCCCGAGCGGGATCCTTTACGACCACGTCGTGCCGGTCATCGCCAACGGCGTCGTCGTCGACCTGCCCACGCTGTTCGCCGAGGTCGACGCGCTCGAGTCGCGCGGCGTCTCCTGCGCCCGCCTGCGGGTGTCGAGCCGGGCCCACCTGATCTTCCCGTGGCACCAGGCCCACGACGCCATCGCCGAGGCGCTGCGCGGCGACGACAAGATCGGCACGACGCTCAAGGGCATCGGCCCGGCCTACGCCGACAAGGCCCGGCGCGTCGGCCTGCGCGTCGGCGACGTGCTCGACCCGGCGACGTTCGCCGATCACGTCAAGGCCCGGGCCGTGGCCGAGAACCGCCAGCTCGAAGCGGCCGGCAGCGCACCGCTCGACGTCGACGACATCGTGACCCGGTACGCCGAGCTCGGCGCCCGGCTGGCCCCGTACGTCACCGACACCGTCGCGCTGCTGCACGACGCGCTGGCCACCGGCCAGCACCTGCTGCTGGAGGGCGCCCAGGCCACCTTCCTCGACCTCGACCACGGGACGTATCCGTACGTCACGTCGTCCAACCCCACCGCTGGGGGCGCCTGCGCCGGAACGGGCCTCGGGCCACGCGACATCGACCGTGTGGTCGGGATCACCAAGGCCTACACGACGCGCGTGGGCGCCGGACCGTTCCCGACCGAGCTGGCCGACGCTGATGGGGACCGGCTGGTCGAGGTCGGTCGCGAGTTCGGCACCGTGACGGGGCGGCGCCGGCGGGCCGGCTGGCTCGACTGCGTCATGCTCCGCCATGCCGTCCGCCTGAACAGCTTGACCGAGCTCGCCCTGACGAAGCTGGACGTGCTCGACGGGTTCGACACCATCAAGGTCTGCACGCGCTACCGCCTCGACGGCGCCCCGATCGACGCCTACCCAGACCGGTCCGACGTCGTGGCTCGAGTCGAGCCGGTCTACGCCACGCTGCCCGGCTGGGGCTCAGAGCTCGGCACCGTGCGGGAGTCCGGGCAGTTGCCCGCACCGGCGCGGGCGCTGATCGACCTCGTGCAGCAGGAGGTCGGCATCCCGGTGCGCATCGTCGGCGTCGGCGCCGAACGCGACGACTACCTCCTCTTCTCCCCATGACCGGGCGTCGTGGCGCACGTGTGACGAGCGGGGCGAGCGGGCGATGATCGACCGCTACTCCCTCCCAGCCATGACGGCGGTGTGGACCGACGGCGCCCGCATCGGCCGCTGGTTGGAAGTGGAGCTGCTGGCCACCGAAGCGCAGGCGCGAGCTCGGCGTCGTGCCGGGCGACGCTGCTGACGCCTGTCGGGCCAAGGCACCCATCGTCGACGACGAGCTCGTCGCCGCCATCGCCGACCGGGAGCGCACGACCGACCACGACGTCGCCGCCTTCGTCGACGTGGTGCAGGAGCGCATCGGCGCGCCAGCCGGCGCCTGGATCCACCACGGCCTGACGTCGTCGGACGTCGTCGACACCGCGCTGTGCTGGGCGATGCGCGACGCGCTCGACGTCGTCATCGAGGCGTCGGGCGTGCTGCTGGCCACGATGGTCGACCTCGCCCGAGAACACCTGCACAGCGTGATGATCGGGCGCACCCACGGGATCCACGCCGAGCCGACGACGTTCGGCGCCAAGATCTCCCTCTGGGCGCTGCAGCTCGAGCGTGACCGAGCCCGCCTGCGGGCGGCGCGGACGGCGGTCGCCGTCTGCAAGCTGTCGGGCGCCGTCGGGACCTACTCGAACATCGATCCCGCGGTGGAGGCTGCGGTGGGTGAGCGGTTGGGGCTCCGTCCGGTTCCGGCCTCCCAGGTCATCGCCCGCGATCGGCACGCCGAGTTCCTCTGGGCGCTCGCCGCCGTGGCCGCCACGTGCGAGCTGGTCGCCGTCGAGCTGCGCCACCTGCAACGCACGGAGGTCGCCGAGGTCCGCGAGGGCTTCAAGCCCGGGCAGAAGGGCTCCTCGGCGATGCCGCACAAGCGCAACCCGATCTCGGCCGAGACGATCAGCGGCCTGGCCCGCGTCGTGCGCTCGAACCTGCTCGCCGGGCTGCAGGACGTCGCCCTGTGGCACGAGCGCGACATCTCGCACTCGTCCGTCGAGCGCGTCGTGTTGCCTGATTCGGCGGTGCTCGCCCACTACATGGTGGTCCGGCTGGACCGCCTGCTCTCGGGTATGTACGTCGACGTCGAGCGCATGGAATCCAACGTGTGGTCGAGCCACGGGTTGGTCTTCAGCCAGCCCGTTCTCCTCGCCCTGGTCGCCGGTGGCATGGCGCGCGACGACGCCTATCGGATCGTTCAACGCAACGCCATCTCAGCGTGGGAACAGGGCGTCGACTTTCGTCGGTTGTTGGAGTCGGATCCAGAGGTGTTCCTCGGTGCGGGCGCGCTCGACGAGGCCTTCGACCTGCGTCGGGCCATCCGTCACATCGAGCGCGTCGGAACCACGCTGGACGGGATCGATCTCGCTTCCTGAGGGAGTGCCTCGGCTACTGGCCGCCGAGCCGAGGCGGACGGTTCAGGACGCGGCGCGACTGATCCCGGCCTGCTTGAGCACGGCCGCGGATACCCCGACGTCGCGCCATGCGGCGTAGCCGATGCCCTGCCGGGCGCTGTAGCTGGCGGCGACCTGGACGAACGCCGACTCCAACGAGCCGAGGTCGACCTGGGTGTCCATCGAGGCCATCTCGTCGGACAGGTTGCGCTTCTCCTGCACGAGCCGCAGCTCGCTCAACGGGTCAGCGGTGGTCAGTTGCTCGTCGATCGTGGCGATCCGCTTCTGGATCGAATCCGGGGTGCGCTTGCGTCCCCGCTTGGGCTTGTTCGCCCGAAGGGCGGCGAGATAGTCACGCACCGCCCTCCCCTCTGAACGGCCCTGGGCGAGGGCCGCTTTGTGTTCATCTGACATCGGACGTTTCGTCCCACGCTTGGCAGCCATACGGGCCACACTAGGTGCGTCCTCGACCAACGCGTCGGATCGGACACGGTCCTTGATCGGTTCCATCTTTTGCGCCGATCGGCGAGTTCGCTGCGCGCGATTGTGCGGTTCAGCGAGCCAGCGCAGCGATGGCGTCGAGGTGCTCGACATCGCCGAGGTCGAGCACTTGCAGGTAGAGGCGCTGCGCACCGGCCGCCCACCAGCGTTCCATCGTCGCCGCCGCCTCGCTCGGTGTGCCGGCGACGCCGTTCTCCCGCAGCTCGTCCGGCTCACGCCCGATCACCTCGGCCCGGCGCCGCACCTCCGCGTCGTCGGCCCCGACGCACACCACCGCCGCCGCCGACCACGTCACGGTGGCAGGGTCGCGGTCGATCGCTCGGCAGGCGTCGATCACCCGCTCGCGCTGCTCGGTGAACCGCTCGACCGACAGGAACGGTGCGTTGAACTCCGAGGCGAAACGGGCGGCCAGTCGCGGCGTGCGCTTCGGCCCGCCACCGCCGACGATGATCGGGATGCCGCCGTCCTGCACGGGCTTGGGGAGGGCTGGAGAGTCGGTGACCCGGTAGTGGCGACCCTCGAAGGAGTAGTCGGTGCCGGACGATGACCACAGCCCGGAGATCACCTCGAGCTGCTCCTCCAACCGTTCGAAGCGCTCGTCGAGCGAGGGGAAGGGGATGCCGTAGGCCTCGTGCTCGCGCTCGTACCACCCCGCGCCGAGGCCCAGCTCCACCCGCCCCCGCGACATCTGGTCGACGCCGGCGACGGTGATCGCCAGCGGTCCGGGCCGCCGGAACGTCGCCGACGTCACGAGGGTCCCGAGGCGGATCCTGCTCGTGTCCCGGGCCAGGCCGGCCAGGGTGGTCCACGCGTCGGTGGGGCCCGGCAGTCCGCCGGCGTCCAACGCGCCGCCCATGGCGAGGTAGTGGTCGCTGCGGAAGAAGGCGCCGAACCCGAGCTCCTCGGCGCGTTGGGCGACGGTCAGCAGATCGTCGTACGTGGCGCCTTGCTGGGGCTCGGTGAAGATGCGCAGTTGCTCGATCGGGAACATCGACCAGGACCTTACGGACGGCGAGGCGGGCTCGGTCGCCGCGCCACGGGTAGCTTCGGCGCACGATGTCCGAAGCGCTGCCGCTGCTGACCGAACCGCTCGCCAGGCTGCGCGACCACGTCCTGGCGCACGCTGTGAAGCGCGGCGAGTTCACGTTGAAGTCGGGTGCGCGCAGCTCGTGGTTCCTGGACACCAAGCAGACGGCGTGCCGGCCGGAGGGCATCCTCGCCGTCGCCGACGCCGCCCTCGAGGTGATCCCCGACGACGCGACTGCGATCGGCGGGTTGACGATGGGCGCCGATCCGGTCGCCTTCGGGGTCGCCGCGATCGCCGCCACCCGCGGCCGCTCCCTGCGCAGCTTCAGCGTGCGCAAGGAGGCCAAGGACCACGGCGTCACGGGGCGCCTCGCCGGCGCGTTGCAGGCCGGCGACCGGGTCGTCATCACCGAGGACACCGTGACCCGTGGGTCATCGCTGATGGAGGCCGTCGAGGTGGTGCGGGCCGCCGGTGCCGAGCCGGTCCTGATCACCGTCATCGTCGACCGCGGCGGAACGTGCGCGGCGATGGCGGCAGCCGCCGGCATCGCCTACCGACCGCTGCTGACCGCCCCAGACCTCGGGTTCCCCTTCGGCTCCTGACCGGCGTCCCGTCAGCGCTCGGCGGGATCGCCGCCGGGGTCGAGCACCCCGGGGTTGAGGACGCCGGCGGGGTCGAGGGCCGACCGCACGGCGGCGGCCAGCGCCAGCTCGGCCGGCGAACGGACCAGCGGGAGCCAGCCGGCCTTGGCGATGCCGATGCCGTGCTCCGCCGAGATCGTGCCGCCGAGGTCGGCGGCCGCCGTGAGCACCTCGCTGGTGATCGCCTCCGTGGAACCGGCGCCGAGGATGTTGAGGTGGACGTTCCCCTCAGCGAGGTGGCCGAACGGGATGAGCTGCCCGCCATGGCGCTCGACGGCTCGCCGGGCGGCGGCCACGAGTTGCGCCAGCTCGGAGACGGGCACGGCGACGTCGAGCTTCAACGGGACACCGCGGGCGGCGATGGCCTCGGTGATCCGGTCGCGGAACGCGATCAAGTGGTCCCGCCGCGGCCCGTCGGTGGCAACTGCGGCGTCGAGCACACGACCCTCGAGCACTCCGGCCAGCTCGTCCGTCGGGTCGTCGTGGTCCGCGCACTCGACGACGACGTAGGCGCCAACACCGTCGGACCGGAGCGGCAGCGCCGTGCCGAGGTGCTCGGCGACGAGCGCCATCGCTTCGGGCAGCACGAGCTCGACGGCGTCGAGGTGGGGGAGGGGGCGCAGGGCGGCGAGCAGTTCGACGGCGTCGTCGAGGGTCGCCGTCGCGACCAGGGCGGTGGCGGTGCGCCGGAACCACGGGACCAGTCGCAGCCGGACCGCGGTGATGACGCCGAGCGTCCCTTCGCTGCCGCACAGCAGCGACGGGAGGTGCAGTCCGACGGACTCCTTCGGCAACCCGGCCAGCGATCCAACGGTCGATCCGTCGGCGAGCACTGCGGTCAGCCCGGCCACCTGAGCGCGCATGGTGCCGAAGCGCACGACGCGCCCGCCACCGGCGTTGGTGGCGGCGGCGCCCCCGACGGTCGCCGAGTCACGGCTGGCGAAGTCGACGGGTGCATCGAGCCCTGCGGCACGGGCGTGGGCCCGCCAGGCGGCCAGCGTGACACCGGCCCCAGCGGTCACCTGGGCGGCGGCCGCGTCGACCGGACCGAGGTCCGTCAGCCGGCGGGTCGACACGACGACCATCGGCCGCTCCCGCGGCACGCTGCCCCCGACGAGGCCCGTGTTGCCGCCCTGGGGGACGAGCGCGGCGCCGGCGTCGGCGCACCGCCGGACGACCGCCGCCAGCTCGACGCCGTCGGCGGGCCGGACGACGAGCCGGGCCGCCCCGTGGAAGCGCCCGGTCCAGTCCGTCGCGTACTGCGCCGTGACGTCGGGGTCCGTCAGCACGTGCTCGGCGCCGACGACCTCGGCCAGCGCGCCGACGAGGCGGTCAGGGTCGCTCACGTTGCTGGCCGCTCAACGTGCCGGCCGCAGCACCAGCGTCTGCAGGGCTCGGCCGACGGGACCCTCGTCGTCGAACAGCAGCGCATCGGCCAACCCGACCCCGTTCGACTGCCAGTGCGACGACACCCGACTGCCCAGCCACTCGCCGACCGGGTCGCGGTGCAACGCGATGATCAGGTCGGTGTTGACGAACTGCACGTCGATGGGATCGGCGTGGCGGCTGAAGGCGTTGCCGCAGTCGGCCAACGGGCAGATCCGCTGGAACGGCGACGGGTCCTCGTCCGGGAAGCAGCGGGACCGTCCGCATCCAGACGGTCGTCGGCCCGTGCCCGGGTCCCTCACCCGGCGGGTAGCGCACGGTCACGGCGTCGCGGAAACCGCCTCGGCCGTGCGGCGACGGCCCGATCGGGAAGTCGCCCGCCGCGGCGTCGGCCAACCGCGGCGTGGTCTCCGGTCCGGCCGCCACGGGGACACCGTTCGTCGGGCCGGCCACGAGGTGCATGCCGGTGGCCGTGGCCCGGACGGAACCGTCGCCGTCCAGCAGCTCGGCGCGCGTGCGCGCCGGTGGCTCGACCGGCCCGGACGACGGCGGCCTGGATCCGGAAGCCGGCCATCGGCACCGGCTTGGGCAGGTCGACGGCGACGCGCGCCAGCCGCTGCTCGGGCAGGACTCGCTCCAGCGCACGCACGAGGAGCGCCGTCGGTGGGCCGGCGTGGCAGGCCGCCGGGTCCCATGGTCCGCGGGCCAGGTCGGTGGGCGTGTACCAGTCGTCGTCGGCGATCGACGGCGGCGAAGAACGTCTCGGCCACGGGGGCACCCTACGGTCGGGCGTCGGGTGGGTGCCCGTCCGCCGAGGCCGGTTCAATGGCGGCGTGGACGACCGGCACGCCGACCAACGGTTCGTCGGGGAGATCTGCGGGTTCGGCACGGCGTCCGGGCGGCGCGATCGTCATCGGGCGCTGGCCGACGTCGCCGTTCGGGCCGATCGCCGACGCGATGGTCGAGGCCGGCGACGGGGTCCGGACGCTGATCGCACCGACGACGCAGGTCGCCGACTACATCGCCGGCGTCTACTCGTTCGACGAGGCGATCGTTGCCGACGTCGCCACCTCGAGGTCGCCGCGACGGGCTGCACTTCGAGGGCGGGCCGCTCGTCGCCGACGTGACCGTCGGTGGACGGGATGGGCTCGGTCGCGTGCTGCGGATGGTGCCGGCGGGCGTCGCCACGCACCCCCGGTGGGCGGCGATCTGCGACCCGATCGCCCGCCGCGTGCTGCGCGGGGTCCGCACCCGCGGCCGGACCGCCGGCGGCGAGGAGTTCTACGGGGCCACGGACCGCCGCCGGATCGTCGCCGCCCGCGCCTCGTGGTCCGGCGCCGACCTCGGCCCGCTGGCCGACGTCGACCCTCCCGTCCGCTTCGGGTTCAGCTCGACTCCCCGTCGCCCCTCGATCGTCGCCGTCACCACCACCGTCCGCCCCGTCCCCACCGCGACCCGCTGACGAAGCTCGGCGACAGAGATCCCTACCGATGGCGGCGCGGAACCTCGGCGGCGGGACCTCACGCCGCCTGGGCGGCCCGAGCGGCGATGTTCCGCTGCATCCCGCCGAACACGATGCCGTGGAACGGGAACACGGCCAGCCAGTACAGGCGACCGAGCAAGCCCTTCGGAGCGAACACCGCCCGCTGGTGGAACACCGTGCGCCCGTCGCCGTCGTGCTCGACGCCGAGGTCGAGCCACGCCCGGCCGGGCACCTTCATCTCGGCCCGCAGCCGCAGCAGCTCACCGTCGATGATCTCCTCGACCCGCCAGAAGTCGAGGGCGTCACCGATCTGCAGGTCGTTCGGGTTGCGTCGCCCCCGCCGCAGCCCCGGCCCACCCCACAGCCGGTCGACCAGCCCGCGCACGGACCACAGCAGCCCCCACGAGTACCAGCCGGCCGTCCCGCCGATCCCTTCGATCACCGCCCACAGCCGCTCGGGCGGCACGTCGACGACCGACGACCGCTCGTCGACGTACAGGGACCCGCCGGCCCAGTCGGGGTCGGTCGGCAGTGGGTCGCTGGCCACGCCGGCGACGCTGGCGTTCGACCAGTGCGTCGCCACGTCGGCGTCCCGGATGCGGACCAGTGCCAGGCGAACGGCGTCCTCGAAACCGATCAGCCCCTCGGGCGGGTCGGGCACCCACGCGGCGATGTCGTGCTCGCGGCACACCACCGTGTTGCGCAGGCTCTCGACGAGCGGGCGGGCCAGCGCACCGGGGACCGGGGTGATCAGGCCGACCCAGTGGCTGGACAGCGTCGGCGAGAGCACGGGGACCTTGAGCATTCGTCGCTTGGGCAGCTCGGCGACCCGGGCGAAGCTGCGCATCATCTGCTCGTAGGTGAGGACGTCCGGACCGCCGATGTCGAAGGCGCGGTTGACGTTGGGCGGGAGGTCGGCGACGCCCACGAGGTAGCGCAGGACGTCGCGGATGGCGATCGGTTGGATGCGTGTCTCGACCCACTTGGGGACGACCATCACGGGGAGCCGCTCGGTGAGGTGGCGGAGCATCTCGAAGCTGGCGCTGCCGCTGCCGATCACCACCGCCGCTTGGAGCACCGCCGTCGGCACGCCGCTCTGCAGCAGGATCTGGCCGACCTCCTCCCGGCTGCGCAGGTGCGGCGACAGCTCCTCGCCCTCGGGCGACAGGCCGCCGAGGTAGACGATGCGCTGCACCCCGGCCTCCGCGGCGGCCTCGGCGAACGCCTGGGCCGCAGCTCGATCCGTGTCCTCGAAGGAGGCGCCGGAGCCGATGGAATGGACCAGGTAGTAGGCGACGTCGACACCGGCCAGCGCCGTGGCCAGCGACTCGCCGTCGCTCACGTCGGCGACCGCCGTCTCGACATCGCCGATCCACGGGAAGTCACGCAGACGAGTCGCCGTGCGGGCCATCGCCCGCACCGACCACCCGGCCCGCAGCAGTTCGGGGACGAGGCGTCCGCCGACGTACCCACTCGCACCCGTGACGAGGGCCAGCCCTCGATCGTTCGCCATGGGAGCATGCTGTCCACCGGGAGCGGTCGTCACACCGGCGGGCTGACACCACCCTCCAGATGCCGGGCAGCACGGTGGTCGTGCCAGGCCTGGACGGCGACCCTGTGAGCATGCACACCTCCATGCCTCGGCGGGCGGCGATGGCCCTGACCGCAGCAACCTTGTCCTTCGCCGCTGCGGCATGCGGCAGCGACGACGACTCCTCGGACTCCACCACCGCCACGACGGCGGCCGCGGGCACCACGTCTGCTGCGGGAGGCACCGAGACCACGTCGGGCGGATCTGGTGCGGCGACCGACGCGGCGGCGTTCTGCGAAGCCGAACTGGCCGTCGAGGCCGCCGTCGTCCAGGATCCCGCATCAGCCGGTCCGCTGTTCGAAGCGATGGTCGCCGCCGCACCGGCTGAGCTGACCGAGACCGCCCAGGCGGTCGTGGACAACGCCGAGGCGGGCCCAGGCACACCGGAGTTCGACGAGCCGTACGGCGAGCTGGTCGGCTTCATGAAGGAGAACTGCGGGTTCAACGAGCTCGAGGTCGAGGGTGCCGACTACACGTTCACGGGCATCCCCGCCGACGTACCGGCGGGTCCGACCATCATCACGTTCAACAACGTCGGTGAGGAGGTCCACGTCATCGACCTGCTGCGGATCAACGACGACGTGACCGAGACCGTGCAGGAGCTGCTCGAGCTCCCGGAGGAAGAGGCGTTCTCCAAGGTCACGGCCGTCGACGGGGTCTTCGCGATGCCCGGATCGACGTCCTACTCGGTGGTCGATCTCACCGCCGGCAACTACGCCGCCCTCTGCCCGATCCCGCAGGGGACGACCCCCGAGGTGATGGAGCAGATGGCCTCCGACGGTCCGCCGTCGGATTCGGCACCGGAGGGAACCGAGGGCTCAGTGCCGGGGGCGACCGACGGCTCGGTGCCGGAGGGGTCGTCGCCGGGCGCCGAGATGCCACCGCACTTCGCCCTGGGCATGGTCCAGGAGTTCACCGTCACCTGAGCATCGACCGACCGATGTGCGGAGCGGACGGCGGGAAACCCCGCCGTCGCCGGGACCTGCGGACGTCCGGGCGACGGCGGGGTCCTGTCGCGCCGGGCCGGGTTAGGGTGCGGCCGTGGCGGTGCGGGTTGTCGTGGCGGACGACAACTACCTCGTTCGACAAGGCGTGACGGGGCTGATCGACGCCGAGTCGGAGCTCACCGTGGTCGGCGTGGCCGGGACCTTCGACGAGCTGCTCGAGGTCGTCGACGCCGCCGCCCCGGACGTGGTCATCACCGACATCCGGATGCCGCCGACGGGCACGGACGAAGGCGTGCGGGCCGCCGCGCTGATCCGCCAGCGGCACCCGGAGATGGGCGTCGTCGTCCTCAGCCAGTACGCCTCACCCTCCTACGCGCTGGCGCTGCTGGAGCACGGTTCGGACGGCCGCGCCTACCTCCTCAAGGATCGGGTCGCCGACGCCGACGACCTGGCCGACGCCGTGCGCACGGTGGCCCGGGGCGGCTCCGTCATCGACCCCAAGGTGGTCGAGGAGCTCGTCAACGCGCGGGCCCGTACGGCGGCGTCGCCGATCGAACGGCTCACCCCGCGGGAGCGCCAGATCCTCAGCGAGATGGCCCAGGGCAAGAGCAACGCAGCGATCGCCTCCACGCTGATCCTCAGCGAGCGAGCTGTGGAGAAGCACATCAACTCGATCTTCTCCAAGCTCCACCTCACTGAGGAGCCCGACGTCAACCGACGGGTCAAGGCGGTGCTGGTGTACCTCGCCGCCGAGGGTGGCTGACCGCACTCGGCGGCGGGTGGTGGCACGCTCGTCGGCGCGCTCGTCGGGCGCGAGGATGGACCCGTGACCGAGCGCGTGAGCGTGATGATCGTCGACGACCAGGCGCCGTTCCGGGACGCCGCCCGTGCCGTGCTCAGTCGCGTCGACGGGTTCGACCTCGTCGCCGAGGTGGAGTCCGGCGAGGACGCGGTGTCGACGAGCGAGCAGCTCCATCCCGACCTCGTGTTGATGGACATCAACATGGGTGCGCTGAACGGCATCGACGCCACCCGCCTGATCGTCGACGCCCACCCGGCGACCAAGGTGATCCTGGTGTCCACGTACGCCCTCGACGACCTGCCGCCCGGCGCCCGGACGAGCGGGGCGATGGCCTACGTCAACAAGGACGAATTGTCGCCACGCGTCGTCCGGCGCCTCTGGGAGGCCGGCGGCGACCCCGACTGGCCCACGTGACGTTTCCGCGCCAGGTCGTCAAGCAAGTTCCCGAGCGTTCGTGCTGCAACGGGATTGACACCACAGGCCGGCCTTGCCGCGGCCCAGGCCGAGTGACCGGAGTCTTCGGAGCGAGCGAGGCCATCAAGGGAGGAGGCGGTGGCGGAAGAGGTCCAGGACCTGATCGAGCGCCGCCCGCGTCGGCTGGTCCGGTTCGTCGAGGAGGTGCTCCGTGAGCACGGAGTGCGGCTTCATGTCGGCGTCGGGATTGGCTGACGAGTCGTCCAGCTCGACGGCTACGAAGGCGTCGCCGAGCCGCTCGCGGAGGTGGGCGAATCGCTCGGCCGGCGCCAGGCGATCGCCGCGGAAGCGCAGCCCCAGCACCTCGAGGTCCTCGGTCACGCACCGCTGGCGCACGACGTCCAGATCGCTCGGCGAGCAGTCGATCGAGCGTCGCTGTTTGCGCGTCGCGGCGAGCGGGAGCGAAGGCTGCGAGAGCACCGGCGCCAGCACGGTCGGATCGGTCGCCATCGCCAGGGCGAAGCCGCCGGTGAAGCACATGCCGACGGCGCCGACGCCGGGGCCGCCGCACCGTCGATGCTCGTCGGCAGCGAGTGCCCGTAGCCACGACACGACCGGCGACGTCCGGTCGGTCGCCCAGGTGACGAACTCGCGACTGATGCACGCCGGAACGAACGACGACAGCCCGTAGGCGAGGCCGCGCAGCTTGCCGCTCGCCGTCGGATCCTTGCCGGGCACGCCGAAGAGGTGGGGCATCACCGCCGTGCACCCGATCGCCGAGACCTGCCGGGCGAAGCCGGCGACCTTGGGGGTGATGCCCGGCAGCTCGGCGATCACGATCACCGCTGGTCCCTGACCGTGGCGGAAGATCGCCCGTTCTCGGCCGCCGTGGGCGAAGGTGGTGCGTTCGAAGTCGGCCAGGTCGTCGTCGGCCACAGGGCCCCCTTGCGGTCAGGTCGCCGGCCAGCTCAGGCCGCGGCGACGGTCAGCGGCAGTGTGCCACTGACGGTCGTGCCCTGCCCGGGCGCCGACCGCACCCGCACGACGCCGCCGAAGGCGCCGAGACGGTCAGCCATGTTGACGAACCCGTGGCCCTCGGCGGCAGCGCCGTCGGCGGCGAACCCGGCGCCGTCGTCGGCCACCTCGAACGCCAGGGCATCGTCGGTCGCCCGGACGATGACGGTGGCCGCGGCACCCTCCCCAGCGTGCTTGCCGGCGTTCTGCAGCGCCTCGAGCACGCAGAAGTAGACCGCCGCCTCCATGTCGGGCGAGTAGCGACCGATCCCGGCCAGATCGACGGTGGTCGGCAGCGCCGACCGGGTCGCCGCCGCTGGCAGCGCTTCGGTCAGCCCGCCGGACACGAGCAGGGGCGGGAAGATGCCGTGGGCGAGGGCGCGCAGCTCCTGGATGGCGTCCTGGACGTTCCCCTTGATCTCGTCGAGCATCGCAATCGCGTCGCCCGGGTCGTCCTCCACGGCATCGCGCGTCAGGCGCACCTTCACGGCCAGCGCCACGAGGTGCTGCTGGGCGCCGTCGTGCAGGTTGCGTTCGAGCTTGCGCCGCTCGGCATCGCCGGCGGCCACGATGCGCGCCCGCGACTGCTGCAGCTCTCGGTTGCGGAGCTGCAGCTCGTCGAGGCTGGCCTGCAGCGCGGCGTCGAGCTGCATGTTGTGCAGCGCCAACGCCACCTGGCGGGCGAGGTCCGTCAGCACCCGGTCCTCCGACTCGGTGAACGCCTCGCCGTCTCGGCGCCTCGTGACGGTGATGAACCCGAGCAGCTCACCGGCGTGGGCCACCGGTGCCAGGCGCATCGCGCCGGATCCCTCGGAACCGACGATCGCCGGGATCCACACGTCGAGCCACGTCCCGCCGCTGACGCCGGCCCGGGCGACCACCGCCGACTCCTTGGCGCCGATCTGGACCGGCGGCGCGTCACGGTGCGGCACGCCGGCGGCCAGTTCGTACCGACCCTGCTGGCCCGTCCACACCTCCGCCGACACCAGGACCATCGCCTTGCGCAGGCTCTCGGTCAGCTGCAGCAGCAACTCGTCCATCGGGATGGATCGGGTCAGCCGCTGGCCGAACGTGCGCAGCAGCTCGTCGGGCGAGAAGCGCTCGCCGTACACCAACCGGTTGGCCCGCTCGGTCAGGCGACGCCGGGCTGGCAGGTAGAGGAGGGCGCAGACGCCGGCGGCGAGCATGGACAGCAGCAGGAGCGCCCGCTCGCCGGCGGCGGGCGTGCGCCCGAGCCCGATGACGACGACGACGTAGATGGCGACGACGAGCGCCGTCAGACCTGCGATCTCGACCGTGTGGGTGAGCAGGCGGTCGACGCGCGCCACCATCCCCGGCAGCGCCCCGAGGGCGAGGGCGAGCGGGATGAGGCCGGTGAGACCGAGGGCGACGGCGCCGGGTTGGTGCGGCCAGTCGGTCAGCAGACGCAGGGCCACGACGACGAGCGTCGCCTCGGTGGCCACGGCGATGCCCCAGCCGACCCACTGCATTCGCCGCCGGTCGACGGCACCGGCCTTGAGGTAGCGGACGTGGCTGGCGTACATCCCGAATCCGAGCGCGGCCGCCCACAGCACGATGATCGGCCAGACGATCACCTGGTCCCGATCGGCCATCAACGCGATCCCGACCACGAGGGCCGCGACGTACCCGGCGGCGACGGCCCGCCGCCGCACGGACGTGGCGAGGCGTCCGTCGGCGAGCCCGAACAGCAGGTGCATGGCGATCGCGGGGAGCAGCGCGGCCGACATGCGCAACGCCAGGTCCCAGGACCACGCCACCGATCCCGTGAGCGTGCGGTGCTCGACGACCGCGGCTGCGAGGGTGCCGACACCGCCGACGATCGCGCCGGCCAGGACGATCGGCGCCAGCCGGTCGTGGCGGCGCCGCAGCCCGAGCACCAGCCCGGCGAGGGCCCACACGGCGACGACGGCGGGACGCACCAGCTCGACGGCCAGCGGATCGTCCGTCGCCGCCACCCACAGGCCGGCCACCGCCAGCGCGCCCGCCACCGGGACGGCGAGCAGGCACCACGCCGGGCGCAGCGGCGCAAAGGCCGGCGCCAGGTTGGCGGGCGCGGCGACAGCCGCGGACGGTTCGACGATCGTGGTCACCGGACGATCCCGACTTTCATGCGAGCGAGCGAGCGCCAGCGAGCGAGCGGCCGATAACGGCCTGCGTGGCCGGGGAACGCCATGACGGTCATGCTGCTCCCAGTCGACACCAACAGCGCTGATCAGGCAAGGGCGCTGCCACCGGCGCCACCGGTGGTGGCAGCCACACCGCCCGCCGCGGCGGCGGCGTGACCGGCCGAAGGCTGGAGCGAGCTCCTCCCCGCTGCTCGGCGCGCAGGGTCTCGGCAAGGCGCGCGGCGGCGGCGCGGCGGGCGAGCAGCTCGGTGAGCGCCAGGGTCACGGCGACCGCGCCGGCGACGACGACGATCGCTACACCACGGGCCACGGAGACAAGTGCGGCGAGCAGCGCCAAAGACGTCCACCGCCGGCGCCAGTCCGAGCGGGCCCACCTCCACGCCGCCGCCATGACACACAATCTGACCACCGAACGATGCAGGTGGGAAGGGTGGTGCCCTCACCACGCGGGGCCGGGCGGCACGGTGGGCAGAGGGCTCGGTCGGGTGCATCATGGACGTGTGTGGCGCCTGGCGGTGAAGGACCTGCTCTTCCGGCGTCGCCGCTTCATCGCCTCGGTGCTGTCGACCTCGATCGCGTTTGCGCTCGCACTGCTGCTGTCAGGAGCGGAGGAGCACTTGCGCCGGGAGAGCGACCGGATCGTCGCCCTGTTCCAGGCCGATCAGTTCGTCGTCGCCGCTGGCACCGCCGGGCCCTTCAGCACCGCCCGGCTCGTTCCAGCGGCGACCGCGGACGACCTGCTCGCCGACGCCGGCGTGACGTCCGCGGATCCCTTCGTCCAGGTGCGCGAGGTCATCGATCGGAAGAACGTCAACGTGCTGGGCCTGACGCCGGGTGGTGCCGGCTGGCCCAGCCCGGGCGACGGACGGCTGCCAAGGGGGTCCGGCGAGGTCGTCGTCGACGAGCTGCTGGGCCGGGACGTCGGCGACGTCGTGAACCTCGGCGGGCGGCCGGCGACCATCGTCGGTGTCTCGCGCGACACGAGCTACTTCTTCGCCCAACCCACGCTGTTCGCCCAACTGGCCGACGTGCAGCAGGCCTTCCTGGCCGGTCAACCCCTGGCATCGGCGATCGCGGTGCGGGGTGCGCCCGGCGAGCTGCCGCCACAGACGGCGTCGTACACCGAGGCGGCCGCCGTCGACGACCTTCGGAGACCGCTCAAGTCCGGGACCGACACGATCCGCATCATCAGCGTCCTGCTGTGGATCATGGCCGCCGGCATCATCGCCTCGATGCTCTACCTCGCCGTCATCGAACGGTCGACGGACCTGGCGACGAGCAAGGCGATGGGTGTTTCCAATGGGACCCTGTTCGGCGGCCTGGCACTGCAGGGGTTGGTGCTGGCGCTGGTGGCGACGGCCGTCGGCGCCGTTCTGGCGTTGCTGATCGCCCCGGCGTTCCCGTTCCCGGTTGAGATCCCGACGTCGGCCTACGTGACGATCGCGATCGTGGGTGTGACCGTTGGGCTGGTGGCCAGCCTCGTCGGCTTGCGCCGTACCATGCGCGTCGACCCGGCCCTTGCGTTCGGGGCGTGACGTGGGCGGCGTGACCGTGCGTGGCCTCGCCCTCGAGTACGAGCGTGGCGGCTACGTCGTCCGCCCGATCGACGGGCTCGATCTCGATGCCGCCGACGGGGAGCTGGTGTTGCTGGTCGGATCGAGTGGCTGCGGCAAGACCACACTGCTCTCGGCGCTGGCCAGCCTGCTGCGACCGGCGGCAGGAACGATCACCGTCGGCGACGTGGAGGTCACGGCCCTCGGCGGGCGGGCTCGCGACGAGTACCGGCGGGGTGGGGTTGGCATCGTGTTCCAGGCGTTCAACCTGATGCCGGCCTTGACGTCGGTGGAGAACGTCTCCCTCCCGATGTGGAACGACGGCGGTGGCGGACGATCGGCGAGGCGACGGGCGGAGCAGCTGCTCACGGACCTCGGCCTCGGCGAGCGCCTGCACCATCGCCCAGCGACATTGTCGGGCGGGCAGCAACAGCGCGTCGCCATCGCCAGGGCGCTGGCCCTCGACCCACCGCTGCTACTGGCCGACGAACCGACGGCCCACCTCGACGCGGCGTACGTCGAACAGGTATGCGGCGTGCTGCGGCGGACCGCCAGCCCAGGGCGCGTCGTCATCGTCGCCACCCACGACGAACGACTCCTACCGATCGCCGATCAGGTGGTCGAGCTGTCGGCCGCCCGGCAGACCGACGTCGAGCCCCGGCGCATCGAGCTGGCCGCCTCCGAGGTGCTGTTCCGTGAGGGTGAGCTCGGTGACGTCGCCTTCCTGGTCGACGAGGGCCGCATCGAGCTCGTGCGGGTGCGCGCCGATGGCGGAGACGAGCTCGTGCTGGAGGCCGGTCCAGGCCGCTGGTTCGGCGAGTGGGCCCCGATGTACGGCTTCCCCCGCACCGCCACCGCCCGCGCTGCCGTCGATTCGGTCGTGACCGCCTGCTCTCCTCAGCAGCTGCGCGCCGTGCTGCGGACCAAGTAGCCAGACCTGGCTCGGTCGGCCCCCGAGGCCGTCGGCTGGCGTCAGGCGCGTCAACGCGCTCGTCGGCCGGGTGAACCGCTCGAACGCGGAGTCAGCCCGCCGCGCCCCAGCGGCCAGCGCCGTGGCGACCCCGCCGGCCAGGGCGATGAGCACCGCCGGCGCCAGCAGCCCTGGCCACCGGCCCCGCCAGTCGCTACGAACCCACGGCCAACGGCTGCTCACGGGGTCCAGCCGAGCGAAGCGAAGGCTGTGTCGACGTGGGCACGGGTCGTCTCACGACTGAGACGACTCGTGCCCAGATGATGTTCGGTCACTCGCTTCGCTCGTGAGCCCGTCGTCGACCACCCGTCCGTCCTTCATCCGCACGATGCGGGCGGCCGCGTCGGCGACCGGCTGGTCGTGGGTCACGAGCAGGATCGTCTGGCCGCCCTGGTGCAGGCGCCGGAAGAGCTCGAGCACCTCCTCACCACCCTCGCTGTCGAGCGCGCCCGTCGGCTCGTCGGCGAGCACCAGCGTCGGCTCGTTGGCCAGCGCCCTGGCGATCGCCAGTCGCTGGCGCTGGCCACCGGAGAGGACCCCGGGCGCCTGCTTGGCCTTGTCGCCGATGCCGAGGAGGTCGAGCAGGTTGCGCGCCCTGGCCTCCGCCGCCTTCCGCTTGCGCCCGGCGATCACGGCCGGCATGACCACGTTCTCCAGCACCGTCATGCCCTCGAGCAGGTTGAAGAACTGGAACACGATGCCCACGTGCTTGCGGCGCATGATCGCCAGCCGGTTCTCGTCCATGCCGGCCAGCGACTCCCCGGCGATGACGATCTCACCCTCGTCGGGCAGGTCGAGCCCGGCGATCACGTTGAGCAACGTCGACTTGCCGCACCCCGACGGTCCCATGACGGCGACGAAGTCGCCGTGCGGCACGACGAGATCGGCGCCGCGCAGCGCGCGCACCGGAGCGGTGTCCTTCTCGAACGTGCGGTAGACGGCGCGCACCTCGACAGCCGGATCGGCCGACGGCGGCGGACCGCCGTCGGGTGCCCCGGCGCCCTCGGACTCCATGATCAACGTCACGTCAGCGCTCCCTCGTGTGTCACATCGATGCGGTCCATGCGGTAGGCGACGACCGGTGTGTCGCGGCCCTTGACCAGCTGCGGCGCCAGCTTCTCGGCCGCCGGCGCGGTGGCCAGCTCGGTGTACGTCGCCTCGGCGAGCACCGTCTGGCCCGGCGAGGCGAACTGCTGCAGGCGCTGGCACAAGTTGACGGCGTCGCCGACGACCGTGTACTCGACGCGCTCCTCGCTGCCGAGCAGCGCGGCGGCGACCGTCCCAGTGCTGATCCCGATCCCGAGGCCGAACGGGGTGCGGCCCTCGCCGTCCCACTCGACGTTGACGGCGTCCTGGGCCAGGTGCATCGCCGCCGCCGCCTCGAGCGCACGCGAGGCGTGGTCCTGCGTCGCCACGGGCGCTCCGAACACCGCCATGACGGCGTCGCCCACGTACTGCATCACGGTCCCTCCGGCACCAAGGATGGCACGGTTCATCTCGGCCCGGTGGCGGTTCAGCTGCTGGGCCAGCACGGCCGGGTCGGCGTGCTCGGCGATCGACGTGTACCCGCGGATGTCGCTCATCAGCACGGTCACCTCGAGCCGCTCCGTCTCGCCGATGTCGCGCCCTTCGGCGAGCAGCTTGTCGGCCAGGCCGGTCGGCAGCATCCGGCTCAGCGTCTCGCCCTGCTCCTCGCGCTCGACGATCGCCTGGTGCAAGCGGCGCAGCCGTTCCAGCCCACCAGCCTCCCCGGCCGACACGGCGGTGGCGAGGTTCACGAACAGCCGCTCGACGTCGGCCTCCACGGCGGCCGCGGTCGTCCGCCGTGCGGCGGCGATGGCCTTGATCGTCCGGCCGGTCGCCACCTGCGTCAGCAGCTCGTCGTCTTCCGGGCTCAATCCGCCGGTGTGGCGCACCGGGTTGATCAGCGCGGTCACGATGGCCGGGTCGAGCATTGACCCGCCGGTGGCGACCTCGCGGATCGCCCGCGCCAGTTGGTCGCCCTCGGCGATGCGGTCCTTGAGCAGGTAGGCGTAGCCGGCCGAGCCCTCGGAGAGCAGCGACACGGCGTAGTCCGGGTCGTCGTACTGGCTGAGGATGACGATGCCGGTGCCGGGGTGGATCTTGCGGATCTCCTTCGCCGCGTCGATGCCCTCGCGCTGGAAGTGCGGTGGCATGCGGATGTCGCTGACCACGACGTCGGGATGGGCCTCGGCCGCCCCGCTGACCAGGCCGTCGTAGTCCTCGGCGACGCCGATCACCTCGACGTCCTGGTCGCGCTTGAGCATGGCGCGCACACCTTCTCGGATGATGACGCTGTCGTCGGCGAGGAACACGGTGATGGCGCCCACACCGCTAGCCAACCAGAATCGGGGCCCGGAGGGCAGGGCACTGCCCGGCGTCGCGTGGTGTTGCTGGCCCCACCATGACCGGCCTGCCACTTTCCTGGTGGCGAGGTCGTCCATGACGCATGATCGGGGCCATACCGTGAGCTCGAGGATCGACAGGAGGTCGTCATGCGCGTCGAAGGTTCCGCCACCACCATCTCGTGGATCCCCTCCGAGGCCGTCGCCGGTCCGATGAAGAGCAGCTTCAAGCTGGGCGTCTCGCACTACGACAGCGCCCCGCCCGACTCCCTCGGCACGCAGGTCGTCGCCGCCCTCGACGAGCTCAACGAGGCCAACCGGTTCCGGTTCGCCAACCACCTCCACGCCTGGGCCGAGTTCTCCGACGACGGCGAGCTGGTCGAGGCAGCACAGGACGGCTGCGGACACATCGGCGTGACCAACCTGCGCCTGGGCGGGGACATCGCCGTGGCCGCGGTGGCCATGCCGGACCTGCGGCCCGACATCGAGGTCGGCCCGGGCTGGGCCCGGTTCACCCAGACCGCTGGCGGCCGCACCGGGGCCCCGATGCCGCGGGCCGTGCGTCGTGCTCCGTTCGTGCAGTTCCGCTCGCCCGTGGCGTGGACGACCCTCGAGCTGAGCCTGTATGCCGACGGCCGTCGGGAGGCCCGCCTTCGGGGTGCTTCGCCGTTCCCCCGCCATTGGCTCTACGACGCCGATGGAGCGCTGTCGGGCAAGAGCGGCATGACGGACTGGAAGGGGTGGGCCAGCAAAGCGTTCGGCAAGGGGACGCCGTGGGGTGCCGAGGACTCCCCGGCCTTCGTGACCGAGGTGGAGACGGCCCTCGAGCGTGAGTTGTCGGGGTTGCTCATGCGCGGTGCGGCGAAGCCCAAGGTCCGCAGCTTCAAGGAGGGCCAGCAGGTCACGCGCCAGGGCGACCCAGGCGATCAGCTGTTCCTGCTGCTCGACGGGGTGCTCGTCGCCGACGTCGACGGCAAGTCCCTGGCCGAGATCGGCCCGGGCGCGGTGCTCGGGGAGCGGGCGATCCTGGAGGATGGCCGGCGCACCTCCACGTTGACGGCCCGCACGAACTGCAAGGTGGCCGTCGTGCCGGCCGATCAGCTCGACCGCGAACGGTTGGTCGAGTTGGCCACTGGGCACCGTCGGGAGGACGTGGATGGTCGTGACGACGACGTCGACCTGCTCGCCGCGGCCACCGCGGAGTTGGCGCCGAGCGAACACCCCTGATGCGGTTGCACCTGTGCGGGGTGCGCGGTTCGACGCCGGCCCCCGGGCCGTCGTTCACGCGCGTCGGGGGCAACACCTCGTGCGTCGCCGTCGCCCACGATGAGGACGAGGCGCCGCGGTTGCTCCTCGACGCCGGCACCGGGCTGCGCAACGTGGCGACGCTGTTGGCCGGTGCCCCGTTCGAGGGCAGCCTGATGATCGGTCACCTGCACTGGGACCACACCCAGGGGATCCCGTTCTTCGCCGCGGGTGATCGGCCTGACGCCCGCGTCGACGTCCACCTGCCCGTCGCCGACGGGGTGCCGATGCGGGCGCTCGACCCGTTCATGAGCCCACCGTTCTTCCCGATCTCGGTCGAGGGGTTGCGTGGGCAGTGGACGTTCACCGGGCTGGAGGAGGGGCACCGCAGCGTCGAGGACTTCGACGTGCTCGCTCGCGACATCCCGCACCCGGGTGGCCGAACGTTCGGGTTCCGGGTCAGCGATGGCAGCGGCACCATCGCCTACCTCTCCGACCACGGACCGATCGCCATGGGGCCCGGTCCTGACGGCTGGGGTCCGTACCACGACGCGGCGATGGAGCTGGTCGCCGGGGTCGACGTGCTGCTCCACGACGCGCAGTACACCGAGGCCGAGCTGGCGACCCGTCCGCACTTCGGTCACTCGTGCATCGAGTACGCGCTGGAGTTGGCCGAGCGGGGCGGCGTTGGGCGGCTGTTGCTCTACCACCACGATCCGGGACGCACCGACGACCAGGTCGACGCGCTGGTCGAGTCCTGCGCCGGCGGCGACGTCCAGGTCGCCGCCGCCTGCGAGATCGACACCGTCCTCATCTGATCAGCGGACCGGCGCGATCACCAGCGTCGCCAGTACCGCCAGGTGGTCGGTGCCGCGCAGCTCGAGGGTGTCGACGGCCGTCGCCGTGATCGGACCGCGGGTCAGCACGTGGTCGATCGAGATCAGCGGCGGGTAGCGCCGCCCGACGGGAAACGTCGGCACGAAGCCGGATCCGGATTGCTCGACGGCATCGCGCATGCCGCTCTCGAGCAGGTCGCGGAACTGACGGTGGTCGAAGCTGGCGTTGAAGTCGCCGGCGACGATCGCCGGGTCATCGAAGGCTCGCAACCACTGGGCCATGCGACCGAGCTCGTCCGACCAGCTCGCCGTGTCGCTGGGGAACGGTGAGACCGGGTGGACGGAGGCGAGGAACACCGTGTGGCCGGCGAGCCGGGTGGTCGCGGCAACGGGTGGGTGTCCGAAGCCGTGCGGTGTGCTCGCTGCGGCAAGGGGCGTGCGGCTCCAGATGCCGTTGCCGCCGACGCCCCCGCTCGGCGTGAGCACGGCGTTCGGCAGCAGGTCGTCGAGGCCAGCCGCGCCGAGCGCAGCTCGTGCTTCTGGGGTGAGCTCCTGCACCATGAGCAGGTCGACCTGCCGCTGGCGCACTGCGTCGACGAGGGTCCGGGCGTCGGCGCCCCCGAAGCGCAGGTTCGCCGTGAGCACCCGCACCGAGGCGCCGTCGGCCGGCGGCGCGGCGTCGGCGATGAACAACGGCAGTTGCGTGGTCGCCAGCACGAGGGCGGCGGCGACCGCCGCGAGGGCGCCCAACCACCTCCGGGCGAACGCGAAGCAGGCCAGCGACAGCACGCCGGCGACCAGGACGTAGGGCGAGGCAGCGACATAGGCCACCGGCCATCTGGTGTCGACGGCGATCTGACGGGCGATCAGGGTGACGACGCACGGGACCAGCGCCAGCGCGCCGGCCACTGCGGCCAGGCGGCGCAGACCCTCCATCCAGCGCAGTCTCTCCCGGTCACTCCACGCGCAGGGCGCGGGCCGGTGGGCGGCGAGCGGCGAGCCAGCCGGGGTAGGCGGCCACGAGGTTGGCCAGCACGACGACCCCTGCGACGATCGCCAGCAGCCACGCCACCGGCGTCACGGGCGGGCTGGCGACGCCCAGCTCGTCGGCGACGAGGCGCCACCCCCACCGTCCGATGATGATGCCGAGCGGGATCCCGACGACCGCGGCGGCAAGGACGAGGACGCTGGCATGGAAGGCGACCGCCAGCTGGACCTGCGAGCGCCGGAAGCCGAGGCTCTTGAAGATCGCCAGCTGGCGGTGCTGCCGGCGCACCGACATGACGAGGGCGTGGGCCAGCGAGGCGATCGCCAACACGCCGACGAGCGCAGCGAGGAGCACGGGCACCCACCGCACCCGGCGCACGTTGAGGATCGCCCCCTGCAGCTTGGGACCTTCGACGAACCCCGTGGCGACGTCACGCAGTTCGGCCCTGAACTGATCGGCGTCAGCGTCGGGCGCCAGCGCCAGGACCAGCGGGTCCGCCGATGCCTCGGATGCGTAGCGATCGACCCATTCCGTCGTCACCAGCCCGCCGCGACCGGGGTTGTTCTCGCTGGTGTCGTTGACGATGGTCGCACCGACCACGGTCATCGGACCGGGGACGTCGGGGTTCGACGTGGTCGGCCGCACCGCGATCGTGTCGCCGATCGACAGTCCCTGGGACGCCATGGTCGCTGTGCCCAGCGCGACCTCGTTGATCGCCGCCGGTGCCCGTCCGCTCGTGATGACGGGCGCGATGTACCCGCTGATCCCGTCGACGGTCGCGTAGGCCTGCACCCAGGCGATCTCGTCGCCGATCGTGGCGTCCGTCCCCACGAGCCCCGCGGCGGCGACCACACGTGGGTCGGTGCGCGCCATCTTGAGCACGGCGGCGCCCCCGACCGGGTCGTCGAAGTCGGCGCTGACCGACACATCCCAGGGCGCGCCGAAGTTGGCTGGCGTGCCAACCAGGCCGTCGAGGCTGGCGGTCAGGCCGGCGGCGCCGAGCGCCGTGCCGAACGTGAGGACGACGCCGGCCAGGGCGGTGCCGGTCGGCAATCCGCCGGCGCCGCGGCCGCTCAGCGACATGCTCAAGCCGGCGGCGGCCGGCGCCGGGAGGTGGGCCTGCAGCGCCCGCAGGCCTGGCCGGACAGCCGTCGACGACTCGGGCCGCGCCCGGCGGAACTGGCGGGTGACGGGCCCCCACGTGGCCAGGGTCACGACGGCGGCGACGCCGACCGCCCCGAGCGCCAGGACCAGCGGATCGACGAACGCGCCGGGCTCGATCTCGACGAGGCCGGCGGCGCCGAAGGGCCCGACCGGCGACAGCAGGAGGCATGCACCGATCGCCACCGCGACGGCGATCGTCCCGGTGACGAGCCCGCGTGCCAGCGCTGCCAGGCCGGCCTGCTGCCGGGACATCCCGAGGGCCCGCAGCGTCGCTCCATCCCTCCACTCCCGCCGGCTCTGGCGCGCCACGGCCTGGCCGGCGAAGGCCGCCGCCGCCAGCGCCGTGATCGCCCCGAACAGCACGGTGCCGGTGGCCTCGTAACTGATCGCTTCGGAGATCGGTTCGGTCTCGTCGGGATCGGCCAGCCGGGCGACGTTGAAGAAGCGGCCGGCGAACGCCTCGTCGACGGCGGCTTGCGCCGCGGCGACGTCACCATCCTTGGCGGTCACGGCGACGCCCCCGAACCGCCCTGCCGACTCGACCTGCCGAGCGATCCCTGGGCCGACGGATGCCCGCGCCACGTCGATCGCCGACGGGCTCGACACGACGCCCTCGATCAGGTCCCGGAAGTTCCGCTCGATGCCGACGACCCGAGCCCGGACCCGCGGTCCGGTGAACTGAGCGCCGTCGGCCGGGGGTTCGCCGCGCTCGTCCTCGGCCCAGAACGCGAGGTCGAGCTCGTCGCCGATCGTCACGCCGGCCAACTCGGCGAACCGCTCGTTCACCGTGATCTCGTCCGACGCCGCCGGGTCGAACCGGCGCCCGTCGACGATGATCGGCCGACCCTCAGCGGACAGCGGCTCCTCGTCGAACGAGACGATGGCGTTGCCCGCCACCACGTGGTTGGGTCGGGACGGCTCGACGGCGGTGAAGCCCACGTAGCCGATCCGACCGGCCGCGTCCACCTCCGGGCGGGCCCGCAGCACGGCTGCCTCCGCCACGGCGTCGTAGGTGAAGCAGCGCTCCACCGTGTCCTCGCCGACCTGGGCGATGTCGGGCGGGCAGAAGTTGACGAAGAAGTCGCTCGGGTCGGCGTACGCGAGGAAGCGATCGAAGGAGGTCGATGCCCTCCGCCCGATCGACCACGCTGCCATCGCCACCCCTCCGGCCAACCCGGCGAGGAGGGCGAGGAACACGGTGGCACGCCAGCCGCGCCGTAGTAGCAGTCCCGCCCGCATCCTGACCACGTCCACGTGCCCTCGGCACCTCCCATGGCAGCCCGTCCAGGATCGAACGTACCGAATGCCCATCGGCGCCGACAGCCGGCAGCCCGGTGACCGCGAGGTGTTGCTGCCACCACTCTTGTGGCCGGCCGGCGTCGCGGGTTCGTGATCGTCGCCCTCGTGGTACACGCCTCTCCGTGACGATCGCCGAAGCCCTTGCCCGCCCGATGCTCGCCGGCATGTTCGTCTACGGCGGTCTGGACTCCGTACGACGCGGCAGTGCCAAGGCCCCCGTCGCCGAGCCGGTGACCGATCGCATGACCGAGGCCACCGGACTCGACGCAGAGCAGCTCGTCAAGCTCAACGGCGCCGTTCAGGTCGGTGCCGGCGTCGCGCTCGCGCTCGGCATCCTGCCCCGCCCGGCGGCCGTCGTCCTGGCCGTCTCCCTGGTACCGACGACGCTCGCCGGGCACCGGTTCTGGGAGGCCGACGACAGCGCCCGCGCCGGCCAGACGATCCACTTCTTGAAGAACGTGGCCATGTTCGGCGGCCTGGTCCTGGCGGCGACCAGCACGGGTGGCCGACCGTCGTTGCCCTGGCGGGCGCGTCGCGCCGTCGGTCGCTGAGGGTCATCGCCAGCGCGCGCGGCGCGAACGACGGTGGTCGAGCCCGGCGTCGATCCGGGGACCTTCCGCTTTTCAGGCGGACGCTCTGCCGACTGAGCTACTCGACCGCGTTGGCGAGTTCGCACTCGCCCGTGCACGGCGGTGGCCGATCAACCTCCGCCGTGTGGCGGTCCCGACGGGACTTGAACCCGCGACCTCCGGCTTGACAGGCCGGCGTGAACTCCAGACTTCACCACGGGACCAGTGGTGTGATGTTGCACCCCCAACGGGATTCGAACCCGTGCCGCCACCTTGAAAGGGTGGTGTCCTAGGCCGCTAGACGATGGGGGCAGGTGCCGCATCCAGTTGAGAGCACCGAGACGTTAGCAGCGAGCCCCCACCCTTCCACGAGGGCTTCCCCCACGTCCGACTCCCCGTTGGCGTCACCGTTGCGGCCACCGATGGCGATGTCGGTGACGCAGACGCAGGGGTTGGGGTTTGTGTCACCGCTGCTGCCACCGGCGGCGATCTCGGTGACACAAACGCCCGGATCGGCCGACGGGCGCCGCTCACTGCTCGCCCGACAGCTCCCGGATCGCCGAGTCGAGCACCCATGACAGGTAGGCGTACAGCTGGAACTGCGACGACGCCCGCCGGCCGGGTTGTTCGATGTCGTCGTCCTCGGTGACGTCCAGCGCGGTGCCCAGCACCAGGCGCAGGGAGTTGACGGCCTGCACGAAGGACGCCATCTCGGCGTCGTCCAGCGTCACGGTGCGCCCTGGCCGCAGCAGCACCTCGTCCACGCTGGCCAGGGCGCCGAGATGGCTGGCGACCAGCTCCTCGCGCATCAGGCGCTGGTACTCGGCCTCGCGATCGGGGTGGTCCGGGTGCACGACGGGGAACAGGCGCCGGGCCATCGCGCCGGCGTCGTCGTCGGTGACCACCTCGCGCAGCTCCCCCAGCAGGCGCGACAGCAGCCCTCGCTCGTCCTCGCCGAGGTGCAGGACGTGCCCGCCGTGCGCTGGGCTGAACAGCTCACTCGTCATGTTCGAGCGTGGCCCACAGTCCGTGTTCGTGGAGGCGGAACACGTGCAGCTCCGATTGCTCCCTGCTGCCGCTGGCGACGACCGCCTTGCCCTTGTGGTGGACGTCGAGCATCAGCGCCGTCGCCTTCTCACGGTCGTAGCCGAAGAGCTTCTGCAGCACGAACGTGACGTAGCTCATGAGGTTGATCGGGTCGTTCCACACGATCACCACCCACGGGGAATCGTCGGCGGGAGCGTCGTCGACCTCGGGGCGCTCCAGCACGGAGGTCCCGGGGCGCGCCGGTGCCTCCGTCGACGACATGGCCCCCATTCAACCCCGCACCTTGGAACGTCGCCCAGCCCACAGCGGCAGGGCGGCCACGGAGATTGCCCTCGGATTCGGCGGTCGCCGTAACCTGTCGGCCGATGGCCGTCGGCAGCCGCCCCCTCGTCCCGTCGCGGCTGGCGCCGGGACGACACGGGCCGCGCATCGGGCCACCGCTGGCCCACCACGGCGCAACGGCCCGGGCGTCGCGCACCGCGGTCGGTGCCTACGTGGCGCTGACCAAGCCGCGCATCATCGAGTTGCTGCTGATCACCACCGTCCCGACGATGGTCCTCGCCGAGCGCGGCTGGCCGCCCCTCGGTCTGGTCCTCGTCACGCTGCTCGGTGGCACGCTCGCCGCCGGGGGCGCCAACGCCGTCAACATGTACCTGGACCGGGACATCGACGCCCTGATGCAGCGGACCAGTGGCCGACCGCTGGTCACGGGGGAGATCGAGCCCCGCCACGCGCTGGTGTTCGCTGTTGGTCTCGAGGTCGCTGCGTTCGCCGTCCTGTGGTGGGGGGCCAACCTCCTGTCGGCCGCCCTCGCCCTCGGTGCCGCTGCGTTCTACATCGGCGTCTACACGATCTGGCTGAAGCGCACGAGCCGCCAGAACATCGTCATCGGTGGAGCCGCCGGCGCCGTCCCGGTCCTGGTCGGCTGGGCCGCGGTCACCGACTCCATCGGCTGGGCGCCGATCGTCCTGTTCCTGGCCATGTTCCTGTGGACCCCTCCGCACTTCTGGGCGCTCGCCATCCGATACGCCGACGATTACCGAGCCGCCGACGTCCCGATGCTCCCCGTTGTGGTGCCGATCGCCTCGGCGGCCCGCCAGATGCTCGCCTACACGGCCGGGATGGTGGCCGCCACGCTGGTGCTGATCCCGGTCGCCGACCTGGGCTGGCTCTACGCGGTGGCCGCGGTGCTCCTCGGCGCAGCCTTCACCCTCGCCACCGCGGCGCTCGTCCGGGACCCGACGCCCGCCCGCAGCATGAAGGTCTTCACCGCCAGCATCAGCTACGTCACGCTGCTGTTCGGAGCGCTGACGCTCGACGTGCTCATCGCCGCGTGAACGGCGCCTCTGCATTTCGGATGCCGGCGAGACCGACCGGTAGTGTCCCGGCCGCAGCGGCGCGCCCGTTGCCCGACGACGAGCCATGAGCACCACCGATCTCGCGCCCGAGCAACTGAGCACGACCGACGACGGGGCGCGTCCCGCCCCCGCCGCCACCGGTAACCGCCGACTCGCGGGCGTCGCCTCGGTGATCACGTCCAGCGACGGCAAGGTCATCGGCGCCTGCTTCGCCGGTGGCGCCATCCTCGTGCTGCTGGCCACCACGGTCATCGGTGCGCTGCTGGGCGCCGCCCGCGTCAGTGGCGAGGGCGAACTGCTCGATGCCGGCGCGCTGCCCCAGCTCTTCGCTGGGTATCGGGTCGGGCTGGTCTACGGCGTGGTGGTCCCGCTGTTGCTGGGCCTGGCGCTCGCCGTCGTGCCACTGCAGGTCGGCGCCCGCTCGCTGGCCTTCCCCCGGCTCGCCGCTGCCGGGTTGTGGGCGTGGGTCGGCGGGATCGTGCTGATCGTCGTCAGCCTGTGCAACAACGGGGGGCCGGGCGGCGGCAACTCGAAGATGGTCGACCTGTTCCTCGGCGCGCACGGCGTGGTGCTCGTCGGCTTGTCGGCCGCCGCCGTCTCGGTCGGCGCCACCGTGCTCACGACCCGGGCACCGGGCATGCGCATGAGCCGGGTCCCGCTGTTCTCGTGGTCGGCGCTGATCTCGGCGATCGGCCTGTTGCTCGCCCTGCCGGTGGTGCTGGGCGCGTTGATCTTCGTCCTCGTCGACCACCGGTACGCCCGGATGGCCTTCGGGGGGAACACCGGCGTGACGAGCTGGATCGGCTTCGCCCTCACCCAGCCGGCCACGTACCTCTACGCCCTGCCGGCGGTCGGGATCGCCGCCGAGCTGGTGCCCGCCACGTTCCGCACCCGGATGCCGGTCCGCGGTGGCGTGCTCGTCGGCCTCGGACTGGTCGGCGTGGCGGCGCTCGCCGCGGTCACGCAGCAGCACGGGTTCGAGCTGCCGTGGTCGGGGAGCGGGCTGTCGCTCACGGACCTGGGCGACAAGCTCTCGGACCTCCTGCCCTACGCCCTGTTCATGCTCCTCCCCGTGCTCGGCGTGCTGATCGTGATGGCCCTCGGCGCGCTGGCCGCAAAGCCAGGCCCGGAACGGGTGCGGCCGCGCATCACGGCGGCCTTCCTGTTCGCCTTCTTCGGCCTCGGCATGATCTTCGTCGGGATGCTCGGCGGGGCGCTGACGCCGATCGTCGACCTGGGCCTGCAGGGCACCGTGTTCGAGGAAGGCGCCTTCGTCTACGTCGGCTACGGCGCAGTGCTCGGCGGCCTGGGCGGGCTGCTGTGGTGGGCGCCGAAGTGGACCGGTCGGGTCGTGCCCGAGAAGCCGGCGCTCGGCCTGTCCGCTGCTCGGGGTGCTGGCCACGATCCTCGCCTCGCTGCCGTACTACGCCGCCGGGCTGTTCGACCAGCCCGCAGCGACGGCCGAGTTCGACTACGACGGCCCGTCCGAGCTGTGGAACATCGCCGTGACCGCCGGCCATGCCCTGATGGCGCTCGTCGTCGTTGCCCTCGTCGGCCTCGTCCTGCGCAGCACCCGCGGCGGCGATCCGGCGGGCGACGACCCGTGGGGTGGCCAGACGCTCGAGTGGCTCACGACGTCCCCGGCGCCGGCGGCCAACTTCGCCGAGACCCCGACGGTCATGTCCCCCGAGCCGGTGCTCGACCTGCACGGCCCCGAGGGGTCGTCTCGATGAAGGTCATCGACGTCGCCGAGGACCCAGCGCGATGAGCCTTGCCCTCCCCGCCGCGCCGGCGCCGCCGCCGCGCCGCCAGGTGCTCATCGGCACCGCACTCGTCGCGGTGGCGATGCTGATGCTCACGGCCGGGATGATCGGCATCTGGATCCTGATGCGTGAGCGGTCGATCGCCGCCACCGGCACGTGGGTCCCCGAGGACGTGACGGTTCCCGAGGTGCCATCGAACGTGATGCTGATCGGCGTCCTCGCGCTCTGCCTGTTCGCGCAGTGGGCCGTCTACGCGGCCAAGCGCCGGGATCGGGCCCACGTCGGCCTGGCCCTCGGCGTCGTCGCCCTGTTCGCTGTCGCCGTCATCAACGCCCAGGCGTTCATCTACTCCCAGATGACGATGGAGATCACCGAGAGCAGCTACCCCGGCATGTTCTACGCCGTGACGGGTCTGACGACGGCCCTGCTGGTGGTCGGCCTGTTCTTCACGGCGGTGACTGCCTTCCGCTTCCTGGGTGGCCGCCTCGACGACCAGGAGCTCGTCGCTGCCCACGCCCTGTACTGGTACGCCTTCGCCCTGGTCTTCTCGGCCGTGTGGCTCGTCGTGTACGTGACGAAGTGATCGAGTCGGTGGCCTGACGATGTTCCAGACCGGATCCCGCCTGCTCATCGGGGCCGCGGTGCTGGCCACGGTGGCGGCGATCGTCTACGGGGTGACCGAGGGCGGCTCGCTCGGCACGACCGGGCTGGTGTTCGCCGCCGCCGCGCTCACCGGGCTGGCCGCCATCAACCTGTGGGCCCGCGACTCCGACGTCTCGGCGATGGACGAGGCGGCTCGGACGCAGTCACCGGCGGCGGCGATGCCGCCCGGCGCGTCGCTGTGGCCGCTCACCGCCGCCGCCGGTGCGGTGCTGGTCGTCGTCGGGATCGTCACCTACCCAGTGGTGTTCATCTTCGGGCTGATCGCGCTGCTCGCCGCCACGGCGGAGTGGATGGTCCAGGCCTGGAGCGAGCGGGCCTCGGCCGACGCCGGCTTCAACGAGGGCGTCCGCACCCGCATCGCGCACCCCCTCGAGTTCCCGGTGCTCGCCGCCGTCGGCTTCGCCATCATCGTCTACTCGTTCAGCCGCATCATGCTGTTCCTGTCGAAGACCGGCGGCGTCGTCGCCTTCGCCCTCATCGCCGTGCTGGTCCTGGCCGCCGGGTTCGTCATCGCCTTCCGGCCGTCCCTGCGTCCGGGAGCCATCGCCACCGTCGCCGTCATCGCCGCCCTGGGGCTGATCACCGGCGGAGCGGTCGCCGCCTTCGAGGGCGAACGGGATCTCCACCCGCACGAGACGGTCGGCGACCTCGCAGTGCTGGGCGAATGCGACCTGACCGACGAGACCGAGGCCGACGAGAACGCCTCGCAGTCGGTGTCGGCCAAGGCCAGCCTGGCCGGTCGAGTGATCCTCGAGCCGGACGGCACGCTCGTCGTCGACAACGCCGGCGTGACGGGCAGCCAGGACGTCCTCGTCGTCACCCGCGCCAGCCCGACGAACGTGCTGTTCGTCAACCGAAGCGGCGAGGAGCGGCGCCTGTTCCTCGACCTCGGCACCCAGCCCGAGGTCGACGAGTCCGGAGCCCCGATCGACGACACGGCCGTGCCGTTCCAGTTCTGCACGGCCCTCGTCGAGGACGGCGGCCGGCAGCTGATGACGTTCTCGATCCCGACCGCCAGCGCCTACGCCGAGGCGCCATACGTGATGACCGTCCCGGGTGTCGAGGGCGCCGAGGTGGGAGTGCTCGTTCCGTGACCGGCACCAGTACGTTGGCCGACGTGGTGTCCGACCGACGTGACCACCGGTGGCGGCGGCGGTTGGCGGCCATCGGCGGCATCGGCCTGCTCGTCGCCGGCTGTGCCGAGGACGCACCGCAGGACACGTGGCAACCGGCCGGACCGAACGCCCAGAAGATCCAGAACCTCCAGTGGCCGGTCTTTGCCATCGCCGGGCTGGTGCTCGTCATCGTCGCCCTGGCCGTCGGTTGGGCGATCTTCCGCTACCGCGACAAAGGCCAACCGATCCCCAAGCAGACCCACGGCCGGCCGACGCTGGAGATCGCGCTGACGATCCTTCCGGCGCTGATCCTTGTCGGGATCACCGTGCCGACGATCGGCACGCT
The DNA here is from genome assembly GCA_963844175.1 of uncultured Acidimicrobiia bacterium. Taxonomy (GTDB): domain Bacteria; phylum Actinomycetota; class Acidimicrobiia; order Acidimicrobiales; family Ilumatobacteraceae; genus JALZMG01. The sequence continues at coordinate 607,500 of CAWJNE010000021.1, forward strand.
GTTCGCCCTGGCCGAGACGGACGACACCGAGTGCTATGTCAACGTGACCGGCCAGCAGTGGTGGTGGGAGATCTCCTACCCGGTGCAGTCCGGCTGCGGTGGCATCACCGAACCGATCGTCACGAGTGGGCAGATGGTCATCCCGACCGGCACCAAGGTGCTGGTCCGAGGCACCAGCCGTGACGTGATCCACAGCTGGTGGATCCCGAAGCTGAACGGCAAGAAGGACATGGTCCCCGGCCGCGTGCACACGGTGCGCATCGAGGCGGACGACCCGGGGATCTACGCCGGGCAGTGCACCGAGTTCTGCGGGTTGTCGCACGCCAACATGCGGATGGAGGCGGTGGCACTGGCACCGGCTGACTTCGAGACGTGGAAGCAGGGTCAGCTGGCGCCGTACCAGCCACCGGCCGCCGACACCTTCGCCGCCGTCGGTGAGCAGACGTTCATCTCGCAGTGCTCGCGCTGCCACCAGGTCAACGGGCTGTTGGACGCTGACGGCGTGCCGGTGATCTCGCAGCCCGAGCAATACGTCTACTCGGAGGCGGCGCCCAACCTGAGCCACCTGATGAGCCGCAACACGTTCGCCGGGGCGTCGTGGGACCTCCTGATCCCAGCCTGCCGGCGGGAGGTGTGGGAGGCCTCGCCGGAGGAGTTCGGCGCCCGCTACCTCGCTGGCGTCACGGCGGAGTGCCTCAACTCCGTGGACTTGCGCGAGTGGTTGCGCAACGCGCCGGCCAAGAAGCCGATGTACGCCGACCCGAACGAGCTGCTCCCGACGGACGGCAAGACCCGCGGCATGCCCTACCTTGCCCTGTCCGAGGACCAGATCGACCAGCTGATCGCCTACCTGCTCGAGCGGCAATGAACCACCGATCAACCCACCACGACCTGTTGAGCCCGTCGTTCAGCGGCGATCTCCCGGTTCGGCACTCCGGGCGCGCCAGCGCCATCGGAGGCCGCATCTAGCAATGGCCATCATCGAACGTCCCATCCCCGCCACGACGACCGGGCCGGCCCTCCCGACGGTCACCCCATCGAGCACCCTGGGCGTGTTCAAGCGGCCGGTCTCCTCGACCGGATGGCGGGCGTGGCTGTTCACCGTCGACCACAAGAAGCTCGGGATCATGTACGGCGTCACGGCGATGGTGTTCTTCATCGTCGGCGGCATCGAGGCGCTGCTCATCCGGGCCCAGCTGGCGGCGCCGAACGGCACGCTGCTGACGGCGGACCTCTACAACCAGATGTTCACGATGCACGCCACGACGATGATCTTCCTGTTCGTCATGCCGATGGTCGCCGCGTTCAGCAACTACTTCATGCCGCTGCAGCTGGGTGCCCGTGACGTCGCCTTCCCGCGCATCAACGCCCTCGGCTACTGGGCCTTCCTGTTCGGCGGCATCGTCCTCAACTCGTCGTGGATCCTCGGTGGAGCGCCCGACGGTGGCTGGTTCATGTACGCGCCGAACTCGAGCGTGCCGTTCTCGCCGACCAACGGCATCGACCTCTGGGTCGTCGGCCTGATCATCACGGGCATCGCCTCGCAGACCGGCGCCATCAACCTGATCGTGACGGCGCTCAACATGCGCACCCGCGGGATGTCGCTGATGCGCATGCCGGCGTTCACGTGGATGGCGCTGGTCGTGCAGTTCCTGTTGCTGTTCGCCATCCCGGTCATCACGGTGGCGCTCGTGCTGCTGCTGTTCCAGCGCGAGTTCGGTGCGACCTTCTTCTCCGTCGAGGCCGGTGCCGACCCGCTGCTGTGGCAGCACCTGTTCTGGATCTTCGGCCACCCCGAGGTGTACATCCTGATCCTGCCGTCGTTCGGGATCGTCAGCGAGGTGCTGCCCGTCTTCTCGCGCAAGCCGCTGTTCGGCTACCCGTTCGTGGTTCTCTCCGGTGCCGCGATCGGCTTCGTCGGGTGGGGCGTCTGGGCCCACCACATGTTCGCCTCGGGGCTCGGACCGCTCAGCGTGGCCGTCTTCTCCGTCGCCACCATGGCCATCGCCGTGCCGACGGGCGTCAAGATCATCAACTGGACGCTCACGATGTGGGGCGGCAAGATCGTCCTCACCACGGCGATGCTGTTCGCCATCGGGCTGGTGGTGCAGTTCACGATCGGCGGCCTCTCGGGGGTCACCCACGCCGTGGCACCGTCCGACACCCAGCAGACCGACACCTACTACATCGTCGCCCACTTCCACTACGTGCTGTTCGGAGGGGCCGTGCTCGGCTTCTTCGCCGGCTTCTACTACTGGTGGCCGAAGGTCTTCGGCAAATGCCTCAGCGAGCGGCTCGGCAAGTGGAACTTCTGGCTGATGGTGATCGGGCTGAACATGACGTTCGGTCCGATGCACGTCACCGGCCTGCAGGGTCAGCCGCGACGGATGTACCAGTGGACCGAAGAGCGCGCCGGCGAGGGCTTCTTCAACATCGGCTTCTGGAACCGCATCTCGACGATCGGTGCCTTCATCCTCGCCGTCGGCGTCCTGCTGTTCCTGATCAACGTCGTGCACACCCACCGCAAAGCGCCCGCTGCGCCCCTCGACCCCTGGGACGCCCGCACGTTGGAGTGGATGACGACCAGCCCGCCGAAGGAGCACAACTTCGACTCGCTGCCGACCGTGCACGCGCTCGACGAGTTCTTCCACCGCAAGTACGAAGACGTCGGCGAGGGGGACCAGCACGACCTGCGCCAGGTCGCCACGGCCGAGGAGTTGCTCGCCGAGCAGGAGGCGGCGGCGGACCACCACATCCACCTCCCGTCGCCGTCGTACTGGCCGATCGTGCTCGCCTTCTCGCTGCCGATCATCGGCTACGGGATCATCTACGAGCGAGTGATCGCCATCGTCGGTGCCGCCGTGCTCGTCCTGGCCATCTTCGGATGGGCCCTCGAGCCGTCGGTCGCTGAGGGCTCCGAGTACGACCCCGAGCCCGAGGAGCCCGAGCCCGGCAGCGGCCTCGCCACGGTGGCGTCCGCATGAACGTCACCACATTCCCCGGCCACACCACCTGCTGCCTGCGCAGTTGTTGGCCGCTCGCTCGCTGGCGCTCGATCGCTCGCACCGTGAACCGGGCGATCCGATGACTCACGAAGGGGACGAGCGCGGGCTCGACGAGAAGACCTCCGGCCACGGGGCGCCCGATCTCGGCAACGAGCCGGCCGAGACGCACCACGCCATCACGGAGACGATCGACGAGATCCCGATGGGCGGGGTGCCCGAGGCGGGCGTGGCGCCCACCGTCGACACTGGCGAGGAGCGCACGCACCTCACGGACATGCCGGAGGAGACGGCCGACCGCGACACGCACGGTGGACACGCCAGCACGACCGGCATCTCCAACAACAAGCTGGCGATGTGGCTGTTCCTCGGCTCGGAGTGCCTGCTGTTCGGTGGCCTGATCAGCACGTACATGCTGTACCGGGGCCGCACCGCCGGCGGCATCGGACCCGACCAGGTGTACGACATCCCGTTCACGTCCGTGTCGAGCTTCGTGCTGCTGATGAGCTCGCTGACGATGGTGCTGGCGGTTTCGTCGGTGGCCCGCGGCGACCTGCGCAACACGAAGCTGTGGCTGTGCATCACGGCGCTGCTCGGCGCCACCTTCGTCGGCGGCCAGGCCTACGAGTTCACGGTCTTCTACCGAGAGGGCCTCGGGTTCACGACGAGCTTGTTCTCGTCCAGCTTCTTCACGCTCACCGGGTTCCACGGCGTGCACGTGACGGTCGGCATCATCATGTTGCTGGCGCTCGTCGGGATGATCTCCAAGAACCGGGTGACGGGGGACAAGGCCGAGGTCGTCGAGCTCGTCGGCCTGTACTGGCACTTCGTCGACATCGTCTGGATCGTCATCTTCACCCTCGTCTACCTGATCCCGGCATGAGTGAACGAGTCTTCGAGTGAGCGAATCATCGTTACGGTCTTCCGTTCACTGGTGCTCCGTGAATTCGGCGCCCGTCTACCATTCGCACGACCCGATCGGCACAGTGAGCGCATGACGACCGTCGAGCACCCCGAGCACAGCGAGCACGTCCATCCCACGTCGGGAGAGGACCTGTCCGCCGACGAGTACGGCGAGCACCATCACGGCGCGACCGACCGGCAGTACATCATCATCGCCCTGATCCTCGCCGCCATCACGGCCGCCGAGGTGACGCTCACCTACCTGGACGTCGGCGCGCTCTTCCTGCCCGCATTGCTGATCATGATGGCCGCCAAGTTCCTCATCGTCGTCAGCTACTTCATGCACCTGAAGTTCGACAACAAGATCTTCTCGTTCATGTTCTACCTGGGGCTGATCCTGGCCGTCGGCGTCTACTGCGCGGCGCTGGCGACCTTCCAGTTCTTCGGCCGCTAGCGCCTCCGGGTCGGCCAGACTGACGCGGTGACCGGCGTGGCCGTCGCTGACCCCTTCGCCTTCCAGGCGCACGTCGACGTGTGGGTGCTCGTCGCCGCGCTCACCGGGGCGTGGGTGTACATGGTCAAGGTCGTCGGGCCGGACGCCGTCGCCGTCGGCCAGCCCGTCGTCACCCGGCGCAACGTGGTCGCCTTCGTCGCCGCCATGGCGATGCTGTGGGTGGCCAGCGACTGGCCGATCCATGACATCGGCGAGGGCTACCTGTACTCCGTGCACATGTTCCAGCACATGATGCTGAGCTACTTCCTGCCCCCGCTGGTCCTGCTGGCGACCCCGGAGTGGCTGCTGCGGACGCTGATCGGCAACGGAAAGGTCTACGGCGTCCTGCGTTGGCTCTGCCGACCGGTGGTGGCGGGCGTGATCTTCAACGTCGCCGTGATCATCACGCACATCCCGGGCGTGGTGAACGCGTCGGTCACCAGCGACAGCGCGGCCCTGCACTACGGGCTGCACGTGATGGTCGTGATGGCCTCGCTGCTGATGTGGATGCCCGTCTGCGGTCCGTTCCGCGAGCTGCAGATGGGCACCGGCGGCAAGATGATCTACCTGTTCCTGCAGTCGGTCATCCCGACCATCCCGGCCGGGTGGCTGACGTTCGCCGAGGGGGCGGTGTACGAGGCCTACGACGGTCCGGTGCGAGTCGGGGGGCTCTCGGTCACCGACGACCAGCAGCTCGCCGGAGCCATCATGAAGCTCGGCGGCTCGACGTTCCTCTGGACGATCATCGTCGTGCTGTGGTTCAAGCGGTTCGCCAGCTCGTACCACGACGAGCACCAGTACCGGCGCGGCCGAACGATGCCAACGGCGGAGATCGTCGGTCACGACGAGGACCCGCTGACGTACGACGACGTGCAGCGGGAGTTCGCCCGCGCCCCGGCGGCAACCGAGCCGGACCGGGCGCAACCCGACCGGTAGGTTCCACGGCTGGTGATCGACGTCCGGCTGCTGCGCAGCGACCCCGTCGCCGTGCGGACGGCCACCGAGCGGCGCGGTGACGCGTCGCTGCTCGAGCAGCTCGACCGGGCCACTCGGCTCGACGAGCAACTGCGCAGCATCACCGCCGAGCGCGACGACGTGCGGGCCCACGTCAACGCGCTGTCCAAGGAGGTCGGCGCCCTCCGTCGCGCCGGCGACGCCGACGCCGCTGCGGCCCGCCAGGCCGAGAGCCGCGAGCTGGGCGCCGTCGAGCAGCGCTTCGCCGAGGAGTACGCCGTCGCGTCGGAGGAGCTGCGCGAGCTGCTGCTCGGATTCCCCAACCTGATCAATGCCGCCGTTCCGAACGGGGCGTCGGACGTCGACAACCCGGTCGTCAACGGTCCGCACAACCTTCCGGCGACGTTCCCCGACCATCAGCGCGTCCCGCATTGGGAGACCGGTGCGGCGCTCGGGATCCTCGACACCGAGCGGGCCATCAAGATCAGCGGCTCGATGTTCACGATGACGCGCGGCGCCGGCGCCACGCTCGGCCGGGCGCTCTGCCAGCTGGCCCTCGACCGCAACTCGGACGCCTTCGAGGAGATCCGCCCGCCGTCCCTGGTGACGTCGGCGACGCTCACGGCCAGCGGCCAGCTGCCCAAGTTCGCCGACGACGCCTTCGCCGTCGAGCGTGATGACCTGTGGTGCATCCCGACGTCCGAGGTACCGCTCGCTTCGCTGTACCGGGACGAGGTGCTCGACGAGGCGCTGCTGCCCGTGCGGATGATGGCCGCCACCCCGTGCTACCGCCGGGAAGCCGGCGCCGCCGGCCGTGACACACGCGGCATGTTGCGGTCGCACGAGTTCGACAAGACCGAGCTCTTCGCCGTCACGGCGCCCGAGCAGGGCGCGGACGTGCTCGTCGACATGGTCGCTCGAGCGGAGGCAAGCATCGATGCGCTGGGACTGCCGTGGCGGACGATCGAGATCTGCGCCGGCGACCTCGGTCAGGCCCACCACCGCAGCTTCGACATCGAGGTCTATGCGCCCGGCGTTGAGACGTGGCTGGAGGTGTCGTCGGTCAGCTGGGTGTCGGACTACCAGGCCCGGCGGGCCAATGTGCGCTATCGGCGGGCGGGGAAGAAGGGGACCGAGTTGGCGCACACGCTGAACGGGTCCGCGCTGGCCGTGCCCCGGGTGTGGGCGGCGATCGTCGAGAATCGTCGACAGCCTGACGGATCGGTTGAGGTGCCCGAGGCGCTGCACCCGTACATGCGCGGGATCGAGGTGATCGTGTGAGCGAGCGTCCGGGCCAGAGGCGACACGGCCGGCAGACAGTGCGAGCGAACGGTCGGCAACGGTGACTGATTGGCGCGAGGCGGTCGACGAGCACCTCTGGTCCCGGCGCGTCCAGTACGAGTCGGCCGGGCTCGATGTCGCCGACGTGGCGGCGGACCCGATCACGCAGTGGCAGCGGTGGTACGAGGACGCGGCTGAGGCTCGGCTGATCGAGCCGAACGCGATGGTGCTGGCGACGAACGGCGAGGATGGTCACCCCGACGCCCGCTACGTGCTGGTGCGCGAGGTGGACGACCGCGGCTTCGTGTTCCACACCAACTACGACAGCGCCAAGAGCCGCCAGATCACCGCCCTGCCGTTCGCCGCCGGGGTGTTCACGTGGCTCGGCCTGCACCGCCAGGTGCGGATCCGCGGTCCGATCGGGCGCGTCGAGCGCGAGGTCAGCGACGAGTACTGGCAGTCGCGGCCGCGTGACAGTCAGATCGGTGGGTGGGCATCACCGCAGAGCGCGGTGATCGCCGACCGCGCCGACCTCGACGTTCGGATCGCCGTCACCGAGGAGGAGTTCGCGGGTCATGACGTCGGCCGGCCCGGGTTCTGGGGCGGCTGGCGCCTCGGGTTCGACGAGGTCGAGTTCTGGCAGGGTCGACCGAGCCGCCTGCACGACCGCGTGCGCTACCGCCGCGCCCCCGACGGCGCGTGGCTGATCGAGCGCCTCGCCCCGTAACCCCTCCGTTTAAGTCCGGATTCTGGTCGCATGTGCAACCAAGATCCGGACGTAAACGATGAGACTCACCAGGCGCGGGCGACCTGGGCCAGGGCGTCGATCAACGCGGCCATCGGCGGCACTGGTCCCGGCCCCGCCCAGTCGGCCCACCGTGGTCCGAGGCCGCGGACCCGCGGCGGGAGCTCGAGCTGCACACCACCCCGGCGCGGGAGGTTGACGGGGTTCGCCGGGTGCAGGCCGCGCAACTCGCGCGGGATGTCGTCGAGCTCGGTCACGATCTCGTAGTCCGGCAACGCTTCGACCAGCGCCGTACCGACGGTCGTCGCCAGCGCCCGGTTGCCACCGCCGAGGAGCAACGAGGTGAACCGGCCCCACCGGCCGTACCCGTGCACGGTGACCACGACGTCGACGTGGTCGAGGAACTCGTCCAGCGCTGCCGACTCCTCCCGCCGCACGATCGTGGAGGGGAAGTGGCGCGGGCTCGGACCCGGGTGCTCGACCGTGTACAGCGAGGCGCCGGCGGCCTCTGCGGCGGCGCGGGCGATCGCCTCCGTGCGCTGCTCGAGCTGACCGCCGTGGTACGCCATGAACCCGAAGCTGCTCGCCAGGGCGCAGCGCTCGACGACCCCGTCGTCGGCGAGGAGCCGGGCGTACGAGGGCGCCTCGCGCGAGTCCGCCGCATCCATCACGCCATCGTGCCACCGGTAGGGTCGCCCCGTGCTGGTGTGGATGGACCTGGAGATGACGGGCCTCGACAGCACCAAGGACGTGATCGTCGAGATCGCCACGATCGTCACCGACGACGACCTGACGGTGATCGCCGAGGGCCCCGACCTCGTCGTCCACCAGCCGCCCGACGTGTTGGCGGCGATGGACCCCTTCATCGTCGAGATGCACTCGAAGTCCGGGCTGCTCGAAGCCATCCGCAGCTCGCCCATCTCACTGGCCGACGCCGGCGCCCAGACGCTCGACTTCATCCGCCAGCACGCCCCGCAACCGAACAGCGTCCCGCTGTGCGGGAACTCCATCGGCATGGATCGCCGGTTCCTCGCCGCCTACCTGCCGGATATCGAGGCCCACCTGCACTACCGGTCGATCGACGTGTCGAGCGTGAAGGAGCTGGTCCGTCGGTGGTACCCGAAGATCAGCCACGCTCGACCGAAGAAGGACGGCGCGCACCGCGCCCTCGACGACGTGCGCGACTCGATCGAGGAGCTGCGCTACTACCGCCAGCGGGCCTTCGTGCCGGCACCGGCACCGGCGCCGCAGGCTGCCGCCGAGCCCGGACCGCAGCCCGAGCCGGCGACCACCTGACGTGCGGGCGATCGTCCTCACCGAGCACGGCGGACCGGACGTGCTGCGCGTGTCGGAGGTCGACGCGCCGGTCCCAGGACCTGACGATGTGCTCGTCGACGTGCACCACACCGCGCTGAACCGCGCCGACGTGCTCCAGCGGATGGGCTTCTACCCGGACCCGCGACGCGACCGACCAGATGCGCCGCCCGAGATCCCGGGCCTCGAGTACGCCGGGGTCGTCGCCGCCGTCGGGACGCGCGTGACGGACCGGCGAGTCGGCGATCGAGTGATCGGCATCGAAGCCGGTGGGGCGTATGCCGAGCAGCTGGTCACGCACGCCCGGATGGCGATGCCGATTCCCGACGGGCTGGCGCTGGCCGACGCAGCTGCCGTGCCCGAGGTGTTCCTCACGGCGTGGGATGCACTCGTCGTGCAGGGTGGGCTGACGAGCGGCCGGTGGGCGCTCGTCCACGCCGGTGCCTCGGGGGTCGGTACGGCGGCCATCCAGATCGCCGCGTCGATCGGCGCCCGCATCGCCGTCACCTGCTCGGCGGGCAAGGCCGATGCCTGCCGCGAGCTCGGCGCCGACCTCGTGCTCGAGCGCTCGCCGTCCGACTGGCTCGACGCGCTGAGCGTGGCGCTGGCCGAGCGCGGGCGGCCCGACGGCGTCGACGTCGTGCTCGATGTCGTCGGCGGTGACGAGGTCGATCGCAACCTGCGCGCCGTCCGCCCGCAGGGTCGGATCGTGCAGGTCGGCATCATGGCTGGCGGCCGCACATCCGTCGACCTCGGCCTGCTGCTGACGAAGCGCATCCATTGGATCGGCACCGTGCTGCGCTCCCGACCGGTCGAGGAGAAGATCGCCATCAGCCGCCGGTTCGCCGCCGAGGTGCTGCCGCTGTTCACCTCCGGCGCGCTGCGACCCGTCATCGATCGCCGCTTCCCCCTCGATCAGGCGGCGGACGCCCACCGGGTGATGGAGGCGGACGCCAACGTCGGCAAGTTGCTGCTCGACGTCATCCCGTCGTGACGGCGCGACCGCGCCACATCGTCCGGCCGCGCAGCCGGTTGGACAGCGCCCCGAGCACGACGACGATCAGCACCACCACGGCCAGCGGGTAGAGCGCGGCGACCACGGGACCGAAGCGCCCGGCTCGCCGGCCGAGCACCCACACCTGCACAGCGCTCAGCGGGTAGGCCCACCAGGTGGCGAACATCCCACCGGCCAGCGACCAGACCCACGCCGCCACGGCCACGGTGGCCCACCACCGCGTCGACGCGACGCCGGCGGCGATCGTGCGCGACCACCCGCGCCGCAATTGCACCAACCCGTCCGGGTACATGCGGAACGTGGCGTCGGTGCGGTTCGTGTACAGCTGGCTGCGCCCGACCCGGCGGGCCAGCTCGATGTCCTCGGTCAGGCTCTGGCGGACCCGGGGGTCGGCATGGCCGCCGGCCCGCTGGTACACCGCCCGGTCGACGGCCAGCACGGGCCCGAAAGCGACGTCGGGGTGGAACCGCCGGCCGGCGACCGTGAAGGCCGCGCAGCCCATCAGCGCCACGACGTTCGGCAGCACGCTCGCCCGCTCGGCCGGGGACTCGACGTCGTGCCACGGTTGCACCGACACCACCGCGTCCGGCGCCGCGGCGATCGCCGCGGCCAGCCCGTCGAGCAGCTTCGGGCCGGGGCGCACGTCAGCGTCGAGGAAGACCAGCGTCGGGGCGGTGGTCGCCTCGACCCCGTGCCAGCAGGCGTGGGGCTTGCCGACCCATCCCTCGGGCAGCTCCGGGGCGGTGACGACGGCGACGTCGAAGCGGGCGGCGACGGCGGCGGTCGCGTCCGTCGAGCGGTCGTCGACGACGACGACCTCGTCGTCCGGGCCGAGCTGGGCCACGAGCGGCGTCAGCAGGTGGGGGAGCGAGTCCGCCTCGTCGCGCGCCGGGACGATCACGGCGATGGGCGGCCGCGGGCCCGGGGCGGCCGGCGGGAGGGCACGGGTCGACCACAGCAGCAGCCACCCGACCGTCCAGCCGACGGCGAACAGCACCCACCCGATCACTCCCCGATGCTCGCACCCGCTCCACGGTCCCCACCCGTCCTGGTCCGACTTCTGGCGGAGCGGGTCCCCAGACGTCGGACCTCGAGCCGATTCCTTGTCTCAGGACAGCGGCTGGCGGCTCCTGATCATCGTGAACATCTTCCGCTTCGCCCGTTGCGCTGATGGTCGCGGTTCGCTCAGCCGCCTGTTCTTCTCCGACGACCCGTACGACCTGGCGCGGGCCAAGGCCATCTGCTCGCGTTGTCGCGCCCGCGAGGCGTGCCTCGCCGGGGCGCTCGAGCGGGCCGAGCCGTGGGGCGTGTGGGGCGGCGAGATCCTCGTCGACGGCGCCATCGTCGCCGTCAAACGTCGTCGAGGCCGGCCGCCGCTGCACCCTCGCCCCGCCCTCGTCGTCGCCGAGGTCCCCGACGTCGCCTGAGCTCGGTTCTCAAGCGTTTTCAGTAGTCACCAGCGAACGCGATCTACCGTCAGAACGCTGGCACGCACGGTGCGAGCGACTGTTTCGGTGGTTCGTGTCCGCTGGCGAACCCTGAAAACGCTTGAGAACCCGATGGGGCGGACGGCGGACGTCACAGAGAAACGTGCTTGACGGGCCCGGCGTCGGTCTGGTTGTCTGAACGTGCTGTCCCCCAGGGGACAGCCGCGCCACTTGACCACCACGACCCCGCCACGACGGAGCGAACATTGATGACCATGAATCCGATGTACGAGCAGCGAGCGGCTGGCATGCCGTTCGACGCGCTCGCGGGTCGTGCGATGTTCGACCCGGCGAGCGGTATCGAGCTGGCCAATTGGGCTCGCGGTTGCACGACCGCCGCCTCCACGGCCAAGCGACCCGCCCGGCTCCTCGGGAGACCTTCGACCTGACGAATCGAAGCTCCACTGAGGCCGCCGGGTTCCCCCGGCGGCCTTTTCTGGTTTTCGGGGCCAGCAGCGAGAACAGACAGGACACGACATGCACGCCATCTACGAACTCACCGAGCTGACCGAACTGAGTCCCCCCGCCGCCGGCGTCGGCTTGCCGCGCTGCGCCGACGGCAACGGGACGCTGACGCCACTGTTCTTCTCCGACGACGTCATCGACATCGCCCGGGCCAAGGCGATCTGTGCCAAGTGCGCGTTCGCTACCGGGTGCCTGCGCGACGCCGTCGCCAGGGAGGAGCCGTGGGGCGTCTGGGGCGGTGAGCTCCTGCTCAACGGGCGGATCGTCAAGAACAAGCGACCGTGCGGACGCCCGCCGCGCCACCCTCGCCCGCCCCTCGTGGTGGACGAGATGGGAGTGGTCGCCTGATCCCCCCGAGACCGGGTCGGTAGCCTGCGGATCCGTGGGCAGCCGACCCGGTCTGCGGTTCGCGGCCCTCCTGGCAGCGATCCCGATCAGCCTCGCCGGCGCCCTCATCTGGAGCCGTGTCGTCACGTCGGACCCCTCGAGCGAGGCGGTCCTCACCGAGCCAGGTGAGTACGTCGAACCGGGGGCGGCGACCAACCCGCCGCTCCCCACCGATCGACTGCCCGTCGTCGACCTGCTGGGCGCCGACGGGTCGACCGTCGAGCTGGCCTCGGACGGCCGCCCGATGGTCGTCAACCTCTGGTACTCGACCTGCCCGCCGTGCGCCCGCGAGCTGGTGGACTTCGCCGCCGTGCACGAACAGCTCGGCGATGCGGTGCGCTTCGTCGGGGTCAACCCGCTCGACTCGGCGGCCGAGATGGAGCGATTCGCCGCCGATCGCGGGGTCGACTACGAGCTGCTGCGAGATCCCGAATCCGCGCTCGCCGACCAGGTCGGCGCGGTCGCCTATCCCGTCACGCTGTTCGTCGGTCGCGACGGGTTCCTGCTCGAACGCACCGGGACCCTCGACGCCGACGAGCTGCGCCAGCGCATCGCCGACTACTGGGCCGTCGGGTGATGAGGTGACGTGAACCTCGGTCTGTCGTTCCTGCGCGGGATGGTGGCGTCGGTCAACCCGTGTGCGTTCGTGCTGCTACCGACCTACCTCATCTACTTCCTCGGCGTCGAGGCCGAGCGTGGTGGTCCCCAGCGGGCGTCGGTGCGCCGGGCGCTCGTCGTGTCGGCCGCCGTCTCGGCCGGGTTCATGAGCGTGTTCGTCGTCGCCGGCATCCTCAGCAACTCCGTGACGTCCTGGCTCGACCGCAATGCCAAGTACGCCACCGCCGTGATCGGCGTGGCCCTGGTCGTGCTCGGGGTGGCGATGCTCCTCGGCTACCGCCTACCGATCGCCACACCGGCGGTCGGCGGCGGCCGCGACCGCACGGCCCCGTCGATGTACGTGTATGGCGCCGCCTATGCCGTGGCCTCGATCGGTTGCACGATCGGGCTGTTCGCGGCGACGGCCTTCGGCGCGCCGGACTCGTTCGGCGCCGGCGTGGCCAACGTCGTCGCCTACGGCGCCGGGATGGCCCTCGTCGTCACGGCGCTGACCGTGAGCCTGGCCGTCGCCAACCACGCGCTGCTGCGCGTGCTGCGCTCGGTGATGCGCCACGCCAACCAGCTCGCCGCGGCGTTCGTGCTCCTCTCGGGCGCCTACCTCCTCTACTACTTCTGGGTCGTCGACGTGAACGAGGAGTCCGACGCCATCACCGAAGCCGTCGAGGGGTTCCAGAACGACGTCCTGGTGCGGCTCAGCGACAACTGGCAGATCGCCGCCGCCGTACTCGCCGCCGTGGTGCTGGCAGCGGTGGCGTACGTCGGGGTCCGCCGCCGACCGGACACCGCGTCCCCGGTAGCGTCGCCCGATCGTGAGTCCAGCCGCAGCTGACCCGATCCCGGCGCGACCGGCGGCGACCGTCGTGGTCGTGCGCGACGAGGCCGAGCTGGAGGTGTTCGTGCTGCGCCGCACGACGAGCGCGGTGTTCGCCGGTGGGATGTACGTCTTCCCGGGCGGCAAGGTCGACGCCGCCGACGGCGGTCCAGACATCGAGCCGTACTGCGACGGGCTCGACGATGCGACGGCATCGGCCGCGCTGGGGGTGGCGCAGGGTGGTCTGGCGTACTTCGTCGCCGCAGTGCGCGAATGCTTCGAGGAGGCCGGCATCCTGCTCGCCCGGCGCTCCGACGGCGGTCCGGTCGTCCCCTCCGACGCCGATCGGCATGCCGTCCACGCCGGCGAGCTGTCGATGGTCGATCTGTGCCGTCGCGACGGGTTGGTGCTCGAGCTGACCGCCGTGCGCTACGTCGCCCATTGGGTGACGCCGGTCGGAGAGACACCTCGCCGCTTCGACACCCGCTTCTTCCTCGCCGTCGCTCCGCCGGACCAGCCGGGTGCGCACGACGACACCGAGACGGTGCACAGCATGTGGATCCGGCCCGCCGATGCGCTGGGCCAGGCCGCCCGCGGTGAGCTCGGGATGATGCCGCCGACCATCGCCAACCTGGAGGCGATCGCCGGGTGCGCCACGACGGCAGAGGTGCTGGCCCTCGTCGACGCCGCCGGCCGCCCACCGCGCATCGAACCGCGCATGCGTCGCGATGCCGACGGCCGGATCGTCGGCGTCGCCATGCCCACCGACCCCGACTACGCCGACCTCGCCTGAACCCGGGGGAGGTCAGGTGGCGCGGGGGCCGAGGGCGACCTCGACGGCGTCGAGCATGCGTGCCGAGCAGCCGGCCATGTCCACGCCGTCGGTGTCGGTCGACGGGCTGACGACCTCGTCCAGCCGGTCGGCAACGGCGGCGAAGGCCCGCGCTGCGGGCCCCATCGCATCGCCGGTCTCCAACGCCACCGGTCGACCGGCATCGCCGCCGGCCGAGACGGCCGGCTCCAGCGGGATCTGCCCGAGCAGCGGGACGTCGATCGCCGCCGCCAGCTCGGTCCCGCCACCGGCGCCGAAGAGTTGGTACGTCGTGCCGTGCTGGCACGTGAAGTCGGTCATGTTCTCGATCACGCCGACCACCCGCACGAAGCTGCGCTTGGCCATGTCGGCAGCCCGCTGCGCGACCTTCTGCGCCGCCTGCGCCGGCGTGGTGACGATCACCAGGTCGGTCCGCGGCAAGAGCCGGGCCAAGCCCATCTGCACGTCACCCGTGCCCGGCGGCATGTCGATCAGCAGGTCGTCGAGCTCGCCCCAGCGCACGTCGCGCAGGAACTGCTCGACGGCCTTCGTCAGCATCAGCCCCCGCCACATCAGCGCGGTGTCCTCCTCGACCAGGAACCCGGTCGACACGACCTTCAGCCGGCCGGCGCCGACGGCCAGCTCGTTGGGGAGGATCATCGGCCGCTCGCTGCCCTCGACTCGCGCCGCTTCCATCCGGTCGGTCATCCCGAGCAGCCGCGGCACGGAGAACCCCCAGATGTCGGCGTCCAGCACGCCGACGGTGCGGCCCTTGGCGGCCAGCGCCACGGCCAGGTTGACGGTGACCGAGCTCTTGCCGACGCCGCCCTTGCCGCTGGCGATGGCGAGGATCCGGGTGGACGCGGGCACCTGCGTGTCGCCGGCGTTCTGGCGGGCGTTCCAGCGCGCCTTGAGCATCACCTCGGTGCGCTCCTCCGGCGTCATCTCACCCCATTGGATGCGCACCTCGCGCACGCCCGGGTGGACGCCGACGCGCTGCTCGACCTCGCGCTTGATGTCCGCCCGCAGGGGGCACCCGCCGATCGTCAGCTTGACGGTCACGTGCACGGTGCCGTCCTGGTCGACGACGACGCCCGGGACCATGCCCAGGGACACGATGTCGCTGCCCAGCTCGGGGTCGATGACGGAACCCAGCACGGCCACGACCTCGTCGGTCGAGGGCGGAGGTGCGACCGTGGAGGTGGGCATGACCAACATTTTACCGGTCGACGCCGTGTAATCTAGGTTCCGTGGCGACGTCAGGGCCGATCCCATCACGGGACGTCATGCGCGCCCTCGGTGACAACACCCGGTACGCCATCTACCTCGAGCTGGCGCGGTCGCCGCGCCCGCTGGTCACGTCCGAGATCGCCGAGATGCTGGACCTCCACCCGAACACTGTGCGTCCGCACCTCGACCGCATGCGCGAGGTCGGCCTGCTCGAGGTGACCACGGGGGCACGGGGCGAGGTCGGCCGCCCCCAGCACCGGTACTCGCTGGCCGCCGATGCCCCGTCGCTCGGCCTCGAGCCCCCGCTGATGCCCATGCTCGCCCGCATGGTGCTGGAGATGGCCCACCGGCTCGACGCCAGTCCAGCCGATGCCGTCGCCGTCGGCGCCGCCGAGGGGCGCGCCCGCGCCGCCGCCTACGCCGAGGCGCCGTCGGCCCTGGAGGCGCTGGTCGCCGACCTCGACCGCCTCGGCTTCGACCCACTGGTCGCCGAGGTGCCGGCCGCCGACGCGCCGGACGGCCTCGGCGTCGACGGCCTCGACGACGACGTCACCGCCGTGGTGGCCTTCGCCAACTGCCCATTCGCCGACATCGCCCGCGCCCACCCGGAGCTGGTCTGCGCCCTGCACCGCGGCCTGGTCAGCGGGTTCGTCGAGCACATGGGCGACGCCGAGGTGCAGGAGTTCTGCACCCTCGTCGACCGCACCCCGTGCCAGGTGTCGCTCGTCAGCCGGTGATGGGCATGCGGGCCGTTATCATCGATCAGAGCACTGTCCCGCCAGCGTGCTGGCGCCGAGGAGGAACGCCGTGATCACCCTCACCGAATCCGCTGCCGTCAAGGTCAAGGAACTGTTGGTTGCCGAGGGCGCCGCCGACCTCGCGCTGCGGGTCGCCGTCCGCCCGGGCGGGTGCAGTGGCTTCTCCTACGAGATGTTCTTCGACGGCGACATCGCCGCCGACGACGAGCAGGCCAAGTTCGGCCCCGACGAGACCGTGAAGGTCGTCGTCGACCCCCAGTCGTCGCAGCTCCTCCAGGGCGCCACGCTGGATTACAAGGACGGCCTCGAGCAGTCGGGCTTCGCCATCACGAACCCCAACGCCACCCGCACCTGCGGCTGCGGCCAGAGCTTCTCCTGACCCGCCGCGCCCTCCCATCTGGGCGCGCATGTTCTCAGTCCTGCTTCGGGGCGCGGACGTTCTCGAGATCGAGACGCGGCGCGCCCAGTTCTTGGTCCCAGAAGCCGGGCAGCGGTCGCACCTGCCCCATGGCGTAACGGCGCAACCGGTCGAGCGCGGCGGGCGCGCCGAGGTCGATCACGTCGAACACCACCCCTGAGCCGGCACTGCGCAGCGCCTGGTCGGGAGGACTCCGCCGTTCCGGGAGATCGGTGGTCAACACGACGATCGGGGTGGAAGCGCCGAGCGCTGCGGCCCGGCCCAGCGCCCGCAGCGTCACGTCCATGCTCGACAGCCCGCTGCGCCAGCTCGTCGCCGCGCCGGCGAGGTCGAAGCGCCAGACGTCGCCGGCGGCATCGCGGGCGACGAACGGGACGACCACACCGGAGTTCTTGACCCGGCGGTCGGTCTCGATGGCGGTGAAGCCGGCGTCGACCAGCGCCGCCATGGCTCGCCGACCGAGCGAGTCCCCGCCCACGCCGGGCGAGTGGTCGCGGACGGCACCCTCCTCGGCGACCCGCCGCCGAGCCAGCTCGGCGTAGGCGGGGTCGAGGTCGTAGCCGACGTAGCGCCGTCCCAGCCGCGCCGCAGCGACCAGCGCCGACCCGCTGCCCATGAACGGATCGAGCACCAGGTCGTCGCGATACGTGTAGAGCTGGATGAGCCGGGACGGCAGCTCCACCGGGAACGGCGCCGGGTGGCCGACCCGGCGGGCCCGCTCGGGCGGGATCGACCACACGTCGAGGGTGAGCGCGAGGAAGTCGTCGGTCGGCAGCGTGCTCTCCTGCGGCAGGCCGCCGCCCGACCGCTGGCGCACCGAGCGGGCCCGGTCGAAGCGTCCCTTGCTGGCCACGATCACCCGCTCGGTGAGGTCGCGCAGCACCGGGTTGCCGGCCCGGCGGAACGAGCCCCACGCACACGACCCCGCCGCGCCCTCAGCCTTCTGCCAGATCAGCTCGCCGCGCAGCAGCAGCCCGAGGTCGTGCTCGAGGATGCGCGTCACGTCGGCCGACAGGCTGCGGTACGGCTTGCGCCCGAGGTTGGCGACGTTCACGGCGATCCGCCCGCCGGGTTCGAGCGTGCGGCGGCACTCGGCGAACACGTCGGTGAGCAGCTGCAGGTACTCGAGGTACGACGCCGGCACGCCCTCGCGCTCCAGCTCCTCCTCGTACTGCTTGCCGGCGAAGTACGGCGGTGACGTGACCACGAGGGCCACCGAACCGTCCTCGACGGCGTCCATCGAGCGGGCGTCGCCGACCACGAAGGGCTCGGCGACGGGTCTCGGCACGGGCACGTCGTCGTCGCTCGACAGCTCCGGGGGTCGGAAGCGCTCGTAGAACGCCGACGCGTCGTGGCTCTCGCGCCCACCGGCGCCGAAGTTCAACGTCGAGGTCCGCCGGCGGGCCCGCCGGCTCGGTGCCATGCCGACCACGGTAATCGATCGAACACGCGCGCGATCACCGTTGGTAGTGCAGGTTGCACGATTGGCGGCGACGTGGGACCATTCGGCGCCATGTCGCCGGATACCTCGTCCTCCTCGCGCCCCGCGAGCTGGTCCGAGGGCTCGGCCGACACCCCCGGCGGGCGAGTAAGGGCGGCGTTCGGGGCGTCCAACCGAGCCCGTCCGAGCAGCGGGCGCTCTCCGCGATCGGGATCGACGATCCGTTGATGCAGGGCTACATGGCGTGGCGCCGCAGCCTCCTGCTCGTCGCCGCCCCGATCGCCGTGTTCTCGGGCGCCCTGGCGACGTGGGACCTGGCGACGAACTACTCGGTCAGGGGGCTGACGCCCCTCGGGATCGTCGTCTCGCTGATCCCGTCCATCGCCGTGCTGCTCCTCAACGTCACCACCGTGATCGCCGCGTTGACGTGGAGCAACCCCCGCCGCTCGGCCCGGACGTTGAACATCGGCTGGGCCGTCTCCATCGCCGCGCCGTTGGTCGCCTCCGTGCTGCCGGTCAACTGGCTGGTCACCGAGGAGCGGCTGAACCAGTTCGGGCCCGACACCGAGTTCGTCTTCCGCATCCTGATCAGCATCGAGTACGCCGTCGTGCTGCTGCCCACCCTGCTCAGCTTCCCGGCCGGAGTGGTGCGCGGCGCCGCCCGGATCAAGTCGCTGCTGCCGTCGAGCACGTTGGCCGGCTGGGTGCTGCTCATCCTGGCCCCCATCTACGCCGTGTTCTTCGTCGTCGCCATCATCATCGTCGAGCAGCTCGCCGGCAACGGGCTGCTGTTGGCAGGCATCGTCCTGCTCGCCGCCAGCCCGTTCGTGCACCTCGCCGGAGCACGGCTCTACATCAGGCCGCTGACCACCGACGACGAGGTGCGGCGCCTCGACCGGGTGCAGCGGCGGTCGGGGCTCCTGACCTTGCTCGGCGTCGTGATGCTCGTGATCTGGGCCCTCACCGCCAGGTTCGGCGACTCGCGCCTGATCGGCTCCGTCGCCGACGGCGCCCTGCTCGACCACAAGGCGGCCCTCCTGCGGGTCGTCGAGCTGGTGTGCCGGGTGCTCATCACGACGGCCGTCTTCAGCCACCTGCTCCTGCAGGTCACCGACGCCAGCTGGCGCTTCGACCGGGGGTTCGGCGATCCGGAGGCCTACCGGCGACACGAGGAGCAGATGACCGAGGTCGACCGAGCGTTGAAGGCAACGGGCGAGCGGGTCGGCTGAGTCGATCGCCGTTCGCGGCGGCGGTACGGTGCGCGCGATGAACAAGCCACTCGGTCCGTACAGCCCCTTCGTGCGCGCCGGGGACTTCGTCATCGTGTCCGGGCAGGGTGGGATGCGCAACGGCGCACTCGTCGAGGGCGGGGTCGCCGCCCAGACGACCCAGACGATGGCCAACGTCGCCGACCGCCTCGCCGACGCCGGCGCGTCGCTCGACGACGTCGTCAAGACGCTGTGCTTCCTCACCGACATGGGCACGTTCGACGAGTTCAACGGCGCCTACGCCGAGGCCTTCGGCGATCACCGCCCGGCCCGTTCGACGGTCGAGGTCTCGGCGCTGCCAGCCGGGATGGACGTCGAGGTCGAGGCCTGGGCGTACCTGCCGCCAGTGTGAGCGAGCGAACGATCGACGGTGTGAGCGAGCGTGTTCGGTGCGGCACAGCGCGGCGGTCTGAGTGAGCGAGCGAACAATCGACAGCGGCGTGGGCGAGCCTTCTCGCTGCTCGTGGTCGACGGGCAGCCCGCCTACCTCGCCTACCACGACGTCGAATGGGGGGTTCCGCAGCGGGATCCGCAGGTGCTCTTCGAGTTCGTGGTCCTCGAGGGCGCCCAGGCCGGGCTGTCGTGGTCGACGATCCTCAACAAGCGAGCGGGCTATCGGCGCGCCTTCGCCGACTTCGACCCGGCCCGTGTCGCCGCGTTCGACGACGACGACGTGGCGCGGTGCCTCGCTGACCCCGGCATCGTCCGCAACCGGGCCAAGGTCGCCGCAGCCATCGGCAACGCCAGGGCGTGGCTCGACCTCGACGACCCCGCGACCCACCTGTGGTCGTTCGTGGACGGTTCGCCGGTGGCCAACCGGTGGTCGACGCTGGCCGACGTACCCGTCACGACACCGGCGGCGGAGGCGATGAGCAAGGACCTCAAGCGCCGCGGCTTCCGCTTCGTCGGGCCGACGATCTGCTATTCGCTGATGCAGGCGTGCGGCCTCGTCAACGACCACGTGACGTCCTGCTTCCGCCACGCCCAGGTGGCGATCGACCCGGACGGCTAGCGTGAGGTCGCTATGGCCGGTGCGATCACCATCGTCGTCGTCCTGCTGATCTTCCCGGTGCTGGTGCTGCTCAGCGGCGGGATCGCATCGGCGATCCTCGGCCAGTCGCTCGAGGTCGACGCCGAGCAGCGCAACGCCGGCAGCGAGCTGCTCGAACTGCCGGACTGACGCCGCCACGACGTGTTCCAGCCCGACGCCGCGACGCAGGCGCTCACCGAGGCCATCGTCCGCTACGCCGTCGAGCGGGTCGACCTCGATCCGCCCCCGCTCGACGGACCACGACGGCCGGAGGAGCTGCGGGCGGCGGCCGGGACGACCATCACCGCCCGGGGCATCGGCGGCACCGAGGCGCTGCGGATCTTCGCCGAGGTGCTTGCCCCGGCGTGCATCTCCGTCGACCACCCCCGCTTCCTGTCCTTCGTGCCGGCGGCGCCGACCAACGCCTCGATCCTGTTCGACCTCGTCGTCGGTGCGTCCAGCATCTACGGCGGCTCGTGGCTGGAGGGCGGCGGCGCGATCCACGCCGAGAACGAGGCGCTCGCCTGGATCGCCGAGCTCGTCGGGCTGCCCGCCGACGCCGGCGGCGTCTTCGTCGCCGGTGGCACCGCTGGCAACCTCAGCGCCCTGCTCGCCGCCCGTTGGGACTGGCGCCAACGCGCCGACGGCCGCCACGACCGCACGCGGGGGCTGATGCTGGCGTCAGGCGGCGCCCACTCCTCGGTCGCCCAGGCGGCGCGGGCGATGGACGCCGACGTCGTGGCAGTCCCCGTCGACACCTCCGGCCGGATGACCGGCGACGGGCTGCGGGTCACCGTCGCCGGCCTCGATCCCGCCGACCGCGCCCGCCTGTTCGCGCTCGTCGTCACGAGTGGCACGACCAACGCCGGCGTGATCGACGACCTCGCCGCGGCGGCCGAGGTGAAGGCCGAGCTCGGGACGTGGCTGCACGTCGACGGCGCCTACGGCGGTGCCGCCCTCGTGGCTCCCAGCGTGCGCGACCGATTCGCCGGGATCGAGGCCGCCGACAGCTTCATCGTCGACCCGCACAAGTGGCTCTTCGCGCCGTTCGACTCCTGCGCTCTGCTGTACCGGGACCCGCAACTGGCCCGCGAGGCCCACACCCAGCACGCCGAGTACCTGGACGTGCTGCACGCCGATCGCAGCGAGGCGGGCCAGCTCGTCCACGACTGGAACGCGTCGGACTTCGCCCACCACCTGACCCGTCGGGCCCGGGGGCTGCCGCTGTGGTTCAGCTTGGCGACCCACGGCACCGACGCCTACCGCGACGCCGTCGAGACCACCCTCGACGTCGCCCGCCGCGGCGCCGACCTCGTGCGTGAGGCCCCACACCTGGAGCTGATCATGGAACCGGAGCTCTCCGTCGTGCTGTTCCGCCGGCTGGGGTGGGGGGCCGCCGACTACCAGGCGTGGAGCGACCGTGAGCTGGCCAGCGGCGCGGCGTTCGTCACGCCGAGCTCGTGGGGCGACGAGACCGTGCTGCGGTGGTGCATCGTCAACCCGCTGACCACCGTCGACGACCTGGCGTCGATCGTCGCGAGCCTCGCCGATGGCTGACGCCGCTCGACGCCGCCGACGCCGCCGACCTGGTCGTCGTCGGCGCCCGTTGCGTCGCCACGATGGATGCGGACCGGGCCGAGCTGGACGGCGGCTGGGTCGCCATCACGGGCGGCCGGGTCTCGGCCGTCGGCACCGGCGTGCCGCCCCCGGCCAGGGAGGTCCTCGACGCCGCCGACGCGCTGGTCACCCCGGGCCTCGTCAACGCCCACCACCACCTGTTCCAGAACCTGACCAGGGCCTTCCCGCCGATGACGGACAAGCCGTTGTTCGGCTGGCTGCAATCGCTGTACCCACGGTGGCGGCGCCTCGACGCCGAGGCCGCGTACCTGTCGGCGTGGGTCGGGCTGGCCGAGCTCGCTCTGTCCGGCTGCACCACCTCCACCGACCACTTGTACCTCCACCCGCGGGGGCGGCGACCTGCTGGCGGCCGAGATCGAGGCCGCCGGCGACCTCGGCATGCGGTTCCACCCGACGCGTGGCTCGATGTCGCTGTCCGAGAAGGACGGCGGGCTGCCGCCCGACGACGTGGTGGCCGACGACGACGAGATCCTCGCCGACTGCGAGCGGGCGGTGGCCCGCCACCACGACCCGGCGCCGGGCGCCATGGTGCAGGTGGCGTTGGCCCCGTGCTCGCCGTTCAGCGTGACGGAGGACCTGATGGTGCGCTCGGCGGAGCTGGCCGAACGCCTCGGCGTGCGCCTGCACACGCACTTCGCCGAGAACGCCGAGGACGACGCGTTCTCGGTGGCGACGTTCGGCTGCCGTCCGACGGACTACCTGGAGCGGGTCGGCTGGATGACCGACCGGGCCTGGCTGGCCCACTGCGTGCGGCCCGACGCCGAGGAGGTGCGCCGGCTCGGCCGGGCCGGTGTCGGGGTGGCCCACTGCCCGTCGAGCAACATGATCCTGGGCTCGGGCATCGCCCCGGTCGTGGACCTCCTGGCGGCCGGGGTGCCGGTCGGGCTCGGCGTGGACGGATCCTCATCGGCCGATTCGGCGTCCCTGTGGTTGGAGGCCCGCCAGGCCTTGCTGCTGGCCAAGCTGCGCGACGGGGCGGGCGCCGCCACGGCCCGGATGGCCCTCGAGATGGCCACGCTCGGCGGTGCCGCCTGCCTGGGCCGGGCCGGTGAGCTGGGCGTGCTGACCCCCGGTGCCGTCGGTGACGTCGCGGTGTGGCCACTGACGGGCCCGGTGTTCGCCGGCGCCATCGCCGATCCGGTGGAGGCGTGGCTGCGCTGCGGGCCGGTGACGGCCCGCCACACCGTCGTCGCCGGTCGCGTCGTGGTCCGCGATCACCGGCTGACGCACGGTGCCGTGGACGAGCGGCTGCGCGCCCACCGCGTCGTCGCCGAGCGCCTGCAGGCCGCCGCTGGCTGACGAGCGGTCGGCCCGGCCAGCGGCCAGACTGTGCTCCCATGCGTTCTCGGACCCGGCGCGTGCTCGCTGTCGCCGCGCTGCTCTCCGTGCTCGGTTCCTGCAGCTCAGATCGCGCCGGCGAGGGCGCGTCTGCGGCCGGCGGGACGACGACCACGGTGCCGCCGACGGCGCCGCCGGTGCGGACCATGGCGATGGTCGGGGACTCGATCACGAACGGCTCGGAGGCGGAGCTGCGCGAACAGCTGTCGGCCCTCGACGTCGACATCAGGGTGATCGACGCCGCCGACGGCCGGCGGATGGTCTCCGACGGGATGGGCGGCTCCGGCATCCAATCCCTGACGATGCTCGCCGCCAACCCGCCCGACCTGTGGGTCATCGCGCTCGGGACCAATGACGTCGCCCAGTACGAGGGCCCCGCGGACTACGCCGCGGTGATCGAGGAGCTGCTCGCCGCCGTCCCATCGGAGGCGCCGCTCGTGTGGGTCGACGTGTACCTGGAATCCAGCCCGGACGCGTCGGCGGAGTTCAACGACACGCTGCGCGACGAGCTGGAGGAACGGGGCAACGCCACCATCGTCAACTGGGCCGACCTGGCCGACGAGGACGGCGTGCTGCGCGACGGCATCCACCCGTCCGACTACGGCATCGAGCAGTTCGCCGAGATGGTCACCCGCGCCGTCGCCCGCTACACCAGCTAGCCCGCAGGCGTCAGCTCCAACGGGACTGGCCGAAGCGGTAGCCCACGGAGCGCACGGTCTGGATCAGGCCGGCGTGCTCCTCGCCGAGCTTGGCCCGCAACCGGCGAACGTGGACGTCGACCGTCCGGGCACCGCCGTAGTACTCGTAGCCCCACACCCGGTTGAGGAGCATCTCCCGGGTGAACACCTTGCCGGGGTTCTGGGCCAGGAACTTGAGCAGCTCGTACTCCATGTAGGTGAGGTCGAGTGGGCGGCCGCCGATCGACGCCTGGTACGTCTCCAGGTTGAGCGACAGCTCCCGGTACTCGATGACCTCGGAGCGGGTGCCGCCACCGACCCGCCACAGCAGGTGGCGGACGCGGGCCTCCAGCTCGGCGGGGTGGAAGGGCGCCAGGCAGAAGTCGTCGAACAGCTCGTCGCGCAGGTCCAGCTCCGAGA
Source organism: uncultured Acidimicrobiia bacterium (assembly GCA_963844175.1). GTDB lineage: Bacteria > Actinomycetota > Acidimicrobiia > Acidimicrobiales > Ilumatobacteraceae > JALZMG01. The sequence continues at coordinate 632,004 of CAWJNE010000021.1, forward strand.
GCTGCCCGCCCGACACCAGCGCCAGCACCGGCGGTGAGCCGGGGTCACGCTTGCGGATCGTGCGCACGAACGCCCACGCCGCACCGGGGTCCGGGCCGCAGTCGACGATCGCGCCCGACCACCCGCCCGCCGGTTCGTGCTCGGCGGCGTCGTCGGGTGAGGTGATCGCCTTCCAGCGGTACCCGCCGAGGTCGAGCGTGCGGGCCAGCTCCGGCGCCACCGGGTCGCCGAACACGGCCAACTGCTGCGCGTCGACCACGGTCACAACGCCCGCAGGTAGCGGTCGATCTCGAACGTCGACACGTGGGTCTTGTAGGAGCGCCACTCGGTGCGCTTGTTGCGCAGGAACCACTCGAAGATGTGCTCACCAAGGGCGTCGTGGACCAGCTCGGAGCGCTCCATCGCCTTGAGCGCGTCGGACAGGGACTGCGGGAGCTGCTCGATGCCGAGCTTGGCCAGCACCTCGTCGCCGATCTCGAACAGGTTGGCGTCGGCCTCGACGGGGAGCTCGTAGCCCTCGCTGACGCCGCGCATGCCGGCCGCCAGCAGCAGGCTGAAGGCGAGGTAGGGGTTGCACGCCGGGTCGGGCGAGCGGTACTCGATGCGGGTGGCGAACGGGTTGCCGCGCTTGGCGATCGGGACCCGGATGAGCCCGCTGCGGTTGTTGCGCGCCCACGACACGTGGACCGGCGCCTCGAACCCTGGGACCAGGCGCTTGTAGCTGTTCACCGTCTGGTTGGTGATCGCGGTGATCTCGGCGGCGTGGCGCAGCAGCCCGGCCATGAACGACTTGGCCAGCGGAGACAGGTGGTAGTCGTCGTCGGCGGCGAAGAACGCGTTGTCGTCGCCGGCGAAGAGCGACAGGTGGGTGTGCATCCCCGACCCCTGGCGGCCCTCCATCGGCTTGGGCATGAACGTGGCGTGCAGGCCGTGCTGGGCAGCGACCTCGCGCACGATCAGTCGGAACGTCATCACGCTGTCGGCCATCGTGAGGGCGTCGGTGTGGCGGAGGTCGATCTCCTGCTGGCTCGGTGCGTCCTCGTGGAAGCTGTACTCGACCGGGATGCCCATCGCCTCGAGGGTGCGGATGGTCTGCTTGCGCAGCGAGCCGGTGATGTCGTTCGTCGTGAGGTCGAAGAAGCTGGCCTCGTCGAGGGGTTGGGGCGGTTGGCCGCGCACGGGCGGGGCGAAGTAGAAGAACTCGATGTCCGGCGCGACGTAGAACGTCAGCCCCTGCTCGTGGCAGGCGCGGACGTGGCGCCGCAGCACCTGGCGAGGATCCCCGTCGAACGGGGTGCCGTCGAGGTTCTGGATGTCGCAGAACACCCGCGCCTCGGGGGTCTTGGCGTCACCCCACGGCAGCACCTCGAAGGTGTCCGGGTCCGGGACGGCCAGCACGTCGGCCTCCTGGATCCGTGAGAAGCCGTCGATCGACGACCCGTCGAACGTCATCCCGTCGTCGAGGGCGTTCTCCAGCTCGGCGGGACTGATGGCGAAGCTCTTGAGGTTGCCCAGGACGTCGGTGAACCACAGCCTGATGAGCCGGACCCCGCGCTCCTCGACGGAGCGCAGGACGTACTCACGCTGCTGATCGAGCATCTCTGGCACCTCCCAAGTGTGGCCGCGCTGCGCCGGGACCGGTGCAGCGCGGGGTCGAGGCGCTCAGATGGCGCTGCAGATGGTGTCGACCAGCAGGCGGGCGACCACGTACGGATCCATGTTGGCGTTCGGACGCCGGTCCTCGAGGTAGCCCTTGCCGTCCTTGTAGCAGTGCAGCGGGATGCGCACCGACGCCCCGCGGTCGGAGACGCCGTAGCTGAACTTGTCCCACGGGGCCGTCTCGTGGTGGCCGGTCAAGCGGTCCTCGATGCCGTGGCCGTAGTTCTTGACGTGCACCTCCCACTTCTTGCCCAGCGCCTTGCAGGCGTTCTCGATGAACTGGTAGCCCCCGTCCTCGCGCATCTCCTTGGTCGAGAAGTTGGTGTGCGCCCCGGCGCCGTTCCAGTCGCCCTTCATCGGCTTCGGGTCGAGCGTGGCCGACACGTCGAAGTCCTCGGCCGTGCGGTACAGCAGCCAGCGCGAGACCCACAGTTGGTCGGCGACCTCGAGCGGTCCGAGCGGTCCGATCTGGTACTCCCACTGCCCGACCATCACCTCGGCGTTGAGGCCGCTGTAGGACAGTCCCGCGGCGAGGCAGTTGTCGAGGTGCTCCTCGACGATCTCGCGCCCGAAGATCTCGTCCGAGCCGACGCCGCAGTAGTAGCCGCCCTGGGGGGCCGGGAAGCCACCGATGGGGAAGCCGTACGGCCGGCCGTCCTTGAAGAACGTGTACTCCTGCTCGATGCCGAAGAGGCTCTCGTGGTTGGCGTACTTCTTCGCCGTCTTGACCAGGGCGGCGCGGGTGTTGGTCGGGTGCGGCTTGCCGTCGCCGCTGTAGACCTCACACATCACCAGCACGTCGTGCCCGCCGCGGATCGGGTCGGGACACGTGAACACCGGCTTGAGGACGCAGTCGCTCTTGTCGCCCGTGGCCTGGTTGGTGCTCGAACCGTCGAACCCCCACTGGGGTGGCTCGTGCCCGTCCGGAACGATCTTGGTCTTCGATCGCAGCTTGCTCGTCGGCTCCGTGCCGTCGATCCAGATGTACTCAGCCTTGTAGACCACGTGAACCCTCGTTCTCTCGAATGTGTGACCGTTTGCGGGGCAGGGGCTGTCCAACGGCGCGGGCCGCAGGAGCGGCGCTCATGCTGTCCGCCACCCGTTGCCGCGCCGTATCACCCCCGTGAACACTGTGTTACAGCTTCTCAAGCGTTTTCAGGGGTCAGAAATGACCCCAATTCCTCAGAAGAACCGCCGGCGCGCTCAGTACGTCGGGTCCGACCACCATGGGTAGGTCGGCGGGAGGTCCTTGGTCGCGCTCAACGACCACGCCGGCGGGCGCTTCTCGAGGAAGGCCATCACACCCTCCCGGGCGTCGGGCTTGCGGCCGAGGTCATAGATCGCCTCGGAGTCGGCGCGGTGGGCGGCCATCGGATGGTCCTCGCCGAGCATCCGCCACAGCAGACCTCGGCTCACGCTGGCCGACACCGGCGCGGCGTTGGTCGCGATCTCCGCCGCCAGCGCCTTGGCCATGCTCAGCACCTGGTCGGCGGGATGGATGCTGCGCACGAGGCCGCCGGCGAGGGCCTCCTCGGCCTTGAACACCCGGGCCGTCAGCACCCACTCCAGGGCCTGGTTGATGCCGACCACCCGTGGCAGGAACCAGCTCGCCGCCCCGTCCGGGGCGATGCCGCGGCCGGCGAACACGAACCCGACCTTGGCGTTGTCGGCGAGCAGGCGGATGTCCATCGGCAGGGTCATCGAGATGCCGACGCCGACTGCCGACCCGTTGATCGCCCCGATCACGGGCTTGGTCGCCTGGAAGATCCGCAACACGAGGATCCCGCCGCCGTCGCGCGGGGCCCGTCCCTCGTCGCCGGGTGCCGCCCCCCGGGCCTCGAGGTCGAACGTGTCGCCGCCCGACGACAGGTCGGCGCCTGCGCAGTACGCCCGCCCGGCGCCGGTCATGATGATCACCCGCACGGCGTCGTCCGCCTCGGCCTGGTCGAAGGCGGCCAGCAGCTCGGTGAGCATCGTGCCGGTGAAGGCGTTGAGCTGCTCCGGCCGGTTGAGTGTGATGACGGCCGCCGGCCCGTCGACCTCGTAGAGGATCTGCGTGAAGTCCATCGCCGGCGACCGTACGCGGCGGCCACGGCGCGCCAAGAGGTGAGCGGTGAGCGGTGAGCGATGAGGGCACCTGGTCCCCTCACCACTCACCGCGCCGGGGAGGAGGCCCACTAGCGTTCCCGCGGTGACGGTGGTGCGCGTCGCGCTGGCCCAGCTGAACCAGGTGGTCGGCGACATCGAGGGCAACCTGGCCCGGATCGTCGAGGCCTACGACCGGGCCGAGGCCGCCGGATGCGACATCGTCGCCTTCCCCGAGCTCTCGATCACCGGGTACCCGCCCGAGGACCTGGTGCTCAAGCCCCGGTTCGTCGCCGACAACGAGGCCGCGTTGGCCAAGCTGGCCGCCCGCACGGGGCACTGCGCCGCCGTCGTCGGCTTCGTCGACGAGGACCGCGACCTGTTCAACGCGGCCGCCGTGTGCGCCGGTGGCGAGGTCCTCGGCACGTACCGCAAGCGCCTCCTGCCCAACTACGCCGTCTTCGACGAGGCCCGTTACTTCACCCCCGGCAACGAGACCGACCCGTTCGAGCTCTTCGTCATCGGCGGCGTCAAGGTCGGCATCAGCATCTGCGAAGACGTGTGGAGCCCTGATGGCCCGCTCGCCGTGCAGGCCGACGGCGGCGCCGAGCTGGCGGTCAACATCAACGGTTCGCCGTACCACCGCGGCAAGGCCCACGCCCGGGAGCGGATGCTCGCTACCCGCGCCGCCGACGCCCACTCCGCGCTCGTCTACGTCAACCAGGTCGGCGGGCAGGACGAACTGGTCTTCGACGGGTGCTCGCTGGTCGTCGACGCCGAGGGCCGGCTGATCGCCCGCGGCCCGCAGTTCGCCGAGGAGCTGCTCATCGTCGACGTGCCGGTGCCGGCCGTGTACCGCCAGCGCCTGCTCGACCCTCGCGGTCGCATCTCCCAGCTGTCGCTGCCGCTCGTGGCCGTCAGCGACCGTCCGGTGGCCAACGGTGACCTCGCCGCCAACCCGGTCGTCGAACTGCTCGACCCGATCACCGAGCTGTACGCCGCGCTGGTGCTCGGGACCCGCGACTACTGCGCCAAGAACGGCTTCTCGGATGTCGTGGTGGGGCTGTCGGGTGGGATCGACTCGACGCTCGTCGCCGCGATCGCCGTCGATGCGCTCGGCGCCGATCACGTGCACGGCGTGTCGATGCCGTCGCGCTACTCGAGCGACCACTCGAAGTCCGACGCCGCAGCGCTGGCCACCAACCTCGGGATCGACTTCCGCACGATCCCCATCGAGCCGGCGTTCGCCGCCTTCCTGGACATGCTGCGCCGAGCTTCGAGGGTCGGCCACCGGGGCTGACGCAGGAGAACCTGCAGAGCCGGTGCCGCGGCCAGCTGCTGATGGCGCTGTCCAACGAGTTCGGGTGGATGGTCCTGACCACCGGCAACAAGAGCGAGATCGCCGTCGGCTACTTCACGATCTACGGCGACTCCGTCGGCGGCTACGCCGTGATCAAGGACGTCCTCAAGACCGAGGTCTACGCGTTGAGTCGCCACGTGAACGATCGCGCCGGTCGCCAGATCATTCCTGAGAGCGTGCTGACCAAGCCGCCCTCCGCCGAGCTGCGCCCCGATCAGCGCGACGACCAGAGCCTGCCGCCGTACGACGTGCTCGACCCGATCCTCACCGCCTACGTGGACGAGGACCGCACGGCGGGCGAGATCGTCGAGCTCGGCCACCCGAGGGCCGTCGTCGAACGGGTGACCCGGCTGGTCGACGTCGCCGAGTACAAGCGCCGTCAGATGCCACCGGGCGTGCGGGTCACCACGAAGGCCTTCGGCCGCGACCGGCGCATGCCGATCACCAACGGCTACCGCTGAGTGCGGCGTCGGCGACGGGTCAGGCGCGCCGGCTGGCTGCCAGGTCGGCGATCTCGCCGATGATCCGGGCGATGTCGTAGTCCTTCGGCGTGTAGACGGCGGCCACGCCGGCGGCGGCCAGGCGGTGCTGATCCTCGTCGGGGATGATGCCGCCGACGACGACCGGCGCGTCGACGCCGAGCTCACGCAACTGGTCGAGGAGATCGGCGACGAGCTCCAGGTGCGAGCCGGAGAGGATCGACAGCCCGATCACGTCGGGGTCCTCGTCGCGCGCCGAGGCGGCGATCTGCTCGACGGTCAGGCGGATGCCCGAGTAGACGACCTCCATGCCCGCATCCCGGGCGGCGACGGCGATCTGCTCGGCGCCGTTGGAGTGGCCGTCGAGGCCCGGCTTCGCCACGAGCAGCTTCGGAGGACCGCCGGGCAACTGCTTGACCCGCTCGGCGACCGCCCGCAGCCCCTCGGTCGCGACGACGGCGCCGCCGACGCCGGTCGGCCCCCGGTACTCGCCGAACACCTCGCGCATCACGGCGCCCCACTCACCGGTCGTCCCGCCGGCGCGAGCCAGTGCGATCGACGCCGGCATCACGTTGGCGGTGCCCTCGGCGGCGCGGCGCAGCTCGTCGAGCGCGGTGTCGACCGCCGCCTGGTCGCGCCCGCTCCGCCACTGCTCGACGTCGGCGACCATCTCCGCCTCGACGGCAGGGTCGACGCGCAGGACCGCGCCCTCGCCGCCGAGCGGCGACGGCTCCGACTCGGTGAAGCGGTTGACCCCGACCACGACCTGGTCGCCGGACTCGATGCGCCGCGTGCGCTCAGCCATCGACGACACGAGGCGACCCTTGAGCGCATCGACGGCCTCGAACGCGCCGCCCATCGCCAGCACGTCGTCGAGCTCGGCCTGCGCCGCGTCACGAAGCTCCGCCGTCGTCTTCTCGACGACGACGGAACCGTCGAACAGGTCGTCGTACTCCAGGAGGTCGCTCTCGTAGGCGAGGACCTGTTGCATCCGCAACGACCATTGCTGGTCCCACGGGCGTGGGAGGCCGAGGGCCTCGTTCCACGCCGGGAGCTGGATGCTGCGCGCCCTGGCCCGCTTCGACATCGTCACGGCGAGCATCTCGAGGACGATGCGCGGCACGTTGTTCTCCGGCTGCGACTCGGTCAGGCCGAGGCTGTTGACCTGCACCCCGTAGCGGAAGCGGCGGGCCTTCGGGTCCTCGACGCCGTATCGCTCGGCACCGATGCGGTCCCAGAGCTCGGTGAACGCCCGCAGCTTGCACAACTCCTCGACGAACCGGATCCCGGCGTTGACGAAGAACGAGATCGAGCCGAACACGCGCCCGAACTGATCCGGCGCAACCTGGCCGGACTCGCGCACCGCGTCGAGGACACCGATGGCCGTGGCCAGCGCGTAGGCCAGCTCCTGCACGGGCGTGGCCCCGGCCTCCTGCAGGTGGTACGAGCAGACGTTGATCGGGTTCCACTTCGGGGCGTGCTCGGCGCACCAGGCGATCATGTCGACGATCAGGCGGCGCGACGGTTCGGGCGGGAAGATGTACGTCCCGCGCGACAGGTACTCCTTGACGATGTCGTTCTGCGTCGTGCCCCGCAGCGCCTCGCTCGGCGTCCCCTGCTCCTCGGCGTTGGCGACGTACAGCGACAGCAGCCACGCCGCCGTGGCGTTGATCGTCATCGACGTGTTCATCTGCCCGGGCGGGATGCCGTCCAGCAGGGTGCGCAGGTTGCCGAGGTGGGCGATCGGCACGCCGACCTTGCCGACCTCGCCACGGGCCATCGGCGAGTCCGGGTCGTAGCCGGTCTGCGTGGGCAGGTCGAAGGCGATGGACAGGCCGGTCTGGCCCTTGGCCAGGTTCGTGCGGTACAGCCGGTTGGACGCCGCCGCCGTCGAGTGACCGGAGTAGGTCCGCATCAGCCACGGCTGATCGCGCTCGCCGCGCCGATGGCTAGCTGGCTCGGTCACCGTCGTCAGTGTGCTCGCTCGCGCACGGCTTCCACCAGGCGCGCCAGGTACTCGTCCCGGGGGATGGCGACAGCGCCGAGGGACTCGAGGTGCGGCGTCAGCCATTGCACGTCGAGCAGACGGGCCCCCGTCGCCCGGAGCCACTCGACGAGCGCCACGAGCGCGACCTTGGAGGCGTCGGGCGCCGTGTGGAACATCGACTCACCGGCGAACAGCCCGCCGATGCGCACGCCGTACAGCCCGCCGACCAACTCGCCGTCCTCGTCGAGGCACTCGAACGAGTGGGCCCAGCCGAGGCGGTGCAACCGGGAGTAGGCGTTGACGAAGCTGCGGTTGATCCATCCGCCGGGCCGGCTGGGGTCGCCGCAGCGCGCCATCACCTCCCCGAACCGCTCGTCCTGCTCGACCGTGTACCGAGTGGTGCTGCGGCGCAGCGAGCGGCTGACCCGCAGCCCGTCGAGCGGGATGATCGCCCGCGGGTCGGGGGAGAACCACACGACGTTGCGACGGCCGGCGGGCATGGGGAACAGCCCGGTGCGATACGCAGCGAGCAGCGTGCCTGGTTCGAGGTCCCCGCCGACGCCGACCACGCCGTCGGTGTCGGCGGACTGGGCGGCGGGCAGGCGCCACCGCGTCGGCGGCGGTTCGACGGGGCGGATCATGGCCGGATCAGGATTCCATGGCGCGATTCCCGCCAGATCTGGCGGGGATCCTTGCTCAGAATCGGTTCAGTAGTCGTAGAAGCCGTGGGCGGTCTTCTTGCCGAGGCGGCCGGCGGCGACCATCCGGCGCAGCGTGGGCACGGCGGCGTAGTTCGGGTCGCGGAACTCGGCGTACAGCGCGTCGAGGATCGACAGGGAGGTGTCCAGCCCCACCAGGTCGAGGAGCGCCAGCGGGCCCATCGGGAAGTTGCAGCCGCCGCGCATCGCGGTGTCGATGTCGTCGCGCGACGCCGTGCCCTGCTCCAGCATGCGCACGGCGTTGTTGAGGTACGGGAAGAGCAGCGCGTTGACCACGAACCCGGCCCGGTCGACGACCTCGATGGCGTCTTTGCCGCAGGTCGTGGCGAACGCGGTCGCCGCCTTGATCGTGTCGTCGCTGGCCGTGATCGGCCGCACCACCTCGACCAGCTTCATCATCGGCGCCGGGTTGAAGAAGTGGATGCCGCAGACCCGGTCCGGCCGGTCCGTGGCCACCGCCAGCTCGACCACCGGCAGCGTCGACGTGTTGGTGGCCAGGATGCCCTCGGGCTTGACGATCTGCTCCAGCTCGGCGAACAGCGCCCGCTTCGTCGGCAGGTCCTCGACGACGCTCTCGATGACGAGGTCGCAGTCACTCAGCCGGCCGAGGTGGTCGGTGGCGGTGAGCCGGGCGACGGTGGCCTTCAGGTCGTCCGCCTCCATCCGTCCCTTGTCGACCTGCCGTTGAAGGCTGGCGGTGACGCCGCTGACGACGCCTTCGGCGCCCGCCCGAGTGCGGGACCGCACGACGACGTCGAACCCGGCCTTGGCCGTGACCTCGGCCAACCCGGCGCCCATGATGCCCGAGCCGACGATGCCGATGCGCTGGATCTCGCCCATGGGCACACTCTAGTTACCCGCGGGTAACCCGTTCCAGCGCGCTCGCTACGCTGCGCCGCTGTGGGGACCGGCACGATCGCGCTGCAGGGCGGTGGCCCGTTCGAGGCCAACGACGACCTCGACCGTCGGTTGCTCGGCGACGTGGCCGCGAAACGTGTCGTCGTGCTGCCGACCGCCGACGCATTCGAGGAGCCGGCCCAGCTCATCGCCACGGCGATGTCGTGGGGCGAGCGCCTGGACGTGCTGATCGAGGCCCTGATGGTGCTGCAGCGCCACGACGCCGAGGACGAGGGCGCGGCCGAGGTCGTGCGCGCCGCCGCCGCCGTGTACCTGGTCGGCGACTCGGCAATGCACCTGCGCAGCGTCATGCGCGGCAGCGCCGTCTGGCAGGCCATCGAGGGCGTCGTGGCGGGCGGTGGGCTGGTCGTCGGCGTGGGTTCCGCCGCGACGACGCTCGGCGACCCGATGCTCGACCAGCGCGGCGGTGCGCTGACGCTCGGGCTGGGGCTGGTGCGCGGGCTGACCGTGGTGCCGGCCGCCGAGACACGCAGCCACGACCGCCAGGTGCGCACCCGCGAGCTGGCCGACGCGCCGCTGATCGAGCTGCCGACCGGGTCAGCGCTCGTGTGCCGGGACGGTCGCTACGAGCTGGTCGGCGACGCCGTGGTGACCCACGGCGAATTGCCTTGAGGGCGTGCGCGCTTCGGCCCCCGACCGCAGCGCGCGACCTGACACGGCCGGCCTTGCCCGGCCCAGCGAGCGGAGCGAGCCATCGTCACGGTGACTCCGTGATCTCGACCGTCTCGAGGACGACGTCCTCGGTCGGGGTGTCGCCGTCGGAACCGGCCAGGGCGAGGACGTCCTCCAGCACGTCGAGGCCCTCAGTGACCTGCCCGAACACGACGTACGTGCCCTGGGCGTCGAGCGCCGCGGCCGCATCGTTGACGGTGAAGAACCACTGCCCGCCAGCCGAGTTCGGGGCCTGGGTCCGGGCCATCGCCAGCAGTCCGGCGGTGTAGGTGAACCCGTCCTCCTCGTCGGGGATCTCGTAGCCGGGGGACGCCAAGTTGTCCTGGCCGCCGCCCTGCACGATGCCGATGCTCGTGTTGGTGCGGAACAGCAGCGTCTCGTCGTAGTAGCCGTAGCGGGCGAGGGTGACGAAGTTGTTGACCGTGCCCGGCACCTCGGCGGCGTCGAGCTCGACGACGATGTCGCCCCGGTCGGTGACGAACCGGGCCGAGTACGTCGCCGCCGGGTCGATGCACAGCTGCGGTGCGGCGGCGAACGACGTCACGGGCTCGGCCACCTCCTCGGGCGGGCACTCGCCGGTCCCGTACGTGAACCCGGCGGCCGGCACGGTCGTCGTCGTCGCCGGCGGTGTGTCGTCGTCGCCACCCCGGTTGACCAGCCAGGCCAGCAGCAGCACGACGGCGACGCCGCCGACCACGGCGACGACGCCGATGACGATGCGGCGGGTGCGCGTGCGTCGCCGGTCGACGCGCACGTCCTGCTCGTTGCGCAGCTGGCGGTTGGCCCGCTGCCGTTCACGCTTCTCGGTGGCCACGAGCGCCGAAGGCTACCGGGGGCGCCCGAGGCGCCGAAGGCCCCCGGCCCGCCCGTACGCTGCATCGACAGTGGCGATCGTGCGAATGTTCGCGTCGGCCAGGGAGGCCGCAGGGACCAGTCGCGACGACCTCCCGGGGTCGACCGTGGCGGAGGTGCTCGGCGTGGCGCGCCAACGGTACGGGCCGCGCTTCATCGAGGTGCTCGACACGTGCCGCATCTGGGTCAACGGCGACGCTGCCGACGACGCTACGCGCGTCGGCCCCGGCGACGAGGTGGCCGTGCTGCCGCCGGTGTCGGGCGGGGCGCGATGACGGTCGAGGACCTCCGCCGGCGGCGCCACGCCCTGCAGGACGCCGACGACGCCATCTCCTACGTGCGTCGGGTCGCCCAAGGCCGCGCCGACCTGGCGCGCGCCGAGCTCGACCAGCGCCAGGGCGGGGGTCCCGACGGTGATCGCCAAGACGGTCTGCGCGAGGTGCTGTCCGATCGGTTGCTCGGAGGGCCGGGCCGTCCGCCGCGGCCGGTGGAGGACTGGAGCGGTCACCCGCGCGCCGAGCAGCTCGACGAGCTGTGCGCCGCGCACGGGTACGGCCGGCTCCCCGAACTGGATGTCGACGAGCTCACGTCGCTGGTCGCCGCGCTCGACGCCTTCGAGGCTGCCGTCTCGTCCGAACGCCGGGACGTCGAGCACCAGCTCGACGAGCTGACCGAGGAGTTCGTGTCGGCCGTCGCCGCAACCACCTCCGCCGAGAGCGAACAACCATGAGCATCCCGTCGCCCAACGACCTGCGCGAGGAGCTCGAGCACCGCGTCGCCGAGCTGGGCGAGTTCATCAAGTCCCAGCGCGAGATCGCCAGCATGTCCGTGCGCCGCTTGGCCGAGCTGGCCGGCGTTTCCAACCCCTACCTCTCGCAGATCGAGCGCGGCTTGCGGCGCCCATCGGCCGAGATCCTGCAGCAGCTGGCCAAGGCGCTGAAGATCAGCGTCGAGACGTTGTACGTGCGGGCGGGACTGCTGTCGGAGGACGAGGCCAAGGCACCGAGTGTGCGCGAGGCGGTGTCGCGCGACCCGCTGCTCACGGCCGGGCAGAAGCAGGCGTTGCTGAACGTTTACGACAGCTACGTCGGTAGCTGATCCGGAGCGGTCAGTGGTCCAGCGGGTGGCGATGATCTCGCTGCACACGTCGCCGCTCGTGCAGCCCGGCGCCGGCGACAGCGGCGGGATGAACGTCTACGTCCGTGAGGTCGCGTCGGCGCTCGCTCAGGCTGGGGTCGAGTGCACGACGTACACGCGTGCCGACCGGCCGGGCCTGCCGCCCGAGGTCCAGGTCGAGCCGGGGCACCGGGTGGTACACGTTCCGGCCGGTCCCTTCGGGTTGCCGAAGGAGGAGCTGGCCGACGAGCTGGATGTGTTCACGACACGGGTGCGCGAGCACCTGCTCGCCGGACCCGGCACCGACGTCATCCACGGCAACTACTGGCTCAGCGGCATGGTCGGGCATCGGCTGAAGCACGACCTCGATGTGCCGCTCGTGTCGACGTTCCACACGCTGGCTCGCGTCAAGGCCGAGGGTGGTGACCTCGAGCCGACCTGGCGAGATCGGGCCGAAGCGGAGATCATCGGCTGCAGTGACGTGATCTGCGTCAGCTGCCCGGAGGAAGAGCGGCAGTTCCGCCGCTTGTACGGGGATCCGGCCGGCCGACTCGAAGTCGTGCCCCCCGCCGTCGAACACGCCTTCTTCGCGCCGGGTGATCGGGGCGGCGCCCGGCGCGCCGTCGGGTTGCCCGACGACCGGCCGATCGTGCTGTTCGTCGGGCGGATCCAACCGCTCAAGGGGCCGGACGTGGCCGTTGCAGCGATGGCCCACGTGCCGGACGCCCTGCTCGTCATCGTCGGCGGTGCCAGCGGCCTCGACGGCGCGGCGGAGCTGGCGCGGGTGGAGCAGCTCGTCGACGAGCTCGACCTCGCCGACCGTGTGCGGTTCGTGGCGCCCCGCCCGCACCACATCCTCTCCAGCTACTACCGCGCCGCCGATGTGGTCGTCGTGCCGAGCCGCAGCGAGAGCTTCGGGTTGGTCGCCCTCGAGGCGGCGGCGTGCGGCATCCCGGTCGTCGCCAGTGCCGTCGGCGGGCTGCTCAACATCGTCCACGACGGGGTGACCGGGCTGCTCGTCGACGGGCGCGATCCGGCGCGCTTCGGGCGGGCGTTGCGCGAGGTGCTCAGCGATCCGATCGGTGCGGCGGGGATGGGCGAGGCGGCGGCCGTTCGGGCGCGTCGCTTCACGTGGGGGTTCACCGCAGCGCGGTTGCGGCGTGTGTACGCCGACCTCGCCGGCCGTCCCGCCATGGAGCTGGTGGCGTGCTCGTGATCGACGGACACCACCGGATCGGCATCACCGAGGTGGACCGCACGTCATGAGCGAGGTCTACGACGACGCCGCGCTGGCAGTCGTGGAGCGGCGTCTCGACGAGTGGTTGGCGTCGATCGCGGCGAGCGCCAGCGTGCCGGTCGAGTCGATCGAGCGGGCCGAGGGCGACGTGCGCCGCTGGTACGTCCGCCTGCGCGGTGAGGACAAGGAGTTCACGACGGTGTGGCTGACGCTCGGCCAGCGCACGCTGCGCTACGAGACCTACGTGCTGCCGGCGCCGGAGGAGAACGCCGCCGAGCTGTACGAGCACCTCTTGCGACGCAACGAGCGGCTGGTCGGCGCGCACTTCTCGATCGGCATCGAGGACGCCGTGTTCCTGCGCGGCGAGCTGCCGGTCGGCTCGTTGTCCGAGGCCGAGCTCGACCGGGCGATCGGCACGCTCTACGCCACGGTCGAGCAGTGCTTCCAGTCGCTGCTGCGCGTCGCCTTCGCCAGCCGCTTTACCTGATGGCCTCGCTCGCTCCGAAGACTCCGCTTACCGCTGCGGCAGAAGGCAGACTGCCGTGAGCTCGCTTCGCTCGCGAAGCCGGGCAAGGCCGGCCTGGGCGCTCACGCTCGCTGCGTAACGAACGCTCGGGAACCTCTCGACTCCAGACGCGACGAGGGCCGGTGCCAACCCCCCGATGGCACCAGCCCCGTCGGCGCAGCCGGGAATCCACCCGGCGCGTCTCAACGCCGTCAGACTAGGTGCTGCCCGCTGGTGAGAAAAGAGTCACGCCCGAAAAACAGTGGCGTAATTCACAACCCGAGCTCGGCGCTCCGTGCTGCGGCGGCCCGGACCGCGGCGGCGACCGCGTCGCGCACGCCGCGTTCGTCGAGGACGGCCAGGCCCGCCGCCGTCGTGCCCCCAGGCGACGTCACGGCGGTGCGCAAGGCGGCGGCGTCGCCCCGCGCGGCGAGCAGCGCGGCCGAGCCGACCAGCAGCTGCGTCGTCAGCCGCTCGGCGAGCTCGTGCGACAGCCCGTTCTCGACCCCCGCCGCGACGAGGGCCTCGGCGACCAGGAACACGTAGGCCGGGCCCGACCCGCTGACCGCGGTCACGGCGTCCAGCTGTCGCTCGTCGACGCGCTCGACGATGCCGACGGCGCCGAGCACCTCCTCCGCCCAGGCCAGGTCGGTCTCGCCGGCGCGGGTCCCTCCGGCGATCGCCGACGCCCCTTCCCGGATCAGCGCCGGCGTGTTGGGCATGGCCCGCACCACGGCGACGTCCGGCCCGGCGGCGGCCTCCAAACTGGCCAGGCGGACGCCGGCGGCGATCGACAGGATGCGTCCGGCGCCGGCGGCGACCGCCGCGCCGATGGCGGCGGCAACATCCCCCGGCTTGACGGCGATCAGCGCACTGTCGGCCGCGGCGACCTCCGACGAGACGAGGACGCCCGGGAACATCGCCTCCAACGCCTGGCGACGTTCGGGCAGCGCTTCGCTGATCGCCAGCTCGTCGGCGGCCATGCCACTGGCGATCAACCCGCCGGCCAGCGCGGCGCCCATGTTGCCGCCGCCCACGATCACCAAGCGCCGGGCCACCGGGTCACGGTACCCCTCGTCGCGCGACGCCCTGCCGAGGCCGGCGCGAGCGAGACCGACATCCCCGAGCGCACCGACCCCGGCACCTCCCATGGGTGTCACGAGGAGACCGGATCGGAACGCGCGTGGTTCCCGAGCGTCCGTTCCGCAGCGATCGTGACAGCCCAGGCCGGCCTTGCCCGGCCCACGCCGAGGAGCGGAGTCTTCGGAGCGAGCGAGGCGATCCAGCTCGGTACCCTCGGCGCGAATGGCCCGCCGCTACGACACGGTGTCCTTGCTCACCGACTACGGCTGGGAGGACGAGTTCGTCGGCGTCGTCAAGTCGGTGCTGCGTGACCTGGCGCCGCACGCCACGGCGATCGACCTCACCCATGGTGTGCGCCCGTTCGACGTGCGCGGCGGTTCGCTGGCGCTCGCCCGCGCCATCCCCTACGTCGCCGAGGGCGTGGTGGTCGCCGTCGTCGACCCCGGTGTGGGGACCGCCCGCCGCGCCGTCGCCGTCGAGGTCGCCGGCGGCGCCGGGGTCCTCGTTGGGCCGGACAACGGCCTGTTGGCGCCGGCCGTCGCCATCGCCGGCGGCGCCGAACGAGCTGTCGAGCTGGTCAACCCGCGCTACCAGCTCGACGCGCCTGGCTCCACGTTCGCCGGGCGTGACGTGTTCGCGCCGGCGGCCGCCCACCTGTGCAACGAGGTCGACATCACCGACCTCGGCCCGGCCATCGACCCCTACGCCCTGCTCCCCGGCATGGTGCCCCTGCCGCGCGACGAGGCCGACGGGATCCACGCCGAGGTCCTGTGGGTCGACCGATTCGGCAACTGCCAGCTCAACGTCGGCCCCGAGGATCTGCCGGCCGGTGTCGAGGCCTGGCGGGTGGTCGTCGGCGGCGAGACCCGGGTGGCCCGCATCGACACCGCCTTCGGGAACCTGTCCGTCGGCGCGGTGGGCCTGATCCTCGATTCGCAGGGCGTCTACGCCCTCGCCCTCGACCGCCGCTCCGCCGCCGCCGAGCTCGACATCGGCGTCGGCGACTCGGCGATCCTCTCGCCGCTCGACGACGACGAGCCGAGGTTGGCCGCCTCGCCGGTGGAGCTGCGCGCCCGCCAGTAGCGTGCGGTCTGATGCGCCCGGCCACCACGCTCGCCATCGGCCTGCTGCTACTGGTCATCCTCCTCGCCGGCGTCATCGCCCTCATCCGCCTGTGACGCGGTCGCGCCAGCGGCGCGACGGCGGGGTGTAAGGCGCCGGCGGGTTCGTTCGTCAGGTTCGTCGTCACCCGGGATCGACCCGGGTCATGACGAAGGGAGCGAGCAATGCGCACCATCCTGCGGACGACGGTCGCCGCGGCGGCGATCGCCGGCCTCAACCTGGCCGGGACCTCGGCGCTGGCGGGGCCGCCGGAGCCCGACCCGTTCGAGGAGCTGACCGTGGTCGAGCTGCTCGGCGACCAGCCACTCGACGACCTGACCGGCGACACCTGCGAACCCACCGAGGGCCCGTGTGGTGGTGGCGACGAGGACGATCCCGTCGATCCAGTCGTCCCCGACGGTCCGGACGAGGTGACCGACGACCCGTGCGATCCCGTCGAATCCGACTGCGGCGACGACGACGACGATGACGACGACGATCCGGCGCCGGAACCCTGCGTCCTCGACGAGGTGTGCACGCGCACCCCGACGTTCACGGGATGAGGGCGTGATGCCTGTCGTCATCGGGAGCCGTCGCACCAGGGCGGTGCTCGCCCTCGTCGCCCTCGGCGCGACCGCCTGTCGCGGCCGGGCCGCTGACAGCTCCGCAGCGTCCACGACCACACCGGCGCCGACCGTGTTGCCCCGGCCATCCACGCCGCCGTCGACGCTGACCGTCGCGGCGACGATCCCCGACGTCGTGGCGGCGACGCGTGTCCGTCGACGACCACCGTCGCCGAGCCGATCGCCGCGCCGGCGGCGATGCGTGCCGTGTCGCTCGTCGACCGTCTGGCGGTGTTCGACGGGCCGGCCGGTGCCGAGGTCGCCGAGGTCCCGGCGACGACGGCGTTCGGGACGCCGACGGTGCTCGGGGTGGTGGACGCCGCGGCGGAGTCCGCTCCCGTCCCGGGATGGGTCCACGTGCTGCTGCCGATGCGCCCGACCGGCTCGTCCGGCTGGGTCCGGGCCGGCGACGTGCGGCTCGAGCCGGTCGCCGGCGAGATCCACATCGACCTCGCCGCCCGCACGCTCCGCTTCGTCGAGCACGGCTCGGTGGTCGGCGAGTGGCCGGTGGCCATCGGGACACCGGATCGGCCGACCCCGACCGGGCGGTTCTTCGTCACCGACAAGCTCGACACCGGTGACCCGGACAGCGTGTGGGGCCGCGTGGCCGTCGGCATCTCTGCGTTCTCCGGGGTGCTGACCGACTTCATCGGTGGTGTCGGTCAGATCGGCGTGCACGGAACGAACAACCCGGACTCGATCGGGCGCGCCGCGTCCAGCGGGTGCATCCGGCTGCCCAACGAGGTGATCGAGGCGCTCATCGACCGCCTTCCGCTGGGCACCCCTGTCCTCATCAGGTGAGCGGCGCGATCCTTGCGACCATGGACGGCGCCAGCGACGCCTCGCTCGTCGAGCGGGTGCGCGCCGGCGACCGGGCGGCGTTCGGTGAGCTGTTCGAGCGATGGCACGACCGGGTGTTCAACGTCGCCCGCGGTGTGGTCCGCCGACCGGAGCTGGCCGCCGACGTCACCCAGGACGCGTTCCTCACCGCCTGGCAACGCCTCGACCGGCTCGACGACGTGAACGCCTTCGGCGGATGGCTGTTGCGACTGACCCGCAACCGGGCCCTCGACGTGCTGCGGCGAGAAGGCCGCTCGACGCCGTCCGAGGGTGCGGTCGTGGCGGCACAGGACGCCGAGGCGGCGACGGATTCGCCGGCCGACCTGGCGGAAGCCCACGAGAGCGAGGCGCTGTTGTGGGCCGCCGCCGAGGCGCTGGGCGAGCGCGACGCCTCGCTGCTCGACCTGCACCTGCGCCACGGGCTCACGCCGAGCGAGCTGGCCGCCGACCTCGGCGTGACCCCCAACCACGCCCACCAGCTGCTGTTCCGGCTGCGCGCCCGGCTGGGCGATGCCATCGGTGCGTTCCTGCTGTGGCACCGGGGCCGGCCGACCTGCCCGCTGCTGGCCGCCGTCGTCGGTTCGACGTTCGACGCCGACACGGCCAGTGCCGTCCGGCGTCACGAACGGTCCTGCGCCACCTGCATCGAACAGCGACGCCGGCAGACCGATCCGGTCAAGCTGTTCGCCGCCGTCCCGCTGGCTGCCGTCCCCCTCTTCCTGCGCGCCCGCACCGCGCACGGGCTGCAGGCCGAGGGCATCCCGGTGCCCGCCAACGAGCTCGGCGCCGTGACGGGTGCACCGGGACACGAGGAGGCGACCGGAGATCCCCCCTCGGAGCAGGGGCCGCCCGCCGCCCGCCCGTCGTCCTGGCGCTGGCCGGTCGCTGCTGCCGCCGTCGTGCTGCTCGTCGCCGCCGGCGCGATGCTGCTGCGCGCCGAGTCGGCCGAGGCCCCGGACTCGGACTCGGCCGCCGCCGTCGGGTCGGTCCCGGTCGCACCGCCCCCGACCTCGACGACGCCGCGCACAACCACGACGGAGCCGCCCACCACCTCGACGACCTCGACGACCTCGACGACCTCGACGACCTCCACGACGTCGACGACCTCGACGACGGCGCCGTCCACGACCGCCGTCGTGCTGGTCGTCCCCGACCCCGTGGTGCCACCGACGCCGGACGAGCCGGTCCCCGAGCCGGAGCGACCGCCTGATCCGGCACCCGATCCGCAGCCCGATCCGCAACCGGACCCCCAACCCGACCCGGACCCGGACCCTGAACCGGACCCGGACCCGGAACCGGAGCTGCCGGCACCGTCCATCCTGCGCTTCGTGCTCGGCCCGGGCACCCATCGCTGCCCGGCCAACCTCGTCCCCAACGTCGCACGATGGTTGACGGCTGATGCCACGGAGGTGGTCCTGTCGTCGCCGGCCGGCTCGTCGACGGGCGGCACGAGCGGTCAGCGCGAGCTCTGCCTCGCCCGCGGCGACGCCGTCACCCTCAGCGCCAGCTCGCCCGGCGGCACGGATTCGGCGACGGTCGTGAGCGGTTGAGGACGGGGTCGCCGCGGCACGTCGCTACGATCTCGCCCCGATGGGGGATGGCGGGGATGGCGGCGTCAACGTCGCTCGACTGATCGAAGGCCATGACGGCGCGAGCACGGCACTGATCAGTCGCAACCGGTCGATCACGTACGCCGAACTGGAGGACCAGGTGGCGCGGGTGCGCGGTGGGCTGGCCGCGGCGGGGGTCGGCGACGGCGATCGCATCGCCCTGATCTGCGGCAATGGCCACCCGTTCGTGATCACCTACTTCGCCGCGCTCGGCCTCGGTGCCGTCGTCGTGCCGTTCAACCCGTCGAGCCCCTCGCCGGAGGTGTCCCAGCAGCTGCAGGCCGTGAACCCCGTGCTCGCCGTCGTCGACCGCACCGCGACCTCGAGCTGGCGCAACGTCGACCCGGCGGCCCGCTCCTCCGTGCACACCGTCGTCAGCGTCGACGGCGACGCCGGCGGTGGAGCCATCAGCTTCGAGTCGTTGGCCGAGTCCGAACCGCTGCCCCCGGCCAACGTCGACCCCGACCACTTGGCCGTACTGATGTTCACCAGCGGCACGGCCGGCGCGGCGAAGGCGGCCATGCTCACGCACGGCAACCTGCTCTCGAACATCGAGCAGGCCCGCTCGACGACCAACCGCATCTCGGCCGACGACGTCGTCTACGGGGTGATCCCCGCCTACCACATCTTCGGGCTCAACGTGGTCCTCGGGCTCAGCCTCTCCGCCGGCGCGTGCGTGGTGCTGGTGCAGCGGTTCGACCCGGCGACCGCCCTCGAATCCATCCGCGCCCGCAAGATCACCGTCGTCCCCGGCTCACCGAGCGTCTGGGTCGCCTTCTCGCACTTCGACGAGGCCCCGGCGGACGCCCTGGCCGGCGTGAAGCTGGCCCTGTCCGGCGCCGCCAAGCTGCCGGTGCCGGTGTCCGAGCGGATCCTCGATCGCTTCGGCATCGCCATCGCCGAGGGCTACGGGTTGACCGAGGCCTCGCCGATCGTCACGTCGTCGGCGGGGCTACCACCACTGTTCGGGTCGGTGGGTCGCGTCCTGTCCGGCATCGAGCTGCGCATCGTCGACGACGACGGCGAGGACGCGCTGGTCGGGGACTCGGGCGAGATCTGGGTGCGCGGTCCGAACGTCTTCGCCGGCTACCTCGACGACCCCGAGGCGACGGAACGGGTGCTCACGAGCGACGGGTGGTTGCGCACCGGCGACATCGCCACCGTCGACGACCGCGGGAACCTCTTCCTCGTCGACCGGGCCAAGGACCTGATCATCGTGTCTGGCTTCAACGTCTACCCGGCCGAGGTCGAGGACGTGCTCGGCGCCCACCCGGCCGTCGCCGAGGTTGGCGTCATCGGCGTGCCGCACCCGCACACTGGCGAGGCGGTCAAGGCGTTCGTCGTGCTGACGCCAGGTGCGTCGATCGACGAGGACTCGTTGATCGAACACACCCGGGACCACCTGGCCCGGTACAAGTGCCCGAGCAAGGTGCTGTTCGTCGACGAGCTGCCGCGCAACGCCAACGGCAAGCTCGTCCGTCGCGATCTGGTCTAATGGCCTCGCTCGCTCCGAAGACTCCGCTCAACTCGGCTGGGCCGGGCACGGCCGGCCTGGGGTGTCACGCTCACTGCGTAACGAACGCTCGGGAACTGCTCGGCTGCGTCCGTGGCCGAAGCAACCGCAGCGCCTTTGTGAAATCATGCACGAGCGGCGTAACGTGATCGGTCGATGGCCACGACGAGTCGCGGGCGGCGCATCCCTGAGGCGACGGTTGCCCGGCTGCCGGTGTACCTGCGGATCCTCATGGAGCAGGCCGACCTCGGGACCGTCAACCTGTCCTCGGAGGAGCTGGCCGACTTCGCCGGCGTCAACGCGGCGAAGGTGCGCAAGGACCTCAGCTACCTCGGCACGTACGGCGTGCGCGGCGTGGGCTACGAGGTCGGCTACCTGATCTACCAGGTCCGCCGCGAGCTCGGCCTGACGCACGACTGGCCCGTCGTGATCGTCGGAGCCGGCAACCTCGGGCAGGCCCTCGCCGGCTACGGCGGCTTCGGCCAGCGCGGGTTCCCGGTCGCCGGGATCGTCGACGTCGACCCCGAGAAGGTCGGCACCATGATCAACGGGCAGGCCGTGCGTCGACTGGAGGACCTGCCGGCGATCGTCAAGGGGGCGAAGGTGTCGATCGGGGTCGTCGCCACGCCCGCCGCCGCCGCCCAGGACGCCGCCGACCGGCTGGTCGCCGCCGGCGTCACGAGCATCCTGAACTTCGCCCCCACGGTCCTCACCGTCCCGCACAGCGTCACGGTGCGCAAGGTCGACCTGGCCGTCGAGCTGCAGATCCTCGGGTACTACGAGCAGCGGCGCAGCAACCTCCTGGGGGCCTCGTTGGCCGCCGTACCGACCGGTTCGCACCGGGGTGCGACTGCGTAGGCTGGCCCCCGGCATGTCAGTCGTCGTCATCGGTGTCAACCACCGCAGCGGCCCGTTGTCGGTGCTCGAGCGCCTTGCCGTCGCGCCCGATGCCGTCGGCAAGGCCGTGGTCGGGCTCTCGTCGCGCGACAACCTGCGCGAGGTCGCCGTGCTCAGCACGTGCAACCGGATCGAGGTCTACGCCGTCGCCGAGCGCTTCCACGGCGCCTACGCCGACATCCGTGACTTCCTCTGCGAGCTCGGGTCGCTGGCCGCCGACGAGCTGCACCCGTACCTCTACAGCCAGCACGACGACGCCGCCGCCCGGCACCTGTTCGAGGTGGCCGCCGGACTCGACTCGGCGGTGCTCGGCGAGAGCGAGATCCTCGGCCAGGTGCGCACGGCCTGGCAGGTCGGTCGCACCAACGGCGGTGTCCGCACCACCCTCGACCTGCTGTTCCGCCAGGCGCTGCGGGTCGGCAAGCGGGCGCGGGCCGAGACGGCGATCGGCCGGGGCACGGCGTCGATCAGCCACGCTGCGGTCGAGATGGTCGACGACCGGTTGGGCACCCTGCACGGTCGCCGGGTGCTCGTCGTCGGTGCCGGGGAGATGGGTGTCGGAGTCGCCACCGCCCTCGGCCGCGCCGGGGCCGGATCCATCGTCGTCTGCAACCGCACGGTGGCGCGCGGGGCGGCGCTGGCCGAGCAGGTCGGCGGCACGGCGATCGGCCTCGACCACCTGCGCGACGCGCTGGCCGCCGCCGACGTCGTCCTCGCCTGCACCGCGTCGGGCGAGAGCGTGGTGACGCTCGACGACGTGCAGGCCGCACGGGCCGGCGGCGGGCCCTTGCTCGTCGTCGACATCGCCGTCCCCCGGGCCGTGGCCCGCTCGGTCGGCGGGTTGGACGACGTCACCGTGCTCGACCTCGACGACCTGCGCGACTGGGCCGACCGTGGGTTGGCGCTGCGGGCCGGCGAGACGGAGCGGGTGCGGGAGATCGTCGCCGAGGAGCTCGAACGCTTCTCGATGGAGCTCACGGCGCGCCAGGCGGCGCCGTTGGTCGCCGCCCTCCACGCCAAGGCGGAGGAGCTGCGGTCGAGCGAGCTCGATCGGTTCGACGGTCGTCTGAGCGCACTCGACGACAGCCAGCGGGAAGTGGTCGACGCCCTGACCCGCACCATCGTCGCCAAGCTGCTGCACGGCCCGTCCGTGCGGCTGCGCCACGAGGCCGGCACGCCGCAGGGCGAGCGCAACGCGGCCGCCGTGAGCGACCTGTTCGACCTCGGCTGACGCCGCGCCGCCCGTGCCGACGGTCCGGTTGGCCACCCGGGGCTCGCCCCAGGCTCGCACCCAGGCCGAGGCCGTCGCCGAGGAGCTGCGGGCGGTGGCGGCGTACGACGTCGAGCTGGTGCTCGTCGAGACGACCGGCGACCGGCGCCAGGACGTGCCGCTGCACGTCATCGGCGGGCAGGGCGTGTTCGTCAAGGAGGTGCAGCAGGCCGTGCTCGACGGACTCGCCGACGTCGCCGTGCACTCGGCCAAGGACCTGCCGTCGCTGCCGCACCCCGGCCTCGTCATCGCCGCCTTCACACGCCGGCGCGATGCGGCCGACGGGTTGATCGGCCGGGCGCTGTCCGAGCTGGCGCCCGGCGCGCCGGTGGCCACCGGCTCCGTGCGGCGGCGGGCGCAGCTGCGGGCGGCGCGCCCCGATCTCCACTTCTTGGAGCTGCGCGGCAACATCGCCACCCGGCTGGCCAAGGTGCCGGAGGACGGGTCGATCGTGATGGCCGTCGCCGCGCTGCAGATCCTCGGGATGGAGCAGCGGGTCCGTGAGCGGCTCGACCCGGAGCGGTTCGTGCCCGCCGTCGGCCAGGGCTGCGTGGCCCTCGAGGTGCGGCGCGACGACCCGGACACCACCGAGCTGCTGGCGGGCGTCGACGACGCTGCGTCCCGCCACGCCGTCACCGTCGAGCGCAGCTACCTGGCCGAGCTCGGCACGGGGTGCTCGCTGCCCCTCGGCGCCCACGTCGTGGGCGGCCGCCTGCACGCCTTCCTCGCCTCGGGCGATCGCGACGGCGCCGGCACGTTCGTCGAGGCCGTCGCGCTCGGCGGCGATGACGGCGACCACGACGTCGCCGCAGCCTTGGCCCGTCGTGCCAAGTCGGCGGTCGGCTGGTGACGGCGGCGGCGGTGCTGCGCGGGCGAACCGTCGCCATCACGAGACCCGAGCCGGGAGAGCTGGGCGCCCAGTTGGCGGCGCTCGGCGCCAAGGTGATCCACGTCCCGCTGATCGCCACGCTGGAGGCGCCGGACGGCGGGGCTGGGCTCGCCGCCGCGCTGGCGCGCCTGGCGCAGTTCGACTGGCTGATCGTCACGTCGGCCAACGGCGCCCGGGCGGTCGGTGCCGCGGCGGGTGAGGTGCCGGCGGTGCGACTGGCTGCGGTCGGTCCGGCGACGGCGGCGGTGCTGGCGGAGTCGGCCGGCCGACCAGTGGACCTCGTGCCGGTCGTGGCGCGTGCCGAAGGGCTGCTGCAGGAGCTCCCGCAGGGCCCGGCGCGCGTGCTGCTGGCCCAGGCCGACCAGGCGCGGCCCGTGCTCGCCGCCGGGTTGGTCGCCGCCGGCCACGACGTCGAGGTCGTCGTCGCCTATCGGACGGTCGAGCGGCCGCCGTCGGACGCCGAGACGGTCGAGCTGGCGGCGGCCGACGCCGTGGTGCTGGCCAGCGGCTCCGCCGCTCGCACCTACGCCGCCGCCGTCGGCACACGAGCGGGGACTGCGCCCCAGGTCGTGGTGTGCATCGGCCCCGTCACGGCCGAGGCCGCCCGAGCCGCCGGCGTCGAGGTCGACCACGTCGCCGACCACCCCGACCCCACCACCCTCACCACCCTGCTCACCACCGCCCTCGTCGCCCCGTAATCGGTTCTCAAGCGTTTTCAGGGGTCAAAGATGACCCCGGATCCTCAGGAGAACCGGTGTCGGCGTAGCCTCGGCGCGGTGGGTGCGCCGTTCCCGATCGGCCGGCCGCGCCGGCTGCGGCGGACGGCTGCGCTGCGCGAGCTCGTCGCCGAGACCACGGTGCGCACGAGCGACCTGATCGCCCCGCTGTTCGTGCGCGAGGGCATCGCCGACCCGCAGCCGATCACCTCGCTGCCCGGCGTCGTGCAGCACACCCGCGAGAGCGTCCGCAAGGAGGTCGTCGAGCTCGCTCAGCTCGGGGTGCGCGCCGTCGTGCTGTTCGGCGTGCCGGCCACCAAGGACGCCACCGGCAGCGGTGCCCACGACCCCGGCGGCATCGTGCAACTGGCGCTGGCCGACCTGCGGGCCGACGTTGGGGACGACGTGGTGCTGATCGCCGACCTCTGCGTCGACGAGTACACCGACCACGGACACTGCGGCGTGCTCGGGCCCGACGGCGACGTCGACAACGACGCCACGCTCGAGGTCTACGGCCGGGCCGCGCTGGCCCAGGCAACGGCCGGCGCGCACGTCGTCGCGCCGAGCGGGATGATGGACGGCCAGGTCGGCCACCTGCGGGCGACGCTGGACGGCGCCGGCTTCGACGGCGTCGCGATCCTCGCCTACTCGGCCAAGTACGCCAGCGGTCTGTACGGGCCGTTCCGTGACGCCGTCGACGTCTCGATCGTCGGCGGCGGGGACCGCAAGGGGTACCAGCAGGACTGGCGCAACGCCCGCGAGGCGCAGCGGGAGATCGCCGCCGACGTCGCCGAAGGTGCCGACATGGTGATGGTCAAGCCGGCGCTGGCCTACCTCGATGTCATTGCCGAAGCGCGACGGACGGTCGACGTGCCGATCGCCGCCTACCACGTCAGCGGCGAGTACGCCATGATCCAGGCGGCCGCTGCCAACGGGTGGATCGACGGGGACGCGGTGGCGCTCGAGCACCTCACGGCGATCAAGCGGGCCGGCGCCGACGTGATCCTCACGTACTTCGCCCGGTGGTTCGCCGAGGGCCCCGGCCGGCATGGCTGAACCCGTTACGGCGCCGACCACCCGGACCCGCATCCCCTACTGCGACGCCGAGCGCTGCCCGGCCGCCGGCTGCGATCCGGTGGTCTGCCGCGGCGCCGGGCTGCCGTCGAACGACACGCTGTTCCGCCGGTCCGAGACGGTCATCCCCGGCGGCGTCAACTCCTCGATCCGCGCCTTCCGCGCCGTCGGCGGCCGCCCGTACCTCGTCGCTCGCGCCAACGGTGCCCACGTCTGGGACGTCGAAGGCCGCCGCTACATCGACCTCGTGCAGAGCTACGGGGCCGTGATCCTCGGCCATGCCCACCCCGCCGTGACCGCTGCACTGGCCGCCGCGGCGCCCGACGGCACGTCGTACGGCGCCCCGACACCACGCGAGATGAAGCTCGCCGAGGAGATCGCCGGCCGGGTGCCGAGCTGCGAGCAGGTCCGTCTGATGAGCTCCGGCACGGAGGCGACGAGCACGGCCGTTCGGCTGGCCCGGGGGTTCACCGGGCGTGACCGGATCGTGTCGTTCCACGGCAACTTCCACGGCGCCACCGACGCCCTGCTCGCCGCCGGCGGCAGCGGCGTGGCCACCCTCGGCCTGCCCGGCACCGCCGGTGTGCCGGCCGGGGCCGTCGCCGAGACCCTGGTCGTGCCGTACAACCGGGTGCCCGAGCTGGACGACCGGGTCGCCGCGGTGATCGTCGAGCCGGTCGCCGCCAACATGGGCGTGGTGGCGCCGGCCGCCGGCTTCCTCGAGGGGCTGCGGGCCGCTTGCGATGGCGCCGGCGCGCTGCTCGTGTTCGACGAGGTGATCACCGGGTTCCGACTCGACGACGGCGGGGCGCAAGCGAAGTACGACGTCACGCCCGACCTGACCACGTTCGGCAAGGTGATCGGGGGCGGGTTGCCGATCGGCGCCGTCGGCGGCCGCCGCGAGGTGATGGAGATGCTGTCGCCGCTCGGGCCCGTCTTCCACGCCGGGACCCTGTCGGGCAACCCGCTGGCGACGGCCGCCGGGCTGGCCGCGCTCGGACAGCTCGACGGCGACGTGTACATGGAGCTGTCGGCGCGCGCCCGCCACCTCGCCGCGCTGCTCCACGAGGCGTGTGCCGGCGCCGGGTTCCCGGCTCGGTTCCCGGTCGTCGGGACGCTGCTGGGGATGGTCTGCGGCGACGTGCCGGCGCCCGTCGACTTCGACTCCGCCCGCCGGACGGACGTCGACGCCTACGGGCGGTTCTTCCACGCCATGCTCGCCGAGGGCGTGGCGATGGCACCCGGCGCCTACGAGGCGATCTTCGTCGGCCTCGCCCACACGGACGAGGTGCTCGACCAGATCGGTGCCGCCGCCACCCGCGCCGCTGCGGCCGCCGTCACCGCCACCCCCTGAGCCCGTTCTGGACCGACGTTGGTGTCAGCGGTGACGCCAACGTCGGTACGGAGCGAGGTTGGGGGTGCCGGATCTCGGCATTGGGGCGTCGGTATCGTCGCGCGACATGCGGCAGGTGCTCTCGTGGCGGCTGCTGGCGGCCGTGGGTGCGCTCGTGGCCCTGGCGCTGCTCGTCACCCTGGCCTTCACAGGTGACGACTCGATCGCCAAGATCACCAAGAGCGACGAGCCCGTCGACCGCATCGCCGACGTGACCGCGCTGGTGCTCGACACACAGGTGCAGGGGTTCTCGATCGGCCCCGACGGCCGCAGCGTCGGCGACGTGATCTTGACCCTTGCGCCGCCCTACGACCTCCCCGTGCAGATCTTCCCGGGCACCCCCGGCTCGAACAGCTGCCCCGACCTCGGCGAGTTCGGGCTCTGCTCGCTGCTCGCCGAGATGCACGGGGACACCGTGGCTGCCTTCTCGATCGTGCCCACGGGCCCGCAGTTCACGTTCGAGCTGCCGGCCATTGTCGAGCTCGACGCCGGATACGCCCACCTCGTCGACGGCTGGCAGGTGCCCTTCGCCGAGACGATCGACCGCTCCGAGTGCGAATCGCCGGCAGAGTCGTTCTCCGAGTTCCTGCGGCTGGTCGGCACCGAGCACCGCACGCGCTTCTCGATCGGCGAGGGTGCGATCACCGACGTCGTCTGTTGATGGCCTCGCTCGCTCCGAAGACTCCGCTCACTCGGCCTGGGCCGGGCACGGCCGGCCTGGGCTGTCATGCTCGCTGCGTCACGAACGCTCGGAGCTTTCCGCTGATCTGCGGGAGCTTCGTCAGAAGTCGATCAGCTGGCCGAGGCGGCCTGATCGGCGGCAGCCGGTGGCGATTCGTCCAACGAGTCCTGGTAGGCGGCCTCGGCGCGCTGGATGAAGTCGAGGAGGATGCGGTTGTAGGTCGAGGCGTGCTCGATCATCAACCCGTGGGCAGCACCGCTGATGACGACCAGCTCGGCCGTCGGGATCAGCTCGGCCAGCTCTTCGCTGTCACCGCGGGGCGTGAGGATGTCCTGGTTGCCGACGACGACCAGCGTGGGAACCTGGATCGCCCGCAGCTCGTCGGACAGTCCGTCGTCGGCGGCGAGGATGGCGTCGACCTGGTTGCCGAAGGCGTGGGTCGGCCGCCCGAACGCCAGCGGTCCGAGCCAACCGATGGCCGGCAGCAGCCGGCGGAACGACCGGGGCCCGATCACCCACCGGGCGGCCTCCTTGGTCATCGAGCCCATGCCCGACTGGCGCGCCGTCGACCCCCACCCGCCCAGCAGCTGCCGGCGCCAGGCGTGGTTGCGGCACGACGTGCAGGTCAGCGTCAGCGACCGCACCCGTTCCGGAAACCGCAGCGCGACGATCTGGGCGATCGCCCCACCCATCGACGCGCCGACGACGTGGGCCGTCTCCACGCCGGCGTCGTCCAGCACGGCGATGGCGTCCTCGGCCATCTGCTCGAGGGAGTACGAGCCGTGCGGCTTGTCGCTGCGCCCCGCCCCCCGATTGTCCAGGGCGATGGCCCGTAGCGCCCAGCCCAGCCCGAACCGTTGGAAGTCCCAGCCGTGCTTGTCGGCCCCGAGGCCCTGGATGAACAGCGTCGGTGGGGCGCTCCGCCGACCGGTGACGTGGTAGTGCAGCCGGGTGCCGTCCTCGGCGGTGGCGTAGGCCATGTCGTTACCCGCCCTTCCCACCCATGTCGTTACCTGCGCTCCCCGCCCGTGTCAGCGCCCATCCTCGCGCCCATCTCAGCTGCCGCCCATCCCGCTCAGCGGCAACCAATCGAGCGGCGTGCCCGTCTGGGCGCCACCGAGCTCGTCGAGCAGCCGCTGGATCCGCTGCTCCACGAGGTCGGCCAACTCCAGCTCGATCAGCGGCCCGCGCCGGCGCTTGGTCGGGCGGGCGACGGCGCCGACCTCGACCCGAGCCGACCGCCCCCACGGCGAGCTGGCCGTGACCGCCGGGAAGACCGAGGTCCCCGTCGCCACTGCGGCGCCGATCAGCCGGTGGTCCACACGCCCGACACGGCGCGGGTGCAGCTCCGGGTGGGCGCCCATGACGACGAGCTCTCCGGCGCGCAGCGCGCCAGCGACCTCGTCGGGCCGGTCGAGAAGGCCGCCCAACCGGCGCACGAACGCGCCGACCGGGGCGATGTCGGGCCGACCGACGAAGCGGGCCGGCCGGCCGGTCGCCGACGTCAGCGCCATCGCCGTGAAGATCGGTGACAGTGCGTAGCGCCGGGCGTTGACGACGACGAGCGCGCCGGCCCGCGCCGGCAGTCGCTCGATGCCCCCGACCAAGGTGTTCCAGCGCAACTGCCCCAGCCGTACGGCGACGTCGACGAGCTTCGGGTCCCGCCCCCAGTCGTCGACCGACCACGTGCCGACCGGTGCCACCTGCCGGGCGGCAGCCGCGGCGGCCGTCTCACGCGCCGCCGTCGTCGCCCGGTCCACCGGGAGGGTGATGACCCGGGCCTCGTACGTCGCGTCGGACATCACGCCACCGCCTGGCGGGCCGGCACGCGCACCACCGTCGGCCACTCGTACAGCCGCGAGACGACGTCGCTCGTGGTGGCCGTCGGCCGGAAGCCGAGCAGCTCCTCCATGCGCGAGTTGTCGGCCAGGCGACCGCGGTGCAGGGCCTCGATGACGTGATCGGGGATCGGCGCGCCGAGCAGCCCGCTGATCAGCTTGGCCAGCGCCCAGTCGGGCCCGACGAGCGGGATGGGGATGCGCCGCCCGCGCCGGGCCGCCTGCAGGGCGGTGATGGCGCCGTTGGCGACGACGTTGACCGGCGCGTCCAACCGCCGTTCGGCGGCGGCCACGAAGGCCCGGGCGACCTCGATGTCCTCGACGACGGCGAACGGCGGGTCGGCGAGCACGCTGAACGGCACCGCCGGCATCCGCAACACCCGACCCAGCGGGCTCGGCACGTGTGGTCCGAGCACGGTCCCCATGCGGATGGCGGCGACGGCCACGCCGATGCGCTCGCCGATCGCTGCCGCGGTGCGCTCGATGCCGAGCAGCATCCGCCCGTAGTCGCACGTCGGGTCGAGCTCGGCGTCCTCGTCCGGGCGGGTCGGCGCGCCGTGCGCCCGCCCGTAGATCTCGGTGCCGCTGCGCACGATCACCGACTCGAGGGCCCGGCACTCGGCCGCCGCGCCGAGGATCGACGTGGCCGCCTCGTCGGTCAGGCGCCGGGCAGTGTCGGGTGTCGCCCGGCTGTAGGGCTCCCAGACGGCGATGTGCACGACGACGTGGGGGTTGAACCTGGTGACGATCTCGACGATGCGTTCGTGGTCGGTCGTCGGGACCAACTCGAACGACGCCCGGTGCAGCCGCCGTCGTGGCGGGTCGACGTCGAGCCCGGCCAGCTCGCCGACCCACGGCTCGTTCTCGAGCAGCACGGCGACGCGCGAGCCGAGATCACCGCCCATTCCGCTCACCAGCACCCGCCGGCCAGCCGCCATCCACTCAACGTACCCATGAGACGGGTCCGTCTCGCGAATCCTGCTTCAGCGCAGGCGGGTGGCCGTGAGGATGACGTTGCGGGCGAACGGGTCGAGCTGCCGACCGGCCAACCGCTCGGTGACCGTGATGGCCTGGGTGTCGTCGTCGACGAGGCCGGCCCAGCGGATGTACCCGCCCATCACGCCGACGATGCGGTCGCCGACCTCCTCACCGTGGACGACCACCTTGGTTCCGGATCGCAGCAGGTCGTGCAGCTCGCGGTAGAAGGCCTTCAACCACGGGTCGAGCTCCTCGCCGTTGAACGGCCGGTGCCGCGAGGCCACCCCGAGCTCGTCGTAGTTGTGCAGGTTGTGCGGGGCCGGGATGATCGAGACGACGCAGCCGAACCCGTTCTCGCGGATCCAGATGATCTCCTCCTGGCGACGGACCCGGCGGTGGTTCTCGCCGTAGCCACCGGGCCGTTCGCAGATCGCCAGCTTGTCCTTGAGGATCCAGGTGAAGTTGCGCGGCGTGATGCCGAGGGCCCAACGGCCGCGCAGCCGGGTCGCCATCAACGGATGCCCGACGTGCCCATACCGCTGGTCGACACTACTGCGGCGGCGTCGATGATGCGCAGCCGCTGGTGGTGCCGTTCGACCCGCCGACCGCCGGGGAGCTCGCAGGCGCGGGCCGGACCGCGGGCGACGGCCAGGACGCGGGCGACCGACGCCGCATCGGGTGGGTAACCATCACCGGTGAGCCAGCGGCGGACGGCCCGGCTGGCGTGGGCGGACGGCGCCGCCACCAGGGCCTTGGCGTCGGTGGGGTCCAGGTCTGGGGCCAGCTCGTCGATCAGTTCGAGCCCCTCGCGGACGAGTTCACCGGTGCGGGTGAGGAGCGCGACGACGTCGCGCCCGGCGATGTCGTCGAGCAGTGGCACCAGCTCGTGACGGACGCGGCTGCGCAGGAACCGCGGATCGGCGTTCGACGGATCGGCGATCGGGTGCAGCTGGAGGGCAGTGCACAGGGCGCGGGTCTCGGCGCGGCGCAGGGCCAGCAGGGGGCGCTCCGGTGCCGGTCCGAGCGCCGCCAGCCCGTCTGGGCCGGCTCCGCGCAGCAGGTTGATCAGCATCGTCTCGGCCCGATCGTCGGCGGTGTGTCCGGTCAGCGCACCACGCGGCAGCACGGCGCGGCGGGCCTCACGGGCGCGCGCCTGGAGGTTGGGCCCTGGCTCGAGCTCGATGCGCACGACGCGGGCGGGGACGGCGAGTTTGGCGGCGATGGCGACGGCCTGCGCCGCCTCGGCGCCCGACGCCGGCCGCAATCCGTGGTCCACGTGCACTGCCTCGACGACCAGCGCGGCGTGCACGGCCAGCGCCAGCAAGGCCGTTGAGTCTGGTCCGCCGGAGAAGGCGCAGACGACGGGCGAGCCGGCCGGCGGGAAGGCGCAGCGGGCGAGCAGCTCGTCGAGCACGCTCGCTCGGTCAGCTGTCGTCGCGCTGGCGCTTGCTTGGGTAGCGCATCGCCGTGACGTTCTTCAGATAGCCGACGATGAGCATCCCGACGGCCAGCACCGAGACGGCGAACAGCACGATGCCGATCCACCAGTGCCAGATCTCCGCGGCGAGCATGGGTCGGAGGTTACCGGTCGTCGAATCGGGTGTCGAAGCAGCGTTCGATCCGGGCCAGCAGCCCCGGCGGCAGCTCGTCGCGGCGGCACCGCTCGGCGATCATCACCTTCAGCTCGGCCTGGAAGTCGAACGCCTCCAGGCAGTCCGGACAGCCGTCGAGGTGGGCCCTGATGGCGGACTTGGCACCGGCGGTCAGCTCCCCGTCGAGGAAGGTGTCGAGCTCTCGGAGCGTGTCGTTGCAGTCAGCCATCGTCGTTTCCCTCGGTGCCGACGGCGGCGCCGGCGAGCCCACGCACGTGGGCGTAGTCGAACAACGCCTTCTGCATCGCCTTTCTTCCCCGGTGCAGCCGCGACATGACGGTGCCGATGGGGATCTCCATCATCTCGGCGATCTCCTTGTACGAGAACCCCTCGACGTCGGCCAGGAGGACGGGGAGCCGGAAGATCTCCGGCAGGTCCTCCAGCGCCTGCTTGACCTCGTCGTCGGTGAGCAGGTCGAACAGCTGGTCCTCGGCCGACCGGTTGGCCAGCAGGCTGTCCAGCGTGCCCAGCCGCCGGTACAGGTACAGGTCCTCGACGTCGGCGAGGTCGGACTCGATCGGTCGTCGCTGGCGGGCGCGATAGGTGTTGATGTAGGCGTTGGTGAGGATCCGGAACAGCCAGGCCCGCAGGTTGGTGCCCTCCGTGAACCCGCCGAACCCGCGGTAGGCCCGCAGATAGGTGTCCTGCACGAGGTCCTCGGCGTCGGCCTGGTTGCGGGTCATCCGCAGCGCCGCGGAGTACAGCTGCGGCGCGTATTGCATCGCCTGCTCGGCGAACGTTGCGGGGTCGGCCACCCCGCGGACGCTATCCGGCGGCGGCGGCGGGCGACCCGTGGGCCGACGCGTTGGGCGCCCCGAGGGCCACATAGTCGGTGGTGCCGACGATGAACCGCTCCAGCAGCTCGACCAGCCGCAGCCGGTCGTCGTCGTCGAAGCCGGCGAGGAGCTGCTCGACGATCTGGCGACGCCGGCCGAGCACGATGTCGTGGCCACGCCGCCCCGCAGCGGTGATGTGCACGGTGACCCCGCGCCCATCGTGGTCGTGTGGCGTGCGCACGGCGAGACCGCCGTGCTCCATGCGCTGCAGCGTGCGCGTCACGGTCGACGGGTCGACCCCCAGCGAGGCGGCCAGTTCGCTCATCCTCCGGCCGTCGCGCTGCACCAGCAGTTCGAGGACGTCCACCTGGGCCGGCTCGAAGGCATCGTCGCCCGTGCCGAAGATCTGGTCCCGCACGACGATCGTCGCCGGTCCGCGGCGCAGCTCCCGCCAGCAGCGCGACATCCGCGCCACGAGCTCGTCCTGGAACGTCGCAGGAGCGACCATCGCCCCAGCGTAATGCGGCTGCGGGGTCAGGTCTTGTAGCTGAGGCGCAGCTTGGTTCGATAGGCGATGACGTTGCCGTTCTCGATCAGCACGTCCATCTCCACGACCTCGGCCACGCGCAGGTCCTGGTAGGCCGTGGCTGCTTGGCGCACGGCGTTCTGCGCCGCCAGCTCCCACGAATCGCTGCTCGAGCCGATCAGCTCGATGACCTGGTAGGTGCTCTCCGTCATCTCATCCCCCTCGCCCGAACTTGACCGACACCTCGAGCTCGGTGGCGAACCGTACGGCGCCGTCGGCGTCGAGCCGGCAGGCCATGCGCTTGACCCGGGCCACCCGACCGTCGTCGAACTGCCGGGACACCGACCCGACGGCGAACCGCGCCGCCTGACCCCAGGTGGCGCCGACGCCGCCGACCGAGTGGACCCGGTACACGCTCTCGTTCCCGCCGCGCACCAGCGGCGGCTCGTGGCTGGCGAAGTCGGCGCTGACCGGTTGGCCGCTCAGCTGCCGGATCGCCTCCATCAGGTCGTCGGTCATGAGCTGGCGCCGGCGGCGGGGCGATCCTCCGTAGGCCATCGGGTCGAGCGGCGCACCGAAGCGCACGACGGCGCGCCGGAACGGGCGCGGCACCCGTGCTCCGACCGGCTGGACCTGCTCGGTCCCGACGATGCCGACGGGCACGATCGGGGTCTCGGACATCAGCGCCAGCTGGGCCACGCCGGTGTGACCGCGGTGCAACTTGCCGTCGCGCGACCTGGTGCCCTCGGGGTAGATGCCGAGGACGTCGCCGCGCCGCAGGACGTCGGCCGCCACCTCGAGCGTGGCCATGGCCTTGCGCGCCTGCTCCCGCTCGATCGGGATCAGGCCCATGGCCGGGAACAGGCGGCGGGTGGTCCACGAGCGCATGTACTCGGCCTTGCCGATGAAGTAGGCCCGGCGGGGGATCGACTGCAGCAGCGCCACCGAGTCGAAGAAGGAGACGTGGTTGGCGGCGACGATGGCGCCACCGTCGGCGGGGACGTTGTGGCGGCCGTCGACCTTCACCCGCCACAGGGCCCGGTAGAGCGGCGTGGCGATGGCGTTGACGACGCGGTAGAGCCGTTCGCCGTCGCGCCGCTCCGACGTCGCTGTCGAGCTCACCGATCCTCGACGGTAGTCCGGGGACCGGCGATCCGCCGCCGGTGGCGACATTGGTGACGTAAACACCGAACGACGGTCTGAGCGACCACACCAACGTTCGCTCTGACGAGCACGCCGCCGCAGGAGCCCATCACCAGCGCCCTGGTGACACGGGCCGGGGCCTGCGGCAGCCCCGCCACGTGGTGATCGTGCGGTGCGACCTGGGAGACTTCGGTCATGCCGTCGTCCAACACGTCGCTCGTCATTCGCAACGGCCTCGTCGCCGACGGCACGGGGGGCCCGGCCACCGTCGCCGACGTGCGCATCGTCGACGGTCTGGTCGCCGAGGTCGGGGTTCGGCTGGACGCGACGGCGGCCGAGGTCGTCGACGCCGACGGCCTGCTGGTCACCCCCGGGTTCGTCGACATCCACACCCACTACGACGGGCAGGCCACGTGGGATCCGGTGCTCGCCCCGTCGAGCGTGCACGGCGTGACGTCGCTGGTGATGGGCAACTGCGGCGTCGGCTTCGCGCCGGCCCGCCCGACGGCCGAGCAGCACGACTGGCTGATCGGCATGCTCGAGGGGGTCGAGGACATCCCCGGCACGGCGCTGGCCGAAGGGCTGGCGTGGGACTGGGAGACCTTCCCGCAGTACCTCGACGCCCTCGACCGCCGACCGCTGGTGCTCGACGTCGGCACGCAGGTCCCACACGCCCCGTTGCGGGCCTACGTGATGGGCGAGCGTGGTGCCGACCCGCAGGAGTCGCCGACGGCGGACGAGCTGGTGGCGATGGCGGCGATCGTCCGTGACGGCGTCGAGGCCGGCGCCCTCGGCGTCACCACCAGCCGCACGATGGCCCACCGCACGAACCAGGGCGCGCCGCTGGGCACCCGTTACTCCAGCGAGGACGAGCTGGTGGCGCTGGTCGGGGCGATGGGCACGCAGGGCGTTGTCCAGCTGATCTCCGACGCCTACCTCAGCGAGGACGCCGACTTCGCCACCGAGGAGATGCGGCTGATGCGCTCCGTCGTCGAGCAGACGGGCCGGCCGCTGTCGATGACCGTGCAGCAGCCCGAGCAGGTGCCGGACCGCTGGCGGGAGATGGCGGCGTGGGTCGCCGCCGGCGTCGCCGACGGGCTCCCGATGCGCACGCAGGTGGCGCCCCGCCCGATCGGGGTGCTGCAGGGCTTGCAGGCATCGGTCAACCCCGTGGCCATCTGCCCGTCGTTCCGCGACATCGCCGGCCGCCCGCTGGCTGACCAGGTCGAGGCGCTGGTGGATCCGTCGCGCCGGGAGCGCATCATCGAGGAGCACCGTCAGGTCACGTCCGGGTTCGACGGGCTGGCGTCGTCGATCTTCACGGGGTTCGATCGCCTGTTCCCGATGAGCGACCCCGTCGACTACGAACCCGATCCGTCGCAGAGCGTCGCTGCCCAGGCCGCCCAACGCGGTGCCGATCCGGTCGAGGTGACGCTCGACCTGATGGTCGAGCACGACGGTCGCCAGCTCCTGTACATGACGTTGTTCAACTACGCCAACGGCAACCTCGACGACGTGCGCGAGATGTTGCTGTCGCCGAATTCGGTGATCGGGCTCAGCGACGCCGGTGCGCACTGCGGGGCCATCTGCGACGGCAGCTTCCCGACCACGGCCTTGGCGCTGTGGAGCCGGCGGCCGCAGGGCTCGCTCCCCGTCGAGCTGATGGTCCACCACCTCACCCAGCGCACTGCCCGGCAGGTCGGCTGGCACGACCGTGGAGTGCTGGCGCCAGGTCACCTCGGCGACGTCAACCTCATCGACCTCGAACGCCTCGCCGCCCACCGCCCGCACATCGTTCGCGACCTCCCGGCGGGCGGGCGGCGCCTCGTACAGTCGGCCAGCGGCTACGTGCAGACGATCAAGCGGGGCGTGGTGACGTTCCGTGACGGGGAGGCGACCGGCGACCAGCCCGGCCGCCTGGTGCGTGGTCCGCAACGGGCGGGTGGTTGATGGCCTCGGTCGCTCCGAAGACTCCGCTCCTCGGCCTGGGCCGGGCAAGGCCGGCCTAGCCATCCACCCCACTGCGAAACGAACGCTCGGGGACTGTGTCTCAGGACGTCGCTGCGGCGTGCGGGCGATGGCGTGGGTTGCGCCGGCCTGGGTCGGTGGCGCCGTCGATCCCGGCGGACAGGACGCGCCGCTCGGCGATGCGCCAGCCGTCGTCGGCGCGCACCCACCGGTCGTGGTACTCGCCCCACAGCACCAGATCGGGACGGTCCGTCACGTAGCGATGCCACGCCCGGACGTAGCTCACCGCCGTCGCCTCGTCCGGCCCGGTGAAGTCGATCGAGATGTTCCCGATGAGGTGCTGCGTGGCATCGAAGCGCGGCAGCACGGCCTCCATCCACTCGACGACGGCGTCGACGCCGTGCAGGTCCTCGCTGTGCGGCGAGGCGAAGACGCAGTCGTCGACGAACACGGTGCGGTGGCGCTGCGGCTCGTTCCAGTCCGTCGCCCGGGCGTAGCGGAACATCGCCTCGGTGATCTCCGTCCGATCGGACTCCCGACTCACGCGCCGAACAGTATCGACAGCGTGACGAGGCATCAGCGGTGAAGCTCGGCGTCGTCTTCCCGACGTGCGACATCGGCGACGACCCCGGGGCGATCCGCGACTTCGCCCAGGGCGTGGAGGAGCTCGGCTGCACGCAGCTCGTGGCGTACGACCACGTGCTCGGGGCCGAGCACGCCGACCGCGAGCCGCCGTTGTGGGGTCCGTACACGGAGCACGACGCCTTCCACGAGCCGTTCGTGCTGTTCGGTCACCTCGCCGCCGTGACGAGCTCGATCGAGCTCGTCGTCGGCGTGCTCGTCGCCCCGCAACGCCAGACGGCGCTCGTCGCCAAGCAGGCGGCCGAGGTGGCCGTGCTGTCGGGCGGCCGGCTGCGCCTGGGTGTGGGGACGGGCTGGAACTGGGTCGAGTACGAAGCGCTCGGCACGCCGTACCGGGCTCGCGCCCGGCGCCTGGAGGAGCAGGTCGAGGTGTTGCGGCGGTTGTGGACCGAGCCGGTCGTCACGTTCCACGGCCAGTACCACGACATCGAGCGGGCCGGCATCCTGCCTCGACCGGCGGCGCCGATCCCGATCTGGTTCGGCGGTGGCGCGGCGCCGATGCTGCAGCGGGCGGCGCAGCTCGGCGACGGCTTCCTGTTCGGGCACGCCGGGCGCCGGGCCTGCGATGCCATCGCCGTGATCCGCGAGGCGCTGGCGGAGCACGGCCGCGACGTCGCCGAGTTCGGGTTCGAGGGGCTGGTCGACTGGTCCGTCGGTCCCGACGCCTGTGCCGAGGCGGCGGCGACGTGGGCGGCGGCCGGCGGCACCCACCTCTCGCTGCGCACGTTCGACACCGCGGCGGAGTTCATGGGGGTCCGCCCGCTCGGGTTCACATCGGTCGACCAGCACCTCGCCGCCGTCGCATCGTTCCTGGAGGTGGCGGCCGTTCAGCGGTAGTCAGGGTTCGGGAAGTCGAAGCGGCAGCCGGCATCCCACGCCGAGCGTTGGTTGCCGTGGGCCGGCACGCCGCCGCGGTCCTTGAGCATCCGCGCCGTGTGCATGAGGTTCCACGTCATGAACGTCGTGTTGCGGTTCGTGAAGTCGTTGTCGGGGCCGCCCGAGTCGGCGTCGAGGTAGGACGGCCCCGGGCCGACCTCGCCGATCCATCCGGCGTCGGCTTGCGGGGGGATGGTGTAGCCCAGGTGCTGCAGCGAGTACAGGATCGCCATCGCGCAGTGCTTCACGCCGTCCTCGTTGCCCGTGATGAGGCAGCCGCCGACCTTGCCGTAGAAGGCGTACTGGCCGGCGTCGTTGAGCTGGCTCGAGTTGCCGTAGAGCCGCTCGATCAGCCGCCCGCAGGCGGACGAGATCTGCCCCAGCCAGATCGGGGTCATGACCACGAGGATGTCGGCCGCCATCACCCGCGGGAACAGCTGCGGCCACTCGTCACTGGCGGCGCCGTGCTCGGTCATGTCCGGGTAGACACCGGTGGCGATGTCGTGATCGACGACGCGGATCGTGTCGACGGTGATGCCGTTGGCGGCCATGATCTCCATCGAGATCCGGGCCAGACCCTCGGTGTTGGACACCGCCGGCGACGGCTTGAGCGTGCTGTTGACGAAGAGGGCGCGCAGGTCCGTGAAGTCCCACGTGCTCTCGGTGCACAACTGCTGCTGGTACTCGTTCATCGGCGCCGATGTTGCCACCCGGCGGTGGTCCGCCCTCAGACGGCGATGACGTCGTAGGCCTCGAGGCCCTTGCGGCCGTCGCGGGTGGCGAACTCGACGCGCTGGCCGACGGCGATCGGCGCCGTCGTGTTGGTGTGGTGCACGAAGATGTCGGAGCTCAGCCCGCCGTCGATGAAGCCGAAGCCTCGCCGGTCGTGGAAGTACGACACCGTGCCGGTCGATCGGCCGGCCGCAGGCTTCGTGGTGGACCGAGCGGTCGACGCTGGGACCGGCGCTGGCTTCGGCGCCGGTGCCGGCCGGAGGTCGGCGACGACGGGGCGACCGATCGTCGCGTCGATGCCGACGTCGCGCTGCAGCCGGCGAGCATCGCGCTCGGTGCCCGGCTCGATCAGCGACACGACGACACCCGACGCGCCGGCGCGGGCGGTCCGTCCGGACCGGTGCACGTAGGCCGTCCCATCCTCCGGCGGGTCGTAGTGCACGACGGCAGCGACGTCATCGACGTGCACGCCGCGCGCCGCCACGTCGGTGGCGACCAGGGTCGACACCGAGCCGGTGGCGAAGGCCTTCAGCGCCCGGTCGCGCTGCGGCTGGCTGCGCCCACCATGGATCGCCGCCGCCGAGACGCCGTCGCGGGCGAGTTGCTTGGTCAGCCGATCGGCGCCGTGGCGGGTGCGGCAGAACACCAACGTGGTGCCGAGGGCGCGAACGACGTCGGCCGTGACGGTCGGCCGCTCGATGCGCGGCACGGTCCAGAACGCGTGGCGGGCGGCAGTCAGGTCCGGCCCGGTGGCGCCGACCTCGTGGCGCACGGGCCGGCGCTGCACCGCGGCCGCCAGCGTGCCGACGGTGCCGTCGAGCGTCGCCGAGAACAGCAGCACCTGGCGGTCGTCGTGGATCTTGGCCATGATCCGGCGCACTGCGGGGAGGAAGCCCATGTCGGCCATGCGGTCGGCCTCGTCGATGACGACCTGACGGACGTCGTCGAGCTGTACGGCGCCCATCGACAAGAGGTCCTCGAGCCGGCCGGGGCAGGCCACGACGAGCTCGGCACCGGCATCGAGGGCCTTGCGCTGCGCGCCGTAGCCGACGCCGCCGTACACCGAGACGACGTCGTGCTTCCTGGTGCGGGCCAGCGGCCGCAACTCGCCGGCGATCTGCTCGGCCAGCTCACGGGTCGGGGCGAGCACGAGGGCGGTCGGTCGGCGGCGCTGGGCGCCGCGCAGGTTGGTGACGAGGGGGATGCCGAAGGCCAACGTCTTGCCGGACCCGGTGGGGGCCCGACCCGTGACGTCGTGCCCGGCGAGGGCGTCGGGGATGACCGCGCTCTGGATCGGGAACGGGGTAGTGATCCCGGTCGAGCGCAAGCGGGCGACGAGATCGTCGGAGACGCCGAGCGCGGCAAACGTGGGGGTGGACATGCGAGATTCCTGTCGTCTGTGGTCAGCGAAGGCGACCGAGGGACGACTGCGCGGCAGCGATCGGGGGTGATCGCCGGAAGTCCACAGGCTACCGGCGCCGACGGTCCACCGGCTGGACCATGGGGGCACGCTCCCACATCGTCCATCCGCGACCGTGGGACCGACCTCGTTGCGGACCGGTTCTCGTGTTCGTTCGAGCTGGCAGACTGCGCGACATTCGTGGACTGCCGGGGAGGGTGCGACCGTGACGGAACTGCTGGGCTTGGACGCCGACGAACTGCTGACCACGACGCGGGCGGTGCGCAAGCGGCTGGACCTCGACCGTCCCGTGAGCAGGGACCTCATCGAGGAGTGCATCACCATCGGCCTCCAAGCACCGTCGGGGTCGAATCGCCAGGCGTGGCAGTGGATCCCGGTCGACGATGCGGGCACGAAGGCCGCGCTCGCCGATCAGTACCGCGCCGTGTTCGATTCCTTCGAGTCCCGCAGCGGGGGGTGGGCGGAGGGTGACACGCGCGCCGAACGGCGCGACGCCGTGAACAGCTCCGCCGTGCACCTGCGCGACCACCTCGACGAGGTGCCGGTGCTGCTCGTGGTGTACCAGGAAGGGCGCATCGAGGAGCTCCCGCTCGGTTCCCACCCAGGCTTCTGGGGATCGGTCGTGCCGGCGATCTGGAGCTTCATGCTCGCCCTGCGGGCGCGCGGGCTCGGTTCGGTGTGGACCACGATGACGTGTCGACGCGAGCCGGAGGTGGCCGAGCTCCTCGGGGTGCCCCACGACACGTACACCCAGATCGGGATGTTCCCAGTCGCCTACACCATCGGCACCGAGTTCAAGCCGGCCCCGCGCCTCGATCCCTCCAGCGTCATCCACTGGAACGGCTGGCAGTAGCCCGTCCCATGGACTTCGACGGACGAGTGCTGTTCGCCACCGGCGGAGGGTCGGGCATCGCCGCGGCGAGCGCCCGCCGGTTCGCCTCCGGCGGCGGGCGGGTCGCCGTCGTCGACCTCGATGCGGGGCGGGCGGAGGAGGTCGCCGACGGCATCGACGGCGCGATCGGGCTGGGCGCAGACGTCGCCGACGAGCGATCGGTGCGCGACGCCATCGATGCAACGCGCCAGCAGTTCGGGCGCATCGACGCCGTGCTCAACGCCGCCGGGCACGCTGCGTTCGGACCGATCGAGGACTGGAGCCTCGACGACTGGAGCCGCATGATGGCCGTGCACGCCGGCGGCGCGTTCCTCGTCTGCAAGCACGTCCTGCCGATGATGCGCGATCAGGGCGGCGGGTCGATCGTCAACGTGGCGTCCACGGCGGCCATCACGGCGAACAACAACAACACGCCGTACGGCGCGGCGAAGGGCGCCATCGTGGCGTTCTCTCGCCAGCTCGCCCGCGAGGCGGCGCCGACGGTCAGGGTCAACGCCATCGCTCCGGGTCGGGTGCGCACCAACATGACCGAGCCGCTCTTCACCGGCCGGGGCGCCAGCGTCGAAGAGGGGGCCAAGCGGTTCGGGATGGCCAACCTCCAGCAGCGCGTCGCCGAGCCCGACGAGCTGGCGGCGCCGATCTGCTTCCTGCTGTCCGACGGCGCCAGCTTCATCACCGGCACGTTGCTCGTCGTCGACGGCGGCGAGACCGCCATCTGACCCTGCCGCTCGACGGTGACGCCACCGGTCCCGCCGCCGGTGGCGGAATCGGTGACACGAACTCGGTCAGGTGCGGCCGACGGCCATGAACTGACCGGTCACCGTCTGCTGGTTGGCGTGGCGTTGATCCATCAGCCGCATCACGTCGGCGATGTGGGCGGCGTCGCCGGACGCGTACGCCGCCTCGACGGCGCACGACAGCGCCTCGCTGGCCAGCGCGTAGTCGGCCTGGGCGGCGTCGAGCACGAGGCTGTTCGTGCGACCCTCGTCGTACGCCGTGAGCGCCGCCGCCAGGGCCGCGGCGTCAGGCAGCGCCTCGAGCAGCCGGCGGGCGGTCGCCTCGATGGCGTCGCGCTCCTCCTGCATCCACGCCAGCTCGCGACCGCTGCGCACGGCGGCGGTCTGGAGGACGGAGATCGCCATCTCCAGCTGGACCTTGGCCGTCGCGTCGGAGACGGCGGGGGCGACCTTGTTCGTCAGCTCGGCGCACACCGCGCTGATCAACTGTTCGGTGGTGGGGCGGGAGATCACGCCAGTCCTCCTGTCGCCGCGACGTGCCGCTTGAGGGCCCGGTAGAAGACGTCGTGCATCCCGGCGACCGCCGGCGACATGTACGCCACGGCGATGCCGGTGGTGGCCCCGCCGTCGAGGCTGGCGAGCGTCTCGAGGACGCTGACGAACACGGTCGAGGAGGCGAGCAGGAGGAAGTAGTCGGTGGTGGCCGGGTTGACCTGCTCCTCGGACAGCCCGCTCAGCTCTCGGTAGCGAGCGTAGAAGGCTTCCTCGTCGGCGCCGACGATGTCCGGCGGCTGCGTGACGCTGGCCATCATGCACCAGCCGAGGTCCTCGCGCGGGTCGCCGATGTGGGTCAACTCCCAGTCGACGAGCACGTCACCGCCGTCGTTGCCGATCAGCACGTTGGCGATCTGGAAGTCGCCGTGCACGAGTCCGAGCGGCACCGGCGGCGGGCGGTTGGAGCGCAGGTAGCTGGCGATCAGGCGCATGAAGGGATCGCGATCGCAGTGGCGGCGCTCGGCGTCGACCCAGCGCTCGATGCGAGCGTCGATGTAGTCGTCCCAGGACTCCGGCACGGCCAGTGATGCCGGGGCTTCGGCGAGTGGGAACGCCGCCAGCGCGGCGCCGACCTCGGCGAGACGAGGTGCGAACTTGGCCTGCTCGCTCGGCGGGCACTTGCGCGATGCGCTGACCAACGCCTCGCCGTCGAACATGTCGATGACGATGGCCGGGCTGCCGAGCTCATCTCCGGTCGGATCGAACCACAGGGGTGCCGGCATGGGGATCTTGCCGGTGGCGTGCAGCGTCGACAGCACGTCCCACTCGGTGGCCCGGTCCGTGTCGATGATCGCCTGGCCGGGCGGTGGGTCCTGGCGGACGATGTACCCCCGGCGAGTGCCGCCGTCCTCGACCCACACCCGCGACATCTGCCGGCTGTACCCGCCGGTGATCAGCTCGACCTCGACGACCTTGACCGTGTCCGGATCCTTGCTGCGCTTGCGGAAGAAGTCCTCCAGTCGCGCCTGGGTGGTCGTGTTCGCGCTACTCACTCCGCCCCCTTGCGGTCAATGACGGCGCGGTTGCCGTCGGTCCAGATCGCCGTCAGCGTGCGGTGGGCGATCCGCCATCCCTCCTCGGTTCGCACCACTCGGTCCTCGTAGATCCCGCCGATCAGGAAGTTGTCGCCGCCCTCGGTGCCGCGCTTGACGTGTTGGCTCTGGAGGTGACAGCGGTGCGTGGCCGTGTCGCCGTCGACGCGCACCTGGTGGTTCCCGACGAGGTGCTGGGTGCTGTCGAGCCGGCTGAGCGGACGGTTGATGCGCTCGATGATGGCGTCGATGCCCTCGCAGTGGACGTCGTTCAGGTCAGCGGTCGCGTCGGCCAGGAACACCGAACGGAGATCGTCGAGCTGCATCGAGTCGAGGGCCCACGTGTAGGCGATGGCGAGGTCGATGATGGCCTGCTGGTCGCTCGACACCGGCTCAACTTAGTCACGCTGCGACCGCCCATCGTCGTGCCGTCGGCCCGGAGTGTGGCGTGACGACGGGAGGTCACACCAACGGTGTGAGCACCGGCACCAGCGCCTCCAACAGGCGCGGGTCGTACGGTCGGGGCAGCAGCATCGAGGCCATCTGCGCGCCGGCGGCGGCATACGCCGCCACCTCATCGACGACGCGCCCGGGATCGTCAGGCGCTGGACGCACGTTGACCGACACGGTCAGCTCGGCGATGTCCCTGCCGAGTTCGGCACACCGCTCGTCGAGGACCTCGCGCAGACGGGTGAACTCGGCGAGGTCGTCGCCGGAGTAGTTCCAGTGGTCGGCGTAGCGGGCGACCAGCGGCAGCAGACGGCGCTCACCCTTGCCCCCGAGCACGATCGGCGGGTGTGGTGACTGGGCGGCCTTCGGCTCGCACCACGCCTGGCGCAGGCGGTAGTGGCGACCGTCGTGGTCGGTCGTCGGCTGGGTGAGCAACGAGGTGATGATCGCCAGCGCCTCCTCCAGCCGGTCGAAGCGGTCGGGGACGGAGCCGAGCTCGATCCCGTACGCCGCGCACTCCGGTTCGAACCAGCCAGCGCCGACGCCGAGCTCCAGCCGACCGCCGGAGGCGATGTCGACGGTGGTCGCCATCTTCGCCAGCACCGCGGGGTGGCGGAAGGGGATGCCCGTGACCATCACGCCCCCGCGGAGTCGCTCGGTGCGGGCGAGCAGCATGGCGAGGCACGTCCATCCCTCCAGCGTCGGCTCCTCCGGCCCGGTGCGCAGGGGGTAGAAGTGGTCGTACACCCACCCGGTGGTGAACACGTCGAGACCGTCGGCCACGTCCCACAGCGCGGCAAGGTCGTCCCAGGTGCAGTTGGACTGGGCGGCCG
Organism: uncultured Acidimicrobiia bacterium; assembly: GCA_963844175.1. Lineage (GTDB taxonomy): Bacteria > Actinomycetota > Acidimicrobiia > Acidimicrobiales > Ilumatobacteraceae > JALZMG01. The sequence continues at coordinate 676,333 of CAWJNE010000021.1, forward strand.
TGAAGGCGAAGCGCATCTGGGTCATCGCGACGCGCTCAGACCTCGGTGCGGCTGGCCCCGGCCGGCGAGTCGCGGAACATCTCCTCGGCGTCGAAGCCGATGCGGACGTCGGGGACGATCTCGATGACGACGCGGCCGGGGGTGGCCAGGTGCTTCACGAAGGCCTCCTGCTGGTCAGGGCTCTCGGGTCGCACCCGCGCCGCGAGGGCCGGGTAGAACCAGCCCTTCGTCTCCTCGTCGTCGTGGATGATCGCATCTCCCTTGTACGTGATGGCCTGGCTGACACCGACCTTCGTGCCGCGGCTGGAGACGGCGATCGCCACGCGTGGCCGGGCGGCGACCGCAGCGACTCGCTTGCGGCGCGTCGTGCACGTGATCCAGAAGCGGTCACCGGTGGCCACGAAGTTCATGATCACGCCGACAGGGTCGCCGTCCTTCGTCGTCCACATGAAGCAGCACTCGGTCTGCGCGTCGAGGAGTGCCCGCTCCCGCTCGCTCGACAGCGAGAACGTGGACACATCCTCGTAGCTGTCGGCGTAGTCCGGCACGGCCCGACGCTAGTTGACCCCGTACCAGTGAGCACCGGGGACTGGGACTCGATGGGCGGTCGTCCGAGGGCGCTGACATGCCACAGCGCGCCGGCTACGACGGGGCGGGCACGGCGACGCGGCGGATGCGTCGCTCGCGCACCCGCAGGTGCACGGCGATGCCGCAGCTGGCCAGGGCCGCCCATGCGCACCACAGCGAGGCGAACCCGCTGGTGGTCAGCAGCGCGAGCACCACGATCACGGGCAGGTTGACCAGCCCGAAGATGACGATGTGGCGGTGGCTCGACATCAGGAGAGATCCGCAGGTGGCGACCACGTAGGCGATGACGACGAGCCCGCCGTAGTCCAGGCTCGTCGCGTATGCGAGGTGGTACGTCTCGAGCGTGGCGCTCACGGGCCCGCGCAGGAGCACGACGAGCAGGGTGATCCCGACGGCTGCGCCGAGCACGAGGAACGGCAGCATCAGGCGACGACGCTCCGGTCGTGCCTCGATCTGGCGCACGGCGTACGGGACGTACGGCGGGAGCACGACGAAGGCGATGAACAGGTAGAGCCACGTCGCCACCTGGCCGACATCGTGGTCCACGTGGCCCTGCAGCCCCCACCACACGAACGTCTCGATCAGCTGGTGCGTGCCGAGCAGGATGGGCAGCGCGGCGATCGGGAGCTCGCGCCGCTCACGGACATGGCGGATGGCGTCGACGCCGAGCAACGTGATGACCGCACCACCGACCAGATCGGCCTGCGCCGAGAAGCACACACCCATTCCTTAGCCGCCCGGACGCCGTCGCGCCCTCTTCGATGGGCGGACCCGACCCCGGTGATGCGACATGAGCGGTCTCCGACCGCTCATCGCTCACGTCGTCCCGCCGGCGTGCGCTGATCGTCAGGTCGACACGACGAGCAGCACCAGACCGCCGAGGATGATCGAAGCGGCCAGGGTGCGCCGCCGCATGTTCTCCTCGTCGAGGAAGCGCCACCCGATGAACGCGGCCAGCAGCACGCTCGATTCACGCAGGGCCGTGACGTAGCCGACGGGCGCCTCGCGCACGGCCACGAGCACGAGCCCGTACGTCAAGATGCTCATCCCCGCCGTCTGCCCGAAGGTCCGCCACTGCCTCGACAGCGCGCCGACCATCTCTCCACCTCGCCCACGCATCACGCCGTAGGCGGTCACGAACAGGCCGCCCATGACGAAGACCGAGAACACGTACGTCAGGTCGTCGACCGACCGGGCGGCGTGGCTGTCGATCAGGGTGTAGGCACCGATCGTGAGGGCGACGAAGAGTGCCACCCCCACCTGTGGACCTGACGAACCGACGGCGAGCAGCGCCATGCCGACGGCGACCGTGACGATGGCGGCACCCGACCAGACATTGACGTCGTCCCCGAGCAGTGCGATGCCGCCGATCCCGGCGAGCAGCGCGCCGCCGCCGCGCGCCAGCGGGTAGGCGAGCGAGAAGTCACCGCGTGTGTAAGCGACGGCCAGGGCGACGAGGTATGGCACGTGCACCGCTCCGGACAGGACGGCCCACCCCCATCCGGCGGCCGGGAGGGTGCGGGTCACGCCGAGGACGACGGCAGAGATCGCCGCGGCGACGAAGAACTGTCCCCACAGCGCGATGAACGGGTCAGCACTGCGCTTGGCGATGAAGTTCCACGCCGTGTGGAGCGCGGCGGCGCCGAGCGCGAACAGGGTGGCGGCGAGCACGTCGCGTGGCGGTCAGGCGCCCCAGCCGGCAGGCATGGGAGGCCACCGGCCGCCGCCGTCCGGCCCGAGCACGAGATCGGCCAGGGTGCGATCGGCGTGGCGGGACCGCCACGTGAGCAGTTCCTGCGTCAGCGGCAGGACGACGTCGGCGGCGGTGACCTCGGTCCGCCACGTCGGGTCGGCGACGAGGTCGAAGCAACGCCAGGTGCCGTCGCCGAACTGGACGTAGGCGAGCTGATCGCTCCGGTGCACCGCCAGGTGTTGGCGTTCGAGGGTGCGGTCCCACGGCCACTCGTGTGGGGTCGTGGCGATCAGCATGCCGCGCCAGTCGTACTCCCAGTGGGCGGCGACCCGCCAGCGCGGCGGCGCCTCGGCGCGCAGGAACGGCGTCAGCGGGAACCCGTCGCACTGCGCTGGGACGCCGATGCCCATGGCGTCGCAGATCGTCGGCATCACGTCGACGTTCTCGGTGAACGAGTCGATGACGGTGCCGTGCCCGGCGGGCAACCGCGGGTCGCGGACGATCCCGAGCACGTGGTAGCTCTGCTCCCAGTACCCGAGCTTCTCCTTCAGCCCGTGGTCGCCGAGCATCTCGCCGTGGTCTGAGATCACGACGATGACGGTGTCGTCGAACTGACCGGTGCGGGCCAGGACGTCCCACACCCGGCCGAGCTGATCGTCGACCTCGCTGATCATGCCGAAGTACTGCGCCCGCAGGTGCCGCAGTCCGGCCTCGTCAGTCGGCGCCGCCGACGCTTCCAGGGCCAGCGCGAAGTCGTGCATCGGGTGGCGGTGCTCGGCGGGAGCGATCGGGAGTTCGACGTCGTCGGGTGAGTAGGCCCGGGCCCAGTGCCCGGCGGCGGCATACGGTGGGTGCGGGCGCCAGTAGCTGAGGTGGGCGAACCACGGCTCGTCCTGACGTTCGATCCACGTGACGGCGCGGTCGGTGAGGAACGTCGAGAGGCTGTGTTCGGCCGGTCGCTGGCCTTCGGTGGCCAGCAACGCCTCACACCCCGGCGACGTGTCGTGACCCCGCTCGGCCAGCCAGCGCAGCCACGGTGCGTGGTCGTCCCGCAGGTCGAGCTCGACATCGAAGCCCGGCAGCACGCCCTCCCAGGTGGCCAGCAGCGGGTCGTCCGGTCCGGCTGCCGTGCGCGGGTCGACGGCCTGGTCCGTGTAGCCGAGCAACGTCGAGCGGTAGCCCGCACGTCGACCGGCGCGGGCGACGTTGTCGAAGCGATCGTCGAGCGGCGTGCCGTTGGCCACCACCCGATGGTTCATCTGGTACATGCCGGTGTAGATGCTCGCCCGGCCCGGCGCGCAGGGCGCGGCCTGGCTGTAGTGGCGGGCCAGGCGCACGCCCTGCTCGGCGAGGCGGTCGAGGTTCGGTGTCCGCACCAGCGGGTGGCCGGCCGACGACAGGCAGTCGCCGCGGAACTGGTCGAGCGTGATGAGCAGGACGTTGACGGGCACGGCGGTCACCACACCGATTCGACGTCTACGGACCGGTGCGGGGACCCCACCGGAGACGCGTCATCGGTGATCGCCGCCACGGCCGACATCGTCCCACACCGCAGCTCGGGCCGGGCCGTTGACGCCCCGCCCGAACCGTGGCATGGGTGCTGGCGTCAGGGACGCCGGGTCCTCACGGATGGCGGCGCACCAGAACTCGCCGGCCGATGCGGCCCGCCGGCGGCGAACCGAACGCGTCCGGCATCGGTCAGATGAAGGCGGGCGGTCCCTGGTAGGTGCCCAGCAGGACGCTGGCGAGCTGCTCGCGGGTCGAGGGGTTCGTCACGACGTGGTTGAGCAGCATCTGGGTGTCGCGCCCGAGCCGTTCGAGTGGGTGCGCCCGATGAAGCGCGTCGGCACCGGTCAACAGTTGCGCCGATCGGACGACATCGGCCCCCGTGTGGATCGCCGCTGCGGCGGCGAGCCGCAGCCGCGCCCGCTGCTCGTTGGTCGGCCGGTGCCCGGCGACGGCCCGGTCCCACATCCGTTCCAGCAGTGCGCGCACGCCGGCGGTGGCCAGTTCGACCTGGCCGTGCAGCTCGGCGATCCCTCGCACGAACGGAGACTGCTGGATGACCGGCACGGTGTCGAAGCGGTGCACCTTGTGCTCGGCGGACGTCGTCGCCTCGGCGATCGCTCGCCGCGCCGCACCGAGGTTGACCGCCGCGGCCGAGAGCGAGATCAGCGAGAGCGTGTGGGTGGCGAACGTGGCAAACGGGCCGGGCCGGGTGATCGTCAGGGTCGGCCACGTGAACGTCCGGTCCGCCGGGACGGTGAGCTCCTCGCCGAGGTCGATGTGATGGCTGCCCGTGCCGCGCAAGCCGAGCGTGTCCCAGCTGGGAACGATCGTCGCGTCGGTGGCGGGGACGAGGACCATCCGGGTCTCCGGCTTGCCGGCCTCGGTGGTGGTGCGGACCATGCCGCCGAGGTAGGTGGCGCCCTGGCACCCGGAGACGTAGGCCCAGCGAGCGTCGCGCACGATGTACGAGTCGCCGTGCCGTTCGGCCGTCGCGTTGCCGGCGCTGCTCGTGGCGATCGACTGGCGCCGCTGGAAGAACTCGGCGGCCAGCGCCGGTGAGCCGGACGCGGCGATCCAGCCGCTCTGCACTGCGCCCTGGGCCATGATCCACCCAGCCGCTGCGTCGACCTCGGCGACCGTCACGGCCGTGTCGAACCACTCGACGACGCTTCCTTCGGTGCCTCCGAGCTCTCGAGGCACGAGCACGTGGAACAGGCCGTCGGCGACCATCCGGTCGTGGGAGCCGACGAGGTCGCCGGCGTGGTCGGCCGCAGCGGCGCTCGCACCGATCGCCTCGAGGAGTTCCGGATCGAGTGGCCCGCCCGGCTGGGGGAGGGCGCCGGGGGCGGCGTCGTCAGGGTGCGTGGGACGGCTGTCGAGAACGGTCATGGTCGGTCTCCTGTCGTGGTGGTGGCGCAGCGATCGCTTCGTCCACGCCGCCAGCGTGCGCGGCGAACAGGCTGCGGCGCATCCGTGCTGACTACTGGTTCGCCTCCGTGCAATCGGCCCGTTTGGCAGACTCGCTGCGTGGTTCTGCAGGAGCCCGTGGGCACGCTGACGGCTCGCGAGGCGGAGGTGTTCGCCCTCCTCCAGCGGCGGCTGACGAACGCCGAGATCGCCGACCAGCTGTTCGTGTCGGTGCGCACGGTCGAGACCCACGTCTCATCGGTGCTGCGCAAGTTCGGCGCCAGCGACCGCCGGGCGCTCTCCGTGATCCAGGCGCCCGAGACGGCGCAGGTCGATCAGCGGCGGGCCAACGCCCGCCGGTTGAGCGGTCGGCTCCCGGCCCTGCGCGCCGAGCTGATCGGCCGGACCGACCTGGTCGAGGCCGTCTCGACGCAGGTCCAGCACGCTCGGCTCACGACGCTGATCGGCCCAGGCGGCGTGGGCAAGACGAGTGTGGCCCTGGCCGTCGCCCACCAGGACGTCGAGCGCTGGCCGGACGGCACGGCGTTCGTCGACCTCGTGCCGGCGCACACCCCGGGCGACGTGCTCAGAGCGTGGGCCGACGCGCTCGGTGTGGAGGGCGATGCCGCCCGATCCACCGCCGAGCTCGGCGCCCACCTGGCCGATCGTTCGATGCTGATCGTGATGGACAACTGCGAGCACGTGATCGATGCCGCCGCCGGGCTGGCCGACGTCGCACTGGCCGGCGGCGGCACGTGGCGGATCCTGGCCACCAGTCGCGAACCGCTCGGCCTCCGCGACGAGAACCTGGTGCCCGTCGAAGCGCTCGGTGCCGCCGCCGCCGAGCTGTTCGTGGAACGGGCCCGCCGGCTCGAACCGCGGGTCGCCTGGGACGCGTCGAACGCCCAGATCGTCGACCTCTGTGCCCGCCTCGACGGCCTGCCGCTCGCCGTCGAGTTGGCCGCTGGACAGGTGCGCCGGTGGAGCCTCGAGGAGCTGAGCCGCCAGTTGAGTGATCCCGCCTCCCGCCTGCCCGCCCTTCCCGCTCGCGGCGAACCGCGGCACCAGACGATGACGGCGACCATCGACTGGAGCTACGCGCTGCTGGACCAGCCCGAGCAGCGGCTGCTGCGCCACCTCGGCGTGTTCCCGTCCGACGTCCGGCTCGACTCGCTCCAAGCGTTGCGCCCGTTGCTCGACGGCATCGACCTCACCGCCGTGCTGGCCGCGCTGGTGGACAAGAGCCTCGTCGTGCGCGACCTCGACACGGGCTCGTACCGGTTGCTCGAGACGATCCGGGCGTTCGCCCTCGAGCGGCTCGCCGAGTGCGGGGAGCGCGAGGAGGCCTTCGAGCACCATCGCAGGTGGACGGTGGCCACGGCCATCGCGACCAGCCGGGTCGACCGCTGGATCTCCGGCCGTCTCGCCGCCCGCCAGCGTGCCGACGCCGAGCACGTGCGCCAGGCGTTCTGGTCGAGCCTCGAGACCGGGCAGTTCGACGATGCCGCCGAGCTGGCGATCACCCGCTCGTACTCGTGGCGCAACGCCGTCGGGTGCGCTGAGGGGCACCAATGGCTCGATGCGCTCGCCGCGCAGGCGCTCGAGCCCTTGACCGGGGCATGGGTGGCGTTGCTCCGTGCCGACGTCGCCCAGGGCGACGGGGACTTCCTGGCCATGATCGTCGCCGCCCAGGAGTCGGCCCGGCTGTCCGCCGGTGGAGATCCTGCGGCGTACGCTCTGGCCGAGCAGTTCCTGATGCTGCAGCACCTGCTCGACCCGGCGCGCGCCGATCAGGCACTGGCCGAGGTGCTCGAGATCTCTCCCGACGAGCGGCTCTCCAACCTGCTCCGAGCGTTCTCGATCGTCGCCCACGCCGGCCGGACGACGCTGTCCGATCTCGACCGGCAGGTGACCGAGCTCGAGGCCAGGTGCAGCGCCGACGGCTACGAGCGGTTCATCCTCAACTGGGCCATGTGGCTGCACGGGTTGGCCCTGCGCGACCCGTACTGGGCCCAGCGCGGCATCGGCCAGCAGTACGAGTACCTCCACGACGCCGGTCTCGCCGAGACCTGGCTGACCTCGTACTCGCGCGCCGTCACCGAGATGATCGACGGCGTCTCCGGCCGCCTGCAGCTGGCCCACGCACTCGACATCGCCGATGGCGAGGGCTATCGCATCGAAGGCGACTGCATGCTCGCCCTGGCGTACTCGGAGGCGTGTCGCGGGCAACCGACCATCGCCGCCGAGCTGCTCGGGCTGGCCCGCACGTGTCGGTTCAACGCCACCGCCCACCACGTCCTCCACGGCGTGGTGGTCGACCCGATCCTGCGCAACGAGCTCGACGCGGGCGACTACGCCGCCGCGCTCGCCCGCGGCAAGGAGCACTCGGTCGAAGCGATCCTGGACGAGTACGGGATCCGCGCTCCCGCCAGCGCGCGCTGAGCGATCTCGGCGCGCCGAACGGGCGGGCCCAGAGGGACCGCCCGCTCGCCGTGCGTCGCCTACCGAGAGCGCAGGACCGTCAGTTCCCCGTCTCCAGCTGTCCCACCGCTGCGGGGGAACAGGTCGTCGACGTCGACGGTGGCGTGGACGTGGCAGCTGATGGTCGCGTCACCGGCCGACTTGGCGCGGTACCCGAGCTCCAGGTCGAACTGCTCACCGACGTCCAGCGTGCCGTCCAGGACGAGGTCGTTGTCGCTGTCGCTGGCGACGAAGAAGAGGAACATCTCGTCCACTTCCTCGTCGCGCGACAGGCGTGGCCCGTCGGCGTTGTTCGTGGCCTGCGGGTTGAGCAGGGCCGAGCCAGGGGCCAGCAGCTGCGCAACGCTGCCGGGCGACACCGTGAGGTGGAGGCTGAGGTCGGTCAGCTTGACGCCCCGAGGCGCCGCCGGGTTGGTGACGCGCACGGTGTAGGTCCCGTCCTCGCTGGCCTCCAGGTTGGCCGTGACCCTGCGGATCACGACGTCGACCTCGTCGTCGATGTAGGCCGCGGTGGCGGCGGGGATGTCGAACAGGTTGATGGTCATCGTGTGCTCCTTGTGTCGTCGTTCGGATGACTGCGGCGAGCGTGCACGCCGTCCGTTAGCCGAGCGCTAGCCGCGCCATCCGGCCGACGAAACGGCGGTGGAGGTATCTGGGTGCGCCCTGTGGGATCTCGCATCAGGGCACAGCGGACAGCCGTCGCGAACTGCACGGACGTCGCTGGCGTACTGGTCGGCGGACCCGAGTGAGAGGTGTGGGATGTCGGGCTGCCGCTTGATGGTGCGACGACGGTTGCTGGAGCTGATGGCAGAGCGCTGGTCGCGCCGAGTGGTGTGCATCGTCGGTGGGCCCGGGTTCGGCAAGTCGGTGCTCCTGGCCCAGGCGGCCGAGGAGAACCGAATCGACCGGCGCGGCACCGACCTCTTCGTGGCCTGCGGCGACGCCGACGGCGCTCCGGCGTTGTTCCTGCGCCGTCTCGGTGATGCGCTGGAGCGCACCGGCGGTGGCAACGGCTCCACGCCGATCGGCCCGGAACCGTTCCTCGCCGAGCTGGCCCGGCGGTGGCCGGGCGGCACCTGCGTCGTGATCGACGACGTGCACCACCTGGTCGCCACGTCCGACGGCGCCCGCCTCCTGCGCCGGCTCATCGACGTGGCGCCGCCGTCGGTGCACTTCACACTGGCCGGCCGGACGGGAGCGCCGGGACTCGGTGGCCTGCGGGCGAACGACGAGCTGCTCGACATCGGCGAGGACGAGCTGGGCCTGTGCGCGACCGAACGGGCGGAGCTGGCTCGCCGATGGAACACGCATCCAGCAACCTTGGCGTCAACCGGAGGCTGGCCGGCGATGGCTGCCATCGCCGCCTCCTGCGGCCTCGACCGGGCCCGCGAGTACCAGCGCGACGTGTTGCATCAGCACCTCGACGGCCGACATCGGCGCCTGCTGGCCGCCGCCGCTGCGCTTGGACCGAGCGACGTGACGCTCCTGCGGTCGGCGCTCAGGGACGTCACGATCGGTGACGACGAGGTCGATCGCCTCGCCGACCTCCCGCTGGTCGCCCGTCGTGACGGGGCGCTGATCGTGCACGAGGCGTGGTACGACGTCGTCGACGGCGCGCTCGGCGCAACCGACCGCCGGGACGCCGTGGCCCGCGCCGCAGCAGTGCTGACCGACCGCCGCGAGTACGACCGGGGCCGGCAGCTGTGCGCCGAGCACGGGCTGTGGGACGACGCGGGACGGGTGCTCCGGGCCTGCTGCGCTCGAGGGCACGCCGATGTCCGGTCCGACGTCCTCGTGCGCTGGCTCGACGAGCTGCCGCCCGAGCGCTGGGACGACAACGACGGCCTGTTGCTGCGCGGCATCGTCGGTCGGCTGCGTGATCCGTTCAGCACCCGCACGGCGGCCGTGTTGGAGCAGGCCGTGGAGCGGCACCGAGCGGAGGGAGATGTGGTCGGGGAGGTCGCCGCCATCAACGAGCTGGCCTTCGTGTTGCGCAACCAGGGACGCGGTGGCGAGGTGATGGGTCTCGTCGTCCGGGCGGCCGAGCTCCACGCCGCCGGTCATCGCGGGGTCGAGGGCCTGCTGGCCATGGCCCGCTCTGTGTGCGCCGAGATGGCCGGCGACGTCCGAGGCATCGTCGATGCGCTGGATGCTGCGCCGGCCGAGGTCCTCAGCCGGGACTGGCTGGCCATGTTCGAGTTCCGGAGGACCATCGGTCACCTCACCAGCGGTGACGAGCACCGGATGCTGCACGCTGCCGCGGCCTGCGCCGGGCTGGCTGGCGAGTCGACGCTTCGTCACGTGCTCCCGCTGGCCCGGTGGTACGCCGGTGATCCGCGACCGGCGATCGATGCGCTCGACGCGGTGATCGCCGACGCCGACCGCAGCCAGGTCGACGCGGTCGCGCTCGGTGCCTTCGCGACCATGGTGCTGGCTTCAACCGGTCGTCTCGACGCCGCCGCGCAGCGGCTGGCCGTCACGGAGTTGGCTGCTCGCGGCGGTCCGGTCGTCCCGATGATGCGCGGCTACGTCGTCGGCATCCGGGCCCTCGTGGCCGCGGCCCACGGAGACGACGCCGCGGCGCGGGCCGAGCTCGAATCGGCGCTCGCAAACGCCCCACTCACCGATGCCGTGGGATGGCTCGGCGCCACTCGCTGGCTGGCGCTGGCCTACGTCCTGGTCCCCGCGGCGCGCCTCGAGATCGACGCCGCCGATCTCGGTCCGCTGCACGCCAGGCGCGTCGCGATCGCCCGGCTCGTGGTGGCCGCACGGTCCGGCGGCGTCATCGACGAGCGTGCGGCGGCGGCATGGACGGCTCAGGAGATCTCGACCGTCGTGCCGTTGCCGTGGGCGATGGAGCTGGCCGCCCGTCTGCACACCGCTGGCCAGCGCGCCGGCCTCGACCTCGCCGCCTGGTACATGGACCACCTCGGTCGACCGGTGCGCGACGCGTTGCGGGGGGTGGGCACCCACGGTGACGCCGCCTCGGCCGCCGGCGCCCGCAAGTTGCTGGCCGCCGTCCCGCTGGCGCCCGAGCCGGTGGCGATCGGTGTGCTCGGACCGACCGTGCTCGAGCTCCGTGGCCACCAGGCGCCCGGTCCCGAGTGGCAGCGGGAGCGGGTGCGGTCGTTGCTCGTGTACCTGGTGCTGCACGGACCGTCCGCCCGCGAAGCGATCACCGACGCCCTGTGGCCCGACCTCGATCCGCCCGCCGCCGATCGCAACCTCAGGGTGACGCTGTCGTACCTGCAGCGAGTCCTGGAGCCGGACCGCCGCAAGGGGGAGGCTCCGTTCCTGCTCCGCCAGGAGGGGACCAAGGTGGTGCTCGCCGGGTCACCCCACGTGTCGCTCGACCTGGCCGCGTTCGAGCACCTGGTGGAGCAGGCCCTCGATGCCCACCGCCGTGGCGTGCCGAGCACGACTCGTGAGCTGCTCCACGCGGCCGTCGAGCTGTGGCGCGGATCGTGCCTCGCCGACGTGGCGTACGAGGAATGGGCGCAGCCGACCCGCCAGGCCGTGACGGAGCGCTTCACGGCTGCCGCCGTGCACGCCGCCGAGCTGAGCTTGGCGGCCGGGGACACGGCTGCGGCGCGCCGGGACGCCCGGCGAGCACTGTCGGTCGACGAGTGGTCGGAACCGGCGCATCGCATCCTCATCAGCGCCGCGCTGGCCGACGACGATCACGTCGGGGCGTCGCGGTCCGCCGCCAACTGCGCCGACGTGCTGGCCGACCTTGGGGTCGGGCCGAGCGCGGCGACGATGGAGCTGGTCCGCCGACTGCGGGCCGCGCCCGCCGCGTCGGTGGCCTGACCGTCCGCTCAATCGGGCGTGAACCAACGCGGCGATCGATCTCCGGCCGGGAGGAACGACCCGTCGCGCTGCTGGTGGTATCGGCCACGGACGTCGCCGGCGACGAGCTGGTGCAACCCGGTGACGGCGCGCTCGATCTCGTGGCGGTCGTTGTACCCCCCGAGGCTGATGCGCACCAGTCCGGGCGCGTGGCGGAGGTCGCCGCGGCGGGCGGCGGCGACCCAGCGCCCGACGGCGTCTCGGTCGAGGCCGAGCAAGTGGTGGACGTAGGGCTGGGCGCAGAAGCACCCGCTGCGGATGCCCACACCGTGCTCGTGGCCGAGCACCGCGGCGACCAGCCGGTGATCACAGCCGTCGACCGTGAAGGGGATCACGCCGAGATCCGGACGGGCAGGACCGAAGAGGGTCACCCCGGGCACGGCCGCGAGCCGCCGGCGGGCGTCGACGGCGAGTCCCTGCTCGCAGGCGGCGATCGAGTGCAGACCGATCTCACCGAGCCGGCGCGCCGCAGCGGCCAAGGCAATGGCCCCCAGCAGGTTTGGGCTGCCCGCCTCGACCCGGTCCGGCAGGTCGGCCCACACGACGTCGTCGAGCGTCACCGCACGCACGGTGCCGCCGCCGCACTCGTCGGGATCGCCGCCCACGCAGTCCCGCCCGGTGACCAGCGCTCCCGACCCGTACGGGGCGTACAGCTTGTGCGCCGACAGGGCGACTGCATCGAGGTGCTCGGCGTCGTCGTGCGGGCGCATGTCGATGGGCCGGTGCGCGGCGAGCTGGGCGGCGTCGACGAGGATCCGACCGCCGACGGCGTGGACCTTCGCCGCCATCCGGTGCACGTCCGGCACGATGCCGGTGACGTTCGACGCGCCGGTCACGGCGAGCAGTGCGATGCGACCGGCGTGCCGTGCCAGCTGGGCGTCGAGGTCCTCCTCGTCCACGGATCCGTCGATCAGCGCTCGGACGTGGACCACCTCGCCGAGCCGTCGCCACGGCAGCAGGTTCGAGTGGTGCTCGAGGACGGTCGTCAGCACGATCGCGTTGTCGGTCGCCGCCATCGTTCGGGCGAAGTGATTGATCGCCTCGGTGGTGTTCTTCGTGAACATCACGACGTCGCGGTCGGCGTCGGCGCCGACGAACCCGCCGACGATGTCGCGAGCCTCCTCGAAGGCGGCGGTGCTGAGCCGGGACTTGTAGCCGCTGCCGCGGTGCACGCTGGCCGCCAGCGGCGCGAACCGCTCCACCGCCTCGGTCACGGCCCGCAGCGGTGGGGTCGTGGCGGCGTTGTCGAGGTTGACGTACGGGACGAGCCGGCCGTCCAGCAGCGGCACGAGCTCGTGCACGCCGACGATCTCGTCGCGCAGCGACGAATGGCGGTCGCGCTCGACTCCCGCAGGCGATGCCTTGATCCTCATGGCGTCCCTCCCTGGGCCGGACCCGGCGTGCGTCACCGGCGTTGCCTGCATGAAACGCACCCGCCGTTAGCGGGGTGCTAACGGCGCCGCGGCGATGGCAGGGTGGTGGGATGGCGATCGAGGTACGTCCGGCGACGGACTTCAAGGACGTGACGGCGATGGTCGGACCCAAGCGGGCCGACGCCAACGTGTGCTGGTGCCTCAGCTATCGCCTGACGTCCTCCAAGGAGAACCGTCAGCTCGTCGGGCCGGCACGAGGCAAGCGGATGAGGTTGCTGGTGAACCAGGACCCGCCGCCTGGCGTCCTGGCCTACGACGGCGACGAGGTCGTCGGGTGGGCGGCCGTGCACCCCCGGAGCGACACGAGCTTCGCCGGAAGCCGCAAGATCCCCCACGTCGACGACCTCGACGTGTGGTCGGTGTGGTGCATCCGCGTGCGGCCGGGCCATCGCGGCGAAGGGATCTCGCATCGCCTGCTGGAGGGAGCCGTCGAGTTCGCCCGCGCCCACGGCGCCCCGGCGATCGAGGGCTACCCGGTCGACAACAAGCAGGCGAAGGTGGACCTCACCATGGCCTACGTCGGCACCGTGAGCCTGTTCCGGAAGGCCGGGTTCAAGAAGGCGCCGGCACCGACTCGACGCTGGACGGCTTCTCCCGCGTCGTCATGCGTCGCGACCTGCGCTGACGCTCTGGTCAGGATTCTGGTCGTCCGTCCGACCACGATCCTGACCAGGAGGACCGGAGTCAGCCGTTCGACTGGTCGGGTTCAGGCGGCCCCGCCAGGACCGTGGGAACGTACTCGAGCAGCTGGATCCGGCCGTCGAACGTGCGGCTGGCGGTCATGTCGAGCGCGACGTCCGGATAGCCGTCGTAGATGCGCTCGCGACCGGTGCTGCCGGTGATGACCGGGAACACCACGACGCGGAAGCGGTCGACGAGTCCGGCCGTCAGCAGGGAGCGGCACAGGGTCAGGCTGCCCATCGTGCGCATGGACCTGGAGCCTTCGGCCTTCATGTCCCGCACGGCCTCGACCGGGTCGCCGGTCACGAGCTGCGTGTTCGCCCAGGACAGCGGCTCGTTCAGTGTGTTGGAGAACACGACCTTCGACAGGTCCGCCAGGGCGTCGGTGCCCGGCTCCCCGTCGGCGGCGAACCCTGACATCAGGCGGTAGGTCGTGGCGCCCATGAGGACCGTGTGGTCCGCCGCCGGATCCTCGCCCAACCAGCCGAGGTACTCGGGACCCTCCAGGCCCCACCAGCCCGGCCAACCCTCCGCAGCGCCGTAGCCATCGAGCGAGGTGATGAAGTCGATCAGCAGTTCTGGCATCGACGCTTCCTTCCTGGGATCTCACGCCGCGGTGCCGTGGGCGGACTGACCGTTCTGACCGGTGGCGCGACCCGAACTCATCGCCAGCGATTCGCGTGACCGACCGGTCTCCCGTCGCCGTCGACGAGATCGCTCTCGAGCTGCGCCGCCACGTCTGGACGCGCCTGTCCTGCCGCGGGACGGATCGAGCGTCGGCGTCAGGTGGTGCGGCGACGGCGCGCCCAGGCGACGCAGGTGACGCCGAGACCGACCGCCCCGGCCGCAGTGACGAGCTGGATGACGGTGGAGTCGCCGGGACCGGTGCCGGCGAGGCCCGGGTCCGGCGTGGTGACGGGGCCAGGTTCCTCGATCGCGCCGAGGTCCTTGATGTAGATCGCCCCTTGGAGCACGGCCGCTGGCTGCGTCAACGTGACGGTCAGCGGGAAGATGCCCGAGGCATTCTCGTCCGAGAGGTAGCTGAACTCGGCAGACGACCCCAGCACACCGGATTCGCACTCGCTCGTGAGCTGTTGGCCGTCTACATCGGCGACCGCTTGCGTGCCGGGTGTGCATCCTGAGACGGCGAAGCCGATCGCCTCGCCGGGTAGGAACGTGCCGCTGGCGTTCAACGCGGGCTGACCCGGCGCGGCCACGGTGTAGTTGGCGGTCAGCTGCCCGCTCGGCGTGGTGGCGACGACCTGGTAGCTGCCCGGCTGGTTCGACACCTCGACCTCCAGCAGCGCGACACCGTCGAGCAGGCAGGTCTCGGTGTACGACACCCCATCGACGACGAACCCGATGTCGTCGCCGGCGTTGCAGCGGTAGACGATGACGTCGAGGACGGCCCCCGGCGCAGATGTCGACGACGTCAGGGCGAGGCCTGGCATCGTCCCCGCCGAGACGTCGGCGGCGAGCCCAGGCCCGAACATCGCGGTGGCGATGGTCGTGCCGAGGACGAGGGCCGCCCTCGCCCCACTCGGAAGCCCGCGCCCGGGACGTCCTCGCATGTGTCCTCGCTTCCTCGAACCCTCGACGTCTGCCGGGACGGTAGTCGCGGTCGGATCGGCGGAGCCGTGTCCCACCCGATCGGATCAGTCGTGGTCGCCCTTCCGGCCGAGGGTCTCCACGGGCCCAGCGCCGGGTCGGGTCCACTGCGGCACGGGCCGGCTCGTCGGGCCCCACGTGGCGACGCCGTCGGCGTCCGCGCGCCAGTACCAGCAGATCGGCGCGCCGTGCCCGCCGACGGGCGCGTCGGTCGGAGCGGCCTCGGGCCAGCCCGCAGGGTTGTCCTCCCACCCCTCGCGGCGGCCGTAGGGCGTCATGTCGAGCAGGCCGAACATCCCGGCGGCGGGCTCGTTGCCGCGGCCGGTGGTCCGATAGGTGAGGAAAACCCGGTCGCCGTCGCGCAGGAAGCAGGTGATCGCACCCATGTCGTCGCCCACCGGCCCCTCCACCCCGCGCACCGAGTACCAGGGCTCGGTGTAGCCCATGAACTCGACGTAGCGCGCCACCTCCTCCCACGCGCCGTCGGTCAGGACGGCGAAGGAGACACCTCGGGCGTTGAGGTAGACCACGGCGCGCTGGATGTGCCACGTGTTCGTGGTGCAGCCCTCGCACTGCCCCTGGTGCGGCGCGCCGTCGTGCCACATGTGCTTGTGGGCGATGAGCTCGTCGCGCCCCTGGAACAGGTCGACGAACGGGACCGGCCCGTCGCCGCCGATGACCTCGACCGCGCCGTCGACCTCGACCATCGGCAGCCGTCGCCGGGCGGCCGCGATGGCGTCCCCCTCGCGGGTGTGCGCCTTCTCCCGGGCCAGCAGCTCGTCGCGTGCCGACTGCCAGGTGGCGAGGTCGACGACGGGCGGCTTCCCGTGCAGGTCGGCGCTGGCGTCGTCGGGCGTGGTCGTCATGGTGTCCTCCGTGGTCTCGGGTCGTTCGCTCGCCGGGACCTCATGCGGCGACGAGCGTGTCGATCTGGTCGATGGCCGACCGGGCACCCTCGACGACGCCGACGTCGAGGACCTTCTGCAGGGCTTCGGCGGAGTCGTAGGTGCTGGTGAACGTGGCTCGGGTGCCGCCGTCGATCGCCTCGAAGGCGTACACGTTCTTCGACACCGGTAGATCATCGACGGGAGAGAAGCTGTCGTCGGCGGCGAACCCGTCCTCGAAGGAGAAGCTGCGCGGCTCGTCGACGGCGAGGACCTTCCACCAGCCGTAGAACTTCTCGCCGGCGGCGGAGGTCATGAAGTAGTGAGCCCGGCCGCCAGGGGAGAGGTCGTGCTCGACGAAGGTGGCGGGAAACGCGGGCGGACCAAAGACCTGCTCGAGCTGGCGGGGATCGGCGTAGATCTGCCAGATGCGCTCGACGGGAGCGGCGAACTCGGCGGTGATGGTGATCGAGCGAGCGTCGAGGTCGTGGGTGACGTCGATGACGGGCACGGGCTACTCCTGGGGCTGTCGAGGATCGTGGACGAGCAGGTCGTCGATGCGGGCGACGCGGCCGCGCCAGACGTCCTCCAGTTCGGTGAGCATCGATGCGAGCGAGCGCACCACGTCGACCTCGCCGTAGGCGAGCTGCTGGCGGCCGCTGCGCCGTTTGCTGAGGAGGCCGGCCCGTTCGAGAACGGCGACGTGCTTCTGCACCGAGGCGAATGACATCTCGTAGCTGGCGGCGAGTGCGGAGACCGAGTACTCGCCGACGAGGACGCGTCGCAGGATGTCGCGGCGGGTGCGATCGGCGAGGGCGTGGAACAGCGCGTCGGCCCGTGCCTCGTCGAGGGCGACGACCATGGTCCGAACATACAACCAAACGGTTGTATGTCAACCTGCCCTCAGTCCTGGCTATTGCCCCGCCCGACCCGCCGTCTGCCGGATCACCACCTCCGTGGAGGAGACGCGCCGACGGGTTACGAGCCGTCCTCTGCCATCAGCTCGTCCCGGGCGCGGACGTTGGCGGCGTGCTCGTCCGACGAGACCGTCGGCCACGTCAGATCGAGCGACGCAAGCGTGTCGACGAGCACGGCGGCGACCATCGCCTGCATCACATGCTTGTGGTCGGCCGGGATCACGTACCACGGCGCCCACGGGGTCGACGTGGCGCTGATCGCCTGCTCGAAGGCGACCATGTAGTCGTCCCAGCGCCGGCGCTCGGCGATGTCGTCGGCGTTGAACTTCCACTCCTTGTGCGGCCGGTCGAGACGACGGAGGAAGCGTCGCTTCTGCTCCTCCTTCGAGACGTTGAGGAAGAACTTGACGGTCGTCACGCCAGTGCGATCGAGGTGCTGCTCGAACGCGTTGATGTCGGCGTACCGGCTGGCCCAGAGCGACTCGTCGGTGGGACCGTCGGGCAGGTGCTGCGAGGCAAGCCACTCCGGGTGCACACGCAGGGCGACGACCTCTTCGTAGTGCGACCGATTGAAGATGCCGATCCGGCCCTTCGCCGGCACGGCGTTCCACGTCCGCCAGAGGAAGGGATGGTCCAGCTCCTCGGCCGTCGGGTGGCGGAACGAGATGACGTCGACGCCTTGGGGGTTCACCCCGGACATGACGTGTTTGATCGTCGAGTCCTTGCCGGCAGCGTCCATCGCCTGGAAGACCACGAGGACGGCGCGCGTGCCGTTGGCCCAGAGCAGCTCCTGGGCGTCGGCGAGCGCATCGACGCCGTCGGTCAACTTGGCCTTGGCCGTGTCGTCGAGCTCGTCCGGACCGAGCGCCTCGTAGTCAGGCCCACCCACCCAGCCCGTGTCGCGATGGGCGAGGTCGGCGGCTGCGCCCGGTGCGACCCGCAGCTGCTCGGTGACCCAGGCGCGGCGGCCCTCGGCGCTGCTCGGCGGATCGGAGTTCGCGTTCATGCGGTCACCGCCTTGTGGTGCTGCTGGTGGTGGTGGCGGCGGCGAAGGATGAGCTTGCCGACCTCGGCCACGACAAAGTAACCGAGCACGGCGATGAGGCAGACGCGCCACTGGTCGCCGTCGAGCTCGACGGTGTCGAGCAGGCGCTGGAGGCCGCCGATCGTCGTGGCCAGGAACGTCAGGACGAACGCCAGCAGGACGAGGAGGTTGAAGCGGCCGTTGGCGATGGTCGCCCGGTTGAAGATCGACTGCAGCGGATCCCGCCATTCGATCGCTGCTGCGATGTGCAGGAGACCGGTCGTGACGAGCCCCATCGTGGTGGCCGTCACGAGCCCGTAGCGATCCTCGGCCCATGCCACCACGCTCAGCGTGCCGATGGCGATCAGGAGCCCGTCGAAGCCGAGGCGCAGTCCGAGGGGAACGGGGACGACCGGGTCGCGCGGGGGTCGCGGGCGGCGCTGCATGAGGCCGGGGGTCTCGGCGTCGAAACCGAGCCCGAGCGCGAGCACGACATCGGTGGCGAAGTTGATCCAGAGGATCTGGAACGGCAGCAGCGGCTGGCCGTCGGCGATGGTGAAGATGCCGGCTCCGACGAACGTCAGGATGAACCCGGTCAGGAACACCATCTGCACCCGCACGTACTTCATCAGGTTGTCGTACAGCGCCCGTCCGCGCTGCACCGCGGTGACGATGGTGGCGAAGTTGTCGTCGGTGAGGATCATCTCAGCGGCGTCCTTCGTCACTTCGGTGCCGGTGATTCCCATCGCCACGCCGATGTCGGCTCGAGTGAGCGCCGGAGCGTCGTTGACGCCGTCACCGGTCATGGCGACGATGTTTCCCTGGCCCTTCAAGGTGCTGACCAGCCGCACCTTGTCCTCGGGGGCGACTCGGGCGACGACCCCGATGTCATTCACCGCGGCGTTGAGCTCTTCGTCGCTGAGTGCGGCGAACTCGGCGCCCGTCATGGCCTGTCCCTCGATGCCCAGCTGGCTGGCGATGGCGGCGGCGGTGACGGCGTGATCGCCGGTGATCATGCGCACGCGGATGCCGGCGTCCTTGCAGAGCCGGATGGCGTCTTTGGCCTCCTTGCGGGCCGGGTCGACGATGCCCACGAGGGCCAGGAGCTCGAGGTCGCCGACGACCTCGAGGAGGTCGTCGCGCCCTTCGATCTCAGCTGCCGGGACGTCCCGCCGGGCGACGGCGAGCACTCGTAGGCCCTCGCTCGCGAGCCGTTCGTTCGCCGCGAGCACGAGTTCGCGGCCGTCGTCGAGCGGGCGAGCGACACCGTCCACGTCGACGTACGAGCTCGAGCGTGCGAGCAGGACGTCAGGGGCGCCCTTCACGTAGCAGCGGAGCATCGGTCGGCCGTCGTCATCAGGTGCCAGCGGCACGTCGTGGAACGTCGCCATGAGCTTGTAAGCGGCGTCGAACGGGACCTCGGCAACGCGCGGATGGATGGCGCGGAGCTCTGCGATGTCGACGCCGCCTTTGGCGGCGAGGACGACGAGGGCGCCTTCGGTCGGGTCGCCGATGCACTCACCATCGCGGATCACGGCGTCGTTGGCGAGCGCCATGGGGACGAGGAAGTCATCGAGTGTGCGGACGTCGCGTCCGTCGACGTGAAGGATGTTGCCGACGGTGGAGTAGCCCTCGCCGTCGACGTGGAAGTGGGCGCCGGCAATGACCAGCTGGCGGGCCGTCATCTGGTTGAGCGTCAACGTGCCGGTCTTGTCCGAGCAGATCGCGGACGTCGACCCGAGCGTCTCGACCGAACGTAGGCGCTTCACGATGGCGCCCTCTTCGGCGAGCTGGCGCGTGCCGAACGACAGGAGGGTCGTCACGACGGCGGGGAGTCCGGTCGGGATGGCCGAGATCGCCAGGCTGATGCCGACGACGAACAGCTCGTCGAAGTCGTCACCGCGGATCAGACCGAGGATGATGATCAGCGCCAAGGCGATCGCCGCCATGATCGTGATCAGCACCGTCAGCTGGTCGAGCTGACGGGTGAGCGGTGTCTTCTCTTGCTCGACGCCACTCAACATGTCGGAGATGTGGCCGACCTCGGTCGACATGCCGGTCGATGTCACGACCATCTCGCCACGACCCCGGGTCACCTGGGAGTTCATGAACGCCATGTCGTGACGGTCGCCGAGGGCGACGTCATCACCGTCGATCGGATCGGTCGTCTTCGCCGACGGCGTGCTCTCCCCGGTGAGCCCGGATTCCTCGATCTCGAGGGTGGCGGCGACGAGGATCCGCCCGTCCGCGGGCACCTTGTCGCCGGCTTCGAAGCCGACGATGTCGCCGGGGACCAGGTCCTCCGCCGGCACTTGCAGCCGCTCGCCACCTCGCCGCACGTTGGCGGTGATGATCAGCATCTCGCGCAGCGCCGCGACGCTCTCGGCCGCCTTGCCCTCTTGGTGCAGACCGAGCAGCGCATTGAACACGGTGATGGCCAGGACGACGAGCCCGGTAGAGACTTCCTGGATGGCGATGATGCTGACGAGCGCGGCGCCGACCAACACCAGCTGCATGAGGTCGCGGTACTGGCGCAGGAACGCCTTCCACACCGGTTCCTTGGCGACCTCGGCGAGCTTGTTCGGGCCGTGCTGGCTCCGGCGACGAGTGACCTCGTCGGGGAGCAGGCCAACGGCCGGGTCGACGACGAGCGCCCGGCAGGCCTCGTCGCCGGACAGCCCGTACCAGGGCCGCTCGTGATCCGCCGGTGGAGGTGCGCTGGGCGTCAGCGTGGTCATGCCGTCGCTCCGACGACCCGGTCGTGGTGGGTCGGATGCGGCGCTCGCCAGCACGGCGAGACGCTGGCGGGCCGCCCGCTCCGTCAGCAGCATGACGTAGGTGCGGATCGGCGCATCGTCGAAGCGGTGGTAGGCGGCGCGCAGCTCGCGATGGACGTCCGCCTGGCCGACCTCTGCCGCATAGAGGCGGACGAGCCAGTTCTCGAGGGCGAGGAGGTCTTGGGTCTCGCGCATCTCGTCGCGCGCCATGCGATCCCTGCCCACTATGTGTTGGCGTGGCTCGCAGAAAGCTCGCCGGAATAGAACTCGAGCGCCGTCTTGGTCTTCGTCTGCTGCTCGGCCAGGAGGTCGACGCCGTGCTCGGCGAGGAAGACCTTCGTCTCGGCGGCGACGCTGAACGCCTCTGGAGGAAGGCACTTGGTCGACAACTCCAGCAGTCGGGTCCCGTCGGGGTAGTTCCACAGCTCAGCGACCATCTTTCGGTCGAGCTCGGCGGGGTTGAACTTCAGCTTGAGGACGTTGATCGGCCCGAGACGGGACAGCGAGTCGAGCTCGAGGCCGTCCGGCGCGTGGGCGGCGTAGAACGCCCGTTGCTCCTTCGTGAACAACTTGCGGATCGATCGCCCGCCGTCGAACACTGACTTGACGTCCGCATCGTCGTGCCGGGACTTCAAGGTGGCTGAGCAGACGAAACCACCTGGCATGGCGTCGACCTCCACGCCGAACATCCGATCGCGGCGCAGCGAGGCTGGCAGCTGCTCGGGCACCACGGGCCGCAGCTTGACCACGGAGTCGCCCTCGCGCCCCTGGACGCGACGCCCGCGCACGACGACGCCGTGCTGGTTCAACAGCAGGTCGGGGGTGTCGAAGAAGACGACCTGACGAATCTGAGCATCGAGAGGATCCATGTCGAGCGCGTTCACGGTCGAGCGCCGCGCGGCGTCCGGAACGGACAACTTGAGCTCGACGGTGTCGGCGCCCTTGAGCAGCTGCAGGAGCTCGCCGAGTTGCTCCGGCGTCAGACCTGCGCTCTGCTTCCTCGGCCGTGCCTTGCTGCGGGCGACCACATTCGCTCCCTTCGACTGTCGCCGACGATCGTCCGTTCGGGGGTGGACCAGCGCCACCCCGAAAGGGGTGGTGCTCCGCCTCGAGTTGTCGGAGGGCCTGCAGCCGGACTCGCGCCTCGCTCCGCAAGTCGTCGGGCAACGGCCGGAGCCACCTGGACGTCGTTGCTGTCCAGCTTGTCGCGGAGGTCGGGGCCTTTGAGCCGGCAGATCGACGGGTCCGTTGCGCACCGCGTCAGGTCGGCGCGCTCGGGCTCGTTGTCCCGCTTGGTCACCGCCTCGACGGCAGGAGGGCCACGACCGTCACTCGAGGGTCGTCGACGCCAGCGGCTCGGCGTCATCGGGGGTCAACGGCGTCCGGCGGTCACCGTTTTCCGTCGCCCGATCAGACCACCGTATGATCGGGCTCGACACCACCCGCTCGTGGGTGGGTCGGTCAGACCCAGCAGCTGGCACGCTGGCAAGGTCCGTTGGGAGGGGGCCGCCGCCGCGCTCCCATGGAGGGAGGGTGCAGTGCGAGCAACGGTGCTGCAAAGTTGGGATGCGACAGACGATCTCAAGCGGCTGACCACGCGCGGCCGACGTCTGGACGGTCCGGACTTGTTGGCTGGCTCGAACCTGGGCAACTCACCCGATGCGTTCCTGGACGCGCCGCTCGATGCACATCATCTCAGTGCAGTCGTGCGGGTTCCAGCCCTGCCTCGCCACCTCGTGCACCGGCAACGGCTGATCGACGTTCTCGACGAGGACGTGCCGCTCACGACCGCCATCGCGCCGGCCGGATCAGGCAAGACGACCTTGTTCGCCGAATGGGCCGGCCGGGTGGGTCGACCGGTGGCATGGCTGAACCCCATCGCGGGCGCGGGTGGGCCGGTGGCCTTCTGGGCGGCCATGGCAGATTCCCTCGAAAGCCTCTCCGCCATCGGCCCGGCGGTGAAACGCGATCTGGCGCGTCGCCGGTTGCCGATCGGAGACGTCGTGTTGTGGCTGCTCAACGAGCTGCGCGACGCCTCGCCGACCCCCGGCGCCATCGTGCTCGACGACTTCCACGAGGTGGAGGACGATGTCATCGATGCGTCGCTCAACCTCTTCCTCCGCCACCTGCCTGACCATCTCCGGATTCTCATCGCATCCCGTCGCGAGCCCGGCCTGCCGATCGAGCGGCTGCGGGCGGGAGGCGTGCTCGCAGAGGTGCGGTTCAGTGAGCTGCGGTTCTCACCCGAGGAGTCCTTCGAGTTCCTGCACGCCCTCGTCGACGGCGAGCCAGTAGAAGACGTTCGAGCGGCGGCTGCCGAGGCGAACGGTTGGGCGGCGGCGCTGCGCCTCTCGGCGACTCAGATGCGGCTGCGCCGCAGCCGACCGGCGGGGTCCGAGTCGAGTGAGATGCACCAGCTCATGGGCGACTACATCCGCCATGAGGTGTTCTCATCGGAGGCCGACGAGGTGGCGCTCCTCCTGCACGACCTCGCGGTCGTCGATCGCTTCACCGTCGACCTCGCTGTTGCGATCACCGAACGGCCGGATGCCGCGGAACTCATCGAGCGAGCCGAGGCGCACGGCCTGATGGTGAGTCGCGCCGGCGTCTACGGGTGGTACGAGATCCACTCCGTCGTCCGATCGGTGCTGCTCAGCGATCTCCGTGATGCCGAGCGAACAAGGGTGGCACGTCGCCGGGCCGCCACGTGGCTCGAGGGCGCGGGGGAGACGCTGGCGGCACTCGAACAGTGGTTGCTCGCGGGCGAGCACGGCGAAGTCCTGCGACTGCTCGCTCTGCACCACATCGAGCTCTACGACGCGGGAAGAGACAACGACATCCGCGACCTCTTGGCCCACCTCGCGCCGGGGACCACGACCGATCTCTCTGCGCTGCTCGACCTTGGATGGTGCCAGTTGCTGACCAGCCGGGCGGCGTTCCTCGACTGCGTCGACCAAGCGGATTGGTGGGCCTCCAATCGCGGCATCTCCGATGGCCCCCTGACGTCGAAGCTGGACACGATGAAGTCGATCAGCTGCCTGATCCGCGGGGATTGGTCGATGGCGAGTGAGCTCGCCCGTCGTCGCGTCAGTCCCCTCGACTTGTGGCCGGACGACCCCGTCGGGCGCACCGGGTGGAGCAACGTCGGTCGCGCCATCGCCTTGTCGGAGCGGTGGGACGACTCCCTCGACGAGCTTCGCGAGCTGGCGGTCACCGCACGCCGCGAGCCGAGCCGGCGCGTGGAGATGGAGGCCACCCGGGCACTCGGCGAGGCACTGGCCGGACGCCCCGTCGACGCGCTGCGGATCGCGGCCGACCTTCGGTCGTCGCTCTCGCTCGGCAACCTCGTCATCTCGCGAGCTGAGGTTGCGCTCGCCGAAGCAATCGCTCACCGGGAGATGGCCGACGCGACCGGGCTCGCCGATCAGCTCGCAGAGCTCGTGGTCCTCCCGATCGAGCCGATGACATACGTGCGTGGGTTCGCTGCGCTCGAGCTGGTGCAGCTTCGTCTCGACGGCGGCGATGTCGCTGGCGCCGAGCAGGCGTTGGCGACGCTCGATGAGCTCGTGCACAACGAGCTGACCTCGACCGGCGGCGTGACCATGCTCGGCCGCGTCAAGGTCGCGATCCAGCTCCTCAAGGGCGACCTCGAAGCGGCGACAGCCTGTGCATTGGAGGTCGAGGACACCTTCTGGGGGCCCGCGGGTCGGGCGCAGGTACACCTGGCGGACGGCGACCTCGGCGCGGCGTCGAAGGCACTCGATGCCGCTGTGGCGCGCTCGCCGAGGCACGAGGTGATCCTGGCCCTTCGCCGCGCTGCTGCCGCAGAGGACCACGACGCGGCGTCGGCGTGGGCGGGGCGGGCGGTCACCCAGGCGTGCGCCGACGGCATGTTGCAGACGGTTGCCTCGGAGCATTGCCTGGACCTGATCGAGCACGTCGCGTGGCGCGTTCCTGCGGCGTGGATGGACCGCCTCCGGCGGCTCGAGGCGGCCACGCGCCAGCCCGGGCTGGCGGCGTCGTTGCAATTGATCGAGCCGCTCACAGCTCGTGAGCGTGACGTCTTGCGCTTCTTGCCGAGCCGGCTCACGCTCGGCGAGATCGCCGGCGAGCTCTACGTGTCCGTCAACACCCTCAAGTTCCACCTCAAGCTGATCTATCGCAAGCTCGGCGTGAACTCCCGCGCCGAGGCGGCCGAGTTCGCCAGGTCGTGGTGCCGAGCACCCGAGCGCACCTGAGGTCAGCCACAGGGATCCCGTCGTTCGCCGTCGCACTCCTCCGGGTCAGGACGTCCTGACCCGAGCAGCTTCGCAACGTCGTCGACGGCCGGGTCGCCTCGGGGACACGAGCTACCGCCTCGTGCGGTGCTGGCGGTGCTGGCGGAGTGAGACGACCGCGTCGAGGTTTCCGGGCCGGATCCGTTCGCCGCCGGCGAGCTGGCCCCCGGCGCGCCGTGCCGCGGCGGCGAGCGGACCTGCCCAGCTGTCTTCGATGACGAGGACGACGCCAACGAGCCCGACCGGCACGACTTCGGCGATCAGCCGGAGGTCACGGTCGCTCAAGAGCCCACGATGGGTCGGGCGGACCTTGGTGGTACCAGCTGACGGTGGCAGCTCGGCGACGAGCGTCTCGTCGCGGAGGTCGCGAGCGACGACGGCGCCGTCGAGCAGGCGGATGATCCCGTCGCTGACGAGGCCGACGACAGCCGGCATGAGGTCCTCGACGGCGTCGCCGTCCGGGAGCACGGCGATCACGTACTCCACGAGCTCGGCGTCGACCGTTCGATCGCGATCCTGCGCAGTCAATTGCCGGTCGTCCCTGCTCGCCTGGCCATCGTCCAGTCCATCGTCGTGTCAACTCGGCCGACGATGACCACCCCGGCATGGGTGGTTGAGGATGGCCGCCGTACCACCCGTCCTGGGGTGAGCCGGAATCACCCATCAGCGACCGACCATGGGCGTCTACTCGTGGAAGGATGGTCCGATGGACAAGCTCAGTTCTGGCCCCATCGACTTAGTGCTGTTGCGGTTCGCAGGCAATGAGTTCAACGGCTCCATCGCGCCGACGCTGCGCGACCTCGTCGATCGGGGGATCGTCCGCGTCGTCGACATCCTCTTCGTCTACAAGGACAGCGCCGGCGAGGTCGGGTCGCTCGAGCTGGGGGCACTCGGACCACACCTCGATCAGGCGTTCATCGATGTCGATGGTCAACTCGGCGGTGGGCTGCTCGATGCTGATGATGTCGGCGAGGTGGCGAAGGATCTCGACCCCAACAGCTCGATCGCCGTCGTTGCCTTCGAGAACGTGTGGGCCGTCCCATTCATCGACGCCGTGCGCAAGGCAGGCGGAGAGCTGCTCGACCAAGCACGTGTGCCGGCGCAGGTCGTCGACGATCTCCGCAGTGGAGTCGGCTGATGGGCCTCGTCCGAGGCATGGCTCGCACCGCAGTGATCGCCGGCACGGCGACCGCGGTGTCCAATCGGGTGTCGCGCCGGCAGGCCCGCCGGTGGGGCGGCCAGGAGCAGTACGCCGAACCCGAACCCACCTACGCCGCTCCTCCGCCCCCGCCGCAAGTCGCCGCGCCCGTGCCCGAGAGCGGCACGCTCGCAGCGGAGCTGGAGCGCCTCGGCGACCTTCGCCAACAGGGGTTGTTGAGCGAAGAGGAGTTCAACGCGGCGAAGGCGAAGCTGCTGGAGTGACGCGCACCTCTTGAAGGCGGGTGACCAAGCGAGCGACATCGGCGACGACTGTTCGCTCGTCGACAACCGGCGGCGACGGCGACGATTGGCCACCACCGAGGCTTCGGCGTGCCTCGGCAGCGGCGCGCCGCAACTCGTCATCAGCGGCGGCGAGCACCGATGGTCCTGCAGCCCGATTCGCCGTCGCCGCAATGGCCGCTGCCAGGGATGCCATGATCGCAGCCGCGGCCGGCCATTCCTTCGGCGCCGCATGTGCACGGGCCGCCTCGGCCTCGAGGTCGTCGGTGAGGCTCACCGCGGTTGCGGCGGCGGCATCCAACCAGCGCGCCCACACCTCCAGGGCGTCGAGTTCAGCGTCGTCGCGGCGGCGGCGGTAGCTCCACGACGACGCCTCACGGGCGAGGCGGGGGTCGGACATCGCCCCGCCATCGTCGGTCGCGGCGCGCGCCAAGCGCCGCCAGCGGGTCGCCTCGCCCGCCGACCAGCCGCCGGCGAGGCCGGCGCCGACCAGCGACCACACCTCGGCGAGCCGGCGCGCTCGGGCGGACAGCGCCCGCCGCCGGTCGGCCACCCGAGACACCGGAAGCAACAGCACCACGGCCGCGCCGATGGCTGCACCCATCGCCGTCTGCGCAGCGAGGGTCCACACCGAGCCCGGTTCGTCGTAGGTCGTGGCGGCGAGTACCACCACCATCGACATCGGCACCTGACGGGCGGCAGCCAACGGGAGGCGCAGCGCGAAATCGGCGACGAAGAGCGAGATGCCGACGGCCACAGCAACGCTCAACCCACGAAGCGTCACGGCTTCGCCGAGCGCCAGCCCGAGACACGCTCCGACAACGACGGCGAGCGTCCGGGCCACCGCCATCCGAAGCGTGGCGCGCGTGGAGACCTGAATCACCACGACCGCCGTGAAGACCGCGACGAGGGGCGTGGTGTCCGCCGCTGTGACATCGGCGATCCACCATGACAGGCCGGCGGCGAGGGAGGCGCGGCCGATCAGCCCGATCTCGACGTTGGTCGGTGTCTGCCACGCCAGCGGCCGACGCCACCACGCAATCCCCCGGGGTTCTCGTGACCCGATCGCGGCACCGTACGGCGGGCGCCGATCGGCGCGCCCACCTGCGCAGGGGTGGTTGGCGGTGGACCGTGCGACCGCCTGATGGTGGGTGCGCCAGGTCGCCCCGTGGAACAGCGTGCCCCAAGCCTGTTGAACTGCGTGAAACCGACGTCTGCGATCGTGATGGACGGATTCGGCGATCACTCGTGTCCCGTTGGCCCGCCCCGCTTCCGGCGAATGGTGCCCACCGTGCGCTGGGCGTGCGGCCTGGACGTCGAGGAGCCATGAGCAAGCGCCTCGGCAGCGTGGTCGTCGACCGGGCGTGGAATCATGCCCTGACTCGGCGAATCGCCGCCGGGCATGCAGCATCGGAAGGGTGACGACGTGCCTTGGATCATTGCCCTGCTCATCGGGGTCCCGTTCGCGGTGGTCGGACTGTGGGTGCTGTTCGACGACTCGGTGGTGCGGGTTCCGCCGGGCCGGTTGGGGTTGGTCCTCTTACGAGGCAAGCCCACGGGCCGCACGCTGGAGCCCGGCGTGCATTGGGTCCCCGCCTTTCGGCGCCTGCAGGTCGTCGAGTACCCGTCGCTGGAGCTGGCGTTTCGAAGCGGCGAGCCGTCGACGTTCGATCGATCCGACGATCCCACGCTCGAGCGCGCCGGCGCACCATTGACGGCCACCCTCGGTGACCGTGCCGGGGTCGTCCTCACCTACACGATCCGGTACCGCCTCGACCAGAGCCGGCTCCAAGACGTGCACGAGCGGCTCGGACCTGACGGCATCTGGTCGCTGGTGCGCGACGTCAGTGCCCGCACCCTGCGCCACCAGGTCGCGGAGCCCCGCTGGGGGATCGACGACTTGTTCCAGGCGCGGCGGTGCGCGTTGGAGGCGGCGTTGACAGAAGTGCTCAGGGAGTCACTCGCCGTCGAGGGCTTCATCCTCACGATGTTCACGCTCGGCGACGCCGAGTTGGGCCGGGCTGGTGAGGTGATCCAGGCGACCGTGCGCGCCCCGTTCGAGCTCGCTCGGGAGAACGCCGAGGCCGAGATGCGGTCGGCCCGGGCGCGCGTCGATGCCGACCTGTTCCCGGACGAGGACAGCGTCAGCGCGGCGCTCCAGTACCGGGAGATGGACGTCTGGCGCGACACCGGCACGGTGCCCGGCATGGGGTTCACCACGCCACCGGTGCGGCGCGACGGGACGGACGGGCTGTGAGCGAAGCACCACCGGAGCTCCGTCCCCGCCGGGCCGTTCGCCTGCTCGAGGTGGTGGCCGTCGCGTTGCTGGGAACCGCCACGTTGGGGTCGGCGTGGTGCGGCTACCAGGCGTCGCGCTGGAACAGCAACGAGCGAGACCTGGCTCGTGAGGCCGCAGGCTTCCAACTCGAAGCCGGCCGCCTCTACGGTCTCGCCACGCAGACGTTGGTCTACGACGGCATCGTCATCTCCGACTACGCCGCAGCGGTGAGCGCCGGTGACGAGGAGCTGCAGCAGTTCTACGACGAGGCGCTCGTGCGGCCCGGGCTGCGTCCGGTGATCGAGCGATGGCGGGAGGACGCGGCGTCCGGGCAGGGCGCACCCACCTCCTTGCTCGAGGACGAGGCCTATCGTCAACAGCAGCTTGCTCCGTACGACGCCGCGGTCGCCCGCGGCGCCGAGGCGATGGAGGCGAGCGAGACCGCCAGTCGCCACGCCGACGACTATGTGCTCGTCGCGTTGCTGCTCGCCTCCGCGCTGTTCCTCGTCGGTGTGATGACGTCGTTCAGGCTGCGCTTCGCGCAGCTCCTGCTCGTCGGCATCGGTGCCGCAGCGATCCTGGGCGCGTCGATCCGGCTCATCGGGCTGCCCTCGGCATGAGCGCCTGGTGCCGGCGACCGGCGACCGACGACTCCGTGAGCCGCCTCGTCGATCGCTCGAGCGTGGTCGGCGGATTGACGGCCATCCGCCGGGTCGCTGCGCCGCGCTTGGCTCAGGACTCGTCGTCGAACACGGCCCGCAGCTTCGCCTCTTCCTCATCCGAGAGGTTGGTCCGGATGAGCTCCGGCTTCTCTTTGGCGAAGGCGTCGCTGACCTTGTCGAGGACGGCGTCGCTGCTCAGCAGGAACAGTGCCGATGTTCCCGGCGTGACGGAGCGCTTGACGCCGTCGATGAAGTCGTCGTTGATGCCCACGTCGCTCCATTTGCCGGCGAGCGCGCCGGTCCCCGCGCCCAAGGCCAAGCCGAGCAACGGAGCGAAGAACAACAGACCGAACAGCAGACCCCAGAACGCGCCGCCGAGTGCGCCGACGCCAGCGAGGCTCGTCGATTGACGGGTCTTCGGCTTCCTCTTACCTTCCGGCCACTCGACCGTCGCTGCGTCGTGGATGGAGATCAACTCCTGCTTGGACAGCTCGACCAGTGTGGCCTCCGCGCGGGCGGCTCCGTCCGCCGTGTCGAACTTCCATGCAGTCAAAGTCGCCATCGAGTTTCCTCCGTCGCGGGTGGGTGTGCCGATCGACTTTTCCGGCGCGGCGGGTGGGCGGGCGCCACCTCGCACGGGGTGGCTGGCCGGCGAAGGGGCAGTCCGATCGGCCCAGCCACCCGGGACGGGGTGGTGTCGAACCACCCACCAGCATCACACGGTGAGGAACGACGACCGGTCACGATCTGCGCGACCTGGGCACGAGGAGGCGACCGTGACGACCGTACGGAGCATCGACGAGGGCGCCGAGCTCAGCTATGGCTCGGGGACGGGATGGCTCACCTTCGCGTCGATCATGCTCGCCATCGGTGGCACGTTCAAGATCTTCGACGCCATCTGGGCGTTCAAGTACGACGACGAGGTCTCCGAGCCACTGCAGACGATCCTGTTCGAGCGGGACCTGGCGGCGTGGGGTTGGGTGTGGCTGGTGGTCGGCGTGATCCTGCTCCTGGCCAGTGCGTGCGTGGCCACTGGGTCACAGTGGGCGCGCTGGGTCGGCATGATCGCCGCCGGCTTCTCGGCCGTCGTGTTCATGCCGTGGATCTACTACCAACCGCTCTGGACGGTGCTCAGCGTCACGCTGATGATCCTCACGCTCTACGCCTTGGCCGCCCACGGCGGACGTCGCGATCCCCGGATCTAGCAGCGTGACCACCGGCCGGGGCGGCGAGCGGCGGCTCGCCATCCTGCTGTCGATGGCAATGTTCGTCCTCGTCGTCGACACGTCGTTGATGAACGTCTCGATCTCGGCCGTGGTCGACGATCTCGACACGAGCGTGAGCGGGGTGCAATCGGCGATCGCGCTCGAGGCGTTGGTCTCGGCGGCCTTCATCCTCATTGGGAGCAAGGTCGCCGATCTCGTCGGGCGCAAACGGGCGTACGTGCTCGGCTTGGCGGCCTACGCCATCGGTGCCATCGCCATGACGCTCGCTCGTGACCTCATCGCCATCATCGTCTTCTGGTCGGTGATCGGCGGGCTCGGCGCCTCGCTGCTGCTGCCCTCGATGCAGGCCCTGATCCACGGGAACTTCGAAGGCGCCGCCCAGCGGCGGGTCTATGCCATGGTGGGCGCTGCGGCGGCCATCGCTGCGGCAGTCGGCCCGCTGCTCGGCGGTTTCATCACGCAGTACTTGTCCTGGCGCGTCGGCTTCGTGGCGGAGGCCGTCGTCATTGGCATCGTCCTCTCGGGCATCCGGTTGGTCCGCGATGTGCCCTACACCGGTCCCCGTGGCATCGACATCGTCGGGTCGGCGCTGTCGGCGCTGGGCATGGGCGGCGTGGTGCTCGGGATCATCGCCTGGCAGGAGGGCGTCGGGCCAGTCCTCGCCCTCGTGGTCACGGGCGTTGCGTGCCTCGCCGGGTTCGCCTGGTGGCTGATCCATCGTCGGCGTGCGGGCGAACTGACGCTCATCGATCCGGACCTGTTCCGCGCCCCCGGTTTCCGCATCGGCATCTCGCAGCAGCTGCTGCAGCAGATCGCTCTCGGCGGAATGATGATCGTGCTGCCGCTCTTCTTCCAGATCGTGCTCGAGTACGACGCGCTGGCCGCCGGCGTGGCCATCGCCCCGCTCTCGCTCAGCATGTTCGCCCTCGCCCTGCTGATGGGCAAGCACGGTGCCGGTCATCGACCGAGCACGCTGGTCACTTCGGGCTTCGCGCTGCTGCTCGTCGGAACGGTTGCTGTCATCGCGATCGTGCCGCGGACCGAGAGCGGCTGGGCGTTCGTGGTTCCGCTGATGATCGCCGGCTCCGGACTCGGGTTGCTCGTCTCGCAGCTGAACAACTACACACTGTCGCCGATCTCGGACGAGCGGATCAGTGAGGGCGCCGGCGTGAACTCGGCCGCAGGTTCGTTCGGACTGTCGTTCGGCCTCGCCCTTGGCGGTGCGCTGATGCTGGCAACGTTGTCGGTGGCGTTCACGTCGATGGCCGACGCGTCCAGCGTCTTGCCTGCAGACACCAAGGCGCAGGTCACGGACGCCCTGGAAACTGATGCCCAGCTCGTCAGCAACACCAACCTGCAGCAGCTCCTGGCCACCGAGCCGCCGGAGATCCAAGCCGAGATCATCCGCATCAACACCGACGCGAGACCGCTCGCGCTGCAGGTCTCGTTGCTCGTGCCGGTTCTCGCCGCGACCGGCGGGCTCCTGAACGGTCTGCGGATGCGGCGACTCCCCGACCCCAAGCCGTCGGGGGCGGAAGGCTTGGTCGTCGGTGGCTGACCGGCGCAGCCGGTCAAGCGTCGCCGCCTCGCGAGCTCAGCACCCGATGGCGTGCCATCGCGATGATCAGTCGGGCGGCCGCGCCGAGGACGACCACGTTGGCGACGATCTGCACCATCACGCCGATCCGGGCGTGCTCGCTCACGGGGTGGATGTCGCCGTACCCGATGGTTGCGAGCGTCGTCATCGTGAAGTACAGCGCGCTCGTTCGCCCGAGGTGCTCGCTGAAGGCGTCGGGATCGTGGAGGGAGAGGTTGAGGTAGCTGGCGGCGAAGGTGACGACGATGACCGTCACCGTCACGGCGAGCGCCTCGACGGCTCGCAGCTGCGGGAGCTCGGCGCGGGCGACGGCCCGCAGCTGCCACCACACGACCCCGATGATCAACGTGCCGGCGATGACGGCCCCTCCCAACGGCTCGAGATCGGCGATCACTCGCAGTGGCATCAGCGCATAGCCGACGAGCAGGAGCGAGGTCGCCACCGTGGCGCGGGCGATCGCCGCGAGCACGGATCTCCGGACGTGCGGTCGCTCCATGTCGCGCAAGCGGTGAAACGCCCAATCGTGCGCCTCGACGGGGTGGGGGCTGAGGTCATCGTTCACATCGGAGGTGAGCATCTCCGACACGGGGGTCAGGGGGGCTACTCATCGGTGGGTGGTGTCAACACCAACGGTGCGACAGCGCGGCCGGGCGCCCACCCGCCGTCGGGTGGCGGCTCGCCACCCGACGGGGCACGAACATCGGGGCTGATCGCGGCGAGGGGAGCCCAGGTGAGCATTGCAACACCACCACTCGGGCCCTGGAGCGCCGAGCAGGTGCCGCCCGCGTGCGCGAAGGTGGGCGGCGATGCCTGAGCACGCTGCCACCCTGACCTTCAGTCGCAACAACGGGAGCCGACCCGTCGAGCTGACGCCGCTCGAGTCGGTCATCTGGCGCGTCGGCGACGACACGACGTTGCGGATGACCGTCGGCGTGCTCGTCATGCTGGACCGCGCGGTGGACCCGTCGGCCGTGAGCGATCGCCTGCAGGCCGCCATGGACCGTGCGGCGAGACTCCGATGTCGGCCCACTCCGGGCCCTGGAGCGCGGGGCCGCACGGTCTGGGTCGAGGACGACGACGCATCAGCGACGGAGCACCTTCGATGCGTGTCGATGGCGGGCTCCGCGAATCAGGACCAGGTGCTTCGTCTGGTCGCGCTGCTCGAGGCGCTGCCGTTCGACCATCAGCGGTCGCCCTGGGACGTGACCCTCATCGATGGCATCGACGAGGGCCGCGTCGCGTTGTACGCGCGAGCGCATCACGTCCTCACCGACGGGATCGGTGGCGTCCGGATGCTCGGGTTGTTGCTCGACGAGCCGGAGGGTCGCGCTCCCGAGGCGCCCCCCGTGACCGCGTCCCAACCAGCGGGCGTGTCCGATGGGTCCGAGCACCCGGCTGGCAGCATCACGCTCACCATCGACGTGCCGACCGCGGTCCGGCGGCTCGTCGGCCGACTCAGCGCAGCCCGAAACTTCGATCCGGTGGGTTCCGCCATGCGCGGCGCGCAACGGGCCCTCGACGTCGCCAACTCGGCGTCGCGCCAGCTGCTGGTCTCCGGCGGTGCGCTGGCGGCGGCGCGGCCAGCGCACCGCTCGCTCCTGAGCCACTTCGAGGTGTTCACGGTCGACGGGGCACGCCCTGCCGCCGTCGCGCTCGGTGGAAGCCGTCAGGACCTTCTGGTCGCCGCCGTCGCGGCTGGTCTCGGTGCCTACCACCACGGCCGGGGTCGGCCCCTGTCCGAGCTGCGGTTGATGACCCCGACCACACAGCGGCACGGCGAGGCCTTCGGTGGCAACTGGTTCGCGCCGGCCCGGCTGACGGTGCCCGCCGAGGTCGGCCGCCGTGGTCACCACTTCGGGGTCGTCGCCGACCGGCTGGCGCAGGCCCGGTGCGAGCCGGCGCTGCGGATGGCGTCGCGGGTCGCGACGGCGCTCGGCCACCTGCCGTCGAGCGTGCTCCTGCCGGCGCTGCACAGCCAGATCCGGTCGGTGGACTTCGCAGCCACCGCGCTGCCCGGGGTCCGGACCGAACGCCGTCTGTGCGGCGCCAAGGTCGAGGGCGCCTACCCGCTGGGACCGCGCCTCGGCTGCCCGCTCAACGTGACCGCCCTGGGAAACGCCGACCGGCTCGATGTCGGCGTGGCCATCGATACCGAGGCCTTTCCTGACGTCGAGGAGCTGATGGTCTGCTTGCGCGCAGCCTTCGAAGGGTATTGCGCGGCCGCGATGCCTACTTCGGTGTGACATGGTGCGACTCCGGGTGGCGCGTCGAGGGCGAGTGCTGGAACCGCTCCTCGGGGTGGCCACCGACGTCGTCCAGTCCGTCGCCAACGAGGTTGCCCCTGGCGTCGTGCGCTCGGTCGATATCGATGCCGTGGTCCAGCGTGTCGATGTCCAGGGACTCGTCGACAAGATCGACATCGAGGCGGTCGTCGACCGCATCGACCTGGAGCGGTTGGTCGGCAAGGTCGACGTCCAGGCCCTGGTCGACCGGATCGACCTGCAAGACGTTCTGACCCGCATCGACGTGCAGCAGGTGTTGGCCCGGATCAATCCTGACGACCTGATCGCTCGCGTCGACCTCGATGATGCGGTCGCCCGTATTGACATGAACCGCGTGCTCGCCCGGATCGACATCAACGCCGTCCTCGCTGGCGCCGATGTGCAGGCGCTCGTCGAGCGGATCGATCTGGATGCCTTCCTCGTGCGCGTTGATCTCAATGATCTGCTGTCCAAGGTGGACGTGAACGAGTTGCTGAAGCGCGTCGACATCGACGACCTCATCGAGCGCACGGAGGTCGGATCACTGATCGCCCGATCGGGCACTGCCGTGATCGCTCATGTCCTCGAGACCGTCCGTAGTGCCTGCATCTTCCTGGATGCCACCGTGAACCGCATCGTCGACCGATTGCTGCGGCGCGATTCGTCGAACCGGCCGAACAGACCACCCGCGCTGGCGGAGGAGGCCGGCGACAACGAGCTCCGGCGGGGAACGTCGGTGACGCCTCGGACCACCGCCAGTGTGCACGGCCAGTACGCAGGGATCGTGACCCGCTTCGCGGGGTTCCTCATCGATGCCGTGACGATCGTCTTCCTGTTCTCCGCGTGCGGCGGGCTGCTCGAATACCTCCTCGGCATGCTGCTCGGCCATCCAGTTGCGTTCAGTGACAACAGCCGAGTGGCCGCGGTCGCGTTCGGCGTGTGGGTCGTTCTCGCCTTGACCGTCCCGGTCGTCGCCGGAGGACGCACCGTGGGGATGGGCGTCGTCGGTCTGCGTGTGGTGCGCGCCGATGGGCGCGCGCTCCGCGGGGGACGGGCGGTGGCCCGGACCCTGTTCCTCGTACTGAGCTTCGCCCTGCTCTGCCTCGGTTTCGTGTTCATCGTGCTGCGCCGCGACCGTCGAGCGCTGCACGACCTGCTGGCCGGCAGCGCCGTGGTGTATGCGACGCGGCCCCCCAGCGTCCACGCCGGCGTGCTGGTCCGGCACTGACCTACCCGGCCTCGGCGCGAAGGTCCGGAACGGCGCGTACGAGGCCACCGGCAGCGGCCATCAGGATGTTGTCGGTGGGGCGTCGGGGCGCGAGAGTGAACGGCCGTTGCCATCGGCGGGCAGGTGCCCTCACGGACGGTCGGGCGGTGCCGGCGGCGGACGCACGACCTACAACGACAGGAGAAGCCCATGGGTGAACAGCCCTCGATCGCCGATCACGCGATCATCGGTGACCTGCAGACCGCGGCGCTGGTGGCGAGCAACGGCGACGTCGATTGGTTCTGCACCCCGCGCTTCGACTCACCGAGCGTGTTCGCGTCCCTCCTCGATGCCGAGCGGGGGGGCCGCTTCCGGATCGCTCCGGAGGGAGACGGCCACCTGACCAAGCAGGCCTACCTGGGCGACACCGCGGTGCTCGTCACCCGGTTCATGGCCGAGGAGAGCACGAGTTCGGTGATCGACTTCATGCCGGTCACGGACCCCGAGGTGGCCCGGGACCAGCACACGATCGTCCGGGCCGTGCGGGGCGTGCGTGGGCGGACGCGGGTCCGGATGTCGTGCGCGCCCCGCTTCGACTACGGCCGTGCCTCCCATACGGTGGAGGTGACCGCTGCGGGCGCGGTGTTCGAGTCGGGTGGTACCCGCCTTGTCCTCCATGCCGGGGTACCCCTCGAACAGGTCGGCGACGACGTGGTTGCGTCGTTCGAGATCGAAGAGGGCCAGGACGTCGTGTTCGTCTTGGACACGGCCGGGGACGAGCCTCGCCGCGTCAAGGACGGAGACGTGCTCGCGGCGCTCGAGGGAACGGTCGGGTTCTGGCGCTCGTGGTTGGCGGGCTCGACCTATCGGGGGCGGTGGCGCGAGATGGTCGACCGGTCCGCGATCACGCTCAAGCTGCTGACGTACGCTCCGACGGGCGCTCTGATCGCGGCGGCCACCGCCGGCCTCCCCGAGCAGTTGGGTGGGGAGCGCAACTGGGACTACCGCTTCACCTGGATCCGCGACTCGTCGTTCTCGGTACGGGCCCTGCTCGGTCTCGGCTTCACCGCGGAGGCCGCGCAGCTCGTCCGCTGGGTCGGCGACCGGGCGCGCGAATCCGCGGCCACCAACGGAGCCGTTCCACTGAAGATCATGTACCGGGTGGACGGCTCCCCCGACCTCGTCGAGGAGACCCTCGATCATCTCAGCGGCTACCGGGGATCGCGCCCGGTCCGGATCGGCAACGGGGCTGCCGACCAGATCCAGCAGGACATCTACGGCGAGTTCGCCGACTGCGCGTACGAGGCCGACCGGCTCGGTGCGCTGCCCGCCAGCTACGAAGGCTTCCAGACGTTCGGCCGGGTCTTGAACTGGCTGTCCGAGAACTGGGACCAGCCCGACGCGGGCATCTGGGAGACACGCGGCGGTCACAAGGCGTTCACGTACGGACGGGTGATGTGCTGGGTCGCCTTCGACCGCGGAATCCGGCAGGCCACCAAGTACGGGCGAGGGCGAGCAGCCGACATCGCGCGGTGGACAGCGGCGCGCGAGGCCATCTATGAGCAGATCATGACCGCCGGCTGGCACGACAAGCGCCAGGCGTTCGTCCAGCACTACGAGACCGACGTGCTCGACGCCTCCGTGCTGCTGGCGCCGGTCGTCGGCTTCATCTCCTCCCGGGACCCGAGGTGGCTGTCGACCCTCGACGCCATCGAAGAGGAGCTGGTGACCGACAGCCTGGTCTACCGCTACGACCCGGCCGCCTCACCCGACGGGCTGCAGGGGTCGGAGGGGACCTTCTCCATCTGCACCATGTGGTACGTCGACGCCATGGCCCGCGCCGGACGGGTCGAAGCGGCGAGGCTGGCGTTCGAGAAGATGCTCACCTACGCCAACCCCGTCGGCCTCTACTCCGAGGAGATCGCAGTCAACGGGGAGCAGATCGGGAACTTCCCGCAAGCCTTCACCCACCTGTCGCTGATCAACGCGGCGCTCACGCTGAACGCCCAGCTCGACCTTGCCGGGCGACCGGGTCACGTGTCCGGTGACGGCATCACCGCCCTCGTGGGCGACCGCGAGCCCGGCAGCTCACCGACCTCCTGAGCGATTCAGCGTTCAAGCGCCCAGCGAACCTGTCCGGCCCGACGACACCGGACTCGACGGCTGACCCCAGAAGATCCACGATATGTGGGTGGGAACCGTCCATCGCCTGCTTGTGTTGCGCCACGCGAAGTCGAGCTGGGACCAGCCTGGTCTCGGCGACCATGACCGGCCGCTCGCGCCACGGGGACGCCGTGCCGCGGCTGCCCTCAGCGTGCACCTCCAAGGGCTCGCTGAACGTCCCGAACTCGTGTTGTGCTCGTCGGCGGCACGGACGGTCGAGACGCTGCAGCGGATCCGTCAGGCCCTCCCGGCGGGCACGTCCGTCAAGGTCGAGGAGGAACTCTACGCAGCCGACGTCGACGAGCTGCTCGCCCGCGTCCAGCGGATGCCGTCGACCGTGGCGTGCGCGTTGCTCGTCGGGCACAACCCGGGGATCGGCGAGCTCGCCGTGATGCTCGCCGGCCACGGCGACCGCACCGCGCTGGCAGCGATGGCGGCCAAGTTTCCAACGGCGGCCCTCGCTCACCTGGCGATCGACGAGCCGTGGTCCGCTGTCGAACCCGGCGTCGCCACCCTCGAGGAGTTCTGGACCCCGCGCTGACGCCGGCGGCCCCGCTCCGGCGGAGACGCCGTCTTGACCGCGAGGTGGAGGAGGGCGACACCGCGTCCGTGGACGGCTGTTACCGCGCTGGCGTGTCAGCGCTGGGCGGCTCCGTGGCGGATGGCTGCGGTGGTGAGCTGGACGCGGGAGTTGATGCCGAGTTTCTGGTAGACGTGGCGGAGGTGACTGCCGACGGTGAAGCTGGAGATGTAGAGACGGTCGCCGATCTGGCGGGTGGTGAGTCCTTCGGCGGCGAGGGCGACCACCTTTTGTTCGGCGGGGGTGAGGCTGTTCCAGCCGGTCGTTGGGCGGTGGCGGGTGCCTCGTGTGCCGAGGCTGATCCCGCGTTCTCGTAGTGCGGATCGCACTCGGGTGATGTCGCCGGCGGCGCCGGCCGTCTCGTAGGTTGCCAGTGCTGCTCGCAGCTGCTCGATGGCTTCGGCGCCGTTGAGGAGGCTCGCTGCGTCTTCCCTCGCCTTGGCGGTTTCGAGTGTGCGCAGTCCGGTCTCGTAGGTTGACACGGCTTGGCGGATCAGCGCCGGGTCGTGCTCGAGGAGCGCTCGGCAGCACAGCGCGGCACCTGTCGCGGACACTGCGTCGGAGCCCGCCGCGCCGGTCTCGATCGCCATCGTGACGTCGTTGGCACGGGTGTGGTCGCCGGCGGCGAGATGGAACCGTACGAGGTCGGCGCCGATGCTCGGCCAGGTCCCGGCGTAGCGGAGCGGTTCGAGGCGGTCCCAGGCTGCTGCGAGCGATCGACGGGCTCCTGCTGGGTCGCCTTCGGCCTCAAGGATGAGCGCTTTGACCCACTCGAAGATGTCGACTCCCAGTCCTGGCTCGGGTTGGTCTGGGCCGAGTGCCGCTTTGGCGCCGATGATCGAGCCGCGGTGCAGTGCCACCCGCCCGAGCACCCCTCGAGCGACGGCGGTGGGGACCGGCACGTCGGCTTGTTCCGTGAGCGAGAGGGCGGCTTCGCTTCGAGCTTCGGCGTCGTCGAGGCGACCTGCCAGCAGTGCGGCTCGTGCGTGTGCCGCCTGGAACTGCAACTGAACGGCGATGTGCCCTCTGTCGGTGATTCGCTGGTCTGCCGAGGCGAACAGCTCCTCGGCTTCGGCCAGCCGGTCCTCGTTGAGGAGCGCCATCTCGAGGATGAACTCACCTTGCCCCGGCCAGTGCGTGGCGACGTCGAGCGCCAGTGCGGCGGCGTGCCGCCCGTGGCCGCGCGCCAGCATGCACTGGCAAAGAAGTCCGGTGCCGGCAGCAACCGTTGCGCGATCGCTCGACCGTGATCCTTCCTCGATGGCTCGACGGGCCACCGTCTCGGCGTCGTCGACCCGGAGGGCGAGGAAGAGCCCGAACCCCTCG
This sequence comes from uncultured Acidimicrobiia bacterium, assembly GCA_963844175.1. Taxonomy (GTDB): domain Bacteria; phylum Actinomycetota; class Acidimicrobiia; order Acidimicrobiales; family Ilumatobacteraceae; genus JALZMG01. Next base: position 716,201 of record CAWJNE010000021.1, read on the forward strand.
TTGAGGAGCAGCATGTTCCGCTCACGAGTGGCGAGCAGGGTCCTGTCTCCGATCGCGTCGCAGTGTCGGAGCACGCCGGCCGGGCCGCCTTGGTTGGCATAGGCGCCTGCGAGGGCGGCGCTCAGCCGGGTTTGGTCGCCGACTCCCAGCCCTGGTCGCAGCCGTACGGCGAGGGCTTCGGCGTCGGCCGCACGTCCGGTCTGGCCGAGAAGGAGGAACGTCTTCCTGGCGATGTCGACCGACCTGCTGTCGCCGGCCGGCAGGCGCTCCAATGCGCCCGTGAGCAGGTCCACCTTGGTGCCGAGGTGGATCGATTGGCTGGCGGCGGCGAGCAGCGTCTCGACCGTGGCGTGGTCGGTCGAGCCTGGCCCGCGCAGGATGTGGTGAGCGACCTCGAGTGGTGGGGCGCCACCTGCGGCCAACGCCCGTGCGGCTTCGAGGTGCAGTGACTGTCGTATCGCGGTCCCCGTATCGTCGTAGAGAGCCGCACGCAGCAGGTCGTGTCGGAAGGCGAGCCGACCGCGATCGTCGATCAGGATTCCCGCCTCGATTGCTTCGTCGAGGATCGGCAGCAAGTCGCCGATCGCGGTGCCGCTGACGGTTGCGAGGTCGGCGGGTGAGAATCGGCCGCCGAGGATCGCCGCCCAGCGGAGCAAGGCCAGTTGTGGTTCGCCACGCAGCCGCAGGTAACGAACGACGGCGCCGCGGAATGCGACCGGTGTCGCCGTGGGGTCGGTGTCGACGGTGCCGTCGGTGGTGCGGAGGCGTCCATCGATGGCCAGGGCGTCGATCAGTTCGGTCACGTAGAACGGGTTCCCGGCGGCGCCCGCGAGCAGAGACCGAAGCCGCGGACCCGGTGGAAGTCCGAGCCGATCCTCGACGAGGTCGGCGACGGTGCCCTCGTCGAGCGGTCCGAGGGCCACGCGCAACGCACCGTCGCGCAGCGCTGCGTCGAGGAACCGGTGCAGCGCGTCGTGTCTGGGCACGGGCCGGTATGCCGCGATCAACGTCACGGGCACGTCGCGCAGATGGCGTGTGGCGAACAGCAGCGCGGTGAGTGTCGAGGGGTCCGCCCACTGCAGATCGTCGATCGCGACGACCAACGGACCCTCCAAAGCCATGTGTTCGAGGAGCTCGCTGACGCGTTGGACAATCCGGAACTCGGCCGCTGCCTCGTCGATCAGCCGAGCAATCTCGGCGCACAGTGGAACCGTCGACGACCGCCGGCACTCCAGCGCGTCGACCAGCAACCCAAACGGCCGCCTGCCGTCGAGTGCGTCGGCACCGGCGTGGACCACGCGGAAGCCGGCCGGCTCGGTAAGGACCTCGGCGACGAACCGTGACTTGCCAATCCCCGCCTCGCCCTCGACCAGCACCACGTCGCATCCGCCGCCTTGTCCCTCGGCGAGGCGTTGTCGGACCGTGCTGAACTCGCCCGACCGGCCAAACAAGAGCCCAGTCTCCGGTTGTGACCGATGTGCCGTGACCTCAATTGTGCCCGACAACACGAATCGCTGAGGCCCAGGCAGCGGCGGTCATGACTGCGGCAGCTCCACGCGCTCGTCCATGAGCATCTGCAGCACGCCGAGCAGACCCAGCCACCCGACGAATGCCTGACGTGCAACCGCCCGGCGTGCATCCCCTCCCGTGATGCGTGCTGCCTCACCCTCCGGCGGGTCAAGCCCGCTGAACCAGACCTCGATGCGCACGTCAATGAGATCAGCATGACCACCGACGAACCCCGAGACATCACACAAGCGCGTGATCCGCAACCAACGTCAACCGCTGCCCGACAATCACACGATCGCGTGATGTTCCGGCATCCCAATGGGACCACCTTGGACAGCGGTGCCGCCCGGTTACTGCCCGGGGTCACAGTCGCCGACGGCTGCTCGGCAGATGGAGGGGACAGTGAAGCGAAGTGGAGTTTGGCAATCATCGCCGGGCTCGTCGGCCTCGGCGTGATCAACGGCCGCCCTGCAGCGCGCTGCAACACGCACGGCGCATCCAGGGGCGTGGTCCACAACGAGTCCGTCATCGTCGGCCAGCTTCGTGAGGCGGCAGGACCCGATGTCCCGATCGTCGGGATGAACTACTGGAGCCCACTCGCGGTCGACTGGTTCGCCAACCCGGACAGCGCCCACACCTCGGCCGCCCGCACGGTCGGGTTCAACGACTTCCTGGAACTTCTCTACGCGGCTGGCGGATCACCGGTCGCCGACGTGGAGAGTGCCTTCGCCGTCACCGACTTCACGACCATCGTCGATCTCGCCGGTGCCGGACCCGTGCCGCTCAGTGTGTACAGCGTCTGCACCTTCACGTGGATCTGCACCGGACCCCCGTTGGGCCCCGACATCCACCCCAACACCGCGGGCCACGCCGTGATCGCAGCCGCCTTCGAGGACGCATTGCCCTTCTAGCCGAGATTCCTGATAAACCGCGAACCGAAATCCAGACCGCCGTTGCGGCTGATCTCACCAACGGGCACGAGCCCGACAACCGAAGAGGGAGAAGACATGAAACGGAAGATCTCGAGGGCAGCGTGGTTGATCGCACCTGTGTTGCTCACCGTGTCGGTGGTCGGGCTCGGTGAGCCCGTTGCCGGTGACGGTGGGCCTCCCAGCAGCGGGCCGCCGGACACCTATGTCGCGGCGTGGGACGCGGTCGGCGCTCAGGCCTTCACGGCGGCCGTGCTGTCGCCGGCGGAGGGGCACACGATCTTTGGCTACGTGGGGGTCGCGGTGTACGACGCGGTGATGGCGGTGGAGGGCGGCTACGAGCCGTTCGCCGTCGACGTCGACGCCCCCGACGGCGCCTCCCCCGAAGCGGCCGTGGCGGCGGCCGCCCGCCGGATCCTCGTCCACTATCTCCCGGGTCAGGCGGCCTTGATCATCGAGCCCGCATACACAGCGTCGTTGAACACCATCGCCGACGGCCAAGCCAAGACCGACGGCATCGCAGCCGGTGACGCCGTCGCCAGCCAGTTGATCGCCCTGCGCTCCGGTGACGGCTTCCGCGCCCCGGTGACCTACACGCCGCCGAACCCGCCGATCCCGGGGGTCTGGCTGCCCACGGCGCCCACGCCGCCGATCGGCCCCTACCTCGGGTTGATGGATCCCTTCAGCCTGCCCTCCGCCGACCAGTTCCGACCGAACGGGCCGCCACCGCTCGACAGCAAGCGCTGGGCCGACGACTACAACGAGGTCAAGGAGATCGGCTCGGCCACGAGCGCCACGCGCACCGGCGACCAGACGGTGGCGGCACGGTTCTGGGGTGAAGCACCCGTGCAGCAGGCCCGTGGCTCGTTCCGCAAGTTCGTGCTCGACCACCAACTCGACATCGTCGACGCCGCACGGTTCAACGCGATGTGGTCGGTGACCTACGCCGACGCCCTCATCGCCTGCTTCGACGCCAAGTACACCTACACGTTGTGGCGGCCGATCACCGCCATCCGAGCCGGTGAGACCGACGGCAACGACGCCACGCTCGGCGATCCGACGTGGACGCCGCTGCTAGGGACGCCGAACCATCCCGAGTACCCCAGCGCCCACTCGTGCATCACCCCCGCCGGGGGACGAGTCGTCGCCAGGTTCCTTGGCACGCCATCGATCGACTTCACCGTGCCCAGCGTCGGCGTCCTCGGCGATCGCCACTTCGCCACCGTCGGCGACCTCGAGTACGAGGTGAGCAACGCCCGCATCTGGGGCGGCATCCACTTCCGCTCAGCCGTCGACGACGGCGTCAAGATCGGCACACACGTCGCCAACTGGGTGCTCGCCCACCACTTCCACCGATCACAGGACTGACAGCCACGACCGGTCGCGGGTCGGACGGACCCACCGCCCCACCCGCGACCGGTCGCCCCACGCCGGTCGAGCATCGTGCCCGGCGCGCAACCTCGCTCGCGAGTACCGCCGGCTCAACCCCGACCACAGCGAGCGCGGCACGGGCTCGCTCGGCGTCGCGCTTGCCGCGCTGAGCGGGATCTGGCGGACAGCGTGGCGGACAACGGTTCGAGAAGTTGTTGGTCGGTCATCAGACGATCTACCAGGACGTTCAGGGAGCCCAGAGTGGGAATCGAACCCACGACCTACGCATTACGAGTGCGTTGCTCTACCGACTGAGCTATCTGGGCGTGTGGGCGACGCAGTGTAGCGACGGCTCGGTTCAGCGCTTCTTGCGCCTGATCACGTTGCGCAGGCGGGCCAGCGAACCCAGTCCGGACCCGGGGTCGTCCTTGGTCCTTCCTCGCGCCTCGAGGTAGATCTGCTTCATCGCGCCGACCAGCGGGGTGGCGACGAGGGCGCCGGGGACCCCGGCCACGGCGGCGCCCGCGAAGGCCGCGATCATGGTCGTCGGCGGGGTCAGATCGACCGACTTGCCGACCACTGCCGGCTGGATCAGGTTGTTCTCCGTCGTCATGTAGATCACGAAACCGACGGCCGCGATGATCCCGGTCGAGGCGCCCTGCGTGGCCGCCAACAGCGTGAAGAACGTGCCGCCGAGGAAGCCGCCGATCTGCGGGATCATGCTCGTGATCGCCGCCCACACTGCGGCCAGCGGCGCCAGCGGCACCCCGAGCACCAACCCGAGGGCGAGGACGTAGATGCCGTGCAGGAAGGCGACGGCGATCGAGCCCCCGAAGTAGCGCCCGATGGTGTGGTACATCACGCGGCCGATCTGATCAGCCTGCGGCCGGGAGGCAAGCGGGAGCAGCCGGCGGGCCCGGTTGATGAACTCCTCGCCGTCGATCAGGGCGGCGATCGTGACGATGCTCACCACCGCGATGGCCGCGACACCGCTGACGAGGCTGGAGGCGACGTCGGCGATCCGATCGTCGGTGAACTGCTTCGGCAGCTGCTCGACCCACTCCAGGACTCGCTGGGCGAAGTCGTTGTCTCTCGCCCACCCGCCGATCAACGGCAGGTTCTCGATCTCGTCGAGCGTCCGCGGCAGCTGTTCGGAGAACTTCCCGGCCTCCTCCACGGCTCGCGGCCCGAGGACGAGCACGAGGACGCCGGCCAGGAGGAGCAGGGCGACCACGATCATGGCCACGGTGAGGACGCGCGGCAGGTGCCACCGCCGTTGGAAGGCGTCGGCCAGCGGGTCGAGGGCGAGAGCGACGATCACGCCGATGCCGATCTGCGTCAGCACCACGGTGGTGTTGGAGATCAGGGCGATCAGCGTCAGGGCGGCCAGCACGACGGCCACGACCCACGCGCCGGTGCGCCAGTCGAGTTGGATGCGGACCGGCCCCGCATCGGCACGCGGTGCCTGGTCCACGCGCTGATGATGGCAGGCCGGGCGGGTGTCGGAGCGGTACCTTCGCAACGTGAGCCAGCCGCTCGAGCCGCGCGTCCGGCGTTCGCTGCTCACTCCGACGTCGATCGTGGTCCTCGTCGCCGCCGTCTTTGCCGCCATCCTGCTGCGCGACGCCTTCGAGGTGGCCCACACCACGATCGGCTGGGTGGTCGCCTGCTCGGTGGTCGCCATGCTCATCGACCCGGTGGTCGGCTTCGTCGACCGGTTCCTGCCGCGATGGATCAGCGTCATCGCCGTGCTGCTGGCGATGGTGCTCGTCGTCGCCGGGCTCGTGATCGGTCTGGCCAACGACGTGCTCGATTCACTCGAGCAGCTGCGGACCACGGCGCCCGCTGCGGCGGCGGGACTCGAGGAGCAGTTCGACTGGGCGGCCGACATCGGTGTCGCGGATCGGGTTCGGACGTTCGTCGACGAGCTCAACACGCGGGTGCGCTCGGATGCCCTGACAGCGGCATCGCAGACGGTCCCCACCTACCTCGTGACGGGCATCCTGATGCTGTTCATCCTGGGCTACGGCCGGCGGTACATCTCGTCGTTCATCGACCAGTTCGCCGAACGCAAGCGGCCCCGCATGCGCCAGGTCGTCAGCGGGGCGGCGAGACGTAGCCAGTCGTACCTGCTGATGGCGATCGCCCACGGCGTCGTGAACACGGCCATCTGTTGGCTGGTCTTCAACACCATCGGGGTGGAGGCCGCGCTCAGCCTCAGCTTCCTGGTCGGTGCCTTCACCGTGATCCCCCTCGTCGGCGTGCTCGTCGGCGGCACGCCGGCGTTGCTCATCGCCTTCGGCCTCGACGGCTGGGAGGATGGGGGCGTCGTGCTCATCACGCTGATCGTCCTGCAGGTCGCCGAGGCCCTGCTGGTCCGCCCGCGCGTCGAGCACAAGACGTTGCGCCTCGGATCGATCGTGCCGATCGTGGCTGCGCTGCTCGGGTTCGAGCTGTACGGCGCCGGCGGGGCGGTGTACGCAGTCGCCCTGGCCGTCATCGGCACCGCTGCCCTGGACGAGCTCGGCGAGACGGCTCCGGCGGCCGCACCGGTGCCGCTCGAGACGGCCTAACCCGAGGACGCCGGCGCGGCCGGCAGTGACCACAGCAGCGACTGCAGGAGCAACGGCTCGTTGGGGTTGCGCTCGAACGCTTCGAGCGCGGCGTGGATGCGGTCGACGGCTCCGGCGAACGTGTCGGCGTGGCCGTGGCCGGGGTCGACGCCGGCGACCAGCAGGTCGCGGTAGGTGCCGGCCAGCGCGCCGAGCCCGCTCCGCAGCTCGTCGACGCGGTGCCGGCGCAGCTCACGGCGGTGACGCTCCTCGAGCTGCTTGCGCCCGCTGCCCCGCTCACCGAACCGCTCGGCGCGGGCGTCGAGATCGGCCGCCTCGGCCGCCTGCCGCTCGGCCAGCGGAGTGGCAGCCTGATCGATCAGGTCCAGGACTTCCGCCGTCAGCCGGACGACGGTGGCCCCGGTGCCATCGAGGCGGCGGGGGATCGAGGCGAACGCGTCGCGGCGGGCCGACAGCGCCGGGTCACCGGCGAGGATGCGGGCCCGGGTCAGGTCACCGGCCGCGGCTGCCGCCGCCGTCACCGCAGTCTCCCCGTCGACGCCCTCGGCGACAAGGCGATCGGCGAGCAGCGCCTCGGGGATCGACCGGAGCTCGACGCGCACGCAGCGCGAGGCGATGGTCACCAGGTCCGGCGGCACGAAGTCGGCGAGCACGATGAAGTACGTCGACGGTGGCGGCTCCTCGATCGTCTTCAACAGCAGCGCCGCGCCCTCGGGTCGCAGCAGGTGGAGCTCGTGGAGGATCAGCACCTTGCGGTCGCCCTCCACGGGCGCCAGGGAGGCGAGCCGGAGGACCTCGCGCGCCTGCTCGGCCGAGATGGCGGGTCCGGTGCGCACCACCTCCCGGACGTCGGGGTGCTCGCCGGCCAACGCCAGCCGGTCATCGCGCGCGGCGTGCTCACCGAGCAGCTCGGCGGCGAATGCGCGCGCCGCCTCGTCCTTGGTCGAGCCCGGCGGCCCGACCAGCAGGTAGGCGTGGACCGGCGCTGCGGCTGCTCGGCGCAACTGCTGCACGGCGCGGTCCTGACCGACGACTGCGGCGTACAGATCGGTTGCCGTGGTCATCCGACCACCGCCCGCAGCACCTCCGCCGCCACCTCGTCGGGTGCTCCGGTGGCGTCGATGACCGTCCAGCGGCCCGGGTCGTCGTCGGCCATCGTTCGGAAGCCCTCCACGACGCGCCGGTGGAACTCGGCGCCGGCCCGCTCGAACCGGTCGAGCTCGCGGCTGCGCAGCCGCGCCGTCAGCACGTCGAGCGGGGCGTCGAGCAGGACGACGCGGTCGGGCCACAGGCCGTCCATCGCCCAGTGGTTCAACCGGCGCAGCTCGTCGAGGTCGAGACCTCGGCCGTAGCCCTGGTAGGCGAGGGTCGAGTACACCGTCCGATCACTGACGACGCGGCGGCCGGCATCGAGCGCCGGGCGGACGACCCGGGCGATGTGCTGCGCACGATCGGCGGCGATGATCAGCGCCTCGGCACGGTCGTCGAGGTCGACGACGTCGACATCGTGGAGGATCTGACGCAGCCGGGCGCCGACGGCGGTGCCGCCGGTCTCGTGGGTCAGGAGCGCACCGAGGCTCGTCGCCAGCCGTGCCGCATGGGTGCTCTTGCCCGAGCCCTCCGCGCCCTCGAGCGCGACGTAGCGGACGGCGGTCAACGCGGCTGGGCGGTCGAGCGCGCCGCCGACTTCTTGGCGCCGGTCCGCTTGGCCGCCGCCTTCTTCTTGCCGGGGGCCTTCTTGGCCGCCGACTTCTTGCGCCCCTTGGTCGCGCCGCCCTTGGCCGCGACGTATTCCCGGCGGATGGCGAGCAGCTCGTACGCCCGCTCGGGGATCATCTCCTCGATGCGGTCGCCACGACCGATCGACGCGTTGGTCTCGCCGTCGGTGACGTACACCCCGAACTTCCCGTCGCGAGCGACCACCGGTCGCTCGCTCACGGGGTCGGTACCGAACTCGCGCAGCGGGCCCTTGGCGGCGAGGTTCTGGCCGCCGCGGCGGTACACCTTCGGCTGGCTGAAGATCCGCAGGGCGTCGTCGAGGGTGATCGTGAACAGCTGGTCCTCGTTCTCGAGGCTGCGGTAGTCGCGATCCTTCTGCACGTACGGGCCGTAGCGCCCGTTGTTGGCCACGATGGCAACGTCGTCGGCCGGATCGACGCCGAGGGTGCGGGGCAGCGAGAGCAGCGCCTCGGCCTCGTCGATCGTGATCCGCTCGAGCACCATCGTCTTGAAGAGGCTCGACATCTTGGGCTTCTCCAGGCCCGGCGGCAGATCGTCGGCCGCCCCCCACTGCACGTACGGTCCGTAGCGCCCGTTCTTGGCGAACACTGGGTAGCCGTCGAGCTCGCCGATCGGCTCGTCGGACTTCGGCGCAGCCAGCAGCTCCAACGCCTTGGCCAAGGTCAGCTCGTCCGGCGCCAGGTCGTCGGGGACGCCGGCGGTGTCGTCGCCGCGCTTGACATACGGCCCGTAACGGCCTGGCTTGACGACGACCTGCTGGCCGTCCGGATCGTCACCGAGCGGGAACGTGTTGATCGACGCGGCATCGATCTCGTCGAGGTTCTCCTCGACCAGGCGCTTCAGACCGGGCAGTGCGTCGTCGCCGAAGTAGAAGGAGTGCAGCCACTGGTCCTTCTGGCGTTCGCCGGCGGCGATGGCGTCGAGGTCGGTCTCGACCCGTGCCGTGAACTCGTAGTCGACGAGATCGTCGAAGTGCTGTTCCATGAGGTTGACGACCGAGAACGCCGTCCACGTCGGCACGAGTGCCTGGCCCTTCTTCCAGACGTAGCCACGGTCCTGGATCGTCTGGATGATCGACGCCCACGTCGACGGGCGGCCGATGCCCAACTCCTCGAGGCGCTTGATCAGCGAGGCTTCCGTGTAACGGGCCGGCGGCGACGTGGTGTGGCCACGCGGCTCGAGGCTGGCCACGTCGACGCCGTCACCGTCGGTCAACGGCGGCAACAGGGCCTCTCGCTCGCCGTCCCCATCCTCACGAGACTCGACGTAGACCTGGCGGTAGCCGGGGAACGTGATCGTCGTGCCCGAGGCGCTGAACTCGGCGTCGGCGCCGTCGCTCGACCGGGCGCCGAGGCGGACGGTGACGGTGGTTCCGACGGCGTCGGCCATCTGCGACGCCAGGGTCCGCTGCCAGATCAGGCGGTAGAGGGCGCGCTCCTGGCCGTTCAGCTCGGCGGCGACGCGATCGGGCGAGCGCAGCGGTGTGGTCGGGCGGATCGCCTCGTGGGCCTCCTGGGCGTTCTTGACCTTGGACGCGTACTGCTTCGGCTGCGGCGACAGGAACGGCGCCCCGTACTCGCGGGTGATCTCGGCCCGCACGGCGTCGAGCGCCTCCGTCGACAGCACGACGTTGTCCGTGCGCATGTACGTGATGAAGCCGCGCTCGTACAGGCCCTGGGCGACGCGCATCACCTGCGACGACGACAGGCGCAGGCGGCGTCCACCCTCCTGCTGCAGCGTGCTGGTCATGAAGGGCGCCTGGGGTCGCGACCGGTACGGCCGCTCCTCGACGGAGCGGACGCGGAACTCGGCGCCGTCGAGGCCGTCGGCCAGTGCCGTGGCCCGGGCCTCGTCGAGCACGACGACGGAGCCGCCGGCCGTCCCCGCGGCGTCGAAGTCCTTGCCGGTGGCCACGCGCCTGCCATCGACGGCGACCAGTTCGGCGGTGAACGACGGGTTGGTGGCGGTCGTCAGCTCCAGGTCCCAGTAGCCGGCGCTGACGAAGGCGATTCGCTCCCGCTCGCGCTGAACGATGAGCCGGATCGAGGGGCTCTGCACCCGGCCGGCGGACAGGCCGCGGTTGACCCGCCGCCACAGGACCGGCGACACCTCGTAGCCGTAGAGACGGTCGAGGATGCGCCGCGTCTCCGCCGCGTCGACGAGGCCGTAGTCGATGCCCCGCGGGTTGTTCACGGCGTGGTCGATGGCCGACGCCGTGATCTCGTGGAAGACCATCCGCTTCACCGGCACCCGCGGCTTGAGCTGTTCGAGCAGGTGCCAGCTGATCGCCTCGCCCTCGCGGTCTTCGTCCGTGGCGAGGTACAGCTCGCTGGCGTCCTTGAGCGCGGCGCGCAGGTCCTTGACCACCTGGCGGCCACGTTCGGTCAGCTCGTAGGTCGGCTTGAACCCGTTGTCGACATCGACTGCCAACCCCTTCGACGGCAGGTCGGCGACGTGCCCGATCGAGGCGCGCACGTCGTAGGCGTCGCCGAGGAACTTGGAGATCGTCTTGGCCTTCGCCGGGGATTCGACGACGACCAGGGGCTTGGCCATGCGGCCCTTTCGCTACGGGAAAGCGGGACCCGTGTCAAGGCATCATGTCGCCGCCGCGGCCGATCACCACCCGTGGCAGTCGTCCTGGCCGGCGCAACCGACCGTCGTGCGTCGGTGGTGCCGGCCAGGACCGGGGGGTCTGGTCAGACGAGCTCGCGCTCGCGCTCGTCCTCTTCGAGCTCGGACGCTGGCATCGGCGCGATGTGGTGCTGACCCTCGACGTTGATCTTCGGCAGCACCTTGCCGAGCCACCGCGGCAGCCACCAGTTGCGGTCGCCGAGCAGCTCCATCGTCGACGGCACGAGGACCATGCGGACGATGGTGGCGTCGATCAACACGGCGATCGCCAGCCCCAAGCCGAACAGCTTCAGCTGGCGGTCGTCGCCGAGCACGAAGGCACCGAACACGCAGAACATGATCAGGGCGGCCGCCGTGATCACCCGCGCCGTGGCGACGAGGCCGTCGGCCACGGCCAGCTCGTTGTTCTTGGTGCGGTCGTACTCCTCCTTGATGCGGGAGAGGAGGAACACCTCATAGTCCATCGAGAGACCGAAGACGATGGCGAACAGGAACATCGGCACCCAGGCCTCGATCGGCCCGGCTCGGTCCACGCCGATCAGTTGCATGCCCCAACCCCACTGGAAGATGGCGACCAGCACGCCGTAGGCCGCGCCGATCGACAGCAGGTTCATCACGACCGCCTTCAGCGGTACCAGGAGGCTGCGGAACACGACCATCAGCAGGATGAAGCTGAGGAGCAGGACGACGCCGATCAGGACCGGCATGCGTCCCCCGAGGAACTCGGAGAAGTCGGTGGAAGCGGCGGTCAGGCCGCCGACCTTGGCGTCGACGCCGGTCTGCGGGATCACGTCGTCGCGCAGCGTGTTCACGAGGGTCGTGGTGGCCTCGTCCTGCGGGGCGCTCTCCGGGTAGGCGATGACGAGGGCCAGGCTGTCGTTGATCGGGGTGGGGAACGCCGCGGCGACGTTCTCGGTGGCGTCGATGGCGCCGACGAACTGCCCGAGCGCGGCCTGGTCGGTTGCCGCCTGCGCCCTCGACCGAGATGATCAGCGGACCGTTGAAGCCGGGACCGAAGCCCTCGGCCAGCAGGTCATAGGCCTGGCGAACGGTCTTGTCCTCCGGCTGGTTGCCGAGGTCGCCGAAGCCGAGGCGGATCGAGAACAGCGGGATGGCCAGCAGCACCAGCAGGCCGGCGGCGCCGAGCATGCTCGGCCACGGGCGGCGCTGGATCAAGCGGCTCCAGCGGTACCAGAACCGCCGCTCCTTCGGTCGCTCGGGGCGGTGCGGCAGCAGGGTGCGCAGCGACTTGGAGAGGAACGACAGGGCGAAGAACACGATGGCCACGCCGAAGCCGACGAGGTACAGCCGCGCTCAGGTCGGCGACGAAGCCGATGATGGCGCCGACGACGGCGATCGCCACGGCGATCAACGCCGCCCGCGAGGTGTTGTCGATGCGCTTGCCGACGAGTCCGAGCAAGGCCGGGAGCAGGGTGAGCGAGCCGACGATCATCAGCAGCACGCCGATCACCGACGCCAGCGCGACGCCCTGCACGAAGTTGAGGCCGATGAGGAACAGCCCCATCAGCGAGATGATCACCGTGATGCCGGCGAACAGCACGGCGCGCCCGCTGGTGTCCATCGCCTCGACGACCGAATCCTCGACGTCGAGGCCGAGGCGCAGTCCTTCCCGGTAGCGGGTGACGATGAACAGGGCGTAGTCGATGCCGACACCGAGACCGATCATCGCCACCATCGCCGTGGTGAAGTCAGGCATCGTGATGACGTGGCTGGCCAGGGCCACGAGCGCCGAGCGCGATGCCGAGTCCGAACAGGGCGGTGCCGATCGGCAGGCCCATGGCCAGCACGGAGCCGAAGGCGAGGATCAGGATGATGACGGCGGCGATCGAGGCCGAGGATCTCGCTCTCGGGGAGCTCGAACTCGCCGAACAGGTCACCGCCGTACTCGACCTGCAGGCCCGGGACCGCCGGTTGGGTGGCCCCGAACTCCTCGATGGTGTTGCCGAGGTCGGTCACCTCCTCGAACCCGCGGTCGGTCACGTCGAGCTGGGCGAAGGCGATCGTGCCCGACTGGCTGATCTGCTGGGGGTTGTCGTAGGGGCTGGTGACCGCCACCCCTTCCTGCTGGGCGGAGAAGTCCATCAGCGCCTGGAGCGCCCCCTGCACCGCCGGGTCGTCGACGCCCTGGTCGGCGCTGTACGACGATCTGCGACGAGAAGCCGGCCCGCTCCGGGTTGTTCGCCTCGAGCAGGTCTTGCACCTCACGCGCCTCGCTGTCGGGCAGCACGAAATCGGTGCGGTAGTCAGGACCGACGGAGCTGGCGATCCCGTTGATCACCACCAACAAGGCGACCCAGACGCCGAGGACGATCCAGCGGTGACGGACGCAGGCGCGAGCGAGCGATGCGAGCATGGGGTGAAACGCTACGCGACCGTTGCGATGGGAGTCACGGGGGTTGGCCCCCATTCGGGGGGACATCCGTCACATCTGACCCACGGTGCGGGCGGGGCGCCTGCCATCGTGGGCGACGTGTCCGTCGATCCCGTCGACCTGGCCGAGCTGGGCTGGGACGCGGACTGGGAGGCGGCGTGGCGTGACCTCGGCGCTCCCGGACTGCCCGGCCGCGTGTCCCGGCTCGATCGCGGATGGAGCACGATCCTGCCAGGCACCGCGGCTGACGGCCCTCGCCGGGTGCGCAACGTCGGGGCGGACGTCGCCGTCGGCGATTGGGTGGTCCCGTCGGCGGAGCGGATCGAGCACGTGCTGCCACGGCGTTCGGCGTTCGTGCGCCGGGCCTCGTTCGAAGGTGCTCGGGCCGAATCCGACACGCTCGCCGCCAACATCGACGTCGTCTTCATCACCCACACGCTGGGCGTCGAACCGAACCGGCGCCGCCTCGAGCGAGAGCTGGTGCTGGCGTTCGACAGTGGCGCCGAGCCGGCGATCGTCCTGACCAAAGCCGACCTCGTCGATGATCCCGAACCGCCGCGGCGTGAGGTCATGGGTGTGGCACCAGGCGTTTCGGTGCTCGTCGCCAGCGGGCGCACCGGCCTGGGCATCGAGGCCTTGCGGGCGATGGCCATGGGGCGCCGGACGCTGGCCTTCCTCGGGGCCAGCGGTGTCGGCAAGTCCACGCTGATCAATGCGATGGTCGGTCGGGCCGTGCAGGCGACCACCGCCGTCCGCTCCGATCGGCGTGGCCGCCACACCACCGTGGCCGCCGAGCTGCTGTCGCTGCCGGGCGGTGGCTGGATGATCGACACGCCGGGGGTGCGGGCGGTCAGCTTGTGGCTGTCCGGCACGGGGCTCGAGCGGGCCTTCGCCGACGTCTTCGAGCTGATGGAGCGCTGCCGTTTCCGCGACTGCAAGCACGACCAGGAGCCGGGATGCGCGGTGCGGGCGGCGATCGACGACGGAGCGCTGGAGCCCGAACGGTGGGACAACCTCGAGCGCCTGATCGCCGAGGAAGCGTCGATCGAGGCCGAGCAGCGGGCCCGCACGAGGGCCGGCGACCGGCGCAAGGGTGGCCGTCCCCCGCCTACCGAGTGAGCGGCCACGAGCGCGGGCGTGGCCACGGGGTGGCGTCGAGGACAGCGACGAGCTCGATCGGACCGTAGACGTGCGGAAAGGACTCGCCCGACCCGATGAGGTCCTCGACCACGACCGGGCTGGACAGCCGGTCGGGGTCGAGGCGCAGCAGCACGACGTCGTCGGTGTCGCCGTAGAAGCGGCCCGCGGTGGCGACGACCTGGTGGGCGAACGAGCAGTGGATGAACCCCTCCTCGTCCAGGCGGCGGCCCCGGGTGCTCGCGGTGTAGCGACCGGCCGCCGACGCCTCCGCCCAATCGTCGGCCATGGCGAGGTGGTACAGCGGCTCCACCGCCGCAACGTACCGAGCACTACGGTGCCCGACCGTGGAGACCAGGATCGTCGGAACGACCATGCCCGTCCTCGAGATCAGCCTCGCCGGTGGGGAATCGATCGTCACCGAGGGTGGCCAGGTGGGTTGGTTCACGCAGGGCATGGCGCTCGAGACGTCGACCCGCTTCGGTTCCGGTGGCGGAGGCGGGTTGTTCAACAGCCTGAAGCGCGCCGTCGGCGGTGGCGGCCTCTTCCTGACGGAGTACACGGCGCCACCGAGCGGCGGGTTCGTCGCCATGGCCGCCCGCATGCCCGGCGTGATCAAGGAGCTGACGATCGACGCCAACGACGAGTTCATGGTGCAGACCGGTGGGTTCGTCGCCGGCACCATCGACGTCGAGGTGTCGGTCGGGCTGCAGAAGAAGCTCGGCGTGGGCATCTTCGGCGGCGCCGGCGTCGTGTTCCAGAAGCTCTCCGGCAACGGACGGGCCTGGGTCGCCCTCAGCGGTGAGGTCGTCGAGTACGAGCTGCAGCCGGGCCAGTCGCTGCTGATCCACCCGGCCCACCTGGCCCTGTACCTGGGCACGATGCAGCTCGAGTTCGCCTCGGTCAAGGGCGTCAAGAACAAGCTGTTCGGTGACTCCCTGATGATGGCCGAGGTGCACGGACCCGGCCACGTGTGGCTGCAGTCGATGACGATGGCCCGGCTCGCCGAAGCCCTCGAGCCCTACCTGCCCGACAGGAGCGGCAACGACGACAACTTCTCCTGATGGCCTCGCTCGCTCCGAAGACTCCGCTCCTCGGCCTGGGCCGGGCACGGCCGGCCTGACCGTCGTGCTCACTGCGCCACGAACGCTCGGGAACCGCTGATGGCCTCGCTCGCTCCGAAGACTCCGCTCCTCGGCCTGGGCCGGGCACGGCCGGCCTGACCGTCGTGCTCACTGCGCCACGAACGCTCGGGAACCGCTGATGGCCTCGCTCGCTCCGAAGACTCCGCTCCTCGGCCTGGGCCGGGCACGGCCGGCCTGACCGTCGTGCTCACTGCGCCACGAACGCTCGGGAACCGCTGATGGCCTCGCTCGCTCCGAAGACTCCGCTCCTCGGCCTGGGCCGGGCACGGCCGGCCTGACCGTCGTGCTCACTGCGCCACGAACGCTCGGGAACCGCTGACCGCCACGCCTGCCGGGACGGGCTCGGCGCCGGCCGCTCGCGGTGCTCGTCATGGCGGTTCGAGGACCATCGTCGCCCGGGCCTCGAGCTCCACGTCGGCGATCAGCGGCCCCACGATGGGGACGTCGGTCCGACTGCGGTGGCGCACCGTGACGGTGACCGCGCTCGGACCAACCTGGGCCACGACGGCCAGCGGCTGCAGCGTCGTCGCCCGCTCGGCGGCCCCCGAGGCAGCGGCGCTCGGCTGAGCGGACACCGCGGCGGCCCGCGCCGCCTCGCGCGCCGCCAACTCGATGGCCAGCTGATCCCGGGCGACCAGGGCGACCTGCAGGAGGCCGAGCACGAACACCACGACCACCGGCAGGACCAGGGCCAGCTCGACGGCGGCCTGGCCGGCCGTGCCGCGGCCACGTCCGGGCCTCAGATCCGGTCCGTGACGGTGTCGATGACGCGATCGAACAGGCTGCCGATCTTGGCCGCACCGCCGCCGGCCGTGGCCCACGCCACGACGAGCAGGGCGACGAGGGCGGCGGCGAGCAGGACGAGCGCGTACTCCGTCGTTGCCTGGCCACGTTCGCCGTGGCCCCGTCGCGCTGCTGGATCGGCCGACCGCCCGGCGGCGAGCAGCGTCGACTGCACGACGACCGCCGGGCGCAGCCGTGCCGGGCCGACAGCTCGGTTCGTCGGTGGGGCGTCGGCCGGCTGCGCCGGCGGTCGGATGGAGGTCAGGTTCGACATCGGGGCTCCCTGAGTGGTGTGGAGGGGTGAGCGGACGCGTCATGGGGCTCGGCCCCGCAGCGTCGACAGGGCGCCGAGCACGGCCGGCGCGATGGCGAGCAGCACGAACGACGGGAGCGTGCAGACGACCAGGGGGAACGACAGTCGAACGGGGAGACCGCGTGCCGCCGCCTCGCCGGCGCGGCGTCGTTCGGCGCGGGCCTCCGTGGCCAGGCGGTCCAGCACCGGAGCGAGCGGGAGACCGTCGCGGTCGGCCGTGGCCACGGCGGTGGCCAGCTCCCGGCCGGGTGCGCCGGCGATCCGGGGCAGTTCATCGAGCGCATCGGCGAGGGTGCGCCCGCGATGCAGCTGCAGCTCCACCGCGGCGAACGCCGGCCGGACGGGCGCCGGAGCCGAGCGGGCCAGTTCGGCGATCGCCTGTGGCGGTGATCGTCCAGCGTGGACACAGACGACGAACAGCTCGACGGCATCTGGCATGGCCTCGCGCAGCTGCGCACGCGCTCGCGACGCGAGACGACGGCGCCGGAGCGGCTGCACCGTCATCGCGGTCAGAGCGACCGCCACCGCACCGATGGGACCGGCGAGCAACGCGACGCCGACGACGGCCACGACGATCGCCACCAGATGCCGGCGACGTGGACGGCCGCCGCGTCGCGCCGGTGCATCGACGGCCGGCACCCGTCGAACCGGCGGCTGCCGAGCGAGCGCAGCGAGGAGGAAGACAGCGCCGAAGGTCAACCCGCCGGCGACGACGGCGACGGACCCGGCGACCGGCGAGCCGTTCACGACGCACGTCCGATGAGCCGGCGCATCCACCACCAGCCGGACAGGTTGAGCCCGCCGCCGGCGACGAGGCACAGCATCCCTGCCGGCGACACCAGGGCGGTGCGCACCGCCTGGTCCGTCGCGCCGAGGAGGGCGAGCACGGCGAAGGGGACGAACGTCAGCACACGCGCCGAGAGCCGAGCCTGGGCGCTCGCGGCCCGCCGCTCGGCTCGCTCGGCGTCCCGCGCCCGCAACGTGGTGGCGACCCGGCCGACGGCAGACGCCGCCGGGCCGCCGATGAGGGCGCAGGTGCGAAGGACGCCGGCGGCCAACCCCGCCGCGGTCGACGGATCGGCCGGGACCTCGTCGAGCGCGTCGGCGAGGCTCCGACCACGGCGGAGGCCGAGGGCCACGGCTCGGCATGACGGGTGCGCCCGTCCACGCGCCGTCGGCGGCCAGGACCGCGCGCGTCAGGGAGTCGCCGCTCCGCAACGCCGAGGCAACCTGTTCGCACCAGGTCGCCACGTCGACGTCACCGGGGACCGCGATTCGAGGTCGGTGCCAACGCCGCCTCGCGGCGGGTACGAGGTCATGCCGGGGCGACCTCGCCGGCGAGCGCGTCGCGACGATCCTCGACGCGAGCGGTCCGGCGACGGCGGTCACCAGCACGGCGAAGAGCGCGCCGACGATCACGTCCGCCCCCGCTCGAGATCACTCACGACCCGGTCGCCGTCGGCCAGCACCCGCACGACGAGGTCGTCACCCTCCACCTGCAGCTCGGCGATCTCGGCGATCCGTCGCGCCGAGCGGCCGGTGCGGACGACGTGGACGACCACGTCGATCGAGCGTCCGAGGTGGTGTCGAGCAGCGACGAGCGGCCACGTCGGCGCAGCCTGGATGACGAGCGTCTCGAGCCGTCGCACGGCGTCGAGCGCGCTGTTGGCGTGGCACGTCGACCAGGAGCCGTCGTGCCCGGTGTTCAGCGCCTGCACGAGGGCCAGCACCTCGGTGCCACGCACCTCGCCGACCACGAGCCGGTCGGGGCGTAGTCGCATCGCCGTGCGCACGAGCTGCTCGAGCGAGATCGCAACGGGGCCGTCCGCCGTCGCGGGGCGCGCCTCGAGCCGCACGAGGTGGTCGCCGGCCGGCTGCAGCTCGGCAGTGTCCTCGATCGTGACGATCCGTTCACCCGGTGTCGTGCGGCCGAGCACCGTGTTCAACAGGCTCGTCTTCCCTGACGAGGTCGCCCCGCTGACGACGACGTTGCAGCGCCGGGCGACGAGCTCGTCGAGCAGACCCGCCACCGTCGGCGAGCAGAACGCGCCGAGCGGCAGCGAGCGATCGCGGAAGCGACGGACGGCGAGGCAGGCGCCGTCGACGGCGACGGGTGGGATGACGGCGCACACGCGGGAGCCGTCGTCGAGCCGTGCGTCGACGATCGGTGACGACCGATCGAGCCGCCGGCCGAGCGGCGCCAGGATGCGTTCGACGACGATCGTCAGATCACCCGCCGCGAGGTGGCCGGCGGCGGTGACCACACCGTCCCGCTCGATCCACACGTCGCCACCAGCGTTGACGAGGACCTCGTCGATCGTCGGATCGTTGAGCAGCTCGTCGAGCGCACCGAGCCCGTCGAGCCGGGCGACGGCAGCGCGAACCAGTCGCTCGCCGGTGTCGGGGCCGGCCAGCGGCGCCACCCGGCGCAGATGGGCGCGGACGACGGCGGCGGTGTCGCCGCTGTCACCCTCCGCGGCGCGGCACAGCGCCGCGACGAGCTCGTCGTCGAGGGCGGCGAGGGCGTGGCTCATCGAGGCGCCGCCGTGGGAAGGGCGCGCACCACGGGGGTGCGCCGGCCGGCGGGCCGGTCACCGAGGCGCCCGAGCTCCCGGTGCAGCAGCCGCGGGAGGCGGGCGGCGAGCAACCCGGCGTCGACGGCGCGGGCGACGGCGGGATCGACGCTGACGGTGGCGACGACGGGAGCGCCGACGGCTCGACCGACCTCACGGCGGCCGAGCGATCGCCCCGGCTCGGCGAGGAGCACGACGCCGTCGGGGCGGCGCGCCACGTGTGCGGCGCGCCGCAGTGCCAGGTAACAGCCGCGGGTCACGAGCAGGCTGCGCACCCCCGGGGCGAGGAGGCCGTCCGGCGGATCGCCGGTGCCGGCGTCGACGACAGCGTCCGGGCGGGTGCCCAGCCAGTCGACGAGCTCCACCCAGCGCGACGAGCGAGGGTCGACCGGGGTGCGGCCACGGGGGACGAGCACGGTGCCTGGGTCGGTCTGCAGGACGAGGTCGGCCACCGCAGGCGCCGGCGCGTCGGAGCTCAGCCAGTCGGCGATGCCCTGGCCGGTCGGCTCGGGCAGTCCGAGCACGGCCGGCAGATCGCCGTCGAGATCGACGAGCGTGGTCTCGATGGGCGCGGCGAGGGCCAGCGCGGCGGCGACGACGCTGGTGCCACTGCCGCCCTTGACGGACCAGCAGACGGTGACGGGCACGGTTGACCTCCCGGAGCAGCGGCCCGAGTGGGGCCGGTGACGCCAGGGGGATGTCGGGAGTGACGGACCGTAGCGGTCGCCGGGGTGGCTGCCAACAACAGTTCGAACTGGCCGTCGCCGTCGGCTGGAACGAGTCGAACGAGCAGACCGGGAGCGGTCGGGCGCTCGCTCAGCGCTCGTTGAGCAGCGGTCGGCCGTTGGTGTACGCGGCCAGGTTCGTGAGGAAGATCTCGACCGCGCGTTGGTCGCTCGTCGGGCAGGTGCCGGACATGTGCGGCGTCACGATCACGTTCGGGAGGTCCCACAGCGCGCTGTCCGGCGGCAGGGGTTCGGTGGCGAAGACGTCCAAACCGGCCCCGCCCAGCCGGCCCGCGGCGAGCGCCGCCGCGAGCGCCTCCTCGTCGACCAGCTCGCCGCGCCCGACGTTGACGAAGATCGTGTCCGGCCCGAGGCGGTCGATGATCTCCGCCGAGACGAGGCCTCGAGTGTCGTCGGTCAGTGGGAGCGCGAGCACAAGGGCGTCGACCACGGACGCCAGCTCGGCGAGACGGTCGAGCGGCCACGTGGGGCAGGGCTCGTCGCCGACGACCGTTCGGCGCATGCCGATGGGACGCATGCCCAGTGCCCCGGCCATCCGGATCACGTCGAGGCCGATCGGGCCCATGCCCACGACGCCGATCGTCCGCCCTTCGATGTCGTCGAAGGACCGTGGCGCCCACTCGTGGGCGGCTTGGGCGCGAGTGAGCCGGCCAAGGTCCCGGCTCAGCGCCAGGAGGTAGAGCATGACGGTGCGGGCAATCGGCCCAGCGGACGAACCCGAGGAGGCCGACACGCGAACGCCCCGGTCGAGCAGCCCCGTGAAGACGGGGTGGTCGGTGCCCACGGAGAAGGTGTGCAGCCAGTCCAGCGCCGGGGCGCGGACCACTGCACCCATGAAGTGGGTCGCTTGGTCGGGCCACGCGTCGCCGGAGAAGAAGGCCACGCGCAGGCGCGCCAAGGCCTCCTCGTCGAGCACGCCCCCATCGGTGAGGACGATGGGCTGGAGGTGCGGAGCGGAGGCGGCCACCCGATCGCCGTACCGCTCGAGGATGAAGTTCGTGCACAGCAGGGCCGGGGGCCCCACTGCCGCGGTCACGAAGACGTCAGCTGGCGGGCGGCGATCCCGGCGAGAGCGATCATCACGAGGAGCAGCAGCAGCTTCTTCATGGGGTCGGACCCTAGCGAAGGTCGCTCGCGGCCTTCGCACGAGCTGGTCCGCAGCAGGACCGTGGCGGCTGGCCGACACGCCGCCGTCCGTGGCGCCCGGACCTGCATCGGCATGCGACACCCCGAGCGGTGCCGACGCTCAACGGACGACGACGGCGGTGACCATGCCGAACATGCCCTGCGCCGATTCGACGTGGTTCAGGATGTGGCAGTGCCACACCCACGTGCCCACGGCGTCGGCGTGGAACAGCACCGTGTAGCGCTCACCCGGTGCGACGAGCACGGTGTCAGCGGCGTAGGGCTGGTCGAGCGGTTCGCCGTCCTTGGCGTACACGATCTGCTCGAAGCCGTGGAGGTGCATGGGATGCACCTGGAGGCCCTCGTTGAAGTAGGTGACCGTGACCCAGTCGCCCTCGTCGACGGCGTAGGGCGCAGTGGCCGGGAAGCTCTTGCCGTTCAGCGAGAGCCCGATGGCGCCCGCGTCGTTGACGACCATGGCGATGTCCTCGGCGACGGTCAGGTCGGCGGGGACGTCGATGCCCGAGATCGTGCGACCGGCGGGCGGTTCGATGGACCCGACGTACAAGGTGCCGAACATCCCGTTGGGCACGCTCTGGTCGGCGTGGGCGTGGGCGTGGTACATGCCGATCGCCGGCTCGGTCACGGTGAACCGGTACGTGAACGTCTCACCCGTCGTCACGAGGTCCTGGGTGATGGGTGCCACGCCGTCCTGTTCGTTGGGCACGTCGATGCCGTGCCAGTGGATGTCGGTACCCAGCGGCAGCTCGTTGGTGATCTGCACCTCGATCCGGTCACCGACGTCGAGGTCGATGCGTGGTCCGGGGACCTGGCCGTTGTACGCCCAGGCCTGCACGACCTGACCCGGGCTGACCTCCCAATCGGTCACTGACGCGGTGAGCTCGAAGTGCTTCGTTCCGTCGGCGAGGATCGTCGGTTCCAGCGGCTGGTTGCCCGTCCCGGCCGTCTCGGCCGGGAACGCGGCCATCGTCGTGAGCATCGCGTCGTCCATCGCCGCTCCCTCAGCGGGCGTCATCGCGGCGTGCTCCTCCGGCGTCATCCCCATCGCCGCGGTCGCGTCCCCGCCTGGGGCCGTCTCGCTGCCCGTGATGACCAGGCTGGTCGTCATCCCTGAGTCGGCGTGACCCGGGATCTCGCAGTAGAGCTCGTAGGTGCCGGGCTCCATGCCGCTGAGGTCGAGCGCCGCGGTCTCACCCGGCTGGAGGTCGGGGGTGACCCGATCGGTGTCCGTCACGCCGAGGTTGTGGATCATGGTGCCGCTGTTCGTGACCTCGATGGTGCTGTCCGGCGCCACCTCACCGCTCGACAGGGTGATGGCAAACTCGGTCAGGTCCGCGCTGATCGTCTGCCCAGACGTGGCCGCGCCGCCGCCGTCGTCCCGCATGGCCAGGCCGATGCCGACGATCGAGGCGAACAGCACGGCGATGGCCAGGCCGAGCACGAGCAGCGTCCAGCCGTCGCGACTGATGCGGTAGGCCCGGACATCTCGCTCGAGCTGGTCGAGGCGCTTCGCCGGCGACGGCGGAGTTCCCGCCGCATCGCCGTCGGGGTGGGTGCGGCCGGCGGCGCCTGGTGCAGGTTGGTCGATGGTGGTCTGGCTCATGGAGGGTTCCTCGTGGGGGTGGTCGAGCCCAGCGCCGCTCCGGGCGAATCCCAGGCGACGTGGTGCCGGTGTGTGCGGACGGTCAGGCGGTGCGGTGGCGGTGGACCAGCCCGAGCACGACGAGCACGGCCATGGCGGCCGCGGCGACGAATGACACGAGTGCGGCGATGCCGGCGATGGTCCCGATCGTCGACCAGGCGTAGGTCGACAGCAGGAGCCCGCGCAGCGTCTCGCCCTTGAACAACGTGTTGCGCTGGACGCCCAGCTCGTCGACCTCGGCCTGCAGCTCGTCGACCGTCGCTTGCGGTGCGCCGTCGTCGATGGCGGCCTGGAGGTCGGCCTTGGCGACCCGCTCCGGTTGACCGAGGTCGGCGTACGTGGCGCCGTCGGCCACTTCGGCGAGGTGCCCGCCGATGTAGCTGGCATATGCCTCTGCCTCGGAGCCGGTGGTGACCTGATCGCCGGCGTGGTCGGCGAGGTCGGCGCGGCCGTCGGCGGTCAGTGCGGCAGCATCGGGGAACACGATGTTCTGGGCGGTCAGCTCCCGGCGGACGTAGTCATCAGCGAAGCTGCGGCCCCACATGAGGAGGCCGCCGGCGGCGAGCAACACGACGGTGACGAGCGCTCCGACGGCGATCAGTACGCCGTCCAGCGAGCGACGACGGATCGGACCGACGATGGCGGTCGTGGGGGGCGCCGACTCGGTTCCCGGCGCTCCCAGCTCGTCGGGTTCGGCATCCGCCCCAGCGAACGACGTCGTGCCGGACGAATAGGTCTTGGTCATGCCGCCATCGTCGGGTGACACGGTGTTGGCCAGTAGGGCAGAAGGTCCCACCGTGCGGGGTCACAGTCCCGCGTCGCGGCGGCGGACGTTCGGATCAGGGATCCACCGACACGGTGTCGCCTCCCCGCCGGCCCGCTCGATGGACGCCCGCCGCTGCCTACGATCGCGCGATGAGGGAAGTTGCGGGCCCGCGAAGCCTGCGGCAGCTCCTCGACGTCGTCCAGACGATCAGCTCGGACCTGGACCTCGAGGGGATGCTGCAGCGCATCGTGCGCGGCGCGACCGAGCTCGTGGACGCCCGGTACGGCGCCCTCGGCGTGCTCGACGAGCGCCGGTCCCGGCTGGCCGAGTTCATCACCGTCGGCATCGGCGAGGAGGCACGGCGACACATCGGCCACCTGCCCGACGGTCACGGCATCCTCGGTCTCCTCATCGAAGACGCCAAGCCGCTGCGCCTTCCGGACCTCACCGAGCACCCCGACAGCTACGGCTTCCCGCCGCACCATCCGCCGATGCATTCGTTCCTCGGCGTGCCGATCCGTGTCCGCGACGAGGTGTTCGGCAACCTCTACCTGACCGACAAGACGTCGGCCGAGGTCTTCACCGACGTGGACGAAGAACTGGTCGTCGGCTTGGCCGCCGCCGCCGGCGTGGCCATCGAGAACGCCCGCCTGGTGCGCCGAGTGAACGAGTTGGTGGTCGTCGAGGATCGCGAGCGGATCGCTCGCGATCTGCACGACACCGTCATCCAGCGCCTGTTCGCGACCGGGATGTCACTGCAGAGCACGGTGCGCCTCGTCGCCGCCGATCCGCGTGTCGCGATCGATCGGATCAGCCAAGCGGTCGACGATCTGGACGAGACGATCAGGGAGATACGGACCGTGATCTTCGATCTCGAGCGGGCGCGCATCGCTGCCGACAGCTTGCGCAGTCGTGTTCTCGAGCTCGTCCACGAGTTGGTGTCGCCCCTCGGTTTCGCCCCCCAGGTCGTCCTGGAAGGGCCGATCGATGCAGCGGTCGACGCCGAGACGTCAGCGCAGCTGCTCGCCACGCTGCGCGAGGGCCTCACCAACGTGGCCCGCCACGCCGGGGCGACGCACGTCAGCGTGGAGGTGGAGGTCGACGCCGACGTCTGTGTGCGCGTTCGAGACGACGGGGTCGGCCCGCCGGCGGCGGGAACGCCACGCGGCAGGGGGCTCGCCAACATGGCTTCGCGCGCCGCACGGCTCGGCGGCGGGATGACCCTGCGGCCCGCAGCAGGTGGCGGAACGATGCTGGAGTGGCGGGTGCCGTTGCGTTCGCCCGAGGCGACGCCGGGCCCCGGCTGAGCAGGTCACCGGGTCGCCGTTCACGCCTTCGTCGGATGCGGGCCATGGAGGACCAACGGCCCTAGGCGATCGGCGGGACGACGACGACGCTGGTCGGAGTGGAACATGATCGCGCCGGCCTGCACGTGCTCACGAGGGCGGAGTCGCTGGAGCTGCTGAGCACCGTGGAACACGGTCGGATCGCCGTCTCCTCGCGGTCGTTGCCGCTCATCCTGCCCGTCGCCTTCACCATCGATGACGAGCGGATCTTGTTCTCGACCTGGGACGGCAGCACCCTGTCGGCGGCGACGGACGGCAACGTCGTCGCCTTCCAGGCTGACGAGCCGTGCGCCGACGAGCCGCCGGGATGGAGCGTGAGCGTCACGGGCCTGGCCCACCACCTGCCGCTCGAGGCGCTGCCCACGACGATGCGCAGGCCGTCCCCGCTGTGGGGACGTGTCGCGACGGTGCACGGGGTGGAGGTCTCGACGGACGTCGTCTCCGGACGGCGGATGCCCAGTGGGAGCTCCCGACCAACCGGATCGCACGACGGGACGTTGGGCCCTGGCGCGTTCGGCGTCGGCAATGGACGATGGTGACATGACAACGGATCGTCTCGGGAGCACGGTGCTGCCCACCAATGACTGCTTGCAGCTGATGCGGACGGCAGAGGTCGGTCGCCTGGCTGTCTCGATCGCCGAGCGCCCGGACATCTTCCCCATCAACTACGTGGTCGACCACGGCGCGATCGTCTTCCGCACGGCGGAGGGCACGAAGCTCGCCGCGTCCGTGCTCGGACGAGGCGTCGCGTTCGAGGTCGATGGCTACGACGCCGACGCCGGCGAGGCCTGGAGCGTCGTCGTCAAGGGCCACGCCGTCGAGGTGGAGCGCCTCCAGGACCTGTTCGACGCGCTCGACCTGCCGCTCTTCCCGTGGCATGCCGCACCGAAGCACCGCTTCGTGCGCATCGAACCCGTCGAGATCACCGGTCGTCGCTTCGAGGTCGTGGATCGGGAGCGGTGGCGGGATCCGACGTCCGACGCCCGCCGCGCTGCCTTCGAGTGACCACCGCGCCGGGTCCGCCACGGCATCGGGGTCACGCGACGGCACCCGCACGGCGTGCAGGCGTCAGTTGTCGCGCCGGTCGGACGGCACCACGAGCACGGGACCAGTTGCTCGAGCCACGACTTGCCGCACGGTGACGAACCAGTGCGTCTGATCGCCCTCCCAGCGCGGGCTCGCCATCACGAGCAGCGGATCGCTGAGCCGGGCGGTCTGCTCGACGAGGGCGGTGGCCGCATCCGTCGCCCGGAGCACCTGTCCGGTCGCCTCGACGCCGTGCCGAGCCAGCCGCTCCACGAAGTCGTCGATGTGCCCGACGGGCGTGTCGTCATCCGACGGCCAGCTGGTCGGTGGGATGACCTCGAGCACGGTCGCTCGCCCGGTGCCGAACGTCCGGGTCCACGCTTCGATCGGCTCGATCAGCACCTGATCGATCTCGGACCCGTCGACGACCGCCACGGGGCGTGGTCTCGTCACCGGGCGCCCGACAGCATTTGGCCCGAGGATCAGGACGGGCTGGTCCACCGCCCGCACGACGTGTTCGGTGACGGCGCCGAGCCGATGCTCGCCGTGTGCTCCCCGCGCAGTGGTAGCCATCACCAGCAAGGCGCCTCGTCGGCTGGTGACGTGACCGGCGATGGCGCTCCCGACGTCGGTTGCGTGCTCGATGTAGAGCGTGGGTCGCTCGACGTGATGTCGGTCGACGATCTGGGAAAGCTCGCGCGCAACGAGCTCCTCGGGCTCATCAGCACCGACGACCGTCAGGATCTCCAGTGGCAGGTCGCCCTGCCGGGCCAAGCCCGCCGCCAGCGGCAGGCCACGATCGGCATCCTGTCCGAGGTCGGTCGCCGCCACGACGGTGCAGAGGCGCATCTCGTGCTCCTCACGCCCCGGCCGGCGCGGTCCGCACGCCGGCTGGGATCACGGCGATGGGGCCGGAGGCGTGCGACGCCAGCCGGTGGCTCACGGAGCCGAGAAGGAGCCCCTTGAACGTGCTCCGTCCACGCGAGCCGACCACGACCAGGCCCGCCGACCGGGAGGCATCGATCATGGCGCTCCCCGCGTCGCTGCAGATCACCCGTCCCATGACCCGACCGGTCAGCCCGGCTGCCTCGCAGCGGTCCACCGCCTCGCGGACCGACTCCTGCGCCAGTCGCTCGATCGGTTCGCACGACTCGATGAACGGGACCACCGATGTCGGCACGTCCCATGATCGGAGGACCTCCAGGTGCAGGGTGCGGGCGAGGGCGTGCTCGATCGCCCAGTCCAGCGCCCGCATGCTGCCGTCCGAACCGTCGAACCCCACGACGACCTTCGCCGCCTCGTCCGGTGGGTTGGCTGGGCGACCCGGGCGGACGATGACGACCGGGACCGGCGAATGGCGCAGGCACTGGTCGCTGGTCGATCCGAGGAGGAGCGCTTCGAAGCCGCCGACACCTCGTGCGCCGAGGACGAGCAGATCGGCGTCCGCCGCCGACTCGAGGAGTCCTCGCGCCGCGAGGTCGAGCACCACTCGTCGCTCGATCGGTACATCCGGCTGGCCGGCTGCATCACCGACGAACGCTTCGAGGGCGGCGGCCGCAGCGGCCTCGTCGTACTCCGGGTCGAACGCGATCGGTGTGTCCGGCACGTGGTGTTGGGCGAGGTAGTCCCAGCACATGACGGCCCGGAGCGTCCACGACCTGGCACGCGCATCTTCGACCGCCCACGCCAGTGCCGCGGCGGCGCTTGGCGAGCCATCGATTCCCACGACGATCGTTCCCATGGGGTCAGTGTGCTCGAACCGCCCGGCGAGGGCACGGGTCCGAACGACTGGACCGTCGGGACGATGGTCCCGAGCGCCCGTGCCGGCAGGAGCCCTCAGAGGTAACCGGCCGGCTCGTCGGTGCCGGGAGCCACCGCGCCGCGCAGCAGCCGGCCAGTGAGCTCCTCGGCGTGGATGCGGATCAACGATCGCCGGCCGCCCGGCGCCCACGACACCGGCTGGCTGTCGTTGTCGTCGCCGAGGGGCGCTGGCGTGTGGTCGGCCACCTCGCCGGCGACGCCGCGCACCACCACGCTCCAGCCCGAACGCGTCCGGGCATCGATCATGTCCACCTCGAACGCAACCCGCTGGCCGAGCGCGGCGTCAATCACCGCCCGCCGTTCGGTGCGCAGCAGGATGTGATCGTTCTCGAAGACGTAGTTCACGGGCACGATGTAGGGATCGGGACCTGGAAGCACCAATCGTCCGACTTCGTGGACGGCCAGCAGCGTCCGACACGTCTCGGCGTCGAGCTGGAACAGTTCGGCCGGCCGTTCGGGCCAACCCGTGACCGGGTGCCGGTCGGCTGCGGGGAGGACCCGCCCGGGCGCGTCGGGGTTCATGGGCGGCCTGCTCCCTCGGCCGACTCCGTGTTCGTCGCCACGAGGTTGGCCTTGCTGGCCAGGTGGCAGCCCCAGCTGCGAGCTCGCTCGAGCTCGCCGTCCGCCAGTGGTCCCGACATCCCCGTCACGTAGAAGTTGGCCATCGCGACGACGGACCGAACCCCGGCCCGTCTGAGGTGGCGCCGGAGCGCTCTTGCCGCCGAGCCCGGCAGACGAGGACGACGGATCTTCGTGTCGAAGGTGGCGACCAGCAGATCAG
The DNA here is from genome assembly GCA_963844175.1 of uncultured Acidimicrobiia bacterium. Classification (GTDB taxonomy): domain Bacteria; phylum Actinomycetota; class Acidimicrobiia; order Acidimicrobiales; family Ilumatobacteraceae; genus JALZMG01. Next base: position 744,571 of record CAWJNE010000021.1, read on the forward strand.
GGGCCAGCGGGCTGCGCTCGGCGAGCCACTCGCGCACACCGATCCCCGCCGCGTCCGCAGCTCGTGCGCCCTTTGCGCCAGCGTCCCGGCGCGTCTTCGGTCGGCTCATGCTCAGTACATGGGTCGGGCCACCGATCACGAGCAGCTCGAGGTCCTGCGGCAGTGGCGACGCATCGACGGTGGCCAACACCGTGGTGTCGACCTGCCCTGCGAGCCCCTCGCCGATGGATCGAGCGATCGCCTCGGTGTTGCCGAACATCGATTCGTACACGACGAGGGCTCGGTGTCTGGCGGGTGGTCCGGCTGAGGTCTCGTTCATGGTCATGGCAGCAGCTCCTCTCCGGTCCGAGCATCGGATCTGAGCTGCCGCCGGGCCAGGGCCGAAGGTCCCCACCACCCGAAGGATCGGCGCGCCGCTTCGACCCGGAGGCGGCATCGCGACGGCGGTCCTGTGAAGATGACGCCGGTGCCCGATCGGATCACGGTGTTCCTCCTCGACGACCACGAGATCGTCCGGCGGGGCGTGCGCGAACTGCTCGAGGCCGAGGGCGACATCGAGGTGATCGGTGAGGCGAGCACCCAGGACGAGGCGGTGGGTCGAGTGCATGCACTCGACCCGGATGTGGCGGTGCTGGACGTGCGGCTCGAGGTGGGCAACGGAATCGAGGCGTGCCGGGAGATCAGGTCCCTGCATCCGCGGACGGCCTGTCTGATGCTGACGTCGTTCAGCGACGACGAGGCGCTGATCCAGACGATCATGGCCGGCGCATCCGGATACGTCCTCAAGCAGATCCGATCGCCCGATCTGGTCGCCGCCGTGCGGGCCTTGGCCGCAGGCCAGAGCCTGCTCGACCCTCGAATCACTGCGCAGGTCCTCGACCGGATCCGGCGTGGTCCGGACGAGGACGAGCGGATCGCTCGGCTCAGCGCCCAGGAGCGGCAGGTGCTCGAGCTGCTCGCCGAAGGGCTCACGAACCGGCAGATCGCGGACCGCATGTACCTCGCCGAGAAGACGGTCAAGAACTACGTCACCTCGGTGCTCTCGAAGATGCAGATGGCGCGACGCACCCAGGCCGCCGTCTACGCCAGCCGGCACCTCCGCCGCCCGCCGACGTAATCGTCCTCGGCGCTCCTGCCGGCGGGACAGAACGCCCGTCGTCAGTCCGGGCGCATGTACGGCAAGAACGTGCCGTCAGGGAGCTGCTGGCGGCGGGCGATTGATCGGCCGGTCACCAGGGACGGCACGATCCGCAACCACTCGTCGCGTACACCCGGCGCCCATGGCTCCGGGGCGCCGTCACCGAGCCGGCGCTTCGTTCGGGCGTCGACGCGTTCGACCTCACCGTGGACGAGAACGCTCCAGCCGGTCCGGTGGTCCGGCGCCATACCGTCGACCTCGAAGGCGACGGGCTCGCTCGTTGCGAGGGAACCGATCGACGATCGCGATTCGGTGCGGATGACGATCGACTCCCCGTCGACGACGTGGTTGACCGGCAACACGACCGGCCGACCTCCGTGCACGAAGCCGATGCGTCCCACCGCCGTCGTCTCGAGGTACTGCCAGCACCTGATGGGGGGCAATTCGTCGAACCAGACGACGTCGCGCCTGTCCGGTCCGCCACCGGTCGTGGCGCTCATCTGGTCACCTGGTCGACGATCGGGAGCACAGGTCCAGCGTCGCCCGCCGCGCCGCCGACCGCCAGGGACGAAGGTCCCCATCGCGAACGCCGCCACACTGTCTGGCGTGCGCGTCCTGCTCTACAACGCCAAGCGCTACGACCGGACGACGTTCGACGAGTGCAACGTCGCCCACGGCCACGAACTGTCGTACGTGAGGGCGAAGCTCCGTCCCGCCAGCGTCGACCGGGCGGCCGGCTGCGATGCGGTCTGCGCGTTCGTCAACGACGACCTGGGGCAGGCCACGATCGAACGGCTCGCCGCCCGTGGCGTGGGCACCATCGCGCTGCGCTGCGCGGGCTACAACAACGTGGACCTGGCTGCCGCCGGCCGGGCCGGGATCACGGTCGTGCGGGTGCCGGCGTACTCGCCTGACGCCGTCGCGGAGCACACGCTCGCCCTCATCCTCGGGCTGGACCGCCGGCTCGCCCTTGCCCACCATCGGGTGCGCGACGGCAACTTCTCGCTCGAGGGCTTGCTCGGGCGCGGGCTCCACGGCGCGACGGCCGGTGTCGTCGGGACGGGGCGGATCGGCAGCGAGGTCGCCCGGCTGTTGGTGGCGTTCGGATGTGAGGTGCTCGCGGCCGACCCACACGTCGACGAGCAGTTGACCGATCTGGGTGTGCGGTACGTCGAACGAGGCGACCTGTTCGAGCGCAGCGACATCATCGCCCTGACCTGCCCGCTCAACGACGACACCTACCACCTCGTCGATGCCGCCGCCGTGGGCCGGATGCGATCGGGCGTCATGATCGTCAACACCGGTCGCGGCGCCTTGATCGACACGGCCGCAGTGATCGAGGGGCTGAAGTCGGGACGGATCGGCTCGCTCGGGTTAGACGTCTACGAGGAAGAGGGTCCGCTGTTCTTCGAGGACCGATCCACCGAGGTGATCACGGATGACGTCTTCGCCCGGCTGATGACGTTCCCCAACGTGCTGCTGACCGCCCACCAGGGCTTCTTCACCGCGCCCGCGCTGCACGCGATCGCCGAGACGACGCTGTCCAACCTCGACGACGTGGAGGCCGGCCGACCGTGCCCGAACACGGTCTCCTCGTCGTAGGTGACGGCCGTTGCGGTGCTGAACCGGGAATCCTCCCGATGCCCGAACGTGCGGGCTCCTGCACGATCGCTGCATGTCTGACGTCGATCCCCTCCAGCGGAGTCGCGATCTCGGCCCGCGCATCGAATCACTCCGTGCCGAGGCGACGACGGTTCGCGACGCCAACTGGAAGATCCACCTCGTCAAGGAGAAGGCGCTCGCCGTCGAGCGGGATCAGCTGGCGCGACGGAAGGCGGGCCTCGAGCGGTCCGCCGAGGAAGCCGATCGCCACGCCGGCCTCTTGGCCGCTGACGCCAAGAAGAAGACCGATGAGGTCCGGTGGGCGGAGGACAAGGTGACGGAGCTCGAGCGCCAAGGAAACTTCGACAGCGCCGATCTCATCCGTGAGGCGCTGCCTGCGGAGCGGGCGGCCCGCGACGCCAACCAGGCGCGTGCCGACCATGCCAAGGCCGACGCAGCTGAGCACCGCGAGCAGGTGACGGCCATCGACCGCCGTCTCGGCGAGATCTGGACGGCACGTGGCGAGGTACGGAGCCAGATCGACCGGATCGAGCTGCACACCGACCGTCTGGAGGAGCAAGCCGACCTCCTGCAACAGGTCCGTCGGAAGTGGAGCGAGATCGCCCTCGAGCCCGACAACATCCCGCGCCGAGCCGAGCTCGAGCTCGAGCTCGAGGCGCTGACCAAGCGGGCCGAGGCGATCGAGGTCGACCGGGACGTGCTGCGGACGGTGGTGCCAGACCTGCCCGAGACGGCGCCGGTGGCGCAGCGAGCCGACGTCGACGAGATGGTGGGGACGATCGCCGCGCCGTCGGTCGCCGCCCCAGGCGTCGACGTGCTCGGCAGTGACGTGTTCGCCGGCGCGACGGACACTGCAGCGGCGTCGCAGCCGGAGCCGACGTCGCCGGCCGTTCCCGATCCAGTCGAGGAGTCGGCGTCCCCCGCCGAGCCCGTGGCCGTCGAGGCCGAGGCGCCCGCAGTGGCCACGTTCGACGACGCAGCGCCGGTCGAGGAGCCTGCGACGTTCGAGCAGCCGGCGACGGAGCAGGAGCTCACCGTCGATGAACCAACCGACTCGGAGACCACCCTCGACGTCGCCTGAGCGTCACGAGCAGTTCCGGGCGGCGGTGCGCCGTTGAACGAATGCGCCTCGCGCGCCAGCAAGAGCGTTCCGTCAGCCCGCCGACGGTCGGCGGGCTCGCCCAGCGGTCAACAGGGTGATCCCGGCCGCGAGCAGGCCACCGCCGACAGCGCCGTGATCACCCCCCGAGCAGCGCGCGTCGACGTCTCACGGCGGAGTGGTCTGCCGATTCCTCGGGAGGAGGGCGGCGGCACCGAGCCCGAAGACGCCGACGACGGCGAGCACGGTCATGGCAGCGGCGTAGGAGCGGTCGGTGAGGGCCGACACGAGCACGGTGCCGGCCACGGCGGTGCCGAGCGACGAGCCGAGGTTGGAGATGCACCGCGAGAGGCCCGAGATCTCGCCCTGCAGGTCTTCGGCGAACGCCGACTGCACGACGTTCACGGAGGGCGTGAGCATGATGCCGACCCCGACCCCGACCAACAGCAGGCCCGGTGCGAACGCCCACGGGCTCGGTGTGCCGGCCACGAGGGCGAGCAGCACGACGATGCCGACGATCGTGGTCACGAACCCAGCCATGATCAGGCTCCGTTGAGCGCGGCGCTTGGCCAATCGTTCGGCGGCCAACGACGACACCAGGATCCCACCGGTGGCGGCGGTGAAGATCAGCCCGGTCTGCACCGCGTTGTAACCACGCACCACCTGCAGGAACGCCGACACGACGAACGCCGTTCCCATCAACAACAGCCACTGCACGTTCTGGGTCACCAACCCGAGGTTGGAGATGCGGTTACGGAACAACTGCGTCGGAAGCAGCGGATCGTCACCTCGGCGCTCGCGACGGCGGATGTGCACGAAGAAGCCGGCGAGCACGACCGCCCCGGCGGCGAGCAGGCCGGCCATCACGGCCAGGTTGTTGTCGGCCGACAGGACACCGGTGACAACGAGGACCAGGCCGACGGCCGACAGGACGGCGCCGACCCCGTCGAACGGACTGGTCGGATCGGGGTCGATGGGATCGACGACGGCCCGGCTCAACCACACGATCACGCCGACGACCACGGCCTGAAAGATGAACGCGGCCCGCCAGCTGATCGCCGTCGTGATGAGGCCACCGATCAACGGACCGGCGGCAGCGCCGATCCCACCCATGCCGGTGATCACGCCGAACGCCCGGGCGCGGGCGGTGACGTCCGTCAGCAGGATGGTCGTCAGGATGTACACCGGCGGGATCAGCAACGACGTGCCGACGCCCTCCAGGATCGAGTTGCCGATGATCAGCACGCCCAGGTTGGGGGCGACGGCGCTCAACACGGCACCGCTCGCGTAGATCACCAGGCCGAGGGTGAAGCAGCGGCGACGGCCCCACCGGTCGGTGAGCTTGCCGCACGGAATCATCAGCGCGGCCATCACCAACAAGAACAGCGTGATCGCCACCTGCACGCCCTGGACCGTGGTGTCGAGGTCCTCGCTGATGTCGGTGATCATCACGTTCATGTTCGAGCCGGCGAAGCTGCAGATGAACTGGGCCAACGCCAACGGGACGAGGACCCGCCGCATCGAACTCGACCGCCCACCGACCACCGACGCCTCAGCGACCAACGCGCTCACCTCCCGATCGGCGCCGACGTGCCGTCACGACGGGCACCGTAGCCATCGCACCCGACGCCGGGCTCGGGGAACGCAAGGATTCTGGGCGGCTGGCGGCCCCGTCGTCACCAACTGCGAACGCCGCGTGAGCGGCGAGTGAACAAATGACGTTTCGGTCACCGCGAACGCGGTCCTGATTGCCATTCATGTGTGGCGAATGGTTCTGTGTGGCGTTCCGATCGACGGGAGGGCCATGTGGCGGAGGTAGTGGAAGCGCGGCGGCTGGAGGAGGCTCGGGGTGGGGTCGCTTGGAAGGAGTGGGGTCCGTACCTGAGTGAGCGGCAGTGGGGCACGGTTCGGGAGGACTACAGCGACAACGGTGACGCCTGGAGCTACTTCAGCCACGACCAGGCCCGTTCGCGGGCCTACAAGTGGGGCGAGGACGGCATCGCCGGCATCTGCGACGACCACCAACGGCTGTGCCTGGCGTTCGCCGTGTGGAACGGCGTCGACCCCATCCTGAAGGAGCGCATGTTCGGGCTCACCAACGCCGAGGGCAACCATGGTGAGGACGTCAAGGAGTACTACTTCTACCTCGACGCCACGCCGACCAGCTCCTACCTCAAGTACCGGTACCGGTATCCGCTGGACGAGTACCCGTACGCCGACTTGCTCGCTACCAACGCCAGCCGGGGGCGCCTGGACCTGGAGTACGAACTGCTCGACACCGGGATCTTCGACGACGATCGATTCGTCGATGTCGACGTCGAGTACGCCAAGGCGGCACCGGACGACATCCACATCCGCGTCACCCTGTCCAACCGGAGCGCAGCGCCGGCGGATGTGCACCTGCTGCCAACGTTGTGGTTCCGCAACACCTGGTGGATGGACGGACCGAAGGGCGTCCTCGCGACGGGCGACGCCGCGGTCATCACGGTCAGCCATCCGGAGCTCGACGAGCTGGAGTTGCGTTGCGAAGGCGAACCGCACTTGCTGTTCACCGACAACGAGACGAACACCGAACGCCTGTGGGGCACACCCAACCCCACCCCATTCGTCAAGGACGCGTTCCACCGGTTCGTCATCGACGGCCAAGCCGGCGCCGTCAACCCCGACCAGACCGGCACCAAGGCAACCGCCTACTACCAGCTCAGCGTTCCTGCCGGAGGCGCCACGACGGTCGGGTTGCGGTTGTGCCGCGCCGACACCAAGGCCTCGAAGCCGAAAGCGGTGGACAAGGTGTTCGCCGATCGGATCGCCGAGGCCGACCAGTTCTACGCGTCGATCACGCCGGCTGCCACGCCCGCCCCTCAGGTGCCGGTGATGCGCCATGCCCTCGCTGGGATGCTGTGGAGCAAGCAGTACTACTGCTTCGACCTGGACCGCTGGCTCGATGAGCACCACGCCCATCCCCTGCGTGACGAAGGCGGGCCCGACGTGCGCAACCGCAGCTGGTTCCACATGATCAACGACGACGTGATCTCCATGCCGGACACGTGGGAGTACCCGTGGTACGCGTCCTGGGACCTCGCGTTCCACACCGTGGCGTTGAGCATGGTCGACATCGACTTCGCCAAGGATCAGTTGCAGCTGATGCTCCGGGAGCTGTACCTCCACCCCAACGGGCAGCTGCCCGCCTACGAGTGGAACTTCAGCGACGTCAACCCGCCCGTTCACGCCTGGGCGACTCTGCTCGTGTACGAGACCGAACTGGAACAGCGTGGTGCCGGTGACGTCGCCTGGTTGAAGAGCGCGTTCCAGAAGCTGCTCGTCAACTTCACGTGGTGGATCAACCGCAAGGACCCGACGGGTCGCAACGTCTTCGAGGGTGGCTTTCTGGGTCTCGACAACATCGGTGTGTTCGACCGGAGCGCCCCGCTGCCGACAGGTGGGCGCCTCGAGCAATCCGACGGCACCGCGTGGATGGCCTTCTTCGCTCAGTCGATGCTCGGCATTGCTGTCGAACTGGGACGACACGATCCGCTCTACGACGACATGGTCTTCAAGTTCGCCGAGCACTTCGCCTTCATCGCCGCCGCGATGGACCGCGTCGGTGACAACCAGGACGAGATGTGGGACGAGGAGGACGGCTTCTTTTACGACGTCCTCCGGCTGCCCGATGGCAGCGCCCGGCGGCTCAAGGTGCGCTCGATGGTCGGCTTGCTCCCACTGTGCGCCACGACGCTCCTGCCGGAGGGAGGCGACAGCATCAGCGACGATCTGCTGGCTCGCCTGCGGCGACGCATCGATTCCATGCCCGAACTGCTCGCCACCGTCCACGACGCCCGGGTGCGCGGCGTCAACGGCCGGCGGATGCTCGCCGTGGTGGACGAATCGAAGCTGCGACGCATCCTCACCCGCATGCTCGACGAAGACGAGTTCCTCAGCCCGCACGGGCTGCGCGCCGTGTCCCGCGCCCACGCCGACGACCCCTTCCGGGTCGATGTCCACGGCGAGACCTTCGAGGTTCGCTACGTGCCTGCCGAGTCAGACAGCGGCATGTTCGGCGGCAACTCGAACTGGCGCGGCCCGGTGTGGTTTCCCCTCAACTACCTCATCCTGCGTGGCTTGCTGCACCTCTACGCCTACTACGGCGAGGATTTCAAGGTCGAGTGCCCGACCGGCTCCGGACGCTTCTGCACCCTGTTCGAGGTCGCTGAGGAGTTGGGTCGCCGGCTCGTATCGATCTTCACCCCCGACGAGCACGGGAACCGCCCCCTCTACGGCGGCACCGAGAAGTTCCAGCGCGACCCGCACTGGCAGAACCTGCTCCTGTTCTACGAGTACTTCCACGGCGACAACGGAGCCGGCCTCGGCGCCAGCCACCAGACCGGCTGGACCGGGCTCGTCGCTCGTCTGATCCAGGTCCTCGGCTACCTCCGCCCCGAGGACGTCGTGTCCAACGCGATCAACGGCAACCTCGTGTACCGGGCCAAGCAGCCGTGAGTCGATGGGGGTTCGACCCCGTCATCTACGAGCTCAACACCGCCGCCTGGCTCCACGACATCAGCACACGGACCGGCACGCCGACCACGCTCGCCGACGTCCCCGACGAGGAGTGGGACCGGGTCACCTCGCCGGGGATCGATGCCGTCTGGCTGATGGGCGTCTGGGAACGCAGCCCCGAAGGAGTCCGCCTCGCGCTCGAGTCGCCGTCCCACCTCGCCGACTTCCGAGCCACCCTCGACGACTTCCAACCAGCCGACGTGATCGGGTCGGCGTACTCCATCCGCCACTACGACGTTGACGCCCACTACGGCGGACGCGACGGCCTCGTGGCCGCCCGCCAAGCACTCGCCGCTCGAGGCGCCCGGCTCATCGTCGACTTCGTCCCCAACCACGTCGCCCCCGACCACCCCTGGCTGACCGACCACCCCGCCTACTTCATCCTCGGCGACGCCGACGACCTGGCCCGAGCACCCGACGAGTTCCTCGCCGTCGGCGACGCCGTGATCGCCCGCGGACGCGACCCCTACTTCCCACCATGGCCCGACGTCGCCCAACTCAATGCCTTCTCGCCCCCGCTCCGTCAGGCCGCCATCGACACGCTGATCGACATCGGCGGGCTCGCCGACGGCGTCCGCTGCGACATGGCCATGCTCATGCTCAACGACGTGTTCCGCCGCACCTGGGGCCAGCGGGCCGGTCCGATGCCGGAGACCGAGTACTGGACCGACGTCATCGCCGCCGCCCGAGCGGTCAATCCCGACATGTTGTTCGCCGCCGAGGCCTACTGGGATCTCGAGTGGCAACTGCAACAGCTCGGCTTCGACTACTGCTACGACAAGCGGCTCTACGACCGCCTCCTCCACGAGACGCCGTCCGCCGTTCGCAGCCACCTGAAGGCCGACGTCGACTACCAGCAGCATCTCCTGCGGTTCACCGAGAACCACGACGAACCGCGGGCCGCCAGCGAGTTCCAACCAGCAGCGCTCCGGGCGGCCGCCGTGACCATCGCCACCCTGCCCGGCGCCACCCTGTGGCACGAAGGCCAGTTCGACGGATGGCAGACCCACGTCGCCGTGCTGCTCCGACGGCGACCCCCGCAAGCCGACGACCCCGATCTGCGCAGCTTCCACCTCCGACTCATCGAGGTCGCCCACGAGCTGCGACGCGGCCACTGGGAGCAGTGCGAAGCAACCGGCTGGCCCGATAACCGCAGCTTCGATCAGCTGCTGACCTGGAGCTGGACGGCCGACGACCATCGCTGCCTCGTCGTCGTCAACAACGCCGACAGCTCAGCCTCCGCAATGGTCTGCCTCCCGTGGACCGATCTCGCCGAACGACACGTGGCAGCTCCACGACCTGCTCAGCGGCGACCGCTACGAGCGCGACGGTGACGACCTCGCAACGGCAGGGCTGTACGTCTCCCTCCCGCCCCGGGCCTACCACGTGCTGAAGTTGACGCAGGCCGTCACCGACCACATGTCGCCCACGCAGCTCATCGGGTGAGTGTGTGGGACGACGTCTGCGCGGGGAGGGCACGCCGATCAGCTCAGCCGCTGAACTGGTCGTGGTGCCGGTGGCGAGGAAGAGCTGATATCCGCGCACCGCCAGACGGCGACGTAACGCCGTGACCAACACCACCTCCGCGTCATCAACGAGATCAACGGCGCGCAAGTCGACGTGAAAGTCACCGGTGGCGGCATCGGCCTGATCAAGCAGGTAGGCGGCGACCATCGCGCCCGCGGCGCGGTCGAGCGTGCCGGACATCGAGACCACCGTTGCGGTACCCAACCGGACCGACCTCGTGACCAGCGTCGGAGCAGCGCACGACATCGTCAGGTCCTCCAGCCGTGCCGTGCTTCCATTGCGCCCCGTTGCCTGCCGCGAACACACCGCGACAACGACCGGAGCCGCCCCGACGTTCGCTCATGACGATTCCCTCAGTTCCCAGAGATCCGCTGCGGTCTGCTCATCAGCGGCACGATCGTGACGGTTCGGGCACGCGCCGCCACTCACCCGCTGGAGAATTCACCGTGCGGTTGCCCGGCGTTGGTCGAAGGGGCGTTCGAACGGGCCCTCGCCGGCCTCGACGGCCGGCGAGCGTCGACACGACGGGCGCGGGCGCCCGTCTCAGTCGGACGTGAGCAGGCCCAGGGACGCGGCGTCGAACTCGACCCGCCCGTCTGCGCTCGGAGCAACCAGCGTCAGCTGCACCGCTCGACCATCCTCGATCACGCTCCGCGCGACGGTGGTCACGTCGGCGACGTGGTCGGTGGCGGTTGCCGGTTCGGTGGCGAAGGAAGCGGCACGTCGTGGATCAGCTGCGTCGGTCGCACGCGCCCGCGGGTGGTTGAGGAAGGCCTGCACGTCGACGGCTGGCGAAGCGCCGTCCGGAGCGATCACCCGGAGGCCGCGGATGCGAAGGGTCGCTTGCTGGAGCTGCTCTCGAGCGAACGGTCCAGGGAGCCGCGTTTCGGCCGTCAGGTTTCCGGTCGAGCGGCCGACCCGAACATGTTCACTCGAGCTGAATCGGACGTCGAGCAGGCTGGCCGACTGCTCACCGCGCAGGTTGCGTTGCATCTGCGCTTCGACCTCCGGCTGCGATTCGTTCGCCAGGAGGGACATCAGCTTGGTCAGCGCCGCCTCGGGCGTGAGATCGAGCCCCGAGATGACTCCACGCTCGAGCAGGCCGCTGCTCGCCGCGTACAGGCCAGCCTCGACCATGCCCTGTGTGCACTGGGTGACGTTGACGATCACGCTCCCGGCGGCGACCGCGTCCCCGATCACCTCGAGGAGGTCGGGGCCGGAGGGCGCGTTTCCTGCGCCGTACGTGCGCAGGACTGCGCCGCGCAGGTCGGGGCTCAGCAGCATCGCCGCCAGTTGCTCGGCTCGGATGCCGGGGAAGAGGCTGATGTCGGCGATGCGTGTTTCGAGGTCGAGGCAGGCGAAGAATGGTGCGATCTGGTTGTCGGCAGCCGGCCGGACGTGCTCGCTGGCGATCTTGATGTGCTCACCGATCGCCCCGAGCGGCGGATGGTTGGGTGATTCGAAGCCTTGCCACGCCGAGCTGCTCAGCTTGCGGGCACGGTTGCCGCGAAGCACCGTCGCGGCGAACACGATCACCACCTCCGGAATCAGCGGGACGCCGGTCGCCGCATGCCCGGCGACGTGCAGTGCGTTCACGAAGTTCCCGACCGCGTCGGTCCGCGGATGGGCGACGGGGAGCTGAGCACCGGTCAGCACGACGGGGACGGCCAGGTTGTCGAGCATGAACGACAGCGCACTCGCGGTATAAGCCATCGTGTCGGTGCCGTGGAGAATGATGAAGCCGTCGTAATCGGCATACGCCGACGAGATGGCGTTGGCCATATACCGCCAGTGTTCGCTGCTCACGTCGGACGAGTCGATCGGCGGAACAGGATGGCCATCCAGGTCATGCAGCCCGAACATCTCGTACTCGATGCCGAGTCGTCGACCGAGGTCAGGCGGAAGGTACGCGGCCAGCTCGGCCTGGCTGCCGGGTCGCAGCGCGCTGGCCGGGTTGCCGGGATCGCTCGGCACCATGCCCAGTGTCCCGCCCGTGTACAAGACGTAGACCCGCGCCGTCCGGCTCGTCATCATGGCCCAAGGTAGAGCGCCTCGCGCCCACTCCGGGGTGCACCGACCGGAACACCGCTGGCCCTGAGGGGCGTCAACCCTCCTGCGTGCACGGTGACCCGCAGGCGTCTCGCGGGTGATCCGCAGGCTGCTCCCAGGTGAACGCCCCATGTCGCGGGCGCAGCTCGGGGTGAGACCACCCGCTCGGGGGTGGTCTGGTGCCACCCGCTACCTGAACAACGTTTATCATCGAGCATCAGGTCACGCCACGCATCGATCAGTTGTCAGACGCAAGGGGGAGACCATGGCCATTCGGCTGATCGGGACGCCGCGAGTACCTCTCCCGCACGGTGCGGAGAGCGGCGGCTGACGTGGACACCACGATGATCCTCCTGCAGGGCGCGGTCGTGATCCTGGCCATCCTGCTCGGTGTTCGGACCGGCGGGATCGGTCTCGGACTCTGGGGCCTCGTCGGGCTCGCCGTCCTCATCTTCGTGTTCGGGCTTCCACCGGGCGAACCGCCGACATCATCGATGTTCATCATCTTGATGGTCATCACGGCAGCGTCGACGATGCAGTCGGTTGGAGGCATTGACTATCTGGTCGAAGTTGCCAAGGCGATCTTGAAACGCCGGCCTGCGTACATCGCCGTCATCGCGCCCGTCGTCGCGTTCGTCTTCACGATGGGCGCCGGGACCGGGTTCATCTACTACTCGCTGATTCCGGTGATCTTCGCCGTTGCCTACTTCAACAAGGTGCGCCCCGAGCGTCCGCTCGCGGTCGCCGGCACGGCCTCCCAGTTCGCCATCACCGCCAGCCCGGTCAGCGCGGCGATGGCGACGTTGGTCGGATTGCTCGATCCGGTCGGCTTCGGGATCGGCGACATCCTGATCGTCGTGCTGCCGGCGAGCATCGTCGGCCTCATCGTTGCCTGCTTCGTGCAGATGCGGGTCGGCAAGGAGCTCGAGGACGACCCGGAGTATCAACGCCGGATCGAGTCCGGCGAGATCCAGCCGATCGACGAGTCCGTGCTCGAGGCGCGCGAGCTGCCGCCCTACGCCAAGCGCAGCACCATGATCTTCCTCGCCGGCATCGCGGTCATCGTCCTGCTCGGCATGGTCGAACGGCTACGCCCGGCGTTCCCGGACGAGACCGGGGAGCTCGTTCCGATCAGCACGGCGGTGGTGATCCAGATCGTGATGGGCGTGACAGCGACGGTCATCGTGCTGACGTGTCGGGTCAACATCAAGAACGTCGTCACCCAGAGCACGATGAGCTCCGGCTTGATCGGTTTGATCGCCCTGTTCGGCATCGCCTGGTTGGCCGACACGTGGATCTCCGCAAATGAAGCGGCGATCGTGAACGCGATGGGTGGCATCGTCGAGGAGGCTCGCTGGGCCATCGCTCTCGCCATCTTCGCCGTCGCCGCCCTGACCACCAGTCAGGCGGCAGCCTTGGCGGCGATCGTGCCGATCGGGCTCGCGCTCGGGGTGCCGCCGCAGTTCCTCGCCGTCTTCTCGACCGCCTGCATCGGGATCTACTTCTTCCCGGCCAACGGGTCGCAGGTGACCAGCATCGCAGTTGACGAGACAGGGACCACGAAGATCAGCAAGTTCGCCATCTGGCACTCGTTCTCGCTCTCGATGTTCATCATGTGGCTCGTCTCCACCGCCGTCGGCATGCTCGTCGCGGTGATCTTCTACGGCACCTCTTCAGCGCAAGTGGTCCCGTGATGGCGCACCCGCGGGCGCTACGGCGATCGCTGACGGCGGGTGGGTTGCTCCTCGTCCTGTCGGCGATCGCGCCGACCCACGCCGGCGCGCAAGAGGAGGCGACCGGCTTCGACGGCTACATCCAGAGCGGCACGTGCGCTGCACCGACCGACGATCTCCGAGTTGAGCTGAAGACGGAGAGCGGGCCTGACGTACAGCCGTATCGGGCCAAGGCGGGCACCGGCGACGAGACGGTGGTCCTCGGTCACTACGGCGCTCCAGGAGCACCCGGTTTCGGGGTCTCCGTGCTCGCCGCCGACCTTCCCTTCTCACTGGTGTTCACGGACGCCGAGACCGGCGAGCCGGCGACGTGTGGTGAGCTCCTCGAACCGGACCTCGAGCGCTACCGCGAGGTCGGCATCGCCGTCGTCCAGCTCGTGCCGGTCGGTGGATCGAACGTTCAGGGCTTTGCGGTGCTGGATCGCGCCGCGATGCAGCGTGAGCTCGATGTGACGCCGACCCGTGTACGCGCCCTCCTCACCACCGACGAGGTCGTCACACCTCCATCCCCGGCGGTGGGCTACGACGGCTACGTCCAATCCGGGACGTGCGCCAGCCCAGGAGACCGGGTGCGCGTGTACCTCAAGACCGATGGTGATCACGACGTGATGCCGTACCTCGCAGCGCCGAGCGGCGATGGTGACCCCGCGACAGTCGCCTACTACGGGACGGCGAGGGCACCTGGCTTCGGCCTGGCCGCTGCCTACACCGGCCAGCCGTTCTCGCTCGTGGTCACTGGGACGGAGAACACGGGCCCGGTCGCCTGCGGGGACGTGCTCGAGCCGGACGACGACGCCTTCAAGGAGGCGGGACTGGCGTTGGTCCAACTCGCTCCGGTTGACGACTCCGGAGTTCAGGGCTACGCACTGATCGAGCGCATCGGGATGCAGCGTGAGCTCGACGTCATCCCGACACGCGTCCGCATCCTGCTCTTCGCTCCACCCGTCGATTCCTGAAGGAGCCCTGCCGTGCCAGGACACATCGTCCCGATGGGTGCCGGACTCGCCGTCATGCAACGGCGCAACGACCCACTGCACGACTACGTCCTCGAGCTCACCGGCAAGGATGATCCCGTCGTCCTCTTCGTTCCGACCGCCACCGGTGATGACGCCAGCTACATCGTCACCTTCTACGAAGCGTTCAACTCGGATCGGTGTCGGCCACGGCATCTCCGTCTGTTCCACCGCGATTTCGATGACCTCGCGGACATCGTGCTCAACTCCGATGTCATCCACGTCGGCGGCGGCAACACGGCGAACATGCTGGATGTCTGGCGTCGCCAAGGCGTCGACCAACTGCTCCGCCAGGCACTCGACGGCGGCGCAGTGCTGACGGGGGGAAGCGCCGGGGGGCTGTGCTGGTTCGAAGGCGGGACGACGGACTCGTTCGGCCCGACCCTCCAACTCCTGCACGACGGACTCGGCATGATCAAGGGCAGCTATTGCCCCCACTACGACGCCGAGGATCAGCGGCGCCCGCTGTTCCACGCCGCGCTGCTCGACGGATCGCTGGAAATGGGCTACGCCTCGTGGAACCGGGTCGCCATCCGCTTCACCGCCGATGGTGAGGTCGTCGAGGCCGCGACCTCCGAGCCGGGGGGCCGGGCGCTCAAGGTGTACGCCAGGGGTGGAGAGATCGTCGAGGAGGACATCCCGTGCCGCGTCCTCGAGGAGCGCGTCGCCAGCCGGACGGTGTCGACCTGAGCGTCTGAGGGTCTCGTTCGACCGGGCGAGGCGTGAGGGGTAGCGGCGGCCGCCGCCCAGGACTCGGATGGGCTTGACCGCCGCCCTGATTAGGCTCCGTTGGGTCCGGCGGTCCGCGCCGGCTCGCTGTTTAGGGGAATCATGAGGACACGCACGTACGTAGCCGCTGTGTTGACGGCCGGTGTTCTGGTGTCGACGTCTGCGGTCGGAGTGGACGCTGCTCCACCGACGGACACCAGCGCGCTGCGCGAGGCCGTCACCGTGGAGGCGGTTCGTGCGCACCAGTCCGAGTTCCAGGAGTTCGCCGATCTCAGCAATGGAACGCGAGAGGCGAGCACGCTCGGCTACCAACTGTCCGCTGACTACGTCGCCGGCTTGCTGGAGGCGGCCGGGTACGACGTGACCCGCCAGCCGTTCGAGTACAACTACTTCGAGGAGTTGGCACCTGCGACCGCCCTCGGGACGTCGCCGGGCTTCCCGTTCACTTACACCGACGGCGTGAACATCTCGACGATGGACTACTCCGGTACCGGCACGGTGACCGGCGTGGTGCAAGGCGTCAACGACAACATTGTTCCGTTGCCGGTCGGCCAACCCGACGGCACGTCGAACGCCGGATGTGACACCGCCGACTTTGCCGATTTCACGGGCGACATTGCGCTGATCCAGCGTGGAACGTGCGACTTCTCCGTCAAGATCGCTAACGCCGTCGAAGCGGGCGCCGATGCGGTGATCATCTTCAACGAGGGCAACAGCGAGGAGCGCACCGGCATCGACTTCGGTCAGGCCAGCTTCCCGCAGGACGTCCCGGTCATCGAGATGAGCGCCGAAGCCGGCGCCGCGTTGGTGGAGTTCATCGAGGCCGAGGCCGCATTGGGCCGCACCGTGACGATGACGATCACCACGACAACCGTTTCAGAGGTGCGCGAGTCCGAGAACGTGATCGCCCAGACGACGACGGGCCGGACCGATCGAGTCGTTGTGTCCGGTGCGCACCTCGACTCGGTGATCGAGGGTCCTGGCATCAACGACAACGGATCCGGATCGGCAGCGCAGCTCGAAGTCGCGCTGCAGATGGCCGAGCTTGGCATCGACCCGGTCAATCAGGTGCGGTTCATCTGGTTCGGGGCCGAGGAGGCCGGCCTGGTCGGCTCGGCGTACTACGTCAGTCAGTTGTCGAGGCGCGAGGTCAAGAGCATCGCGGTGATGTTGAACTTCGACATGATCGGATCACCGAACCCCGGCTGGTTCGTCTACGACGGCGACGCGTCAGACACCGCCTCAACGGGTTCCACGGGCTCAGGCGTCGTCGAGGACGTGTTCGTCGACTTCTTCGCATCGATCGGGCGCGCGACGGAGCCCACGGCGTTCGACGGTCGCTCCGACTATGACGCCTTCGTCGCCGCCGGAATTCCGGCCGGCGGCCTGTTCACCGGCGCCGAGGACCTCATGACCGCCGAGCAGGCGGCCAAGTGGGACGGCACGGCCGGCCTCGCCTTCGACCCGTGCTACCACCAGGCGTGCGACACGGTGGACAACGTGGATCTGGAAGCGCTGGACGAGATGACCGACGCCATGGCGCACGCCATCCTCACGTTCGCGATGACCTCGTCGGCCGTGCAAGGGACCGGCAAGGGCAACGCCAGCGGAACCAGCTACGAGCCGACCTTCCGCGGGTCCCAAGCGATCAAGTAGCACCGCCGACGGCCCGACCCGCGGTCCACAGATGTCAGGGCCGCGCGCCCGGGTTGACCGCCAACAGCGAACGAGTGCCGAGCGGGCAGTTGTGGCGCGCCAGGCACAGCGCGAGTCCCGGGAATGAGCGCGACTCACCCGGCTCAGGGTGAGGACCGTCCAGGTGCATGTCTGTCATCGTGAGCATTGAGGCTCATGTCTCATCCAGTCGGAGGACCGATCGACGGGGAAGGACGCGCTTGACGACGTGCTGCAGGAACTCGGGCCGTTCTCCAAGTCACCCACGCCATCCGCGCGGTTCGCGCCAACGCGGATCGCGTAGCGCCATGACTCGACGCGTGTATCGACTCGTTGTCACGGGCGAGATGGGGCCGGCGATGCGCGAGGCGTTCGGCGACATGCATGTGCAAACCGACCATGGCCGAAGCGTCCTGTCAGGCGAGCTCACGGACCAGCCTGCGTTGTATTCGGTTCTCGAGCGGCTCCAAGCACTTGGTCTCGATCTCGTCGACGTCTCCGTCGAAGGCGATCCGGGCTAGGTCGCTCAGAGCCGTGTTGGCACGCGCCGCTACATTGCGGGCTTGGATCCGGATCATGCGCGGGGTGATCTCGGCGGCGAGAAGCACCGCAAGCCGTCGCCCGTTCCACCGCTACCGCAGTTCTATGTCGCTCGCCCGCGGCTGCTCGACATCCTGAACGCTGGTACCGGCACGCCGCTGACCGCTGTAGTGGCGCCGCCGGGCGCAGGCAAGAGCGTTGTTCTCGCAGCGTGGGTGCGTGAGCGGTGTCCCGCTGCTGCGTGGGTCGGTTGCGAAGAGCTCGACAGCGACCCGGTCGTGTTCTGGGAACATGTGGGTACCGCGTTGCGCGAGGCGCAGGGCGATCGGTGGCTGGATGTCGTGGAACTCCTCGGCGACCCCGACCCCGATCTCGTGATGGTGGTCGACACGGTGCTCCGCGGGCTGGCGGACGAGCCGGCCGTCCTCGTGCTCGACGACGTGCACGTCGCCCGCGACGCCGGACCGTTGATCTCGCAGATGGTGGAACGGCTGCCCCCCGGCTCGCGCGTGGTCACCGGCAGCAGGGGTGACCCGCCGTTCGCGCTCCATCGGCTGCGGGCCGACGGCCGCTGCCGCGAGGTTCGCGAGGCCGAGCTTCGGCTCAGGCCAGACGAAGTCGACAGCTTGGTCAACGCGCTGGGCGCGGATCTCTCCCCCGAGGCGATGCGAGTACTCGCCGATCGCACCGACGGATGGGTGGCGGGCGTGCAGATGGCGTCGATCGCACTGAGGAGCGAGCCCGATCCCGACGCCTTCCTGGCGGAGTTCTCGGGCAGCGTCCGAATCGTGAGCGACTTCCTCGTCGAAGAGGTGCTGGCGCACCAGTCGGAGGTCGTGCAGCGATTCCTCTTGCGCACGTCCGTGCTCGACGAGCTGGAACCCGGCGCGTGTGCAGCGGTCACGGGCCACGACGACGCCGCAACCTTCCTCCGGCGACTTGAAACGTCGGCGTTGTTCGTCGTCCCGACCGGGAACGAGACGTACCGCTATCACCAGCTGTTTCGCGACATGTTGCGCTACCAACTGCGGGCCATCAGCCTCGACGGGGCGCTGGATGCGCATCGGCGTGCGGCCGAATGGTACGAGGGCCAGGGGATGTTCGCGCCCGCGCTGTCGCACCTCCTGGCGGCCGGGCAGGTCGATCGCGCCTACGAGCTCTTGCTGGCAAAGATCGCGCCCGTCTTCATGCGAGGTGGCCCGATCGCCGTCCGCGCGCTGGTCACGGCCGTGTCGGGCGGCGGCCCGACGCTCGACGCCGACCGCATGGTGACGGTCGGATCCGCCCTCGTGATCGCGGGAGCGCTCACGTCCGGCGACGCCTGGCTCGAGCGGGCGCGACGTCAATCCGGTGAGCTGGACGACCAAGGCCGGCGGCGACTGACGGTCGCGCGAGGACACCTCGCCGCGGAGCGGGGCGACGCGCGGCTCGCACTCGAGCTGCTCGCCGGTGTCGACCCACGAGCGTCGGATGACAGCACCGTGGTCGTTGCGCCGTTCTTCGAGATCCATACGCGTGGCTGGCTTCACGACTTCATCGGAGCGCGCGAGGCAGCCGGGCGAACGCGCGCGTTGCCGTCGTTGGGTCCTGTCTACGACGAGGTCATGGTCGGCGGCGCTCTCTCGTGGGCGGTGTGCGTGGAGGGGTCGTTGCACGAAGCGGAGGCGCTTGCGGAGAAGGCACTCGCAAGCGGCGCGGAACTCGGCTTGCAGGATCATCCGGCCCTCATCGAGCCGCTGCGTACACGCGGTCGGCTGTGCTTTGAACACGGCGACTTGCGCGGTGCCGAAACGGCACTTGAACGCTCGGTGATGCTGGGCGAGATCTGTCGTCCTGCGCTCGCTCTAATCAGCGCGGCCGCCCTCGCCCGTGTGTGGGTGTCGGCGGGGCGTCTCAACGATGCGACTGAAGCGGTGGCAGCAGCTCGCGCCTTCCTCCCACCCGACGTGGACAGTCCTCTGTTCGGGCTTCTGGACAGGTTGGATGCACGGATCGCTCTGCTCCAGGGCGATGTCGATCGAGTCACGGCCATCACGCACGCGATGCCGGCTTCCGTGAGTCGCGGTCGGCTCGAAGCCCGCCTGCAGCTCGCCAAGCGCGAGCCCGACGCGGCATTGACGGTGCTCGAACGATGCGTCCCTGAGACACCACGCGAGCAGGTCGACGTGTTGATGTTGCGTGCTCGATGCGCGATCGAACTGGTTCCGTCGACGGCGGACGCGTCGCTCACCGCTGCGGTCGACTCGGCTCGTCGCCACGGCTTCACCTTCGCGATCGCCGAGGAGCTGTTCCCATTCGCTCCGCGGCTGGGAGCGCTCTTGCGTTCGGCGCCGCTGGATGACTTTGCAACTGGGGTGCTCGAGCTGCTGCAGCGTGTTGTCCCGCTCGCCGAGTCCGCGGCAAAGGTGACGCTCGTCGACCCGCTGACCAGCCGCGAGCTGGTCGTGCTTCGTTATCTCGAGTCGCGACTCAGGACGTCGGAGATCGCGAAGGAGTTGTACGTGTCGGTGAACACCGTGCGGACACACACGAAGGCGATCTACCGCAAGCTCGGTGTGGGCTCGCGTCAGGACGCGGTCGCCGAAGCGCACCGCCTGGGGATCCGCTGACACGGACCGGGGCCGGCGAATTGTGTGGCCCGCGAGCCGCGCCTACTGGCGTGCCATCGCGATCTGCCAGCGTTCCTCTGGGGTGACCAGATGGTCGAAGTCTTCCGCGCTCTCGTCGATGTCGATCTGGACCCAGTGCACCGTGCCCGTGAACTCGTTGTCGCCGGGCCGGTACTCGTCACTGACGCCGGTGCCGTTGTCGCGGCCGACATCGGTCGTCTCGTCACCGGAGAAGACCATCGGGACGCTTGCGGGGAGGCGACCGTCCCCGACCTTGTCGCCGTCGACGTAGAGGGTGACGGTAGCGCCCTTGGCGAGACCACCGCCGTCGTAGGCGAACTCCGCGCGCACCTGGTGGTCGCCAGGAGGCAGAGGCTGGTCGCCGACGATGGTGAAGCGCTCGAGCCCGAGCAGGTTGTAGCAGTACTTCGGGATCCCATCCTTGGCGTACATGCACCAGCCTGCGAACGCGCCGCCCTGGGCAATGATCACGCCCTCGGCACCGGCCTCGGGCACGGTGACGTTCGCGGTGACGGCGTGTGACTTGTTCTTGGTCGTCAGCACGGAGTTCTCGCTGAGACGTCCCATTCCACCGAAGAGCAGCTGGGTCTTACCTTTGATCAGGACGGGCCGACCCGCGAGGTCGGCGTTGAATCGTTCGACGCGGCGGTCGTCGAGGGGAAGGACGCTGTACTTGGTCGCCTCGATGAGGAACAGACGCTGGAGCTCGGCGAGCTTGGCCGGGTTGTCGGCGGCGACATCGTGGGATTGCGTCCAGTCGTCGGGGCCGTAGAGCTCCCAGGCGTCGTTCTCGATCGCGGGCGGTGGTTCGGGCACCCACGGTGTGCTGTGACGCGTCACTGCTGCCCATCCCTGGTGGTAGACGCCGCGGTTGACGAACATCTCGAAGTACTGCAGGTCGTGGCGCTCCAGAGCCTCGGCATCGTCGAAGGAGTACATCATGCTCGTGCCGTGGTGAGGCATCTGCTGGACGCCATGCACGAAGGATGGCGCGGGGAGTCCCGCGGCTTCGAGAACGGTCGGGGCGATGTCGATGACATGACAGAACTGCGACCTCAACTCGCCGCGGGCGGTGAAGCCGTTCGGCCAGTGCACGATCGTTCCGTTCCGGGTGCCGCCCCAGTGCGAGGCGACCTGCTTTGTCCACTGGTAGGGCGTGTCCATTGCGTGCGCCCAACCGACGGCGAAGTGGTTGTAGGCCTCGGGCCCTCCGAACTGGTCGATCTTCGAGGACATGAACTCGGCGGTCTCGAGGAACGCCGCGCCGTTGAACGCGAACGTCTCGTTGAACGTGCCGTTGATGCCGCCTTCTGCCGACGCGCCGTTGTCGCCGATGATGTAGTAGACGAGGGTGTCCTCGAGAACGCCCAGACCGTCGATCGCGTCGATGAGCCGCCCGATGTGATGGTCGGTATGCGCGAGGAACGCCGCGTACACCTCCATCTGACGTGCGAGGACGGGCTTGAGCTCATCGGCCATGTCGTCCCACGCCGGGATCTCTGCGGGTCGCGCGGTGAGCTCCGCGTCGGCAGGGATCACCCCGAGCGCCTTCTGGCGGGCGAAGATCTCCTCCCGGAGCGCGTCCCAGCCCGCATCGAAGCGACCGCGGTAGCGCTCGATCCAGTCCTTGGGCACGTGGTGAGGGGCGTGCGTCGCGCCGGGCGCGAAGTACGCGAAGAACGGCCGGTCGGGCATCAACGACTTCTGCTGACGCATCCATGAGATGGCCTTGTCGGTCATGTCCTCGGTGAAGTGGTAACCCTCCTCCGGAGTCTTGGGAGGCTCGAGCGGAGTCGTGCCCTCATAGATCGCCGGGTAGTACTGGTTCGTCTCGCCGCTGATGAAGCCGTAGAAGTACTCGAAACCACCGCCACCGGTGGGCCATGCGTCGAACGGGCCCATCGGGCTCGACTGGTGCACCGGCACCTCGTGGCACTTGCCGTACTGCGAGGTGGAGTACCCGTTCAGCTTGAGGATGTCCGCGAGGGGCGCGGCCGTGTTGGGGCGGATCCCGGTGTAACCCGGCGCCGATGTCGCGAGCTCGGTGATGCAACCCATCCCGACCGCATGGTGATTTCGGCCGGTGAGCAACGCCTGGCGCGTCGGCGCGCACAGCGCCGTCGTGTGGAATCGGGTGTACTTCAGCCCTCCCGCGGCGAGCCGTTCCGCGACCGGAGTGTCGCACGGCCCGCCGAATGCGCTCGAGGCAGCAAAGCCGACGTCATCGAGGAGCACGACGAGCACATTCGGCGCGCCCGCGGGCGGCCGCAGCTCCTCGGTCGGCGCGAAGCTCGTCGCCGGATCCTTCGCGTCGTACGTGACCAGACCCGGATATGGCTGATGCGCATCAGGGATGGGTAGGTTCTGCCGGCCGATCGTTGTTTCGCGTGCCATCTGCGCTTCTCCTTTGGAGGTCGCGCCGGCGTGCGCGACACGTGGGTGGCCGTGGCGGCTCCTCGCGAGCCGAGCCATGGTCTTCTGAGCGGCGAGCTCACCTCGGTGGGAACGCCCTTGTCCTTCGGCTCCGCGAGCTGCACGAGCCTGGACTCGTCCAGCATCACTGGAACCGCGTGACTGCGCATCACCACAGGGTGGGTGACCCTGCATCCGCGGATGGGGCCGGAACATGTTCGGCTCACCCATCCGGAGGTGAGGACACGGCAGGACGGCGGGCGCACGATGATCGAACCGCATCAGTGGTCGGCGAGCAGTACGTGTCGCTGCTCGCCGACGAACCCAGGAACGAGATGTCATGAGCGATGTGTGCATTGATCAACTCGGGCCGGTCGACTACCTCGTGGTCGAGTTTCCGGCGAACGCGAGCAACTTCACGGGGGAGATGTTGAAGGAGCTCACGGCGCTCGTCGACGGCGGGACCATTCGCGTCATCGACATGCTGATCCTGAAGAAGGACGCCGACGGCGGGATCGATGTCGTCGAGCTCGAAGACCTCGACGAGCTCGGCGAACTGCAGACCGTCGAGGCCGAGCTCGCCGAGATGTTGGCTGAGGACGACGTCGTCAACCTCGCTGCGGCGATGGATCCGGGAAGCACGGCAGGCGTGCTGATCTGGGAGAACCTGTGGGCGGCGCCGTTCGCCTCGGCAGCACGCCGATCGGGCGGCCAACTGATCGCCAACGGACGGATCCCGATCCAGGGAATCATTGCCGCCATCGAGGCGGACGAAGCGATGAGCAGCGAAGGAGCATGACATGCCCATGAGAGCAGCCCGAGCCGGGCGAGCAGGCGTCATCGGAGCACCGGTAGCGAGGACCGCTGTGGTCGCCGCAGCGGTGACGCCCGGACCTGCCCCTGTCGCCAAGGCCGCGGTTGTGGCGGGCGCGGTTTCCCCTGGACCTTCACCGGTAGCCAGGACCGCTGTCGTCGCGGCTGCGGTCACCCCTGGACGTCGGCGCCGGTTCTAGGCCCTCGGCGCCGTCACGGACTCGGACCGGTCAGCGGACTGAACGACCATGCATTTCGAGGAGTGGATGGAGAACGTCGTCAAGGCGTTCGAGATCGCCGGCGTCGTGATGCTCGCCGTCGGATCGATTGTCACACTCGTGCGAGCCGCGACGGTCTTGGCGCGAGGAGAACATCACGCGGCGTACCAAACGGCACGACAAGGAATCGGCCGCTCGGTCCTCCTCGGCTTGGAAGTCCTGATCATCGCCGACATCGTGCAGACGGTCACGATCGATCCGACCTTCGAGAGTGCCCTCATCCTCGGGCTCATCGTATTGGTTCGCACATTCTTGAGCTTCTCGTTGGAGATCGAGCTCGAAGGAACGCTTCCATGGCGTCGACGACAGCAGTCCGAGAAGGTTTGAGCTGGCCCACGAGCCTGCGAGCAACAGGTGCGCGCCAGGTCTGCCACCCACCGTCCGCCCGCCCTTGAACGCCCGGTCGAGCTCACGACGAGAGCCCGCGACGACCCATGACGCATCCCACCTCGATCACCAGGCAGGCGATCAGGACGCCGCGGGCGGCGGCCGTCGCCGGAATCGCCTTCTCGGGGCTGCTCTTAGCAGCGATGGTGCTCATCCGCGTCGCACTACCGAGCGATCCGAACGACGCTGAGGACTGGCACGCCGATGGCTCCAAGCAAGCCGCTGTGCTCCTAGCCCTCAACCTGCTGCCATTCGCCGGCATCGCGTTTCTCTGGTTCATCGGGGTGGTACGGGACCGGATCGGCGAAGGCGAGGACCGGTTCTTCGCGACGGTGTTCCTGGGCAGCGGGCTGCTCTTCGTCGCCATGCTCTTCGCCACCGGGGCAGTGGTCGCAGGCCTCGTGCTGTCCGGGGAGGACCTTCCGACCCCCGGCGTGTGGTCGTTCGGCCGCCGCGTGTCCTACACGCTGCTCACCGTCTACGCGATGCGGATGGCAGCGGTCTTCGCCATCTCCACCACCACGATTGCCACCCGCCTCCGACTCGCTCCACGCTGGCTGACCATCCTCGGCCTGGCCAGCGGTGTCATCCTGCTGCTCTCAGCCGGCGTCATCCCCTGGATCGAGGTCGTCTTCCCCGTTTGGGTGTTCGTGTTCAGCGTGCACATCCTGGTCGCCTCGTTCCGGAATGGCGAGCCAACCACCGGCAACGAGCCGGCCGCCTGATTCGGCGGGACAACGTGCCGGCAACGGCCTGCATTCCGGCGGGGGCGTCGCCATCCAGGCCGATTGTGACCGCGGCGGGGGCCTACTCGTCGCGCAGCACGATGGCCGGGCGGGTGCGTGCCGCCGACCTTCCGGGGACGGCGGCCACCACGTTTGCGAGGACCACGGTGGCGACGACTGCCACGCCGATCCACAGCCAGGGTGTCTCGGGCGGTGCGGCCGCGCCGAGGCCATCGGCGAACCAGCGCCACACCGCCCGTCCAAAGGCCACGCCGAGTGGGGAGCCGATGACGAGCGCGGCGAGTGCGATGATCGTCGCCTGCCAGCTCACCGAGGCGTACAGCTGTCGCCTGGAGAACCCGAGAGCGCGCAGCAGCGCCAGCTCCCGGCGGCGCTCCCTGACCGAGGTGACCAACAGGTGGACGAGCGCGGCGACGGCGACCAGCGAGAGCGCGGCGGCCATCGCCATCGGGACTACGCGGACGCGTTCGAGGTCGCGGATCTTGGTCGGGGGCTGCTCGCGGTGCACGACGAAGAACGCCCCCTCGGTGGCCGCCGTTGCCTCGAGCTCGGACAGTGCGGCGTCGATCGTCGTCGCCGGACCGGCGGTGCTGATGGCGACGAAGTTGTACCTGCGGCCGTCCAGCTCGTAGTCGGCTGGCACCTGGTCGAAGTCTCCGAACGAGACGAGCGAATCGCCGCCCAGGACGGCGCCCACGCCGAGCCCGGTGCTCGAGAAGGAACCCTGGCCCATCTGCGGGAAGACGCCGCGTCCCGTCACCTGCATCGGACGAGCGCCAGCTCCCGCATCGACGTCGACGGTGTCGCCGATCTCCAGGCCGAGTCGCTCGAACGTCTCGCTTCCCAGCACCACTTCGTCGGCCGTTGTGGGCGGGCCTCCCTCGATGATCCCGACCGTCACGTCACCGCGCAGCACCTTGAGGTCGAACGCCGGCACGGGGAGGCCATTGACCGAGACGTCGCCGTAGTTGCCAGCGGCGATGCCAGTGACGTTCGGGTCGGCTTCGAGCCGGTCCAGGATCCTCGTGACCGGCGCCGGCCCGAACTGGGCGTCGACCATGCGAGCCCATCCCTGCCCGTATCGGCTCGGTGTGTCGAGCAGGGCCAGGAGGCTGGCGGCGAAGGTGACCGTGGCGAGGACCGAGAAGATCGCTGCCGTCATGGCGAAAAGTGTGCTGCGCATCGGGACTGGCCGGGTGGGCGTACCGCTCGCGACGAAGCGCACGCCTTGGATCGCGGCGACCGACAGGCCGCCAGCCGCGGCGGCACCGGCCAACCTCGACGGTCGTGCGGTGGACTGCGCCCGGCGATCTCGGCCGAGCACCGCAGCTGGGACGGCGCTGCACACCGTCAGCACGATGATCGCGCCGGCGCCGATGGCGAGGGTGAGGCCGTCCACGCGCATACCGGGGTCAGGTTCGGCCACCCGGGCCACTCCGATCGGGAACAAACTTGACATCGCCACCGCCACGACCACTGCGCCGACCGCTCCGACGGTGCCGATGACGGCCGCCCGGGCCAGCGTCAGCGCGGCGCGATCACCAGGCTGCGAGCCGATGGCTTGAAGTGCTTCGATCTCGACGCGCGACTCCCGGCTGGCCCTCGACACTGCCTGGCCGACGACGAGCAGGGCGACGAGGCCGATGGCGATGGCGGCGATGGCCAACGACACTGCCAGCGGCTGCATGGCGTCGTCGACGCGGCGGGCCAGCGCAGCCTGATCGGCCAGGAACACCGGACCGCCGGTCCCCAGCTCCTCGTGCTGGCCAAGCGCCTCGATCTCCGCCGCCAGCGCGTCCAGGTCGGTGCCCGGCTGGACGTCGATCCAGGCGCCTTCGAAGTTCCGGTTCGCCTGGTCGACGAGGGCGCCGAGCGGAGCTGTCGCGATGACCGAACCAGACTCGCTGAGCCCGGAGTCCGGCACCACTTCGTCGAACAGCACCCCGATGCCGGTGACGGTCAGTCGGATCGGCTGGCCCTGATCCGCGCTCGCGGCGACGATCAGGTCATCGGAGCCACCGGTGAGGACCACGGCGTCGATCAGGTCGCCAACGTGGACGTCGTTGTGCTCGGAGAACCGCTTGCTGACGAGGACCTCCTCAGGCCGATCCGGGTCGGGCAACCGTCCGTCGACCACGTGCGGTCGGCCGATGTCCGAGCCGGCCATGCCGTCGAACGGCGCCAGCACGGCGCCGCCGGCGATCGATTCGCCCAACCGCTCTGACGGCGTCCCGCGCTCGGGGACCACTGGGATGCCGGCAGCGAGCCTGACGCCGCGGACACCGTCGAGCCGCCCAACCGCGTCGTAGAACGGAGTCGCGTCGGTGTCTTCGCCTGGCGGCGAGACCAGGAGCTCGGGAGGGTTGGTCAGCGTCAGCAGTCGGTCATAGGCGGAGGCGGTTCGTCGTGCCCCTGCCGTCGTGGCCAGCACGATGCCGCCGAGCACGGCGACGAGCACGGCCAGCCCGAGCAGCCCCGTCCAGTGGTGGCGCAATTGCGACCGCAGCCGGTACGCCACGACTCCACCCATCGTCGTCAGTGTCTCCCTCATCCCACTGCTCGACCAGGGCGGGACCACCCGTCTCTCGGGTAGTACCACCACGCGGCGGATGCGAGACGCCCGGCGTCGAGCAACGACTGTCGTGCTCACGCTGGCCGGACTTTCGCGGCCCGTCGGCGAAGTCAGCGTCTCACGTTCGTCGCCTTCGGTGCCTGGTCCGGTAGCAGCTCGTCGCTTTGCGCCGCCTGGTGATTGTGTCGATGGCCGGGCGTTCGGCTCCGGCAGCCCGGGCGAGCGGGGACGCGGTGGATCATGATGTTCCGGCGTCGGGGTCTCCACATGATTTGGGGACACGCACGCAGCGTTCGTGCCGAGGTGTCAGGATGCCGGCGGGCGATCCTGTGCTCACGTGGAGCGCAGCATGCAGGGAGGTCGGAGATGACGGCGGACCCGCAAGAGGTCGTGGCGCTCGATGGTGCCGAGATCACCCGTCGGGTCGAGGCGCTGCTGCCGGTGATCGACGGCCGGGCTGACGAGATCGCAGCGGCGCGCCGGCTGCCGCGGGACCTCGTCGATGCACTGAAGACCGCGGGGGTGTTCCGGATGTCGATGCCGGAGGCTTGGGGCGGCTCAGCGTTGCCGTTGCCGGACCAGGTGCGCATCGTGGAGTCGTTGGCGTACGCCGATCCGAGTGTCGGCTGGTGCGTGATGATTGGCTCCGACAGCGGGTTCTACTCGGCGTTCCTCGACGACTCTGCGGCCCGCGAGTTGTGGACCGACATCGATGACATCACCGCGGGATGGCTGTTCCCCGGTGGGCAGGCCGAGTCGGTGGACGGCGGCTATCGGGTGTCGGGGCGGTGGAAGTTCGGCAGCGGCTGCACCCACGCCGACGTGATGGTCGCTGGGTGCATCGTGATGAACGACAACGGCGCGCCGGTCTTGGGCCCCGACGGCCTGCCTGTCGTGCGCACTGCTGTCGCCCGGGCCGATCACTTCGAGGTCATCGACACCTGGCACACGACGGGCCTCGCCGGCAGCGGAAGCAACGACTACGCCTGCAAGGGCCTGTTCGTGCCGGTCGAGCACACGTTCTCGTTGGCCGAACCCGTCAAGCGTGGCGGCCCGCTGCACGCCATCCCGGGTGGGTTCTTGGCCAACATGCAGGCCGTGGCGCTCGGCCTCGCACGCCGCGCGATCGACGAGGCGATCGCGGTGGTCACCGACAAGATCGTCCTCCCCGAGGGAGTTGCGATGCGTGAGGTGCCTCGCGTCCGCGAGGCCATCGCCGACGCGCAGCGCCAGCACCGCTCCGCACAGGCCTACGCCATCCGCAGCATCGACGACGCCTGGACGCAACTCTCCTCAGGAGCTGCGCTCAGTGTCGACCAGCGCATCGACTTGATCCTGTCGCGAGTGGAAGCGTTCCGCATGGCACAGGACGTCACCGCAGCCATGGTCCGCCTCGTCGGTACGCAGGCCATCTACTCGACGAGCATCCTCGACCGCCTCGTACGTGACGCCATCACCATCAACCAGCACGTCGCCGCTGGCCCCCTGATGCTCGACGCCGCAGGCCGGCTCGCGCTCGGCCTCGAGCTCCAAGGCTTCGTCGCCGCCATCGTCTGACATCACCACCGTGTCCCAAGCTCGGTGCTCGGGCGGCATCGGCTCCCCGGAGCGTTCGGTCCCGGCGGTAGGTGGCGCGCCCACAGGTCGCTCCGCGTTGTTTCCGGATGACCCGTTGGCCGTTTCGAGGGCGGCGTTCACAGCAGACCGTGGGCCCGGAACATCCTGTCGAGGATGTCGCGGACGACCGGTTGCTTACGCTGGTTGTAGTCACCGACGCCCCCGCCACCATTGTTCGACGCCTCGGCTGACGTCCGTTTGGCCGCCGCGTAGCGCTCGCGGTCCTTCGGATGCTCGATCAGCCAGTCCCGCAACATGCGATGGCGGATGACCTCTGGGCTGTCAACGCCGAACACATGGATGTTCGCCCGCGGGTCATCGGCGACGACGAGGCGGTGCTCGTGCCAGCTCGGCTCTCTGAGCCGCAGCCGGAACCCGGCCGCCTCGAGATCGGGCACGTACGACGGCTCATCGCGAGGATCGACGACGGTCACGTCGATGTCGATGATCGGCTTGGCGGCGAGGCCGGGCACGCTCGTCGATCCGACGTGTTCGACATCGAGCGCCCGGTTGCCCAGCGCGCTGCGGATCCGCCCCGCGAGCACCTCGAACTGGGCCCGCCAGGCTGGGTTGGGCTCGACGAGGTTGATGCGCTGTGGCGGCGGATCGACCCCCACCCACTGGATGCCATCAGGATCGTCGTCGAAGTGGCGAGTGATCTCCTCGGCGGTCGGCATCGCCAGCGAGCGTACGACGCACGGCGCAAGCATCACGGAGACCACTTCATCCGCGCGCTGCGCCTGAAGTCGGATGCGCGACGGGCCGGCAGAACCGCGGGCACCATGGTCGGCACGCTCAGGAGACCCGGCGAACTCGCCCTGTTCCCGAACCGTGGGGAACGCGCGGTGAGGTTCGACGCCGCGCCTCGCCGGCAACGCCGCGGCCCGCGCCGCGAGGTCCACACCGCCGAGCAGCAGCTCGAACGGGCCGAGGACTACCGGCAACGAACCGGCCCCCTGTCGCACGCCACACCCGAGCGCCGCCCACCAGCGCGACGCACACGATCAGCTCCGCAGCTGCGACACCATCGACCTCCCCAATGCCGCCGTCCACCGCACCTTCGCCGTGTCGCTCACCCACCGGTCGAACAGCAACTCGCGACCCCCTTCGCGACGACCTACGCGGCGCGCCGATTGAGCGGGGGACGCGGTTCGAGGCCCACATCGACCTTCCCCGGGTGCTCGTCGCTCAGCACGACCTCGGCATCGAAATGTGAAGCCCGAGCAGCGAGTCCCCGAGCCCAGCTTGAGTCGTCGAATCCTCCCTCCGATCAGCGGTACAGACGCGCTACGGAGCGCGATCGACCAGCCTGAGGCGGGCGCTTCGAGGCCCGTGTCGCTGCCGGATGCATGCACGCCACGGGACGACGGGGTGCGCCGTTCAGGCCGCGATCGCAGCCAGTAGCTCGTCGAGCGCGGCGAGCGAGTTCCCACTGACGAGCCGGTCGACGTGGGGCAGTGCCGCGGCCATCCCGCCGACAGCCGGCTCGTAGCCCGGCGCCGCCGCGCGCGGGTTCACCCAGACGAGACGGTGGGTGAGGCGGTGGAGACGTTCCATCTCGCGACCGAGCAACGCCGGGTCGTCGCGCTCCCACCCATCGGAGACGATCACCACGACGGCCCCGCGGGCCATGCCGCGACGGCCGTAGCGCTCGTTGAACGCCTCGATCGCCCGGCCGATCCGGGTCCCTCCCGACCAGTCCGGTGCCGCCTGCCCGGCGCGGTGCAGCGCGTGGTCGGGATTGCCGGCGTGCAGCACCTTGGTGAGCCGCGTGAGTCGGGTGGCGAACACGAACGCCTCGGCCCGCGCGCCACCCACCGCGGAGTGCAGCAGTTGGAGGTAGGCGCGGGCGTACGACTCCATCGAGCCGCTGATGTCGCAAATGACCACGAGGCGTCGCCGGCGCATCCGGCGGCGGCGGCGGACCAGCTCGACCGGTTCGCCGGCGCTACGCCGAGCCCGCCGGAGGGTGGCGCGCAGATCGGCGCGCCGACCGCGATGGTGGCGCACCGTCCTCCGGCTGGGGCGAAGCGGCGGCGCGAGCGCGAGCCGCGACATCAGTGTCCGCAGCTCGAGCAGCTCGGCCGGGGTGATCGTCGCGAACTCCTGGTGACGGAGCCGCTCGACTGCGCTCCACGCAGCGAGGATCGACTGGGCACCGCGATCGTCGCCCTCGGCGGAGGCGTCGGCGGCCAGCGATGGAGTCGGGTCCGACGCAGGTCCAGCGAGGCGAACGGGGGCGGGACCGGTACGGGAGCTGGCGGCGCGCGGTCGCTCATCGCCCGTCGCGTTGGTGTCGCCGCGAAAGTCGGCGGGATCCCACAACCCTCCGAAGAGCTGCCGGAAGACGCGATCGAACGTGGGGATGTCCGCAGCCGACGACAGCAACGTGACCCGGGCCAGCCAGTACAGCTCGTCGACCGAGGCTGGCGCGGCAAGCGCGATCGACATCGCCAGGCGCGCCGAACGCTCCGGTGTCACGGGCACACCGGCGCGGTGGACGAGGTCGCCGAGACCGCCGGCGACCGTCGCCAGATCGGCGCTCAGCTCAACCGGCACCGACGACCCACCCGAGACCGCGTGCTGCGGCCGCCTCGGCATCCTCGCGGTACTTCAGCACGGACCCGAGCGTGGCCGCCGCGCTCGCCTCGTCAAGCGTCGAGATGCCGAGCAGATCGAGCGCCAGGGTCCAGTTGATCGCCTCCGCGACCCCGGGCGCCTTCTGGACGTCGAGCGTCCGCAGCCGCTCGACGGCGCCGGCGACCTGCTCGACGAGCGTGGTCGTGCTCGCCGGCGCGCGGCGCCGGATGATGGCCACCGCCCGGACGAGGACGGGGTAGTCGATCCAGTGGTAGAGGCAGCGCCGCTTGAGCGCGTCGTGCAGATCGCGCGTCCGGTTCGACGTGAGCACGACGATCGGCGGGATCGTCGCCCGCAATGTGCCGAGTTCCGGAACCGTCACCGCCGACTCGGCGAGCAGCTCGAACAGGAACGCCTCGAACTCGTCGTCGGCGCGGTCGATCTCATCGATCAGCAACACCGCCGGGCGCGGCCCTGGGTGCCGGATCGCCCGCAGCAGCGGCCGCTCGAGCAGGTACTCGGCAGCGAACAGGTCCGCCTCGCACAGCGGTCGTCCCTCGGCCTCGGCGACGCGGATGCCGAGCAGCTGCCGGGGGTAGTTCCATTCGTAGAGGGCTTCGGCGGCGTCGATGCCCTCGTAGCACTGCAGTCGGATCAACGGGGTGTCGAGGACGGCGGCGAGCGCCTTCGCCGCCTCGGTCTTGCCGACACCAGCCTCGCCCTCGAGCAGCAGCGGCTGCGGCAGACGCACGGCACAGAACAGCGCGGTCGCCAAGCCCTCGTCCACCAGGTAGTCCGTGGCGTCGAGGCGCCTCCGTAGGGCGTCGACCGACGGCACCAGATCGGGAAGGCTCATGCGTTCCCGGGATACGCCGACGGGTCCGCGGCGTAGGCCCGCAGGCAGCCGCTCCCGCAGAACCAGGTGCGGTTGACGCGGCCGTCGGGTTGCTCGTGATCGAGGTGCAGCGACGCCTCGACCGTTGGCACCGTCATGCCGCACACAGGGTCGACCGCGGTCGCCGCCGACCCAGCGCCGTCGACGACGATGGAGCGTCCCGACGGTTGTGGTCGGCTGGCCACGAACTCGGCCAGTATCGACAGGGCCACCTCCTCCGGGGTGCGGGCACCGATGTCCATGCCGGCCGGGCTGTGGACCCGTGCCGTCAGCGACGTGCACAGATCCAACCCGGCGAGCACGGCCTCGGCGCGCTTGCGGCTGGCGACGAGGCCGACGTACGGCGTCTCGGCACGCAGCGCGGCGACGAGGGCCTCATCCTCGTCGACACCATGAGAGGCCACGACGACCGCCGCGGCGTCCGGTGGCACCGCGCCGTCCCACGACGTGGCGACGTAGCCGAGCGCCTCGCTGAGCCGGATGATGGCGTGGGCGGTCGGCGACGTCCCGACGACGACGAGACGCGGCGCCGGCACGACCGGCTCGAGGAAGATCTCGAGCGTCCCGCCGGACAGGCACGGGTTGTGGACCGTGAGCTTGCCGGGCGACGACGGCTCCGGCGTGGGTGTGATCCGCAGCAGCAACGACTCCTGCGCGTCGAGCAACGCCATCGCCTGGGCCCGCACCGTGGACTCGGCGCACGTCCCGCCGACAAATCCCTCCATGGTCCCGTCGGCCAGCACGAGCGCCTCGTCGCCCGGCTTGGCCGACGTCGGGCGCTCGGCCAGTACGACCCGGGCGTGGACGAACGGGACCCGCTCGTGCTCCAACTCGGCAGCGCGCGCGGCGACCTCGCTGCGTAGGTTGGGCGACGTCATCGGCTGCTCCCGGTCACTCGATCGCGAGGTCCGGCCGGTCCAGCGGATCACCCTGGATCGCCCGCCACACGACGGCCGGGGTGAGCGGCATCTCGGCGTGGCGGATCTGAAGGGCGTCGAGCACGGCGTTGACGATCGCCGCCGGCGAGCCGACGGTGGCGGACTCGCCGACGCCCTTGGCCCCGATCGGGTGGTGCGGCGACGGGGTGACCGTCTCGCCGAGCTCCCAGCTCGGACACTCCATCGACGTCGGCAAGAGGTAGTCCATGAACGACCCGCCGAGATGGTTGCCGTTCTCGTCGAACGCCATCACCTCCATCAGCGCCATGCCGACCCCATCGGCGAGCCCGCCGTGGACCTGGCCCTCGACGATCATCGGGTTGATCCGCGGGCCACAGTCGTCGACGGCAATGAAGCGGCGGACCTTGACGTGACCGGTGCCCTTGTCGACGTCGACGACGGCGATGTAGGCACCGAACGGGTACGTCAGGTTCGGCGGGTTGTACACGACCGACGCGTCGAGGTGGCCCTCGACGCCTTCGGGTAGCTCGAGGCTGCCGTGGGCCGCGAACGCCGACTCCTGGATCGTCTGGCCCTTCTCGTTGTCGCCCTTCACGAACCAGCGCCCGTGCTCCCACTCCAGGTCGTCGACGGAGCACTCCAACGAAGCGGCGGCAACGATCTTGGCCTTCTCGCGGATCCGTTGGGCGACGACGGCGGCCGCGGCTCCCGACACGGGCGTCGACCGCGAGCCGTACGTGCCGAGGCCGAACGGCGTGTTGTCGGTGTCGCCGTGGATGACATCGATGTCCTCGGGCGGGATTCCGAGCTCGTGCGACACGATCTGGGCGAACGTGGTCTCGTGCCCCTGCCCCTGCGTCTGCACGGAGATGCGCAGCTGCGCCTTGCCTGTCGGGTGGATGCGCAGCTCGCAGCCGTCGGCCATGCCGAGGCCGAGGATGTCCATGTGCTTGCGCGGGCCGGCGCCGACGCCCTCGGTGAAGAACGAGATGCCGATGCCCATCATCTCGCCGGCCGCCCGCTTGGCGGCCTGCTCCTCGCGCAGCGCGTCGTAGCCGGCGATGCGCATCGCTTCGCGCAGCGCCCGCGGGTAGTCGCCGGAATCGTATTCCCAGCCGGTCGGCGTGGTGTAGGGGAACTGTTCGGGTCGCAGCAGGTTCTTCATCCGCAGCTCGGCTGGGTCCATCGCCAGCTCGAAGGCGAGGCAGTCCACCATCCGTTCGACGAGGAACGCGGCCTCGGTGATGCGGAACGAGCAAGCGTATGCGACGCCGCCCGGCGCCTTGTTCGTGTACACGGCGCGGACCTTGCAATGGGCGGCCGGGTAGTCGTAGGAGCCGGTGAAGATGTGGAAGAAGCCGGCCGGGTACTTGGTTGGCTGGGCGACCCCGTTGAACGCCCCGTGGTCGGCCAGCACGTTGACGCGCAGCCCGAGGATCTTGCCGTCCCGGGTCGCCGCGATCTCGCCGTCCATGTGGTAGTCGCGGGCGAACGACGTGGACATCAGGTTCTCGCTGCGGTCCTCCACCCACTTGACCGGCTTGCCGGTGACGATCGACCCGACGACCGCGCACACGTAGCCGGGGTACACGCCGACCTTGTTGCCGAATCCGCCACCGATGTCGGGCGAGATGATGCGGATCTTGTGTTCCGGGAGACCGGCCACCAAGGCGTAGACGGTGCGGTGGGCGTGCGGCGCCTGGGTCGTGGTCCACACTGTGAGCTGGCCGGTGACCTTGTCCATGCTCGCCACCGAGCCGCACGTCTCCAGGGGAGCAGGGTGGACGCGCGGGTAGATCATCGACTGCTTGACGACGACCTCGGCGTTGGCGAAGACCTCGTCGCACGCCGCCCCGTCGCCCGCCTCCCAGTCGTAGATCTTGTTGTCGGTGCGCCCCTCGAGGTCGTCACGGATGACGGGCGCGTCCGGGTCGAGGGCGCGCCGGGCGTCGAACACGGTCGGAAGTGGTTCGTACTCGACCTCGATCAGCTCCAGCGCGTCACGCGCCGCGTAGTGGTCCTCGGCGACGACGAAGGCGACCTCCTGCCCCTGGAAGCGGACCTTGTCGGTGCACAGCACCGACTGCACGTCGTAGGACAGCGTCGGCATCCACGCCAGCTTCAGCGTCTCGAGGATCGCGCCGGTGATCACGGCTTTGACCTTCGGATGGGCCTCAGCGGCTGAGGTGTCGATCGACACGATCCGGGCGTGCGAGTACTGGCTGCGCAGGATCGCCCCGTGCAGCATGCCCGGCAGGTTCACGTCGTCGACATAGTTGCCCTGGCCGCGTAGGAACCGAGCGTCCTCCTTGCGGATCATCCGCCCGAACCCCATCGGGTTGCCGCCCGGCGAGAGCGGTCGGTCCTCGATCGTTGTCATGCCGACACCCCCTCGGTCTCGGCGACCGTCGCGCCGGCCTCGGCCGAGGCGGCCCAGCGGATGGCGCGCACGATGTTCTCGTAGCCGGTGCAGCGGCAGATGTTGCCGCTGATGCATTCGCGGATCGTTGCCTCGGAGGGGTCCGGGTCCCGGTCGAGCAACCAGCGCGCCGTCATCATCATTCCCGGGGTGCAGAAACCGCACTGCAGGCCGTGCTCCTGCATGAAGCCCTCCTGCACCGGATCGAGACCCGTTCCGGGATCGAGGTCCTCCACGGTGCGGACGTCGTGCCCACCGGTCATCACGGCCAGCGTCGTGCAGCTCTTGACCGGCGTGCCGTCGATCCACACGGTGCACGCCCCGCAGTTGGAGGTGTCGCAGCCCCAGTGGGTGCCGGTGAGGTACAGCTCGTCGCGCAGGAAGTGGACGAGCAGGAGGCGCGGCTCGACGTCGCGCGTCACCTCCTCGCCGTTGACGTTCATCGTGACATCCATCAGGCGTTCGCTCCTCCCGCACGGGCGGTCGATCGGGTCAGGGCTCGGGTGACGAGCTCGCGGGCGAGGTGGCGCTTGTAGTCGACCGGCCCGCGTTGGTCGGCCGACGGGTCGACGGCGTCGTGGCAGATCTGGCCCGCCGCGGCGAGATGCTCCGCACTGGGCGGCTTGCCGCGGAGGTACTCCTCGGCCGGTGAGCACGTGAAGTGGTCAGCGCCGACGGCGGTCAGCCCGATGCCGCAGTCGACCACGACGCCGCCGTCGAGCTGCACGAACGTGCCGGCGGCGGCGATCGCCCAGTCACCGGCCCGCCGCTCGACCTTCTCGTAGGCGCTCCCGACGCCAGGACGGATCGGGAAGCGGAGCTCGACCAGCATCTCGGCCGGCCCCACCAGCGTCTGGTACGGGCCGTCGTGGAACTCGCGGGCGACGACCGTACGCGTGCCCGCCGACGAGCGGATCACCAACGTCGCCCGCAGCGCCGAGCCGACGGCAGCGAGGTCCTCACTCGGATCGGCCTGGCAGAACGACCCCCCGATCGTCCCGCGATTGCGCACGATCGGGTCGGCGATCGCGCGCTCCGCCTCCGCGAAGATGCTGTAGTGCTCGGCGAGCAGAGCCGACTCGAGGATCGACACGTGGCGCGTCATCGCCCCTATGGCGATCTCGCCGCCGTCGAGCCTGATGTAGTCGAGGTCGCTCAAGTCGTTGATGTCGATCAGCCGCTCGGGGCGGGCGAGGCGCAGCTTCATCATCGGCAGCAGGCTGTGCCCGCCGGCGATGAGCCTCGCTTCCGGCCCGTGGCGCTCGAGCAGCGCCAGGGCGTGATCCACGCTCGTGGCGCGCTCGTACTCGAACGGCGCGGGAACCTGCATGTGACCCCCTCGGTTGTGATTGCCCGTTTGTGCGTCCGCGGCCGTGCCCCCCGGCCCGCTCACACTGTGCACGGCGTTCGCCCGCCCGTAAAGTCGCGGTTAAGCGATCGCTTAGCCGCGTTCGCGGGGCGTGCTCGTGGCCGCCGACGCGATGTCAAGCTGTCGCCGTGACGCTCACCCAGTTGGAGGCGTTCGTCCTGGTCGCCCGGCTCGGCTCGGTCAAAGCCGCGGCCCAGGCATTGAACGTCAGCGAGCCGGCGGTCTCAGGGGCCCTCGCCGCCCTGCGCCACCACCTCGGCGATCACCTGGTGACGCGCACCGCCGCCGGGATGACGCTGACCAGTGGCGGGCAACGGCTGGTGAGCATCGCGTCGCGCATGATCAACCTCGCGGCCGAGGCCGAGGTCGCGGTGCGACAGGAAGCCGGGGCGCCCGAACGGCTGCACGTCGTGGCCACCAGCACCGTCGCGGAGTTCGCCGTTCCTCCGCTGCTCGACGCGTTCTCGGCCCGGGTCGGCCAGGTCGATTCGAGCGTCGGCGTCGCCTCGACGAGCGAGATGGCGGCGCTGCTGCAGGAGCGCCTGGCGGATGCGGCGATCGGCCCCAAGCTGACGGGGGCGAACACCCTCGGCCTGCTGAGCCAGCCGATGTTCCGCTACCGCCTCGTGGTCGTCGCCGCGCCGACCCACCGCTTTGCCGGCGCACGGGGGATCCACTTCCGCGACCTCGCTCGCGACGACTGGTTCGTCGACCCGGCCGGCCAGGACCCCTCGGCCGAGGTCGGCGCGTTGCTGGACAAGCTGCGGGTTGCGCCGTCACGGATCCGCGTGTTCCCCAGCCAAACCGCGGCACTTGCGGCGGCCGCGGCGGGCGATGGCGTCGCCCCGGCCATCAGCCACCTCGTGCAACGCGACATCGACAGCGGCCGCCTCGTCGCCCTCGACGTGATCGGCACCCCGATCGACCTGCTGTGGTACGCCTCGATGCTCGCGGGCGAGCGCCGTGTCCCGTCGGCCAGCGCACTGCGGCAGTTCCTCTCGACCCCGGAGGCGATGCAGGCCATGCACCGCAGCGACGGCGGCATCCCCGCCAGCCGCTTCCGTCCGCCTGTGTACGTCACGATCTGGAGTTGAATTGGCCCGTTGGGCCGGCCGCGCCCGCCACGACACGGTCAGGATCACCTCGACCGGGCGTGGTTCGAGGAGGGCCAGGCGCTCCTCGATCTCGACGTCCCGTTCGGACGATCTCGACGAAGAGGTCGGCCGATGGCTCGCTGGGTCGGTCGATGCCCCAGAAGTGCCACCACAGTGGCGTGAAGGGCGACCTCGCGTGGTGCGCGGTGAGCTCGACCACCACGAACCGCCCGGAGTGCACGATCTCCGCCACAGCTACGCCACCGCGGCGCTCGCCGCCGGCGTCCCGGCCTCGTGAGCAGGGAGTCTTTCGCGGAGGTGGACGGGAATCGAACCCGCCGGACGGGGATCGCCCGTCCCAGCCGCTTTGAAGGCGGTGGAGCCCACCAGGTGCCCAGACACCTCCCTGGGGATCCGTTCTTAGCCCGTGATCACCGCGTTCGCGCAACCGCTGTCGGCAGGGCGGTCGTCAGTGCGCGAACGGTCAGCACCAGATGAGGGCGTCGGCGTCGTCGTCGACGATCTGCTCGCAGGTCGGGCACCAGGTCCGGGTCTCCAGCGCGGCGCCGCACGTGGCGTGCACCGCCCCGACGCCGCGACCCTCCCGCTCGGCCCCCCACGCCGACAGGGTGGCTAACGCCGTGGCCAGGCTGCGGCCGGCGGCAGTGAGCGAGTAGCGCATCCGGAGCGGCCGCCGCTCGTACGGCACACCCACGATGAGACCCTGGGCCTGCATCGACTTCAGCCGTGCCGTGAGGATCGTCGGGGCGATGCCGTCGACGTCGGCCGACAGCTCGCCGAACGTGCGGTCGGCCTCCAGCAGGGCGCCGATCAGGCGCAGCGACCAGCGGTCCCCGACTCGCTGGGTGGCGACGTCCAGCCCGTGGTTGTCGACGACCATCCGGCCAGTCTAGAGTCACTTGCAATTCAGTAGTGACTGGGAGGCAGCTGATGACGACGATCGATGACCTGCGTGACGTGGTGCGCGAGGCGACCGAGCGGTCGTCGCCGGCGGTGGTGGGCATCGGCCGCCACGGTCGCGGCACGGGCTTCGTCGTCGCCGCCAACCGGGTCCTGACCAACGCCCACAACCTGCGTGATCGCACGACGGAGGTGCGCTTCGCCGACGGTCGCACAGCCCAAGGAGAAGTCACCGGCAGCGACGTCGACGGCGACCTGGTCGTGCTCGACGTCGACACCGGCGACGTGGCCCCGCTCGAGTGGTCTGATGACCCGGCGACGGCCGGGGACGTGGTCGTCGCCGTGACGGCCGGACGTGCGCAGCGGCGGGCGACCTGGGGGCAGGTCACCAGGTCGGACGCCGGATTCCGTGGCCCGCGCGGCCGGCGCATCGCCGGCGCCGTCGAGCACACGGCGCCGTGCGCCGCCGGCTCGTCGGGTGCGCCGGTGCTCGATCGCAGCGGTCGCGTCGTCGCCGTCAACACGCACCGGCTGGAGCACGGCTTCTACCTCGCTCGTGCCGCCGACGAGGAGCTGCGCCAGCACGTCGCGGCGATGACGGACGGCCGGACGTTCGAGCGGGTCACGCTCGGCGTGGCGCTCGCCCCGGCCGCCGTCGCCGCACGGCTGCGCCGTTCGGTCGGCCTCCCCGAGCGCGACGGCCTGCTCGTGCGCGGTGTCGTCGACGGGTCGCCGGCGGCCGCCGCCGGGATCCAGGAGGGCGACCTCCTCGTGCGGGCCGGCGACCAGGAGCTGGCGCGAGCGGACGACCTGTTCACCGTGCTCGGTGACGTGGCGGACGGCGACTCGCTCGCCATCACGTTGGTGCGTGGTGCCGAGGAGCAGACCGTCACGGTCGAGTTCCCAGCCGCCGCCGACTGACCGTTCCGGCCTGTGGGATGAGCGATGAGCGGTCAGTGACCGCTCATCGCTCATCGCGTCGAGGCGATCAGAAGAAGCTGCCGCAGAAGGGGGCCGGGGTGGTGGCGAAGAGGGCGTCGGCACGGGGGACCGCCTCCGCCGTGCGCACCTCGATCCGCCCGACGTCGGCCAGCGCCCACCACGGCGTCCCGCCGAGGTAGGCCGACGACAACGTCGTGACGTCGGTGGCCAGGTCGGCGTCGTCGGCGGCCAGGCCGGCGGCGCGCTCGGCACCGGCCGGGTCGATCGACCACACACCATCGTTCGTGGCGAACAGCTCGTCGCGCACAGCGATCGTGACCGACGCTCGAGCGTCGCCGTAGGTGCGGGCGCGCAGCGCGGCGTCGACGTCGACCAGCCGCAGCCACTGCTCGTCCCAGCTGCCGTTGCGCACGTGGTAGGCGCGGGGGTCACGCACCGCCCACCGCACCAGGTCGTCGACCGGCCGCTCGCCGCAGTACCACCGGCGGATCAGATCGAGGTCGCAGAGGTACGCCCACAGCGCCAGCTCGACGGCCGGTGTGGCGCCGTAGAGGTCGAAGACCTCGCCATCCCCGGCGGCGACCAGCCCGTACTGCTCCTCGCGCCACTTGATCGCGTAGTGCACGAACCCGTCGTCGCCGTCGTCGCCGGTGTGCACGGCGACGAAGTGGGCGTCGCCACCCGCTGCGCTGGCGTCCTGGAAGTACCGACCCCACATGCCGTCGGTGCGCGAGATCGTGCCCGCCCTCGTGGCGAACCGGTCGTACAGCGGGCGCACCACGTCGACGATCTCGCCCGGCGCGAGCAGACGAAACGAGCCACCTGCGGCGGCCCCGATCGGGCGGGCCATCGCCGGATCGACGGTGACCTCCGACGCCCGCCCGGCGATCCCGAACCCGAACCGGTGGTAGATGACGGCCTCGCTGGCCCGCAGGCTGGCCAGCTGCTGCCCGCGCTCGGCCGAATCCCGCAGCAGCCGCTCGATGAGTTGCGAGGCCAGGCGCTGGCGACGATGCGTCGGCAGGACCCCGACCCGGCTGACGGCCGCCGTCGCCAGTCGGCGACCTCCGGGGACGACGGTCTCGACGGGGTAGGCGCTGGCATGGGCGACGCACTGCTCGCCGTCCCACGCCGAGACGGAGTCGGTGCCCTCCCAACTCGGCGCCTGTTTGGCCCACGAATCGTCGTCCGGCGGTGCGTACAGCAGCGCCGTCGCGACCGTCCCGGCGACCGTGCGGAACTCCTCGGGCTTCGTCGTCCGGATCTCGATCACGCGTCGATGGTGGCACGGCTCGCGCCGCACCGGAGCGTGGGAATGCTCAGACGGCGAGGAGGTCGCGGGCGCCGGTGTCGCTCGACGGGTGGCGCAGCTTGCTCATCGCCCGCGCCTCGATCTGGCGGATCCGCTCGCGCGTGAGGTTGAAGTGCTCGCCAACCTCTTCCAGCGTGCGCGGCTCGCCCCGGTCGAGCCCGAAGCGCAGCTTGAGGATCTCCCGCTCGCGCTCGTCCAGCGGGGCGAGGAGCCGGGCGATCTCGTCGGGCAGCAGCGCAGTGGCGGCGACCTCGAACGGGCTCTCGGCGGAGCGATCCTCGACGACGTCGCCGAGCTCGGCATCGCCGTCCTCACGCAACGGCTCCGACAGCGACAGCGGCTCGGCGGCGAAGCGCAACGCCTCGGTCACCTTGTCCTCGGGCATCTCGACCTCGCGGGCCAGCTCGGAGAGCGTGGCCGGCCGGCCGTACTTCAGCTCCAGGCGGGAGCGGGCCTTCTGCAGCCGCGCCAAGGTGTCACCAGCGTGGACGGGCAGGCGGATCGTGCGCCCCGTGTTGGCGATGCCGCGGGTGATGGCCTGGCGGATCCACCACGTGGCGTACGTCGAGAACTTGAAGCCCTTGCGCCAGTCGAACTTCTCGACGGCGTGCATCAGCCCGAGGTTGCCCTCCTGGATGAGGTCGAGCAGCGGGAGCCCGGAGGCCTGGTACTTCTTGGCGATGGAGACGACGAGGCGCAAGTTCGACTGCACGAACTGCCGCTCGGCCTCCTCGCCGTGACGGGCCGAGCGCCGCAGCTCGCGCTTGCGCGGTGCGGTGACGTCCTTACCGCCGGCGTCGAGGCGCTCGATGGCCTCCTTGCCTGCTTCGATCGCCTTGGCCAGCCGGACCT
Organism: uncultured Acidimicrobiia bacterium; assembly: GCA_963844175.1. Taxonomy (GTDB): domain Bacteria; phylum Actinomycetota; class Acidimicrobiia; order Acidimicrobiales; family Ilumatobacteraceae; genus JALZMG01. The sequence continues at coordinate 786,991 of CAWJNE010000021.1, forward strand.
CGTCGTCCTTGGTGAGGAGTGTGTACTGACCGATGTCAGTCAGATACAGGCGAACGAGATCCTCGTCATCGCGTTCGACGCGATCCTTGGCCACCGGCGGCTCCTTTGTACCAGCCCTTGCGGGCCGGTCGTCGACTGGGCGATGTCCCCGTTCCCGGCGGGGGATGGACTTACGATACCGACGCGGTCAAGGCCGCCAACCTGAGCGCGGGTGCGAACCAGCCGACATCACGGTGAGAGATCCGTGTGAGTGCGCCATCGTGCGTTGCGATCGCGTTGCGCAGGCGTCGAGGCCGTGACACCCCGGCGATAGATTCCCGGGACAGGGCGCAGCATGCGCCGGGTCGAAGGAGACCATCCGATGCCGAACCCGTTCCTCAACGAGAAGAAGCTCGAGGCCGACCGAGCTGGTTGGGCCGCGCCGGTCGCGCCCAGCCCCGGCGGCGCCGTGTGGGCCCCGCCGGCTCCCGGTGCACCGACCGACCGCATCGACGACGGTCCGGTGACCCCGTGGCGCTCCGGCGTCATGACCGTCCGCGGGTCGATCACCGCCACCGCGGTGCTCTTCGTGCTGCTGTTGATCAGCGCGACCGCCGGATGGATCGCCACCGAGGCGTCTCCCCAGGGTCAGATCCAGTTCCCGACGCTGGCGATCATCGGCGTGATGGTCGGCTTCGTCGCCGTCATCGCCCTGTACTTCAAGCCGCGATTGGCGAAGATCCTCGGCCCGATCTACGCCTTGGCCCAGGGCTTCTTCGTCGGCTCGATCTCCAAGATCTACAACGAGCAGTGGGACGGCATCGTCGTCCAGGCGGCGGGTGCCACGCTCGCCGTCTTCGCCGTGATGCTGGTCCTCTACCGCACGCGGATCATCAAGGTCACCAACCGGTTCCGCAAGATCGTCATCGGCGCCACGCTCGGCGTGATGCTGCTGTACCTCGTGTCGTTCGTGCTCAACCTGTTCGGCGGTGGCGTGTCGTTCATCAACGATCCGAGCGCCTTCGGGATCCTGTTCTCCGTCTTCGTCTGCGGGTTGGCGGCGTTCAACCTTGCCCTCGACTTCGACTTCATCGAGCGTGGCTCCAGGGAGGGCATGGCCAAGGACTACGAGTGGGTGGCCGCCGTCGGGCTGCTCGTCACCGTCGTCTGGCTGTACCTCGAGATCCTGCGCCTGCTGGCCAAGCTGCGCCAGAACTGACGGTGCCGCCGACCGCGGACGCGGTCGGCTACGAATGCACCGTGGGGAGGGGGAAGGTTCGTCGGGTCATCGCTGCGGTGCTGGGCGTCCTCGCCGTCGCCGTGCTGGTGCTCGGTGTCGTCGGGGTGTGGGCGCGCACGACGCTGGCCAACCGAGACCGCGTCGGTGAGCTCGCCGAAGACGTCATCACCGAGCCACAGATCCAGCAGGCGCTGGCCGTCGCCGTCACCGACCTGGCCTTCGACGCCCTCGACGTGGACGTGCGCGTCACCAGCGTCCTGCCCGATTGGCTCGAAGGGGTCGGTGAGGTGGCCGTCGGCGAAGCGCAGTCCGCCGTGACCCAGGCGGTCGCCGGCGCCCTGGCCGAGCCCGACGTGCAGCAGGTCGTCGTCCGACTGGCGCAGGAGGCCGACGCCCGTCTCGTGCGCGTGCTCGAGGGGGACGGGCTGGTCGACGGGATCACCGTCGAGGACGGATCGGTGACGATCAACCTCCTGCCGCTCGCCGGTCGCGGCTTCGACGCGCTGCAGCGCCTCGGCCTGTTCGGCTCGATCCAGGTGCCCCCACTGGCGGCGGACGGCGATCCCGCGGCCCAGATCGCCGGCCTCGAGGCGGCCTTCGGGATCGACCTCCCCGACGACTTCGGGCAGTTCACGATCTACGAGAGCGCGGAGGTCAAGCGGGCCCAGGCGGCGACGGAACGGGCCCAGGAGGCCGTCGCCGTGGCCTATCGCGCGCTGTGGCTGGCGCTGGCGGTCGGGGCCCTCCTGATGGTGGCGTCGATCCTGACCGCCGTCGATCGCTGGGGCGCGGTGCTGGGGATCGCCGCCGGGGCGGTCGTCGGGATGGTCGTGCTGCGCGGCGCGGTCGACACTGTCGTCGACGCCGCCCCCAACCTCGTCGCCGACCCCGCCGCACAGACGGCGATCTCCATCGTCACCGAGGGCCTCGGATCGGACCTCCGGCAAATGGCCGGACTCGTGTTGATCGCGGCGGCCGTCGTGGTGCTGGCCGTGCTCGTCGCCCGCCGGTTCCGACGCACCGACGTGGTGTTCGTCGTCGCCGCTTTGCTCGTCGGCGTCGTCCTGGTGGTGGGTGGAGTGACGTGGCCAGCGCTACTCATCGCGGTCGTGGTCGGTGTCGCAGTGCCGATCGCCGCGGCCAAACTCGTGCCGTGATCGCCCGGGTCGGGGAGGCGGCGGCAACGACGGCGGTCGGCGCAGCACTGGCCGGGGTGACGTGGTCGATCTTCGGGCTGGGTTGGCCGGCGGCGATCGTCGGCGGGCTGAACGGGCTGATCGGCGGCTGGCGGCGGACGTATGGCTGGCGCTCTGGCCGCGGCGTCGTGGCCGTCCTCCTGGACTCGACGTGGGCGGCGCCGATGACGGTGTCGGCGCTCGTGGCCCACGGCGTCGCCGTGTTCACCCCGGCGCGGGGCGGGTACGTCCGGGCGCTGAGCGAGCGCCAGGACCGCCACGTCTACGCCGGTGGGCTGCAGCTGCGCCGCGGGTTCGTCATCGCCCTCGGCAACACGGTGAACAACGTGGGCCGGGACGTCGCCGCATCGCCGCGCCGCCAACGGCTCGTCCGTGACCACGAGGACCTCCACATCTGGCAGGCGCGCTGGTTCGGTCCGCTGTACCCGGTGATCTACGTCGGGTGGATGGTCCTGATGGGCCCGGTCGGTGCGGTGGTGTGGCTGGTGCGTCGGCCACGCCGGGCGCCGTTGTTCAGGGTGAGCGAGACGTTCGCCTACTACATGAACCCGTTCGAGTGGTGGGCGTACAGCCGCGAGGGCAACTGGCCGCCGGCCGGGATGGTGCGCGAGCTGGGGTGGCGGCGACCGATGGTGCGGCCCGTCAACCGAGCGCCCGCAGCGCCGCCAGCAGCGCCCGGTTGAACTCCTCGGGTGCTTCCTGCTGCGTCCAGTGCCCGGCACCCTCGATCATCGTCGCCCCGCGGAAGTCGGGCAGGGTGGCCTCCATCGACTCGACGTAGCCCGGCCGAGATGCGATGACGGCGTCGCGCGTGCCGCCGATGAACCACACCGGCATCGGCGGCGGCGGCAGGCCTTCGACGCGCGCATGGTTGGCGTCGAGGTTGCGGTACCAGCTGACGGGACCGAAGAACCCGCTCGCCTCGAACGCGTCGACGTAGGCGGCCAGGTCGTCGGCGGTCAACCAGGGAGGCAGCTCGCTCGGTACCGGTCCGAGCGACTCCATCGAGTCGAGGAAGCCGTGACCCGCCGCGGGCAGGGGCTCCGGGAGCTCGTCGGGGAAGGCCTGGCCGGACCCCGCCCACAGGATCGTGCGCATCGTCCGCTCGACGTCGGCCCCCAGCTCGGCCTCGGCCGGGCCGACGGGCTGGAAGTAGAGGATGTAGAAGAAGCGGTCCCCGAACTGCGCCTTCATCAGCTCCGTCGGGGGCGCCGGCCAGGGCGTGTAGGGCACGCTGGCGTTGACCACGGCGCGCACCCGACCCGGGTGCAGCCTGGCGAGGTCCCACACCACGAGCGCACCCCAGTCGTGGCCGACGAAGACGGCGTCCTCGTGACCGGTGTCGTCGAGCAACCCGAGCAGATCGCCGGACAGCTGGTCGATGCCGTAGGCGTCGACGTCGCCCGGCGCGCTGGACCGGGCGTAGCCGCGCTGGTCAGGTGCCAGCACGTGGTAGCCGGCGGCGGCGAGCGGTTCGAGCTGGTGCCGCCACGAGTGGGCGGACTCGGGGAAGCCGTGGCAGAGCAGGACTGCCGGCCCTGCGGGGTCGCCGGCCTCGACGACGTCCAACTCGACGCCGTTGACGGCGTGGCGAACGGATTCCAGCGTCACGAGCGGGCGCCGACCCGCCAGGCCGCCTCTGCGGCGCCGAGCTCGGTGGCCGGCGGACCGTCGCTGCGGTACTCCAGCAGCATCGCCCGCCACGGGTTGGAGACCTCGAGACGCCCGAGGATGGCGCTGACGCCCCAGACGACGCGGTCGAGGATCACGAAGCTGGCCGGCATGTTGAGCTTGGCGATCACTTCGGCGTGCGGTCCGTTCAGGTCGAAGATCCGCGCCAGCGTCTCGCCCATCCACTGCCGGGTGAACGTGAACTCGTCGACCAGGTACGGCCGGTACGGGCTGGAGACGTAGTCATACACGGCGAGGGGATCGAGCCCGTGCCCGCCGGCCAGGAACCCGGCCGCCTCCATCGCCGCCACGAGCCGGTCCGGGTCCCGGTGCACGACGATGGCGTCCAGGCTCGGCTCGAGCCGCTGCCACTCGCCGTGGTCCCACCGCTTGACGAGGCCGAAGTCGAGGAACGTGACGCTGCCGTCGTGGTGGAACCGGTAGTTGCCGGGGTGCGGGTCGCCGTTGAAGGCGCCGAGGCGCTGGATCGAGTGCTGGCCGAATCGCCAGACCACCTCGCCCGCGCGCTGCTTCGTCTCGTGTGACGCCGTGGCCATGAACTGGTCCCACGTCATGCCGTCGATCCACTCGGTGGTGAGGACGCGCTCACCGGACACCGCCGGCAGGAGCTGCGGGATGCGCACCCACGGGTGGCCGGCGAAGTGCTCGGCGAACTCCACGACGTTGCGCGCCTCGAGTCGGTAGTCGAGCTCCTCGCGCATGCGGGCACGCAGCTCGTCGACCAGACCGCGGGCATCGAGCCCGTTGAGCGCCAGCGCGGAGAACACGCTGTACATCACCTCGGCGCCGTCGAGGTCCTCCTCGATCGCCTCGGCGACGCCCGGGAACTGGACCTTGACCGCCACCGGCCGACCCTCGCGCGTCGTGGCCCGATGGACCTGGCCGATGCTGGCCGCAGCGATCGGGAGGTCCTCCCAGGTGGCGAAGACCGTCTCGGGCGGGGCGCCGAGGTCGGCCTCCACGACACCGGCGGCGAGCGTCGGCGACATCGGCGCGGCGTCCGACTGCAGCGCGGCGAGCGCCGCTTGGGCCTCGTCGGGCAGGCCCTCGGCGATGAAGCTGACGAGTTGGCCGAGCTTCATCAGCACGCCCTTCATCTCGCCGAGCTCCTTGGCCACGTCCTCCGCCGTGCGGATGGCGAACTGCGCATCGAGCTCCGCCCGTCGCTCGGCCGGCGTGACCAGCCGGCGGGCCTTGGTGCTGGCGTAACGGGTGGCGTTGCGCGCCGTCATCTTCCACATCCGCCGCGACCGCCACGACATGAAGCGGCCGAGCTTGCGTCCGAGGACGATCGCTCCGATGCCGACCCCGCCGGCGGCGACCGCGACGGCGCCGCGCGGTGCTCTCACGCCGGCGAATGGTAGCGACCGGGCGGTTGGCGCACCGGGCCGGTGCCGGAAACCCTCGGATGTCCAAACCCTCGGATGGAGGCTGGCGTACCATCGGACGCGATGGCGCGAGGGCGGTCGAGCGGGACCCGGTGGCGCGACCTGCCCATGGCGGTGTTCATGCTCGCGCCGTCGATGGTCATCCTCGGCGTCTTCGTGATCTACCCGCTCGGCCGAGCCATCTGGCTGGGCCAGACCCGCTGCAACGCCCAGGGTCAGGACTGCCAGTCGAACGGGTGGGACCAGTACCTGGACGTCGCCCGCAGCCAGGAGTTCCAGGACGCCCTCGTGGTCACGGTGAAGTTCGCCCTGATCACCGTGCCGCTCGGGATCGTGCTCGGCGTCGGGCTGGCGGTGCTGGCCGACAAGTACCTGCGCGGCGTCGGGATCTTCCGGGCCATCTTCTCCTCGACCATCGCGACGACGGTCGCCGTGGCCAGCCTGATGTGGCTGTTCCTCCTCGAGCCGTCGGTCGGGGTGCTGTCGAACGTCGGGTGGATCAGCGACCTGTTCCCCGTGGTCAAGTCGCCGGGCTTGCTGAGCGACCCCGGGACGGCGCTCGGCTCCGTCGCCGCATCGAGCATCTGGGCCGGGCTGGGCTTCACGTTCATCCTCGTCACCGCCGGGCTGCAGGGGATCCCACGCGACCTGCACGAGGCGGCGGTCGTCGACGGTGCCGGCGGGACCCGGCGCTTCTGGAGCGTGACGTTGCCGATGCTCGGCCCGACGCTGCTGTTCGTCGTGATCGTGCTGACGACACGGGCCTTCCAGGCCTATGGCGAGATCGACCTGCTGACCGACGGCGGGCCGCAGCCGTCGGATGCGACGACGACGATCACGTACCTGACCTACGGGGGGACGTCGATCATCAACAACAACCTCGGGCTGCAGGCGGCGACGGCCGTGCTGCTGTTCCTCGTCATGCTCCTGCTCTCGTTGCTGCAGCTGGCCGGCATCGGCCGGCGGGTCCACTACGCATGAGCCGCCAGAGCGCTGACGCCGCGACCACCTACGACCACCCGTCGGGCTGGCGGCTCGCCACGCGGTACGGCCTGCTCGTCGTGGTGGCCGTGATCGTGCTGTTCCCCGTGTACACGACGGTCGTGGCGGCGCTGAAGCCGGGCAACAAGGTCCTCGAGAACCCGCTCGTGCCGGAGGCCTTCACGCTCGAGGTGCTCCAGGAGGCGTGGACCGAAGGGCGGCTGGGACGGTTCTTGCTCAACTCGATGATCGTGGCGACGATCATCACCGTCGCCCAGGTCGTCACCGCGGTGCTGTCGGCGTACGCCTTCGCCATCCTCGAGTTCCCCGGCCGCACGTTTTTCTTCGTGTTGTTCCTCGCCACCTTGCTCGTCCCGGCCGAGGCGACGCTGGTCGTCAACCGGCGCACCGTCGACTCGCTCGGGTGGTTGAACAGCTACGCCGGGTTGACCGTGCCGTTCCTGGCCGCCGCCTTCGGCACGTTCTTGATGCGCCAGGTGTTCCTCACCCTCCCGCGCGACCTGCGCGACGCGGCGGCGATCGACGGTGTCGGGCACCTCGGGTTCCTGCGCCACGTCGCCGTGCCGCTGGTCCGCCCGACGATCGCGGCGCTGGCGCTGTTCGGGTTCCTGTCGGCGTTCAGCCAGTACCTGTGGCCGAACCTGATCACGACGGAGTCCGACATGTACACGGTGCAGAGCGGGCTGCGTCAGCTCAGCGAGGCGCGCCTCGACGCGCCGAACGTCGTGATGGCCGGGGTGGTCCTGGCGTCCATCCCGATCGTCATCGTGCTGCTCGTGTTCCAACGCCAGCTCGTGCGCGGGCTCACCGCTGGCGCCGTGAAGGGCTGACGTGGTGCGCCGCTCGTCAAGTCGTCGCCGCCTCGTCGCCCTCGCCGGCTGCGTGCTCGTGGCGGCGTGCGGGTCGGGACGCTCCATCCTCGAGGCCGGCAACGAGCCGGCGCCGTCCACCACCACGACGGTGCCCGTCACGGCGCCGCCGGGCGAGACGCTGCCGGCGACGACCACGACCGCACCGCCGACGACGACCACGACACCGCTCGACTCCTTGCCGCCATGCCCCGTCGACGCCCTCCCTGCCGACGGCGCCGAGCCCGTGCAGGTGACGTTCTGGCACGGCTTCGGGACCGAGCCGGAGAACAAGCTGGTCGAGCTGACCGACCGGTACAACGCCAGCCAGAGCGCGGTGCGGGTGACGCTCGAGAACCAGGGTGGCTACAAGCAGACGATCGACAAGTACGTGCAGAGCGGGCAGGCGAGCCGGCCGCAGCTGGTCCTGATGCCCGAGTACATGGTGCAGCAGATCGCCGACAGCGCCAGCATCATCCCGATCGGTGCGTGCATCGAGCCCAGCGGGTACGACACGTCGGCGTTCCTGCCCGGCGCACTCGAGTCGTACGCGACGAACGGCGTCCAGTGGTCGATGCCGTTCGCCGTCAGCGACCCGGTCCTCTACTTCAACCGCAAGATGTTCATCGATGCCGGGCTCGATCCCGACGATCCGCCGGGGTCGCTCGAGGAGCTGCGGGCGGCGTGCCAGGCGATCGTCGATTCGGGCGTCGCCACGTACGGCCTTGCCGTCGACTCGGGGCTCGATGCCGGGGGCGCGTGGTTCCTCGAGCAGTGGTTCGCCAAGGCCGGTGAGCTGTACGCCGACAACGGCAACGGGCGACTGGCCCCGGCGACGCGCGTCCTGTTCGCCGGCGAGACCGGCGTCGAACTGCTCACCGAGATCCAGTCGCTGATCGCCGACGGCCTCGCCGTGTCCGTCGGCGACAACCCCAACGGCCAGGACGCCTTCCTCAAGCTGGCCGATCAAGCGGCGCCGGCGGCGATGACGCTCGGGTCGTCGGGTGCGATGGGGGCCGTGCTGGCCGTGCTCGACGGCGGCCTCATCCCGGGGCTGACGAGCGCCGACGTGGGGATCGGCCCGATGCCGGGTCCGGGCGGCAACGAGCTGGCGCTCGTCGGTGGATCGTCGATCTACATCGTCGCCGAGAAGGGCGACGCCCAAGCGGCGGCGGCGTGGGATTACATCCAGTTCCTGGTCGAGGCCGGCGTGCAGTCGGAGTGGGCGGCGGCGACCGGGTACGTGCCCGTGCGGGAGGACGCCGTCGAGCTGGAGCCGCTGTCGTCGCTCTACGCCAACGACCCTCGCTTCCAGGTCGCCTACGACCAGCTGCTCGCCGCGCCACCCAACGATCCGACGGCGCTCGGCCCGGTGCTCGGTCCGCTGCGCGAGGTCCGCTCCGTCACGGCGGGGGCGGTGGCGGCGATCTTCGGCGGTGCCGACGTCGCCTCCACCCTCGCTGCCGCCGCCCAGCAGAGCGACGCCCTGATCGCCGACTACAACGCCCGCAACTAACGACCACGTTCTCGGTGCAGTTCTCGTCACCTGTTGACGTGAACTGCACCGAGAACGGTGGGCGACCACCGGTGGACGACCTGGCGGATGCGTTCCGCCTCGCGCCCGGGGTGGCGCATGATCTGGCGGAACGTGAAGCGCACGACGATGTACCCGGAGGCGGCGAGCTCGGCGTCGCGCACCTTGTCGCGCTCGAAGACGGATCGTTGGCGGCCGTGCCAGGTCCAGCCGTCGCACTCGAGCACGACGGGCGTCCCGATCAGCCAGAAGTCGACCTCGTAGCCGCAGATCACGGCGTGGAACTCGGCCGGCGGCAGACGGTGACGACGCAGGAGCCGATGCATCGCTGGCTCGAGCACGCTGTCCACCGGCTTGCCGTCGATGACCCAGTCGTCGAGCGCGTCGCGCAGGGCGACGACGCCGGCGCGCCCCCGTCGGGCGTGGCGTTCCAACGCCTGACGCAGCGACGCCGGTGACGCCAATCCGGTCGTCACCACGTGGCCGACCGCGGCGTTCACCGACCGGGCATCGACGGCACCGAGGTCGCAGAGCGTGCGCAGCACGTTGGTCACGGGGATGCCTTGACGGCGGACCGGGTTGAGGTCGCCGAGATCGCTGGGCCGGTGCACGACGACCGGCGAGAGCGATGCCCGCCGCGCCCGGTCGGGGAGCAGCACGTCCACTGGGTCGACGTCGGGTCGCGGGATGCCCCAGAGGAACGCCGCCGATCGGTGCGATGCGAGCGCCCCTCGACCGGCGGCGAGCACGGCGGCACAAACGGCCTGCTGGCGGGTCCTCGGCGTGCCGACCATGCGGGCGACGTTGCGGTGGAGCGGCTCGAGCATGCCGTCCCGGTGCGCCCGGTACCAGCTGGCACTGGAGATGCCGGCGCGGATGCACGCATCGCGCGTCACCACCCCGTGGTGCTCCATGGCGAACGGTTCCAAGGCGCGAAGGTCCACACCCGTCCTGGGTGTCGCATGATGCCGCAACCGGAAGACACGTCCGTTCTGGGTGCAGTTCTCATCAGGAGCTGATGAGGACTGCACCGAGAACGGGCCTGGGGGCGGGTGCGGGTGCCGTCGCTAGGGTGCGGCGTCTATGGCTGATGCGTTCCCTCCGCTCGATGGGTCGGCGCCGCGCCGGCAGCAGTTCGACTCGCCGCCCGAGCTGGGCATCGACCCGACCAAGCGCTACACGGCGACCCTCGACACCTCCCTGGGCGAGATCGTGATCGCCCTCGACGCCGTCAAGGCGCCGAACACCGTCAACAACTTCGTCTTCCTCGCCGCCCACCACTACTACGACGGCGTGATCTTCCACCGCATCATCAAGGGCTTCATGTGCCAGGGCGGCGACCCGACCGGCACGGGCCGTGGCGGTCCCGGCTACAAGTTCGCCGACGAGCTGCCCAAGGAGCGCGAGTACCAGCTCGGCTCGGTCGCCATGGCCAACGCCGGTCCGAACACCAACGGCAGCCAGTTCTTCCTCATCTCCGGCCAGAGCGGCGTCCAGCTCCCGCCGCAGTACAGCCTGTTCGGTCAGATCGTGAAGGGCCTGGACGTCCTCGAGCAGATGCAGGGTGTCGAGACCGACCCCAGCGACCGCCCCCGCCAGGACGTGGTCATCAACTCGGTGTCCATCACCGAGTCCGCGTAGCTCGGAGCCGAACCGGTGACGTCGCAGCTCGACGGCCGCACGGCGATCGTCACCGGTGCCGGCCGGGGCATCGGTGCGGCCATCGCCGCGGCGCTCGACGCCGCCGGCGCACGTGTCGCCCTGGTCGCCCGCTCGGCCGATCAGCTGCAGGCGACGGCGAACGGGCTGCACAACGATCCGGTCGTGATCGCCGCCGACCTCGGTACCCCCGACGGCCCGGCGACCGCCGTGGCGACCGCCGCTGACGCCTTCGGCGGGCGCATCGACGTGCTCGTGAACAACGCCGGCATCGGGCTGCGCAAGGAGTCGGAGACGCTGACCGTCGACGAGCTCGACGAGGTGTGGAACGTGAACGTGCGCTCGGCGCTGCTCGCCACCGTCGCCGTGCTCCCGACCATGCTCGCCGCCGGCGCGGGCTCGATCATCTCCATCAGCTCGATCAGCGGCCTGCGCGGCGCCCCTCGCCGAGCCGTGTACGCCGCCAGCAAGGCCGCCCTTGACGGCATGACCCGGTCGCTGGCCATGGAGTACGGACCCCGCGGCATCCGCGCCAACTGCGTCGCCCCCGGCGTCGTCGAGACGGAGATGTGGACGGCCAACCTGGCCAAGCCCGGCGTGGCAGATGCCGTGCTCGGCGTCATCCCGACCCGCCGCGTCTCGACGGCCGAGGAGGTCGCCGACACCGTCGTCTTCCTCGCCTCCGACGCCTCCCGGGCGATCACCGGCGAAGTCATCTCGGCCGACGGAGGGATCAACGCCACCGTCAACCTCTGGCCCACCGTCTGAGCCGCTGAGCTGGCCACCGAGCCGCTGATGCCGACCCTCGACGACGAGCTGGCGGCGGCACGTCGCCGCTACGTCGACGCCCACCCGGTCAGCCGCCAGCTGGCCGAACGCGCCGCAGCCGTCCTGCCCGGCGGCAACACGCGCTCGGTGCTGCACATCGAACCGTTCGGCTTCCGGGTCGACCACGCCGACGGCGCCGTCCTGCACGACGTCGACGGCCACCGCTACATCGACCTGCTCGGCGACTACTCGGCCGGCCTGCTGGGCCGCAACGATCACGTCGCCGACACGGTCCGCGCCGTCCTCGACCGCGGGTGGACCTACGGCGCCATGAGCGAGCCGGAGACGATCTTCGCCGAGGCGGTCGTCGCCCGGTTCCCGTCGATCGAGCAGGTCCGGTTCACGAACTCCGGGAGCGAGGCCAACATCATGGCGCTGCTCACCGCCCGCCACGCCACCGGTCGCCAGCGCTTCGTCGTGTTCGACCACGGCTACCACGGCGGCCCGCTCTACTTCGGTCACGGAGGTCGCCCGCTGCAGCTCCCGTTCGACTGGATCGTGTTGCCCTACAACGATGTTGCAGCTGCAACGACCGCGCTGCAGGCCGACGACGTCGCGGCCGTGCTCGTCGAGCCGATGCTCGGCTCCGGCGGATGCATCCCGGCGGACCCGGAGTTCCTCGGTGCCCTTCGAGCAGCCAGCACCGAGCACGGCACCCTTCTCATCTTCGACGAGGTGATGACCTCGCGGCTCGCCCTGGGCGGCGCCCAGCAGCTCCTGGGGATCTCGCCGGACCTGACCACCCTGGGCAAGTACCTCGCCGGCGGGCTGTCCTTCGGTGCCTTCGGCGGACGTCGCGACCTGATGGCGGCCTACGACCCCGCGCGGGGCGGGTTGACCCACGGCGGAACGTTCAACAACAACGCCTTCACGATGGCCGTCGGCGGTGCCGTCCACGAATCGCTGATCACTGCCGAGGCGCTGCAGGCGGTCAACGAGCGCGGTGACCGCTTGCGCGCCGGCCTCGACGCGCGGTTCGCCGCGTCGAGCGTGCCGTTCTGCGCCACCGGCTGGGGCTCGATCCTCGCCGTCCACCCCGTCCCCGGCCCGGTGACGTCACCCGACGACCTGGTGGGAGCCGATCCGCGCTGGCGGGAGCTGCTGTTCCACGATCTCCTGGCCGATGGGTTCTACATCGCCCCTCGCGGTTACCTGGCGCTGACGATGGACGTCACCGACGACGACACGGGGCGGCTGCTCGAGACCGTCGCCGAGTTCTGCGATCGCCGCGGGTCACTGGTCGCGTGACGGCACCGATCGACCTCTCCGCCGCCGAGGCCCGACGCACGGCCATCGCCGCCCAGGGGCTCGCCGACCCTCGTCCGACCGGTCGCGTCGACCGCCGCCACCTGCGCAAGGTGTTCGCCCGCATCGGGGTGATCCAGATCGACTCCGTCAACGTCCTGGTGCGCAGCCAGGAGCTGCCCCTCTTCGCCCGCCTCGGCCCCCACCCCCGCAATCTCCTGCCCGACGCGCTGGAGGACGGCGAGCTGTTCGAGTACTGGGCGCACATGGCGGCGATCGTGCCGAGCGCCCAGCACCCGCTGTTCCGGTGGCGGATGGACGACCCTCACCACTGGCAGGCCGTGGAGCGGCTCGGCCGGGAACGTCCGACGTTCATCGACGAGGTCCTCGAGCGCATCGAGCAGAGCGGCCCGCTGACCGCCGCCGATCTGGAGCAGCGCGTCGGTCCGAAGGGACCGTGGTGGGATTGGGACGACGGCAAGATCGCCCTCGAGGCGCTGTTCGGCCGGGGCCGGGTGGCTGTCCGCCGCCGGCGCAGCGACTTCGCCCGCCTCTACGACCTGCCGGAGCGGGTGCTGCCGGCCGCCGTGCTCGACGCGCCGACCCCGACCGAGGCGGAGGGACGGTCGGCGCTGCTCGACATCGCCGGGCGAGCGCTCGGCGTGGCGACGCTGGAGGACCTCGCCGACTACCACCGCCAGGCCACCCAGGCCTGCCGGCCGCTCGTCGCCGAGCTCGTCGAGGCCGGCCGGCTCCGCCCCGCCGTGGTCGAGGGGTGGACCCGCCCGGCGTTCGTGCACGTCGACGCCACCACGCCGCGCCGGGTTCGCAGTCGAGCGTTGCTCAGCCCCTTCGACTCACTGGTGTGGAAGCGCGATCGGAACGAGCGCCTGTTCGACTTCCACTACCGCATCGAGATCTACACGCCCCCGCCCAAGCGCATCTACGGCTACTACGTCCTGCCGTTCCTGCTCGGCGACCAGCTGGTCGGGCGCGTCGACCTCAAGGCCGACCGCGCCGACGGCGTGCTGCGCGTGCAGGGCGCCTTCGCCGAGCCCGGTGTCCCGGAGGACGAGGTGGCCGCCGAGCTGGCAGAGGAGCTGGCGCTGATGGCTGGCTGGCTCGGGCTCGACGTGGTCGCCTCGAGCGAGCGCGGCGAGCTGGCTCCGGGCCTGCGCCGGGCGGGCATGGCCGCCCTGGAGGGGCCGACGACCGTTTCGATGGGCTGAGTACGCTCGCCCCGTGGCCAGCGACCTCGGGATGGCGCCACCCGAGCCCACCACCCCCACGGACCAGGCGTCGTCCGACCAGCCGGACGTCCAGGTCACGGACATCGTGGAGACGATCGAGGGCGACCCGACGCCGTCCTCGATCGAGAGGCAGCGGCTGCCTCGCTGGACGTTCGCCGCGACGGCCGTCTTCTGGGGCGGCTTCCTGCTGGCGATGGTCCTGCAGTTCTTCTGGGGTCGGCTGAACGGGCTCTTCGTCCTGCTGGCGATCTCCGTCTTCCTCTCGCTGGCGATCGAGCCGGGCGTGAATCGGCTGGCCCGCCGGGGTTGGCGGCGGGGCACGGCAACCGGGCTGATCCTGTTCGGCGTGATCGTCGTCTTCCTCGTGTTCGTGGTGGCGATCGGCGCGCTCGTCGGCACCCAGCTCGCCGAGCTGCTCGACAACTCCGAGGCCTACATCACCGACACCGTCAACACGATCAACGACCTGTTCGGGACGAACCTCAACGCGCAGGAGGTGATCGACGACTTCAACGACCCCAACGGCGCCGTCCAGCGGTTCATCCGGGACCAGCGCGACAACGCCGTCAGCCTGTCGGTCACCGCCCTCGGGGGACTGCTGCAGCTGCTGTCCGTGGTGCTGTTCACCTTCTACCTCGTCGCCGACGGGCCGAAGATGCGCCGGGCGATCTGCAGCCGGTTCACGCCGGCGCGCCAGGAACGGATCCTCTCCACGTGGGAGCTGGCCGGCAACAAGACGGGCGGCTACCTGTACTCGCGGGCCCTGCTGGCCCTGCTGTCGGCGATCTTCCACTGGATCGTGTTCCAGGCCGTCGGCACGCCTGCGCCCGTCGCCCTGGCCCTGTGGGTCGGCATCATCAGCCAGTTCCTGCCCGTCGTGGGCACCTACCTGGCCGGTGTGCTGCCGGTCCTGTTGACCTTCCTCGAATCGCCGGTCGACGCGATGATCGTGCTGATCGCCATCGTCGTGTACCAGCAGATCGAGAACTACCTGTTCTCGCCGCGCATCACGGCCCGCACGATGGAGCTGCACCCTGCGCTGGCGTTCGGGTCGGCGCTCGCCGGGGCCGCGCTGTTGGGGGGTGTGGGCGCGGTGCTCGCCCTGCCTGCGGCGGCGATGGCCCAGGCCTTGATCAGCCAATGGGGTGCCCGCCACCAGGTCATCAAGAGCGAGCTCACCGAGGTGCGCCACCCGAGGGTCTGGAAGCGATGGACGAAGATCCGCAAGGCCCGGCGGGGCGTCGAGCCGGACGATTGAGCGACACCGTCCCCGACACCGTCCCCGTCGCTGTCGCCGAGCGCAGTGGGTTCGTGGAGAGCGTGCACCACGGTGCGGTGGTGGTGCTCGACCGGGACGGCACCGTGGCGTGGTCGGTGGGGGACGTCGAGCGCCCGGTCTACGCCCGGTCGGCGCTGAAGCCCCTGCAGGCGGCGGCGATGCTCGATGCCGGGTTGTCCGTGGACGATCGGCTGCTGGCGGTCGTCTGCGCCAGCCACGACGGCCGGCCCGAGCACGTCGCCGCGGTCCGTGAGCTGCTGGCCGGTGTCGGGCTCGACATCGGCGACCTCGACAACACGCCGGCGTGGCCGCTCGACGCAGGCGCCCACGCGTCGGCGGTCCGCGAGGGCGGCGGCCCGGCGTCGATCCTGCAGAACTGCAGCGGCAAGCACGCCGGGATGCTGGCGACGGCGATCGTCAACGGGTGGTCGACGGCCGGGTACACGGCGGAGGACCACCCGGTGCAGCGGACGATCCTCGAGGCGCTCGCCCGGACGACGGGGGCGCAGATCGACCATGTGGGTGTCGACGGCTGCGGCGCACCGACGCCGACGGTCTCGCTGCACGCCCTGGCCAGCGCCGTCCGTGAGCTCGCCCTCGATGGCCATGCCGTGCACCGGGCGATGACGACGCACCCGGACCTGGTCGGTGGGCCCCATCGCGACGTGACGCTCCTGATCCGCGCCGTGCCGGGCCTGCTCGTCAAGGACGGCGCCGAGGGCGTACAGGTGGCGGCCCTGCCGGACGGGCGGGCGGTGGCCCTGAAGATCGCCGACGGTGCAGCCCGGGCGCGGGCTCCGGTGACGATCGCCGCGCTGCGCTCGATCGGCGTCGACCTCGCGACGGACGTCGTCGTCGAGTCGGTGTACGGGCACGGTCGACCCGTCGGCTACGTCCGCGCCCTCGTGGGCGCGCCGTGACCGGTCCGCAGTTCGCCACGCTCGATGACGTCGTGTACGGCCGCGTCGAGCAGGTCGGGCCCATGCTCCGCCGGGTGATCGCCGAGAACCCGTCGAAGTTCACGTACCGGGGCACCGGCACGTACCTGGTCGGCGCGGGCGAGGTCGCCGTGATCGACCCCGGCCCGCAGCTCGACTCGCACCGTGACGCCCTGGCCGCGGCCATCGCCGGCGAGCGGGTGACAGCGATCTGCGTGACGCACTGCCATGCCGACCATTCGCCGCTGGCCGCATGGTTGGCCGCCGAGACGGGTGCGCCGACCATCGCCTACGGGCCCCACCCCCCGCCGGATCCGGCTGACGCTCGCCGACGAGGACGGCGCGGAGGATGGCACGGTCAAGGTCGAGGAGTCGACCGACCTGGCGTTCCGGCCCGACCTGCGGGTGAGCGATGGCGACGTGGCGGCGACGGGCCCCGGCTGGACGTTGCGGGCGGTGCACACCCCCGGGCACACGTCGAACCACACGTGCTTCGCCTTCGAGGAGCAAGCGGTGCTGTTCCCGGGTGACCACGTGATGGGGTGGAGCACGACGGTGGTGTCGCCGCCCGACGGTGACATGGCGGCGTACGTCGAGTCGTTGCGCAAGGTCGCCGGCCGGGCGGGGGATCGGACGTACTGGCCGACGCACGGACCGGCGATCGCCTCGCCGCAGCGCTACGTCGGCGCGCTCGTCGACCACCGCCTGGACCGCGAGCGCCAGGTGCTCGACCTGGTGCGCAGCGGCGTGGCCGAGATCCCGGCGATGGTGGCCGTGCTCTACGCCGGCGTCGACGAGCGACTGCACGAACCGGCCGGCCGCACGGTGCTCAGCCACCTCGTGAAGCTCGTCGACGACGGCGAGGTGCACACCGACACCGCGCGCCCCCGCCCCTCGTCCCGCTACACCCCCACCTAACCCATCCGAGGGTTTGCGTGCACCCGAGGGTTTCCTGAGGGGCTTCCCCGCAGCTAGCCCTCCGATGCAGCAAACCCTCGGATGTCGTCGAGGAGGGACGTGAGCATGGCCAGCGTGGTCTGGGGGTTGACGAGACACACCCGGTAGCACGTCCGGCCGCGCCACTTGGTGGGCACGACGAGCGCCACGCCGGCCTTCGCCCTGCTGCGGCTCCACGCCACGTAGCGCTCGTCGTCCCACCCGTCGACCTCGAACAGCACCACCGACAGCTCGGGCTCCAAGAGCAGCGTGAAGCCGTCCCGGCGATCGACCTCGTCGGCGAACGCTCGGGCGACATCGAGCGTCTTCTCCACCGCTTCCGTGTAGGCGTCGGTCCCGTAGGTGGCGAGGCTGAACCACAGCGGCAGGCCGCGGGCTCGCCGCGACAGGTGGAAGGCGAAGTCGCTTGGGTTCCACTCCTCGCGGCTGACCATGTCGAGGTACGTGCCGTGCTGAGCGTGGGTGGCCGAGGCCGCCTGCGGGTCGCGGTAGACGAGCGCCGCGCAGTCATACGGCGCGAACAACCACTTGTGCGGGTCGATGCCGAAGCTGTCGGCCCGCTCGAACCCGCGCCGCGCCTGGGCCGTCGACGGCGCGCACAGCACGGCGCCTCCGTAGGCGGCGTCGATGTGCAACCACAGCCCGAGCTCGGCGCAGACGTCGGCGATCGCATCGAGCTCGTCGATGGCGCCGGAGTTCGTGGTGCCGAGGTTGGCCACGACGGCGAACATCCCGTCGGTGCCGGAGTCGGCCAGCGTCCTCCGCAACGCCGCACCGGTCATGCGCCCGCGCTCGTCCGGGGGGACGAGCACCACGTCGACGTCCATCACCTCGGCCGAGGCGTGGACCGAGGCGTGGGTCTCGGCGGTGGTGGCGAACCGCCATCGTCCGCCGTTCGGCGCCCCCGCCCGTTCACGGGCCTGGTGCCGTGCCGTGACCAGCGCCGACAGGTTGGCGGCCGACCCGCCGCTGACGAAGCACCCGCCGGCGCCCTCGGGAAAACCGGCCAGCGACGCCAGCCAGGCGAGGGCCTGGTTCTCGGCGGCGATCGCCCCCGCGCCGCCTTCCCACAGGCCGCCGAAGATGCTCGACGCGCTGACCACCAGGTCGAAGAGGTTGGCCGCCGGCGTCGGGGCCGTGGCCACGTAGGCCAGGTGCATCGGGTGGTCCATCGGCCGGCAGGCGTGCATCAGCACGTCGCGGAACAGCGCCAGCGCGGCGTGGCCGCCGAGGCCCTCCGGCGTGATGGCGCCCTCCAGGGCGACCGCCAGCTCGTCGGCCGGGCGGGCGCCCCAGGTGGGGTCCTTGGGGGTCTTCAGTCGCTCGACGGCGTAGCCGATGACCGATTGGGCGAGGAGGTCGGTGCCCTCGTCCCAGCGGTGCATCTGCTCAGGCGCCCAGGCGACCGAACTTCGGCGGTCGGCGATCGAGGAAGGACGAGACCCCCTCCTTGAAGTCGGGCCGACCGAAGCTCTCGACCATCAGCTCGATCGCCCGCCGCTCGGCGTCGCCGAGCCCGGCGTGCAGCTCGCTGTACACCTGCCGCTTCATCACCGCCATCGACGCCGGCGAGGACGTGGCGGCCAGGTCGCGGACGTACTGCTGGGCGGCCGGCAGCACTTCGTCCGTCGGGAGCGCCCGGTTGACGAGGCCCATCTGCGCCGCTTCCTCGCCGCCCACCTTGCGTGCCGAGTACAGCACGTCGAGGGCGTGGGCGGGACCGACGAGCCGGCCGAGCAGCCAGGAGAGACCCCACTCGGCGACCAGCCCGCGCTGGGCGAACGACGTGGTCAGCACCGTCGTCGAGCTCATGAAGCGCAGGTCGCAGGACAGGGCGATCGGTACCCCCATCCCGGCGACGGGTCCGTTGATGGCGGCGATGATCGGCTTGGGCACCGACATCAGCCACGTGTACGTGCCGCGCAGGTCGTCGCCCCACGACGCCTCGCCCGGCGGCGGGTCCTGCTGACCGGCGAACGGGGCATCCCCGCCGGCTCCCGGCTCGCCGGATGACAGGGACGACAGCCGCTTCATGTCGGCGCCGGCGCAGAAACCCTTGCCGGCACCCGTGATCACGATGCCGACCACGGCCGGATCCCCAGCGGCGCGGCCGACGGCGTCTCGGACCTCGGCGGCCATGGTGTCCGTCCACGCGTTGAGCGCCTCCGGCCGGTTGAGGGTGATGGTGGCGACGGGGTCCTCGACGGCGTAGAGGATCTCGCGGTACGACTCGCTCATGGCCCGTTCCTAGCGCATCGCCGGCTGCCCGCCGAGATGGAGGGCACCAGATCGGCGATCAGATGCCTTCGGCGGCGTCCTGGCCGGCTTGGTCGGCGGCCTCGCCGGCGTGCAGGCGGGCGAACACCGCCGGCGGGTCCCGCCACGGGTCGGGCAGGGTGCCGGCCGCGGCGTCCTGGATCGCCCGCCACACCCGCTCGGACGTGCATGGCATGTCGAGGTGGCGCACCCCGAGGTGGGCGAGGGCGTCGATCACGGCGTTCTGCACGGCCGGCGTGGATCCGATCGTGGCGGCCTCGCCGATGCCCTTGGCCCCCAGCGGGTTGAGCGGTGACGGCGTCTCGGTGGAGTGGACCGAGAAGCTCGGCAGGTCGGCGGCCGACGCCATCGAGTAGTCGGCGAGGTTGGCCGTCAACGGGTTGCCGTCCGCGTCGAACCGGACTTCCTCGAACAGTGCTTGCCCGATGCCGGCGGCGACACCGCCGTGTTGCTGCCCCTCGACGAGCAACGGGTTGATCACCGTGCCGCAGTCGTCGACGGCGACGTGCTGCAGCAGCCGGACCCGACCGGTGTCGAGGTCGACCTCGACGACGGCGATGTGGGCGCCGAAGGGGAACGTCGCGTTGCCCTGGTCGAACGTCGCCTCCGCCGAGAGCAGCCCGCCCTCGCCGGTCGCCCGACGAGCAAGCTCGGCCCAGTCGAGTGCAGCGGCCGGGACGCCGGCCACACCGACCGTGCCAGCGTCGACGTCGACGACGATGTCGGCGACGTCGGCCTCGAGCAGGCGGGCCGCCAGCTCCTTGGCGTTGTCGACCAACGCCTCCGTCGCCTGGTGCACCGCCGACCCGCCGAGCTGCAGCGAGCGCGAACCGCCGGTGCCGCCACCGCTCGGGACGAGCTCGGTGTCGCCGTCGACGAGCCGGATCCGCTCGACCGGGATGCCGGTCTGGTCGTGGACGAGCATGGCGAACGCCGTCTGGTGCCCCTGGCCGTGGGAGAACGTCCCCGCCCGCACCGTGGCCGAGCCGTCATCGTGGACCTCGACGGCGCCGAACTCGGAGGCGCCGCCGCCTGCGGTGATCTCCACGTAGGCCGACACGCCGATGCCGAGCGCCTGCCGGTCACCGCGCTCGCGCCGCTGCGCCTGCTCGCGTCGGAGGGCGTCGTAGCCGATCGCCTCGGCGGCGGCCTCCAGCGGCGTGGCATATCGGCCCGAGTCGTAGACGACGCCCGTCAGCGTGGTGAACGGGAACACGTCGTCGGCCAGCAGGTTGCGGCGACGCAGCTCGATGGGGTCGATGTCCAGTTCGTGGGCGGCGTGGTCGACGAGCCGTTCGAGCAGGGCCGTGGCCTCCGGCCGGCCGGCACCGCGATAGGCGCCCATCGGCGTCGTGTTCGTGACGGCCACCGCTACGTCGAACTGGATGGCCGGGAAGCGATACGTCCCGTTGGCCATGCGCTTGGTGCCCGTCGGGAGGAACGCACCGATGCCCGGGTAGGCGCCACCGTCACCGACGAGGTGGACGCGCAGCCCGGTGAACGTGCCGTCGCGCCGGCAGCCGAGCTCGGCGTACTGGATCTGGCCGCGACTGTGCGGCTGTGACGTCAGCTCGTCGCTGCGGGCGGGTGTCCAGGTGACGGGCCGATCGAGCAGCCGAGCGGCGGCACCGACAGCCGAGTACTCGGCGTTGATCCCTGCCTTGCCGCCGAAGCCGCCGCCGACCTGCGGGGCGATGATCCGGATCGTGTCCTCGTCGATCCCGAGGGCCCCGGCGACCTGCGGCCGGAGCGCGTGCGGCATCTGCGTCGACGCGTAGAAGGTGAACTGATCGCCCGGCACCGCGGCGCAGCTGTTCGGCTCCATCGGCACGACGGCCATGCGCTGGTTCACGTAGCGCCCGCGGACCACGATGTCGCTGCCCTCGGCCGGGTCGACGCCAGCGGCGTCCGTGACGACGAGCGCCAGGTTCGACCCATGCTCGGGGAAGATCGTCACCGCCTGCTCGTCGAGCGCAGCCTCCGGATCGATGACGACCGGCAGCGGCTCGTACTCCGCCCAGACGGCTGCTGCGCCATCCGCGGCGGCGGCCAGGGTCTCGCCGACGACGAGCGCGATCGCCTCACCGACGAAGCGCACGACGCCGTCGGCCAACGGCGGGCGGGCGAAGTCCGGGTGGACCTTGGCGAAGCCGTGGTGAGGCGCGACGCCGAGGTCGGCGGCCGTGAACACGGCGACGACCCCGGGAACGGCTCGGGCGTCGCCGACGTGAACGGCGACGAGTGCGGCGTGCGCCGCCTCGGAACGAGCGAAGACGGCGTGCAGCTTCCCCGGCAGGTCGAGATCGTCGAGGTACTTCGCCCCACCCGTCAACAGGACGGGATCCTCCGTCCGCACCACCCGCGTCCCGAGGATCGATCCGACCATCGCGGCAACCTACCGGTGCGCCGCCCTCGGGGTCATGGTGGTGGCGACGTTCCCGGCGGAGGCGTCGATCCCGGTGGTTCGGTGGGGAGCGGGTGCGGTTGGGAGGCGGGCGCCGGACCCGCCGGACCCGCCGGCGGCGGAGGTGGCGTGGCCGTCGGACCCGCCGGCGGCGGAGGTGGCGTGGCCGTCGGAGTGGCCGTCGGGATGGCCCCGGGCGTGGTCGCCATCGTCGGCTGCCCGCCCGGTGGGTAGACCGGGGGCAACGGCCGGCGCGGTCCACGCCCGGCGAACACGGCCATCGTCGTGCCGCCTGCCAGCAGGATGACGCCGCCGATGATCAGGCCGATCGCCACGGGCAGCAGCCAGTCGAACTTGATGCCGACGCGGGCGTCGACGTCGACGCCCGGGCTGCCATCGGCGTTCATCACGACGATCGACCAGGTGCCCTTCTCGATCTCCCAGGTCATCGATCCGGTCTCGGCCGTGGCGATCTGGGCCACCCAGAACGTCTGGTCCACCGGAGGCGCCGGGGTCGCCGTGCCCTCCACGCGCTCCAACACGGCGACGTTGTCATCGATCTCGTCGACGCGGTCCACGCCCACCGACGCCAGGTAGCTCTCCACCTCGGAGGTCGGTCCGATGCCGGCGAAGATCTCTTCGCCGGCGGTGACCGGCGTGATCTGGATGGACACCGTGCCGATGTCGCCGCGCTCGGACAACCAGCCGATGTCAGCTGGGCCACCGTTCATGTCCACGCTGTCCGACGTGATCGCCGAGGTGGCGGACACGAGGGAGATGTTGTCCGAGCGGAAGAACCCGTCGTCGTCCCGGGCCACCGCGTGGGCCACTGCGGCGGCGATACCGCCGATCAGGATCCCGAGGCCGAGCAACCCGATCAGGCAGCCGAACACGAGCAGGACGATGCGCCCCGCCTTCATGACCGGGTCCGTCCGGCCGGACGCGCGCCCGGGCCCGCCGAGATCGTCGCGTTGAACGTCGCCATGTGTCTCTCCTCAGTTCCGACCGCTCGTGCGCCGCTCACGGTCACCGTGCGTCTCCGCACCGCGGTCTGTCACGAGCCTCGCACAACGGGCACCTCCGGCCCGCGCTTGACGGCGAGCTGTAACGAGCGCGTCATGCCGACGGTGAGGCCGTGCCCGCCGGGATGTCCCAGTTGTAGCTGGTCGCCACGCCGAGCCGCCCGGACTTGCCGTCAGCGGGGCGGTACTCGATCTTGACGGTCTTGAAGACCATCTCGACGAGCTGCGAGACCGCCCCCTCGTCGACGGCTCCGGTGGCGACCTTCGTGATGAAGGCACCTTCCATCGTCATCGTGAAGAACGTCTCGGGGTTGGCGTTGTTGCCGGTGGCCTTGGCCATCTGCAGCTCGACCTTCGGGAAGGCCTTGCCAGTGCAGATGTAGCCCATGATCACGGGTGAGGCGGTGTCGAAGTCGTGCCGCCAGCTCAGCTTCCCGGGCGCCGGTTTGCCCACGCTGGCGCCGCCGCCCTTCGTCCAGCTCGACTCCGCTTCGATCTCCCAGTCCCACCCCTGCAGCTCGATCCACCCCTCGCGGCCCTTCAGCGTGGATTCGCCCTTGGCCTTGTCGAAGAACGACAAGAACGCGTTCACCGCCATCACGTACTCCCTCTCGAGACGACGACGGTCCACCGTAGGCGTCCGGCGACCGCCCGGCGACCGTCGAGCCAGATCTCGGCGTAGATCCACGGGGGCGACGCCCCATACACCGGGAGGACTCGATCACTGGCCCGACGGCCGCGACGGCCCAACGGATCGGGACGTGGCTACCGTCGAGACCCGGTCGAGGCGGGAAGGAGCAGCCGGCGGTGGATGCCGTCAAGATGCGAGTGCAGCTGTTGCTACGGCGCGGCTGGAAGGCAACGTTGTTCCTGGCCGTGCTCGCCGGCCTGGCCGGCGGGGTCGCCATGGCTGCGTGGTCGCTCGGCCGCAAGGCCTCGACGTCCTTCGAACGGTTCGTCGAGTGGAGCGACCCGCGCGACCTGTTCATCAGCTTCTGCCCACCCGAAATGACGTTCGAGTCGATGGCCGTCGACGTCGAGGCGTCGTTCAAGGAGTGCCTGCGGTACATCGCCACCGACGAGGCGACGGTCATCCGGGACCTGCCTGCGGTGGCGGCCGCCGGGAGCGTCGGATACATCGGCTTCACGGCCTCGCCGGTCGACGCTCCAGAGCGCCTCGAGCCCGGGTTGTCGGTCGTGTCGTTCGACGGCGGGCTCGATTGGCCCGAGGGTCGCCCGTTGATGATCGACGGCCGACCACCCGATCCGGCGGCGGCGGACGAGATCTCGATGAACGAGCAGCTCGCCGACGCCTTGGGCGTGGCCGTCGGCGACGAGGTCGACGTGGACTTCTGGGCTCGCGATGAGACGAGCTACGGAGCCGTGCCGGGCGAGCGGTTCAGCGGGCCGCATGTCACCGCCCGCGTCGTGGGCATCGAGCGCAACTTCCGCGACCTCATCGCCGGGGTCGGCTCGGACGCCTCGGCGATCGACGAGTCGCGCATCACGGCCGGGCCCGGGGTCGCGGCGAGGCTCATCGACGGCGGGCGCTGGAGCGCCGTACTGGCATCGGTCGCGGACGACGACGTCGACACCGACCCCCTCGCCGAGGAGTTCAGCGACCAGATCTACATCGCCGAGGCGTTGCTCAGTCCCGACGACACCGAGCCGGCCGTCGAAGCGATCAGCTTCGAGGCGAGCGGCACCATGGTGTTCGGTGCCATCACCGCGCTGGCGGCGGTGGTCTTCGCCGGCCAGGCGGTGTCACGTCAGTCGCGCCGGGAGTGGGACGACGGCGCCACGCTGCGGGCGCTCGGCATGTCGACGCACGGGGCCGCTGGAGCGGCGCTGGCCCGAGGCGCCGTGACGGGGCTGCTCGCCGTGGCGGTCGGCACGGTCGCTGCGGTCGTGCTCTCGCTGATCGGACCGTTCGGGGTCGCCGCGGAGACAGAGATCGATCACACCCCGGTCGTCGACTGGCTCGTGCTCGGCATCGGCGCGGTCGTCGCCCTGGTCGTCGTCGCGGTCGCCACGACCTGGCCCGTCGTGCGCCAGTTCCGCCGTCGCCCCGGCCCCGCCGGAGACCGCGGGCGGGCGGGGTCGCCGGCCCTTCGGCGCCACGTCACGCCGCCCGCCGCCACGGGGCTGAGCATGACGTTCAGCGGGCGCGGCGCGGGTGGACTGCCGACGGGCATGGCGTTGACGGGGCTGGCGTTGGCCGTGACCACCGGCATCATCGCGCTCACGCTGTCGTCGAGCCTCGACGGCCTGCTCTCGACGCCGCGCCAGTTCGGCGTGCCCTGGGACGTGTCGCTCAGCACGCCCATCGAAGCGCCGTCCGCCGAGACCGCAGCTGCCCTCGAGTGGCTCCGCGCCGACGAACGTGTCGAGGCCGCGGCCATGCTGCGCGGCACCGACGTGCACATCGGCGACGAGGTCGCCTGGATCCAGGCGCTGGCCCCGATCGACGGCATCGATGCCGTCATCCCGGCGGTGGCGACGAGTGGCCGCCTGCCCGAGGGGGCCGACGAGATCGCCCTCGGTTCGGTCACGATGGCCGATCAGGGCATCGCGATCGGCGACAAGATCGAGGTGACGACCGCTGGCCCAGCGCCGGTGACGAGGAAGGTCACGGTGGTCGGTACGACGGTGGTCAACGACACGGTTGAGAACAACGCCGGCCGCGGCGGGGTGATCGCGGCCGAGTGGATCGAGGCCAACGAGCCGACGGCGACCCCCAACCACTTCGGCGTCACGCTGGTCCCCGGCACGGACGTCGAGCAGTTCACCGAGGACCTACGCTCGGCCGCGCCCGGAGGCACCGTCCAAGGTCCCGTGCCCCAGGGCGGGATCCGCAACGTCGAGCGCGTGCGCATCGTCCCGGTCCTGCTGGCACTGCTGGTCGGCGTGTTGGGCATCGCCTCGCTGGCCCACGCTCTCGTGCTCTCGGTGCGTCGTCAGCGCAGCCAGCTGGCGATCCTCAAGAGCCTCGGCTTCCGCAGGGGGCAGGTGCGCGCCGCCGTCGCCTGGCACGCCACGGCGCTCGCGCTGTTGGCGGTGGTGGTCGGCGTGCCACTGGGGATCGTCGCCGGGCGGTGGCTCTGGCGCGTCGTCGCCGACGAGCTCGGCGTGGCCAGTCCTCCCGACACCCCCGTGCTCTGGCTGGTCGTGCTCCCGGTCGTGGCGATCGTGGCGGCCAACGCCGTCGCCCTCGTCCCGGGATGGGCGGCGGCGCGCACGCCGACCGCCGAGGCGCTGCGCTCCGAGTAGCGGCTCGACAGCCATCGGCCCTCGCTGCTCGGCGTCCTAACGTCGCCGGCATGTCCGAGGCGCCGAGGATCGACTTCCCGCACCGCGCGCCCAACGCCCTCCAATCGTTGCTGCGGCGGTTGACGATGGCCGTCGGGATCATCGTCGTCATCGCCCTGCTGACGTGGCTCGGTCGCGACGGTTACGCGGACGCCGACGGGACGCCGGTCTCGCCGCTCGACGCGATCTACTACGCAACGGTCACGGCGACGACCACCGGCTACGGCGACATCGCTCCGGTCGGGGCGGCGGCCCGGGCGGTGACGGCGTTCGTGGTGACGCCGCTGCGCATCCTGTTCCTCATCGTCCTCGTCGGCACGACGCTCGAGTTGCTCACCGAGCGCTTCCGTCGAGCCCGTACCGAGTCAAGTTGGAGGTCGCGAGTGAGCCAGCACACGATCGTCGTCGGGTACGGCACCATGGGGCGAGCCGCCGTCGAAGCACTGTTCGCCAACGGCACCGCTCGGGACGACGTGGTCGTCATCGACCGGCTCGCAGACGCTGTGGCTGACGCCGGCCAGGCCGGGCTCGTCGGCATCGTCGCCGACGCGACGCGCACGTCGACGTGGCGCCAGGCTCGACTCGACAAGGCACGAGCCGTCGTCGTGACGTGCAACCGGGATGACACGGCTGCGCTCGTGACCTTGACCGTCCGTGAGCTCAACGAGTCGGTGCGCATCTCTGTGGCCGTCCGCGAGGAGGAGAACGCTCATCTCCTCGCCCAGTCGGGCGCCACGACGGTGGTGCTGTCGTCGGAAGCCGCTGGCCGGCTCATCGGGCTCTCGACGCAGGTGCCCGGAGCCATCGGCGTCCTGGAGGACCTCCTCGTGGCGGGCAACGGACTCGACCTCACCGAACGGACGGTGGACGCCGACGAGATCGGCGGTCCACCGGACGAAGCCCGATGCGTCGGCCGGCCCATCGCCATCGTGCGAGGCGCAGCCCGCATCTCGTTCGACGATCCCGCGTTCGAGCGAGTGCAGCCGGGCGACATCGTCGTGTCGCTGGCGGGGGCCGTCAGACCCGGCTGACGGGAGCGCCACACTGAGGACCGCGACGCGCACCGCTGACTGAAGAGAGGACACCCCCGTCGTGATCCGCACGATCGACCAGTTCCGCCAGGACGCCGAAGGTGACTGGATCGCCGAACTGTCGTGCCTTCACACTCAGCACGTTCGTCACCGTCCACCGTTCGTCGATCGTCCCTGGGTGACGACGGTGCCCGGTCGCGAGGCGCACATCGGCACCGAACTCAACTGCCCGCTGTGCGACCGGGCCGAGCTACCTGAGCGGTTGCGAGTAGCTCGAACTGCTGGACCCTTTGACGCCGACAGCGTTCCAGCCGGGCTGCTCGGCGTCCACCGTGTCGCTGACCGGACATGGGCCCAGCTGCAGGTCCACGAAGGATCGCTGCGCTTCGCCATGGACACGAATCCGCCCCTCGATCGGGTCCTCGCAGCCGGCGAGGTCCAGCCCATCCCGCCAGCAGTCGACCATGCCCTCACCGTCGACGGACCCGTGAGGTTCAGCGTCGACTTCCTCATCCGAACGGCGGAGTCCGGCCCGTTGAACGCTCCGCCGATCCGAGCCTTGTCACGGAGCACCGCTGGTGGTGGTATTGGGGTTGCCCTATTCACCGCCGAGGGAGGCCCCGATGAGCTGGACGATGCAGGGTGAGTTCTTCGAGAACTGCTCGTGCGATGCGATCTGCCCTTGTACCTGGTCGAACATGGCCCGCCCGGCCACGTACGACGACTGCCGGTTTGCGCTTGCGTTCCAGGTGGAGCGAGGTGAGATCGAGGGAACGGACGTGTCGGGTCGCACCTTTGTGCTCGTCGCTCAGACGCCACGGCTGATGCCTGAGGGCAACTGGAAGCTCGGGATCCTCGTCGACGACGGCGCCAGCGCAGAGCAGGTGGACGCACTCGGACGGGTGCTCGGGGGAGGCTTGGGTGGCCCGCCGGCGGCGGTTGCGCCGTTCCTGGGCGAGTTCCTCGGCATCGAACAGGTGCCGATCACCATCACCAACGACGGTCGCCGGCACCACGTCCAGGCCGGCCAAGCGATCGACTACTCCGGTGAGCGGATGCTCACCCCCGACGGCGACGCGGTGTCCCTGACCAACATCGTCGTGCACCCCGCCGGCCCCACCCTGGGTCTCGCTCCCGTGGACCGCGTGAGCAACAACGCTTTCGGCATCGACTGGAGCGGCGAAGGCCGCAGCGGTTTCGCCAACAGGTTCGCCTGGGCGGCGTAATGGCCGACGTGGCGGAGGCGGTACGTCCGCTCCCGCGGCGCGCCCGACTGCCCGCATCGGGCGTGGTGTTGGTCGCGCTCGCCGCCTTGGCGTGGGCCGGCACCATCGCCTGGGCGAACAGCCGCGACATGTCCGCCATGCCGGGCACGATGGGCCTCGGGCTGGGCGAGTTCGTGGCCATGTGGGCGTTGATGATGACGGCGATGATGCTGCCGTCGGTCTGGCCGTTCGTCGCCGTGTACGAGCGCACCATTCGAGTCCACCGCCTTGCCCGCCTCGGTGCGCTCGGCGGCGGGTACCTGCTGGCATGGGCGCTGGTCGGCGTCGCCGCATTCGGCGTGGCATGGGTGTTCGGGGAGCTGGCGGCGGATCGTCCCGGTCTGGCCCGCGTGGTGGCGGTGGCGGCGTTTGCTGCGCTCGGCATCTACCAGTTGACGCCGCTCAAGTTTCGCTGCCTCAGCCACTGCCGCTCCCCGCTCGCCCACCTGCTCCACTACACCTCGTTCAAAGGACCGCTCCGCGACCTCCGAGCGGGCATCGAACACGGCCTGTACTGCCTCGGGTGCTGCTGGGCCCTCATGCTCGTGCTCGTCGCCTTCGGTGTGATGAACCTGCTCGCCATGATCGGCATCGCGGTCGTCATCGCCATCGAGAAGGTGTGGCGCTTCGGTGAGATGTTTGCTCGCGTTGATCGGCGTGAGCGCTCTGCTCTACGCCGCGTTGGTCGGCATCGAGCCATCCTTTGCACCGGGTCTCGATCCCGGCGGGATCATGCACGACGACATGGAGATGGACGACGATGTGGAGGCACCCGTCCCAGCCGTCGAGCACGACCAGATGGTTGGGGAGATGCCTGCGGAGCCGTAGCGGCGAGGTGGGCACGCGCCACACGCAGCGCGTGTCGCGATGTCGTCCTGTCGGCCGACCCGGGCCCCAGCCAGGGCGAGCAGGGTGGTCGCGTGCGGTTGACGGCCCGCGCAGGACCATCGACGCTTCCACCCGATCAGCGCGGCGTGGCAGCGTGGGTGTCATGAGAGACCGGTTCGCGGTGCGCACCGTTCGTGTGCATGGTCATGCGGTCGGATACCGCAGGGCGGGCCGAGGCGAGGCCGTCGTGCTGATCCACGGGCTGGCGGGTAGCTCGCGTACGTGGAAGGACGTCATGCCGGCGCTCTCGCGGACGAATGACGTCCTCGCTCCCGACCTGATGGGTCACGGGGACTCGGCGAAGCCGATGGGTGACTACTCGCTGGGCGCCCACGCCAGCGGGCTGCGGGACCTGCTCGCCACGCTCGATGTTCCGAGCGCGACCGTGGTCGGTCACTCCTTCGGCGGTGGGGTGGCGATGCAGCTCGCCTACCAACACCCGGAGCTGTGCGACCGACTGGTGCTCGTCAGCAGTGGCGGTCTCGGCCGCGAGGTGAGCTGGCTGCTCCGCATCCTTTCGCTGCCGCTCGCCGAGCAGCTGATGCCCGTCCTGTTCCCGCGGTGGGTCGCCGATCGGGGCGGCGACGTGAGCAGGTTCCTGCGGCGCCGCGGGTTCGAGGCGCCGCGGCTGGGTGAGATGTTGCGCGCCTACAGCTCGCTGGCCGGAGCCGAGAACCGCAAGGCGTTCGTGCGCACGATGCGGACCGTGATCGAGCCGCACGGCCAGAACGTCAGCGCCCTCGATCGGCTCTACCTCGCGTCCCACCTCCCGACGTTGATCGTGTGGGGCGATCGCGACCGGATCATCCCGCCCGCCCACGCCCGGGCTGCGCACGAGGCGATCCCCGGGAGCCGGCTCGAGATCCTCCACGGAATCGGTCACTTCCCCCACGTCGAGGCACCCGACCGCTTCGTCGCCGTGCTCAGTGACTTCCTCGCCACCACCGAGCCGGGGAGCACGTCCGGCCCGTCACTCCACGAGATCCTCAGCTCCCGCCGGTAGGCCGGCGGACGCCCTTCCAGCATCGGCGCGTCGCGACGACGGGATCGGCGACCCGTGGTCAGCCGACGCTGCGGAGAGCGTCGGGGGTGAGGTGGTCGATGGTCGGGTAGCCGTCGATGGCCATGGTGAGGTCGGTCTCGGCGAGCAGGCACCGCAGCACGTGCTCGATGCCGGCTTGACCGCCGACCGCGAGGCCGTAGGCGTAGGGACGGCCGATGGCGACGGCGCGGGCGCCGAGGGCGAGGGCTTTGACGACGTCGGCGCCGCTGCGGACGCCGGAATCGAACACGACCGGGGCGTCGCCGGCGGCGCTGCTGATGTCGGGAAGGCAGTCGAGCGCCGGGAGGCCACCGTTGGCCTGGCGGCCGCCGTGGGTCGAGCACCAGATCCCGTCGACGCCGGCATCGATCGCGCGGCGGGCGTCGTCGGGATGGCAGACGCCTTTCAGCAGGAGGGGCAGTGAGGTGAGCGACCGCAGCCAGGCGAGGTCGTCCCAGGAGAGGCGTGGGTTGCTGAAGGTCATCGCCCACAGACCGGTGGCGGCTTGGAGGTCGTCTTCGGGCGGCACAGCAAGTTTGCTGCGGAACACCGGGTCCGAGAAGTAGTTGGCGAGGCACAGCCCTTTGAGCTGCGGGAAGCTGCCGATGGAGAGGTCGCGGGGTCGCCATCCGAGGGTGAGGGTGTCGAGCGTGACGACGATGGCCCGGTAGCCGGCGGTCTCGGCTCGCCGCACGAAGCTCTCGGTCAGGTCGCGGTCGTTCGGTGGGTACAACTGGAACCATCCGATGCCGTCGCCGAGCGCGGCCGCGACGTCCTCCATCGGGTCCTCCATCAACGTCGAGGCGACCATCGGAACGCCGCTGGCGGCGGCGGCCCGCGCGGTGAGCAGGTCGCCGTGGCCGTCGGGGTCGCAGAGTGCGATGACGCCGACCGGTGCGAGCAGCAGCGGCGTCGGCAGCCGGGTGCCGAACAGCTCGACGGAGAGGTCGCGTTCGGCGGCACCGGCCAACACCCGTGGTACGAGCCCCCAGCGCTCGAACGCGGCGACGTTGGCCCGCTGCGTGTGCTCGTCGCCGGCGCCGCCAGCGACGTAGGACCACATCTCCGGCGGCATCACCGCCTCGGCGCGCCGCTCCAGCTCGGCGTAGGTCATCGGCAACTGCGGCACCTCGCCGGTCAGGCCGGCCAGATAGATCGACAGCTGCCAGTCACCGTGGTTGCCCATGCCGTCATCCTCGCGGCAGCGAGTGGGTCGGCGATGCCCTCGAGGATCGTCCTCAGCCCGAGCTCGAACCCGGCTTCAGCGAGCGCCGAGGGCCCGCCTCATGACCTCGGTCGCCGGCCAGCCGGCCGGCATGGCGGCGACGTCTTGCTGCCAACGTGGGACGTTGTCGGCAGTCGCCGTCGTCGTGGCAGCGTCCAGGGCGCGACCCATCACCTCGGTTGCCGGCCAGCCTGCCGGCATGGCGGCCACGTCTTGCTGCCAGCGTGGCACCTCGCCGACGGTCGCGGTCGGTGCCTCGGCGCCGCGCCGCATGACCTCGGTCGCCGGCCAGCCGGCGGGCATCCTCGAGGCGGTCTCGGCGAGTCTCGCTTGACTGTCGGCCGCTGGTTCGTCGTTGTTCGGTGCCGCGCTCGCCGCGGTGTGCGCTGCGGTACCGAGCACCGCTGCGATCAGCACGCCTGAGCAGGTCCGTCGGCACCAGTGGTTCTTCTTCATGGTTCTCCTCCTGAGTTGACAACACGATGGGCATCGATGAGGCACGGTGTCCGTGGCGAACGCACCAGGCAGTTGTGGTGCTCGTCACGCGGCCTCAACCGATGCCCATCTGTGCCCGACAGATCGAGACCTCAGGCCAGCGCTTCGCGGGCTCACGTCACCGGCCGGGTCCGACGCGTTGCGGACCGACTTCCCGCCCGGCTGCTGGATCGGCAGCGGGCTGCCCGACCCTGATCGGCGGCGCCGAAGCGCGCCGGCCGTCGGGCGTAGGTTCTCGCGGTGCGTCGTCTCGCAGTGGACCCGGTCGTGCGCGGCCGGCGGCACCTCGTGTTGCGCTACGGGGTGGGTGACCTGCGGTTCAGTACGAGCTACTGGTACGACGACGTCGACTTCGGCCAGTTGGAGGAGCGCTACGGCGAGGAGGCGATGCGGAAGGTGTACTTCCACCTGCTCGCCTTCGAGGCCAACAAGGCGGGCAGCCTGGCGCCCACGGAGATCGACTGGGGGCCGTACTCCGATTTGCTCACCGATGCGTTCTGGGCGTGCTGGGAGACGCTGTTCCACAACGTGTGGGGCGTGTGGCGGCTGGAGAACGATCTGCCGGACTACTCGCTGCCGCGCCCGCCCGCCGCGCCGAGCGCCGCCAGCGCGGCCCGGGTGGAGGTCGCCGCGGGCGAGACCGAGCTGCTGTTCCTGTGCGGTGGCGGCAAGGACAGCCTCGCCGCCATGCGGCTACTCGAACGGGCTGGCATCGAGTACGACACCTTCATCTACTCCCACTCCACGTACGGGCGTGGCGAGCTGCAACACCGCCTCGTGGACGAGCTCGTCGCTCACTGCCGACCGCGGCGAACGCATCGCGCCTGGATCGTCGACGACGTGCTGGACGCACCGATCGGCGCGGTCTACCCGGAGCTCGGCATCCGACGCATCGTGGCAGCCGAGACCGTGGCTTCGTACTGGACGGCGTTACCGGTCGCGCTGCAGCACGGGTACACCGAGGTCGGCCTGGGCATCACGAGGAGCACCGACGAGCACAACCTCGTCTGGGACCGCACCGGCGAGGAGATCAACTACCTGTGGGGCATGAGTGGGGCGGCCGAGCGGCTGCTCCACTCCTACGTGCGGGCCGAGCTGGTGTCGAACATGACGATGTTCCACCTGCTGCGGCCGATCTACGACGTGAACGTGTTCGCCCTCCTGCGCAACGACCTCGACGCCGTGCCGAGCACGCACTCGTGTGCCCAGCAGAAGCCGTGGTGCGGGCGGTGCGCCAAATGCATCTACGTGTGGATGAATTACGCGGCGTGGCTCCCGTCCGAGATCGTGGGCGCCACGGTCGAGACCAATCTGTTCGACCTCCCCGAGAACCGCGCGATGTTGCGCAAGATGCTCGGCCTGGAGAGCTACAAGCCGACCGACTGCGTGGGCACCGTGCGCGAGGCGCGGCTGGCGTTCGCCATGTGCCGCGCCCGCGGCATCACCGGCCGCATCGCCGATGACATCGGTGTCGCCGACTTCCTGGCCGAAGCGCCGTCGACGATCGACCACTACGGCGCGGTGACCCCTCCGGGTCCCGCCTACCCGCCCCGGCTCGTCGAGCCGATCGGCACGCTCCTCGAAGCGAGTGCCGTCGAGGCTGCCGACTTCGCTCGACACGTGCTCGGCGACCGTTGAGCTGCACCGCCGCCGGCCGCCAACCTGTCGAACGGCGGCACCGTTGGCGTCACTGAGGTCTCGGCGCGCCCCGACCAACGATCGAGCGGCCATCGGTCACCGGACTCGGGACAGGGTCTTCGGAATGCCGTGATGTCGAGAAAGCGGGTCAGTTCCAGCTCGGGCCCGAACGGTGACATGCTCATGTTGCTCCTTCCCTGGGGCGCGTCTGCGCCCAGTGACCAATAGGTGTCCTCTGGGACACTTGGACAGGAGGACCGGCGCAGAGGCGTGCCCGGCCGTCTGCGGGTGCGGGAGTCGATGATGCTGGCGCCTAACTCCAGGCTCTTCAGGGGACACGTCGACACGGCCCGCCGTCGCCTTGTCGATCACCGTCTCGTCCTCCAGGTCCACCGGAGGAACGTCTTGCCCTCGGCTGACCCTTAGTCGCGGATCTCGGCACATCGACAGCCCACCGTCAATCGCCTCAAGGGATTGGTGAGCACGCAGCCGAGCTCGACCGGGGTATGGGCCTTGGTATCTCGTTCGGCTGGCCTTGGCTGGACCGTCGGGGTGTGCTGCGGCGTGATCGTCGACGGAGCGGGCTGTTTCGACGTGGCCTCGTCGCGCGGAGCCGTCCCGTCGAGGCGCCAAACTCTGGCCGATGGCAACGGCCGCCGAGCCACCGCGACGTACCATCCACTTCGCCGGGCGTCGTTGGTGGATCAAGCGGGCCAGTCAACCCGTCGGGCCCGGCCCGAACCGGTTCGACGACAGCACCGCATCGGTGCACGTGACTGCCGACGATGGTCTCGTCCTGCGGGTCCGGCGCACCGGCGGTCAGTGGGTGTGCGCCGAGGTCGTTGGCGAGGAGGCCACTGGATACGGACACTACGAGTGGACGATCCGCACCGACCTCGCCGACCTTGACCGCCACGTCGTGTTGGGGATGTTCACCTGGAGCGACGATCCCGATCTGTTCCACCGCGAGCTGGACATCGAGGTGTCGGCTTGGGGCCGCAATGGCGGGGCCGGCGGCCAGTTTGTCGTGCAGCCCTCAGCGACACCCGGTCACCTGCGGACGTTCACGGTGCCGCACACCGCCTCGTGGCAGTGCTCGTTCGACTGGTCGCCTGGCCACGTCACGTTCCGGGCCGCCGACGGCCAGCCGTGGACGTTCGCCGGTGACGGAGTGCCGAGACCAGATGGCGCACATCCGCGGATCAACCTGTGGCTGCACGGAGGAATCAGGCCGGACGTCAACTCTCCCGTAGCCGTGACGATCGGCAGCTTCCGCTTCACGCCTCGCAGCGCATGACGCGGTGCGCCACACGCGCAACGGACGCCCTCGGTCGTCCGCCACTGATGCGATCGACATGCCGTGCGGGTCGACTGCTGCAACTGCGGCACCGACGTTCGGTGCTCGCGTTCGGTGCGCCCCCGACGACCGGACCTGAGCCGCAGGACAGACGCCGATCGCCGAGCCGGAGTGCCGGCCGTCGCTTGCGCCTGCAAGCGCGCGGGCGCTGGGCGCCGTCGGGCGTGTTCTCCAGCCGGCGGTAAGGACGGGGCGGCTCCCGTTATTCCCGGTTGTCAGAGGACGCCGGGCCTGAGCTGTCGAGCATCCGCCGCGACTTCGATGGCACGACAGCGTTCATCGGCGTTCGACGCACTCGTTCGAGACTGCGATACGTCAACGACGACCATCACGCTGACGGCTGAGTGGACCGGAGGTGAGTCTCCCGGCTCAGCCGCCATGACGACAGGTGGCTGTATCCCCGCACCGACTTCGGTCGGAGCCGGTTCAAGCGCAGTCCGGGCTCGTTGGCGAGGGTGGCCGCCAACTCGCGGTCAACAAGGACGGTCCCGGGCTTGGCCGCGGATGTGAGCCGACTGGCGATGTTGACGACCGGCCCGTACACATCACCGAAGCGACTGAGCACGTTCCCTCTGGCCATGCCGATGCGCAGGTCGGGCTGATCGCCGGTGGCGTTGACCGCGTCGAGCAGACCAAGGCCGATGGCAGCGGCCGCGGGCGGCTCGGCGGCCACGAACAGCACTTCGTCGCCGAGCGTCTTGATCAGTCGGCCGGAGTTGGTGGTGATCACCTCAGCGGCCATTGACTCGAATCGCCCGATGAGCCTGGACAGCTCTTTGTCAGTGAGATTGCGGGTCAGTCGGGTATAGCCGACGACGTCGGCGAAACCGACGACTAGGGCGTCGTCGACCAGGTCGTCAGGTGATGCGGCGAGCGCCTGTCCCGTGAAGGCGGCGATATGCCGGCGCCAGATGTACGAATGCAGCTGCTCCATGATCGGCAGGACCGTTTCGGCAAAGCGCAGTACGGTCGCTTCGTCGGCGGATTCTTGGCCGTCCGCTGATCGTGACACGACGTAGTCGTTGAGCAGGGCGACCTCCCATTCGGCCAGGCGCGACAGTGACTGGCCGGCGGCCCGGGTAACGGCGGCCTCGATGGTCGGATCGATGACCCCGGAGTCGACCAAGCCGTTGACGAGCCTGAGTGCCTCGACGTCGGCGTCAGTGAAGACGATGTCGTCATCACTGACGTTGGCGAACCCGAGGGCTCGCCACAGGCGCTCGTTCCGCTCGTGAGGCACGCCGGCGCGCTCCGCTACCTCGACCCGGGTGTAACGCCGCTCACCTCCCAGCACGATCTGCTCAAGCCGCTCGATGAGCGACCGCGGCGGCTCCCCCGAGCGCAACCCCTGGGCGAGCCACTCCGCGACGCGATCAGCGCCAGACGAGGCCATGCCTGCCTTACCGTCTCGGGATCGTGCCATCGACGACCAGTCTCGCGACTTGGCGCGTACACGGGCGCCGAACGCCTTACCCGCTAGCTACCGAGATCATGTGGCCGGCGTTGGAGGATCCCCGTGCGTATAGCCGAAGCAGTCGTCGCGTCCGCCTCTGGCGACAAGCACGGCGCCAGCGCACATCTCGTCGCGGCGATCCGCACCGGTCGCGAGCAGAGTGCTTACGCGCTCCAACGACGCGCCCGCGCCGTCGCCGCCAAGCTCTCCATCCCCCTTTGACGACGATGAAGAAAAGCGCCGGTCCCCACTCTCGACCGCAGGCCAGATCCACGCCCAAGGACCTCTGCCTGGGAAGCGCGGCGACTGCGGTGGCACATCATCGGTCGCCGTCGAGAATGGCTGCCGCCGCTCGCAGCGTTGGCGTGGCGAAACCTTCGCTGAACGTCTCGTAAAGCTAGCCGAGGCGCCGTCGGGCGTCACCATCCGGGAAGCCGTCAAGCCACTCTCGCCTGCTCAACGCGACGCCATCGACGCTTCGCGGGTTGGATGACATTGCGAATACAGCTGCCGATACGCGAGCCACCAAAGGGTGCGCGAGGCTGGCCTGAATGATCACGCTCAACAACGAGGTACGGGCGGCCCTTACCTCCGGTCACCTCGCCCATTTGGTCACTCTCAACGCGGACGGCTCGCCACAGGTCGCGATCGTGTGGGTCGGTCTCGACGGTGACGAGATCGTGTCCGCTCACCTCAGCGGGGCGCAACAGAAGCTTTCCAACGTTCGCCGCGACTCGAGAGTGGTGTTGTCACTCGAGACAGGTGGTCGCAACGAGTTCGGTCTGGACAACTACCTGGTAGTCCACGGACGAGCACGCGTCGAGCCCGGCGGCGCTCCCGAACTGCTACAGCGGCTGGCCCACGTCTATCTCGGGCCGGACGTGAAGTTCCCGCCCATGGACGATCCGCCGCCCGGCTTCATCATGCGGATAACCCCCGAGCGGTTGGCGGGGGTAGGTCCCTGGCGATAGCGGTCAACCCGACTCACGGTCACAGCACGATTCCCGAGTCGACTGCAATCGACAACCTGCGTGTCGTGGCCAAGGCCTACTCGTCGAACGGCAATGCACTCTCGACCCGTTGCGCTTCACCGAGGCGTGCGAAGCTCTCCGTTCAGCAGTTGACAGCTGAACCGGCGGTCGGGGGCACCGAGACCAGACGCCCGCAGGTGGCCACGACCGAGCGTCCCGGCCACCGCCAGGCAACGGGCCGCATGGTGGTCGACGCCGACAAGAACGGGTTGATCGACCTCCCCGGCGTCGGGAGCGTTGTGGTCGGGAGCCGACCCGGAGGTGCGCCGGTCGGTCTCGGTCAGCCGACGATGACGGAGGCGAGCGCCAGGTAGATGGCGATGGAGAGAAGGTCCTGCACGACGGTCGACAGGGGACCTGCCCCGAAGGCGGGATCCTTGTGGAAGCGGGTCAGAAGCAAGGGCAAGAGCAGCGCGACCACGCTCGCCACGCCGCAGCTGGCGAAGAGTGCGAGCGACACGGTGACCGCCAACGCCACGTCGTCGAACGCGACCAGGCAGAACGGGAAGAACACAGCAGCGACAACAAGGCCGATGAGTGCACCGGTGATCAGCTCCTTGGCTGCGAAGCGGCGGATCGGCACCCCCACGGAGAGACCCCGGACGGCCAGCGTCTCGGTCTGGGTGCCCACGGCATCAGCCATGTAGACGATCGCAGGCAGGAAGAACGCGAGCTGCACCGTGCGAGCGAGCTGTTCCTCCGAGGAGCCGACGAGCCAGGCCGACACCATCGCCCCGATCAGTCCGACGGCGAGCCAGGGCAACCGGTGGACCAGGCGTCGGGCGACTCGCTCCTCACTCGCGATCCGGGACACGCTCCCGGTGGCGAGCAGGCCCGAGAACCGCAGCAGGTCCTCGTCGTGTTCCTGCATCAGGACCGCAAGCATCTTGTTCGGTGCGATGAGCCCGAGGAACACTCCATCGTCGTCTACGACAGCAAGGCTCCCCTCGCCACGGCCGATCATCACCCCCGCCGCGAGTTCCTGGTCGGTGTCGGGTCCGACCGCCGGCGGGTCGTGGTCCATCAACCGGTCGACCACCGTGTCGGGGGCAGCGGCGAGCACGCGCTCGATCTCGACGATGCCGACGAGGTGCCCGTCGACGCAGACTGCGAGGTCAGACACCGTGGCGAACATCTGGCCGATCAGCCGTTCACGTACCGCTCCGGCCGTGTCACTCGGGTGCACGATCGGGACGTTCGTCGTGGCGTGACTGCGGGCGACCTCGAGTCTGGATGGCAGGGTGTCCAGGTCTGTGGAATCAGCCGACTCGCTCATGAGCGGAGTCTCGCCCGTCCGGGGGTGCTGGACGACGAACCAGCGCAGGCCTTCGACGGCATGTCGAGGTGTCCTCCGAGTGCCGTTATCTCGAGTCTTGGGCGGTGGTGGCGTTCTGACGTCCTGGTCTGCGTCGTGGACATGTCCGTGATGCAATGTTCAGCGACGGAGGCGCCGTTCGCCGAGAGCCCGGGCGAGCTGGTCGCGTAGGGACGCGTTCTCGGTTCGGAGGCGTTCGATCTCGGCCCGTGCGGCGTCGAGACGCTGGCGTAGGGACTCGTCCGTCCCCGAGCTCATGCAACTCGCCGCGGCGCGACTCGAGCCACCCGAGGGGGGCCAGCCATGACCGCGCTCGCCCCAGTGCTGCAAGCGTTCTTCACCGACCGGCTCATCGCTCAGCGCCGCGCCTCGCCCCACACCATCGCCGGCTACCGAACCACATTCCGCCTGCTGATCCGCTTCGCCACCACCCAGACAGGACTGACACCATCCGCGCTCGACATCGCCGATCTCGCCGCGCCGCTGATCACCGCGTTCTTGGAGCACCTCGAACACCACCCACGAAGACGCCGAACGGAAGTTCAACCGAGCGGAGAACGTCCGCCAGATCGCGCCCGGAGATCCCGACTTCGAGGTCCTCTACCAGCGCCGCAACGATGCCGAGAGCATCAACCGACACCTCGACGACACGCTGTGGCTTCGCCGGGCGCACTCGGTCGGTCACCGCCGGCAGCTGCTCAACCTGATCACGTATGCGCTCGGCGTCAACGGCCTGTCGATGCAGGTCCACCGCCAAGGCCTCGCCCCGCCCCAGCTGCGGCCTGACCGCCGACACGGCGTCACCGAGGTGGCGGCGCGCCCCGATGGCCGATTGAGGGATCGGTGTCGACGACGCGCCCCGGTCCTGGGCTCCCAAGCCGCTCGACGCGCCTCTACCATTGCCGTCAGCGCCGGCACGTATGGCGTTCCGGGTTTTCTCCCACGTTTCGCGCCGGTCCCGCCCCTCGCCCCTCGCTCCCGTGGGGTTGGGCGGCTTTGGTCAGCCAGGGCACGGCGTGCAGGTTGGTCTTCAGGACGCGATCCATCTCGTCGGGGTCGAGACCAGCGAGGCCTTCTTTTCGTCGAGCCCAGTGGTAGCCGGCGTGGTTGACGAGGATGTCCAGTCCGCCGAGCCCGGCCACCGCGTCATCGACGGTGCGGATGCAGGTTTCGCGATCGGTGATGTCGCCGGGGATCAACACCGCCCGGCGCCCGGCGTCGCCGATGAGGCGTGCGATGACGTCGGCATCGGGCTGCTCCACGGGGAGGAAGTTGATGGCGACGTCGGCGCCCTCTCGGGCGAACGCGATGGCGACAGCACGGCCGATGCCGGAGTCGCTGCCGGTGATCAACGCCGGCCTCTGTGCGAGTGGGCTCGCCAACGGCGACGTACGACGCCGACGCTGGGAAGGTCAGCGGGAGGTCGGTGCGACGGTGAAGGGGTTCAGGCTGCCGTCGATGGTGCTGCGGGCGACGTCGGCGAGGCGCAGGTTATGGTTGCGGGCGTAGGTCCGAAGCAGGCTGAACGCCTCGTCAGCTGGGATCTGGCTTCGTTCGGCCAGCATGCCTTTGGCCTGTTCGATGACGATTCGGCTCGTCAGTGCGGTCTCGAGCTGCGTGTTGAGGTCCTGCTTGGCGATCGTGCCGCGGTTCTGGATGATGGCGATGGTGGCGATGTCAGCAAGGGCTTGAGCGACGGTGACGTCGTCGTCGTTGAGGGAGCCGACCTCGGTGCGGAACAGGTTGAGGGCACCGATGACCTCGCCGCGCAGGCGCATCGGGATGGCGTCTGCGCCTCGGAAGCCCTCGCCGACGGCGACCGGGGCGAATTGGGGCCAACGGTCGCCGGCTTCGGCGAGGTCCTGGTTGACGACGGGTTGGCGGCTACGGAAGCTGTCCAGGCACGGGCCCTCCGCGGTCTGCAGCTCGAACAGCTCGACGACACGCATCGCTTCGCTGGACGCCGTGATGAACTGCAACTCACCGGGGGGAGTGGCGAGCATGATGCCGGCCGCGGCGACGTCGAGCACCTCGACACAGCGGTCGACGAGGGTGGTGAGCAAGTCGACGACGTCGAAGTCATCGACCAGGCTGTCAGCCAACTCAACCATCGTGCGGGCAAGGACGGATTCGCGGCTCACGACAGACCTCCCGGGGCTGGACGCCGACAAGGTGACCACGCCTACCTGCAATCGTAGAGGAGCCACCCCCAG
Organism: uncultured Acidimicrobiia bacterium; assembly: GCA_963844175.1. Classification (GTDB taxonomy): domain Bacteria; phylum Actinomycetota; class Acidimicrobiia; order Acidimicrobiales; family Ilumatobacteraceae; genus JALZMG01. The sequence continues at coordinate 827,991 of CAWJNE010000021.1, forward strand.
TAGGCGACGGTCAATCGTCGTCGTCGGGCGAGAAACGGAGCCGCCGAGCGACGACATCGTCGGCGACCTCAGAGACCAGGCGTCCACTGCTGAAGGCACGGGCACGCAGCCGCAGCAGGGCCTCGGCGACAGGAACCTCGAGCTGCACAGCAACCATCCCAGCGGCCTGATGGACCACGAACCGGAAGTTCCCGCTCGCTTCGAGCTTGGGGGCCAGATCGCCCGGGGGGGCGTCGGCCTGCATGCCGATGATCGACCTCGCGGCGACACTGGCGAGCACTACCGCGTCAGCATGTTGATTGTCGGACAGGGGGCCGGGCCGGTCGCGGTACAGGTTGAGCGCCCCGACATGGACGTCGCCGATCGACATCGGGAACCCGAACACCGCCCGAACCCCGGCATCCACCGCCGACCTCGAAAACTCAGCCCACCGTGCGGTCGTCGGATCGGCGAGATCGGGTTCGACGACTGCGGCGCGCAGGCGATGAGCGTCGATGCACGGGCCTTCGCCCAACGTGTACTGCAACTCCTCGATCAAGGCGCTGACCTCGTCGGTCGTACAGACCGAGCCCTGCGGCACCTCACCCGACAACAGCATGATGCCGGCACCCGACATCTCGGTCACCTCCGCACACACCGCGCACAACCGTGACGCTTCACCGGTCCCGTCATCTCGCGCCAGGCGAGCCAGGATCCGCAACAGACGATCCGCAGGCATCACTCGCACCGCGTCCGCGCGGTCACCACGATCCCCCAAGGTGATGGTCGATCCATGGCGCAACCCCAATCGGCTGGGAGGGGAGGCGGCCGGCGAGGACCAGAACGACGCAAGTCCCGAACGAACCACCATTCTGTCACCGCCCCGAGCCCGATCCTCCAACACGGGCGATTGCTGGAATCTCAAGCCGTCGCTGCGCGCCGCTAGCGAAGACCGTGACGCGTGGGTGGGTGCCGCTCGAGCACGCTGCCTTAGGGCACAGCAAGGTCGGCCTGCTCGGCCTGGCCGGGCTGGCGGGTCTTGCCGGGCTGAAGCGCCGTGACAACGACCGCGGGGACTACCGGCGCGGCCCGGGCGCGCCTCACACCGGAGCAGTCACCGATCCCGGGGCGGTTCAGGCTCTGACTTCCCACCGGCTTGGCCGTGCCGCTCGCGATAGCGGGCGACCGCTCGCGGGTTCTGGGTCCCGGTAGGCGGTGAGCCCGACGGTGAGTCCGGCGCCGACGCCGACGACGGCGATCACCGCAGCGAGCCAGTACCGCAACATCGATGGGCGCCGAGCGGCAGGTAACCGAAGCGGGTGGTCGGCGGTGTTCGCCGGGCTGGGGTGGTGATGGTGCTCACGCCACCAACATGCGGCGGCGACGCCGCTGCGGCCCAGGGCCATTCGTCCGGATCACGCCGGCGAGGTCACGGCGCAGATCAGCTGGCCCGCCGGTGCACAGCCTGACGGCAAAGGCGGTGGAGGTCTCTGATGCCGGTCTCGATGGACCGGCAGAACAGGTCCAGGTCGGGCACGGTGTCGTAGTCGCCGGTGACGCCGAAGCTCACCCCGCCGTCGTAAGACATTATGGCCACGCCGATTCGGACGCCCTGGGCCAGCGGCACATAGGGGAGGTAGGCGACCATGCGCCTGCCCGCCGCGTACAGCGGGAACTGCGGCCCGGCCACGTTGGTGGTGACAGTGTCGACGGAACGCTGAGGGAACTCCCGGGCCATCGCCCCGACCGCCCTGAGCCCTAGCGCCAGCAGCGACGGTGCGGCCAGACCGGCCACCGTCGTGAGCGCCTGACTCGTCTCGACCTGGTTGGACTGCTTGAGCTGCTCCATCTCGCGGCGCATCGCCGCCAACCGCTCGAGCGGGTCAGCGATCCCGACCGGCAGCTCGGCGATCATCGCCGAGACCTGGTTGTTCGGGGCGCCGTCACCCACCGGTCGGATCGACACGGGTACGAGCGAACGGAGCACGGCGTGATCGGGATCCTCGGATCGGGCCGTCAACAAGTCGCGGAAGGCGCCGGCGATCACGGCCAGGACGACGTCGTTGACGGTCCCGCCGAGTGTCTGCTTGATCGCCTTGATATCGGCGAGGTCGCAGTGTGCGGACGCCCAGCGCCGATGCGGCCCGATTCGACCCTGGATCGAAAGCGCGGGCCGAGGCATCAGCTCGCGCCCGAGGGAACGCAGCCCGGTCGCCGTCTCGCGCACCTGAGTCGCCAGTCGTCGCGGCGTGCGGACGAGCGAGCGCGCGGCGCGAGCCTGCTCGACGGGGTTGATCGCGAGCTGGCCCAGCGCCTCGAGCACGAGCTGCGCATCGCTCGGTTCCGGAGCCGCCGTCCATCTGTCGGTGGTGGGAGCCGATCCGTCGCGGTCGGGATCGAGGAGCGTGGCCATCAGATCGGCGCCTGACACCCCGTCGACCATGCAGTGGTGGACCTTCGAGATGATCGCCCATCGATCGTCCGGCAGTCCCTCGATCATCCAGACCTCCCAGAGCGGTCGATGCCGATCGAGCTCCTGCGACATCACTCGCCCCATCAAGGCGTTGAGATCCGAATGTGTGCCACCCGGCGGCAGGGCGGAGTGACGGATGTGGTAGTCGAGGTTGAAGTGCGGGTCGTCGACCCACACGGGGCGGCCGATCCCTCCCGGGACGAAGCGCACCTTCTGCCGATAGCGGGGGATGAGCGACAACTTGCTGGCGATCAAGCCGACGATCTCGTCATAGCCGGGGGCGGGTCCTTCGAGGACCGAGCACGACCCGATGTGCATGTGTGTGATCCCGTCCTCGACGTGGAGGAACATGCTGTCGAGTGGGCTCATGTGATCCATCGGGTTTGCTCCAGTCGGGGCCCTGGCGATCGGACGCCGCACCCCACCGCAGCATCTCGTCTCGGCCCCCACCTGGAACAGGGCCGAAGGTCCCCCGTCAGTGCCCGACGAGCGAGGCGGGCTGGCCCGTCGACTGCAGGACCCGTTGCCAGAGGTCGGCGTCGGGCCGAAGCTCCCGGCGTTTGGCGGTCGCCACTGCGATGGGGAGGTGGGTGAAGTGACGGTGGTGGTAGCCGACGACGACGTCGGTCTTGCCGGCCAGCGCGGCGTGCGCGGCCATCTGGCCCAGCGACAGGCAGAAGGCGGCGTCGTAGGCGTTCGCCGGCAACGCGCGGATCTCGTAGCTGGGGTCGAGGTACTTGACGTCGGGTCGAACACCGCGCCTGCCGAGCCCGGCGATGAGCCGGTCCCGCAGCCACGGGCCGATGTCGGCGAGGCGGACGTTGCCGGATGCGTCCCGGCCGTCGACCGGGGGAGGCAGTTCCTGGCCGGCCCCCTCGGCGACGACGACGACCGCATGGTGGCGTCGAGTGAGCCGATCTTCGAGCACATCGAGCAGGCCGCCGTCCCCGTCAAGGGTGAACGGCACCTCTGGGACGAGGCACAGGTTGACATCGGGCCGGGCCAGCGTGGCGTTGGCTGCGATGAACCCGGCGTGCCGACCCATCAGCTTGACGAGCCCGATGCCGTTCCAGGCGCCGCGCGCCTCGGCGTGGGCAGCGACGATTGTCCGGGCGGCCGCCTCCACCGCGGTGGCGAACCCGAAGCTGCGCTCGACCCAGTCCACGTCGTTGTCGATCGTCTTGGGGACGCCGACCACGGCCAGGCTGCTTCCCCGCCGTACGGCTTCGCCTGCGATGGCGGATGCGCCGCGCAGCGTCCCGTCACCCCCGATGCAGAACAGGATCGACACGCCGTCGCGCACGAGGGTGTCGACCATCGTTGCGACGTCTTGTGGACCGCGGGATGAGCCGAGGATGGTCCCGCCGTGGGCGTGGACATCGGTGACGGCAGGCGCAGTGAGCTCGAGGGGCGTCAGCTCCATCGGATCGGCGAGCCCGGCGAAGCCGTAGCGATAGCCGAGCACGCGACGCACGCCGTAGCCGTACCGCAGGGTGAGGGTAAGCGAGCGGATGACGTCGTTGAGTCCCGGACATAGCCCGCCGCACGTCACCACCGCGGCGGTGACGTCGGAGGGATCGTAGGCGAGGAGCCGTCGAGGCCCCGCCTCCTCGAACGCCGGCGGTGAGCGGCCTGCTTCGATGTAGGGGACCAGGTTGCGGGTGTCCGAAGAGCACAAGACACCGTGGTCGTCGTCGACGAACTGTGCACCGCGTTGGAGCAGCGGGCTCGGCCACGTGGTCTGGCCGACTGTTGCGACGGCGAGACCTTCCGGGTCAGGGAGGTCGGCCGGTGCCAGGTTGTTTCCGTCCATGCGCTTTCCTCGTCGGGTTCGGCTAAGAGCGTGAGGACCTTTGGCCCTATCTGTCCGAACGGTCGCGGGCCATCGTGTATGTGGCTGGGTATCGCCTGGCGTCGCAACAGGGAGGACATGATGGCAGCAACGCTGATCGACACACGCGAGGAGCAGGAGGTCGAGACCGCCGGCCCTGGAGTGTCCGAGCGCAATGTGGTCGAGCGCGATGACGAGAGCCCTGTGGTACGTGCCCGGGAGAACCTCGTCGCTCGCTACGCGTGGGCGGTCACTCGCCTCTCGATCGGGTTCGTGTTCCTGTGGGCGTTCTTCGACAAGCTCTTGGCCCTCGGATACGCCACCGGCACCGATCGCGAGACGGGTGCGATCGACCGCTTCGGGGATGCCGCATGGATCAACGGTGGATCGCCCACCACCGGCTACCTGTCCGGCGTGAGCGGGCCCTTCAAGGGCGTGTTCGAGCCGTTGGCCGGCGCGGTCTGGGCCGACTGGCTGTTCATGTTCGGCCTCCTCGCCATCGGTGTGGCCCTGATGCTCGGCATCGGGATGCGCATCGCCGCCGCCACCGGTGCTCTCCTCCTCGGTTTCATGTGGATGGCATCGCTCCCGCTGGACAACAACCCGTTCATGGACGACCACCTCATCTACGCGATGGTCCTGATCGGTCTCGCCGCCGTGCACGCTGGCAACACGCTCGGATTCGGCCGGATCTGGGCTCGCAACGAGTGGGTGCGGCGCCACCCGGTCCTGCAATAGGCCCGCCGGCTGCGTGAAGGAAAAGGCGTTGTGTTGCCCGTAGCGATTCGTGCCGGCGACCTGCATCCGAATGTCCGGATGCAGGAGGTCGAGGTCAAAGCCTTGCCGCTGGAGGTGCTGGCCAGCATTCTGACGCCAGAGCGTGCCCGACGTCTGTCCGAGTCCGGGGCTCGGTCCCGGGCGACCTTCGGGGACCGCACCATCTGGCACGTCAACGCAACGGCCCACGGTGGTGGGGTCGCCGAGATGCTCCAAACGTTGCTGGCCTACGGGCGAGGCGCGCAGATCGAGAACCGGTGGCTCGTTCTGAACGGCGAGCCGGAGTTCTTTGCGATCACCAAGCGCCTGCACAACCGCCTGCACGGCGAACCCGGCGACGGCGGCCCACTCGGTGAGCACGAGCACGCCTGCTACGAACGTGTCGTCGGCGCCAACGTCACCGAGATGGCCGACCTGATCGGGCCCCGCGACATCGTGTTGCTCCACGACCCCCAGACCGCCGGCATGGTCGACGGCCTCCGGGCGACCGGCGTACGGGTCGTGTGGCGCTGTCACGTCGGGCGTGACACGCGCAACGCCGAGACGGACGAGGCATGGGCCTTCCTCGAGCCGTATCTCACAGGCGCCGACGCCTTCGTGTTCTCGCGCGAGGAATACGTGCCGGAGTGGGTTCAGCGGGAACGGCTCGTCGTCATCGCACCGTCGATCGACCCGTTCTCGGCCAAGAACCGCGAACTCGATCAGCCGACGGTCAGCGCGATCCTCGCAACAGCGGGGCTGGTCACCGGCGCCGATCCCGGCGGGCCCGTCCACTTCCAACGCCGCGACGGCTCCCAGGGCACCGTCCGGCACCACACGGACCTCATCGCCGACGGTCCGCCGCCACCCCACGATGTCCGGCTCGTCCTCCAGGTCAGCCGGTGGGACCGGCTCAAGGACATGGCCGGCGTGCTCACGGCGTTCGTCAAGATGGCCACCGACGGCCCCGACGATGCACATCTGATGCTCGTTGGGCCGGACGTCTCCGGCGTCACCGACGACCCGGAGGGCGCCGACGTTCTGGCCGAATGCCGCAAACTGTGGAGCACAGTGCCCGACTCCATTCGTCGGCGGGTCCACCTCGCTTCCATCCCGATGGATGACGTCGACGAGAACGCCATCATCATCAACGCCCTCCAGCGCCACGCCTACCTGGTCGTGCAGAAGAGCCTCGTCGAAGGGTTCGGACTGACCGTCACCGAGGCGATGTGGAAGGCGCGGCCGATGATCGCCAGTCGCGTCGGCGGGATCCAGGACCAGATCGTTCACGAGCGCGATGGTCTGCTCATCGCCGACCCCTACGACCTCGATGCCCTCGCGGCGGCGATGACTCGTCTCCTGGACGATCCCGAGCTCGCTGACCGACTCGGCGCCGCCGGGCGAGCGCGCGTGCACGACCAGTTCCTCGGGGATCGCCACCTCGCCCAGTACGTCGATCTCTTCGAGCGCCTCAGCACCTGAGCATGCCGACCACGGTCGGGCGGGGATCCGCCGATGAAGAGACGATCACGACGCCGTTGTTGCTCGCCGCCTTCGAGCGTGACGTGCTGTTGGCGACGGGCCGAGCCGTTCACGTCCGCGCCGCCCGCCCGCCTGATGTCGAGCAGCTCCGGACCTTCTACGGACAGCTCGATGCAACGTCCACGTACTTCCGGTTTTTCGGCTTGCGGACGTTCATCCCCGACGACGAGCTGCAGCGGGCCACGGTCCACGACGTCCGGCGGCAGGTGACGCTCGTCGCCGAGTCCGACGGCGCGCTCCTAGGCGTCGGCGAGTACCACGCGGGACGTGGCGGGGAGGAAGCCGAGGTCGCCTTTGCCGTCGCCGATGCCCACCACCACGAAGGCGTGGCGACGGTCTTGCTGGAGGACCTCGCGCTGATCGCTCGAGGCGGCCGGGTTCCGCCGCCTGGTCGCCGAGACCCTGCCCACCAACATGGCCATGCAGGGGGTCTTCCGCACCGTCGGGCTGGTGCACCGGAGCTGGTTCGAGGACGGAACCATGCGCGTCGAGCTCGATCTCAACGTCGACAACCTCCTGCAGGACCACGCCGATCTGCGCGACTGGCGGGCCGCCGTGCGCTCCTTGCGATCACTGCTGCGACCGTCGCAAGTCGTGCTGATCGGCGCCGGACGCGACGCAACTTCCCCGGGTCGCCGGATCCTCGCCAACCTGCGCGCCTCGTTCACCGGGCGGGTCAGCGTCGTGCATCCGACGGCCGCCGCGGTCGATGGGATCGACGCCGTGTCCCAACTCGACCAGCTCGGCGATGTACCAGACCTCGCCGTCGTCGCCGTTCCCGCATCGTCGGTGATCGACGTGATCGAACGATGTGGCACGGCCGGCGTTCCGACCGCCGTGGTCATCTCGGCCGGTTTCGCCGAGCTCGGCGCCGATGGTGCCGACCTCGAGAACCGGTTGCTCGCGGCCGCCCGTCGCCACGGGATGCGCATCGTCGGGCCGAACAGCCTTGGTGTGGCGGCGACCGCGAGCGGGCTGAACGCGACGTTCACCAGCCTGGAGCTCCTCCCCGGCGGCATCGCCATCGCCTCGCAGTCGGCCGGGGCGAGCATCGCCATCACCGCCGAGGCGCAACGTCGAGGAGCCGGGATCTCGTCGTTCGTGTCGACGGGAAACAAGTCCGACGTCAGCGGCAACGACCTGTTGCGGCTGTGGGCCGACGACACGACGACCAACGTCGTGCTCCTCTACCTCGAGTCCTTCGGTGACCCCGTCCGCTTCGCCCGGGTGGCCCGCGCCGTGTCACAGCGCAAGCCGGTGATCGCACTCAAGAGCGGCCGGACCGCCACGGGACCACGCGACGCCGTGTCGCCCATCCCGCCGCCGTCGACCGATCAGGTCGTCGATGCGCTGTTCGCCCACACCGGCATCGTGCGGGTGCGAACGATGGAGGAACTGATCGATGTCGGCCTCCTGCTCGACCGGCAGCCCGCTCCGGCCGGTCGCCGGGTGGCACTGATCGGCAACGCCGGAGGGCCGCTGACGCTCGGGGCCGACGCTGCTGCGGCCGCCGGTCTCGACCTACCGGTCCTCTCCGCGCGGCTGCAGGCGGAGGTCGCCCAGCTCGTGCCGGCGGCGGCGTCGACCGCCAACCCGGTCGACCTCGCCGCCACCGTCGCTCTTGACCGGTTGGCCGCCGTCGTCCAGCTGATCGGGGCATCCGGCGAGGTGGACGCCTGCATCGTCGTGTGCGTCGAGATGGAAAGGCGCCACCGTCTCGATGACGTGCACTCGTTGCTGGCCGGCCTCAACGTCGACGGCGTCGCAGTGGCCGTCACGTTGATCCCCGACCTCACGGGGACGGGGCCCCTGCCACTGTTCCCGACGCCCGAGCGTGCCGCCGTGGCCGTGGCGCTGGCCGCCCGCCGGGCCGCGTGGCTGGCCACGCTCGTCGACGAGTCGGCAGACGAGGTGCCGGGACTGGATGCGTCGTCGTTCGTCGAGGCCCGCCGATTCGCCCGTCTGCGCACCGGCGCGACCACGCAACCGACCTGGCTCGATCCCGTCAGCTCGTTCCAGCTCCTGGCTGCGGCCGGCCTCCCGATGGTGCCATGGACGTATTCGCATTCACCGGACGAGTGCGCCCGAGCCGCCGGCAACGTCGGGTTCCCGTGTGTCATCAAGGCCGACGTCGCCGAGATCCTCCACAAGAACGACGCCGGCGCCGTCCGACTGGGCATCGGCGACTCGACGGCTGCGGCCGAGACCTACCGGGACTTCGCTCGCCGCTTCGGCAAAGGCCTCCGCGGGGTCGTCGTCCAGCCCCAACAGCCGGCCGCGCTCGAACTGCTCGTCGGCGTCACGCGAGATCCTGTGTTCGGACCGCTTGTCGTGGTGGGCGCCGGCGGCGTCGAAGCAGAGCTTCACGACGACGGCGTCGTGCTCGTCGCGCCGTTGTCCAGGTCCGCGGCCCGGCGGGCCGTCGAAAGCCTCCGCCTGGCGCCGCTGTTCCACGGCTTTCACGGTCGGCCCGAGCTCCCGGTCGACCCGCTGGTCGAGCTCATCCACCGGATCGGGATGTTCGCCGCGACCACACCCGAGATCCGCCAGCTCGAACTCAACCCGGTGTTGGTCGGTCCCCACGGCTGCGCGGTGGTCGATGCGTCGATCAGCGTGGCGGCCCCGCCCACCACAGTCGTGCCGGTGCGTGGATTGCGAGCATGAACGGCATCATCGTCGGGCTCGACGAATCGGCTCCTGCCGCAGATGCCCTGCGTTGGGCGGTTCGTGAGGGAGCGCTGCACGAATCGCCCGTCACCGCCGTGATGGCCTGGGCGTAGCTGAGCCAACATCACGTGACCCCGGACCACGCCTTCGACTCCGGCTACGACGAGCGCGCCGCCGCCGTGCTCAAGGAGCTCATCGATCGTGCGGTCGGACCGGCCGGCGTCACGGTCGGACGCACCGTCGTGTGCGACCTGCCCGGCAGCTGCCTCGTGGCGGCGCCGACCTGTTGGTGGTCGGCGCGCGCGGGCTGGGCGGGTTCCGCGGGCTGCTCGTCGGGTCGGTCAGCCGGCATTGCCTGCATCACGCCACATGTCCCGTCGCCGTGATCCGCGACGAGGAGCAACGGCCAGACGACGCTCCCGGAGGTGTTGTCGTCGGCATCGACGGCTCGGACACCTCGATCCGGGCGCTGTCGTGGGCCGTACGCGAAGCCCGAGCCCGCCAGTCGCCGGTCACCATCGTGCACGCCTACCGGACGTCGATGCTCGATGCCCTCGACTACGCCGCGCCTGCGCTGCTCCCCGAGATGTTGGAGCAGGCCGCCCATGACACGCTCGTCGAGACGACAAGCGAGGTCGACGCGGCTGGACTGCCCCACGCGACCGGAGCACGTCGTCGTCGACTCCAGCGCCTCTGCAGCCGTACTCGAAGCCGCCCGCCGGGCCGGCGTCGTCGTCGGCTCGAGCGGCGTGAGCGGCGTCAGCGGGTTCGTTCTCGGCTCGGTCAGCCACCAGGTGAGCCAGCACGCCCCGTGCCCTGCTGTCGTCATCCCGCCCCTGACCGCGAGGTGTCGGAGACTCGTTCGACGTAGGACTTTCGCCCCTGTTCTCTGCGTCGCCTCGGCCTCATCATGGACCCATGACGACCGACGCCGACGCTGCCCTCGACACGGGTTCGAGCCGGCCGGCCGAACTGTTCCAACTCGACGCAGCCACCTGTGTCGCGCTGCTCGGCGTCCACCACGTCGGCCGACTCATCATCCCCGGCGACGACCCGTACGTGATCCCGGTCAACTACACCGTCGTCGCCGGATCCGTCGTGTTGCGGACCGAACGACGACCAGTCATCGACGCCGCCATCGACCGCCCGATCGTGTTCGAGGTCGACATGTTCGACGAGCGCTCGAAGTCCGGGTGGAGCGTCGTCATGCGAGGCCACGCCCGCGACATCACCGCTGACACCGACCTCACCGGCCACTCGGACGTCGGCGTCGCACCGCGCTCCTGGGCGCCCGGAGACCGGAACTGTGTCATCCGCATCAGCGCCGACCGTCTCACCGGACGGCTGCTGCGAGGCGAGGTCACCCCACCGCTCGACGAACACGGATACCTCTGACGAACGACCCCGTCCGCCAACGTTCCTGCTGAGTGGAAGCCCGATGTCCAGCCTCGGCGCATCGGCCGGATGGGGGTTGGTGGTTGCAGCCAGCTTGATCATGGGCGCCCTCGTCGTGTCCCGGATCATGCTGCCCGAGCGCGTGGCTGCGCCCATCACTGCTTTGGGGGCGGCGTGCTCCTCGCCGCGGTCGCCCTGGAACTGGTGCCGAGAGCGGACGAACAGGCAGGGCTTGGGGTCACCGCCGTCGGGATGCTGCTCGGGACCGGTGCCTTCGTCGGTGCCGACGCCTGGTTGTCTCGGGCCGAGTCGGCCAGAAACGTGCGTCGCTCGATGCACGCCGAAGACGTACGTCGATGCCGCGGCCCACGGTCAACACCCCCGCGATCGATGGAAGTACCGGCCATCGTGACCTTTGCCTCTACCTGCTCGCTCGCGACGAGCGCATGATCGACGTGACGACGACCAGGAGGTCTGCCATGAAAGCGCTCGTGTACCACGGACCTGGTCAGAAGGCTTGGGAAGACGTTGCCAAGCCGACGATCTTGGACGACACCGACGCGATCGTGCGGGTCGATGCCGTCACCATCTGCGGCACCGATCTGCACATCCTCAAGGGTGACGTGCCGGCGGTGACCGATGGACGGATCCTCGGTCACGAGGCCGTCGGGACGGTCGAGGAGGTCGGCACCGGTGTCAAGACGGTCAAGGTCGGCGACCGGGTGCTCGTGTCGTGCATCACCTCGTGTGGTGTGTGCCGCTTCTGTCGGGAGCGACGTTACGGCCAGTGCCTCGGTGGGGGCGGGTGGATCCTCGGTCACAAGATCGACGGCACCCAGGCGGAGTACGTACGGGTCCCGTTTGCCGACACGTCGACCTACCCGGTGCCGGAAGGCGTGGCCGACGAGCAGATCCTGATGTTGGCCGACATCTTGCCGACCGGCTACGAGGTGGGTGTCCTCAACGGCGCTGTGCAACCCGGCGACGTCGTCGCCGTGGTTGGTGCTGGCCCGATCGGGTTGGCCGCGATCATGGCTGCTCGGTTGTTCAGCCCGAGCCACATCGTGGCCATCGATCTGGTCGACAGCCGGTTGGAGGCCGCCAAGCAGTTCGGTGCCGACGTCATCGTCAACAATGTGCGTGAGGACGCCGAGGCGATCGTCGCCGAGTTGACCGGTGGCTTGGGGGCTGACGTCTCGATCGAGGCCGTGGGCGTGCCGGCGACGTTCGAGCAGGCCGTCCGGCTGGCCCGCCCCGGTGGGCACATCGCCAACATCGGCGTGCACGGCGAGCCGGCGACATTGCACCTCGAAGAGCTGTGGATCCGCGACGTCACCATCACAACGGGGCTCGTCGACACCTTCACCACGCCCACGCTGATGCGCCTCGTGACGAGCGGGCAGCTCGACGCCGGCCGGTTCGTCACCCACCACTTCGCCCTCGACCAGTTCGAGGAGGCCTACGACGTCTTCGCTCGTGCCGGTGAGACCGGCGCGCTGAAGGTCGTCATGTCCCGGACATGAGGTGCCGCAGCTCGGGAGCAAGCGGGTCCTTCGTCCCGACGGGCGACCCAGGTTGGCCGCGGATGGCCGCTCACTGAAGCGACCCCAGCCATCTCACTGGTGGTGCGCACCTGACATGGCATCGACGCGCCGACATCGCGCCAGCGTTGCCGCGATGTCCGCCGCCGTCGTCTCGGCCGGAACCTCTGCGCACCGCCGCGCTCGCCGGGTGCGATGGGCACCACCCGGTGGGCGCGTCGTCCAGACGTCCTCGCTCAATGCCCGCCTCCTCGGCAACACCCGGTCCGCCCATCCTGCTGTTCCACGGCCTCGTCGCATCGGCCCGGTACTGGGGCGGCGTCTCCAACTGACTCGCCGACCACCCTCGACTCGTCGTGCCCGACCTGCTCGGGTTCGGGCGATCCTCGCCCTGCTTCCGGCTACGGGCCCGACGATCACATCGCCGCCGTGCGCATCTGCCGCGACGACCTCGGCATCGCTGAACCGGCGATCATCGGCGCACACTGCCTCGGCAGCCTCATTGCGCTGCGACTCGCCGCCACCCACCCCGAACTCGTGACCGCCATCGCCGCGTTCGGCCCGCCGATCTACCCCGACCCGAAAGCAGCGCACGCCTTTGGTGAGCGACGTGGGACTCGTGTTGCCGGCACCATGGCGGGTTCCCGTGGCCGGCTCGATGTGGTGCAATGACGAACTCCCCTGATCTTGGCCGCACGGCCTCGACGACTCGAGAGGACGGCACCATGTCGCCGCAGTGGACGTGCATTGACGGGAACGAGGCCGCAGCCCGTGTGGCCTACGCGCTGAGCGAGGTGATCGCGATCTATCCGATCACGCCGGCGACGCCGATGGGGGAGCACGCCGACGACTGGGCCTCCGCTGGCCGGCCCAACCTGTGGGGGCTGACCCCCGACGTCGTCGAGATGCAGTCCGAAGGTGGCGCCGCCGGTGCGTTGCACGGGGCGCTGCAGAAGGGTGCTCTGGCGACGACGTTCACGGCCAGCCAGGGCCTGCTGCTGATGGTCCCGAACATGTTCAAGATCGCGGGTGAGCTGACACCGTGTGTGATCCACGTCGCCGCCCGCACCATCGCTACCCACGCCCTGTCCATCTTCGGCGACCACTCCGACGTCATGCACGCTCGCACCACCGGGTGGGCGATGCTCGCCGCCAGCTCCGTGCAGGAGGCCCACGACTTTGCGCTCGTCAGCCACGCCGCGACCCTGCGGGCGCGCGTGCCGTTCTTGCACTTCTTCGACGGGTTCCGCACCAGCCACGAGATCGACAAGATCGAGCTGCTCGACGACGGTGACCTCGGCGACCTCGTCCGGGACGGCGACGTCGTCGACCATCGCCTGCGCGGCATGACGCCCGACGCCCCGACGCTGCGCGGCACGGCCCAGAACCCCGACGTGTTCTTCCAGGCCAGGGAGGCCGCCAACCCGTACTACGACGCGGTGCCCGGCATCGTCGCCGAGGTCTTCGACGAGCTCGCCGGGCGCACCGGCCGCCGCTACGGGCTCGTCGACTACGTCGGCGCGCCTGACGCCGAACGGGTGATCGTGCTCATGGGCTCGGCCGCCGGTGCGGCGACCGAGGCCGTCGAGACGATGACGGCGACGGGCGAGAAGGTCGGCCTTGCCACCGTCCGGCTGTACCGGCCGTTCCCGGCGGCCGCCCTGCTCACCGCGTTGCCCCCGACGACCCGGTCGATCGCCGTGCTCGACCGCACGAAGGAACCGGGCGCCGTCGGCGAACCGCTCTACCTCGACGTGCTGACTGCGCTCATCGAAGCGGACGCCATCGGCGAACTGCCCCTCAGCAACGGCGTGCCCCGCGTGATCGGCGGCCGCTACGGATTGTCCTCCAAGGAGTTCGCGCCGTCCCACGTCGCCGGCGTGTTCAACCAGCTCGCCGCCGAACGACCCAAGCAGCACTTCACCGTCGGAATCTACGACGACGTCACGCGTCTGTCGCTCGAAGCCGACCGAGAGGTCCGCTACGCCCGCCCCACCGGCGAGGTGCAGGCGATGTTCTTCGGGCTCGGCTCCGACGGCACCGTCGGCGCCAACAAGTCATCGGTCAAGATCATCGGCGAGCAGACCGACCTCTACGCCCAAGGGTACTTCGAGTACGACTCCAAGAAATCGGGGTCTGTCACCGTGTCGCATCTGCGCTTCGGTCCCCAACCGATCCGCTCGACCTACCTCATCGACGACGCCGACTTCGTGGCCTGCCACCAATCCGGCCTGCTGGAGAAGATGAAAGTCCTCGAGTACGCACGCCCAGGAGCGACGTTCCTGCTGAACAGCCCGTGGGGCGCGGACGAGGTGTGGGACCGCCTGCCGATCGAGGTGCAGCGCGAGCTGATCGCCAAAGACATCGAGTTCTGGGTCATCGACGCGCTCCGCGTCGGCCACGAGGCCCAGATGGGCGCCCGCGTCAACACCGTCATGCAGCCCTGCTTCTTCGCCCTGTCCGGTGTGCTCCCCGCCGAGGAAGCGATCGGCCACATCAAGACGTCGGTCGCACAGACATACGGCGCACGTGGGCAAGCGATCGTGCAGCGCAACTTCGCCGCCATCGACGGATCGCTGGCCGCCCTCCAGCGCGTCGAGGTCCCGGCCGCAGTGACGGCTACGGCGAAGCGAGAGCACACCATCCCCGACGATGCACCGGAGTTCGTGAAGCGCGTCACCTCGCTGCTGATGGCCGGCGAAGGCGACCTCTTGCCCGTGTCTGCGCTCCCCGTCGACGGGGTGTTCCCGACGGGCACAGCCAAGTACGAGAAGCGCTCGATCGCCCAGCAGATCCCGATCTTCGACCCCGACGTGTGCATCGACTGCGGCCGGTGCGCAGCAGTCTGCCCGCACGCGACGATCCGGATGAAGGTGTACGACCCGGCTGCGCTGGCCGGCGCCCCCGAGGAGTTCAAGTCCAAGGCGTTCCGTTCGAAGGACGTGTCCGGGATGGCGATGACGATCCAGGTCGCACCGGACGACTGCACCGGCTGCGGGGTGTGCGTGGACATGTGTCCTGCGAAGTCGAAGTCGGAAGTGCGTCACAAGGCCATCAACATGGAACCGGCCGCCGCCCATCGCGAGGTCGAGCGACGGTCGTGGGACTTCTTCCTGGGCCTCCCCGAGATCGACCGCGACGCCCTGCCCCACGACTCGGTCAAGGGCGCTCAGGCATTGCAGCCGCTGTTCGAGTTCTCCGGCGCCTGCGCCGGGTGCGGGGAGACGCCCTACATCAAGCTCGTCACCCAACTGTTCGGTGACCGCATGATCGTCGCCAACGCCACCGGCTGCTCGTCGATCTACGGCGCCAACCTGCCCACGACGCCGTGGACCACGAACTCCGAGGGACGGGGACCGGCCTGGAACAACTCGCTGTTCGAGGACAACGCCGAGTTCGGCCTCGGGATCCGGCTCGGGTACGAGGCCCAGCAGGAACAGGCGAGGGTGTTCGTCGAGCGGTTGGCCCCGCTCATCGGCCTTGAGCTCGCCGCCGAGATCCTCGGTGCTGACCAGTCTGACGAGGCCGGGATCCGGGCGCAGCGTGGACGCGTCGCTCGCCTGGTCGCTTCGCTCGACACCGTGGGCGACACCGACGAGAACAGTGCTGCGGTCCTCCACCTGCGCTCCGTCGCCGGAGCGCTGGTGAGCAAGAGCATCTGGATCATCGGTGGCGACGGTTGGGCCTATGACATCGGCTTCGGCGGCCTCGACCACGTCTTGTCGAGCGGCCGTGACGTGAACATCCTCGTGCTCGACACCGAGGTGTACTCCAACACCGGCGGCCAGGCGTCGAAGGCGACCCAACGTGGCGCGGTCGCCAAGTTCACGGCCGCCGGCAAGAGTGTCGGCAAGAAGGACCTCGGTGCCATCGCCCGGGCCTACGGCAACGTCTACGTCGCCCAGGTCGCGATGGGCGCCAACGACACCCAGGCCACCAAGGCCTTGGTGGAGGCTGCCGCCTGGCCGGGTCCCAGCCTCGTCATCGCCTACTCGACGTGCATCGCCCACGGCATCGACATGTCGCAGTCGATGACCCACCAGAAAGACGCCGTGCGATCCGCCTACTGGCCGCTGTACAGGTTCTCGCCGTCCGACGCAGAGCACGGCACGCCCTTTCACCTCGATTCGAGGCCGCCCACGATCCCGGTCTCCGAGTTCGTGGCCACCGAAGCCCGCTACGCGGTGCTGGCGCGCACCCATCCGGAACGGGCGGCCGAGCTGGGCGCGTTGTTGCAGGCCGATGCCGACGAACGCTGGCGTTACTACTCGCAGCTCGCCAGCATCGAGCGCACCGTCCCGCACGGCACGCCGGTCGACGTCGCGCCGGTCGCGGTCACGCCGGTCGAGGTCGGGCCGGTCGACGTCACGGAGGGGAGCGACCCGTGACGGATCTCACCACCCGCTACCTCGGCTTGGACCTGCGGACGCCCATCATGGCGTCGGCAGGGCCACTGACCGGCGACGTCGACGCCGTGCGGCGGCTCGTCGCCGCCGGCGCGGCCGCGATCGTCCTGCCATCGCTGTTCGAGGAGGAGATCCTCGACGACGAGATCCAGCTCAACCTCGCCCTCGAGGCCGGGTCCGAGCACTTCGCCGAGGCGCTCAGCTACTTCCCCGACGCCGTGTCCGATCGGATGACGTCGCCGGTCGACCGCCACCTCCAGCACCTCGATGCGGTGCGGGCGGCCGTCGACGTCCCCGTCATCGCCAGCCTGAACGCCACGTTGTCGGGCAGCTGGATCCGCTACGCCGGCTTGCTGGCCGACGCCGGCGCATCGGCCATCGAGCTGAACGTGTACGACGTCGCCGCCGACGCGTCGCGATCGGGCGCCCAAGTCGAGGAGGACCACATCGCCCTCGTCACTGACGTCTGCGAGGCGATCGACGTACCGGTGGCAGTGAAGCTGTCACCGTACTACTCCTCGCTGGGGCACCTCGCCCGCTCGCTGGCCGTCGCCGGCGCCGCCGGGCTGGTCTGCTTCAACCGCTTCTACCAACCGGATCTCGACGTCGACACGCGCGAGGTGATCCCGCGGGTCGAACTGTCATCGCCGTGGGAGCTGCGCCTGCCGCTGCGCTGGATCGCCGTCCTGCGCCCACTCGTGCCGGACCTGTCGCTAGCCGCCAGCTCGGGCATCGCCACCGGCCGCGACGTTGCCAAGGTGCTGCTCGTCGGCGCCGATGTGGCGATGATGACGTCTGCGTTGCTGCGCCACGGGCCCGAGCACGTCGCCACGGTCGAGGCGGAGCTGCAGGCGTGGGCCACCGACCACGAGTACACGTCGGTCGCCCAGCTGCGCGGCAGCGTCAGCCACGCCAACAGCGAAGACCCCTCTGCGTTCGAGCGGGCCAACTACGTGCGCACGCTCCACTCATGGGTGACACCCCCCGGCCTGACGCCGAGCGCACCGTCGGCCGGCTGATCTGGACGGCTTTCTCGGGTCCGACCTCGACAGACCCCATCATCCTCCGGCGTCGAGCGCCGGTACGACGACGGTCGGGAGCCGGGCGTGTGCGAGGACGGCTTCGCTCGTCGACCCGAGCAGGCGAGGCGCCTGCCCGAGGCCCCGACTCCCGACGACGATGAGGTCGGCACCCTCACGCACGGCGACCCTGACGATGACGTCCGCCGGCGGGCCGTCTTCCTCGATCCGATCGACCGGGAACGCGGCCGCCAACCCGACCCGTGCGCAGGCGCTGTCGATGAGCCCGGCGATGTCCGGCCGCACTCGGTAGCCACCCTCCTCGAGCAGCCCGACGGCGTGGACAGCGACGATCCGGCACTGCCGTTCGCCGGAGAGATGCAGCGCCCATTCCAGGGCAGCGACGGACTCCGGCGACGCGTCGACGCCGACGATCACGCATGCCGGTGGTCCCATCGCGGCTCACCGTAGCCAGCGTTCGGACAACGCTGCCCGGAGGCGAAGTCGCGCCGCCACATCACGCAGCGTTGCGCCCGGGCGCTCATGTTCCGATGAGGCGCTCGAGCGTGCGGCCGGTGAGGACACCGACGGTCGGGAAGATGTCGGGGTGATCGGTGATCGACACGGCCAGGCGACCGACGTCGCAAGTTCGCAGTAGGCCGAGACACAGGTGGGTGTCGAGGACGACGATCCCAGTGGTGTCTGTCGTCATGCCATCAGCATGAGACGTCGGTGGCCTGTGGCCACAGGGCCGAAGGTCCTACCTTGCTGGTGACACCGGCGAGAAGCCCGCGAGTGGACCAGCGTCAGACGGCTCGTCGGCGTCGACCGCCGAGCGCCCGGCGAGCTGGTCGGTGGAGATCGAGATCAACTGCTGCGGATGCAGGCGCGTGCACGGCCGCAACGCCACGAGACGGACGATCTCGTGCGGATCGGTGACGTGCCGGGCGATGCCGTTGACGTGCACGCTCCAGCCGACCGTCGAGTGGCTGGACGGTCCGTCCGCTTCGAAGGCGACCACCGCATCCCGCGTCGAGCCGTCGAGGGCGGTGCCGAAGTCCGTGGAGATCACGATCTGTTCGCCGTCCATGAAGAAGCACACCGGCAGGATGAGCGGCAACGCGCGGGTAGAGATGGCGATGCGGCCGACCTCCGCCGAGGCAAGGAATTCCAGGCACTCCTCGCGATCGAGCATCTGCCATCCGTTCCCGTCGATCTCCACGAGTCCATCGTCGACCGACGTCGCATCGCCATGAAAGGGCCAAAGGTCCTTGCAGTTCCGGCTCAGCCGGACCCGTCAGGCTGCAGGTGACGAGCCGCGTAGACGGCGGCTTCGGTGCGGCGGGCCATCCCGAGCTTCGACAGGACCGATGTGACGTAGTTCTTGATCGTCTTCTCGGCCAGGTACAAGCGCTCGGCGATCTGCCGATTGTTCAACCCCTCGGCCAGGAGCTCGAGGACCTGACGTTCCTGCGGGCTGAGCCGGGCGATCCGCTCGTCCTGGCGCGGCCCGCTGCGGATCCGTTCCAGCACACGGGCCGTCACGGCGGGGTCAAGCAGACTTTGGCCAGCGGCGACTCGGCGCACGGCATCGACCAGGTCCGGGGAACGAATCTGCTTCAGCACGTAACCGGCGGCGCCGGCCATGATCGCACGGAACAACGCCTCGTCCTCGTCGAACGACGTCAGGATCAGACAGGCCGTGCGGGGATGCAGCGAGCGGATCTCCCGGCACGCTTCGATGCCGTTGCCGTGCTCCAGCCGTACATCCAACACGGCCACATCCGGATCGAGTGCGTGGACCCGGCCAACGGCCTCGTCCTGGGTCGCCGCGTCGCCGATCACCCGCATGTCGTCCTCGGCGTCGAGCAGGTCCGCCACACCACGCCGCACGATCTCATGATCGTCCAGCAGGAACACCGTGATCTCGCCGCTCATCCCGTTGATTGTCCCATCGGTCTCGCAGAACCCGTCAGCCGCCGTCCATCATCGAACCGTCCATCATCGAACGGTCCATCATCCACTCGTCGCCCCACGATTCGCCCGCGCGCTGTCGCATCCAGTCGACCATCTCCGCACACCAGTCGAGCGACGCATCCGAAGCGGGCGCGGATGCCTGCGTCGACGAGCGGCACGTCGAAAGCATCCGATCGGCGTCTCCCCACATCAGGGACCCTGTCATGCGACCGCCGGCGAGCCGTTGGTCCATCCAGTCCGTCATGCCGGAGCACCCGATGTCGTCGTCCCTGCCGCTGCTGTCCAGCCACTGGCGACAGGCCTGGCCGACGCCGGCGACTTGCGCAGCGGTGTCGGACTCCGTCGGTGCGTCGTCGCGTGTGGCCGCGATGGCAATCCCTGTGCCCATGCCGGCGGCGACGAGGGCCACGACCACCACGGCCAACAACCGCCGTCGTGGCCTCCGACCTGTGGGTCCAAGAGCGGTGCTGGACATGGAGCCACTCTGGGCTGCCGTCGACCTCCGCGCCTAGAGGCGAAGGTCACTGATCCACCGCTCCGGTTGGCCATCATCGGGTGTGGGGGTGGCGTGTCACAGGTGGCCGACGGCGAGGGCCTCGGCACGGAGGCGGTCGCGATGGGCCGGATGGGCGATCGCGATCAGCGCCTTCGCGCGCTGGCGCAGCGAGCGGCCGCGGAGCTCGGCGACACCCCATTCGGTGACCACCTTGTCAACGGTGTTCTTCAACGTGGTGACGACGTCGCCGGGGGCCAACTGGGCGACGATCTTCGAGATGGTGTCCTGCTTGGTGGTCGACGTGAGCACCACGAACCCTTGGCCGCCCTTGGAGTACATCGCGCCACGCGCGAAGTCCGCCTGGCCACCACTCGATGAGTAGTAGGCGCCGCCCACGGTCTCGCTGGCGCACTGACCGAGCAGGTCGACGGCGATCGTCGAGTTGATCGACACGAACCCGTCCTCCTGCGCGACGACGCGGGGGTCGTTGACGTAGCGCACGGGCAGCAACTCGAACGCCGCGTTCTCGTCGAGGAAGTCGTAGAGGCGGCGGGTGCCGAGGGCGAAGGTGCCGACGGTCTTGGTGCGGTTGAGCTGCTTGGCCACGCCGTTGACCACTCCGGCGTCTACGAGGTCCATGACGCCGTCCGAGAGCAACTCGGTGTGCACACCCAGATCACGATGCCCCGACAGCGCCGACAGGATGGCGTTGGGGATCGACCCGATGCCAGTCTGGATGGTCGCTCCGTCGGGGATTCGCTCGGCGACCAAGGCGGCGATCCGGTCGTCGATCGCGCGACGCGATGGCGGGGGAACCTCGATCAGGGGCCGATCGACGTCGACCCATCCGAGGACCTGGCTGACATGGATCTGGTTGCGTCCGAACGTGCGGGGCATCTGCGCGTTGGCCTCGAGGAAGAACCGGGCTCGGCCGATGAACGACGACACGTAGTCGGCGTTGAGGCCGAGGCTGAAGAAGCCGTGCCGGTCGAGTGGCGACGCCGCCGCGAGCACGAGCGGGTCGACAGTGCGTTCGGCCAGGATCGTGCGCATCTCGCTGAAGTTGTTGGGGACGAGGTCGATCGTGCCGGCGAGGAAGCACGGGCGCGTCACGTGGGACAGGAAGTAGGAGACGTGACGGAGCCGGTCGCCGAACGCGCCGTGCAGATAGCGACGGTCGTGGACGGCGTGCATCTGGTGGACCCGCACCCCATCCAACCCGTCGCCATGGGCTTCGATGGCGTCGAGCAGGGCGACTGGTTCGCCGTTGGCCAGCGGGACGATGAGATCGGCGCGCGGTCCGACGTGCTGCAGCACCGCGTCGGCGGCGGACGCGACGGGCATGTCCCGACCATAGGCAGGTTCGCTGTCTGCTGGAATGGGTCGGCGTGTTCAACTCCGTGGTGATCGCCGCCGACGAAGGTGCAGGACCGGATCGAGCGGTTCCAGTCGGGAGGGCACTGGGCCTGCGGGGTGGGCTGCCCGTCGAGATCCTGACCATCGGCCCGGCGGACGAACCGGTCGACGTCGGGTCGGCGATCGTTGACCGTTTGCAGGGTCGTGACGGTGCGTTGCTCGTGATGGCGTCGGGCTGGTGTCGGGGTCGCGCGCGAGCACCAGTGGCCACGTGCTCAGCGAGCTCCGCCAGCCCGTGCTGCTCATCGGTCCGGTTGTGCCCGACCCGTTGCCGCTGGCGTCGCCGACGCTGGTGGTGTGCACCGACCGATCGCACGAGAACGGGGCCGCGTTACCGGTGGTCGAGTCGTGGCAGCGCACCTTCGGTGGTGGCCGGCCGTGGCTCGTTGAGGTCATGCCGACCACGGCCTGGCCGGCCGAGGCGAATGACGACGAGCTGGAACACCAGCTCGTCGACGCGGTCGCAGCCGTGCTCGCCGAGCACGGGATCGAAACTGGCACCACCGTGCTCCACGGCGGTGAACCCGCGCATCACCTGCTGGAGTTCGCCGAGCAGATCGACGACGCGATCCTCGCCGTGACGAGCGAACGGTGGGCCGGCGGACTCTCGCATTGGTCCTCGACGACGAGACGACTCGTCGAGCGGTCGCTGCGTCCGGTGCTCGTGATCCCCGCTGACCTGCCCGGCTACTGACCCGTGCCCGACGGTGGTCGTGGCACCCGCCAGGTCAGGATGGTGCCGCCGTCCCGTCCGGCGTCGAGTCGCAGCGTCCCGCCGTGACGCTTGGCCCGCGAGTCCATGTTGCTCAACCCGCGGCCAACGGTCCCGCTACTCGCTGGTGGCCCGATGCCGTCGTCGAGCACGGTCAACACGACCTCGTCGGTCACGGTGAGCGAGACGTCGACGCGGGTAGCTTCGGCATGGCGGGCGACATTCGTGAGGGCCTCTCCCATCGTGGCCAGCAGATCCGCGGCGATCGCGTCCGGCACGGTGGTGTCGATCGGCCCGTCGAAGAACATCCTTGGCTGGAACCCCGAAACGATGGACGCAGCGCGCAGGAGCGATGCAGCCCGGTTGCGGAGACCATCGCTGCCGGGGCCCTCGGAGAGTTCGAAGATGGCCGAGCGGATGTGCTTGATCGTCACGTCGACCTCGTCGACCGCCGCCTCGATGCGTCCCACGACCTCGGGACGGTCGCCGGCCAGCCGAGCCGTGCCCTGCAGCGTCAGGCCCGTCGCGAACAGGCGTTGGATGACCGTGTCGTGGAGATCTCTGGCGATCCGCTCACGGTCGTGGACGAGCGCCAGGGACTGCACCGTGGCGTGCAGCCGGGCGTTGTCGACCGCCACTGCGGCGGCGCTGGCCAATCCGACGGCGAGCTCCTCGTCGAGCTCGCTGAACTCGTCGCCGTCGACCTTGTCCGTCAGGTACAGGTTTCCGAACACCTCGTTGCGGATCCTGATCGGCACGCCGAGGAACGAGCGCATCGGCGGGTGGTGGGGCGGGAACCCGACGCTGTCGGGATGGGCCCGGAGATCGGGAAGCCGAAGCGGGCGGGGGTGCGTGATGAGCACGCCGAGGATGCCGTGACCGTCTGGGAGGTGTCCGATGGCGTCCTGGATGTCGTCGCCGACACCGACGGTGACGAACTGTGCCAGTCGGGTGTGTGCCTCGTCGAGCACGCCGAGAGCACCGTATCGTGCGCCGACGAGCTCGACGGCCGACTCGACGATGCGATGTAGCATCGCCTCCAGGTCGAGATCGGAACCGATGGCCAACACGGCCTGCAAGAGGCCGCGCAGCGCCGGCACGGTCGCGCGGTCCTCCACGAAGGGAGCGTACCCAGCGCCCGACGACGGCGCGAAGTGACCCGCGCCGCGTGACCTGCGTGCCGGTTTGAAGTACAGCAGAGGACCTTCGGCTCTACCCGGCTCGACATCGCCGCCGCGATGATGCTCCCCGTGAGGCTCACGATCATCGGCGCCGGAGCGTGGGGCACCACCCTCGCCGCGCTCGCCAGCGAGCACCTGGCGACCACGCTGTGGGCGCGCGAGCCGCCAGTCCTGACCGCCATCCATGAGCACGGCGAGAACACCCAGTTCCTGCCAGGGTTCCCGCTCCCGCCAGCGCTCGACGTCACCGTCGATCTTCAGTCGGCGGTCGTCGGCGCCGACATGGTCATCGTCGCGGTCCCGTCGCCCTATGTCCGGGAGGTGCTCGTCGCTGCTCGTGCATGGATCGATCCACGCGCCGTCGTCGTGAGCGTCACCAAGGGCCTCGAGGCGACAACGGGGAAACGGATGACCGAGGTGATCACCGAAGCGCTCGCCGACCACGACCCGGCAACCATCGGCTTGATGGCCGGCCCCAACCTGGCCCGCGAGGTGATGGCCAGACACCCGTCGGCGACGTGCGTGGCGTTCCGGGACCTCCGGTATGCGACTGACGTCCAGCAACGACTCGGTACCGACCGGTTCCGCGTCTACACGAGCTCCGACGTGGTGGGCTGCGAGATCGGCGGTGCGGTCAAGAACGTCATCGCGATCGCCGCCGGAATGGCCGACGGACTGCAGTACGGGATGAACACCAAAGCTGCGCTCGTCGTCCGAGGACTCGCCGAGCTGGCCCGCCTAGGCACGGCACTCGGCGGCGCCCCGCTCACGTTCCTCGGCCTCGCCGGCGCCGGTGACCTGATGGCGACCTGCGCTAGCCCGCTCAGCCGTAACCGAAGCGCCGGCGAACAGATCGCCAGGGGATGGCACTTGGCGGACCTGGCATCGACTGCCGGGTGCATGGAAGGTGTGAACTCGGTGGAGGCCGTCCTAGCCCTGGCCGCCCGCCATCACGTCAGAATGCCGATCTGCCAGACCGTGGCGACCGTTCTGACCGGCACGACAACCCCCCAAGATGCCGTCGCTCACCTCATGGGTCGGGCCCCTACCACTGAGCTCCACGACCTCGAGATGACGCCGGTGCAGGACCTTTGTCCCTAGCGTCGATCCGAGCGAACCGGCACGCTGAACTCAGGAGCCCTGCGAGGAGAAGTCATGTTCACGTCCATCGTGGTCGCACTCGACCTGGAATGGCAGGGCGATCGCGCGCTGCCGATCGCCCAAGCACTATCGGAGCTCGGCGACGTCTCTGTCGAGCTGTTGACCGTTTCGTCGCCGTCGATGTCCGAGGAGGTGGACGCCTTCGCGTTGCGCCAACGCGCCACCGCCAACGGTTGGTCCGCCGACTCGTACGTCATCATTCACGACAACGACCCAGCTCGAGCCATCGTCCACCACATCGACAGCCGGCCCGGCGCCTTGCTCGTTATGGCGACGACAGCCAAATCGCCCTTGCGGAGCCACTTTCTCGGGAGCGTCAGCGAGGCGGTCCTCAACCGGATCGACCGCCCGGTCCTGCTGATCGGTCCGCACGTGCCCGCGACGAATCCCATGGCAGCGACGACCCTGATCGCCTGCGTCGACTCCACCAATGTCGCGACCGCTGCGTTCACCGCCGTCACATCGTGGGTCGAGACCTTCACGAGTGCGACGCCGTGGGTCGTCGAGGTCCTCCCGGCGCCGCAGCACAGCGGCGGTGGCGTCGCCCAACTCGTCGAGTCATTGCACGTTCACAACCTTGCGCAGCGGCTCATTTCCGCCGGCGTCGAGACGGCATGGGAGGTGTTGCACGGCGACGACATCGTCGAACGCCTCGAGGAATTCGCCAATGCCAACGACGACGCTGTGCTCGTCACCACCAGCACCAACTGGACTGACGACCACACGCACTGGCACAGCACCACACGACGTCTCGTGCAACACACCATGCGACCCGTCCTCGTCGTGCCATCACGAAACGCGACGCACCGGGGCCCGGAACTCGCCCTCGATTGAACTTCCGTTTGGCGTCGTCGCGGTTGGCGTGCAGCCGCACGGTGACCACTCCCCCTCCGAGACGCTCAGGCAGGCGGTAGTCGTTGTACCAGCGGAAGGTCCTCCGCTTGTCTGCGTTGCGGCGCCGAAACGATGCCGAGAGCATCAACCGACACCTCGACGACACACTTTGGCTGCGCCGCGCCCATGCGGTCGGTCATCGCCGGCAGCTGCTGAATCTGATCTCGTACGCCCTCGGCGTCAACGGCCTGTCGATGCAGGTCCACCGACAAGGCCTCGCCCCGCCAGCCGCCGCCTGACCGCCGACACGGCGCCACCGAGGTCGCGGCGCGTCCCGATCGCCGATTGAGCGGTCCGCGTCAACGACGCGCCCCGGTACCGAGCTCCCAAGCGGTTCGACGCGCCTCTACCATGGCGCGTCAGCGCCGGCACGAATGGCGTTCTGTATTTTCTCCCACGTTTCGCGCCGGTCCCGCCCCTCGCCCCTGGGCCGCCGTTCGGTGCGCTCCTTCGGTGCGCGCTTCAGGTGGCACGTGTTGCTGGTCGACGGTCGGATGGGAACTCGGCTTCGTTCTTCCGGACGCCAGCCCGGGCCGATCGACACTCAGGCGCGATCACTGTCGGCATGCTTCGGCCTCAGTCGAGGCCGAAGCAGATGGGGGCGCTGTAGAGGCTCGAGCCGTTGTGGTCGTGGAGGTAGAAGGAGATCTGAGCGGTGGCGTCGTCGACGTCGTAGATGGCGTGCCAGAACGTACGGGCCTCCTCGATCGGCGCGGTGAAGCGGACTGCAGCGAACTGGTCGCGGATGTCGTCGCGGTCGACGATGCCTCTACCCTCGTTGGCCTCGGTGAGGGTGCGCCAGCGGTGGTAGGTCATTGCGGCGGTGCCGATTGGCCCGTTGTCGTCGGGAAGGTTGGACGGCTCCGGCCAGCGGTGCAACAGGTGGTTCGTGCACACGAGGCGACCGTCGGTGCTGGGGTCGCCCTCGACGATCACCTCTCGGTTGCGGCGCGGCGAATGCTCCCAGACGAATGAGCGGCCCGAGCGATCGGCCACGATGAAGTGGCACGGCGTGAAGAAGTAGTAGTGCTTGGCCATGAGGAGGGCATCCTTGGCCTCATCGACGGTGGCGCACCGATCGAGGAGGTAGCGGACGACCTGCTGCTCGGCGAGCCCGACCTGCGGACTTCCGGTCGGCTCGGGCTCTGGAGACTCGTTGTCGGCAAGTAGTGCGACGGTGAGGCCGGCTTCGTTGATGCCGTCCATCGCACCCATCACGTCCATGATTCCGACGACGATCGAGGCGTAGCCGTGGTCGGGGTGCGTTTCGATGACCCACGGATCAGCGGCCAACGGTCGCTCGTCGGGGAGCGGGGGCATCCCGAGGATCTGGGTCAACGTCGCGGTGGGAAAGTCGAAGTTCCGGGAGAGCAATCCGTGACCGTCCTTGGTCCCGATGCCGGGGTAGAAAGCGACGGAGCAGCCGGCGGGCAGGTCATAGGTGCCGAGCCAGTCCAGCGCCACGGTCGGGTCGGCTGGGTCGATGCCGAAGTGTTCGGCGACGCCTCGGATCCGTTCCGCTTGGGCGGGGTGGTGGAGCTCGAACCAGCGGCGGCGGACCGTCTCGACCCGAGGGTCCGTCGGCCGTGGGGCGGCGGCAGCGCCGTGGACGGCGTGGGCGGCGGCGGCCAGGGCCCGTCCGATGTCGCGCTGGCTTCCGGCGACGCGAAGGTGGCGAACCGTGAGCGTGTCCTGCGTTCCGCCGATGAGTGTTGTGGTGTCCGATTCCATCTGATCCTCCTAGATGCTGCGACTTCGTAGTACACTGAGATCATGCGAGATCGCAGTACCTTTGTCAAGGGTCATCCTGTGGACGCCGTGCCGGCGGAGGGTACGAACGTGCTGTTCGACGTCTGGCTGGTGTCGCGAGCGACGAGCGGTCTGCTCGATGCCGCCCTCGCCAGCAGCGGGTTGACCGCTGACGAGTTCGGCATCTACTCAGTCCTCACTTCCGCCGACACACTCACCCCCACTGAGCTGGCCCGTTGGATGTCGGCGCCACCGACCACGATCTCCAGCTACGTCAAGCGACTCGAAGGACGGGGTCATCTCAGCCGCGACCGCAATCCGGGCGATGGGCGCTCCTATCTCCTCCACCTGACCCCTGCGGGGCGGCGTGCCCATCAGGTCGCCGGCGCGGCGTTCCTCCCCGTTCTCCAGCGGGTCGTCGATCGCCTCGGGCGACGCGAACCGGGCATCCGGCGATCACTGGCCTCGCTGCGCGAAGCCATCGATGACCTCGGAGCTGACGGATCGCCCGCCGGCTGTTAACGACCACCGCGTTCGGACAGCAGGTACGCCACGGCTACAACGCCGAGATGCCAGTGAGTATGTAGGTGGTTTCCCGACGGTGGTCCCACCGGTCCGTGAGGGGGGCGGGTTAGGTTCGGCGGCTCCTGGGGTCGCGGTTTGAATTGTCGGGCATCGAGCACGTCGAGATGTCCGTCGGCGGTGCTGTGGGTTGAACCGGGCACGCCCCGTTCCGGAGGGTGATCGATCGGTCTGTTAGCCGCAGCCGGTCGTCACGGTCTCCTTCCCGGGACGTGCGTGCCACCCCTTGACCACTTGAACAGAGAAGGGATGGCTATGACCATCGTAGAGACGCGTCTGATCACTGGCGGGGTGGACACTCACCTCGACGTCCACGTCGCCGCGGCGATCGACTCGAGCGGCGGCACGCTGGGGGTCGAATCGTTCCCGACGACGACGGACGGGTTCGCCGAGCTGCACGCTTGGCTGCGCGGCTTCGGTTCACTTCAGCGGGTCGGGGTGGAGGGCACCGGCGCCTACGGGGCGGGCCTGGCCCGCTTCTTGCGCACGACCGGGGTGGTGGTGATCGAGGTCGATCGCCCGAACCGGCAGGCCCGTCGCCGCCACGGCAAGTCCGACAGCATCGACGCTGTCGAGGCCGCCCGAGCCGCGCTGAGCGGCCGCGCCCAGGGCGTGGCGAAAACTGCTGACGGCAACGTGGAAGCGATCAGGGTCCTGCTCATCGCCTTGCGGTCCGGACGCGACAGCCGCACCAAGTACCTCAACCAGCTCCGCCATCTCGGCTTCTGTGGGCCTGATGAGCTGCGGGAACGGTTCCGTGGCGTCGTCGTTGCCGCCCTCGCCGAGACCGCTGCAGCGCTACGCCCTAACCCGCACGGCGACCGCGTCGTGTACGCCACCAAACTCGCCATGCAGACCCTCGGGCGCCGCGTCGTCGACATCGACGTCGACTGCGCCCGCCTCAACGACGAACTCGCTGGTCTCGTCACGGCCACGGCGCCGAGCCTTGTCGCCCGCCACGGTGTCGGCACCCACACCGCTGCGCTGCTACTCGTCGCGGCCGGCGACAACGCCGAACGGATCACCTCCGAGTCCGCCTTTGCGCACCTGTGCGGCGTCGCCCCGATCCACGCCTCGTCCGGCAAGGTGACCAGGCACCGCTTGAACCGGGGCGGCAACCGACAGGCCAACCACGCCCTGTGGCGAATCGTGTTCACCCGCATGAGCTCGGACCCGCGCACCCACGCTTACGTCGAACGGCGCACGATCGAAGGACGCTCCAAGCCGGAAATCATGCGCGTCCTCAAGCGCTACGTCGCCCGCGAGGTGTTCCGGCACCTCCCTCGCGTCGAGCGCTGAGATCAGAGCGGCGGGTCTGGCTCCCGAAATGCCAGCACGCCCATCACGGCTGTCCTGCGAACGATCTGCCGGCCCGCCGCTCCACCACCGACGGCGACACCGCCCGGCCTGATAAGAGCCTGCCCTCGATCCCGAGTGGCCCATCACTGGTCTGCCAGCACCGTCGCCGAATTGATCCTTGACAACACATAGGAGCATCGTTATGGCGCGGCGACGCGATCGTTGATCGTGGCGTTCGGTGCTGACGTTCGGGCGCGTGCGAGGGCGGGGCACGGTGCGACTGCGGCGCGAAGTTGTACCGGGACCGCTGTGTTCAGCACGAGGCGCGCCGTGCGGTCAGGCGCCAGCCTTCAGCATGCAGATCGCCAGATGAGCCGCGAGCACAGACTCGCGCGCATCACCCGACACCCCTGCGTCGGCCTCGGCGGCCACCTTCGCGCTATCGCCGGCCTGCTCCAGCTCCACCACGAAGTCGTGATCAGGTGGGCCACCGGTTGAGTTCTTCCTCGCCTTAGCAAGCTTCGCCTGGAACTCTCCGACGACGGCTACCAGCACAGGCGATGCGCCCGCATCGGCTTCGACCTGCCGCACAGCTTCGGTGATCTTCTCCACCACTTCATCGAACTCGACCATCATCGTCCCTTCTTCGGGCCGCTGCTAACGAACGAACGGGGTGCCTTCTCGCTCGACAACCACACCCCGACCGAGGGGCAAGACCCTCGTCAGCAGACGGTAGCCAGCATCCGAGCCGGGAATCTTCTCGAAGAAGCCCTGCGGACCCCGCGTCATCCGCCCTGTGGCCACGTCGTTTCGGGCGCCATGCCACGGACAGACCACGCAAGCCCTGCCGGTCGACCGATCCGTTTGCGAGATCGGCACCGAGATGCCGACAACGGCGAGTCACCGCAAACAGCTCACCGTTCGCGTTTCCCACTACGTACCGGCCGGCACCACGGATAACCCCCCGGCACCAGCTGGGCGGCGGCTCCCACCTTCAGTCTTCGTGCCATCGCCCCTCCCACAGGTCACTCTCGTTCACCGTAGCCAGCCGCGCCTTGATCGTGCCCCATCGGTCGTAGAACGCGCTGGCAGTGACGTCTCGTCCGAGCGGGCATCAACGTTGGTCTGTAGTGACGGGTTCTCCCTGATCGCCGACTCGGCATCGTGACACCACCGGTCGCGTAGATGCCGATATGTGCGCGGCGTGAGTGGATCGACGGCGTCGTTCGGTGCCGTCGTTCTGTGTTGTGGATGTGTCAGTCGGATTGGCCCACGACGTTCCCTAGCGCGAGGCTTGACCGGGGCCGGTCCGGCACATCGTCGGGAGCCGAGGGAGGTTGGAGAGATGGGCTTGACGCCGCGCGGTCGTCATGGGCTCCAGTCGACACCGGAGGTAGCGACGGCCAACTCCAAGCACTGCGAGGCGTCAGGTGCAGCCCATGAAGCGATCTCACCTTTGACGTCGACGGTCGCGTTCGGCCAGTGCAGCGCCGAGTTCCAGAGCGCAGCGGTCGCCGCCGGGGTACCACTGTCGAACGTCACATCGGCGGTCTCCATCGAATGCATCTCGCGTCGTCAAGAGGAGATTTCGGCGCGAGCAGCCGCACCAGCTGAAGTCGGACACCCACGCGCCGACGACGGGGCGGCCGCGCCATCCAACATCGTCACGGGCACCGCGCGATCCGTACGGGAACCGCTTGCCGCAACGATCCTCGCCAGGAAGTCAGACGGCAGGGATGACGTCGTCGTGGATCATCTGCAGCTGTGTGTCGACGTTGGCGACGCCGTCGATGTCCATGCCGGTGAACGCTTTGACGAGGCTGCGGTCGGTGATTGCCAGGATCATGTGGTTGACGCCGGAGGGAGCGATCTCGTCGCGGATCTTCGCCGCGCACTCGGCGGGCGAGCCGGACACCGACAGCCGGTCGGCCAGCTCCGGTGACGTCAGCTCGATTCCCTTGGCGAGGTCCCCGGACCCGATGGCATCGATGATCGGTGTCAGCTCGGCCGGGTCGACGCCGTTGCGCTCGAGTTGCTCGGCCGGCATCGACGAGGCGTAGATCCCGACCATCGCCCGCGCCGCATCCTTGGCCTTCGCCGAGTCGGGACCGGTGGCGAACACGACCCACGCCCCGATGTCGAGGGCGTCGGCGTCCTTGCCGGCCCGCTCGGCCCCGATGCGGATGTTCTCGACGGCGTAGTCGTAGGCCTCCCGCGTGTAGCTGAGGGCGTGGTGGCAACCGTCGGACAGCTCGCCAGCAGCCTGGAACGACTTCGGGCCGCGCATCGCGCCGATCATGAGCGGGACGTGCTCCTGCACCGGGCGGGCGAACGTGAACAGGCCGTCGTAGTGGAAGAACTCGCCGTCGAATGTGATCGCCCCGTCGTCGAGCAACGTGCGCACGACGTGGTGCGCCTCCTTCACGCGCGACAGCGGCTTGGTTGGCCGCCCAGTCGATCTTGTACTGGGCGAGCAGCCCGAAGTTCCCGCACGACAGCACGGCCTCGGCTCGGCCGCCCGTCAGCTCGTCCAGCGTCGCCACGGACTGGGCGATCAGCGTCGGCTCGCGCAGCACGACCGACGACAGGCTCGGACCGAACCGGATGTTCGTCGTCTCGGCCGCCGCCGCGGCGAACAGCAGCCAGAGGTCCTTGTGCCAGGTCTCGTCGGCCGCGTAGCAGCCGTAGAAGCCGAGCTGGTCGGCCAGCTTGATCGACGCCAGCGACTCCGTCAGCGGGTAGTCGGGCAACATGACGTAGCTGTACTTCACGGTGGTGCTCCCTCCATCGGGTGATCGGTCGGTTCGGCGTCGAGTCTCGGCCAGGATCTCCGAGCCGTGCACGACGCGCTCGGCGAAGTGGCGGTGCATCCAGTCCAGGTGGTCGTGGCGGCTGTTCATGATCCGCAACGTGTCCCAGTTCGGGAACGTCTGCTGGAGGACCCAGCGCTCCATCAGTCGCGGGTCGACCTCGAAGACGTGCTCGAAGCGGGTGATGGCGACATCGCTGACCTGCTCCGGCGGCGGGGGCGTCGGACTCCTCGCGATGGCGGAAGCCGATCGGGCGGTCGTCGCCGGTCATCGCCCACCGTCCTCGTAGGCCCGGTCGAGTCCGTACTTGCCGGGGTTCATGATGTTGTTCGGGTCGAGGGTCCGCTTGACGTCGAGCATCACGTCGTAGCCGCGGCCGAGCTCCTGCGGCACGAGATCGACCTCGCCCTCGCGGCACGAGCCGTGGCAGGCGCTGATCGAGCCGCTGGTACTTCAGGGCGACGGCGGCGATGTCGCGCTTGGCCTGCACCCACAGCTCCCACGCCTCGTCGCCGAGCTGCTGCTCCCAGATCCCGACGTCGATCTCGGTGAGGTAGTCGACGCCGGTCGACGCGTTGGTGTAGGCGAACATGCCCCAGTCGTCGAACACGTCGGTGCGGCGGCGCAGCTCGGCGACGATGGCGTGCCACTCCCGCGTCACGGCGGGCAGGTTCGTGTAGTTGATCGCGGCGTCCTCGCAGTGCCAGCTCATCGGCACGACCTGCCCGCGCCTTGGTGCGGCCGTGCAGCGGGGTGGCGTAGCGGTCGTGGCGCGCCGCCCAGTCGCCCTCGGAGATCTCGTCGCCGAGGTAGCGGCCGCCGTGGTCGCGGGCGATCCGCATCAGTCGCTTGCCGCCGACGCGCACCTCGTCCTCCCAGCCGTACAGCACCGTGCACACCAGCGCCTTCACGTCGGCCGGTTGGGGGATGTAGGCCTCGTCGTCGCGGCGCAGGTAGGCGACCTTCCACTCGTCGAACAGCACGGCCCCGGCGAACGTCGCCACGCCCGCCCGGGCCAGCGCCCCGGTGCAGCGGTAGGCGCTGTCGTAGTCGGCGAACGCGAAGAACGGCGACAGCTCGGCCTCCGGCTTCGGGAACAGCTTCAGCGTGGCCTGGGTGGCGATTCCGAGCGTGCCCTGGTGGCCCATGAACAGGTGCTTGAGCTGGTAGCCGCTCGAGCTCTTGGAGATCTTGTGGCCGATGCCGTCGCCGACGTGCATCACGTCGCCGGTCGGCAGGACGTGATCGAAGCTGAGCACGAGGTCGCGGCTGTGGCCGTACCGCGATCCGATCAGCGACCAGCCGCTGGTGCCGATCCGACCGCCGACGAGCGAGCACGGGTACGACGCCGGGTTGTCGGGGTAGATCAGGCCGTGTCGGCCGAGCACCTCGTTGAGCTTGAGCATGTTGATCCCGACGCCGACGGTGCACGTGCGGTTCTCGAGGTCGATCTCGTGGATCTGGTTCATCCGCTTGACGTCGACGACGATGCCGTGACGTAGCGGCACGGCGCCGTCGGTCAGCCCGGTGCCGCCGTCGCGGGGAACGATCGGGATCATGCAGCTGGTTGGCGACGCGGACGATGGCGGCGACGTCCTCGGTGCTCTCCGGCAGCGTCACGACGTCGGGGACCCGCTCGGCCCAGCGGTGAACCGGGAACGGGGCGGGGACGCGGGCACGGTTGTAGCGGTCGGTCTTCGAGGTCAGCACCTGGTCCGGCCGCAGCACGTGCCGCAGCGCCTCGACGACGGTGTCGAGGCGCTCGGCCGTGAGGCTCACGACGGCCCTCCGGTGCGAACCGCCGACGTCGATCCCCAGCGACTCGGCGAGCAGCTCGTGCAGGTCGACGACGTCGATGCTCGCGCGCCGCGCCCGCCGCGCTCAAGGGTCGCTCCGACCACGGGCACGCGCTGACGAGCGTGTCGACCTCCAGGGCGGCGGCTTGCTCGAGGCGGCGGGCGCTGATCTGGGCGGTCAGCTCGGGCTTCTCGATCGGCAGCCCACCGCCGCCGCCCGAGCAGTAGGACCACTGGGTGACCCGGTCGACGTCGCGTGAAGGACAGCCCCGGGATGGCCCGCAGGATCTCGCGTGGCTCCTGCCAGATGCCCTTGCGCTTGTTCAGCCGGCACGGGTCGTGGTACGTGACCGAGCGATCGATGGCGACGCCCGGCGTCAAGCGGCCGTCGCGGATCATCTGCCGCGAACAGCTCGACGACGAGCACGATCTCGATGTCGAAGTCGTCGCCGAAGTACCTCGGGTAGTCCTCGGTGAAGGTGATGTAGTCGTGCGGGTCGAGTACGAGGACCCGCTTGGCACCCACGGCGCGCCAGTCGGCGAGGTTGTGCTCGGCGAACCGGCGGGCCTGCTCGACGTAGCCCATCTCCGACGCAGGGCCGCCGCAGCACCACTGCTCGGCCATCAGGCCGAACTCGTAGCCGGCCAACTGCAGGATCTGGGCGACCGCTCGCGGCAGCGACGTCCGGTAGAACGCCGCCTCGCAGTCCACGAACAGGATCGACTCGCCACCGATCGGAAGGTCGAGACCCTCGGCCCAATCGCGGACGTGATCCTGCCTGACGGGCGTCTCGCCGAGCACCGGCTCGTGCGCTCGTTCGTCGGTCAGCGCGTTCCACCGCTGCCACTCGGGCTGGTGCACGCCCTGGTCGACGGCCAGCGCCCTCACCGCCTTGACGACGTCTACCGTGCGGGTGCGGAAGCGGTAGAAGTCACCAGTGAACAACGTGTTCGGGCAGCGCAGCTCGCAGGCGCCGCACTGCGTGCAGTTCACGTAGTCGGCGGCCATGTCCCCGATCGTCGAGCTCGCCGCGCTCCATAGCGACGACGTTGGCGTGAAACGCCGTCGGGCTCCAGGTCTCGTTGCGAGTGACCTGCATCACGGGGCAGACCTCGCGGCAGAACTTGTGCCCCGAGGAGAAGCAGTTGTAGGACGCGTTGTGCCACTCGCTCGAGGAATTCCGTCGTGCGCCCATCGCGGCCGGGCATCGTCGGCGGCGCGACGGCGACCTCGTCGGTCAGAGCATCCCAGTCGACCTCATTCCCCATCCCCGGAGTACACGGCCGCCCGAACGCGCCATCGACGTCGCCACCTGGTGTCTCAATCATCGGCTGCTCACCCCCAAGCAACGCACGCCACATCGGTCGCGTGGCCAAACGTAGCGCAGGGCCTCCGCTCAACGCTCGGAGGCGTCGCCGGGGTGCGGCAGCTGGTGCAGGCAGATGCTCGGCAGCGAGAGTTCCACCCTCGATGCCGACATGTGCGGCGGAGGCCGGGCGTGCGCCGGTCGTTCGGTGTGAATATTTGGCGCTTCCACAGCGGTGCTGTGGCGGGTGGAACCGACGGGCAAGGGCGTGACGCTGGCGCCCGAACGGCGATGCTGATACTCGACACGTCGGTCCGGAGCCTCAAGGGTCGGCTGGAACGGCGATTGGCCGTACCTAGTGTGCTGCGATGGGTACGGCGAGCGGTTTGCGCGTCGGCGTGCAGCTGCCCGAGGTCGAGCGTCGGGTGCCCTGGGCGGAGTACGTCGCCATGGCCTGGGCTGCCGAAGAGGTCGGCTTCGACTCGATCTGGGTTGGCGACCACCTGCTGTACCGCGGCGATGGTCGCGACGAGCGCGGGCCGTGGGACGCATGGAGTCTCCTCGGCGCCCTTGCGGCGGTGACCGATCGCGTTCGCTTGGGCCCCCTCGTGGCGTGTTGTGGGTTTGGCCCGGCTGGACTGCTTGCGAGGCGAGCGGCGGCGGTTCAGGAGATTAGCGGCGGGCGGCTGGTGCTCGGACTGGGGGCGGGGTGGAACGAGACCGAGTTTCGCGCTTTCGGTGTCCCTTTCGACTATCGCGCCTCCCGCTTCAGCGAGTCGTTCGAGATCATTCGGCGTCTGCTCGCCGGTGAGCGGGTGACGTTCGAGGGACGGTTCGAGCGCGTCGAGGACGCGGTGCTTCTCCCCCTTCCGGACGTGCCTGTTCCGCTGATGGTGGGTTCCACTGGAGAGCGCGTCTTGCGGGCTGCGCTGGCCCACGTTGACGCCTGGAATATTTGGTACGACTGGTACGGCAACACCCCGGAGGGCTTCGCCAGGGAGAACGACCGCGTCAGCCGACTCGTCGGGGAGGCAGGACGCGAACCCGCAGACGTCGCCCGCTCCGCCACGGTGTTCGTCGCCTTCGAAGACGGCCCGCGAGATCGATCCCACACCCATGACGTGTCCGCCCTCACCGGGTCACCCGAGACCATCGCCGGCGGACTGACAGAGTTCGCGGAGGCAGGTCTGCAGGAAGCGATCCTGGTCGTCAGCCCGATCACCGAGCGCACGATCCGAACGCTCGGCTACACGGTCACTGCACTCAACAGCTGAAGGCGCATCGATGCGAGTGGTCGGCTCATGCAACAACAGCGGCGACGTTCTGATGGCGTAGGAACCGCATGCCGCCCATTCGACTTCCGTGCGGGCCTCGCGATCGACATGCCGATCGGGCGCGTGCTCCTCGCTGGCGTCGCCGACGTTCGGTGCGACAGCACGGGGAGTTCCCGACGAGGTCGCGCTGATCGCCTTCGGGTGCGAACATGTCTCAACGAGTGGGAGGTGCCAGCTCATGGTCAAGACTGGAGACCGGATTCGCCTGTCGAGTACGAAGGGCCCGAACCGCGAGGGCGTTGTCACTGCGGTGACCGGCTCGCTCGTGCGGTTGCGCTGGCCATCGGGCGAGGAGTCAACCGTTGTTCCTGCGCCGGGAACGCTGACCGTACTCACGGCGGGCGGGGGCGCGCCGAGGAGGGCCGCGAAGAAGAACAAAGGCGCGGTGAAGGGCGAGGCGGGCGCAAGCAAGAAGGCAGCGGGCAAGGGCGCGACGTCCAAGAATCGCCCGACGAAGAACAAGGGGCCGTAGCGTCTCGCCGCGCTGTTCGGACGCGCTAACGGGTTCAGCTCACTGCGATGGTCGTGCCATCGGTCCGCCGCACTCGAGTTGCACCGAGCCCGAGACTCTCCGGGAAGACCAGCGCGCCCGACCGACAAAGCTTTGCCCTGCATTCGCAGTCAGCTGCCATTGACACGCCCAACGACAGGGAGCCCGCCGAGATGCCGATCGTGCGCTGTCGGCGCTGTCGGCGCTGTCGTTCGGTCGCGACGTTCGGTGCGGGCGTCCGGTTTCGACCGTCGAGTGGGTGATGTCACGGGGTCAACGTTGGACGTTGCGCTGGGATGAAGTTGCCCGAGAGGTCGTTGATTCCGGCGCGCGCCGCCATGGTTCGGGCTGTCGTCGTGCCCGCATCGTCGTCGCGCAGCGCGGCGAGGGCTGCCATGGCGTGGGCGGTCCAGAGGTCGTTGCCGAGTTGCTCGGCGATCTCGAGGGCTCGGCGGAGGCGGATGTCGGCCTCGCTTCGATGTCCAAGTTGGGCCGCAAGCAGGCCGATGGTGTGGTCGGCGGGACCTTCGATCGTCGACATGGAGACGGTTGCGATGCGGCCGGTGTAGGGGCGGATCCGGTCGAGCAACGCGTCGAGGCGTGGATCGCGGCAATTGACGGTGACTGCTAGCCGAGCGGCGGCGAACCAGCAGACGCCGCGGAGCATGGAGGGTCGCATGGCGATCAGGTCGTTGAGGAGCGGTCCGGTCATGAGTTCCAGACCATGGTCGGGGGAGCCGAGGTGCGCTCGGGCGTCGGCGATGGCGAGGAGGTAGGTCGGGAGTGATGCGGCGCTCGGGGGCACACGGAGGGACAGCAGTTCCTGCCAGTCGCCGCGCTGTCGGTGACACTCACCCCTGATCGCTGCGACCGTGACGCCCACGTCGGGGGCGTCTCTTTCGATGATGTCGGCGAGCGCCTCGACGGCGGCGAGCTCACCGTGGGCCATCAGGAGTGTCGCCTCGGGAATTCTGACCATCGTCTTGATGTAGCGATCGTGGACGTCCGCGGTCTCGGCCTGGAGCTGCCCCATTGTGCGCTCGGCGTCGTCCAGTCGGACGAGCTCGACCTGGGTGGTGATCTCGACGAGCTTGGCGCACGAGCGCTCGGTAAGCGTGGCGTACGACTGCGCAAGTCCGTTGAACTCGGCGAGAAGGGCGACACGCTCGTGGGCGTTGGCGATGTCGAACCCGTTTGTGATTCTGCGGATGAGTACGTAACAGAGCGTGTCGGCGTGGGACGTGGCGCGGGCGAGCCGGAGCGCTTCTCGCTCGGTCGCCAGGCGGCTGTCGGTGTCCAACAGGAACAGACCCTCGGCGGCCTCGCAGGCTGCGAGCCTCGCCGCCAGGTCGGCTCGTGCGGCAACGCGAGTCCTGAGCGTCGCAACGCGTGCGACGAGGTCGGCGTCGGGGATCATCGTTGCGCTGGT
Organism: uncultured Acidimicrobiia bacterium; assembly: GCA_963844175.1. Lineage (GTDB taxonomy): Bacteria > Actinomycetota > Acidimicrobiia > Acidimicrobiales > Ilumatobacteraceae > JALZMG01. The sequence goes on from CAWJNE010000021.1 coordinate 866,233, forward strand.
GAAGACGCGGTTCATCAGCAGCAGCGCGTCGCCTTCACGCATGTCGTCGCCGAGGCCGGCGGCGATGTCGGCGGCCTCGACCAGCGGCTCGCGAAACGCTGTGGTGGCCAGCTCTGCGAGTGCCCGACCCTTGCCGACGAGCAGCTCGTAGCGCGCGAAGTCCGCGGTGCGATGCGCCTCGAGCCCTCGCTCGTACCATGTCGCAGCCTCTTCGAAGGCGCTTTGCCGGTAGGCATCGTTGCCAGCGGCCAACGTCAGCGCAACTGCGCCGCTGCGCCGCTCGCTGTCGCTGGCGGAGGCCAAGGCGTGGATGGCCTTGGCCGCGTTGGTGCCAGTGCCCATCTCTTCGTACGCGGCCCAGAGACGCCGGTGGGCGTCGAGGAGACCACTGGGCGGGAGCCTTGCCAGCACCGCCCGCTGCATGAGTGGATGAACGAACCGGGCCGCAGCCAGCGCGGACATGTCGATCAGCCCTGCCGCAGTGAGCTGATCGAGTGCCGCGCCAAGTGATGCGGCGTCGAGTTCGGTCGCTGTGGCCACGACCACTGGATCGAAGGACAACCCGCAGACGGCGGCAACCTCCACGAAGCGGGTGGCAGCGGACGCGAGCCGATCGATGCGGGCGCCAATCAGCAGCACGATCGTCGGCGGGATTGCGACGTCCCTGGTGTCAGCGCCGGCCCGCCACAGTTCCATCGCGAGCATCGGGTTGCCGGCGGTGTCGGTGTGGAGCGTGGTGCCCGCCTCGGCGTCGAACAGCTCCACGAAGTCGTCGGTCGTGAGGCCCTCCAGCGTGATGAGCGCACCAGGGTCAGCTTCGACGATGTGGTTGATCCAGGCCCGCAACGGATGGTCCGCGGCGAGTTCGGTGTTGCGGTACGTGACGGCGATGAACGTTCGCCGCAGCGAAGTCGTCTCCCACATGCACCGCAGCAACTCGATGGTGTCTGCAGTCGCGCAGTGGAGATCGTCAAGAACGACGGCGACACCGTCGTCGTCGGCGATCGCGGCGAGCCGGTTGACGACGGCGCGGGCCACGAGAGCAGTCGACGCGGCAGGCCCACTCGTGCGACGCCCGAGCTGGGTGAAGGGGTCCTCGCTCGCCATCAGCTCGTCGACGGCCGATTCGGTGCCGATCAGCTCGCGCACGACTTGACTGACCGGGGCGAACGGCACGGCGCCGCCCGGTTCGGCGCGGGCAACAGCGGTCCGGGCGCCGCTCGCTGCGGCGCCCGCCAACACGCTCGTGGCCAGCGTCGTCTTGCCGATGCCGGGAGGGCCGGCAACGATGACCAGGCCTCGATCACCGGCGCGGGCACGTTCCCATCGCCCCGTCATCTCCCGAAGCTCGGCGGAGCGGCCGACGAACGATGGACGTTGCAGCGGCTCGACGACGGTTGACTCGGCAAGTTCGGCCAGGATGTTTCGGGCCAGCCCCGCCAGCTCCGGACCCGGTTCGATCCCCACTCCGTCGAGCAGGTGGCGACGAGCGCGGGCGAACGCTCGCAGGCTCTCAGCACGCCGCCCGGCCAGCCGGAGCGCCGTCATGAACAAGACCCATCGGTGCTCCCGGAACGGCTCCCGCTCCACCATTCCATCGAGCTCGACGGCGGCAGCGACCCATTGACCGTCGGCGATTTGAGCCTCGGCCAACCTCTCCTCGATGTCGGCGCGGAGCAGCCCGAGTCGAAACGCTTCGATGTCGGCGGGAGGCCACCCCTCGAGATCGTCGAACGGTCGACCACGGAACGAGCCCAACGCCGCCTGCAGTTGTGCAGGAGTCGCGGCGACATCCCGGACCGTCCGTTCCACATCGTCGACATCGATCTCGATGCCCGGCTGGAGCCGGTATCCACTTGGCGAAAACTCGACGCTCGTTGAGCCCAACACCTCCCGCAGCCGGCTGACCGCGTTCTGTACCGCCTTGCGTCCTGATGCCGGCGGATCCGTCGGCCAGACGGCGTCCACCAGCGTGTCGACCGATATCGCCTTGCCCCGGTGCAGCGCCAATGCGGAGAGACATGCCCGGTCGCGCCGCCCACGCACGATCAGCTCGCCGTCTGCTGTGCGTGCCTCGAGAGGTCCGAGCACCCCGAGGCGCATCCACGCACCCTATTTCCCGTGGGGCAACGCCCTTCCACGCGGCGCGTGGACAAAGCGTGGAGGGCCGTTGCGAGGGTGTTGCCGAAGGCGGCACCGATAGCAGACAGCGGGGGCCGGCACCGAGCAGAAGCGAGGATCACATGCGACCAAGACACCTCATGTCGGCAGTTCTCGGCACCGGGCTGCTCGTGACCGGTGCGGCCGTGCCGGCCGCGGCGAACGACGAGCGCCGCACGCGAACGGTGGAGTTCCACATCGACACGGCGCCGTTCGCGCCACTCGGGACCAACTGCGACGCGGCCGGAAACTGCATCGTCGTCGGCAACCAGAACGGCACATTCTCCGGAGACATGGACGGAACGGCGCTCGGCTCGGCAGGACTGTGGATCGCCAACGGCGGGCACACCGCCGGCGTCACATTCCTGTTCACCGGCACGATCGACGGTTGCGGATCAGGAACCGTCGCCATGCGCGGGCTGTTCGGCAGTACCGACCTGCAGCACATCACGGGCACGCTCGAATTCGTGCCGGGCCTCGGGACCGGCGACATCAGCGACATCAGCGGTACCGGAAGCTTGACCGCCGACGCCAACGGCACCGCCGACGGCAAGGCACGCATCCGATGCTCGTAGCCAACCGACGCGCAGCCTGACCGAACCCGCGCGGGCTCGAAGTCACGAACCCGCCACACCATCGAACGACTGACACGAGACCCACCTCATGAGGGAGCGAGCAATGAACGGAAACCCACTCAGCACAGATCGGTCAGGACAGCTGTCGCCATCGCGTCGAAGCACGACGAGCAAGAAGCACCTTTGCCGGCGATACACGACGTGTGTTCTCCTCACGCTCGGCACCGTCGGCATCTTGACGGCACCGGCAACTCGGGCTGGCGCGGATTCGGAACGGAAGCTCGAAGAAACCCTCGGGAAGCTCTGGGAAGAAGTGCTGGAGACGCCCACGCCCGACAACCCCTTCACCGGCGGCGATCCGTGCGTCGACCTCGGACATATCGTCGCTCCGTTCGCCTCCAACGCCGCAACGTGCACCGTGAAGGCCGGCACCAAGGTCTTCATGACAGCGTGGTCATCCGAGTGCAGCACGGTCGAGGGCCCGCCCTACTTCGGTCGCAACGAGCAAGAACTGCGTGAATGTGCCCGAGCCGCCGATGCGGGCTACACGCTCCTGACCATCACCGTCGACGGACAGCCGGTCCCGCTCACCGAGGTGGAGACGGCGCTGCTGACCGCCGACCTTCCAGTCGACAACATCTTCGGAGTCGACGTCGAGAACGTTCCAACAGCGCTCTCCGTGGGCCATGGTTGGGTCGCACTGCTGAACCCATTGGCACCGGGCACCCACGAAATCGTCATCCACGTCGTCGGCACTGATGTGTTCGGCACCGACGTCGACTTCTTCACCACGACCACACTCATCGTGACGCCGGGCCGCTGACAGCTCCGCCGACGAGCGTGGCGATCAGAGCTTCAACCGCCAATGGTTCGCACGCCGACCACCCAACGGAGGGCTGCGGTGCCCCGACACCGAATCATCCGCACCGTCCTGGCAATCGGACTATGCGCTCCAGGGTGCGCCACAGCACACAAGGCTGGTCCCGCTGAACCCTGCGAACGCATGCTGCGAGTCGACCTCGTTCCGGGTCGCATGGTTCCCGTCTGGACCATCGCATGCGACTGAACCATGAAGCTGCCGCCTCGAACCATGCGAACGGCGAGCGGAAGCGTTCCGACGGAGGGCGGGTGTCGATCTGCGTCGGCTCCGCCGGCGCAGCGGGGTGTCGTCCTCGAGCGATACCACGATTGGCGGCCTGCCGCGCCATCAGCGTCCGTTGCGTAAATCCTTCGTCGGGCGCAGGCAGCTGGCGATCTGCGCCGCGGCGCCCCCGGTGTGCCGGTCCACCCTCGAGCCGCCAACCAGCCAACCCTCTGCCCGCTCCGCTGTCCTGCCACCGCAGCACCGCGGTCTGGCGGCTCGACGAGCTCGACCCCTTCGAAATCACGTCCCGGTCCCGGCGCCCGCGCTGCCGTTCTGGCGCGGCAGCGCGGTCGTCATCCCCGAGAGTTCGGTACGACATTCGGTGCGCGCCGTGGTCACTTCGGCGCCTCGTGCCAACGTCGCAGCAACTCGAAGGGGTAGATGCCAGTGGCGTGACCGTCGTTCCAAGTGATGTTTAGCCCCCAAGCACCGTGAAGTTCGGCGCGCTCGACACCAAGCGGTACCGGGCTGTTTGGGCGGGGCCAGCTGTCTTCTCCTCGCTCACGGATGTGGCGGCACGTCGCACACGGGCATCCTTGGCGCAGGCTCACCAGATCGAACTGAGCGACGTAGCCGTCGAGGTACATCACCGTGACGGCGTCCTTGGAGACGTCGATCGATTCGGGTTGATGACGTTCGTCCACCCCTGCGCTACAGGTGCGCCGCGGCCGCAGCGACGACCACCGCGACGATCGGGTCCCACTCGAACCCTGGTTGGCGCCTCACCGTGACGAAGTCGTTCACCCCGAAGATCGACGCGACCCCTCCCGCCGCGAAGACGGCCTCGGCGAACGGGACGCCGACCGCGTCGTCCGGGCTTGTCACGTTGAGCGTCTCAGGGAGGGTGGTGTCCAGTGTGAACTTCATCGCATCGGGGTTCGGCGTCCGCGATGGCGAGGCTTTGGCCACGTGCCGAGCGTATGGCCCAGCGCCGACGACCGGTGCCCTTGGACCGTCGCTCGGACCTCCTCGCCTGTCCGACTCGAAAGGCTGCCGCCGCGCGCGAGTTCGCCTTGCGCCTTTCTGGCGCCAACCCGACGGCTCGCGCCGACGTGGTCGCTGTTCGGCCAACGGGCGACGACACCTGTTGTCTCCAAACGTTCGACAGCCGGTGCCGAGATGCCGTTCGGGCGCGACGGTCGAGCGATCGCAGGCGTCATTCGGGCGCGACGTTCGGTGCGAGGTCGACCTCGCAGCGCGGTCTGACCGACGCACCGCCTGCGGCGCCCGCAAGCACGAACGCCGGAGGGGTCAACGGCCTCGACGGCTCAGGACGGTGTGGGCCAGCCGCACGTGTTCGGCACGACGCGACGCGACGGCGCACGTCCCCGGATCTTCAGGCGAATTCGCGAGCTCTTCTTCAGTACAGCTGTCGATGCAGCGGTTCGCCCGCCTCCACGACCACCTCCGCCATTTCTACGTCTGGCCGCTCGAAGCCGGCCATGAGACCGTCCGGCACCAGCAACTTCAGTTGCTCGTGGTCTAGGGCGCCCAGTCGCAGCACCCGCTCGAACACAGCCAAGATGTGCGCGATAAGGCGAGCCTCATCCTCGGCGAGCACCACGACACGGTTGACGTCATCCACTGCGCCTCATCGCCGGGCGAGCGATCAACGCACGTTGGTATGGCCCAGGCATCGAGCTCGCCTCCCGCCGACGCCGCGGCTGCTGACGCGGCCTGCTGCGGAGGCCGTTCCGTCCACCGCAGCGGGCACCTGGATGCATTGTTGACCTTTCTCCGACCGCTTGGCCTTGAGCGCTTGCCAGACTTCCTGAACTGGTGTTGACGGGAGGTGACTTATCGGACCTGTCATCCCATAAGCGTTGGTGCGACGGTCAGCAGTTCGAGCTGGCAGACCGATGAGACGCAGTAGTGCTGTTTGCTGGAGAAGTCGATACGACGTCGCCACCGTCCTCGATCTCACTGCGGAAGACGACTTGCAGCTCGAAGACCATAGTTTCTCCGGGTGGGATCACGAGGGCGTCGTTTCACGTCAAGCAGGTCGCGGCGGCGAGCGGCCGCGGAGCCGGGGTCGCCGTCGGCCGGCACCGGCTCCGGCGGAATCTCCATGAAGCGCCCAAGCGCCTGCTTGCGCTGCCGGTTGAAGGCCAGCGCACGCAACTCGGCCTGGAGGGCCGCATGTCCGTCGTCGTCGTCCCGCGGCGGCTTTTCAGACTGCTTGATCAGGCGCGTTAGCTCTTCAACGGTCGGCACGCCGCCAGGTGCGGCGCCAGTCGTCCTGCGCTTGGGCATCAGCTTCTGCCTCCCTCATAGAGATTGGAACGGCGCTCCGATCCTCCCAGCCGGCACCGCACGGTGCAAAGTCAGCGCTGCCACCCGACCAGGCTCCGTCAACATTTGATCGCGACGGCGGTAGCAGTGCGGTCTCCGACGCTGCAAGCCGTTCGTCGGATGGACAGAACGAACGTTGCGAAAGCGGCGTGGTGTTTCGCGTCGGCGTCTACTTCATTGTCGACGCGGCTGGTTCCGCGACGACACCCTTGCGTGATCGTCGGGTGCCCGCCCGGATTCTTAGCGCACCCGGCGCTGAGGGTGCGATCCCTCCCAGGCATGAAACGCATCCCTAGACGATTGAGCGGGCTCACAACCCCGGGCAGCGTCGGATGGACGGCACGTACTTGTCCACTCCCGGAGGGCACGTTCGGAAGGTTGGGGCAAAAGTCACGCTGGCGGATGGCCTCGAACTGTCGGCAACGGCGCCCACAGCAAGGTTGGGGGTGCGCCCGTGTTGGAGTGGCCGCTCGAGGCGTGTGGAGCACCGAACGACACCGACTCGAGAGGGAGGGCGTGCTCCCACGCCGGCGTTCGGAGCAGGTCCGCACGGTACGACGGCGGCGTGATTTTCGTGCACCGAATGACGAGGCATCGCAGGTCCGATCGAGCGGCCAGCGCGCCCGGAACCGGCGTTCGGTGCGGCGGTGGTTATCGGCGGAGCGGCGCCTCACTGTGAGTGTTGTCGCCAATCGCGCTAAGGAGATGATGTCGGTGGGGGGCCACAGGCGCGCGCGGCTTGCTGGACGACTCACCGCAGACGTCTTGCGGCCACTCGACCAGCGATCGCCCTCCATTGTGCGTAGCAGCGGGGCGGCTGTCAGGTGTGTATCAGCTCGCCCGTTGAGCCGTTGACGTTCCATCGCAGGGTGACACCGCAGTCGTCCCGGGTTGGGACGCCCTTCCAGGCCAGGAGGTGGCCGCCGGCGTAGAACTGTTGGTCAACCGTGAGGAGCATCTGAGAGGCCAGCGGCGGCCTCAGGCTCGTCGGGATCTTGAAGAAGGAGTTCCATGGCCAGGAGGGCACGTTGATCCCTTCGGGGCGGAGATACCTGGTGAGGAAGCTGGCCACGATGTCGGCCGCCAGATACGGGGTGAGGGTGCAGGTGCCCCGCCTCGGTTGCCCGGATTCGTCCACGTCGCACGCCGACCGGCCGGCCGGCAAGTAGTCCCAGTGGCCGGCATGATGGAACTCCGCCACGTGCACCGGCTGAGTGAGTCGATCCCACTGTGAGATCTGTGTCCCGAGGACCTCCAGGGACAAGTCGTCTCCCCACGTCATCAGCTTCGGGATCGGCGAACGCCCAAGATCGCCCGGTACCTCGACACCGCTCAAGGAGACATAGGCCGCGTAGTTGCCCGGTGACTCGGCGGCCACGTGGCCGAGCAGTCCGCCGCCCCAGGAGTGGCCGACGAGCGCCGTCGCCGGTGCCGGCATGACCAGCTCCTTGTGTTCCCAGTCCGAACGGGCCCAGGCGGCGAGCTGGCCGATCAATCGTTGCTCGGTCTCGTTGCCCGAGGGTGCCCCGAGGTCGAGATCGGGCAGGATCACGACATAGCCGCTGCGCGCCAGGGTCGCTGGGAGCTCGAACCACTTCTGGTAGGGCTGCTCGTCGCGACCGCACTGCCCGTGAGCGAGGATGACGAGCGGGTAGCGCCCGCAGCCCTGCAGGATCTGGGCGTGCTGCGGGGAGCCATCGAGCGTCGGAAAGAGAGCGCGGGACCTTCCGCTGGTACAACGACTACCGCCTGCCTGACCGCCTCGGCGGGGGAGTCGTCACCGTCCGGCTGCACGCCAACCATGAAGACGCCAAACGGAAGTTCAACCGAGCGGAGAACGTCCGCCAGATCGCGCCCGGAGATCCCGACTTCGAGGTCCTCTACCGGCGTCGCAACGATGCCGAGAGCATCAACCGACACCTTGACGACACGCTGTGGCTGCGCCGGGCCCATTCGGTCGGTCATCGCCGGCAACTGCTGAACCTGATCACCTACGCACTCGGCGTGAACGGCCTGTCGATGCAGGTCCACCGCCCAGGCCTCGCTCCACCAGCCGCGGCCTGACCGCCGACACCTCGGTCGCCGACGTAACACCGCGCCCCGACCACCTATCGAGCGCTCCGCGTCGACGACCGACGCCGGTTCCGGGCTCCGGAGCGCTCGGCGCGCCTCTACCATTGCCCGACAGCGCCGGCACCCGAAGCGCTCCGGGGTTTTCTCCCACGTTTCGCGCCGGTCCCGCCCCTCTAGCTCAATGGCAGAGCAGTGGACTTTTAATCCATTGGTTCAGGGTTCGAGCCCCTGGGGGGGCACCGCATTTCTGTGTTACTTCGGCTGATACCCGACGTTGGGGCGTCGGTTGAGGGTTGACGCGGTGTCGGTTGATGCTTGACGGCTGTTTCGGCTGATCCTTGACACTCGATCCCATGAGGGAGCTGAGTGTGAGTGAGCAGCGGTATCGGGCAGTGTTGGCGGTGATCGCCGAGGGTCACACGGTGACGGAGGTGGCGGGCCGGTTGGGGGTGTCGCGTCAGACGATGCATGCCTGGTTGGCCAAGTACGAGGCCGGCGGTGTGGAGAATCTGGGTGATCGGTCGCATCGGCCGCGGTGGTGTCCGCATCAGATGTCGGCCGGGGTCGAGGTGGTGCTGGCCGAGCTGCGTCGAGCGCACCCGTCGTGGGGGCCGCGGCGGTTGGTGTTCGAGTTGTCCAAGCGCGGCTTGGGGGACGTGCCGTCGGAGTCGGGGGTGTATCGGGCGTTGGTGCGGTTGAACCTGATCGATCCGGGTGCGCGCCGGCCACGCGGCCGTCGCTGGAAGCGGTGGGAGCGCGGCGCGCCGATGGAGTTGTGGCAGATGGATGTCGTTGGCGGGTTCTTGTTGGCCGATGGCACGAAGGCGAAGGCGTTGACCGGGGTCGATGATCACTCGCGGTGGTGCGTGTCGGCGTTTCTGATGCGGCGTGAGTCGTCGCGGCAGGTGTGTGAGGGGTTGGCGTTGGCGATGCGTCGTTGGGGCGTCCCTGGTGAGATCCTGACCGACAACGGCAAGGTGTTCACGGGCCGCTTCAACCAGCCACCGGCAGAGGTGTTGTTCGATCGGATCTGCCGGGACAACGGGATCACGCATCGGTTGACCCAGCCCCGGTCGCCGACCACGACCGGCAAGATCGAGCGGTTCCACCGGAGTCTGCGGGCCGAGTTCCGCACCGACCGGACCTTCGCCGACTTGGCGGCTGCGCAGGCCGAGCTCGACGAGTGGGTCGTCGACTACAACACCAACCGGCCACATCAGGCGATTGGCATGGTCCCGCCAGCGGAACGGTTCGCTCAGCAGCCGGTGGCGACGGTCACGCCGATCGCTCGGCCGATCCAGCGCCCCGACGTGCGCGGGGACGGCATGTGGGTCGCTCGCCGAGCCAGCGCGGTCGGGGTGGTGTGCGTCAACTGGCAACAGGTCAGCGTTGGAGTCGCGGCGGCCGGCAGGAACATCGACGTGTGGGTCACCGACGACGTCTTACAGTTCTTCGACGGCGACCACCTGCTGCGAACCGAACAACGCCTCAACACCGGCCCCGTCCGCAAGAAGCGGGCCTCGATTCCCACCAGGACCGGCCGCCGAAACCCAACCAACGTGTCAAGGATCAGCCGGAGCTGATCCGTCAACCATCACCCGAAGCCCGACAGGG